>NZ_QGDQ01000012.1 GCF_003149145.1 Quadrisphaera granulorum | reverse complement strand
ATCCGGTCCAGCACCGCCAGCGCCATCGGCGGCGACAAGTACCGAGCACAGTCCAGCGCGGTGCGCTCCGGGGTGGTGACCAGCACCCCACCGAGCTCCATCACGTCGTGCGGGGCCAGGGGCGCCTCGAAGATCGACGCGCCGCGCCACTTCGGGGTGCGGTTGCTGGCCGGCACCAGGCCCTGCAGGGGCATCGGGGAGGTGTCCATCGCTGGGCCGCGGGGATCGATGCCGTGGATGTACGCCGCCAGTCCCCGGCAGGCGACAACATGCGGCGGCATCACCAGTGAAGCCGCACGAGCAACCGCCAAGGGATCAGCCACAGACCGGGCATCCAGGTAGGCGCCACGCACCACCTCGACGACGGCGCCCGAGGCGAGAAGTCGGTCCAGCTGGTGACGGGTGATGCCGAGAACGCCGAGGTCCTGCCGCGTGAAGGGCGGCAGGACCTCGGGCAGGGAGATCAGTCGTGCGACCACGCAGGAAGCGTGGCGGATCTTGCGCTTTGCCCGTTGAAGTTATCCACAGGGTGGCCAGCGCCCATGATCACGACACGGGAGGGTGGCCAGCGCCCATGATCACGGAGGAGAGAGGTTAGGGCTTCGGAGCCTCGGGCTTCTTCGGGGGGCCGTCGATGCCGGCCTCAGCCCGCTGCGCCGGGGTGATCGGCGCCGGGGCCGCGGTCAGCGGGTCGTAGCCGCCGCCCGACTTCGGGAACGCGATGACCTCGCGGATCGAGTCCGACCTGGTCAGCAGCGCCACGATGCGGTCCCACCCGAAGGCGATGCCGCCGTGAGGCGGAGCGCCGTAGCCGAATGCGTCGAGGAGGAAGCCGAACTTCTCCTGAGCGTCCTCAGGCGAGATGCCCATGACGCTGAAGACACGCTCCTGCACGTCACGGCGGTGGATGCGGATGCTGCCGCCGCCGATCTCGTTGCCGTTGCAGACGATGTCGTAGGCGTACGCCAGCGCCTCGCCCGGCGCCTCGGGGGTGGCGTCGAAGGTGTCGAGGTGCTCGGGCTTGGGTGAGGTGAAGGCGTGGTGCACCGCCGTCCACTTCCCGGCGCCGACGGCGACGTCGCCAGCGGCCACCGCGGCCTCGGCGGGCTCGAACAGCGGCGCGTCGACCACCCAGACGAACGCCCACTGCGACTCGTCGATCAGCCCGCACCGCTTGCCGATCTCCAAGCGCGTAGCGCCCAGCAGCGACCGCGCCCCCGACGCCGCGCCGGCAGCGAAGAAGATGCAGTCACCCGGCACGGCGCCGACCTTGGTGGCCAGGCCGGCGCGCTCGGTCTCGGACAGGTTCTTGGCCACCGGGCCGGACAGCTCGCCGTCCTCACCCAGCAGCACGTACGCCAGGCCGCGGTGCCCACGCTGCTTGGCGAACTCCTGCCACGCGTCGAGCTGCTTGCGCGGCTGCGACGCCCCGCCCGGCATGACGACGGCGCCGACGTACGGCGCCTGGAAGACGCGGAACGGGGTCTCGGCGAAGTAGGAGGTGCAGTCGACCAGCTCCACCCCGAAGCGCAGGTCGGGCTTGTCGGAGCCGTAGCGGGCCATCGCGTCGCGGTAGGTCATCCGCGGGATGGGGGTGTCGAGCGTGTACCCGATGAGCGACCACAGGCCGACGAGCACCTTCTCGGCGAGGGCGATGACGTCGTCCTGCTCGACGAAGGCCATCTCGACGTCGAGCTGGGTGAACTCCGGCTGGCGGTCGGCGCGGAAGTCCTCGTCGCGGTAGCACCGGGCGATCTGGAAGTACTTCTCGATCCCGGCGACCATCAGCAGCTGCTTGAACAGCTGCGGGCTCTGCGGCAGCGCGTACCAGGAGCCCGGCGCGAGGCGGGCGGGCACGAGGAAGTCGCGGGCGCCCTCGGGGGTGGAGCGCGTGAGCGTGGGGGTCTCCACCTCGGTGAAGCCGTCGGCCAGGAGCACGTCGCGGGCCACGCGGTTGGCCTCGCTGCGCAGACGGAGCGCGGCGGCGGGGGCGGGACGGCGCAGGTCGAGGTAGCGGTGGCGCAGGCGCACCTCCTCACCGGGAGGGTTCACCTGCTCACCCGCGGCCTCGATGGGGAACGGCAGCGGGGCAGCCTCGTTGAGGACGGTCAGCGCCTCGGCGACCACCTCGATGTCACCCGTGGGCAGCGCCGGGTTCTCGTTGCCGACCGGGCGCAGGCGGACGGCGCCCGTCACCTGGACGACGAACTCGCTGCGCAGCGCGTGCGCCCCGGAGGACTCGAGCAGCTCGTCACGGACGACCACCTGCACCACACCGGAGGCGTCGCGCAGATCGAGGAACGCCACCCCGCCGTGGTCTCGGCGGCGGCCCACCCACCCGGCGAGGGTGACCTGCTCGCCGTCGTGAGCGGCGCGCAGGGTTCCTGCGGAGTGGCTGCGGAGCACGCGGAGACCTCTTCCTTCCAGTCGTCGACCCCCGTGTCCGAGGGCCCCCGCGAGCCTAGTCGGCGACTCCGACACAGGTGCGCCCTCAACCCCCTCCGTCCGTGATCATGGACGCTGGCCACCTTACGGATCCGTAGGGTGGCGGACGCCCATGATCACGGCGGGAGAGGTCATGATCACGGCGGGGTGGGGAGGGTGGTCGCAAGCCAGGTGTGCACGGCGGGCCAGTGCGGCGCGGCCGGGTCGATGAGGGCCATGTGGTCCAGCGACGCCGGCTCGACCAGCTCCACGGGTGCCCCGTCGGAGCGGGCCGTGGCGACGTAGTCGCGGCTGTGCTCCACCGGGACGCGCGCGTCGTCTGTGCCGTGGACGACGAGCACGGGGCACGCAGGCCACGGCCGCTGGCGCGGCGAGGCCGCAAGGTACGCCGCGGGATCGGCCTGCGGCGAGGCACCGCCCATCAGCTCCGCCACCGCCCCGTTCCCGATGCCCTCGGCGTACCCGCGGACCAGGTCGGTCACCGGTGCGAGGGCGACGACGGCGTCAGCTGCCCGCGCGTGCACGAGCGCCAGGTGGCCTCCCGCGGAGTGCCCGACGAGCACCACGGGACCACCTCGGCCGCGCTCGCCGTCGTCCTCGTCCAGTGCTGCCAGCGCGGCGGCGACGTCGTCGGAGGTGGCGGGCCAGCCGCCTCCCGACCCGATCCGCCGGTACTCCGGCACCGCGACCCGCCAGCCGCGCCCGGTGAACGCCGGCACCAGGGAGTGCATGAGGTCCGCGGCCCATGGGGTGCGCCAGTAACCGCCGTGCACGAGCACCGCGGTGCCCCGGGCGGGCTTCCCGGGAACAGCCGGCCAGACCTCGACGACCTGCTGCGGGTCGTCGCCGTACCGCAGCACCCGGCACCCGGCCGGGTGGGCGAGCACCGTCACGCGCCCTCGACGGCGCCCGGGGGCAGGAAGTCGACGTCATGGAGGGCCGACAGGCGCACCACCTCGGCGGGGTCGTCGAGCTCGTGCAGCACCGAGAACAGCTGCGCCAGGCGCCCGGCGGGCGTCACCCAGAACAGCGACCTCGCGGCCTCCTCGCGGCGGTTGTAGTACGCGTGCGGCAGTCCCTTGGGCATCCGGACCAGGTCACCAGGACCGGCCTGCGTCCACCCGCCGTCGAGGTAGAGCGTGTACACGCCGTCGAGGACGTAGATGAACTCGTCCTGGGTGGGGTGGACGTGCGGCGGCACCCCCGTCGAGGGCGGGTCGAAGGAGTGCCACGCGTAGGTCTGCTCGCTCTCGACCTTGGTGGTGTACGTGTGGCCGAGCACCGACCAGGTGCGGTGGCCGAAGGCCTCGTCGGAGCGGGTGATGCCGGCGGGCAGCCCCCCGGTGATGATCTCTTCGAACTGCGTGGTCATGCGTGGCTCCTCAGGTCTGCGGTGGGCTCAGCGGTCGGCGGAGGCAAGCGTGCTGGCCGCTGGGGTCGCAGGGGAAGAGGACGACGACGACGGACGCGCGCCCCCCGTGCGCTTCAGCCTCTGCGCCAGGCGCGCGTGGAGCCCGGCGTAGGAGCCCGGGTCGACCGGCAGCAGCCACTGCACGGCGCGCTTCGGTGCGGGCAGGTTGAGCTCGAGCTCCTCGAGCACCTCGTCGACGTTGTGCATGGAGAACGGGATGATGTTGGTGCCGCGGGCGTGGCGGCCCTTGGTGCGCTCCTCCATCCACGCGAGCTTGCGGTCCACCCGGGCCAGCGCTTCGGCGCGGTCGCCCACGCGGTCGTTGCCGGCGAGCCTGTCGGCCACGTACAGCGCGGCGACCTCGGCAGACAGCGGGCTGAAGAACGAGGAGTTGTAGCCCACGAACGACAGGTCGGGCACGTCGAGCGGAACGATCTGGCGGTGCAGGCGGAAGTTGCCGCGGTCGTCGTGCAGGCGGGCCTCCACCTGGGGCGCGAGGAACCTCACGTGCTGGCGGAAGCCGGTACCGCACAGCACGAGGTCGGCGGGGAGCACGGTGCCGTCGGCCAGCTCGGCGGCGGGGCGGCCGTCGTCGTCGGCCAGTAGCCGCACCACCTGGGAGTCGCGGTGCACGGTGATCCGTCCGGCCTTCACCGCCTCGAAGAAGCCGACGGTGACGAGGCTGACGGTGGAGCGGGCGATGTCCTCGAAGGGACCGCTGGGCACCAGCCCGAGCTTCCGCAGCCCCAGCTGCTTCGTGATGAGCGACTGGACGCTGCCGATCATCTGCCGGCGGACGCCGTCGCCGGGTCCGTGGAGGAACTTCTCCACGCCCTTGACGTCGATGTACTTGAACAGCGCCTCGCCGAGCCGCGTGAGCAGCAGGTACTTGTAGTTGAGCTTGCCGGCCAGCAGGCGCGGGACCTTCCACAGCAGCTGCCGGGCGACGACGTCGAGGCTCGCGGCGGCCGGCGCCAGCGCCGTGGCCACGTCGCACGCCGACTTGCCGTACCCCACGACGACGACGTGCTTGCCGCGCACCTCCTCGACGTCGTGGACGTCGCTCGTGGCGAGCAGGCGGCCGCCGGCGGCGCGGAACTCCTCCGCACCGGG
Organism: Quadrisphaera granulorum; assembly: GCF_003149145.1. Classification (GTDB taxonomy): domain Bacteria; phylum Actinomycetota; class Actinomycetes; order Actinomycetales; family Quadrisphaeraceae; genus Quadrisphaera; species Quadrisphaera granulorum. Next base: position 139,464 of record NZ_QGDQ01000012.1, on the reverse strand, counting down.
GTAGTCGGGCACGTGGGGGTCGCTGAAGATGCCGTTGGCGACGACGAGGTGGTCGACCTCGAGCGCCTCCTGCGGCGCGGCCGCCGCGCCGCTCGCCGGCTGCGCTACGCGGGCTGGCCGGGTGGTGAGCGACCAGCCGCCGCCGTCGCGGGGGTCGGCGGAGACGAGCTCGGTGCCCAGTCGCAGGAACCGCTGGAGCTCGAACTTCTCCACGTAGCTGGCGAGGTAGCGCTGCACCTGCTCGCCCGACGGCCACTCGGGGTAGTCGTCGGGCATGGGGTGGTCGGAGAAGCAGTAGGTGTCCTTGCCGTTCTGCGTGTGCAGCCCGGGGTAGCGGCGGCTGGCGGACCACACGCCGCCGACGTCGTCGCACTTCTCGATGACGACGACGTCGTGCCCGAGACCGGACAGGACCTTCGCGGTGACGAGGCCGGAGAACCCGGCTCCGACGATGCCGACCTTCATGGCTGCTCCATTGTTCGAGGGGCGGGGGGTTCGAGGGGGCGTGCTGGCGGGTGCAGCGCGTCAGGCGGACAGGAGCGGGATGGCGGGCACGGCCTGCTCCGGGCCCATGGCGGAGTAGCCGCCGTCGGCGGCCCAGTCGGCACCGGTGACCACGGACGCGGCGTCGGAGGCGAGGAAGGCGACGACGGCGCCCACCTCGGCGGGGTCGCCGACGCGGCCGAGCAGGTGGAACGGCGCGGCCACGGCGTCGGTCTTGGCGCGGTCGCCGCCGGAGAGGGTGTCCATGATCTTCGACCAGGTCCACCCCGGGCTGACGGAGTTGACGCGGATGCGGTCAGCTGCCAGGTCCATCGCCATCGACCGCGTGACCTGCGCGATTGCGGCCTTGCTCGCGGGGTACACCCAGCGGCCGGTCTGGGCGACGCTGGAGGAGATCGACGTGAGGTTGACGACGGCGCCGTGCCCGCTCGCCGCCAGGTGCGGACGGGCGAGCCGCACGGCCTGGACGGCGCTCACGAGGTTGACGTCGAGGGCGGTGAGCCAGTCGGCGCGGGAGGTGTCGGCGCCGTCGTCGAGGTAGGTGCACGCGAGGTTGACCCACACGTCGATGCCACCGCGGGACTCCACGACGTGGGAGATCGCCCCGGCGAGGGCGTCGTCGTCGGTGATGTCGACGACGAGGGCCTCCGCGCTGTCGGGTCGGACCTGGTCCAGCTCGGCGGTGAGCGCCTTGGCGCCGTCGCCGTCGATGTCGAGCACGGTGACGGTGGCGCCGGCCGCGTGCAGGGCGCGGACCACGCCGGCGCCGACCAGCGTCGCGCCCCCGGTGACGACGGCGGAGCGGCCGGCCAGCGGGCCTGCTGATGGGGCGGGTGCGGGTGCTTCCTGGGTCGCCACGGGGGCCTCCTCGAGCGTCGTCGCGGGTGCTTGGCCGGCGCTGCTCGGGCTCCGGACCAGGTGCTGCGAGACGCTAGGGAGACGCTCGGGGGCGCACTATCCGCCGAACGCACGCGCTGTCCGTGACGCGCGACACGAAGGCGCGATAACGTGACCGTCATCACCGGAGACGTTCCCGTAACAGGGACGTCGCAGGATCACTGGAGATCCCTGGAGGAGGTGGCGGCGTGACACCACAGCTCGCCCTGCAGACGGTTCCAACAGCTCCGACGCCCCCGCGTGCGCTCCGCTCAGCGGGGAGGGCGCGAGCGCTGTCGTCGTCGCCGTCGTCGTCGCCGCCGTTGTCCCTCGTCAAGCCGCACGACGCGGCTCCGGCGACAGCGCCGAAGGGAGTCGTCGTCGAACGGCACACCCACGACGTCGACGAGGCGCGCACCAGCGTCGGGCAGCTGTTCTGCGACCACCGGCTGGAGCCCCGCGGAGGCAGCGAGCTGTCGCTCGACCTGCGCGGGTTCCAGCACAGCGGGGTGGGCGTGGTGCGCCTCGACTACGGCACCGACGTGCAGATCGAGCCCGGTCGGCTCGAGAGCTTCTACCTCGTGCAGGTGCCCCTCGCCGGGCGCGCGGCGGTGCGACAGGGCGGTGCCGAGGTGGTGTCCACGCCGCGCACGGCCAGCGTGCTCGGCCCGGACGCGCCGGTGAGCATGCGGTGGGACGCGGGCACGCCGCAGCTGATCCTCTACGCGCACCGCTCCGTGGTGGCCGGCTACGCCGCGGCGGCGCTGGGCCGCAAGGTCAGCTCGCGGCTCGACTTCGCCCTCGACTTCGACCTCACCACTCCCGCCGCGAGCGCCTGGCGCCGCACGCTCGGCTACGCCGCCGCCGAGGTGGACGCCGACAGCCCCTGCCTCGACGACGCCCGCTGGGTGCGGCACGTCCGCTCGGTGCTGGTGGGGCAGCTCTTCGAGGCGCACCGCTGCAGCCTCAGCGAGGAGCTGACCACCGGCGCTCCCGCCACCTCCCGGGCCGTGGCCGCCGCGAAGACGCTGGTCGACGACGACCCGGCCGCCGCCCACACCGTCGAAGACCTGGCGCGCCATGCCGGCGTCAGCGTGCGGGCGCTGCAGGAGGGGTTCCGGCGCCAGCTCGGGACGACGCCCATGGAGTACGTGCGCTCCTGCCGCCTCGAGGCGGCGCACCGGGCGCTGCGGGCGGCTGACCCCACCGAGGCGAGCGTCACCGACCTCGCGACCGCGGCAGGCTTCACGCACCTGGGCCGGTTCTCGGTGGACTACCGCAAGCGGTTCGGCTGCTCGCCGTCCGCCACCCTGCGCTCCTGATCCCACTCCCCCGAGACGATCAAAGACGTTGCGCACGCCCCCCTCGACGATCATGCGGATCCGCGCCACGTCGGCTGCGCGGGCGGCGTAGTTCCCGCCCCAACAAGCGAGATTGCGCCCCTTCCGACGAGTTGACGCCCCATCCGAGCCTGGGATGGGGCGTCTTTTCGTCGGAAGGGGCGTCAACTGCGAGGCCCCTGTGACGATCAAGGACCTCCGCGCCACATGTGCCGGTCGCAGGCCGAGCCGGACGCCCGCGATGGCGCCCTCGCCGGCCTGAGATGTCGGAACCCGGCTGCAGATGTCGCCATCGGGGTGCCGTTCCGACATCTAGGGCCGGGTAGCGACATCTCGGGCAGCCACCCCGGCGGCTTGGCGTCGCGGAAAGCGCCGAGATGGCCCCTTGGACGCGCAGGTTGCCCCATCGGCCTTGTCGATGGGGCAACCTGCGCGTCCAAGGGGCCAACAGCGCAGTCAAGGGGCCGACCAAGCACTGCAGATGTGGCGCTGAGACGAGTGATCGTCAACCAGGGTGGCGGAAGCCCATGATCACGCGGGGGGTCACGCAGGGGTGGGGGTGTCGCGCAGGAGGTTGGTGACGCGCACCGTCGACAGGCGCCGGCCAGCCTCGTTCCGCACCACCACCTCGTGCACGGTGAGCGTCCGCCCGAGGGAGAGCGCCTCACACACCCCCGTCACGACACCCGACGTCGCTCCCCCGGTGTGGCTGGCGCCGATCTCCACGCCGAGCGCCTCGCGCCCCGGGCCGGCGTGGGTCCACGCCGCCAAGGACGCGAGGGTCTCGGCGAGCACGAGGTGCGCTCCCCCGTGCAGGCGCCCGAAGGGCTGTCGGTTGCCGATCACGGGCATGGTGCCCACGGCCCGCTCCGCCGACATCTCCAGCACCCGGATGCCCATGAGCGACGGCAGCTCGCCCAGCGGAACCTCGGGTGGAGCCGCCGGCCCCGGCACCGGCTGGGGGGCGGTGTCGGGACCGGGGCCTGGAGCGGCTGGGCTCACGGCTGCTGCGCGCGGCGCCGGGCGCGCAGCCCGGAGCGGTACTGCACCGGCGTGGGGTGGCCGCGGAAGCCCTGGTCGATGGCCGCGTTGAGGGTCCAGTACGGGTCCACAAGGTGCGGGCGGGCCAGCGCCACGAGGTCGGCGCGGCCGGTCGCGACGATGGTGTTGACGTCTTCCACGGAGCTCACGGCGCCCACCGTCATGGTCGGCACGCCGACCTCCTGGCGGATCCGGTCGGCGAACGGCGTCTGGTAGAGCCGGCCGTAGGCGGGCTTCGCCTTCGTGCTGGTCTGGCCGGTGGAGACGTCGATGAGGTCGGCGCCGGCCTCGGCGAGCAGCCGCGCCAGCTCGACGGCGTCGTCCCCCGTCGTCCCGCCCTCGACCCAGTCGGTGGCGGAGATGCGCACGAAGATCGGCCGGTCCGCCGGCCACACCGCACGCACCGCGCGCAGGATCTCCAGCCCGAGCCGGGCGCGGCCGCGCAGGTCGCCGCCGTAACCGTCGGTGCGGTGGTTGGTCAGCGGGGAGATGAACGACGACACGAGGTAGCCGTGCGCGAAGTGCAGCTCGAGCAGGTCGAACCCGGCCCGGGCCCCGCGCTCGGCGGCGACGACGTGCTGGGCGACGACGTCGCGGATGCCCGCCTCGTCGAGCTCGCGCGGCAACTGCCCGCCCTGCGGCAGGTAGGGGATCGGCGACGGCGCGACGATCTCCCACCCACCGGACTCCAGCGGCTGGTCGATGCCCTCCCACATGACCTTGGTCGAGCCCTTCGGGCCCGCGTGCCCGAGCTGCAGGCCGATCTTGGCCCGCGACTGACCGTGGACGACGTCGACGATCCGCTTCCAGGCGGCTTCCTGCTCGTCGTCCCAGAGGCCGGGGCAGCCTGGGGTGATGCGCGCCTCCGGCGAGGTGCACGTCATCTCGGTCATGACCAGGCCCGCACCACCGACCGCGCGCGAGGCGAGGTGCACCAGGTGCCAGTCGGTGGGCATCCCGTCGACGGCGGAGTACTGCGCCATCGGCGAGACCACCACGCGGTTGTCGAGCTCCAGCCCGCCGAGGCGGTAGGGGTGGAACATCGGCGGGGTGCCGGTCTCGACCTCGACCCCGAGGGACCGGGTGCGCGAGGCGAGCCAGGCATCGAAGCCGGCCACGTACTCGGGGTCGCGGAGCTTGAGGTTGTCGTAGGTCACGCGCTGGCTGCGGGTGAGCAGCTGCATCGTGAACTGCTCCGGCGGCAGGTGGCGGTAGCGGGCCACGCCCTCGAACCACTCCAGCGAGGTCTGCGCCGCGCGCTGCACGGACGCCACCGCCGGCTGGCGCTCGGCCTCGTACGTCTTGAGCGCGGCCTCCACCGACGACTCCTCGTGCAGCGCGTGCGCAAGCGCGATCGCGTCCTCCAGCGCCAGTTTGGTGCCGGAGCCGATGGAGAAGTGGGCAGTGTGGACGGCGTCTCCGGCGAGCACCACGTTGCCGGCCGACCAGTGCTCGGTCTTCAGCACCGTGAAGCTCAGCCAGCCGGAGTTGTTGCCGACCAGCGCGTGCCCGTCGAGGTGCTCGGCGAAGATCCGCTGGCAGAAGGCGATGGCGGCCTCGTCGTTCTCCCCGGGCTTGCGGGGCTTCGCGGCGCCCTCGGCGAGGCCGGCGCGCTGCCAGGTCTCCTCGTCGGTCTCGACGATGAACGTGGCCTTGCCGTCCGCGTACGGGTAGACGTGCGCCCAGAACAGGCCGTGCTCGGTCTCCACGAAGAGGAACGTGAAGCAGTCGAACGGGCGCGAGGTGCCCAGCCAGATGTACTTCGACGGACGCCCCACCGTGGACGGGTTCAGCTGGTCGGCCAGCTGACGGCGCACAGCGCTGTTGACGCCGTCGGCCGCCAGCACCACGTCATGGGTGCGCTGCAGCTCCTCCAGCGGCGGCGCGACCGTGGAGAAGCGCACGTCGACGCCGACCTCCTGCGCACGCTCGGCGAGCAGCTGCAGCAGCCGCTTGCGCTCGAACGCGGCGAAGGCGTGCCCGTCGGAACGTTCGACGGTCCCGAGGAAGTCGGTGTCGATGGCGCTCCAGGAGCGGAACTCCGCGGCCATCCGCGCGTAGAAGACCGGGTCGGCGGCTTCCACGGCGCCGAGGGTCTCGGCGGAGAACACCACGCCGAACCCGAAGGTGTCGTCGGCGCGGTTGCGCTCGTAGACCACGCACTCGGCGCTCGGGTCGGCCTGCTTGAGCAGCAGGGCGGTGAACAGGCCGGCGGGTCCGCCGCCGACGCTGGCCAGCTTCAAGGACGGTGAAGACATCGTCAGACCCCTTCGTCGAGGAGGTGCTCGAAGCGCAGCCCGAGGTCGGTGACGACGACGGCGGTGCTCGCGAGCGCGGCGCGCAGCCCGGAGGCCGCGCAGGGCGGGAGGTCGCGCTGGACGAGGTCGCGCAGCGCGTCGTAGACGGCGAGGAGGTCGGCCTCGTCGCGGGTCAGTGGCGTGCCGATGAGATCGGCGGCTGGCGCGGCGGCAGACACAGGGACAGGCACGGAAGGCGCGGTCATGTCAGGTGCCTCCTCAGGCGGGCGTGGGGACGGAGGACAGCGAGGACTCGGGAGAGGACGACGGCGGCGTCGGCTCCGGCAGCGCGGCGGCTGCCGCCGTCGTCGTCTTGAGGAAGGTGGGGGCGGGCCGGGCGTCGACCAGGCGCTTGGCCTTGAGCTCGAAGCGCGGCAGGGCGCCGGTTGCGGCGCGCTCGAGGATGAAGCGCAGGCCCTCGTGGGCCTCGGCGAGATCGGAGCCGAGGCGTGCGGCGAGCGCGTCCCAGGCGGCCTCGCCGATGGTGGGATCGGTCTCGACGAGGAGCACGACCTCGTCGCGGATCCCGCGGCGCTCGACGCGGATCTGGAACTCCTCGATGCCGTCGTGCTGGCGCACGACGCCCTCGATGGCTCCCGGGTACACGTTGGTGCCACGCACGAGCAGCATGTCGTCGACGCGGCCGATGATGCCGCCCTCGTACAGGTCCCAGGTGCGGCCGCTGCGGACGCGGCCCGCGGCGGGGACCTTCACCACGAGGTCGGCGGTGCGGTAGCGCAGCAGCGGGGTGGTGCTGCGACCGAAGCTCGTGCAGACCCGCTCGCCACGCTCGCCGTAGGGCACCTCGCGGCCGGTCTCGGGGTCGATGACCTGCTCGATGAAGTGGTCTTCGATGATGTGGCAGCCGCCGGGCTGCTCGGCGGGCTCGAACATGAAGATGGTCGAGACCTCGGTCATGCCGGCGGTGTCGTAGGCCTTGGCGCCCCACTCGCGCTCGATGAGCTCCTTGGTCTCCTTGATGGAGCCGGCGGGCTCACCGGAGAGCACCACGGTGTGGACGGCGCTGCCGGGCAGGTCGATGCCGAGGGCCTTGGCCTCCGCGGCCAGGCGCAGCGCGTAGGTGGGCGTGGAGGCCACGACCGTGACGCCGAAGTCGATGATCTGCTTGACGCGGTTGGCGGTGGTCTGCGCGCCACCGGGCACCGTGAGGGCGCCGAGCTTCTCGAGGCCGTTGTGCAGGCCCCAGAAGCCGATGAACGAGCCGTAGCCGAAGGCCACATAGCCGACGTCGTGGGGACGCACGCCCATGCCCCACAGGCCGTAGCACCACATCTCCGCCGACCAGGACCAGTCCTTGCGGCTGTCCAGGGCACGAAGCGGCATCCGCCCGGAGGTGCCGCTCGTGGTGTGGACGCGGATGGCGTTCACCGGGCCGGTCACGGGCAGCTCGCCGTAGGGGGCGTGCTCGACCTGGCTCTCCATCCACTGCTCACGGGTGAGGAAGGGGATGCGGTTGATGTCGTCCCAGCTCCGCAGCTGCTCGGGGCTGAAGCCCGCTGCGGCGAAGGTGCGCTGGTAGAAGGGGCTGCGCGCGGCGGCCCACTCGGCGGTGCGGCGCAGCTTCACGAGCTGCAGGGCCTTGAGGTCCTCCCGGGGGAGGGTCTCGGTCTTGGGGTTCCAGAAGTCTCGCTCTGCCACGTCCGGCACCTCCGTCGGGGTGGGCCGCCCTCGCTCTGACGGGGAGGGGCGGCCGGGGGTCTGCGGTACCTCGAAAGTACTCAGTTGGTGACGACCGTCAAGAGTGCGTCATGTCAACTCTGTGTTTCGGCGCGCTGGGCGGATAGTCGGCGCGCGACGCGGACAGTCAGTGCGCGACGCGGACAACGCCCTCCTGCACGGCGGTCGCCAGCAGGCGCCCGTCGCGACTGACGATGCTCAGACGCCCCAGCGCGGTGCCCCGGCGAGCGACGGGTGAGTCCTGCACGAGGGCCACCCACTCGTCGGCGCGGCCATCCTCGTGCCACCACATGGCGTGGTCGACGCTGGCGGTCACCAGGCCCGGGTCGGCCCAGGCCAAACCGTGGACGCGCAGCGCCGGCTCCAGTGCGGTGTAGTCGCACAGGTAGGCGAGCACCGTGCGGTGCAGCGCCGGGTCGTCGGGGAGGCGTTCCAGGGTGCGCACCCAGACCACCTGGCGGGCCACGCGCTCCCCCGCCGGGCTCGTGTAGACGGCGTCCTCGGCATGGCGCAGATCGACACTGCGGCCGTGCGACCAGTACTCGGTGTCACGTCCGGGCTCGGTGCCGGCCAGGCGGTCAGCCGTGGAGGGCAGTGCAGCCGGATCGGCGGAGCCGGGAAGATCGCTCAGGTCGGCGAACCCGCCGAGGGCGCCGGGGCCGGCGGCCGGCGGGTCGTGGCGCAGCTCGTCGTCGCCGTCGACAGGAACATGGAACGACGCCATCGCCATGAGCACCGCCTTGCCGCCCTGCTGCCCCACCACACGGCGAGCGGAGAACCCGCGGCCGTCGCGCGTGCGCTCGACCGTCCAGCGCGAAGGCTGGGTGACATCGACGGGGCGCAGGAAGTACGCGTGCAGCGAGTGCACGCGGCGCTGGTCAGCTTCGGGGGAGTCGGGAAGGTCGGCGACGGTGCGGCGCGCGGCCTCGAGGGCCTGCGCCACGAGCTCGCCGCCGTAGGCGCGCCCGGAGGGGATGCGCTGGTGGGAGGCCACGTAGACGTCGTCGTCAGCCCCGACATCCTTGACGAGAGCAAGGGAATCGAGGAGCGGAAGTCGCTCACTCATGCGCGGCGGTAGCCGGCGAGCGTCTCGTCCGGCACGTCGGGGAGGTTGACCACGATGTTTTCCGGCGTGCGCGCCGTGAGCCAGACGAGCTCGTCGGTGGTGCTCATGTTGGCCTCGACGTGCGGCATGAACGGCGGGACGAAGACGAAGTCGCCCGCGGTCATGTCGACGTAGTCGCTGAAGTCGTCGCCGAAGTAGATGCGCGCGGTGCCCGTGAGCACGTAGCCGCCGGTCTCGGCCTCGCCGTGGTGGTGCGGCAGGGAGCGGTAGCCCGGCTCGTTGCTCACCCGGCCGAACCAGATCTTGGTGGCGGGGGTGTGCTGCACCGACACCCCGGAGACGCGGACGGCACCGCCGGACTGGCCGGTCTCGCGGTGCTCGTGACCCGCGCGCGTGACGACGGGGACGACCTTCTGCGCGGCCTTCTCAGTGGTCTGCTCGTTCGGGGACTGCGTCTGCGTGCTCATGCTGCTGCTCCTCGCTGCTCGTCGGTGCTGGATGTGTTCGTGCTGGTGAAGCGGATGGTGTTGCGGACAGCGCCCACGCCCTCGACGGCGACGCGCACGACGTCGCCGTCGGCCAGTTCGCGGGGCGGGTTCATCGCCGTCCCGACGCCGCCGGGGGTGCCCGTGAGCACGACGTCGCCCGGGCTGAGCCGGGTGAACGAGGAGATCTCCACGAGCAGGTCGGCGGCGTCGAAGACGAGGTCGGCGGTGCTGCCCTGCTGCACCTGTTCGCCGTTGACCTCGCAGGTCAGGCGCAGGCCGTCGGCCGGGTCGACGTCGCGGGAGTCGACGAGCCACGGCCCGAGCGGCATGGTGGCATCGAACGCCTTGCCGGGCAGCCACTGGGTGGTGCGGCGCTGCGCCTCGCGCACGGACAGGTCGTTGGCGGCGGCGTACCCGGCGATGGCGGCGCGCGCCTGCTCGCGGGTGGCGTGCAGGAGAGGGGCGCCGACGACGACGGCGAGCTCGCCCTCCCAGTCGACCTCGCGGGCGTGCGCGGGGAGCACCAGGTCGTCACGGGCGCCCGCGAGGGTGTCGGCGAACTTGGTGAACAGCGTTGGGGAGGCCGGGATCGGGCGGCCCATCTCCTCGATGTGCGCGCGGTAGTTGTGCCCGCAGCACACGACCTTGCGCGGGTCGAGCACGAGCGGCGCGAAGTCCGGCTGTTCGATGAGGACGTCGCGGGCGGGTCCGGCGAGCGCGCGGCGGGATGCGCCGCGCCAGCCGCCGCCGTCGGCGTCGTCGTCGCCCTCGCGGAGGAGCTCGCCGACGTCGCGGTGCGGCAGCAGGTGCCAGGCGAGCGGCTCGCCGTCGCCGTCGCCGCCACCGGCGAGAGCAGCCGCGGCGCGCGTGCCGGTGGGGAGCCGCACCGTGGCGACCCGGACGTTGTGGACTGATGTCGAGCTAGCCATCGACCCCTCCTCAGAACCGCTTCGTTCCTGTAGCGTCTTGCTCACGGTAGTCAGAAACCCGCGATATTGGAAGCCCGGAAGACACAGGAAGGTGGTCAGCCATGTCAGCTGCTCCCGCTCAGACGTCCTTCTCCCACGTGGTGCGGGTCGACCCGCCGGAGCTCGCCAAGCCCTCCGGCTTCGCCCACGCCGTGCGCGCTGAAGGGACCGTGAGCGTGCACCTGTCGGGGCAGACCGCCCTGGGTGCCGACGGCCGGATCGTCGAGGGCGACATCGTCGTGCAGTTCGAGCAGGCGCTCACCAACCTGCTCACCGCGCTGCGCGCCGCCGGCGGTGAGCCGAGCGACCTCGTCGAGTCGACCGTCTATCTGCTCGACATCCCCGGCTACCAGGCGCGGGGCGCCGAGATCGGCGCCGTGTGGCGCCGCCTCATCGGCCGCAGCTACCCCGCGATGACCGGGGTGGGCGTCACCGGGCTGTGGCAGCGCGAGGCGCTCGTGGAGATCTCGGGGACGGCGGTGCTGGCGCCGCGATGAGCGCGTCGGCGTGGCGGCCGGCCGGGCCCCGCAGGGCCTGGTCGGCCGCCACGAACAGCTGCTCGGCCCGCAGGCCGGGCCAGTCGGCGGGCAGCAGGTCGAGCGGCAGGCCCGGGTCGAGGTAGGGCAGGCGCCGCCACGCCGTGAGCATCGGCAGGTACGCGCGGTAGGCCGCCTGCGGGTCGAGCGAGAGCGCACGCAGGGCGTCGTCGTCGTCAAGAGCGGAGAACCGCTCGCTGAAGGTCGCGCACGACTCGGCGACGGGGTCGAGGTCCCACCAGGTGGCGACCTTCGCGGCGAGGTCAGCGCCCGCTCCCGGGAGCGCGTCCACCGTGCTCGCCCGGAACAGGTCGACGAACTCCGTCAGCCCCCGGCGCGCCAACGCCACCCGCGTCTGCTCCACGAGGTGCCCGGGCGCCACCCACACCCCGGGCGCCACGGTGCCGAAGCCCAGCTGGGTCAGGCTCGTGCGGAGCTGGTGGCGGCGGTCGCGCTGGCTCTCCGGAACGGAGAACACCGCGAGCAGCCAGCCGTCGTCACGTCCGGCGCGGCGCCGCCCGAAGATGCGGGCGTCACCCTCGACGAGCAGTTCCACCGCCGACGACGACAGCGCGTACCCAGCAGCGCCGTCGCGGCGTTCCGCCTCGAGCAGACCGCGCCGCTTGAGGCGCGAGAGCGCCGAGCGCACCGCCGGCTCCTCCACACCGAGGTCGGCGAGGAGCCGGATCAGCGCGGCCACGGAGAGCCACCCGCCACGCGAACGCGCGTGCAGCCCGAAGAGGGTGAGCGTGAGCTGACCGGGGGCGCCGGCATCGTCGCCGACCACGTCCGGGGCGGCGTCCTGCGTCACGGTCATCGACGATAACCCGTGGACCACACTCCCCTTCGTGATCATGGACTTCCGGAGCACTTTCCCGCCGTGATCATGGGCGTGACGAACACCGCCACAGGGGCGTGTACGTAACGTCCATGATCACGGAGGGTGGGGTGGTCAGTGGGCGCGGAAGGCCTCGGCGAGCCACCAGGAGCCGCCGTCCTCGGCCACCTTGGCGTCGAGCACCAGCGGCACGTCGCGCGGACCGGCCAGCCAGTCGTCGAGCACCTTGAGGTCGGCCACCGACCTCACCACGTGCGCCTCCGCCCCGGCGCCGCGGGCGAGCGCCGCGAGGTCGATGTCGGGGAACCGCACCTGGGTGGTGTCGGCGCCCGCAGGGCCGAAGTGGTGGACCTCGGCACCGTACGCGGCGTCGTCGTAGATGACGATCACCGCGCCGATGCCGAGCCGCACCACGGTCTCCAGCTCGGAGGCCCCCATGAGGAAGCCACCGTCGCCCGTGCCGAGCACCGGCAGCCGGTCAGGGCTCGCGAGCGCGGCGCCGACCAGCGTCGCGAGACCCAGCCCGACGCACTGGAACGACTGCGTGAAGCAGAAGCCCTGCTCGTCGGGCACCGACAGGTACGCGCTGGGGTAGCCCATGAAGTTGCCCGAGTCGGTGGCCAGCACGCGTTCGAGAGGTAGGCGGCGGTCGAGCTCGCGGCTCAGCACGCGCGGGTCGATACGGGCGTGGCCGTCGTCGTCCTGAGTGACCTCGTCGAGCACGGGGACGTCCGCCCAGCGGGCACGCTCCGCGATGGCCGCGCGCACCTCTGCCGTCCGGTACCCGAGCCCCGTGCGCGGCGCAGCCCGCAGCGCCGACAGCACGGCAGCCGCCGTCTCGCCGACGTCGCCGAGCACCGGCAGGTCGATGGCGCGCTGCACGCCGAGCTGCTCGACCTCACGGTCGACCTGCACCACGCGGACGCCGTCGGGCAGGAGGCGGCCGTGGCGCGTCGTCCACTGGGTGAGGCTCGCGCCGAGCGCCACCACCAGGTCGGCGCCGGCCACGAGCTCAGCGGTGAGGTCACTGGCGAAGCCGCCGCAGATGCCCAGGTCGAAGTCGTCGCCGGTGAACAGGCCCTTCGCCACCGCGGTGGTGGCGAGCAGCGCACCGGAGGCCTCGCCCAGGGCGCGCAGCACCTCGCCGTGGCCGCGCGCGCCACGCCCGGCCAGCAGCACCGGCCGCTGCGCGTCGCGCAGGGCCGCGGCGAGGGCGTCGACGGCGGACTGCGCCGGCCGCGCGGGCACGGCGGCCGGCGGCGGCACGAGCGCCTCGACACGCGCCGCGGCACCCTCGGGCGCGGGCGCTGCCTGCACGTCGAGCGGCATCGACAGCACCACGGTGCGGCGCTGCTCGGACGCGGTGCGCCAGGCGCGGACGACGTCGTCGACAGCGCTGGCGGGGCTGTGCAGCCGCTCCGGCACGGCACCGACGGCCGCGACCAGAGCGTCGGCGTCGACCCTGAAGTTGGAGCGCACCTGGTACCCGGCCACGTCAGCCGCGAGCACGAGCACCGGCGTGCGGCTCTTGGCCGCCTCCGCGATGCCGGTGAGCGCGTTGGTCAGGCCGCACCCCTGGTGGAGGGTGACGACGGCGACGCGGCCGGTGGTGCGCGCGTGGGCGTCGGCCATGGTCGCCGCGCCGCCCTCGTGGCGGGCCGCGGTGAACGGCACTCCGGCCTCGACGAGGGCGTTGGTGACGTCGAAGTTGCCGCTGCCCACCACGCCGAACGCGCGATCCGCGCCGAGCTTGGCGACCGCGCGGCCGACGAGCTCCGCGACGCTCATCACCCCTGCACTGCTCGCCAGCCCACTCATCAGCCCTGCTCCACCAGCGCGAACACGCGCGCCGGGCTCCCGGTACCGCCGACGATCGGCAGCGGCGCCACGACGAGCACCGCACCGGTCACCGGCAGCCTGTCGAGGTTCTGCAGCTGGGTCAGGCCGTACTTGTCGTGCCCGAGCAGGTGGTGGTGCGCGGGGAACGGCGGGGTGAAGCCGCCCGCGGCACCGGCGTCGATGCCGACCGTCTCCACGCCCAGACCGACGATGCCGCGCTCGGTGGCGAGCCACAGGGAAGCGTCCGCCGAGGGACCGGGCGTGTGCGGGCCGTTCTCGTCAGCGTTGAGGAAGGCCTTCGCGTCACTGTTGCGCGCTGACCACCCGGAGCGCAGCAGCACCCACGCGCCGTCCGGCAGGCGGCCGTGCTCGGCCTCCCACTTCTCGAGGTGCTCGGGCTCCAGGAGGAAGTCGGGGTTCTCCGCCACCTGGGCGGAGATGTCGACGACGACGGCGGGCGCCACCAGCCGCGCCGGCGGCACCTTGTCGACCGTGGCGCCGTCACGCCCGGTGGCCCAGTGGGACGGCGCGTCCAGGTGCGTGCCCGTGTGCTCACCGGTGTGGATGTTGTTCCAGCCCCAGAACGGCCCGGCGTCGTCGAAGTCGCTGACGGGCTCCAGGCTCAGCGGGATGGTGTTGGCGAACGGCGGCGGCAGCTGCAGCACCGGGGTGCTCGGGCTCAGTGGCGCGGTGAGGTCGATGACCTCGACGGCGCCGCCGGTCAGAGCCGCGGTGAGATCGCTCAGGGTCGACATGGCTGCTCCTGCGGGTCGGTTGACTGGGAGTGGTTGGCTGGGACTCGATGCCGGATTGGTGCCGGGTTGGTGCGTGCGGCGCACGCTAGGCGCCCCGCCTGCGAGCGGCTATCCCGAGAGCGTTGCCCGACGCGGAGCACCGCCGCGCTGCGGGGATAGTCGGCCGCTGCCACCGCGCCTAGCGTCGCCGCGCATGAGCGCTGCGCAGCACACCCGGACCGGGCAGGACGAGGCTGACGTCGTCGTCGTCGGGGGTGGGGTGAACAGCCTGGTCGCGGCGGCGGAGCTGGCCGGGGCGGGGTGGTCCGTCGTCGTCGTCGAGGCAGCGCCGCACCTGGGTGGGTTCATCGCCTCCGGCGAGGTCACCGCGCCCGGCTACCTGCACGACGTGTACTCCTCGTGGCACCCGCTGTTCGTGACCGGCGGTGCGTACGCCGCGCTCGGGGCGGACCTGCACCGGCACGGCCTGGAGTACGCGAACACCGACGGGCCGCTGACGGCGAGCGTCACCGACGACGGGCGGGTGTCGCTGGCGCACCGCGACCCGGCCGCCACGGCCGCCGGGTTCGAGCACCCCGAGGACGGACGCGCGTACCTGAAGCACCTCGACGACTTCGGGCGTCGCGCCGCCGGGATCGGCGGGCTGCTCGGCAGCGAGCTGCGCTCGCCACGGGCGCTCGGACCGGTAACTGCGTTGCTACGGGCCGGTGGTCCGCGAGACAGCGAGGCGCTGCTGCGCGACGCCGCCACGAGCGGACGCGACTGGGCGCGGCGGGAGTTCCGCGGGCACGAGGTCGACCACCTGTGGTCGCCGTGGCTGCTGCACGCCGGGCTCTCCCCCGACCACGCCTCCGGCGGCCTGATGATGCCGGTCTTCGCGGCGACGCTGCACGGGGCCGGGCTGCCCGTCGTCGTCGGTGGGGCGGGGAGGTTCGTGGAGGCGTTCTCGCGGCTGCTGGCGGAGCGGGGCGTGCGGGTGATCACGGGTGAGCGCGTCGAGCGCGTGGTGGTGGAGGGCGGCCGCGCGGTGGGCGTCTCGCTGGGCGGCCCGTCGGGCGGCTCGGTGGGGGGTCAGATCCTGCGGGCGCGCAAGGCCGTGCTGGCGTCGGTGACGCCGTCGGCGCTGTACGGGTCGCTGCTGCCGGCGGGGTCCGTGAAGCCTCAGGTCACGTCGGAGGCGGAGAAGTTCCGCCACGGACGCGCCGCCATGCAGGTGCACGTGGCGCTGTCCGGACCGGTGCCGTGGAGCGACGCACGGCTGCGCGACGTGCCGCTCGTGCACGTCTCCGACGGCTCCGGGAGCACGGGGATCGCGTGCGCGCAGGCGGAGGCGGGGCTGCTGCCGGCCCGGCCGACCGTGGTGGTGGGCCAGCAGCACCTGCTCGACGCGTCGCGCGTGCCGGCGGGCACGGCGGCGCTGTGGCTGCAGCTGCAGGAGCTGCCGTTCACGCCGTCCGGCGACGCCGCGGGGCTGCTGGACGTCAGCTCTGGTTGGACGCCGGAACTGGCGCGCGAGTACGCCGGGCGGGCGCTGGACCGGGTCGCGCAGCACGCTCCGGGGCTGGAGGCGCTCGTCGTCGGGCTGCACGTCATCAGCCCGGTCGACCTGCTCGCGCACAACGCGAACGCCGTCGCCGGTGACCCGTACGGCGGGCAGGCAACCATCGACCAGAGCTACCTGTGGCGGCCGCTGCCCTCGTCGGGGCGGCACCGCACGCCCGTGCCCGGGCTGTGGCACATCGGCGCGTCGACGCACCCGGGGCCGGGGCTGGGCGCGGGGTCGGGGCACCTGGTGGCGCAGACGCTGCTGCGCCCGTCCCGCCGACCGCGCTTGCGCCGCCCCTGACCCCCACCGTGATCATGGACGCTGTGCACAGAGAGGGTCGTGATCATGGGGGTTGTGCACGTCGCGCCCTGCCGGGCACCCAGCTGCTGCGCACAACGTCCATGATCACAGTCAGTTCCGTGCACAACTCCCATGATCACGGCCAGAGGGCGGGGGTCAGGCGGGCGCCGGACGCAGGCCCTTCTTCTCCAGGCGCGGCATCACCTCGGCGGCGAAGTGCTCCAGCTCGCCCGTGTAGTCGACGAACGACATCGTGATCCCACCGAAGCCCGCCGTCGCGAACTTCTCGATCTCGTCGGCCACCTCGTCCGGCGTCCCGATGATCGGACAGGTCCCGTGACCAGCGGCGAAGCGCCCGCGGAACGTCGCGAGCATCTCCGGCGAGAACGACTGCGCGTGCATGCCCTGCAGCCGCATGAGGTTGTCGACGGCGGCCCAGTCGGCGTTCTCCTCCGCGTAGTACCGCAGGTACTCCTCCGCCTCGGCGTGCGTGGACCGGCACACCACGTGCGTCGGCGTCAGCACCCCGGGCGACCGCCCCAGCGCCCGCCCCGCCGCGGTCACCTCCGCGACCACCGAAGCCCCCTGCTCCGGGCCGGCGACGATGGTGAAGACGAAGTCGGCGTTGCGCGCCGCGAACGCCTTGCCCTGCGGACTCGACCCGGCGTTGAGGATCGGCACCCGCCCCGCAGCCGGCTTGGGGCTGGACTCCACGCCGCGCAGGTCGAAGTACTCCCCCGGCAGGTCGTAGCGCCCTTCACGCGACCACAGCGTGGCCACCGCGTCGAACCACTCCTGCGCGTAGGCGTAGCGGGCGTCGTGCGCGGTGGGCAGGTCCACGCCCATCGCCTCGTACTCGGGCTGGTTCCACCCGGCCACCACGTTGAGGCCCACGCGTCCGGGTGCCATCGCGTCGATGGTCGCGAGCTGCTTGGCCACCACCACCGGGTGGTTGAACGCCGTGTGCACCGTGGCGAACGCCGTCAGCCGCTTCGTGGCGGCCACGATCGCCGTCGCCCACGGGATCGGCTCGAGCACGCTCTCGTGGAAGTTGGTCTCGCCGCCGTAGCCGATGAGCCGGGCGATCGGCAGCACGAAGTCGATGCCGACCTCGTCGGCCAGCTTCGCCATCGCCAGGTTGTCCTCCCACGACGCCGACCAGCGCTCGGGGATCTTCGTGACGGCTAGGCCACCCGAGCAGTTCGAGGAGAACAACCCCAGGCGGAAGTGGCTCGCGGAGGTGATCGGTGTGCTCATGCTGCGGGAGGATGCGCGCATGCCCACGGGGCCCGCTATCCCGCGAGCGACGCACTGTCCAGTCGAGGTTCTCCACTGACGGAGGTCCCGTGAACGTCCTCACCCCGCGCCTCGCGGCGCACCGACTACTGGCCACCACCGACCTCGACGAGGCCCGCGAGGGCGTCGCGGGTGAGCTGTGCCCTCACGACCTCTTCCCCCGCGGTCGGTGGGCTCACGACGACGACGAGCGCGGCCGAGGTGGCTTCTCACTGCGCCACCACCGCGCGCCCTTCGCGGAGGTGGCGCTGCACTGGATCGACTACGGCTCCGACGTCGAGGTACGCGTGGCGGGGATGCCGTTCTGGCTCGTGCAGGTCCCCCTGGCGGGGGCGGCGTCGGTGGACGACGGCGGTGGCGGTCGTGGCACGCGGCGCGGTGTCGCCGTCGTCGGGTCGGCCCTGGTGTGCGGGCCCGGTTCGCCGTGGCGGATGCGGTACGCCCCGGGCACCCCGCGCGTGATGCTGCAGGTGCCGTCGGCGCTCGTGCACCGTCGGCGGGAGATGGCGGGCCTGGCCGGGCTCGCGGGGCGGGCCACAGCGGGGGCTGGGATCGCACCCGTCCTGGACCTGACCACGGGCGCCGGAGCGGCGTTCCGCCGGCTGCTCGACGTGGCCCTCGACGACGTCGAGGCGCTCGGCAGCGCCGGCCCGGTGCCGCTGGCCACGCGGTCGCTCGCCGTCGCCCTGGTCGACTCCCTGATCAGCGCGCAGCACGCCGCCAGCGGGGGCGAGGAGCCGGGCGCGCTGCGCGCCGCCGCCAACCGCAGCTGCGTGGCGCGCGCGGTGCGGTACGTGGAGGAGCACTGCGACGAGCCGCTGACCACGGCCGACATCGCCGCCGCGGTGGGCGTGGGGGTCCGGGCGCTGCAGGCGGGCTACGCCCAGCACCTCGGCGAGACGCCGATGGCCCACCTGCGGACCGTACGGCTGCACCGCGTGCGGGAAGACCTGTCGGCCGGGGCTGCCGAGTCCGTCACCGAGGCCGCGGCCCGCTGGGGGCTGACGCACCTGGGCCGGCTGTCGGTGCAGTACCGGGAGGCCTTCGGCGAGTCTCCCAGCGCCACCCTGCGCCGCACTCGCTAACCCCTCCGTGATCATGGACTTCCGAAACACTTCCCACCGTGATCATGGACGGTCGGCCACCTCTTGCGGGTGGCCGACCGTCCATGATCGAGCCTGTTGCGAAATGCGATCTGAGGCGACCTGCGCTGAGAATCACCGCAGGTCAGAGCTTTGCCCTCATGCGCCGAAGGGCCCGAAATGGCCATTTCGCAACAGGCTCGATCACGGTGGGAAGCGTGAGGGTCAGGGGACAGGCACGCGGGGCGCAGCCACCTGGGAACTCGCCGGCTTGAGCACGGTCGTGCGCAGCACCGGGTATGCGATGAGCACCGCCACGAGCGCCACCACGAAGCCCAGCGGCGTGACACCGGTCTCTTGCAGCACCCCGCCGAGCACCGAAGCACCGACCACGGAGAGGACACCGGCCCAGTTCACCGCTTCGGTCTCCGCCGGGTGGGCCACGCGCCGTCCGCGAACGATGAAGAAGTCAGCGATGATCACGCTGGCCAGCGCCGTCGTCGTGACGCCCAGGAGACCCAGGTAGCTGCCGATGAGGCCGAGGATGTCTCCGGCGACCATCGCCAGCGCCACGAGGTTGCCGATCACCACCATGACCACCCGGCTGGGGCTTCGCCCGACGATGCCGTCAGCGAGGTTGGTCAGCGCCAGCGACCCGCTGTAGGTGTTGAGCACCTGCGCCTTGACCTGCGCGACGTACATCAGCACGAAGCCGAGCCCACCGGCCAGCACCACGAAGAACGCGCCCGCATTGTTGGCGATCATCCACGCCACCTTGTCGGCCACCGTCTCGCCACCCTGGGTGGCTGCCACGGCCGGGTTGGCCGTGAGGAACTCGGTGACGACACCCGAGCCGGCGTGCACGATGACCGTCCCGAGGACCACGGCAACGACGTCGATCATGATCGCGCCACCGACGGCGAGGATGCCGACGTCCTTGGTGGAGCGGGCGTACCGCGCGAAGTCGGCGTCGACAAGAGCCAGCGCCCCCGCTGAACCCGCGAGAATCGAGAGCACCGTGGTGAACCGGGTGACGTCACTGTCGAAGCCCGGCACCACCGGACCGCCGGAGAACACCTGACCCAGCGTCATCCCGGACTGGTTGAGCGCCACGAACGTCAGGACCACCGTGAGCGCCACGAACGCGACCAGCAGCACCGTCGAGGTGCGCTGCACGATCGGCAACCCGAAGACGGTCAGCCCGATCCACGCCAGCGTCAGCAGCCCGTAGATGGCGATGGCGTTCGCCGTCGTCGGCGCCCATCCGAACATGAACAGCGTGCCGTAGTAGAGCAACGCGTTCTCCAGCGCGAGAAAGCCCAGGATCATGAACGCGAAGATCAGGGAGGCCAGCGCCGAGCCACGCGTGCCCAGCCCGTAGAAGCGCGCGGTCACCGTGCTGGACGTGCCCGACCGGTACGACACGTGCCCGACGAGCCACCCCAGAACACCACCGAAGATGGCGACGACGACGCCCGCCGCCAGGCCCGCCCACACACCGGCGATCAGCGTGACGGTGCCGCCGATGGCGAGCTGGATGAGGGTCGAGGCGATGCCGGCGGTGTTGGTCATCAGGCCCCAGCCCGAGCGGCGCTCGGACTCGGGGACCGCGGTGAGCGCGTGGTCCTCCATGCGGCTCCGCAGGGCCGCATCCGTGGGAGTGCTGTCAGCCATCGTCCGTCCTTCAGGGAGAGGGTGGCTCGAGCTGGTCGAGGTGACCCCGGACGCTAGGGACGGCGCGGGAGGGCCACCATCCGCCGGACGCACGCGCTGTCCGGATTCCGCACAGCGCAGCCCACCCCCACTTCCCCAACGTGATCATGGACTTCCGAAGCACTTTCCCAACGTGATCATGGACGGTCGGCCACCTCACCGGGTGGCCGACCGCCCATGATCACGGCGAGACGATGCGAGGGCGGGACGGGACGGAGACCACGGCAAGGCCAAGGCCCGTCGTGAACGCGAGCAGGTGACCGACGTTGGTGAAGTCGGTGTCGGCACTGATGAGCACCACGAGCGTCGCCAGCCCTCCGACCACGTAAACCCACCGCCACCACCGCGGGACGACGGCGGCGAGCAGCCCCGCCACCCCCGCGAGGGCGTAGCTGACGCCGACGTCCGGCGCCGTCACGACGCTGTGCGAGACGAACCCGCGCCTCACCCCGGCCGCCAGGAACGTCGCGACGAGCAGCGTGGCGCCGACGTGCCCGAACAGTGCCGCGACCACCGTGGACGAGCGCCCGATCCAACGGCTGCACAGCGTCATGACGACGACGAGCGGCACGAGCAGCAGCACCTCGGCGCGGGTCTGCACGACGAACGCGGACAACAGCAGCACCGCAGCCGGCGTGTGCCGGAGGTTCTCGAGGTTGGTGCTCGCCGCGAGCACTGCCGCGCGATGCGCCGCGGGCGCCAGCTGGCTGAGCACCACCGCAACGACGACCACGAGGCCGGAGTACGCGAGGGCGAGCTCGCTACCCCACGCCCATCGTGGCCACCAGCGCCCGGGCGCGCCCCACGGCCGGGCGGGACGAGCGACGCCGTCCTGCCCGGGCGAGGGCACGCCGACGCTGGTCACCGGCTGGTCACCAGGTGGCGTGGACGTGCTCGCGGATGCGCTCGTCGTAGATGCGCTCGATAGCTGCCAGCACGTCGTCGTCGAGCGGCGCCACCGACGCCGCGGCAGCGTTGCCGCGGGCCTGCTCGGGGTTGCGGGCCCCGGGGATGGCGGCGGTCACGCCGGGCTGGTCGAGGATCCACCGCAGCGCGAGCTGGGCCGTGGTGACACCGTCCCCGGCCTCGCTCGCGAGCGCCGCGACCTTGCGCGCCGCCGCCACGCCCACCTCGTACGGGACGCCCGAGAACGTCTCACCCTTGTCGAACTGCTCGCCGTTGCGGTTGAAGCTCCGGTGGTCGTCGTCGCCGAACTGCGTGCTCTCGTCGTACTTGCCCGTGAGCAGCCCCGACGCCAGCGGCACGCGCGCGAGGATCCCGACACCGGCCTCGGCCGCCGCAGGCAGCACCCGCTCCAGCGGCTTGCGCCGGAACGCGTTGAGGATGATCTGCACGCTCGCCACACCAGGACGGGCGATCGCCGTCAGCGCCTCCTCGACGGTTTCCACCGAGACGCCGTACGCGGCGATGGCGCCGTCGGCCACGAGCTTGTCGAGGGCGTCGTACACGGCGTCGTCGGAGTACACCGGGGTCGGCGGGCAGTGCAGCTGCACGAGGTCGAGCCGCTCCACGCCGAGGTTCTTCCGCGACCGGTCCGTCCACGCGCGGAGGTTCTCCGCGGTGTACGCCGCCGGCACGTGCGGGTCGGCGCGACGCCCGCACTTGGTGGCCACGAACGGCCGGTCCGTCTCGGGCAGCTCCCGCAGGAACTGCCCGATGAGCTGCTCGCTGCGCCCGTCGCCGTACACGTCCGCGGTGTCGAAGAGCGTGACGCCGCTTTCCAACGCCGCATGCAACGTGGCCGTGGCGTCGGCGTCGCTGACGTCGCCCCAGCCGCCGCCGATCTGCCAGCACCCCAGGCCGATCACGCTGACCTGCGCTCCGGTGCGCCCGAGCGTCCGCGTCTCCATCGTCGTCATGGTCCGCACGCTACGACCCGCCCGCTGTGAACGCTCTCAGAGGACCCTGGGACGACGACGGCCAGCAGCCCCCGCCCACGATCAAGCGAGTTTGCGCCACTCGGCCAGCGCGAGTGGGGAATCGGACGTCCGGTGAGGAGCCTCCCGTCCGCATCCGGCCCTGGAAGCGGACATCAGGCTCCCCACCGGGCCTGAGGCTCCCCCGTCATCGAGCAGGCAGGCGCCTCCCACACCGACGATGACGCGCCTGCCTCTGCGCCACCGGGCGGTCGGGCCTCCATGCCAGGCTGGATCCCGTGGACATGAAGCTCGAGCTGGTGCCGCTGCCCGTCTCCGACGTCGACGCCGCCAAGGCCTTCTACGCCGACAGTCTCGGCTTCACCGTCGACGTCGACGTCACCCCCGCACCGGGCATCCGCGTGGTGCAGGTGACACCTCCGGGTTCTAGCTGCTCGCTCGGCTTCGGCACCGGCCTGCCCGTGTACGGCGGCGAGCCAGGGTCGGTGCGCGGCCTGCACCTCGTGGTCAACGACATCGAGGCCGCCCGCGCTGAGCTGCTCGGCCGGGGCGTTGACGTCGGCGACATCACCGACGCTGGCGGCGGCGTGCTCTACGCGGGCCTGCACGACCCGGACGGCAACTCCCTCGTGCTGCAGCAGATGCCCTGGCGCACGGGCGACGCCTTCTGAGCACGGCGGAAATCCGCCGATCCGCCCCTTCGCCCGAGTTCCTGCCCCATGAACCGAGTTCCCGCCCCATCGAGGGACGCGATGGGGCGGGAACTCGCGCGAAGGGGCGGAATTCCGGCTGATGAGGCGGGTCGGCCCAGCGCAGCGGCCGACGGCCGACCGCGCCCGCGCCCGTCGTCGTCGTCGTCCAGCAACCAACGGCCAGCGTCAGCGAGCAGCGGGAGCAGACGAAGCGGCGCCCTGGTCGGTCGGTGCGGCGAACTGCGCCTCGTACAGCCGCGCGTACGCGCCGCCCGCGGCCAGCAGCTCGGCGTGCGTGCCCTGCTCCACCAGCCGGCCCGCCTCCATGACGAGGATGAGGTCGGCGTCGCGGATGGTCGAGAGCCGGTGGGCGATGACGAACGCCGTCCTGTCCTTGCGCAGCTCGCTCATGGCCCGCTGGACCAGTAGCTCGGTGCGCGTGTCCACCGAACTGGTGGCCTCGTCGAGGATGAGCAGCTTGGGCCGCCGCAGGAACGCCCGCGCGATGGTGAGCAGCTGCCGCTCGCCCGCGGAGAGGTTGGAGGCCTCGTCGTCGATGACGGTGTCGTACCCGTCCGGCAGAGACCTCACGAACCGGTCCGCGAGCGCGTCACGGGCGGCCTGCTCGACCTCGGCCTCGGTGGCGTCGGGGCGTCCGTAGCGGATGTTGTCGCGGATGGTGCCGCCGAACAGCCACGTGTCCTGCAGCACCATGCCGGTCGCTGCCCGCAGGGCGGCCCGGGGCAGGTCGCGCACGTCGACGCCGTCCAGGAGGATCCGACCGCCGTCCACCTCGTAGAACCGCATGATGAGGTTGACCAGCGTGGTCTTGCCGGCGCCGGTGGGTCCGACGATGGCGACCGTCTGGCCTGGCTCGGCGACCAGCGACAGGTCTTCGATCAGCGGCTCGACTCCCGGATCGGTGGCGTAGCTGAACGAGACGCGCTCGAACTCCAGCCGCCCCGGACCGTCGACCAGCGCTGAGGCGGACGCCGCCGAGTCCGGCGACTGCTCCTCGGCGTCGAGCAGCTCGAACACCCGCTCCGCGCTGGCCACCCCCGACTGCAGGAGGTTGGCCATCGACCCGAGCTGCGCCAGCGGCTGCGTGAACTGGCGGGAGTACTGGACGAACGCCTGCACGTCACCGATGCGCAGCGAGCCACCAGCCACCATGAGCCCACCGACGACGGCGATGCCCACGTAGACGAGGTTCCCCACGAACGTCAGCGCCGGCATGATCAGCCCGGACACGAACTGCGCGCCGAAGGCGGCGTCGTGCAGCTGCCCGTTGGTCACGGCGAAGCGGTCCGCCACCTCCCGGCGCCGCCCGAACACCTTGACCAGTGCGTGGCCGGTGTAGGCCTCCTCGACCTGCGCGTTGAGCTCACCGGTGTGCTTCCACTGGGCCACGAAGAGCTTCTGCGACCGCTTGGCGATGAACCCCGTCACCACCACCGTCAGCGGGATGGTGACCAGCGCCACGAGCGCGAGCACCGGCGAGATCCACACCATCATGACGATCACCCCGACCACCGTCAGCAGCGACGTCACGAGCTGGCTCAGCGTCTGCTGCACGGTCTGGGAGATGTTGTCGATGTCGTTGGTGACGCGGCTGAGCAGCTCACCGCGGGGCGTGCGGTCGAGGTGCGAGAGCGGCAGGGCGTTGATCTTGCGCTCGACGTCTTCCCGGAGCCGGTAGACCGTCCGCTGCGTCACGCCGGCGAGCACGTACCCCTGCAGCCACCCGAGCAGGCTGGACGCGACGTACAGCGCGAGCACCAGGGTCAGCAGCGCACCAAGCGCCCCGAAGTCGACGCCCTGGCCGGGCGTGAAGTCGACCGTGCGCAGGAAGTCGGCCTCCGACCCCTGCCCTGCGGACTGCAGCTGGGCCAGCACGGCGTCTCGCGTGGTCCCCTCGGGGAACCGCACGCCAACCGCCCCGGCCACCACGAGGTCGGTGGCCCTGCCGAGCAGCTTTGGGCCCGCCACCGCCAGGGCCACCGAGGCGGTTCCGACGACGACGACGAACGCGATCCACGCCCGCTCCGGCCGCAGCCGCGCGAGGAGCCGCTGGGTGCTGGGCCAGAAGTCCTTCGACTTCTCGGCCGGCATCGCCATGCCCATCATCCCGCCGCCGCCCATCGGGCCCCGGCGCATGCCGGGGCCCCCAGGTCCTCCCGGGCCGCCAGGTCCTCCGGGTCGGGGGGCCGGGATCGGCCGGGCGCCGCTCACGCCGCACCTCCCGCAGCCCCTGCGCCAGCGCCAGCCACGGCATCGGCTGCGGACAGCTGGCTCGTGACGATCTCCTGGTACTCCGCGGAGGTCTCCAGCAGCTGCGCGTGCGTGCCGCGCGCCACCACCCGCCCGTGCTCCAGCACGAGGATCTGGTCGGCCGAGACCACCGTGGCCACCCGCTGGGCGACGACGATCCGCGTCGCCTCCCGCACGCCCTCGGCGGCGTCGAGCGCGGCGCGCAGGCGGGCGTCGGTGGCGGTGTCGAGGGCGCTGAACGCGTCGTCAAAGACGTAGACCGCCGGTCTCTTGACCAGGGCGCGGGCGATGGCCAGCCGCTGTCGCTGCCCACCGGAGACGCTCGTGCCGCCCTGGGTGACCGGCTCCTCGAGCTGGCCCGGCATCGCCCGGACGAAGTCGGCGGCCTGCGCGATCTCCAGGGCCTCCCACAGCTCCGCGTCGGTGGCGTCGGGACGGCCGAAGCGGAGGTTGGAGGCGATGGTGCCGGCGAACAGCAACGCCCGCTGCGGCACCAGGCCGATGCGGTCCCACAGCACGTCGGGGTCGAGCCGGCGCACGTCCACACCGTCGACGAGCACCTCACCGCCCGTGGCGTCGAAGAGCCGGGGCAGCAGGTTGACGAGCGTGGTCTTGCCGCCGCCGGTGGAGCCGACCACCGCCGTCGTCGTCCCCGGAGCGGCCGTGAAGGTGATGTTGTGCAGCACCGGCTCCTCGGCGCCGGGGTAGCAGAACGTGGCGCCGCGCAGCTCGACGGTGCCGCGCAGCGCGGAGTCGAGATCGGCCTCGCGCACCGCGGCGGAGGCAGCGGGCGGCACCACGGACGGCTCGGCGCCCAGCACCTCCCCGATCCGGTCCGCGGAGACGGCGGCGCGCGGCAGGAGGAACGCGAGCATCGTCGTCATCATCACGGCCATGAGGATCTGCACGAGGTAGGAGATGAACGCCGTGAGCTGGCCGATCTGGAGGTCGCCGTCGGCGATGCGGTAGGCGCCGAGCCACACGACGGCCACCGTGGAGGCGTTCATGACGAGCATCACCGTGGGGAACATCAGCGCCATGAGCCGCCCGGCCCGCAGGGCGGTCTGCGTCAGATCCGTGCTGGCCGCGGCGAAGCGCTCCTCCTCCACGGGCTCGCGGACGAAGGCGCGGACCACACGGACCCCGGTGAGCTGCTCGCGCAGCACCCGGTTCACCCCGTCGAGGCGGACCTGCATGAGCCGGAACTGCGGCACCATCCGCGCGACGATCGCGCCGACCGCCCCCAGCAGCACCGGGACGGCGACGACGAGCACCCACGCCATGCCGACGTCCTGGTGGAGCGCCAACGCGACCCCGCCGACGGCGGTGATCGGGCTGGTGACCAGCAGCGTCGCGCCCATGAGCACGAGCATCTGCACCTGCTGCACGTCGTTGGTGGTGCGGGTGATGAGACTCGCGGCCCCGAAGCGCCCGACCTCGCGCTCGCTCAGCGCCGCCACGTGCCCGAAGACGGCGGCGCGCACGTCGCGCCCGAAGCCCATGGCCGTCTTGGCGCCGAAGTACACGGCGACGACGGTGGCCGCCACCTGCCCGAGCGTCACCAGGAGCATCCACAGGCCCGTGACCAGCACGTAGTGCGTGTCTCCGGTGACGACGCCCTTGTCGATGATGTCGGCGTTCAGCGTCGGCAGGTACAGCGAGGCGAGGGTCTGCAGGGTCTGGAAGACGACGACGCCCGCCAGCAGTGACCAGTACGGGCGCAGGTAGCGCCGCAGGAGCTGAAGGAGCACGCGGCCCACCTCCACGGAGTCGGGGCGGCTCGGCTTCCGGACGGCCGGTTGCCCCGGCGAACGAGGCTAGGGCTCGGGTCTGACAGTCGCCAGGACTTTCCGCTGTGGGCGATCCCCCACCCCCGCTCCCCACCCCCGTGATCATGGACTTCCGGAGCACCTTCCCCCCGTGATCATGGGCGTCCGCCACCCTACGGATCCGTAAGGTGGCCAGCGTCCATGATCACGGCGGGGTTGGGGAGGGGCGGGAGCCGACCAGGCGCGCCGTCGCCGTCGCCGTCGTCACGGCTGCAAGCACCGGCACCAGCAGCGTCGTCGCACTGCCGGTGAACTCCAGCAGCAGCACGGTGGCGGTCAGCGGAGCACGCTGCGTCACGCTCAGCACCGCCGCCGCCCCGACCACCGCGAGCGCCGACGCCGGCGCTCCCGGCCACAGCTGCGACCAGGCCGCAGCCCCCAGCAGTCCGAGCAGCGCACCCAGTGCAACCGCGGGCGTGAGCAGGCCACCCCTCGCCCCTGAACCGAGACACAGGGCAGTGGCCAGAGGCCGGGCGACCAGCAGCAACACGGCAGTGACCAGTCCCAGCTGTCCGACGAACGCCAACTCGGCGGGCGCGCGCCCGTTGCCGAGCACCTGCGGCAGCGGGACGGCGACCAGCCCGACCACCGCGAAGGCCAGCGTGGTGGCCACCGGCAGCCGCCACCCGCGCGGCGCCAGCCGTCGTGCCCATCCGGCGAGCGCGCGGAACGCGAGGCCCACCCCTGCCGCGAGAGGGCCGACGACGACGGCTGCCACCACGAGCGACGCCGTCGGCGACGTGAGGTGGCTGACGGTGAAGACGTGTCCCATCCCCACGAACGGCCAGGCCACCATGGCAGCGATGACCGACGTCGCGACAGCGGAGAGCACCGCGACCGGTGCCAGGGTGGTCAGCAGTACCTCGAGGGTGAACAACGCTCCCCCGAGCGGCACGTCGTAGACAGCAGCGAGCCCGGCGCCGGCGCCGCACGCGAGCAGCACCCGCTGCGCCTGAGCTTCCAGCCCGCACCGCGCCGCCAACCAGCCGCCCGCCGCCGCACCGACCTGACGCGGGGCACCTTCGCGCCCCAGCGATGCGCCCGCCCCCACGGCCACCACCTGCAGCACCGCGTCCGCCGCCGTCGATCGCAGCCGCATCCGCCCGCCAAGAGGCCCGCCGACGACGTCCTCCGCCTCGCGCACCGGCGACGTCCATCGCTGCAGCGCCCACCAGCCGAGCCCCACCGCGAGACCGCCAGCAGCCATCGCCGCTACCCGCCGGGCGGGGTCGGCGGCGACCACGGCCGCTCCGAAGCCGTGGTCGAACAGACCGTAGGCGAGGTGCTGGACGAGCCGCAGCACCCCCATGAGCGCCGCCCCAGCGAGTCCGGCGACCACGCCGGTGGCCGCCACGGCGGCGGCCCACCTCAGCGGCAGCGGCACGCGGCCACCCAACCACACCGCCCCGACCGTGATCATGGACAGTCGGCCACCTGGGTGGTGGCCGACTGTCCATGATCACGGCGGGGAAGCGGGCCAGAGCGCAGCGGCGCGTCGGTAGCGTCACCTCGTGGGCATCGACGGCACCTGCGGGACGGTGCTCGCCGTGGTCGGGGGCCTCGTCGTCGCCCTGTTGATCTGCTGGCTGCTGCTGCTCGCCGTCCTCTGGCGCGTCTCGCAGGGGCAGACCACCTGGCGCGATGCGCTGCGGCTGCTCCCCGACCTACTGCGTCTGGTGCGCCGCCTCGCCGCCGACCGGACCCTGCCGCGCGGCGTCCGCGTGCGCCTGTGGCTGCTGCTCGGCTACCTGGCGCTCCCGTTCGACCTCGTGCCGGACGTGCTGCCGGTAATCGGCTGGGCGGACGACGTCGTCGCCGTCGTCCTTGTCCTGCGGTCCGTGGTGCGCCGCGCGGGGCCGCAGGCCCTGGAGCGGCACTGGCCGGGCACGCCCGAAGGGCTGGCGGCCGTCCGCTCCGTCTGCGGACTCGCCCCAGCCTGACAGCGGCTGACAGCGCGTGGCAAAGGCATAATCACCGACAGTGATCGAGGGGCGCGATGGACAGCCCAGTCGTAGCGTCGGGGCGCACGACCGAACGAGAGAGCAGGAGGAGACCGTGGTGGACTTCAAGGGCCTCGCGGACAAGGCCAAGGACCTCGCCGGCAAGCACCCCGACCAGGCGGACCAGGCGGTCGAGAGGGGCGGCGACGCGATCGACGCCCGGACCGGCGGCAAGTACGCCGACAAGGTCGACATCGGCCAGGAGAAGGCGAACACCTTCCTCGACGGCCAGGGCGACGCGCGCGGCGGAGAACCCCGCAGCTGACGCGACAGAGGGCACGCAGGGCCTGGTCCTGCGTGCCCTTGGTCGCGTCTGCGTGCGGGTCAGGCCTCGGGCAGCACCACGGTCGGACGCAGGTCGGCCGCGGGCGGCAGCCACGACGCCGGGTCAGCCAGCACCTGCTCGCCGGAACGGATGTCCTTCACCTCGTGGGAGCCGTCCTCCTGCGAGAACCACACGAACGGCACCCCGCGCCGGTCGGCGAAGCGGATCTGCTTGCCGAACTTCGCCGCCGTCGGCGACACCTCAGCAGCCACGCCGCGCGCCCGCAGCGCACTCGCCACCCGGTCGGCGTCACGGCGGTGGGCCTCGTCGGCGACGGCGACGACGACGACGGTCGGCGTGGGGCGGCTGGCGCGCACGGCGCCCTTGCCCAGCAGCGGGATGATCGCCCGCGTCACGCCGAGGGAGATGCCGACGCCGGGGTACACGTCGCGGCCGTCATCGGCGAGGGCGTCGTAGCGACCGCCCGAGCAGATCGACCCGAGCGACTCCCAGCCGCGCATGCGCGTCTCGTAGACGGTGCCCGTGTAGTAGTCCAGGCCGCGAGCCACGGACAGGTCGGCGACGACGGCGACGCGGTCCGCGGGGAGGTCGTCGACGGCGGTGAGCACCGCCAGCAGCTCCTCCAGGCCCTGGTCGAGCAGCTCGTGGCTGACGCCGAGCGCCCTCACGGACGCCACGAGGTCACCGGCGCCGGCACGGACCTGCGCGAGAGCGAGCGCCCCGTCGGCCTGGGCCTGCGTGAGCCCGGCCTGGGCGAGCAGGTCGGCCACACCGCGAGCGCCGACCTTGTCGAGCTTGTCGACGGCCCGCATCGTGGCCCCGATCGACCCCGTCAGGACGTCACCCTCAAGCCCCAGCCCGCGGTAGAAACCCTCCACCAGCCGGCGGTTGTTGACCTGCAGCGTCACACCCGGCAGCGGCAGCCGCGCGAGGGCCTCGCCCATGACGCGGGCCATGTCGGCGTCGTGGTGGACGGCGAGGGTGCCCCTGTCGACGACGTCGATGTCGGCCTGCGTGAACTCGCGGTAGCGACCCTCCTGCGGGCGCTCACCCCGCCACACCTTCTGGATCTGGTAGCGGCGGAAGGGGAACTGCAGGTGACCCGCGTTCTCGGTCACGTAGCGCGCGAACGGCACCGTGAGGTCGAAGTGAAGCGCCAGATCGTCGGATGAACCGCTCTCCTCGCCGGCCTCGGCCTGGAGCCGACGGACGACGTAGACCTCCTTGTCGATCTCGCCCTTGCGCAGCAGCACCGACAGTGGCTCCACCGCGCGGGTCTCGATGTTCGAGAAGCCGTGCAGCTCGAACACCTCGCGCAGCACGTCGAGCACGTGCTGCTCGACCAGGCGGGCCGACGGCAGCAGCTCGGGGAAGCCGGACAGCGGGGTGGGGCGGGCCACAGGGGTTCTCCAGTCTCGGACGGGTCGTCAGTGCAGCAGGGTGTCAGCGGGTCGTCAGCGCGGCAGGAACGGGTTGACCGCGCGCTCGCGGCCGATGGTGGTGACGGGGCCGTGACCGGGCAGCACGAGCCTGTCGTCGGGCATCGGGAGGACGACGTCGCGCAGCGACCGGGCCATCGCGGCGGGGTCGCCACCGGGCAGGTCGCAGCGGCCGATGCTTCCGGCGAAGAGGACGTCACCGGCGAGCACCGTCGACGTCGTCGTCATCACCACCCGCTCCGCACCGGCGAGCGCCCCGGACAGGACGTCGGGCGCCTCGTCGAGGCTGAGCACGGTCGAGCCCTCGGTGTGGCCGGGGGCGTGCTGGACCCGCAGGGACAGGCCCGCGATCTCCAGCACCTGGTCGGCCACGAGGTCGCGCACGTCGTCGGGCTCCTCCCAGCGCGCCGCGGGGCCGAATTGCTGCTCGAGCATGGCTCGCAGCGGTGCGGACAGGTCGGCGAGCGGGTCGCGCAGGCGGTACCTGTCGTCGCCGTGCACGAGCGCGGGCACGCCGCCGCTGCCCGCCGCGCCGGAGCGGCACACCGGGGTCACCGACCAGACGTGGTCGGCGTGGCCGTGGGTCAGGACGACGGCGGCCGGGCGCAGCCGGTGCTCGAGAAGCTCCGCGCGCAGGCGGTCCAGCACGTCGAAGCCGGGGTCGACGACGATGCACTCCTGGCCCCGGCCCGTCGCCAGCACCCAGCAGTTGGTGCCCATGACGGTGTCGGGGATCGCGGACGCCAGCACGCGGGGAGCCTAGTCAGGACCCGGCTCGATGCCGCGCCGTAGACTCCCCGGGGCCCGTTCGTCCAGCGGGAGCGCAGACGACCGGCTCACGACGAGGCCGCAGGAGGTGAGGGGCGGCATGCCACCCAGCAAGAGCGAACGCGAGCGCGACTACGAGCGACGGCGCCACCAGGCGTGGCAGCGACGCCAGGCGGCCAAGGCCGCCGAGCGGCGCCGCCGCCGGAACACCGCGATCGCGGCGACGCTGGTCGTCGTCGTCCTGGCGGGTATCGCCGTCGTCGCGTGGTTCAGCTTCCGTCCCTCCGCAGCTGACGAGGCCGCGGCTCCCGGCGCGAGCCCCAGCGCAGCGGCTACCACCAGCGCCTCGCCGCCGGCCAACGCCTGCCCGGCGCCCACCTCGACGCCCGACGCCTCCGCCACCCAGCTCTCCTCGGCCCCCGACCCGTCGGTGGCCCAGGGGCGCACCTGGGCCGGCACGCTCGTCACGTCGTGCGGAGACATCGGCGTCGAGCTCGACGGCGCGAAGGCGCCGCGAGCCGTGGCGTCGTTCGTGACCCTGGCCCGTGACAACTTCTTCAACGGCACGCCCTGCCACCGCCTCACGACGTCCGGCATCTACGTGCTGCAGTGCGGTGACCCCACCGGCACCGGCACCGGCGGCCCCGGTTACACGTTCGGGCCGGTGGAGGCCGCCCCGTCTGACAACGTGTACCCGGCCGGCACCATCGCGATGGCCCGCCGCGGCAGCGACGGCGACAGCCAGGGCAGCCAGTTCTTCCTCGTCTACCAGGACTCGACCATCCCGTCGGACACGGCGGGCGGGTACACGGTGCTCGGCCGCATCACCAGCGGTCTGGACGTCGTGCAGCGGGTGGCCTCCGCCGGTGACGACGGCAGCAACGGCCCCGGAGACGGCAAACCGACCACCCCGATCAGCATCGAGCAGGTGACTGTCCAGTGAGCGACCAGACGACCCCCACCCCCGCCATCGGCGAGGAGGCTGGAGACGCCGTGACCGAGCCCACCACCACCTCGGAGCGCCCCGAGGTGGCCGAGGTCGCCGCGGCCCTCCAGGAGGCCGCGGCGCAGGAGAGCGCCGAGCCGACCGGCGAGCCGGCCTCCGAGCCGAGCGACGCTGCCGACGCACCCGCGGACGCCGCCGAGGCACCCGCTGCCGAGGCCGACGCCACCAACGAGCCGAGCGACGCCGCGGAGCAGGCTCCGACCGACGAGGCAGCGGAGCAGGCTCCGACCGACGAGGCAGCGGAGCAGGCTCCGACCGACGAGGCAGCGGAGCAGGCTCCGGCCGACGAGGCGGCGGCTGCGGCCGCCACCCCCGCCCCGGGGGCACCCAAGCCCGGCGGTGGCGGCGGGCGCGGCCGTCCAGCGCCCAAGCCGCGTCGCGCACCGCGTCCGCACGCACCGACGACGCGCCCCGCCGTCCGTCCCCCGTCGGACCCCACGCCCTGGGGTCGCATGGACGCCGAGGGCGTCGTGTGGGTCCGCACCGCCGAGGGTGAGCGTCAGGTCGGCACCGTCGTCGACGCCACCGAGGCCGAGGCGCTGGCGCACTACGGGCGCGAGTTCGACGCCCTGGTCGCTCAGGTCGACATCGCCGAGCAGCGGCTCATGTCCGCCGAGGTGGCCCCCGGCGAGGTCGTCGGGCAGCTGCGCGCGCTGCGTGGCTCCCTGGCCGACGTGCTGGCCGTGGGAGACCTCGAGGGCCTCGCGCAGCGCACGCGTGACCTGGAGGCCGTGGCCGCCGCCCGCCGCGAGGAAGCCGACGCCGCCCGAGCTGCGGCCCGTGAGGCCGCGCTGAGCGCGCGCAACGCCATCGTCGAGGAGGCCGAGCAGATCGCGGCCGTCGACCCCGAGCGCATGCAGTGGCGCCCCAGCGG
This sequence comes from Quadrisphaera granulorum, assembly GCF_003149145.1. Lineage (GTDB taxonomy): Bacteria > Actinomycetota > Actinomycetes > Actinomycetales > Quadrisphaeraceae > Quadrisphaera > Quadrisphaera granulorum. The sequence continues at coordinate 106,218 of NZ_QGDQ01000012.1, read as the reverse complement.
TGACCGCCTGCGGGAGCTGCTCGACGCGTGGAAGGACGCCCAGCGCGCCCAGCGCCTCGACAAGAAGTCCGAGGACGACCTCTGGAAGCGGTTCAGCGCCGCCCGGACGAGCTTCGACAGGGCCCGCCGCGCGTACTTCTCGGCCCTGGAGGAGCGCAACTCCGAGGCGAAGCAGACCAAGGAAGAGATCGTCATCGAGGCCGAGTCCCTCGCGACCTCCACCGCCTGGGGCCCGACGTCCACCGCGTACCGCCAGCTCATGGACCGCTGGAAGGCGGCCCCGCGCGGCTCTCGCAAGGACGACGACGCCCTGTGGGTGCGCTTCCGCGCCGCCCAGGACGCGTTCTTCGCGGCGCGCACCGCGGCTAACGAGGCCGAGGACGAGTCCTTCCGCGGCAACCTCGCTGTCAAGGAGGAGCTGCTCGTCGAGGCCGAGAAGCTCCTCCCGGTCACCGACGCGCGCTCGGCGCGCCGGGCGCTGCGCTCGATCCAGGAGCGGTGGGACGCCGCCGGCAAGGTGCCCCGTGCCGACCTCCAGCGCGTGGAGAAGCGCCTGCGGGCCGTCGAACAGGCCGTCAACGACGCCGAGGGCGCCACCTGGAAGCGGACCAACCCCGAGGTCAAGGCCCGGGCCGACAGCGCGGTCCAGCAGCTGGAACGCGTCGTCGCCGACCTCGAGGCAGACCTGGCCGCCGCCCGCGCCAAGGGAGACTCCCGCGCCGAGGCGAAGGCGCAGATCGCGCTGGAAGCGCGCCGGCTGTGGCTCGAGACCGCGCGCCGCACCGCGGAGGAGGCGTCCGGCTGATCGGGCCGGCCCGCTGCGTTGCTGTTAAGGGCCGCTGAGGACCCGCCGCCAGGCGGGTCCTCAGCGGCCCTCAGGCATGAACGGGGCATTGTCATGGGCGGGGCGTTGTCTTGAGTGAGCGGCAGCGCTACGACTCGAGTCGGGGTGCCTGTGGACGGCGCCAGCGGGAGGACGGCGTTTCCGGGCAGGCTGCGCGTGTGGTCTCCCCCGCCCTTGCCTGGCTCCTCGCTCCACACAGCAGCCCAGGTAGCACCTCAGGTCTGTCCACCAGTGACGTCGCCGCCCTCGTCCACGAGGGCGTGCTCGTGCCCGAGCTCGACGGTCACCTGCCGGCCGACACCGCCGCCGTCCCTGCGGCGCGTGCCGGTCTGCTCCGGGAGCGGCTCGCGCCCGACGAGGTCGTCGGCGGGGCCGCGGCGCTGTGGCTGCGCGGGGCGTTGGAGCGGTGCCCCGTGGTCGACGTCGTCGTCGGCAACCACGGGGCCGGAGGGTCGCGCCGAGACCCGGCCTGGCGGCGCACGCGGCACGCCCACCTCGCCGCGCACCACGTGGAGGAGCTGTGGGGTGTCCCGGTGACCACGTTGGAGCGCACGGCCACCGACATCGCGCTGTGGCTCCCCGCTGACGACGCCGCCCCGCTGCTCCGGGCCGCTGTCGCGGCCGGGGCCGACCCGGCACTCGCGCTGCGCCTTCTGGCAGCCCGGCGCCGTCCCGGGCAGCGGGCAGGTCGGCGCGAGCTGCGCCGCCTGCCCGGCTCCCGTCGTCGTCCCCCTGTGGAGGCGCAGGGACGGGCGTCAGGCCTGTCGGCCCGCGGTGCTGCCGGTGACGCGGTAGGCGTCGAACACGCCGTCGACGCGGCGCACCGCGTTGATGACGTGCCCGAGGTGGGTGGCGTCGGCCATCTCGAAGGTGAACCGCGAGAGCGCCACGCGGTCGCGTGAGGTGGTGACCTGCGCCGACAGGATGTTGACGTGGCTGTCGGACAGCACGCGGGTGACGTCGGAGAGCAGCCGCGAGCGGTCCAGGGCCTCGACCTGGATCTGCACGAGGAAGACGCTGGCGGAGCTGACGTCCCACTCGACCTCGACGATGCGGTCGGGCTCGGTGCGCAGACCGACGACGTTGCCGCAGTCCTCGCGGTGCACCGAAACCCCGGCGCCACGCGTGACGAACCCGACGATGGTGTCGCCCGGCACGGGCGTGCAGCAGCGGGCGAGCTTGACCCAGACGTCGTCGACGCCCTTGACCACGACACCGGGGTCACCGGTGCGAGGCCGCCGGACGGCCGGGGAGGGGGTGGTGGCCTCCGCCAGGTCTTCGGTGGCGCCCTCCTCACCGCCGAGCGCGGCGACGAGCTTCTCCACCACCGACTGCGCGGAGACGTGCCCCTCACCGACGGCGGCGTAGAGGGCGGAGACGTCGGCGTAGCGCATCTCGTTGGCCAGGCCCACGAGGGCCTCGTGGCTCATGAGGCGCTGGATCGGCAGGTGCTGCTTGCGCATCGCCTTGGCGATGGCGTCCTTGCCCTGTTCGATCGCCTCTTCGCGGCGCTCCTTGGAGAACCACGCGCGGATCTTGTTGCGGGCGCGCGGGCTCTTGACGAACATCAGCCAGTCGCGGCTGGGGCCGGCGCCCTCCACGCGGGAGGTGAAGATCTCGACGACGTCGCCGTTGTCGAGCTGGCTCTCCAGCGGCACGAGGCGCCCGTTGACGCGGGCGCCCATGGTGCGGTGGCCGACCTCGGTGTGGACGGCGTAGGCGAAGTCGACCGGGGTGGATCCCGCGGGCAGGCCGATGACCTCGCCCTTGGGGGTGAAGACGAAGACCTCCTGCGCGTTGATCTCGAAGCGCAGGTTGTCGAGGAACTCGCCCGGGTCGGCCGTCTCGGACTGCCAGTCGACGAGCTGGCGCAGCCAGGACATGTCCTCGAGGTTGCCCTTGCCGCCGGCACCCCCGCCGACGGAGGCGTCCTTGTACTTCCAGTGCGCGGCCACGCCGTACTCCGCGCGGCGGTGCATGTCGTGGGTGCGGATCTGGATCTCGACGGCCTTGCCGTCGGGCCCCACGACCGTCGTGTGGAGCGACTGGTACATGTTGAACTTGGGCATCGCGATGTAGTCCTTGAACCGGCCGGGCACCGGGTTCCAGCGCGCGTGCAGCGCACCGAGGACGGCGTAGCAGTCGCGGACCGTGTCGACCAGGACGCGCAGGCCCACCAGGTCGTAGATGTCCGTGAAGTCGTGGCCCCTCACGATCATCTTCTGGTACACGGAGTAGTAGTGCTTGGGCCTGCCCGACACCGTGGCGCGGATCTTGGCGGCACGCAGGTCGGCGTTGACCTGCTCGCGCACGGTGGCCAGGTACTCCTCGCGCGCGGGGGTGCGCTCGGCGACGAGGCGCACCACCTCCTCGTGCATGCGCGGGTAGAGGGTGGCGAAGGACAGGTCCTCCAGCTCCCACTTGATGGTGTTCATGCCCAGGCGGTGCGCCAGCGGGGCGTAGATCTCGAGGGTCTCCCGGGCCTTCTTCTCCGCCGAGGCCGCCGGCACGAATTTCCAGGTGCGGGCGTTGTGGAGGCGGTCAGCGAGCTTGATGACCAGCACGCGGATGTCCTTGGCCATCGCCACGACCATCTTGCGGACGGTCTCGGCCTGGGCGGCGTCACCGTAGGTGACCTTGTCGAGCTTGGTGACGCCGTCGACCAGGTCGGCGATCTCGTCGCCGAACTCGCGGCGCAGCTCGGCGAGGGCGTAGCCGGTGTCCTCGACCGTGTCGTGCAGGAGCGCTGCGGCCAGGGTGGGCGGGGTCATGCCCAGTTCGGCGAGGATCGTCGCGACCGCGACAGGGTGCGTGATGTACGGGTCACCGCTCTTGCGGCGCTGGCCGCGGTGCGCCTTCTCGGCGACGACGTAAGCCCGCTCCAGCACGGCCGTGTCCGCGCGGGGATGGTTGGCGCGCACCGCCGTGAGCAGCGGCTCGATGGCAGCGGGCGTGGCCGGCGGGCGGGTCCCCAGGCGCGCCAGACGGCGGCGGATGCCGTTGCCGGGCGGCGGGGGTGCCTCGACGGCCTCCGGTTGGGGAGCCGGTGGAGGCGCGGTGGCCTGGGCTGCTGCCTGTCCGACCGGCAGCCCCGAGGAGTCGGGACCGTCGGCACTCACCGCTGATGACGACTGCGCTGTCTGGTCCACCACACCTCCCGGGCCCGCTGGACTGCCGAGTCTACGACCGTCGAGGTCAACGCCTCCGGCGCTCACGACACTCCCGCCCTCTCTGTCGGCTCCCCACCCGCACTTTCCGAGGAAAGTGCGAGAAGGGAGGCTCAGGAAGCGCACTTGCCGCGGAAAGTGCGGCAGGAAGAGGAGGACGACGACGGACGCCGCGCGCTGGCCGCGCCGCGGCGGGTCGCTGACCTCAGGGGGTCTGCAGCACCGAGGTGACCGGCGCGCCTGCCAGGGCCGGCGCGAGCGCCGCACGCCCCTGCAGGGAGAGCAGCTCCAGGAGGAAGACCACCCCTGCGAGCTCACCGCCCAGCCGATTGACCAGGGCGCAGGCCGCGGCGGCAGTGCCGCCGGTGGCCAGGACGTCGTCGATGACGAGCACGCGGGCGCCCGCGGGGACGGCGTCCTCGTGGGCCTCGATCGACGCCTTCCCGTACTCCAGGGAGTAGTCCTGCCGGACCGTGCGCCACGGCAGCTTGCCCGCCTTGCGCAGCGGGACGAACCCCGCCCCGAGGGCCAGCGCGAGCGGCGCACCGAGCACGAAGCCGCGAGCCTCGACGCCGGCCACGAGGTCGACCCGGCCACCGGGCAGGGCCTGCGCGGCGACCGCCAGGGCCTCGGTGGCCCTGGCCAGGGCGCCCGCGTCACCGAGCAGCGGCGTGATGTCCCAGAACGTGATGCCCGGGGCCGGGTGGTCCGGCACGGCGCGCAGCAGCGATAGCAAGCCCGCCGCGTCGTCGTCCGTCGTCGCCCGATGGTGGGCCCGATGGGTGGCGCGGTGCTCGCTGCTGCTCACCGGCGCCGGCCGCCAGGTCGGCGCGGCTGGCTGCGCTGCCCACCCGACGGGGGCCGGGGTGTACGGCCGGTGGACGGGCGCTCGAGGACCGCCGTCGCCGTCCCCCCGGAGGTCGCCTCCCCACCGTCGCTGGCCACTCCTGCCGCCACGGCGGCCGTCGAGCCGGTGGTCGGCTCCGCGGACCCGCTGCGACGCGCCAGGACCTTGTCGCGCTGGCGGGCGATGTCGGGCTCGCGTTCGCGCATCTGCACGTACAGCGGCGGCGCGAGGAAGACCGAGGAGTAGGTGCCCGCCATGATGCCCACGAACAGCGCCAGCGAGATGTCACGCAGCGTGCCCGCGCCCAGCAACAGCGCACCGATGAAGAGGATCGAGGCGACCGGCAGGAGCGCCACCACCGAGGTGTTGATGGAGCGCACCAGCGTCTGGTTGACCGCGAGGTTGGCGGCCTCGGCGAAGGTCTTGGAGCTGCTGGAGAGCACGTGCTCGGTGTTCTCGCGGATCTTGTCGAACACCACCACGGTGTCGTAGAGCGAGTACCCGAGGATGGTGAGGAAGCCGATCACCGTGGCGGGTGTGACCTCGAACCCCGACAGGGAGTAGACCCCGGCGGTGATGACGACGTCGTGCACGAGCGCCACCAGCGCGGCGACGGACATCTTCCAGGTGCGGAAGTACAGCGCCAGCACCACCGCGGCGAGCACCACGAAGATGCCCAGGCCGGTGAGGGCGTTGGTGGTGACGTCCTTGCCCCAGCTGGGGCCGACGAAGGAGTCGGTGACGCTGCCGGCCGGCACGCCGTAGCCCTCGGCGAGGGCCTTGGCCACGGCGTCGGTCTGCTGCTGGCTGAGCTGCTCGGTCTGCACGCGGACGGCGTTGTCGCCCACCGTGGAGATGCGCGGCGGCTCACCGTCCGGGACCACCGAGCGCACCGCGGCCTCGGCCGGATCCTGCGAGGTGGTCGTGACGTTGGAGACCCGGAACTCCGAGCCGCCCCGGAACTCGATGCCCGCGTTGAGCCCCTTGGTGAGGAGCAGGACGACGGACAGCCCCACGAGCAGCGACGCGACGACGTACCACGTGCGCCGGGTGCGCATGACGTCGAGGCCACGCCGACCCGTGTAGAGATCATTGCCGAGCTGGGAAAAGGACGGCATGTCAGCGCTCCTCGGTGGTCGTGCCGGAGGCGCTGCCGGACCCGGCTGAGCTGCCCGGGCTGCCGTCGTCTCCGTCGGCGCTGCGCTGGCGCGCGGCCTCGGCGGCGCGGCGCTGGGCGATGGTGGTGCGGCCCGGCGAGCCGGTGGTCACCGGCTCGCGGTGTTCGGCGCCGTCGCCGTCATCGAAGCCGGGGTGGGGCGTCGCGTCGTCCGTGGCCTTTGAGCGTGCTTTCCCGGCGCGGGTCGTGCGCTCGGCGGGGGTGCGCACGCGCCCACGTCCGGCGTAGGCGGGCGCCCGGCCGAGCCGCTCTCCGTCGAAGCCGGACATGCGGTGGCCAGTGGCGAAGAACCGCCGGCGGGCGAGCAGCACGAGGATCGGGTGCGTGAAGAGCATCACGACGAGCAGGTCGATGACGGTGGTCAGGCCGAGGATGAACGCGAAGCCCTTCACCCCGCCGACGGCGAGGAAGTAGAGCACCGCGGCGGCCATGAAGTTCACGACGTCGGAGATGATGATCGTCCGGCGGGCGCGAGCCCAGCCCGTCTCGACGGCCGAGGTCAGGGATCTGCCCTCGCGCACCTCGTCGCGGACGCGCTCGAAGAACACGATGAACGAGTCGGCCGTGATGCCGATCGAGACGATGAAACCGGCGACACCCGCGAGGCTCAGGCGGTAGCCCTGGTACCAGCCCAGCAGCACCGTCACCAGGTAGGAGATGCCGGCGGCGAGCACGAGGCTGGCCACGGTGACCAGGCCCAGCGCCCGGTACTGCGCCAGTGAGTAGAGGACGACGAGCACCAGACCGATGGCGCCGGCCAGGAGGCCGCGCTCGAGCTGCTCGGAGCCGAGGACGGCGGAGATCCTGTCCACGCTCTGCGTGGTGAAGGAGATCGGCAGCGCGCCGAACTTCAGCTGGTTCGCGAGCGTCGTCGAGGTCTCCTGCGTGAAGGAGCCGCTGATCTCCGCGTTGCCGTCGGTGATGGGGCCGTTCACCGAGGGTGCCGACACCACGGTGCCGTCGAGGACGATGGCGAACCGGTTCTGGGGGCTCTGGAGCTGGAACAGGCGCGTGGTGGTCTTGCCGAACTCCTCGGCACCGCGGCTGTCGAAGCTGAGGTTCACCACCCAGTTGTTGCTGACGGCGCCCGTGCTCGACGTCTGCAGGCCGGCAGTGGCGCCGCTGATGTCGGTGCCCTCGACCTCGACCGGGCCGAGGATGTACTTCTCGGTGCCATTGGTGGCGCAGGTGACGACCGGACCGTCCGCCACGTCGTTCAGCTGCTGCCCCACGGCGACGGGGTTGCTGCAGTCCAGCGCCTGGAACTGCGCGTACAGCTCGGGCGTGATCTGGTTCAGGTCGCTCGGGTTCGACGGGTCCGGAGCCTGGGCCGCCCCAGGGCTGGCGGCATCGCTGGGCGCCGGAGTCGCTGCGTCGCTGGCCGCCGGGCTCGCTGCGTCGGTGGGCGTCGGAGTCGCAGTGCCACTGGCGGTGGGGCTGGCACCTGACAGCAGCGCACCGGGCAGTCGGCTGCCCTGCTGGCTCTCGGACGGCGCTGCGCCTCCGGTGACGCTCTGCGACGCCGCGGGCGCACTGCCCGTGGTAGCTGGGCTCGCGCTGTCCGTCGCCCTCGGTGTGGCGCCCAGGGTCGCGCCGTCGGTGGCCCCCGGTGTCGCGCCGTCCGTGGCCCCGGGGGTCGCTCCGGGGGTGGCGCCGTCCGTCGGGGCGGGCGCGGGCGCACCAACCGGCTCGGCGTAGAGCACCGGCCGGAACCGCATCTGCGCGGACTGCGAGACGAGCTCGACGGCACCGGCCTGCTCGGCCGGGTCTCCGGGGAGGCTGACGACGATGTTGTTGCCGCCGGAGCTGGTGATCTCCGCCTCGGTGAGGCCGGAGGAGTCGACGCGCTGGCGGATGATCGTGATGGCGTCCGCGATGGTCTGCGGGGTGATCTCGTCGGCGCTCTCACCACCCCGCAGCTGCGGCGTCAGGATGATCTGCGTGCCGCCGGCCAGGTCGAGGGCGAGCTTGGGCGTCCATCCGGCGCCGCCCCACTGCACCGCCGAGCCGAGGCCGGCGACGAGGGCGACGACGAGGGCCGTCAGCCACAGCAGGGAGCGACGGGCGCGGGACGTTGAGGAGCGGGAGCGTGCCAACGGGGTCTCTTCCGGACGGAGGCCGGCCCGTGGGTCGGCGATGGGCGGCGCAGGTGCCGCGCGGGATCAGCGGTCGTGACGCTCCGGCGCCTCGGAGGAGGTGCCCGCGGCGCCGGGGGCGGTGTCACCGTGGGTGCCACCGTCAGCCGTCGGCGGCGCCGACGGGTCGGTGGTCGAGGTGATGGTGGCCTGCTTGGCAGAGTCGGCCGAGGGGGCGGCGTCGACAGGGTCGACGACGCGGGCGACGGCCGCGCGCGCCCACGTCATCCGGACGCCCGGCGAGGGCTCGAGGTCGACGGTGGTGTCACCGACCTCGACGACCGTGCCGTACAGGCCGGAGGCCGTCATGACGCGCTGGCCCACGGCCAGGGAAGCCTGCAGGTCGGAGACGGCCCGCTGCTGCTTGCGTCCGCGGAGGATCAGCCAGAGCAGGAGGGCGATCGGGATGAGCAGGATCACGGCGTCCATTGCCAGGGACCCTACCTGCCGTCGCTGAGGTCATCCGCGCTTCGGGGAAGCTGCTCCGGGGATCGCCCTGAACCCGGCTCCCCCAGCTCCAGCTGCCCGGGCAGCCCGCCGGGCCGCGTGAGCGGGGGTTCGAGCCCGAGGTGACGCCAGGCCGCGTCCGTGGCCACCCGGCCGCGCGGCGTACGCCCGATCATGCCTTCGCGCACGAGGAACGGCTCGACCACGGTCTCGACCGTCTCGGCTTCCTCCCCGACGGCCACGGCCAGCGTGGACAGCCCGACCGGGCCGCCTCCGAAGGTGCGGCACAGCGCCCGCAGCACAGCCCTGTCGATCCTGTCGAGGCCGAGCGGGTCGACCTCGTAGACCTCCAGCGCCGCCCGTGCGGAGGCTTCGTCGACGACGACTCCCCCGCCCGTGGCGCCGCTGCCGCGCACCAGCGACCAGTCGCGGACGCGGCGCAGGAGCCGGTTGGCGATACGCGGCGTGCCCCGGGAGCGCCGTGCGACCTCGGTCGCGCCCTCGCTGGTGAGGGCGACGCCGAGCAGGGCGGCGGAGCGGTGCAGCACCTGCTGGAGCTCGGCGGTGGAGTAGAAGTCGAGGTGGGCGGTGAAGCCGAACCTGTCGCGCAGCGGCGCGGGCAGCAGCCCGGCGCGGGTGGTGGCGCCGACGAGGGTGAAGGGCGGCAGGTCGAGCGGGATGGCGGTAGCCCCGGGTCCCTTGCCGACGACGACGTCGACGCGGAAGTCCTCCATCGCCACGTAGAGCAGCTCCTCGGCGGGCCGCGCGATGCGGTGCACCTCGTCGACGAAGAGCACGTCGCCCTCTTCGAGCGAGGTGAGCACGGCCGCGAGGTCTCCGGCGTGCTGGATGGCGGGGCCGGAGGTGATACGCAGGTGGGTACCGAGTTCCGCCGCGATGATCATCGACAGGGTCGTCTTGCCGAGGCCCGGCGGGCCGGACAGGAGCACGTGGTCGGGTGCGCGACCACGGGCCCGGGCGGACTCCAGGACGATCGAGAGCTGGTTGCGCACCACCTGCTGGCCGACGAAGTCGCGCAGGCGTTTGGGACGCAGCGCGCTCTCGGCGGCCCGCTCGGTCTCGTCAGCGCCGGGCTCGACGAGGCGGACCCCGAGCGCTCCGTCGCCGGTTTCTGCGGGGCCCTCACCGGAGAGCTCGCGGGAGCGATCGCTCATCAGTGCCGTCCGAGGTGCCGCAGAGCGGCGCGCAGGGTGGTGGCGAGGTCGGCGGCGGCGTCGCCCGCGCCGGCCCGGCCCGTCCCGTCGGAGCCGCCATCGGCGGAGGTGACGGCGGCAACGGCGTCCTCGGCCTGCTTGGCGCTGAAGCCGAAGCCCACCAGTGCCTCCACGACGGGTGACGGCGCCGGCTTGGCCGCAGCCGGCGCGGCTGCGGCGGTGCGACCGGCGCGCGGCGCGGGAAGCTCACCGCTGGGCGCGCCGATCTTGTCGGCGAGGTCGAGCACCATCCGCTGCGCGCCCTTCTGACCGATGCCCGGTACGCGCTTGAGCGCCACGAGGTCTTCGGACGCGACGGCGACGCGCAGCTCCTCCGGGGAGTGCACCGCGAGGACCGCGAGCGCCAGGCGCGGCCCGACGCCCGTCACGGACTGCAGCACCTCGAAGACGTCTCGCTCGTCGGCCTCGGCGAACCCGAACAGGGTCAGCGAGTCTTCACGGACGACGAGGCTCGTGTGGAGCATCGCCTCCGCGCCGCGGCGCAGGTCGGCCAGGGTTCGCGGGGTGGTGTGCACGAGCATCCCCACTCCCCCGACCTCGACGACGACGCCGTCGAGCCGGATCGAGAGCACCGAGCCGCGCACCGAAGCGATCATGACCTCATCACCCGGGCAGCCTCGCACGCGCCACCGACAGCCCGGACGAGCCACCGGACATGCCGAAGACCCGACCGTTCGCCGTGACACGGCGTCACGGCCTGTCACCCGAACGGGCGTGCGGCGTGCGAGGGTGGTCCCGTGCGTGTCCTGGGGGTCGACCCGGGCCTCACCCGTTGCGGGTGGGGCGTGATCGACGGCCTGCCCGGACGCAAGGCGAAGCTGGTCGCCGTCGGCGTCGTCCGCACCGATCCGGATCTCCCTCTGGCGCAGCGGCTGCTGCAGGTGGCGGACGGGCTCACCGCCGTCCTGAGGGAGTGCCTGCCGGACGCGGTGGCAGTGGAGCGGGTCTTCGCCCGCAACGACGTCTCCACGATCATGGGGACGGCGCAGGCCAGCGGCATCGCCATGATGCTGGCCGCACAGCACGGCCTCCCGGTGGCCACGCACACCCCCAGCGAGGTCAAGGCCGCCGTCACCGGCAACGGCCGCGCCGACAAGGCGCAGGTCACCTTGATGATCACCAAGATCCTCGGTCTCGCCCAGGCCCCGAAGCCCGCCGACGCCGCCGACGGCCTCGCTCTGGCGGTCTGTCACCTGTGGCGCGGTGGCCCGACCGCCCTGGCCGCCGGCCAGGACACGGCCTACCACGCAGACCCGCTGGCGTCCGTGGCCGGGAGCGCCGGCGCACCGACCGCGGCGCAGACGGCGTGGGCCCGTGCCGCCGCAGCGGCACGGGCCCAGCCCAAGGAGTGGCGCGTTCCCGCGCGGTGAGCCTCAGGCGTCCTCGAGCACGCCCTCCGGCACATCGAGGTTGGCGTAGACGTTCTGGACGTCGTCCAGGTCGTCCAGGGCGTCGATGAGCTTGAGCACCGAGCGCGCCTGCTCCTCGTCGAGCGGGACCTGCATCGAGGGCACGAACTGCGCCTCGGCGGAGTCGTACTCGATGCCGGCTTCCTGCAGCGCGGTGCGCACGGCCACGAGGTCGGTCGCCTCGGAGACCACCTCGAAGGAGTCTCCGACGCGATTCACCTCCTCAGCGCCCGCGTCGAGGACGGCGGCGAGGACGTCGTCCTCGTCCAGGGTCGGGACCGCTGGTACTTCAACGACGCCCTTGCGCGAGAACAGGTACGCCACGCTGCCCGGGTCGGCCATGGTGCCGCCGTTGCGCGTGAACGCCACGCGCACGTCGGAGGCCGCACGGTTGCGGTTGTCGGTGAGGCACTCGACGAGCACGGCCACGCCGTGCGCGGCGTACCCCTCGTACATGATCGTCTGGTAGTCGGCGCCGCCGGTCTCCTGACCGGAGCCGCGCTTGACCGCCCTGTCGATGTTGTCGTTCGGCACCGAGTTCTTCTTCGCCTTCTGGATGGCGTCGTAGAGCGTCGGGTTGCCGGCCGGGTCGCCGCCGCCGGTGCGGGCCGCAACTTCGATGTTCTTGATGAGCTTGGCGAAGGCCGAACTGCGCTTGGCGTCCTTGACGGCCTTCTGGTGCTTGGTGGTCGCCCACTTGGAGTGGCCCGACATCGCACACCTCCTCGGGGGCTCGCTGGTTCAGGTCAGGTCAGGTCGAATCAACAGTCCAGTCTACCGAGCGTGAGCGGCGGCGCTCACTGCCGAGCAGCCTCTTCGATCATCCGGACGAACAGCGCGTGGACGCGGTGGTCGCCGGTGATCTCCGGGTGGAAGGACGTCGCCAGCAGGTGGCCCGATCTCACCGCCACCGCCCTGTCGGCGGCTGCGGCCGTGCGGGTGCGGGCGAGCACCTCCACACCGGGGCCGACCTCCTCCACCCAGGGTGCCCGGATGAACGCGGCGCGGACCGGGCCGCCCTCGACGCCGACGACGTCGAGGTCCTCCTCGAACGACTCGACCTGCCGCCCGAAGGCGTTGCGCCGCACCAGCACGTCGAGCCCGCCGAACGTCTGCTGCCCCTCGATGCCGTCGACCAGCCGGTCGGCGAGCATGATCAGACCGGCGCACGACCCGTAGGCGGGCATGCCCTCGGCGATCCGCTCGCGCAGGAGATCGTGCAGCTCGAACCGCCGGGCCAGCTTGTCGATAGTGGTGGACTCCCCACCCGGAAGCACGAGGCCGTCGACGGCGCGCACCTCGCTCGGGCGGCGCACCGGGACGGCACGCGCGCCCACGGCTTCCAGGGCTCTGGCATGCTCGCGGACGTCTCCCTGAAGGGCGAGGACGCCGACGAGCGGGGCGTCGCTGGACGACCGCCGCTGCCCGAAAGGATGCACGGACGGCTGCTCGGACGGCGGCACCGAGGGCTGGTGCGAGGTCACGGAGGGCGCGCTCACCCCTCCATGGTCCCAGCCCCGGCAAGATGGAACGGTGAGCACCGCCGCCGATCACCTGAGCGCGCCGGCTCCCCTGCTCGGACAGGCTGCCGCGCTGGACTCAGCCGACTCCCTCGGCCACGTCCGCGACAGGTTCGACCTGCCTGATGACGGTTCGGTGTACCTGGTGGGCAACAGCCTCGGAGCGCTGCCGCGGGCGGTGGCCCCCGCCGTCGCCGACGCCGTCCAGCGGCAGTGGGGCCGTTCGCGGGTCGGGGGCTGGAACACCTCTGGCTGGTGGGCGGCGCCGCAGCGCGTCGGTGACCGCATCGGCGAGCTGCTCGGCGCTGCGCCTGGCCAGGTGGTGGCGGGCGACTGCACCAGCGTGCAGCTGCACAAGGTCCACCTGGCGGCGGCCGCCGAGACCCGGCGGCGCAGCGCGGACGGCGCGGACGGCGCACGCCGCGTCGTCGTCGCCGACCCGGCCTCCTTCCCCACCGACCTGTACGTCCTGGCTTCCGACGCTCGCCTCGCCGGTTGGGAGGTGGTGCTGGCCTCTCCCCCGGACGTGCCTGCCGTGCTCGCCGCGCGCGGCGGGGAGGTCGCGCTGGTGACCCTCAGCCAGGTCGACTACCGCACCGGGGAGCTGTGGGACCTCCCCGGTCTGACCCGCGCGGCCCACGACGTCGGGGCGCTCGTGCTGTGGGACCTGTGCCACTCCGCCGGGGTGGTCCCCGCTGACCTCGACGCGAACGACGTCGACTACGCCGTCGGCTGCAGCTACAAGTTCCTCAACGGCGGCCCGGGCGCCCCGGCGTGGATCTACGTGCCGCACCGACTGCAGGCCGCCTTCGCCAACCCCATCCCGGGCTGGAACTCCGCGGCGCAGCCGTTCGCCATGACGGCCGAATACACCCCCGCCACCGACATCGCCGTGGCCCGCACGGGCACCCCGCAGATGATCAGCATGCTGGCCCTCGAGGCGGCTCTGACCGCGTACGACGACGTCGAGGTGCAGGCCGTGCGCGCGAAGTCGCTGTCGCTGACGGGTTTCGCGCTCGAGGCCCTGGACGCGCTCGTGCCGGAGGTGGAGGTCGTCACGCCGCGTGAACCCGAGCGGCGGGGCAGCGCCCTGGCGCTGCGTCACCCGCAGTCGTGGGGGCTCGTCAGGGCGCTGCACGCGCGCGGCGTGGAAGGCGACTTCCGCGCGCCGGACGTCATGAGGTGGGGCATCGCACCGCTGTACCTGTCCCACGCAGACGTGCTGGCCGCCGTCGTCGCGCTGAGGGCCGTCCTGGACGGCGGCGAGCACGAGGCAGCGGAGCTGTCCGAGCGGCCGACCGTCACATGAGCGAGCAGAACGCCGAGCAGGAGTGGCTGCCACCGGAAGAGGAACCGTGGGCGCTCTCGCTCGTGGTGCGGGTCGAGCGCGAGAGCGCCGGCGGACCGCCCGCGCACACGGACGTGCTGGTGGCGGCGGCGCGCGCCGTCGTCGCCCTGCTCATCGACGAACGGACCACCGACCCCGACGGCGTCTTCCACGACGCCGTCGCCCGCTGGCGCGGCCAGCGGATCCGCAAGATCGGGCGGCGCGCGCGGGGGTCGCGGTGGGACAGGACGGCAGAGCTGCCGCACGTCGAGGCCCGCGCGGGCGGTGACGGGCAGACGCCGCCGGCGCAAGTGAGGGCGTTCGCGCCGCACCCGCGCGACGATTCCCCGAAGCTCCTGCGCGACCTGCAGGTCGGCGGTCTGGACCTCACCGACCCCGACCCCTCCCCCCGTGATCATGGGCGTCCGCCACCCTCGGTGGTGGCGGACGCCCATGATCACGGACGGGGTGGGCCGGTGCTGACGATCCGGCTCGCCCCCGGCGTGACCATGAGCACGGGCAAGGCCGTCGCGCAGGTCGGGCACGCGGCGCAGCTGGCGCTGGAACGACTCGACCGGGCCACCGTCTCCGCATGGCTGGCCAGCGCGGACCCCGACGTGGCCACGGCCCTCGCCGTCGTCGTCCTCCAGGGAGCGCCGGTGCTGCCGGCGTCGCAGCGGGTGGACATCCGCGACGCCGGCTACACCGAGGTCGCCCCCGGCACAGTCACCGTGAGCGCGGGCTTCGAGGGGTAGCGCTCAGCGGGCGTGCTCCGGCGCGTGCGGGTGGTCGTGGAGGTTGACCACTACGGCCTCCTGCGTGCTGCGCACCACCACCATCTCCACCGGCTCGGTGTCGCTGGCGTTCTGCTCCCAGTGCACGACGCCGGCGGGGATGTGCACGAAGTCACCGGCTGTGGCCTCGCGCGGCTCGTCAAGCCGGTCTCCCACCCACCAGCGCGTGGTGCCCTTGAGGATGTAGATCGCGGTCTCGGCTTCGCCGTGGTGGTGCACGCCGGTCTGCCCGCCCGGGTCGAGCACGGCGAAGCCCATCCAGAAGCTCGCGCCGTTCATCGCCTCGCTCACCGCTGCCCAGCGGTGCAGACCACCGGCGGTCTGGGCGGTGCCGGCGTCGCGCTGGTCGGGCGTGACCACGGACACGTCGACGTCGGTGCTGACCGAACGCCCGCCGTGCAGGCCCTCCTCGGGGGTGTAGCTGTGCTCGCCGTGCTCAGGATCGTCGGAGTGGTCGGCGTGGGGCTGCTCGTGACGGCCCACCTGGCCGGCCTCAGGCAATCCGACGCATGCGGCGCACGACCAGCGGACCGTCGAGCAGGTCCGGGATCTTCTCGACGAACTCCACCAGGTGCGGGGCGGCGAGGTGCGCGTCGAGGTGGTCGGGGCTCTCCCAGTTCTCGTAGAAGGCGAACTCGGCCGGGTCTTCGAGGTTCTGGTGCAGGTCGTAGTTGACGTACCCGGCCTCGTGGCTGGTCGGCTCGACCAAGGCCTCCAGAGCCTCGCGCAGCTCCTCTTCCTTACCGGCGCGGGCACGCATGGTGGCAACCACGGTCAGCAGATCCCGGCGCTCGTCGGTGGGGGTGGTCATCGCAGGTCCTCCTCGCTGAGGTGCCCGGGTCCGCCCCCGGGCGCGATCGCACGCTGACACCTGACGCCGCCGCCAGGGAAGGGTCTGTCTCAGACCGAGACACCCCGGGTCACTCCCCATCGGCGAGCAGCTCCTCGAGCACGACCGTCAGCGCCTCATCTCCGATCGTCACCTCGAGCGACGCCGTCCACGGCGCCCGCTCCACGCTGGCGTAGCCGCCGTCCACGAGGTCGCTGTGGACGACGACCTCCCGCGCCGGCAGATCAACCACCCAGTACACCGGCACTCCGGCCGCCGCGTAGACGCGTGGCTTGTGCACGAGGTCGAGCCGCTGGCTCGACTGGGCCACCTCCACGATGAGCGCGGCGGTGTCGGGGTGGGCACCGGGACGACGCAGGACGACGGCGACGTCAGGCTCGGGCTGAGACCGGACGCCCGCCGCGAAGGGGGAGTGCGTCCGCACACGCCAGGGCGGCCGCACAGCCTGCGCCAGCATCTGACCGAGCTCGCCGACGACATCATTGTGCTCCCCACCCTGCGGCACCACTTCGACCAGCACTCCTTCCAGCAGTTCCACTGGAGGACTGTCATAGCCGTCGGGTCCGACCATCCTGTCGAACTGCTCCCGGGTGATGCCGAAGCGGCGGACCTCCGGGTCGCTCTCGAGGGGCTGCGCGCTCACCCGGCCATGGTGACCGCTGGCACCGACAGCGCGCCAGATCCACGACACCCACGACCAGGGTTATTGACTGATCGTTCATTCATGGGTGATGATGGCGGCATGGCGAGACCCCGCAGCTTCGATGAGGGGGTGGTCGTCGACGCCGCCACCCGCTGCTTCACCGAGCTCGGCTACGCCGCGACCTCCGTCGACGACCTCGTCAGCGCCACCGGCCTGCACCGCGGCAGCCTCTACGGCGCCTTCGGGAGCAAGCGCGGCCTCTTCCTCGCCGCCCTGGCCCGCCACACCCCCCTGCTCTCCTGGGGGACCGAGGACGACGACGGCGACCGTGCGCTCGACCTGCTGCTCGTGGCCGCTCTCGAGCTGGCCCCGCACGACGACGCGGTCCGCGACATCGTGCGCGACGCCTGCGCGCGGCTGGGCCCGCGGGCCGCCGGCGTGCTCGGGCAACGCCTCTTGGATCGGGCTCGCCTCGACGGCGACCCTCCCGACGGGCTCCCGGCCACGACAACGCCGGTGCCCCCGGCTCCCACACCAGCAGCGACAAGGAGGACGTGATGGCACGCATCACGGTCAGTGACAGCAACCTCGAGGTGAGGCTCACCGGCCTCGACGCCGTGTGGGCGATGCGGCGCCGGCTCGTGGTGCCGCTGTCGGCGGTGCGCGGCGCCACGGCCGATCCGGGCGCCGCCGCCGAGCCGAAGGGCGTCCGCGCCCCGGGTCTGCACCTGCCGGGGGTCGCGGCCGTGGGCACGTTCCACCGCGGCGGCGCGAAGACGCTCTACGCCGTGCACTCCGGGCGGCGGACCGTCGTCGTCCAACTGGAACCGGGAGCGGACACCGCGGGCTTTGCCCGCGTCGTCGTGGAGGTGCCGGACCCTCGCATGGCCGTCGACGACGTCAACCGCGCACTCTCCATCGGGCGCTGACTCCATCGGGCGCTGAGCACCCGCTACCCCTGATACCGCCGCTCCCGAAACCGACCGTGGTCAGGTCTGGAGCTGACCTCGGTCACCTGTGACGACGCGTTCCTGGGCTGACGCCACCGCAGGTGACCACGGTCAGTCCCGGAAGTGACCACGGTCAGCTGCGGCGAGGAGCGCACGGGCCGAACACACCCCGAGCACGGCAACGGCCGGCGCCCCCTCGCGGGGGCGCCGGCCGTCGTCGTCCTGCTCGGTGCAGGCGGGTGCAGAGGTGTCAGCTCACCAGCCGCGCTGCGCCAGGCGGTGAGGCTCGGGGATGGCCTCGACGTTCAGGCCGACCATGGCCTCGCCCAGGCCGCGGGAGACCTTGGCGATGACGTCGGGGTCGTCGTGGAAGGTGGTGGCCTGCACGATCGCCTCGGCACGCTGCTGCGGGTTGCCCGACTTGAAGATGCCGGACCCGACGAAGACACCGTCGGCGCCGAGCTGCATCATCATCGCGGCGTCGGCCGGGGTGGCGATGCCGCCGGCGGTGAACAGCACGACGGGCAGGCGGCCGGCCTCAGCGACCTCGACGACGAGGTCGTAGGGGGCCTGCAGCTCCTTGGCGGCCACGTAGAGCTCGTCCTTGCTGAGCGAGGTCAGCCGGGCGATCTCCGCACGGATGGTGCGCATGTGCGTGGTGGCGTTGGAGACGTCACCGGTGCCTGCCTCGCCCTTGGAGCGGATCATCGCCGCGCCCTCGGTGATGCGGCGCAGCGCCTCGCCGAGGTTGGTGGCGCCGCAGACGAAGGGCACCGTGAACTGCCACTTGTCGATGTGGTGCGTGTAGTCGGCCGGGGTGAGCACCTCGGACTCGTCGACGTAGTCGACCCCGAGGCTCTGCAGCACCTGCGCCTCGACGAAGTGGCCGATGCGGGCCTTGGCCATGACCGGGATGGAGACCTCGGCCTGGATGGCGTCGATGAGGTCGGGGTCGCTCATCCGGGCCACGCCGCCCTGCGCGCGGATGTCCGCGGGCACGCGCTCCAGGGCCATGACGGCGACGGCGCCGGCGTCCTCAGCGATGCGCGCCTGCTCAGCGGTGACGACGTCCATGATCACGCCGCCCTTGAGCATCTCGGCCATGCCGCGCTTCACGCGGGAGGTACCGACCTGGGGCGCGGCGCCGCTGACCTGCGGTGCGGAGGCGGAGGTGGAGGACTCGGACATGTCGTCCATCGTACGGCGGCGCGTCGGGCACGCCGCACCGCCGATCACTGGTCAGCGCTGCGACCTGCAGGCCCCCGAACCGGACGTGACGGATCAGTCACCGATCTGGCGCAGCACACCGTCCCAGCCGTCCAGCAGCTCCTCCACCAGGCTGACCAGCGCGTGCGGGTAGACGGTCGCCCCGGCCGCCTGCGCGGCGGCCAGCTCCGGCAGCGACCACCAGCGCAGCTCGTCGAGGACGTCGCCCTCCAGCACCGTCCACCCGCTGGTCGAGACCCCGCGCGCCTCGGCCCCGGGGACGACGGCGACGAAGAACAGCTCGTCCTGCCGGCACGTGCGGGCCGCGAAGTCGAAGACGGCGCTGCGCTCCCCCACGGGCCCGACGAGTTCCTCAGCGGACACGTCCAGGCCGGTCTCCTCACGCACCTCCCGCGCGGCGGCCTCCCGCGCGTCCTCGGCGGCCCCGATACCCCCGCCGACCGTGAACCACCACGACCGCTCGACCTGGTCGGCGTCGTGCCCGCGCACGAGCAGTAGGCGCACCTCGTCGGACGCGGTGCCGCGAGCGGTGTCGACCAGCAGCACGCGAGCGCCTCGGCGGAACCAGAGGCCGTCATCGCCCAGCGCCCACTCGTCGGGCTGCTCGCCGGCTGCGTCCACCACGCGGCCCAGCCTGTCAGCCCGCGAGCCGGTCCCGTGGTGCCGGGGGCTGCGCCCCGCTCTCGGCTACTGCCCCGGCTGCCCCGCGAGGCGCGAGCGCTGGCGGCTCGTCGTCGACGTCGAAGGTGCGCGGCAGCGGCGCCCGGCCCGCCAGGTGTGCCCACCGCTCCACGCGCCGCCCCCGGGTGCGCCGCGCGGCGACCACGGCGTCGTTGGCGAACCGGCGAGCCAGCACCACCCGCTCGCACGCGGTGGCCAGGTCGGCCAGGAGCCCTTCCACGACGACGTCGCGCCGGTCGTGCAGCACCTGCACAGCGCCGGGCGTCAGCACCGCGCGCAGCGCTCGGCTGAGGTCGGACTCGACCACCTCACGCTCGACCTCCTCCAGCGGCGCGGTCGCCTCGGCCGCGGCGGAGGCGAGCAGCAGCGCGCTGGCCGGGTCGAGCGCGCCGCTCGCGACCAGCGCCTCCGTCGCGGCGGCCCGGCGCAACAGCGCCGCATCGAGCGCGGCCCGCGTGGACTCCACCCGCACGTGCATCCTGTCGAGGCGCGCCGCCCGCGCGCTGAGCCACCAGGCGAGTCCTCCGAGGACGACGACGCCCGCCAGCACCAGCGTGACCATCGTGAACGCCTGGTCGCTCACGGGAGCACCTCGGCGCCGCGCCACTGCGCGAGGAGGCGCCCAGCGGCAGGGTCACCGCCGGGCTCGCCGAGGGCCGCCGCCGTGCCGTGCACCCCGCTGAGCACCGTCTCGTAGACGGTCAGTACCTGGTGGGCCACCACGGACCAGTCGTAGCGGCGCACGGCGCGCGAGGCTGCGGCGGCGACGGCGCGGCGGCGTTCGTCGTCGTCGAGCAACGCCGCTGCCGCCTCCGCGAGCGCCGCAGGGTCACCGACGGGCACGAGCTCCCCGAGGGTGCCGCCGTCGAGCACACGGGAGAAGGCGGGCAGCGCGCTGGCCAGGACGGGTGTGCCGGCGCTCATGGCCTCCACGAGCACGATGCCGAAGCTCTCCCCCGCGGTCTGCGGCGCGACGTACAGGTCGGCGGAGGCGAGTAGGGAGGCCTTGTCGGCCTCGCTGACGGACCCGAGCATCTCCAGGCACTCGGCGTGGTCGCCGGCGAGCTCATGAGCGACCCGGGGGTCTCCCCGTCCGGCGACGAGCACCCGCAGCCCCGGGTGGGCGGCGCGCAGGGCGGGCAGCGCCTGCGCGAGCACCCCGAAGCCCTTGCGCGGCTCCTCGAAGCGCCCGAGAAAGAGCAGTACCGGCGCCCCGGGGCGCCCGCGCCACTCCTGGCGCACCGGTGCGGCGGCGTACCTGTCCACGGACACCCCGTTGGGGACGACGACGGCGTCTCCCCCCAGGTGCTCGACCACTCGGCGGCGGGCATCCTCGCTGACGGCGATCCGGGCCGACAGCTTCTCCAGCCCCGGCCGTACCAGCGGCAGCGCGGCCTGCAGGGCCCGCGAGCGCAGCGAGGCCGTGTGGAAGGTGGCGACCAGCGGCGCCTCGGCGGTGAGCATCGCGATGAGGGCGATGCTCGGGGTGACGGGCTCGTGGAGGTGGACGACGTCGAAGTGGCCCTCGGCCAGCCAGCGGCGCACCCGCAGACCGACCACCGGCCCGAAGCTCACCCGGGCGACGGAACCGTTGTAGGAGACGGGGACGGCGCCGCCGGCGGACACCAGCCAGGGCGGCAGTGGTTCGGGTGAGGCCGAGTCGGGCTCGGAGACCGGAGCCAGCACCGACACCTCGTGCCCCTGCTCCAGGAGCACCTCGGCGAGGTCGCTGACGTGCGCCTGGACGCCGCCCGGGACGTCGAAGGAGTACGGGCAGACGAGACCGACCCTCACGACGCTGCCCCCGTGCGAACACCCTCGATGCGGTCACCCTCGGTGAAGATCCGCTGGAGCATGTGCCAGTCCGCGGGGTGCTCCCGCACCGCGGCGCTCAGCACATCGACGCAGGCCTGCGTCATGGCAGCGGCCTGGGCCCGGCGGTCGGGCCGTGTCCCGGGTTCGGCGGCCAGCGGCGCGGGGACGGTGACCCGCGGGTGGACGACGGCGACGGCCGTCCACGGCCGCCACCGGTTGCGGCCGCGCCGCTCCCGGGCGGCCGGCTCGTAGTGGACGCTCACCGGGAACAGTGGCGCCCCCGTGGCCAGGGCCAGCGCCGCAGGTCCCGCGGCGGCGCGAGACGGGTGCCCGAGCAGCTGCACCGGAACGCCGCCGCCGGACAGGTCGCGGTCGGCCAGCAGCGGCACGAACGCGCCACCGCGCAGCGCCCTCACGAGGGAGGCGAAGCTGGCTCCGCCACCGCCGCTGCCTGATCCTCTGTTGGGTGCCATCGCCACCACGGTCAGGCCGAGCCGCTCGCGGAAGGCGAGGAACGCCTCGAAGACCTCGGCGGGTTCCAGGCGCTCGGCCACCGTGACGACGGGGGCTTTCCATGTGGCGGCCGCCCAAGCGCCCACCTGGTCCCACGAGCCGGAGTGCCCCAGGAAGGCGACGCCACCGCGTCCGGACTCCAGCGCCTCGACCAGCTCGGGCAGGCCCTCGCCCTCGACGCGGGTGCGTTCCCGCAGCTGCTCAGGGGTCCAGGTGTGCAGGCGGAACGCGTCGGCCCAGTAACGGGCGTACGAGCGCATGCCGTCGCGCACGAGCTGCTGCAGCTCGACACCACCGGCACCCGTCGCTCGCGCGAGGTTGGCCTCCAGCCGGCGCACCCCCGGTCCGTGGCGACGGGCGGCGACGTCGGCCCCCAGCGACGCCGCCCCACGCACGAGGGCCTCCGGGAGGCGGGGGACGACGGCGAACGCCGCCCGGTACCCGAGCGCCGCTGCGCTGCGCCCCGCCTCAGCTGCGCGCACGAGCCGGCTCGTCACCCGGCTGCAGCTGGCGGCGCACGAGCGAGAAGCGCTGCCCCAGCGTGATGCTGCTCGCGACCGCCAGCAGCGCCAGGACCACCACGAGCACCTGGTGCGGTAGGCCCAGACCCACGAAGGCGGTCACCACGAGCGTGGCCACGAGGCGCTCGCTGCGCTCGGCGACGCCGACGTCGGCGCGAGCCCCGGCGGCCTCGGCACGAGCCCGGGCGTAGGACACGAGGAAGCCGAGCGCGAGGTTGAGCAGCGCGAGCACCGCCAGCGTGCGAGCCCAGGGGGTGCCCACGCCTACTCCCGTGGCGTAGAGGACCAGACCGCCGAAGACGGCGGCATCCCCGAACCTGTCGAGGGTGGAGTCGAGGAAACCGCCCCAGGCGCTGCTGCGATCCGACAGCCGGGCCATGGTGCCGTCGAGGGCGTCGGAGAACACGAAGAAGGTGATGGCGATGGTGCCCCAGAACAGCTGGCCCTGCGGGTAGGCCACCAGGGCGGAGACGACGACGCCGACGGTGCCGACCACCGTGACGGTGTCGGGGCTGACGCCCCGGCGCAGCAGGAAGACGGCCAGCGGCGTCAGAACGCGCGCCAACCAGGCCCGGGCGTAGCGGTTGAGCATGTCCTCTGCAGGCTAACCGGACCAGGTCCGGAGGGCCTGCAGAGGAGATGCTCAGCGAGGGCCGATGGTGCTGGCGGTGGTGCCGGGCTCACCCGTCCGGGCCCAGGCGTCGGCGAGCTTGGCGCGGGTGTCCGCGAGCAGCTCCGGCAGCGCCTTGGTCCGCCCGATGACGGGCAGGAAGTTCGCGTCGCCCGTCCAGCGGGGCACCACGTGCTGGTGCAGGTGCGCGGCGATGCCCGCACCGCCGGCGTCGCCCTGGTTCACACCGAGGTTGAACCCCGAGGGGTTGCTGACGTGCGTGAGCACCCGCAGCGCGCTCTGCGTGAGCGTCGCGACCTCGACGGTCTCCTGGGGCGTCAGATCGACGTAGCCCGCCACGTGCCGATAGGGGCAGACCATGAGGTGCCCGGGGTTGTACGGGTAGAGGTTGAGCACCACGAAGCACAGCTCGCCGCGGGCGACGACGAGGGCGTCGTCGTCGTCCAGCGACGGTGCCCGGCAGAACGGGCAGCCGGACCCGGCAGCAGCACTCGGCGGCTTGTTCTCCCCGCCGATGTACGCCATGCGGTGGGGCGTCCACAGACGCTCGAAGCCGTCAGCTTCCCGGGCGAACCCGGCGGGATCCTCGGCCCCCTGGGCGGCAGCGGCGTCGAAGGGCTCGCTCACACCTGGACCCGGGAGCGGACCGCCTCGACGATGCGCGCGATGGCCTCCGCCACCGGCACGCCGTTGTCCTGCGAGCCGTCGCGGTAGCGGAAGGAGACCGCGCCGGCCTCGACGTCGTCGCCACCGGCAATGAGCACGAACGGCACCTTCGCCTTGGAGTGGGTGCGGATCTTCTTCTGCATGCGGTCGTCGGAGTCGTCCACTTCGGCGCGGATCCCCTGCGCCTTGAGCTGACGGACCACGTCGTGCAGGTGCGGGGCGAAGTCTTCCGCGACCGGCACGCCGACCACCTGCACGGGCGCGAGCCACGGGGGGAAGGCACCCGCGTAGTGCTCGACGAGCACACCGAAGAACCGCTCCAGCGAGCCGAACTTCGCCGAGTGGATCATCACGGGCTGCTGGTGGGAGCCGTCAGCAGCGGTGTACTCCAGGCCGAAGCGGGCCGGCTGGTTGAAGTCGTACTGGATGGTCGACATCTGCCAGGTGCGGCCGATGGCGTCGCGCGCCTGAACGGAGATCTTCGGGCCGTAGAACGCGGCGCCACCCGGGTCGGCCACGAGCTCCAGGCCGGTGCGCTCGGCGCAGCCGCGCAGGACCTCCGTGGCTTGCTCCCACTCTTCATCGGACCCGATGAACTTGTCACTGCTGCCGCGAGTGGACAGCTCGAGGTAGTAGTCGTCCAGGCCGAAGTCCTTCAGCAGCCCCAGCACGAAATTGAGCAGCTTCTCGATCTCGGCCGGTGCCTGCTCGGGGGTGCAGTAGCTGTGGGAGTCGTCCTGGGTGAGGCCGCGCACGCGGGTCAGGCCGTGCACCACACCCGACTTCTCGTAGCGGTAGACGGACCCGAACTCGAAGAAGCGCAGCGGCAGCTCGCGGTAGGACCGCCCACGCGACCTGAAGATCAGGTTGTGCATGGGGCAGTTCATGGCCTTGAGGTAGTACTGCGCGTTCTCGAGCTCCATCGGCGGGAACATCGTGTCGGCGTAGTACGGCAGGTGGCCCGACGTCTCGAACAGGTGCTGCTTGGAGATGTGGGGCGTGCCGACGTAGTCGAAGCCCTCCTCCACGTGCCGCCGGCGGACGTAGTCCTCCATCTCCCGCTTGATGACGCCACCGCGCGGGTGGAACACCGCCAGGCCGGAGCCGATCTCGTCGGGGAAGGAGAACAGGTCGAGCTCGGCGCCCAGGCGGCGGTGGTCACGCCGCTCGGCCTCGGCGAGGCGCTCCAGGTGGGCGCGCAGCTCGTCCTTGGACGGCCACGCGGTGCCGTAGACGCGCTGCAGCTGCTGATTGGCCTGGTCACCGCGCCAGTAGGCGGCGGCGGTACGGGTGAGCTGCCAGCCGTTGGCCAGCAGGCGGGTGCTCGGCACGTGCGGGCCGCGGCACAGGTCCTTCCAGGCCACCTCGCCACCGCGGCGGACGTTGTCGTAGATCGTGAGCTCGCCGGCTCCGACCTCGACGGAGGCGCCCTCAGCCACCTCGGTGCCGTCGTCCGCACTGCCCGTGCCGCCCTTGAGCCCGATGAGCTCCAGCTTGTACGGCTCGGAGGCGAGCTCCGCGCGCGCCTCCTCGTCCGTCACGACGCGCCGGGCGAAGGTCTGCCCCTCCTTGACGATGCGCTGCATCTCCTTCTCGAGGGCCTTGAGGTCCTCGGGGGTGAAGGGGACGTCGACGTCGAAGTCGTAGTAGAAGCCGTCGCGCACGGGCGGCCCGATGCCCAACTTCGCCTGCGGGTGCAGGGACTGGACGGCCTGCGCGAGCACGTGCGCGGTGGAGTGGCGCAGCACGTCGAGACCGTCAGGGCTGCCGATCTCGACGGCCTCCACGACGTCACCGTCGGACAGCTCGGTGGTCAGGTCCTTCAGCTCGGGCCCCGACCCGCTGTCGATGCGGGCCACCACGACGTCGCGGCGGGTCTCGTAGAGCTGCGCCGCTGTGGTGCCGGCCGCGACCTCGCGCTCGTCACCGTCGACCACCACGCGCAGGACAGCAGGCTCAGACACGGCCGTGACTCTACGGCGCGGGCCGCAGCGCCCGCCGAGGCCCCTTCACAGGTCGAGTCACAGGTCGAGTCACAGGTCGAGGAGGACGACGACGTCGCCCACGCGGACCTCGCCGGGCTCGACGACGTCGGCGTACACCCCCAGGCAGCGCTTCGGGGTGCGGGTGACCTCCAGCAGCGGCCCGGCCGCCTCGCCTGTGCCTGCGAGGCGTAAGCGGCGGCCGACCCAGCCGCGTTCGTCCCCGGGGCGCGCCGCAGCAGGGTCGAGGTCGACGACGACGTTGGCACGCTCCCCCGGGTCGCACTCAGCGGGCGCGTCCGGTGCGTCAGCGGCACCGGCGGCCACCAGGTGCACCGCCGCGCCGTCGCGGTGGCCCCCGCGACGGCCGTCCCCCTCGGCACGAGAGTCCTGCAGGCGGGCGCCGGGTCCAGCCAGCTGCTCCGGCCAGCCACTGTCGAGAGGAAGCGCGTCAGTGGCGGCTCGTCGCACGCGCAGCGCGTCGTCGTCGACAGAGGCGGACAGAGCGGCCAGCTCCGGCAGCTCACGAGCCCGCAGCGGTGACCCCGCGGCGTCGAGGAGCTGCCAGCGCCGGTCGTGCTGGAGACCCGCGGCGTCCAGGTGGACGCTCGTCGGGAGGTCTCCGCCCGCGGAGCGGAGCGGAAAGCGCCTCAGCAGCGCGACCCGCCCGACGACGACGCCCTCGGTCACCGACGACCTCCTCGCGGGAGCACCTGAAAAGCCTGGAAAGCACTGACGGGCCGTCCCTGTCAGGGACGGCCCGTCAGACCCGGGTGGGCGATACTGGGATCGAACCAGTGACCTCCTCGGTGTGAACGAGGCGCTCTACCGCTGAGCCAATCGCCCGGGTGCGGAGAACACACTACAGGCCCGTCGGGGTCGGCCGTTCACGGGCCGCACCCGCCTGCGCCGGTGCCTGAGCGGGTGTCGGGCCAGCGGTCACCTGACCGTCAACTGGCCGTCGATCAGCTGTCGACCGATTAGCTGTCGACGCCGGGGATCCGATCGAGCAGGGCGATGGCCCCGGCCGGCAGCACCTCGGGGGGCCCCAGCACCACGAGGAACAGCCAGGCGCCGCCCAGGGCCACGGCGACCCCCACCCCGGAGCCCGTGAGTCGCAGCCACAGAGGCTGCCTGCCCGCCCAGCGGGTGAAGCGGTGGACGGCGAGGCGGGCGCGCTTGAGCAGCCGGTGGGCCCAGACGAACTCGCTCGCGAGCACCGCGAGACCGGCGAGCACCAACGGGATGCCCCCCGGACCAGGGAGCCAGCCGGTTGCGGCCCCGAGCAGGATGAGGAAGACCCCGACGCAGGCCACGACGACGCGGTAGATGCGGTGCTTGCCCGGGTCCGCGCGGATACGAGCGCGCCACTCCCAACGGTCGCGGTACTCGGCGCGCCGCGCGGCGAGCCCGCTGCGCGTGGCGCCGGTGCGCCCGGATGGGTGGTCCCCGCCCTGTTCAGGGGGGGTCCGGCTGCCCTCAGGGGCGGGAGGGACCGGCGGCGCAGGCTGCACCCGCCTAGGGTACGTCTCGTACGACACGCCGCCCGGGGGTGTTTGATCCGTCCGGGACAGGGGAACATCGAAGGTGTCCGACCACAGGGTCGGCTCCGTTGCCGGCTCCGTGCCGCCGCATCACCGGGGAGGACCAGCGTGCCCAGAGGCTCAGCTCACGTCGACGCCGAGGTCGAGCTGCGCCTCGTCGTCCCCGAGTCGGGCAAGGTGCCGGTCTCGGTGGAGTTCGGCTACGGCGTGCACGACCCGTTCGCCGTGACGGCGTCCTTCCGGGGTGACGGCGGCTCCATCGAGTGGGTCTTCGCCCGTGACCTCCTCCGTGAGGGCCTGCGCCGTCCCACCGGTGAGGGTGACGTGCAGGTCTGGCCCGGCGAGGTCGACGGACTCGAGGTCGTCCTCGTGTCCCTCAGCTCCCCCGACGGCCACGCTGTCCTGGAGGCCGACGCCGCCGACCTGCGTGACTTCCTCGACCGCACCCACGCCCTCGTGCCTCCGGGCGCCGAGAGCCGCCACGTCCACGTCGACGACGAACTTGCCGAGCTCCTGGGCCGCGCTGTCTAGCTCGAGACCCAGCTCCCGCTCGGACGAGGAGGGCGCCATCCCGGCGACGGGGCGGCGCCCTCCTGTTGTTCGGGGGACGCCGCATCGAGGCCTCGTTCTGGTCCGGCTTCCCGGC
This sequence comes from Quadrisphaera granulorum, assembly GCF_003149145.1. Classification (GTDB taxonomy): domain Bacteria; phylum Actinomycetota; class Actinomycetes; order Actinomycetales; family Quadrisphaeraceae; genus Quadrisphaera; species Quadrisphaera granulorum. The sequence continues at coordinate 78,647 of NZ_QGDQ01000012.1, read as the reverse complement.
TCAGCCACGACGACGCGGCACCCAGCCTGGCCTGGGGATCGATGCCAGGAGAGTTCGCGTGTAGCTTTCCGCCGGAGCGGAGAAGACCTCCGCGACCGGGCCCGACTCGATGACGCGACCTGCGCGCATGACCACGACGTGTGAGCACAGGCGCTCAGCGACGTCGAGGTCGTGCGTGATCATGAGCAGGGCGACACCCGCATCGTGTCGGATCTCTTCGAGCACATCGAGAATCTCGGCACGAACCGTCACATCGAGGGCGCTGACGGCCTCGTCGAGCACCAGCAGCTTCGGTCGCGCCGCCAGCGCCCGGGCGATGGCGACCCGCTGCCGCTGACCACCCGACAGGGAGCGCGGTGTGCGATCGAGCACCGACTCGTCGAGCGCAACGCTGCGGACCAGCTCTCGGACGCGCTCCCGCACCGCGTCCGCACTGCCCGGTTCCTGCAGCCGAACAGCTTCCGCGAGGCACGACTCGACGCTCTGCCGCGGGTCCAGCGACTGATAAGGATCCTGGAACACCATCTGGGCCATGGCTGCGCGGTGCCTTCGCTCGCGGACAGACCGCGCCGGTTGGCTCCAGTCCTCCCCCTGGACGGTGACCGTCCCGGCGTCGGCACGCTCCAGCCCGCAGATGATCCGGGCCGTCGTCGTCTTCCCCGACCCCGACTGGCCGACCACGGCGAGTGCCCGTCCGGCGCCGAGCGTCAGGTCGACACCGTCCACTGCGACGAACGGCTCACGACCCCACCCGCGGGCCTTCCGGACCATGAACTCTCGGCGCAGGCCCCGGACCTCGAGGATGGGCTCGCTCGCCGCCTCGCTGTCCGTCGCCGCGGGCTGCCTCGACAGGGTGGACGACGCGACGAGTGCTCGCGTGTAGGGCTCGACCGCGTTGTCGAGGCGAGCAGCGGGGATTGTCTCGACGATCCGCCCCGCGGACATGACGGCGATCCGGTCGCACACCGCTCTCGCGAGCTGCAGGTCGTGCGTCACGAAGAGGATGCCGAGACCGCGCTCGCGCTGGAGGTCGAGCAGGACGGCCATGACCTCCTCCTGCACCGTGACGTCGAGCGCGGTTGTCATCTCGTCGGCGAGCAACAGTTGTGGCTCCATGGCGAGGGCTGACGCGATCATGACTCGCTGCAGGAGACCCCCGGACAGGTCACCGGGGTGCTGGCGCATGCGTCGGCGGGGGTCGGTGATCCCCACCTCCTCCAGCAGCGACTCCGCGCGCACCTCAGCCTCGGACGCGGAGACTCCCGCGACGCATGTCAGCGCCTCGGTCATGAAGTCGCCGATGCTGCGGAGCGGGTTGAGATGCGCCCGCGGTGTCTGGAAGACCACCCCCATCGAGTGTGACCGCACCCGGCGCCGAGCGGCCTTGTCGAGTGCGTCAAGGTTCTTGCCGTCCACGGAGATCCGCCCGGACTGGGTCAGACGTGCGTCGAGCAGGCCCACGACCGCACGCAGGGACAGCGACTTGCCGGAACCCGACTCGCCGATGAGACCGACGACCTCACCGGACGCGACGGACAGGGTGCAGTCCTCGACGAGCACCCGCGCGGGCGAGGTGATGCGCAGGGACTCGATGTCGAGCAGCGGCGGCGCGACGGTGCTCACGTGTCGGTCCCCTCGGCCCAGGTCGTGGCGTGCGCACCGAGGACGCTCACGCTCAGCACCGTTGCGAGCACGAGGGTCGCGGCGGCGAGTGACTGACCGGGGTGTCCCTGGAGGATGGCCGCTTGACCGTCCGCGATCATGGAGCCCCAGTCGGCCGACGGTGGTTGCACCCCGAGGCCCAGGTAGGAGATCGCGGCGAGGTCGAGCATCGCGTAGGCGAAGCCGATGGTTGCCTGCGCGAGCAACGTCGGAGCGAGGGCCGGCGCCAGATGGCGCCCCCAGACGGCGAGCCGGCCCGTGCCCTGTACGTGGAGTGCCTCGACGTACGGCTTGCTGAGCTCCACTCGGGCGGTGACGCGGATGAGCCGAGCGGTCAGCGGCAACGACGAGATGACGAGCGCGATGGACGGTGCCACGAGGCCCTTGCCGAACATGGCGACGGCCAACACGGCCAGCACGAGCCCGGGGACCGCGAAGATGACGTCGACCACACGTGAGAGCCACCAGTCGACAGCCCGCCCGCACCACGCGGCCGTGACGCCGACGATCGCACCGAGCAAAGTCGCGCCGACGGCGACCACGAAGGGCGGGAGGACACTCCCCGGCGCTCCGGCGAGGATCCTCGACAAGACGTCCCTCCCGATCGCGTCGGTGCCGAGCCAGTGCTCGAAGGAGGCTGGCTCGAACGGTTGCCCAACGAAGGGCTGGTGGGGGTCGTAGGGCGCAACGAGCGGGCCGAGGGCCGCGCTCGCGACGATCGCTGCGAGCGCCGCCCCTGCGACGATGACACCGGGACCGCCGCGCGCCGTCCTCCATGCACGCTGCAGGGACGGACGTGCGACGGAGGGAGCGGCGCTCATGCGTGTGTCCGGTCGCTGCGGGGATCGATGAGCGCGGCGATGATGTCGACGAGTGCGTTGGCCGCAACGAAGATCGACACCATCAGCAGTGCGATGACCTGTACCACGGGGATGTCCTTCCTCGACGCGGCTTCGGTGAAGAGGGCACCGACACCACCGAGCCCGAAGGCCTGCTCGGCGATGGCCGCCGTCGCGAACATCGACGCAAAGGTCGTGCCGGAGACGGCGAGGATCTGCGGCGATGCGTTGCGCAGCACGTGCGCACGGAAGATCCGGGCCGACGGGATCCCTCGCACGCGCGCGGTCTCGACGTGCTCCCGCGTCTGCTGGGCCACGAGGGACCCACGGGTAATCCGGCTCACGTAGGCGATGTAGATGATCGCGAGGGAGACCGCCGGAAGCGTCAGGTGCCGCAAGGTGTCCCAGCCCCCGTCCCCGACGCCGAGGACGGGGAACCATCCCAGGAGCCGCGCAAAGACCCAGACCAGGAGGATCGCGACGACGAAGGTCGGCATGGCCAGCCCCACCGTGGTCGACACGAGCACGGCCTGGTCCCACGGGCCGCCTCGCGACGCGAGGATGCCGGACCCGATTCCCACGAGGGCGACGATCGTCGCCGCGTACGCGACCAGGGTCGCGGTGACGGCGATGCGGGGCGCGAGGAGGGCGCTGATGCTGGTCTTGTAGACCATGGACTGCCCGAGGTCACCGGACAGGATGCCTCCCACCCACTGGAGGTATCGCTCCCACACGGGAGCGTCCAGGTGGTGGTCCGCGCGCACCTGCGCGATGAGCTCCGGCGTGGGCTGTACTCCGCCGATGATCGCCGAGACGGGGTCGCCCGGCGTGAGCACGAGCGCCCCAAAGATCACCGCACTGGCGATGACGAGGGTCGAGAGCAGCCCGCCGAGCTGAGCGAGGACGCGCCTCAGCACCGGCGGTCTCCCGAAGTCATGGACGAGGTCATGTGCCGGCTACTCCCGTCCGCCCAGGTGCAGGGCCCAGGGCGAGCTCACGGATGCCTTCGAGGTCACGACGCCGGTGAGTCCCTCGGCGAGGAACGTGGTCTGGTAGGTGGCAGCGAGCGGCACGACGGGGAGGTCCGCGACGTACGCATCCTGGGCGGCGACGTACGCCTTCGCTGCGGCCGTCGCGTCCGTAGCGGTGGCGGCCTCGTCCAGACCAGCAATGACCGCCTCGTTGCTGTAGCCAGTCCAGTTGAAGTAGCCGCCCCTGTCCGTGGGCATGAAGTTCAGTCGCGTGTAGGCCACGAAGGCCGGAACTGCGATGTAGTCGACGCTGAGCATGAGGTCGACGGTGTCCCTGAGGGCGGGGTCGCCGTACAGCGCGCCGTAGTCGGCGGGTTGCTTCTCGTCGATCTCGATCGTGAGGCCGATCGCCTCGCCCGCTGCCTGGACGATGAGCGCCGTCTGCATCGCCTCGGTGTTGCCCGCCGGGACCGCCATGACCATCGGCTCCGAAAGATCTGCTCCCGACTCCGCGATGAGCTCGCGAGCTCGTTCGACGTCGTGCTCGATGTCCGGGAGCGAGGCGTAACCCGCGTCGTAGATGTCCCTGACGGGGCTTCCCGACCAGATGAACGGCGGCACGAGCGTCTTCATCTCGGTGCCGTAGCCGTGGAGGATAGTCTCGAGGAACTGGGCACGATCGATCGCGAGGCCGAGCGCCCGGCGCACCGCGGCGATGGCCGCGGGGCTCTGCGGCGAGGTGCCCATGATCGAGATGAAGCCCGTCGAGTCACCGACAACGAACTGGCCGGCGTCGCTCTCGGTGAACTGCGCCGCAGCCGAGGTGGGAACACCGAAGGCGCCGTCGACCTCTCCGCTGAGCAGGGCACTGGTGAGGCTCGTCGAGTCGGGGACGAACACGTAGGTGATCTCCTGGGCGAGCACCGTCCCGTTCCAATAGGCAGGGTTCGCCCGGGTGGTGATGGAGGTGCCAGGGGTCCACCCGCCCTTCTCGACCATGAAGGGGCCGGTGCACATCAGCCCGGTCTCCGCCGTGCCGACCGCATCACCCACCGATTCGCCGTAGGCCTTCTGCATGACAGCGCCGGCGCCGCCGCTGAGCACCTCACGGAACTGCGACGAGTGCTGACTGAAAGTCAGAGTCACCTCGAGATCGCCGGTCTGCGCGATGTCCGTGACGAAGAAGAAGGGGCTGTACCAGTTCGACGACGGCTGGAGGTTGCGCGAGAGGCTGTAGACGACATCAGCCGCGGTGACCGGTGAGCCGTCCCAGAAGGTGACGTCGTCGCGCAACTCGATGACGAACGTGGTGTCGGTCGACCACTCGGCCCGCTGGGCGATGTGCTCGCTCACCGAGAAGTCCTCGTTCAGCAGCAGCAGGTTCTCGCACAGATTGGGTGTCACGTACGAGTAGCCGAGTGCCGGATCGAGCGAGCTGGGCTCACCTTCGGCGAGCGCCCAGGTGACCGACTCGACCGGGGTTCTCCCGGCGGCCAGGGAGTTCACGACGTCGAAGCCGGCGTCACGTCCTCCTGCCGCAGGCGGTTCCTGCGAGGGCGTCGAGCCGCTACACGCGGAGAGAACGGAGGCGGTTGCCAGGGCGACCGCGGAGGCGAAGGTGCGGCCGGGCGCGCTACGTGCGCGAGTGAGTGCCGTGGGCATCGTGCAGCTCCTGCTCGGAAAGGGGGTGATGGGGGCAAGGGGATGGAGCGGTGGGGCCAGATCAGATGGAGTGGACGCGTACCCCGTCGATCCACGTCGATGTGACGCGAGATGCCGCGATCTGCTCCGGGGGAGCCGTGAAGGGGTTGTGGGCGAGCGTGACGAGATCGGCGCTCGAGCCGACCGTCAGCGTGCCGAACTCGTGTTCACGGCCGAGCGCCCAGGCGGCACCGGCAGTCGCGGCGGTCAGCGCCGTCGCCAGGTCGAGCTGGTGGCCGCACGGACCGAGGGCCGTGCGCGAGTGGCGTGGGTCGCGACGGAGAACACCCACCTGGATCGCTTCGAGAGGGTCGGGGCTGGAGACCGGCCAGTCGCTGCCCGCGGCCAGCAGGGCACCGGCGTCGTGCAGCTCGCCGAAGGGGTAGTGCCTCTCCACGAGGTCCGGGTGGACGAACGGAAGCGTGAGTTCGACGAGCTGGGGCTCCGGCTGGGCCCAGAGCATCTGGATGCTCGCCGCGACTCCCAGCTGCGCGAACCTCGCCACGTCCCGGGCAGTCACCATCTGCAGATGGGCGAGTGTTGCCCGACGCCCGGACGAGGCCGCCTCGATCGCATCCAGTGCCTCGCTGACGGCGCGGTCGCCGAGGGTGTGGAAGTGGGCGTCGAAGCCCGCTGCCATCACCGCCGCGACCGCCGCGTTCAGCTGCGCGGTCGTGAGGAACGTCTCGCCGTGATTGTCGGTGGGGTGGCCGAGCGGGTCTCGATACGGCTGCGAGAGCGCTGCCGTGCGATTCTCGGCGATGCCGTCCACCATGATCTTCACGACGGAAGCGCTGATACGTCCGGTCCCGCTGCTCGCCCGTGCGCGTCGGGCGAGCAGCTCGTCAACCTGTTCGACCCCCTGCGCAGGGTCCCACCAGAGCGCGGCGGTGACCTTGGCGCGCTGCGAGCCGGCAGCGTCGGCCGCGAGGTAGGCGTCGAGTGTGTCGGGCAGCCCGTGCTGCGCACCGACACGCGCGTCGAGCCACGCGGTGACCCCGACCGAGGCCATGACGTCTTGCCCCCGGAGCAACCCCGTGACCACCTGTTCGGACGTCGCTGGCGGCTGGACATCCAGCACGAGCTCCATCGCGCGCTCATGGATGACCCCGGTGGGAGTGCCGTCAGGACCTCGCTCGATGCGTCCTCCCTCAGGATCGGGCGTGGAGGCGTTGATACCCGCGCGCTCGAGGGCAAGGGAGTTCGTCCAGAGCGTGTGGTGGTCACGGCTCACCACAGCGACGGGGCGGTCGGAGACCACGTCGTCGAGCAGCGACCGGTGCGGGTTGCCGCCGATGAAGTGCTCCATCGACCAGCCGCCGCCGAGAATCCAGGATGTCGCCGACCTGGCGGCGTACTCCTTGACGAGCGCCAGGGTCGTGGCGACGTCCGTCGCGCTACCGAGATCGCACTGCCCGGCTTCGTACCCCCCGATGAGCGGGTGCGCGTGAGAGTCGACGAAGCCCGGCAGCACCAGGCCGCCCCGGAGATCGACCAGTTCGGTGCCGACCGTGCGGTGCGCGAGCAGTTGGGCATCGGGCGCCACGGCGACGATGCGACCGTCCTCGACGGCAACACCTGCGGTACGGGGCCCGGGCTCACCGGGCACATAGGCGTGACCGCCGATGAAGAGTGTGTGCACAAGATCCTCCCTTCTGGATGGGACGGACCGTAAGAGCGCTCCCTACCTGCGTCAACAGTGTTGACAACTGTGTTTACACAATGGCAACGATCCGCTATCGTCATGGGGCAGGGAGGAGGATGGGCATGATGACGAAGGCACAGAGACTTGACCGGGAGACGATCCTCGCGGCAGGCCTGGAGCTCGCTCGCGCGGGCAAGAGCGTGACCGTCCGCGAAATGGGTGCGCGCCTGAATGCCGACCCGACCGCGATCTACCGACACTTCCGCAACCGCGACGAGCTCGTCCGCCGCCTCCTCGACCGGGTCATGGCACTCGTCCTGGACTCGATGACCTCAACCGTCGACGACTGGGAGGCCTACCTCCACGAGTTCGCCGAGCGCACCGTCGAGACCTTCGTGGCGCACCCGGCCATCGGCCTCGAGGCGATGCGACTCAACACCGAGGGTGAAGCGGAGCTCGACTCGATGGAAGCGATCCTGTCCGCCTTCCGCGCGGCGGGGCTCACCGGGGACGATCTCGTGCGCGCGTACAGCGTCTACAGCGGTTTCGTGCTGGCCTTCGCCTCGAGCGCCGTGCACGCCGAGGGCGGGGACCCCTGGGTGGCACCGGCGCCAGGACTCGACGCCGCCCGCTACCCCGAGATTGCTGCCAGCCGGGAGGGTCTCGCGAAGCTCACCGGGGCCACGGTCCGGCAGCTCAGCATCCAGACGGTCATCGACGCAGCTCTCGCGCGCGCCCGCAACGTCTGAGGGGCCCCCGCGCACGGGGGGGCTGCGTCTCCGTTCGTCTGCCGGTTCGTCGCACGCACCCACCGGTGGGCGGCACGCGCCGCTAGCGTGCCCGCCCGTGAGGGGGCTCCCGCGGAGCGCAGCACCGGTGGCGGTGTTCGTGCTCGTGATGCTCGTGCTCGTCGTCGGCGCCCGGCTCGTCGAGCGCCACCGAGCACAGAACCTGCGCGTCGCCTCGGGGCCAGGCTCGCCCATCACGGCCAGCCCACCGCCGTCGTCGTCGACGGCGGACTCCGCCCGGCTCCCGGGTCTCCCCGTCGGGACGTCGACCGTGCGCCTCACCAGCGGCGCCCATGCACGCACATACGCCGTACACGTGCCCGCCGACCTGAGCGACCCAGCCCCTCTCGTGCTCGTGCTCCACGGCGGGTTCGGCAGCGCCTCCCAGGCAGAGCAGTCCTACGGCTGGAACGACGTCGCGGAACGGGAGCACGCCCTCGTCGTCTACCCCGAGGGCTTCGGGAGGGCGTGGAACTCCGGAGGTGACTGCTGCGGCGCCGCAGCCCGCGAGGACGTCGACGACGTGGCCTTTCTCACTGCGGTCGTGGATGACGTCAGCGCCCGCGTACCCGTCGACAGGACGCGCGTCTACGCGGCGGGCATGTCGAACGGAGCCATGATGGCGCAGCGCCTGGCCTGCGCGAGCGACGTGGTGGCCGCCGTGGGGGCCGTAGCGGGAACCATCGCGCCGGACACCCCCTGCCGCCCGCCGGGGCACCCCTCGGTGATGCTCGTGAACGGAACCACCGACACCCGGGTGCTGTACGACGGCGGGACGTCGAAGGTCGGGCCCGCCACCATCCACGCGACCGCTGCCCTCGACGTGGCGCAGATGTGGCGGGACGTCAATGGGTGCCCGGCTCCCAGCACGACCACACATGGACCCGTGGTGACCGCCGCGGCGACCTGCCCCGGCGGGCGGTCCGTCACCCTGGTGACGATCAAGGGTTACGGCCACGAGTGGCCCTCGCCGCACGGGTCGCAGACTCCGTACGGCGAGGAGGTCTACACGGGCTGGGACGCCACGCAGCAGCTGTGGGAGTTCTTCGCCGCACACCCGCACTCCGGCGCCTGAGGTCCACCGTGAGAGGTCGCGGGTACGACAAAGGCCCCGGTCGAAGACCGGGGCCTGGTGTGGTGGGCGATACTGGGTTCGAACCAGTGACCTCTTCCGTGTCAAGGAAGCGCGCTACCACTGCGCCAATCGCCCGTGCGGCACCGAGGTGACGCTTGAGGTGGAGACGGGATTCGAACCCGTGTACACGGCTTTGCAGGCCGTTGCCTCGCCTCTCGGCCACTCCACCGAGGGGCATCCGAGTCCGAGCGACCCTCGAGCGGTGCCCTCCGAGCGGACGACGGGATTCGAACCCGCGACCCTCACCTTGGCAAGGTGATGCTCTACCAACTGAGCCACGTCCGCGTACCGGCCTCGCGGCCGAACGAGAAGAACATTACTTCACGCCAGGGGGCTGAGTCGAACCACCCCCTCCCATGTGGCCGCAGGACGCTCCTCGAGGCGCGTCCTGGCAGTCCACGAGGCGGCAGAGCGCGCGCTCGGCCAGGATGACCCCTGCCTGCCGCTCACGCGGCGGGCTGCACCACCGTCGCCCGTGAGAGGACGCCATGCAGGTCTGGCCAGGACGCCCCTACCCGTTGGGGGCCACCTTCGACGGCGCGGGGACGAACTTCGCGCTCTTCTCGGAGGTCGCCTCGCGCGTGGAGCTGTGCCTCGTGGACGAGCGGGGGCGGGAGACGCGGTTCGACCTGCCCGAGGTCGACGGGTTCGTCTGGCACGCCTACCTGCCGCGGATCCAGCCCGGTCAGCGGTACGGGTACCGCGTGCACGGCCCGTACGACCCGGCCGCCGGGCACCGCTGCAACCCCAGCAAGCTGCTGCTCGACCCGTACGCGAAGGCCATCGACGGCCAGGTGGACGGTCACGAGTCGCTCTTCAGCTACTCCTTCAAGGACCCGTCGCGCCGCAACACGGCCGACAGCGCCCGCCACACGATGCTGTCCGTCGTCGTCAATCCCTACTTCGACTGGGGCACCGACCGGCCGCCGGCGCGCGACTACCACGAGACGGTCATCTACGAGGCGCACGTCAAGGGCCTGACGATGACGCACCCCGGCCTGCCCGAGGAGATCCGCGGCACCTACGCCGGCATCGGCCACCCGGCGATGGTCGAGCACCTCACCGACCTCGGCGTCACCGCCATCGAGCTCATGCCCGTCCACCAGTTCGTGCAGGACACCCACCTGCAGGAGAAGGGCATGACCAACTACTGGGGCTACAACACCATCGGGTTCTTCGCCCCGCACAACGCCTACTCCTCCACCGGCAGCCGCGGCCAGCAGGTCATGGAGTTCAAGTCGATGGTGCGCACGCTGCACCAGGCGGGCATCGAGGTGATCCTCGACGTCGTCTACAACCACACCGCCGAGGGCAACCACATGGGCCCGACGCTGTGCTTCCGCGGCATCGACAACGCGGCCTACTACCGCCTCGTCGACTCGGACAAGGCGCACTACTACGACACTACCGGCACCGGGAACTCGCTGCTCATGCGGTCGCCCCACGTGCTGCAGCTGATCATGGACTCGCTGCGGTACTGGGTGAACGACATGCACGTCGACGGGTTCCGCTTCGACCTGGCGAGCACCCTGGCGCGCCAGTTCCACGAGGTGGACCGGCTGTCGGCGTTCTTCGACCTCATCCAGCAGGACCCGGTGGTCTCCCAGGTCAAGCTCATCGCCGAGCCGTGGGATGTCGGCGACGGCGGCTACCAGGTGGGCGGCTTCCCCCCGCTGTGGACGGAGTGGAACGGCAAGTACCGCGACACCGTCCGTGACTTCTGGCGCGGCGAGCCGAGCGCGCTGGCGGAGTTCGCCAGTCGCATCTCGGGCTCGTCCGACCTCTACGAGCACAACGGCCGCAAGCCCATCGCGTCCATCAACTTCGTCACCGCGCACGACGGCTTCACGATGCGCGACCTCGTCTCGTACAACGAGAAGCACAACGAGGCCAACGGCGAGGGCGGGCGCGACGGCGAGAGCCACAACCGCTCGTGGAACTGCGGTGTCGAGGGCGAGACCAAGGACAAGGGCGTCAACGCGCTGCGCGCGCGCCAGCAGCGCAACATGCTCGCGACGCTGCTGCTGTCCCAGGGCGTGCCGATGATCCTCCACGGCGACGAGCTGGGCCGTACGCAGAAGGGCAACAACAACACCTACTGCCAGGACAACCGCACCTCGTGGGTGGACTGGAACCTCACGGACGAGCAGCGCGACCTGCTGCGCTTCACCCAGCAGGTCATCTCCGTGCGGATGAACCATCCCGTCTTCCGGCGCCGCCGATTCTTCGCCGGAGACGCCCAGCACGGCGGCGAGAGCTCCCTGGGCGACATCGCCTGGTTCACCCCCGCTGGGCTCCACATGACGCACAGCGACTGGTCCACCGGGTACGCCCGCTCCCTCGGCGTCTTCCTCAACGGCTGGGCGATCCCCGAGCCGGACCCCCGGGGCGAACAGATCGTCGACGACAGCTTCTACATCATGTTCAACGCGTCCCACGAGGACGTCGTCTTCACGCTGCCGCCGGAGGAGTACGGGTTCGAGTGGCGGGTGGTGGTCGACACCGCCTCGCCACCCGAGGCTCCGTCACCAGCCAAACCTGCTGCGGTGGCTCTGGCCGCCGCAGCACCCGCCGGGCCGTTCCCCGCCGGGTCCGATGTCACCGTGGCGGGGCGCAGCCTCCTCGTGGTCACCCGTCCGTCAGTGGAGGCGCTGTGAGCGACACCGCACCTGAGGCGCGCCCCGACGGACGCACGGACGGACAGGGCGGCTCCGCCGCCCAGCATCGCCCCGCGCCCGGCAAGCCGGTCCCTGTCTCGACCTACCGGCTGCAGATCAGGCCGGAGTTCGGGTACGACGACGCCACCGCCATCGTCGACCACCTCGACGCCCTCGGCGTCTCCCACGCCTACCTGTCGCCGCTGCTGGAGCCGACGCCGGGTTCGGCGCACGGCTACGACGTCGTCGACCACAGCCGCGTCAACCCCGAGGCCGGAGGCCGCGAGGCGCTCGACGTGCTGGTGAAGCGCCTGCGCAGCAGGGGCCTGGCCGCCGTCGCCGACGTCGTCCCCAACCACATGGCCGTACCGACCCCGGCGCGGCTCAACCGAGCCCTGTGGTCGGTGCTGCGTGACGGACCGGACTCGCCGTACGCGCGCTGGTTCGACGTCGACTGGTGGACGTCGGGCCACGCGATCCTCATGCCGGTGCTCGGCTCGCGGATCGGGCAGGTGCTCGGCTCCGGGGAGCTGAAGCTCGACAGCTCTGGCAGCGAGCCACTGCTGCGCTACTACGACCACGTCTTCCCGGTGCGTCCTGGCACGGAGTCGCTGCCGCTGGCCGAGCTCGTCGACCGGCAGTGGTACCGCCTGGCGCACTGGCGCGTGGCCGACGAAGAGTTGAACTACCGCCGGTTCTTCGACGTCGACACCCTCGCCGCCATCCGCGTGGAGGACCCGGAGGTCTTCGACGCCACCCACGAACTGCTGCTGGAGCTGCTCGCGTCCGGGGAGCTGGAGGGGCTGCGCATCGACCACCCCGACGGCCTCGCCGACCCGCGCGGGTACGTGCGCCGCCTCGCCGAGCACTCCGGCGGGGCGTGGGTCGTGGTGGAGAAGATCCTCGAGGGCTCCGAGGTACTCCCGGACGACTGGCCCGTGGCCGGCACCACCGGCTACGACGCACTGCTGCGCGTCGGCGGGCTCTTCGTGGACCCGGCCGGCGCCGGGCCGCTGTCGGCGCTGCTCGCGGAGGTCACGGGCGAAGCGACGGGCTTCCCCGCCGTCGTCGCCGCCGCCAAGCGGGAGGTGGTCGAGGCGGGGCTGTACGCCGAGGTGCATCGCCTCGTGCAGCTGCTCGTGCAGATCGTCGCGGCGGACGTCCGCCTGCGCGACCACACCGAGCGGGCCCTGCGCGAGTGCGTGGTGGAGCTGCTCGTGGCCTTCCCGCGCTACCGCGCCTACGTGGTGCCCGGCGAGCCGGCTCCGGCCGAGGCCCAGCGGGTGCTCGAGGAGGCCGCGGAGCAGGCACGCGAGCACCTGCCGGAGGAGCGGTGGGACACCCTCGCCGTCGTCGTCGACCTGTTGCTGGGCCGCGAGGTCGGCAGCGCGGGGCGGCTGGCCGACGCCGACCGCGCCGAGCTGGTGGTGAGGTTCCAGCAGACGTGCGGACCCGTCATGGCCAAGGGTGTGGAGGACACGGCGTTCTACCGCTGGTTCCGCCTGGCCGGGCTCAACGAGGTCGGCGGAGACCCCGACCGCGTGGGCGTGGCGCCGGAGGAGTTCCACGCCTACTGCGCGCAGCAGGTGCGCGACTGGCCCGTGGCCATGACCACGCTCACCACGCACGACACCAAGCGCGACGAAGACGTACGGGCGCGGCTCGCCGTCCTCTCGGAGCTGCCACTGGAGTTCGCCGAGGCGCTGCGACAGTGGCGGCGCCTGGCCGCCGAGCACCGTCACCAGGAGCTGGACGGTCAGACCGAGCACCTCATCTGGCAGACCCTGCTCGGCACCTGGGGATCCGGTCGCGACGGCGGACCCATCAGCGGTGAACGCCTGCTGGGCTACCTCGAGAAGGCCATCCGCGAGGCGAAGCTCCACACCACGTGGACGAACCCCGACGAGGCCTACGAGGACGCCGTGAGGTCCTTCGCGATGGGCGTGCTCGGAGACGCGGCCATCCTGGAAGCCGTCGAGGCGTTCTCCCAGCGCATCGCCGGGCCGGTGCGCGTGGGCGTGCTCGGGCAGAAGCTCGTGCAGCTGACGATGCCGGGCGTCCCGGACGTCTACCAGGGCACCGAAGTGGTCTCGCTGTCCCTGGTGGACCCCGACAACCGGCGCCCCGTCGACTACCCCGAGCGCCGTCGTCGTCTGGCACGACTCGACTCCGGCGCCCGACCTGGCGACCTGTCCGACGAGAAGCTGCTCGTCACCTCCCGCGCGCTGCGACTGCGCCGCGAGCACCCCGAGTGGTTCGTCGGCGAAGGCGCGACGTACACGGCCGTGGCGACCTCCACGGGCAACGCCGTGGCCTTCGGCCGCGGCACGACCGAGCTGGACGGCGGGGTGCCGCAGGTGGTGGTCGTGGCCACCCGCCTGGCGGCCTCGCTGGAGCGGCTCGGCGGCTGGGGGCAGCACACCGTGGTGCTCCCGGAGGCCCGTCCCGGCCAGGACGGCCCCGGCGCATGGCGTGACCTGCTCACCGGAGCCCTCCACGACGGCGGCGCCATCCAGCTCGCGCGCTTGCTGGCCTCGATGCCGGTCGCGCTGCTGGTCCGCGAGGGCTCCAGCGAGGTGGCTGCCGCCGCCACGGCGGCCGTGGGGGAAGATGCTGCGCCGTGAGCATGGCCCAGCAGTCGAGCCCCACCAGCGTCGTGGACGGCATCCGCCGTCCCATGAGCAGCAAGGACCTCCGCAAGGCGGTGGGAAAGCTGCTGCGCGGACCGCAGCCGCTGCCCATCGTGCAGGCGGGGCACCCGGTGCTGCGGGAGGTCGCCCAGCCCTACGACGGTGAGCTCTCGCCCGAGCTCATGGCCGACCTCGTGGAGGCGATGAAGGTCTCGATGCACGCCGCGCCGGGCGTGGGGCTCGCGGCGCCGCAGATCGGGCTGGGGCTGGCCCTCGCCGTCGTCGAAGACTCCGGCGATGACGACGACGACCCGCGCGAACGCTCCGACCTTCCGTTCCGGGTGATCGTGAACCCGTCCTACTCCCCTGTGGACGCCTCGGGAGCGCCCGTGTCCGTGGAGGAGGCCGAGCGCGTGGTGTTCGAGGAAGGGTGCCTCTCGGTGGTCGGGTACGAGGCCGAGGTGGCGCGCTTCCGGTCGGTGCGCGTGGTCGGTCAGGACGAGGCGGGCCGCGCCTTCGACGAGGTGTTCCACGGCTGGTCGGCGCGGATCATGCAGCACGAGATCGACCACCTCGGCGGCGGCCTCTACATCGACAAGGCCGACCTGCAGTCGCTGACCTGGACGGGCCGCGTCTGATCCGCGTCAGCTCCCGGCTCGCTCGCCGGCGCGCAGCCGTCCGATGAACTCCTGGCTCCAGGTGCGCTCGGCCCGCAGGGCGTGCACGGTCAGCCGGAAGATCTCGACGACGTGCGCCGGCCCGCGCGAGCCGGCCAGCGCCAGGACGTCTTCCTCGTGCGCAAGGGCGGCGTCGATGTGGTTGATCCGCCGCTCCAGCCCGGCGACCAGCTCAGCGGTGGGCAGGACGGGCGTGAAGTGCAGCAGCGGCACCAGGCCGAGCGGGCGTACGTCGTCGTCAAGCAGCGATCGACAGAGGCGGCGCAGCTCCTCCCACCCGTCGTCGGTGCAGGTGAAAAGCGCTGCCCGTGAGCCGTCGCCGCTCGTGCGGTGGATAGAGCCGGCCGACTCGAGCGTCTTGAGCTGCTGGTAGATCGACGCCGGGGCAATGGTGGTCCACCGCTCGACGGCCCACTCGCGCAGCACCGCCTCGACGCCGTAACCGCCGATGGGCTGCCGGTGCGCGATGACACCCAGCACCATCAGTCGGGTGGTGGTCCTGGACATAGCCCTCATGTCGGTACACGCTTACTAAAACTTGAGTATCGACCCCAGGCAGGACGGCGACGACATGGCCACGTGCAGACCCGCAGGGTCCTACGGCATCGACGCACCCGCGGTGCCGCGGCTATGGGTGGGCCTTGCCGCAGCGTCTGCCGCCGCGGGGGCGGCCCTCGCGGCGCGCGTCCGCAGGCCATGGGCGCAGCCACTCGGCACCCTGCTGCTGCTCGGCGCACTGGGCAACGCCGCAGGCGCTGCGGTGCATCTGCACACCAGCGTGCGCGGCAAGTTCCAGCTCTGGAGTGACCTGCTCGACGACGGCGCCCCCGCGCCTGCACGCGTGCTCGACATCGGGTGCGGCCGCGGCGCCGTCGCCATCATGACCGCCCGACGGTTCCCCGGGGCTCACGTGACGGGTGTGGATCTGTGGCACACGGCCGACCAGTCCGGCAACTCCCCCGACGCCGCCGCGCGCAACGCCAGTGCCGCGGCTGTGACCGACCGGGTGCGCTACGTCACGGCGGACATGCGTGAGCTCCCGTTCTCCGACGCCTCGTTCGAGCTGGTGACGGCGAGCCTGTCGATCCACAACCTGCCTTCACCCGCCGATCGCCGCCGGGCCGTGCGCGAGGTGGTGCGGGTGCTTGCCCCGGGCGGCCGCGTCGCGATCATGGACATCCAGCACACCTCCGAGTACGCCGATGCGCTGCGCGAGGCTGGCCTGGACGTCGAGGGACCACGCGACGCCGGGTGGCGCGGGTGGTGGACCGGCCCATGGATGCCGACTCAGGTGTTGCGGGCCCGCGCCTGACCCACCCTCGAATGGCACAGGGCCACCCCGTGACACTCCTCCTGGCACGGGGCCACTCCGTGCCATTCAAGGGGGGCGGATCCACCCACGGCGTTCCGGAGGTCCATGATCACGGGGAGGGGAGCGTCACTCGGGTGGCGGACGCCCATGATCACCGATTGGGTGGTCGCGTGCATCGCTTCGCCGTCTGGGCGCCCTCCGCTGATCGCGTCGAGCTCGACGTCCACCTCCCCACCGGAACGCAGACCCTGCCCATGGGGCGCGCCGATGACCCGGCGCCCGGCTGGTGGGCTCTCGACGTGGCCGAAGCGGGCGACGGCACCGACTACGCCTTCCGGGTGAACGGCGGCGACCCCCGCCCCGACCCGCGCAGCGCCCACCAGCCGCACGACGTGCACGGCCCGAGCCGTGTCTTCGACGCGAGCGCCCACACCTGGGGCGACACCACCTGGCAGGGCTGCGACGCCCGCGGCGCCGCCATCTACGAGCTGCACATCGGCACCTTCACCCCCGAGGGCACGCTCGACGCGGCGATCGCGAAGCTGCCGCACCTGGCGGCGCTCGGCGTCGACGTCATCGAGCTGCTGCCGGTGGCCGCGTTCCCGGGCCGCCGCGGCTGGGGATACGACGGCGTGGACCTGTACGCCGTGCACGACGCCTACGGAGGGCCCGCGGCGCTGCAGCGCTTCGTCGACGCCGCGCACCAGGCGGGACTGGCCGTGGCGCTCGACTGCGTCTACAACCACCTCGGCCCGGCGGGGAACTACCTCGCCGAGTTCGGCCCCTACTTCACCGAGGAGCACCACACGCCCTGGGGCGCAGCGGTCAACCTCGACCAGCCCGGCTCCGACGGCGTGCGGCGGTTCGTCGTCGACAACGCCCTGCGGTGGTTCCGCGACTTCCACATCGACGCGCTGCGCCTGGACGCGGTCCACGCCCTCGTCGACGACTCCGACGAGCACGTCCTGGCGCAGCTGGCCCGCGAGACGGCCGCCCTGTCGAAGCAGCTCGACCGACCGCTGACGCTCATCGCCGAGAGCGACCTCAACGACACCGGCATGGTCACGCCTCTCGGTGAGCAGTCCACGACGAAGCTGCCGGCGCGTGGCATGCAGGCGCAGTGGGCCGACGACGTCCACCACGCCCTGCGCTCGGTGATGACCGGCGAGCGCGGTGGCTACTACAAGGACTTCGCCAGCCTCGAGGTGCTCGGCGGAGTGCTGCAGCGCGTGTTCCACCACGCGGGCACGTACAGCCCGTTCCGCGGCAAGACCTGGGGAGCTCCCGTCGACACCTCCCGCTACGGCGGTCACGCGTTCGTGGCGTACACGACGACGCACGACCAGACCGGCAACCGCGCCACCGGAGACCGGCTCTCGGCGTCGCTGGACGACGCCGGGCTCGCCACCGCGCAGGCCGCCATCCTCACGAGCGCCTTCACGCCGATGCTGTTCATGGGCGAGGAGTGGGGCGCCACCACGCCGTGGATGTTCTTCACCGACCACGACGCCGAGCTCGGCGCCCTGGTGAGCAAGGGCAGGGCGGAGGAGTTCGCCTCCCACGGATGGGACACCGAGGACGTGCCCGACCCGCAGGCACTCTCGACGTTCCAGGACAGCAAGCTCGACTGGTCCGAGCCCACCTCCGATCGCGGCGCGCGGCTGCTCGCCTGGACCCGAGACCTGCTGTCGCTGCGCCGTTCGGAGCCCGACCTCGCCGGAGACGACCTGCGCGACGTCCGCACCGCCACCAGCGGTGACACCGAGCTGCGCGAGGGCGGCAGCCCCTGGCTGGTCGCTCGGCGCGGCTCACTGGCGCTGGTGGCCAACCTGGCGGAGCAGCCGCAGGACGTGCCGCTCGACGGAGTGCTGGAGGACGACGACGACGGCGCGCGCGCCGCGCTGGTGCTCGCGTGGGACGCGGCGGCCACCACGATCGACGGTGCGGCGGTGCGGCTGCCGGCCCGCGCCAGCGCCGTCGTTCGCCTCAGCTGACTTTGGCGGCGGCCGGCCCCCTGGTGGCCGACTGCCCATGATCACGGGGAATGAATCCGCGGTGATCATGGGCAGTCGGCCACCACGGGATCAGGGGTGGGAGCCCTCGCGAGCCAGGGCGGTCAGACGCGAGACCGCACGGGCGTACTTCTTGCGGTAGCCGCCGTTCATGAGCTCATCGGGGAAGAGCTGGTCCAGCGGCGCGCCGGATGCGACGAGCGGTAGGTCGCGGTCGTACATGCGGTCTCCGAGCACGACGAGGCGCAGCGCGACGCTCTGGTCCGAGACCGGCCGCACCCCGGTCCAGTGGACGGCGGTGACGCCATCGAGCAGCGCCCCGTAGCGGCTGGGGTGGACGGTGGCGAGGTGGCTGAGGAGAGCGTCGAAGGAGTCGAGCACCACCCCTTCGCCCGCCGCGAGCCGCTGGGCAGCCCGCTCGCGCACGTCGTCGTCGGTGGCTGGTTCGGGCGGAGCCGGCAGGCCGCGGTGGCGGTAGTCCTCGCCGTCGACGCGGTACACGTCGAACCGGGAGGCGACGGCCTGGATCTCGCGCAGGAAGTCCTCCGCGGCGAACCGGCCTTCACCCAGGGCGTCGGGCAGCGTGTTGGACGTGGCCGCCAGGGCCGTGCCGGCGTCGGACAGCTCGCGTAGCAGGCGACTCATGAGCACGGTGTCGCCCGGGTCGTCCAGTTCGAACTCGTCGATGCAGACCAGGCGCTTGGCCGCGAGCGCCTCGACCGCCTGCCGGAAGCCGAGGGCGCCCGCCAGGTTGGTGTACTCCACGAAGGTGCCGTACGCCGCTGGCGCCGAGGGGCTGTTCACGGCATGGAAAAGTGAGGTCAGCAGGTGGGTCTTGCCCACGCCGAAGCCGCCGTCGAGGTAGATGCCCTCCTTGGCGGCTGCACCGCCACCGCGGCCGAACAGCTTCGCGAGACCTCCTCCCGCGGAGCCCTTGGCGCCCTTCGAGCCCTTGGCGCCGCTCCAGCGCCCCGCTCGGTCGCGCAGCGCCTGCACGGCCTCGGCCTGGGTCGGCTGGGTCGGGTCGGGTCGGTAGCTGTCGAAACTGGCGGCGGCGAAGTGCGGTGGGGGCACGAGGTCGTCGAGAAGGCGCTGGGGACTGGGCCGCGGGTCTCGCTGTACGAGAGAGGGGACGGCGTCGGTGGTCTCGACGGCGTCAAGGGCGGTCGCGTCAGGCACCGGTCGAGCCTAGGGCTGACGGCCAGCCACCGCCGCTCGCGGCCCCCACCCGCCGGTCCGGTGAGCTGCAGGTCACAGCCTCGGACGGGCCATCGAGGAGGCAGGCGGGGAGCGTCCTGTGGGGAGGTCCCGAGTCGTTAGGGCACACCCACGTCCTCTAATCTCCCGACATGACTGCACAGACCACGTCGTCGCGCATCGCCCCGGACCCCTCGCCCCGCTTCGCGGAGTACGCCCACCCCGAGCGGCTCGTCAGCACCGAGTGGCTCGCGGAGCACCTCGGCCAGCCCGGCCTCGTCGTCGTCGAGAGCGACGAGGACGTGCTCCTCTACGAGACCGGTCACATCCCGGGCGCCGTCAAGATCGACTGGCACACCGACCTCAACGACCCGGTCACCCGCGACTACATCGACGGCGAGGCCTTCGCCAAGCTCCTCGGTGAGCGCGGCATCACCCGCGACACCACCATCGTGCTCTACGGCGACAAGAACAACTGGTGGGCCGCCTATGCCCTGTGGGTGTTCACCCTGTTCGGCCACGAGGACGTCCGCCTCCTCGACGGCGGTCGCGCCAAGTGGGAGGCCGAGGGCCGCGCGTACACCACCGACGTCCCCGAGCTGGCCCTCGTCGACTACCCCGTGGTCGAGCGCGACGACTCCCGCATCCGCGCCTACAAGGACGACGTGCTCGCGTTCCTGCGCACCGAAAGCCCCCAGCTCGTCGACGTGCGCTCCCCCGAGGAGTACACCGGCGCCCGCACCCACATGCCGGCCTACCCCGAGGAGGGGGCGCTGCGCGGCGGCCACATCCCGGGCGCCCAGTCCGTGCCGTGGGCGCGCGCGGTGGCCGAGGACGGCGGCTTCAAGCCCCGCACCGAGCTCGAGGCGATCTACGCGCAGGAGAAGGGCCTCGACGCCGGCCGCGCCACCGTCGCCTACTGCCGCATCGGCGAGCGGTCCAGCCACACCTGGTTCGTGCTGCACCACCTGCTGGGCTTCGACGACGTGAAGAACTACGACGGTTCCTGGACCGAGTGGGGCAACGCCGTGCGCGTGCCGATCGTCACCGGGGAGCAGCCGGGGTCCGTGTCGTCCCGATGACCGGCCGATGAGCACGACAGATCTGCCTCCCAAGCTCGCGGCCGTCGTCGACGACTTCGACGCCGTCGGCGAGCGCGAGAGGCTCCAGCTGCTGCTGGAGTTCAGCGAGGGGCTGCCCGAGCTGCCGGAGCGGTACACCCAGCATCCCGAGCTCCTCGAGCCGGTGCCGGAGTGCCAGTCACCGGTGTTCGTCGTCACCGAGCTCGAGGACGCCGACCACGCCACGCCCCCGCTGGCGCGCATCGTGCGTGTCTTCGCCTCCGCACCGCGGGAGGCGCCGACCACGCGGGGCTTCGCGGGGATCCTCTGCGAGGGACTTGACGGGCTTCCCGCCGGCGAGCTGCTGGCCGTCCCGGATGACTTCTGCGACCGCCTGGGCCTCGGCCGGGCGGTGAGCCCACTCCGGATGCGTGGCATGTCGGGGATGCTCGGCCGTATCAAGCGGCAGGTGCGAGAGCGCAC
This sequence comes from Quadrisphaera granulorum, assembly GCF_003149145.1. Taxonomy (GTDB): domain Bacteria; phylum Actinomycetota; class Actinomycetes; order Actinomycetales; family Quadrisphaeraceae; genus Quadrisphaera; species Quadrisphaera granulorum. Next base: position 57,877 of record NZ_QGDQ01000012.1, on the reverse strand, counting down.
GGCGGCCTGATCGCTCGCCTGAGCGCCCGCTCGACGACGAAGGGGCGCCGGTCCGCAACGGACCGGCGCCCCTTCGTCGTCCGCGGATGACGCGGCTCGGATGCCTTCGGGAACTGCGCCTGAAAGAACAGCGCGTGACGGACAGGCCCTGACGAACAGCGCCTCAGGCGGCGGCTTGGCGCGCGCGAGTGTCGAGCGCGTCGGCGCTGCCGGCGACGTCAGAATCGTCGTCGTGGTCTCGGCGGCCGGGATCGCGGAGGTTGCCTGTGGCCCACGCCCCGGCCCACACCGCGATGCCGCCGATGGCGATACCGGCGAGGTCATCGACGATGTAGTGCCAGCCGAAGTAGATGGTGGCCAGCACGGTGAGCGCGAAGAACGTCCACATGGCTCGGCGCACGAGCTTCGGCATGCCGATGAGCTGCACGATGAGTGCGGCGGTGAAGACGACCGACACGTGCAGCGATGCGAACGCCGCGATGCCGGAGACCGTGCCGCCGACGTCGGGGTCGGCCATGACGATCGAGCGGTTGCGCACCAGCGCTGCCTGCAGACCGGTGACATCGGTGCGTGCGAGGTCGGTGAAATCCCACGGGAGGGCGTAGAACGGCCCCGACGCCGGGATGAGGTAGTAGCTGGCGGCACCGAGCGCCCAGTTGAGGCAGAGCGCTGTCACGTACCAGAGCCCGTGCGAGAGGTGCCGCCAGAAGATCAACGCCACGGCCACCGAGACGGGCACGAAGATCAGGTAGCCCATGTAGACGAAGGACAGCACGTGTGCCGAGAAGCCCGTGCCGAGCACGGCGTGGAGGATCTCCGCCGGGTTGTTGCCGAACGCGAGCAGCCGGTCGCTGGCAATGAGAGCCAGGTCTTGCGAGCTCTCGTGGATGAACGGCAGGAAGTTCTTGAGGTTCCGGTACCCGACGTAGGTGATGTAGAAGCTCGCCACCGCTACGAGCACCGGCACGAGCCGGCGCCACGGCCAGCGCGCCACCGCGACGTCGCGCGCGGAGCGCACGAGCCCGCGAGCGGAACGCAACTCCGGATGGGCGCGCAGCCGCCATGCGGCGCGGGGCAGCACGTCGAGCAGGAGGCAGATCGCCACGATGGCAGGCATCCGGACCCAGCCCGGACCGAGGAAGCCGTCGGGGTCACGCAGGGGGATGCCGAGCCACACCGACCCGACGACGGCGAGGCCGCCGGTGACGGCGGCGGTTCCCACCGCGAGGGAGAGAACGCGATGCCGGTGACGTCGACTCGGTACCTCGACGGTGGCGACGGCACGCGCGGACGCGTCACGAGTGGTACCGAGGGCCATGGGGTCATTCTGACCCACCGAACGGTTCCCGCGCGTCCACGCAGTGGTCATTTGCCGGTCACCCGGTGGTCGTTCGCTTGCAGAGCCGGGGAACGCAGCAGCTCCGAGTCGGCTCCAGGTCGGCTGCTGGTTGACTGCCGGGGTGTCACAGCCTCCGACGCCAGCGCCCGGAACCCCACCCGAGGAGCCCGCTCAGCAGCACACCGAGCAGCCCTCTGAGCAGCAGGCACGCGCCGGTGGCAACCCGCGTCGCAACCTCACGGGCATCGCGTTCGTGCTGTTGGGCTTCTGGTTCGCGTCGTCGTCGTGGGAGGCCGACATGTCCGTGTGGCTGCGTGTCGTCTGCGTAGTCCTCGGAGCCGCCGTCCTCGGGTACGGGGCCGTGCAGCTCTGGCAGAACCGGCGTCGCTGACCACCGGCTGACCGTCACAGGTGCTCGAGGAGGAACCTCGCGACCTCGCGCTCCCACCGGTCGGGGTCGGAGTTCCACTCGCGGCAGTGGCCCGCTCCAGGGAACTCCAGCAGGGTCACGAGGTCGGGCCGGGCCGCGGCGAGCATCCGGCTAGGCCCCACCGGGACCACCGCGTCGGCCTCTCCGTGGAGTAGCAGCACGGGGACCCGCAGTTCCTCGGCACGGGTGACCCAGTCGAGCCGGTCGAGGTCGAGCGGGCCCTCGACGCCGAGCGCGGCGCGCGCCAGCGGCGATCCCATGAGCGCGGTGCCCGCCCGTCCCAGCGTCGGGGGAACCCGGTGCACGCGCGCCTGGTGCTGCAGCACCGTCCGCCAGTCGAGCACGGGGCCGTCAAGGACGACGGCGCGCACGCGGTCGGCCGTCCACGACCGCGACAGGTGCGACAGCACGATCGCCCCGCCCATCGACCAGCCGATGAGGACGACGTCGCGGGCCCCCGCGTCAAGTGCGTGCAGGACCGCGGCTTCGACGTCGACCCACTCGGTGTCTCCCAGGCCGTAGCGGCCCGAGACGCTGGTCGGCGCGCCGGGGTCGTTGCGGTAGCTCGGCACGAGCGCCGGCACGCCCAGACGGTGCAGCACCGGCAGCGCGCGCAGGCACTCCTCGCGGGTGCCGCCGCGTCCGTGCACGAGCACGGCCCACACCCGGTCGCGGAGCTCGCCGTCGGCAGGGTGCACCAGCCAGGCGGGCAACTTGCCCACCGGTGAGGAGACGATCACGTCGTCGAAGGGCAGCCCGAGCGCCCGGCCTGGGTCTCCCGTGTGGAACCAGCCGCTCCAGCGGCCGGGGCCGGGGCGCAGGACGCCGGAGTCGGTGCCCAGCAGCGCACGCACCACGGCCCGCCCGCGTCGCTGCGCCTGCCCACCCGCTCCGGGCTCCTCGACGCCGATCACGTCACCCAGCTGGGAGTGCGTGGCGCCGCCGTCGGTCCACAGGCCGTACCGGCCGGGGGCGAGGGTGAGGTCGCTCGCGGCGAGCAGCACGCGGTCGGGCTCGACGGCGAGCACCTTGACGTCGTCGAGGCGGACCTTCTCCGGGGTGACGACGCGACGGGCGAAGTGCGCCGCCACGGCGGAGGCCGCAGCAGAGGCCACCAGCCCCACCGCTCCCCCGACGACGGCGCTCCGGACGACGGCGCGCGTCAGCGAGGCGGCCCGCAGAGCGGCCGCGGCGACGTCGCCGCCCGGTGCACCGGGAGTGCTCGGTGCGCTCACGCTGCCCACCGCACCACGGGGCGAGCGACCCCCACCGCGCCGAGCACGGCGGCGAGCGCTACGGGGGCGGCGGGACCGGTGCGGAGGGGCTCGGCTCGACGGCTGCGCCTCATGCTCCGATCCTGCCAGCGCCCCGCTCGTCGTGCGCGCGCCACGGGCGTGCTGGCCACATGGCACCGTCGGATGACGCTCTCGGGTAGCGCACCGCCCGGGCGACCACCACGATCACACCGTGACCCCACCTGCTTCCCGCACCTCCAGCGCGCCCTCGAAGGCCTCCACGGCCTCGGACGCCCCCAGCCAGGACTCCCAGACCAAGAACAGTCAGCCCACCAAGGCGGGCACCGATGGCAAGGCCGGCAATGGCACGAGCAGCCCGGCCAGCCGGTCGACCGGCCGGTCGACCGGTCGCTCAGGCGGCCGCTCGACGAGTTCGACCACGTCCTCCCGCCGCAAGGCGCCGTCGAGGGGGCCGGCGCGGCGCAGGAGGTCGACCGCCCGCCCGCTGGCGTCCCGCGTCGAGCCCGGCCTGCCGTACCCGCTGGGCGTCACCCTGCGTGGTGACGGCATCAACGTCGCCCTGCCGTCCGAGACGGCCGAGCGCGTAGAGCTGTGCCTCTTCGACAGCTCCGGCGCCGAGACCCGGGTGGAGCTTCCCGAGCGGTCGGGCCACGTCTTCCACGGGTACCTGCCCGGGATCGGCGCCGGCCAGCGGTACGGATTCCGGGTCCACGGCGCCTGGGACCCGACGCGTGGCCTGCGGCACAACCCGCACAAGCTGCTGCTCGACCCGTGGGCTCGCGCGGTCGAGGGCACCTTCGGTGCCGGCGAGGAAGTGTTCGGCCACCACTGGGACGACGGCAGCAAGCTCAACGAGGCCGACTCCGCGCCGTCGGTGCCGCGCTGTGTCGTCGTCGACGAATCCTTCGACTGGGGCAACGACACGCCCCCGCGGACTCCCCTGCACAGCACGCTCGTCTATGAGACGCACGTCAAGGGCCTGACGTACCAGCACCCCGACGTCCCCGAGGAGCTGCGCGGCACCTACGCCGGGCTCGCCCACCCCGCGGTGACGAACTACCTCAAGGACCTCGGCGTCACGACGGTCGAGCTGCTGCCGATGCACCAGTTCGTGCAGGACTCCCACCTCGAGGAGAAGGGCCTGCGCAACTACTGGGGCTACAACTCCATCGGCTTCCTCGCGCCGCACGGCGAGTACGCCGCGGCCGGGGACGGTGGCGGGCAGGTCGCCGAGTTCAAGCAGATGGTCAAGGACCTGCACGCCGCCGGCCTGGAGGTCGTGCTCGACGTCGTCTACAACCACACCGCCGAGGGCAACGACAAGGGGCCGACCTTCAGCCTCAAGGGCATCGACAACGGGTCCTTCTACCGGCTCGTCGAGGGTGACGAGGCGCACTACTTCGACACCTCCGGCACCGGCAACAGCATCAACGCGTCCCACCCGGTGGCACTCGGACTGGTCATGGACTCGCTGCGGTACTGGGTGCAGGAGATGCACGTCGACGGGTTCCGCTTCGACCTGGCGACGACGCTGACCCGCCAGGGCGGCGAGATGGACGTGCACAGCGCCTTCCTCACGCTGGTCCACCAGGACCCGGTGCTCGCGCCCGTGAAGATGATCGCCGAGCCGTGGGACACCGCCGGCTACCAGGTGGGCGGCTTCCCAGCGCGGTGGTCGGAGTGGAACGGCAAGTACCGCGACGACGTCCGCGACTTCTGGCGCGGTGAGGAGGGCGTGCTCGGCGCCTTCGCCCATCGCATCACCGGCTCGGGCGACATCTACGGCGGCGCACCGGGCACGGGCGCGCGCGACCCGCTGTGCAGCATCAACTTCATCACCGCGCACGACGGCTTCACCCTGCACGACCTCACCAGCTACGACGCCAAGCACAACGACGCGAACGGCGAGGGCAACAACGACGGCGAGAACGACAACAAGAGCTGGGGGTGCGGCGCCGAAGGGCCCACCGACGACGACGCCGTCAACGAGCTGCGCAGGCGCCAGCGGAAGAACTTCCTCGCGACGCTGCTGCTCTCGCACGGCGTGCCGATGCTCCTCGGCGGTGACGAGATGGGGCGCACGCAGGGCGGCAACAACAACGCCTACTGCCAGGACAGCGAGATCTCCTGGTTCGACTGGTCCGGTGTCGACGACGACGGCGAGGAGCTGCGGGCGTTCACGCGCGAGCTGACGGAGCTGCGCCGGGAGCACCCGGCGCTCCGTCCGCGGCACTTCGGCGACGTCGACGTGGAGATGCGCCGCGCAGACGGCCCCGAGATGAGCGACGCGGACTGGGCCGAGCCGCTCAACAAGGCACTGACCGTCCACTTCACGGGTCCGCGCTCGGACGGCGCCGACGACGTCGAGGAGTTCATGCTCATGGTCAACGGCTCCGAGAGCGTGGTGGAGTTCACCGTGCCGACGCGCACCGACTCCGGCACGGAACCGGAGGCCGCGGGGCTGCCCGGGTGGAAGCTCGTGCTGTCGACCGACCCGGATCAGCACGTCAAGAAGCGGGGCCTGGCGCCGGGGCAGCAGATCCTCGTGCGGGACCGCTCGCTGACGCTGCTGCACCGCATCGACTAACCCCCCTCGTCGCAGCTGAGCGCCTGGTTGCGGTTCCCGGCAGGTCGGGGACCGCAACCAGGCGCTCGGCTGCGACCGCTGGTCAGGCGTGCCGCGTGCCTCCGCAGCACACGGAGTGGCGGTTGACGGTCGCCAGGGCGTTCTGGAACACCGGTGCCGCGCTCGCGGCGGAGGCGAAGCTCGCCTTGTTGATGAACCGCTGGCCGCTCTGCGTCGAGATGTCGTGCACGACCTGCCCGTCGATGAGCGTGTAGTTCACCGTGGCCCCGCTGACCTCGGCGATCGGCACGCCGAACAGGTCGCGGTCGAGCACGACGAGGTCGGCCTGCTTGCCCACGGCGATGGTGCCGGTGATGTCGTCCTGGAACAGCTGGTAGGCCGACCCGGCCGTGTGCATGAGCAGAGAGTCGTTCAGCGAGATGCCCTGCTCGGGGTAGAGCGCACCGCCCGTCTCGGAGAACGTGCCCTTGCGGTCGACCGCGGTGCGCACCTGGTTCCAGGGGTTGAGCTTGTCGACGGGCCAGTCGGAGCTGCCCGACACCTGCGCCCCCGTCTTTGCGATCGACCCGAGCGGGTACATGCGACGGTGGCGGTCCGGGCCAACATAGGGCTCAAGGCTCGCCAACGTGAAGGAGAAGGGCGACGCCCACTGCATCTGCATGTTCGCGATCACCTGGTTCTGCGCGAACCGCGGCACGTCCTGCTCCGAGCAGAACTGGACGTGGGTGACCGTGTGGCGGTTGCGCGCACCCCCGTTGGCCTTCTGTGCGGCCTCGAAGCCGTCGAGGCTGGCGCGCACCGCGTGGTCACCGATCGAGTGCGTGTGGATCTGCCAGCCCTCCTTGTCGAGACGCGTGGCGATCTTCGTGAAGTCCGCCTCCGACACGTAGAGCTCACCGCGGCGGTCGGTGGGCTTGCCGTCGGCGTCGAGGTAGGGGTCGAGCATGGCCGCGGTCTGCGCCGGGTACTCGCTGACGCCGTCCATGAAGACCTTCGCGGTGCGCACCTTCACCCGCGGGTGGTCCTTGAACTGCTCGCGCACCGCGTTCATCTCTGCAAGCGTCTCGTCGGCGGCGTCGATCTGGGCCTTGTCGACACCGGACGCGACGCTGATCCGCTGCTTGGCGACGCCAGAGTCAGTGAGCTCGGCGAAGCTGTTCGCACGGGCTGCCGGTCCCGCGGCGTCCATGATGCTCGTGATCCCGACGCCCGCAAGGAAGGCGAAGGCGTCCTCGCTCGCCTCGCGCTGCTGGGCCTCGGTGAGCGGCGGGGCCTGCCCGCCGACGATCCACTGGGCGGCGTCCTTGAGGAGACCCGTGGGGCCGTCGGCGTCCTTGACGATGACACCCCCGTCGGGGGACGGCGTGTCGTTCGTGAGGCCGGCGATCTCCAGCGCGCGCATGTTGGCCCACCCGTTGTGGAAGTCGGAGCCGCGCAGGAAGATCGGACGCGTCGTGCGGAGCGCATCGAGGTACTTCCGGTGCGCGACCGCGTCGGTGAGGCCCGCGGGGTTCCAGTCGACGACGACGAGCCAGTTGTCGGGACGGTCGTCGCCCTGCTTGTCGAGGATGGCCTGCACCTTCTGCTGCAGCTCACCGACCGTCAGCACGGCGTTCTCCAGGGTGGGGTAGTAGAGGCCCTCCCCGCCCGACATCGTGTGCTGGTGGGCGTCGTGGATGCCCGGCATGACGGTGCCGCCCTTGGCGTCGATCGCCTGCGTCTTCGGCCCGTTCAGCTTGCGCACCTCGGCCTCGGTGCCCACCGCGATGATGGTGCCGCTGGCATTGATCGCGACGGCCTCGGCGAAGGTGGTCGGGTCACCGGTCCATACCCGGCCGTTGCTGATGATGATCGCCGCTGTCGACGCTCCTGCGGTGGCCGCCGCGGAGGACTGGGGCTTGCGTGACGCGTTCACGCCGTAGGCGACGCCACCGGCTACCGCGGCAGCGCCGATGACGCCTCCACCGACGAGCAGGCTGCGTCGGGAGAGCCGGCGACCGGGAGAGTCGGTGTCGTCGCGGGGCGGCGGGGCGGCGTCGCTCATGGAGCCTCTTTTCAGGTTCTGCAGACCGGCGTGGGCCTGACCAAGCATCACCCAATACCCTTGGGCTGGCTGGACCATATACCCTTGGGTGACGATATTGAGGGAGAAGATCGTGGATCATGCGCCGACTGCGTGAAGATCGACCAAGGCTCTCGCGAGAGCTCATCGTCGCGACGGGCCTGGATCTCGCCCGCGCGAACGAGGAGCCCACTCTGGGTGCTGTCTCCCGACGGATCGGGGTGCACATCTCCTCGCTCTACGACCACGTGACCGACCGTGCCGATCTCGTCAACGCCATGCGTGCGGCCACCGCATCGGAGATGACGGACGCGTCCCTCCCGAGCGAGTGGGAAGCCCTCCTTCGGTTGCTGGCCGTATCCATGGGCCGGGTCTTCGCGACCTACCCCGGGGCGATCGTGTCGTTCGCCATGACGCCGTTGCCCGAGTCGTCAGAGTCCCCCGTCGATCACGCCTTCGACGCCCTTGTCGCGGCGATGGAGGCGGACGGCATCCCCGCTCAGCGCGCCGAAGCAGGAGTGCGCGCGCTGAACGCCCTGATGCTCGGCCTCGCCCTCGACTCGCTCGACCCCGACACCGACCCCACCGGCACCGAGACCGCCCGGCAGGTGGGCGTGGACGGCCTCATCGCCGCGCTGCGCGCCTACGAGACTCCAGACGTCGGCAGCGACCACCGCACTCCCCCACGATGAGGCCGTGAAGCTGCCCGTCATGCCGCCCGTCGCGCCGATGCTCGCCAAGGCCGTGTACAAAGACGTGACCACCGTCCCCCAACCTGACGCGGTGACCGGCGGGCTCCTCTATGAACCGAAGTGGGACCTCTCTGCGCTCTTGCGCTAAGAGAGACCACCAGGCCAGGCGACGTGGTGCTGCCATCGACCTCCATCTCGCCCGGCGAAGCGGTACCACTCTCGGTATCTCAGCGGTACCGTCGCGACATGGCCATCAACCTCCGTCTGGCACCCGAGGCAGAAGAAGCGCTCCGTGAGCGAGCTGCCATCACGGGCAGGTCGCAGCAGGAGCTCCTCCGCGCCGCCGTCGACGCCCTGCTCGAGCGCCACGACGTGGAGGGTGCACCCTCCGCCGCCTCCGAGTCGCATCAGCTGATCTCCCGCGGTCGGCTCCACCCCGCCCGTGTCGCCTACCGCCGACCTGTCCAGCGCTATACGGCTCCCAACGGCGGACGCTCGTCTGACGCCCTCGACCGAGACGAGAGGCTGTGACCCGCCTCTACCTCGACTCCAGCGCCCTGCTGAAGCGGGTGGTCGACGAGGCCGAGTCGGAGCATCTGGAAGACCGGCTCTCCGACGAGGTCGAGCGGGGTTCGCTCCTGTGCACCTCGGCGCTGTCCACGGTCGAGGTCTCGCGCGCATTGGCGCGCCTCGGCATCCCTGACCCCGGCGGCGCCACGACGTCGGCCGCACTGGCGGGGGTGCACCTCAGCCCGCTCAGCGACGAGGTGGTTGCTCTCGCGCGCCGCACGGGGCCGGCCCTCCTGCGGACCCTGGACGCGCTGCACCTCGCGACAGCGGTGCTGCTCGACGTCGACCTCGTCGCGGCCTACGACCAGCGGCTCCTCGATGCGGCTGCAGAGACGGGCCTTGCGACCGCAGAGCCTCACTGACCCGTCAGCCGAACCCTCAGGGGAGGGCGAAGCCCAGCTCCCGGTAGCCGCGTGAGCGCTTGACCAGCGACGACGCGAGCACCCCGGTGTGCACGTCGTGGTAGTCGTGGACCTCCACGGTCTCCTTGCCCGGCGCTGGCCGCAGGACGCGACCCACGTACTGCACCACGCGTCCTCGGAACGCGACCGGTGCCGCCAGGAACAGGGTGTCCAGGGGCGGGCAGTCGAACCCCTCACCCACGAACGGGCCGGTCGCGACCACCAGCAGTGGGTCGCCACCCGTCTCCGGCGACAACAGCGCCATCGCGGCGGCACGGCGGTGACGACCTGGACTTTCTGAGCCGGTAAGACGGGCTGCTCGCGGTCCGCCGCACGGGCCTCGGTGACCACGCGGTCGCCTGACTGTCCTTGCCCCCGTGCGGGCACGCCGGGACCGCAGGCCTGGCAGAGCGTCCTGCACTCCCCCACGATGAGGCCGTGAAGCTGCCCGTCATGCCACCGGTCTCCCCCATGCTGGCCAAGGCCACCACCATGGAGAAGGTCGTTGAGCTGCTGGAACGCGGTGACGTCAGAGTTGACCCGAAGTGGGACGGGTTCCGCTGCATCGTCTTCAAGGACGGCGACGAGGTAGAGCTCGGCAGCCGGGGCTCCAAGCCGCTGACCCGGTACTTCCCCGAGCTGGTCGAGCACCTGCGCGCCCAGCTGCCCGACCGCTGCGTGATGGACGGCGAGGTGGTGGTCCGCCGCGGTGAGCCCGGCGCGGAGCGCCTCGACTGGGAGGCCCTCGCGCAGCGCATCCACCCTGCAGCCAGCCGGATCACCCTGCTGTCGCAGCAGACGCCGGCGTCGTTCGTCGCGTTCGACCTGCTGGCCATCGCCGACGACGACCTCACCGCCCGGCCTTTCTCCGAGCGCCGAACGGCACTGGAGCAGGCGCTGGCGAACGTCACGGCGCCCGTCCACCTCACCCGCACGACCACCGACCCCGCGCTGGCCCAGGAGTGGCTGCAGACCTTCGAGGGTGCCGGGCTCGACGGGGTGGTCGCCAAGCCACTTGCCGCCCCCTACTCCGCCGGCAAGCGCGTCATGCTCAAGGTGAAGCACGCGCGGACGGCGGACGTCGTCGTCGTCGGATACCGGGTGCACAAGTCCGGCGCCGGTGTGGGCTCCCTGCTGCTGGGCCTCCACGACGACGACGGCCAGCTGCGCCAGGTCGGCGGAGCCAGCGCGTTCTCCGACAAACTCCGCCTGGAGCTCGAGAAGGAGCTGCAGCCACTGGTGCTGCGCGACGACGACGGCGCCCCGCGCCGGCAGACGGGCGAGAAGAACCGGTTCGCGGCGGCGGACAAGGACGCCAGCTGGATCCCCCTGCACCCCGACCTCGTGGCCGAGGTGAAGTACGACCAGCTCGAGGGCGACAGGTTCCGCCACACCGTTCAGCTGGCGCGCTGGCGGCCCGACCGCGACCCAGCGTCCTGCCGGTTCGACCAGCTCGACGTGCCCGCCGCCTACGACCTCGCGGACGTGCTGACGGGCGGATAGCGTCCGGGGCGTGTCCGAGATCAACGCAGAGATCGAGTCCCCCGTCGTCGTCCTTCTCACCGAGCAGCCTGTCGAGGGTGCCGACGCGGAGCGGATCCTCGCGCTGCACGAGGGCGAGCAGCTGACCTACCGGGTGCTCGTGCCGGCGGACACCAAGCGGTCCGTGCTCACCGAGGTGGTCGACGCGCTGAGCCTGGCGCACTGGCGCGAGGCCGCCGAGGCGCTGCGGGAGGGCAGCCACCGCGACCCGGAGCTCGCGCGAGCGGAGGCATCGACCGTCGTGGAGACCACGGTCGCGGCGCTGCGGGCGCTGGGCCGCGACGTCGACGGCGTGGTCACCGACGACGACCCGGTGCCCGCCCTCGAGGCTGCGGTGGAGCAGTACGGGGCGCGCGAGGTGGTGGTGGTCACGCGGCCGCACGCGGTGGAGGAGACGTTCCACCGCGACTGGGCTAGCCGCGCCCGCGAGGTGCTCGGCGTACCCGTGCTGCATACGTACGCGGGCACCGGCGGGCAGCTCGGCTGACGGCGAGCACCGAGGGAACGCGTCGCGCGCGATCCGTGTTGGAGGAGACATGACCGCTCACCCCACGTCCAGTCGCCAGTACCCCGTGGCCAAGTCCGACACCGAGTGGCGACAGCAGCTCTCCCCCGCCGAGTACCGCGTGCTGCGCGAAGCCGGCACGGAGCGCGCGTGGGTCGGTGAGTACACCGACACCGAGACCAAGGGCGTGTACCGCTGCAAGGCGTGCAGCGCGGAGCTGTTCCGCTCCACCACCAAGTTCCACTCGAACTGCGGGTGGCCGTCGTTCTACGCCCCGTCGGAGTCCGACGCGGTGGAGCTCATCACGGACCGTTCGCTCGGCATGGTCCGCACCGAGGTGCGCTGCGCCTCGTGCGGCTCTCACCTGGGCCACGTCTTCGAGGGCGAAGGCTTCCCGACGCCCACGGACCAGCGGTACTGCATCAACTCGATCAGCCTCGACCTGGAGCCCGGCGCCCAGGGTTCAGCAGAGCGCTGAGCACCAGCCTTCCGAGCAGGCCCGCCGCCAGCACCGCCAGCCCGGTGGCCGCGGCGGCGGGTGGCAGGGCCGCCACCAGCCCCAGGCACCCGGCCAGGCCGAGCACGGCGACGGGTCTCTCCCATAAGCGGCGCTGCGGGTCGCGGCCGGCGCGGACCCACGCCGCGAGGTTGGCCACCGCGTAGTACACGAGCACGCCGGTCGAGCTGGCGGCGATGGCGCCGCGCAGGTCGGTGGTCAGGACCAGGACGACGACGACGGCGCCGACCACCAGCTGCGCGACCGCAGGCGCGCCGCTGCGCGGGCTGATCGCTGCGAGCGGGCTCGGCAGTTCGCGGTCACGGGCCATGGCCAGGGCGGTGCGGCCGACGCCCGTCATCACCGTGAGCAGCGACCCGAGCGCTGCGACGGCGGCGCCCACGGTGACGAGCACCGCGAGCTGGGGCGCGGGTCCTGCGGCGACGGCGTCGCGCAGAGGGAGGGGGCTGGCGGCGGTCGTCGTCGTCCCCAGCACCCCGAGGACCACGACGACGACGGCCGCGTAGACGACCAGCACGATGACGAGGGCGATGGCGACGGCGCGGCCGATCGTGCGCTGCGGGTCGCGGACCTCCTCACCGAGCGTGGCGATGCGCGCGTACCCCGCGAAGGCGAAGAACAGCAGGCCAGCGGCCTGGAGCACGCCGAGCGGCGTCGTCCCGGTCGTCCCTGCGCCGGTCAGCGCGGCGAGGTCCAGCCCCCCGCCGGCTGCCGCGGCAAGGCTCACTGCGAGGACGGCGAGCGTCGCCGCTACGAGGACCGCGGTGACACGGGCGGTCCGCTGCACGCCGGCGCAGGTCAGGGCCGTGAAGAGCACGACGACGACGGCGGCGGGCACGCCCGGGTGCTCCGGCCAGACGGCCGCCCCGGCCACCAACGCGATGGCGGCGCAGCTGGCGGTCTTGCCCACCACGAACGCCCAGCCCGCGGCAAAGCCCCACCACTCGCCCAGTTCACGGCGACCGTAGGCGTAGGCGCCTCCGGCGAGGGGGTGCAGACCCGCCAGGCGCGCGGTGGAGGTCGCGTTACAGGTCGCGACGAGCGCGGCGAGGGCGAGAGCCGCGAGCAGGCCTGGCGAGGACGGGCCGACGGCGGCCGCGGCGGGGCCGACAGCGCCGAAGACGCCCGCGCCGAGCATGGCGCCGAGGCCCACGACGACGGCATCGCGGAGGCCGAGTTCGCGGCGCAGCCCCGGGGTGGTCACCGCGCGACCCTGCCGTGTCGAGGTGAACCCCCGGTGACCAGCCCACCCCCTCCGCGACGATCGTCGCGGAGGGGGTGGCTAGAGGGTGCGGGCGGACAGAGCCACGCGGACACCGAAGAGGACGAGCACCCCGCCCGTCACGCGGTCGACCCAGCGCGCGAACGACGTCGAGGCCAGCCGGGAACCCAGCGCCGAGCTACCCAGCACCAGCGCGAGGCTCCACACCGACCCGATGGCGCAGTGCACGCCCGCGAGCAGCAGTCCCATCGCCAGCGGTGGGACGCCCGCGGCAGAGAACTGCGGGATGGTCGCCAGGTAGAACACGCCGACCTTGGGGTTGAGCAGGTTGGTCACCAGCCCGGTGGTGAAGGCGCGCCTGGCGGAGACGCCGGAGGGCGGGCGGGGGCCGGCGTGCGCGTCGTCGTCCTGATCAATCTTCCGGAAGCCCGCGACGAGCAGGCGCACGCCCATCCACACGAGGTAGGCGGCACCGGCCAGGGTCAGCACGCGGTACGCGGTCTGCGACGCGGCGAGCACCGCCGTGGCGCCGAGCGCCGCGGCCGCGCCCCACGCGAGGCAGCCGACCTGGATGCCGGCCGCGGTGGCGAGGGCGCTCCGGCGCCGGCTGGTCAGCGAGGTCCTCAGGATGAGCGCCGTGTCGAGACCCGGGACCAGCGTCAGCAGCCCTGCCACCAGCGCAAACCCCAGCACCGCCTGCTGCACCGTCATGAGCGCGAGGCTAGCGGCGCGGCTGCCGCAGGATGGGCGGGTGAGCGATGCTGCTGCGAGCCACCCGACCGTCCACCGCGCCACCTGGGGCGAGCTCGACCCGGCGCTGGCGTACGCCGTGCTGAAACTGCGGGTGGACGTGTTCGTGGTGGAGCAGGAGTGCCCCTACCCCGAACTCGACGGGCGCGACCTCGAAGCCACCACGGAGCATCTGTGGGTGGCGGGGCCGGCTGGCACGCCGGTGGGTGCGTACCTGCGCGTCCTGGCGGGCCGCCCTGGCGATCCGGACGGCGCGCGCCGCATCGGCCGCGTGGTGACCTCGCCGGCCGAGCGCGGGCACGGGTTGGCGGGGGTGCTGCTGGACGACGTCGTCACGCGGCACGGTGACGGTCCGCTCGTGCTCGACGCCCAGGCGCCCCTGGAGCGGTGGTACACCCGATGGGGTTTCGAGGTCAGTGGGCCGGCGTACGTCGAGGACGGGATTCCGCACGTTCCCATGACACGACTCCCCCGGCCGTGATCATGGGCGGGCTAGGGAAGGCTTGCCACCAGCTCGCGCAGCTCCACGCGACGGCCCGTGAAGAACGGCAGCTCCTCGCGGACGTGCCGGCGCGCCTCGGTGTTCCGCAGGTCACGCATGAGGTCGACGATGCGGTGCAGCTCGTCGGCCTCGAACGCGAGCAGCCACTCGTAGTCGCCCAGGGCGAACGCGGAGACGGTGTTGGCGCGCACGTCGGGGTACGGGCGGGCGGCGAGGCCGTGGTCGCGCAGCATGGTGCGGCGTTCGGACTCCGGCAGCAGGTACCACTCGTAGGACCTCACGAACGGGTACACGTTGAGGTACTTCCGCGGCTCCTCGCCGGCCATGAACGCCGGCACGTGCGCCTTGTTGAACTCCGCGGTGCGGTGCACGCCGACGCTCGACCACACCGGCCGCAGCAGGCGCCCGAGCGCCGTGCGGCGCAGCCGGCGGTAGGCCTCCTGGACCACCTCGACGTCGGACGCGTGCCACCAGACCATGAGGTCGGCGTCGGCGCGCATGCCGGACAGGTCGTAGAAGCCGCGGACCTCCAGGTCGTGCCCCTCCACGCCACCGGCAGGGCCGAGGGACCGCATCAGCGCCTCGATCTCGGCGGTGGCCGCGACCCGGTCGGCCTCGCCGCCGAGCCCTCCGCCGGTGTGCGCCGAAGGGTCGAGCGCGAACACCGACCACATCGTGTAGCGGATGGTCTGGTTGATCTCCTCGGCCACCTGCGCGGCGGTGCGCCCGTCGGGGGTGGTGACGGGCTCTCCGGCGTGAGCCGGGGCATGCTGCAGCGACGTCATGCCCCCATCCTCGCCCCCGCCCTGCGGCGCACCGCCGGGGGTCGGGCCCAGATCGGTTCAGGGTGTGAGGTCCGCCACCACGGAGGCGGCCGCGCGGCGTGCCGCCGCGATGCACGCCGGCACCCCGACCCCGTCGACGGCGGCCCCCGCGAGCGCCAGCGCCGGGTGCTCGTCCGCCGCGGCGTGCGCGGCGGCGATCCGGGCCGCGTGCCCGACGTCGGGCTGCGGCAGCGCCGCGGGCCAGCGGGTCACGAGCGAGGCCAGCGGCTCCAGCCGGTGGCCCACGAGGTCGGAGCCGTCGTCGAGGACGGCGGCGAGCAGTGCGGCGTCGGGGCGGTCGAGCACCGCCCCCTCGCCGCGGCGTCCCACCGACAGGCGCAGCACCTCGGTGCCGCGCCCCGCCGAGCGGCCTGCCGTCTGCGCGACCCAGGCCCACTTGCGGCTCGAGGCCGTCATCGCCTTGACCAGGCGCCCTTCGGCGGGCGGCACGAGCAGCCCTGACAGCGGTTGCCCCTCGTCGTCGACGAGGGCGTCGAGGGTGCCGGGGGGCAGCAGCAGCGTCACGAGTGCGAGCCCGGCGTCGTCGACGGCGCCCAGGGCCGTGGCCGCGCCGGGCGCCGTGTCGCCCAGTAGGGCGCTGGCCGCGGGAGGCGGGACGGCGAGCACCACGCCGTCGTACCGCTCGGGGCGTTTCAGCCCGGTCCAGCGGTCCTCGACGTCGACCTGCCAGGCGCCGCCGGAGCGCCGCAGGCGGCGGGCCCGCGCGGACGTCCGAACCTGCACGCCGCGCGCGTCGAGCGCCGCAGCCACCGCGCCGGGCAGCCGCCCGACGCCGCCGCGCACCCCTGCGAAGACGCCCCCGCCGGCTGCGGTGCCGACCAGGCCCGCCGCTCCCCCGGCTGTCACAGGATCGGAGGACGGCGACGGCGACGACGCCGCCTGCGAGGCCCGGCCCGCGGCGCGCACCGCCTCGAGCAGCGAGGCGCCGTCGCGTGCGGCGGGCCACAGCGCCGGCAGCACCGACCGCATCGACAACCCCGCCGCGCGGCCGGCGTAGACCCCGCCCAGCAACGGCTCCACGAGCGCATCCACGACGGCGCTGCCCAGACGGGCCGCGACGAAGGAGGCGACGTCGACGTCGCCGTCCTCCCCCAACGGCTCCGTGAGGCGCTCGTCGGCAGCGCGGGCGATCTCGGCGTCGGTGAGCAGGCCCGCGAGGGACGCCGGGTCGGCCGGAACGCCCATGACGGTGCCGCGCGGCACCGGGTGGCGCTCCCCCCGGACGACGACGGCGGCGCGCGTGGTAACCGGCTGCACGAGGTCGCCGCCGAGCCCGACCTCCCGGGCCAGCTCGATGGCCTCCGGCCGGCGGGCCAGCAGGGACTCCGCCCCGATGTCGACCAACAGCCCGCCCACCTGGCCCGTCTGCAGGGGCCCGCCGAATCGGCCGGAGGCCTCCAGGACGACGACGTCGACGGTGCCCTCGCGCACGAGCTCCCACGCCGCCGCCAACCCGCTGATGCCACCGCCCACCACGACGACGCGCGGCCGCGCCGCGGGACCCACCTCGCTCATCGGCAGTTCAGCGGGACGTGCGCTCGTGCACGCGCTCCACCACGCGCAGCAGCGCGTCGGGGTCGGTGCCGGGCGGCACACCGTGCCCGAGGTTGAACACGTGCCCACCCGCAGCCGGGGCGCCGAGCGCCGCCGCGGCGTCCTCGAGGACGGCGTCGACGGCGGCGTCGAGCACGGCCGGCGGGGCGCCGAGCAGGGCCGGGTCGAGGTTGCCCTGCAGGGCGCGGGGCGTGCCGTCGGCGCGGGTGCGGGCGGCGGCATCGCGCAGGCTGACGCGGTAGTCGACACCGACGACGTCGGCGCCCGCCTCGCCCATGGCCCCCAGCAGCTCACCCGTGCCCACCCCGAAGTGGATGCGGGGCACCGGCAGGCCATCGGCGGTGGAGGGCCCGCGCAGCGCGCCCACGGCCGCCAGCACCGAGGCGGAGGCGGGCATCGCGTGCTCGCGATAGTCGGCCAGGGACAGCGCGCCGGCCCAGGAGTCGAACAGCTGCACTACGCGGGCGCCGTTCTCGACCTGGACCTGCAGGAACGTCGCGGAGACGCGAGCCAGCTTCTCCGCGAGCGCCCGCCACAGGCCGGGGTCGGTGTGGATGAAGGCCTTGGTGGCGGCGTGGTCCTTGCTGGGGCCTCCCTCGACGAGGTAGCTCGCGAGGGTGAAGGGGGCCCCGGCGAAGCCGATGAGCGGCACGCCGCCGGGCCCACCGAGGCCGTCGAGCTCGCCGACCAGCTGGCGCACGGCCTGGGCGATCGGTTCGAGCTGGTCGGGATGCAGCTCGGGCAGGGCGTCGACGTCGGCGGCGGTGCGGACGGGCTTGGCGACGACGGGCCCGGTGCCGGGGACGATGTCGAGGTCGACCCCGGCGGCCTTGAGCGGCAGCACGATGTCGGAGTAGAGGACGGCGCCGTCGACGCCGTATCGGCGCACCGGCTGCAGCGTGATCTCCGTGACGAGGTCGGGCGTCATGCAGGCGTCGAGCATGGCGATGCCCTCGCGGACCCGGCGGTACTCCGGCAAGGAGCGCCCCGCCTGCCGCATGAACCACACAGGCGTGTGGGTCAGCGGCTCCCCCGTGTGGTTCATCCGGCAGGCGGCGACGAGCGGCGGGACGGGGATGCTCACGGCTCCATCATCGCCTGGGGGCGCGTGCGGGAGGATGCCCTCATGGACGCACGCGGCGGTGGGCCGGGTACCGAGGGCGGGGCCCCGGTCCCGGAGGCCTTCGCCGCTGCGGTGCAGCAGATCCGGGCGACCTCGCTGCGACCGGAGATCTCCCTCGAAGAGGTCCCCGGACCTCGCTCCATGGCGCCGTGGTCGCTGGCGCTGTCCGCGGACGTGCTCGACGAGGCCGGCGACGACGTCGCCGAAGGGCGGTTCGTGCTCCTGCACGACCCGGCCGGCCAGGAGGGCTGGGACGGTCCGTGGCGCGTGGTGGTGCTGGCGCGCTGCTCCCCCGCCACCGAGGACACCGACGACCCGCTGCTCGCTGACGTGGCGTGGAGCTGGCTGGTGGAGGCCCTGGACGACTACGGCCTGCCCGTGCGCTCCCTCGGCGGGACGGTGACGACGTCGACGTCGCGCTCCTACGGGCAGCTCTCGGCGCGGCCGGTGGACGTCGAGCTGGAGGTGCGGGCGTCCTTCAGCCCCCGGGACGCCGACGTGCCCGGCGGTGTGGGTGACGCGCTGCTGGCGTGGGGCCAGCTGCTCGGGGCCGCCGCTGGCCTGCCGCCGCTGCCGCACGGCGTGGTGCGTCTCCCGCGTCGTTGACCTGTCGCTGACCTGTCGACTGACGGTCCTGCACAGCCGCCGCGGCGACTGTCCCCCGATCGAGGGAACGCACCGCTTGCTCCAGATGGGTGCACGGGGTGCGCCGAACGTGTCAAGGCACCCCCTGAGCCGCCCGATACCCCCTGCAGGACGCATCCGGCCCGGGTGCGGCAGGAGCAGGAGGTCAGGGATGACGACCATGGCGGAGAGCGCGCTCGCTCGCGCGCCGAGGGCGGGTGTTGTCGCGCGAGGGCGCCGCACCACCGCGCTCGTGGCGGTTCAAGACCTCGCCGCGCGTGAGGTGGCCGTTCGCGTGCTGCGCGCGCTGGGGGCCAGCGACGTCGTCGCGGCGAGCTCGGTGACGGAGGCGCGCCGCGCCGCCGTGCACCACCAGGGCGACCTCTGCGTCATCGAGGCCGGGCTGCAGGACGGTGCCGGCGTGGCGCTGGCCCGCGACCTGCGCGCGGCCGGATGGACCCGCGCCGTCGTCGTCTCGACCTCCGAGGACCCGTGGACCGTGCGCTCGGCGCTGAGCTCCGGCGTCCGCTGCTTCCTGTCCACGGCCGCTCGCGGCACCGAGGCGCCCATCGTGCCGAGCTCACCGGACGGGCTGTCCAGCCTCTCGGCGCGCGAGGTCGAGGTGCTGCAGCTCGTGGCCGACGGCCACTCGAACCGCGAGGTCGGCGAGGAGCTGGGCCTGTCGGCGCTGACGGTGAAGAGCCACCTGGCGCGCATCGCCCGCAAGCTCGGCACGGGTGACCGCGCCGAGATGGTCCTCATCACCCTGCGGGCCGGCGTCATCTCCTGACGCCGGCGACGATCGCGGCGCTGTCGGCGCCGCGGTGCAGAATGGGCAGCTGACATGAGCAGATCGCCCAGCAGCACCCCTTCCGGACAGGGCTCACCCCCCGGACGCGACACGGCCCCGGAGACCTCACAGGTCCCCGGGGCCGTCGGCGCGCCCGCGGCAGAGTCCACCGCGGAGTCCATCCCGGGGTCCGCGGCGCCGGACGAGCAGGCTGCCGCGCCCGAGCTCCCGCTGCTGGCCGCCCCGGCGGACGGGCTGCCGGCCCTCACGGACTCCCCTGAGGCGCTGGCCGCCGTCGTCGAGGCCCTGGCTGCCGGCACCGGCCCGGTCGCCGTCGACGCTGAGCGCGCCTCGGGCTACCGCTACGGGCAGGACGCACAGCTCGTCCAGCTGCGGCGCGAGGGCGCCGGCACCATCCTCATCGACCCGCGGGCCCTCCCGGACCTGTCCTCGGTGTCCGAGGCCCTCGGTGACACCGAGTGGGTGCTGCACGCCGCCAACCAAGACCTGCCCTGCCTGACCGCCGTCGGCCTGCGCCCAGGTGGCGAGCTGTTCGACACCGAGCTGGGCGGCCGCCTCGCCGGCTACGAGCGCGTCGGCCTGGGCGCGGTGGTCGAGCGGTTGCTCGGTGTGCGGCTGGCCAAGGAGCACTCCGCCGTCGACTGGTCCACCCGGCCCCTGCCCGAACCGTGGCTGCTGTACGCCGCCCTCGACGTCGAGCTCCTGGTCGACCTCCGCGACGCGCTCGCGGCCGACCTCGCCGCCCAGGGCAAGCTCGAGTGGGCCCGCCAGGAGTTCGCGGCCGTCCGTGACGCCCCGCCGACGCCCGCGCGCGTCGACCCGTGGCGGCGCACCTCCGGCCTGCACGCCGTGCGCCAGCGGCGGCAGCTGGCTGCCGTGCGCGAGCTGTGGCTCTCGCGCGACGAGCTCGCTCGCAAGCGCGACACCGCGCCCGGCCGCATCCTGCCCGACCGCGCTGTCGTCGCCGCCGCGCAGGCGATGCCCACCTCAGCGCGCGAGCTGGCCGCGCTGCCGGTGTTCTCCGGCCCCGCCAACCGCCGCCTCGGCACACGCTGGCTGGAGGCGCTCGACCGCGCCCGTGCCCTGCCGGAGGGGCAGCTGCCCCCGCACTCGCTGCCCACCGAAGGCCCCCCGCCGCCACGCGCCTGGAAGGACCGAGACCCCGAGGCCGCGGAGCGGCTGACCCGGGCCCGCACCGCGCTCACGGAGCTGTCCGAGGAGGTCCGCGTGCCGCTGGAGAACCTGCTCTCCCCCGACGCGGTGCGCCGCCTGTGCTGGCAGCCGCCGGCTGACACCAGCGAGGCCGGCGTGAGCGCCTGGCTCGCTGACACCGGCGCCCGGCCGTGGCAGCGCGAGCTGACCGCTGGGGTGCTGTCGCGCGCTCTGCACGGCTGAGGCGCGCCCACCCCTGAGGAGGGCGCCGTGGTGCGCCGTCCTCAGGGGTGCGCCCGTCTCGACCGGCTCCGTCAGCTGGTTCAGACCTCCGGCTCAGACCGTGAAGCGGCCCGTGAGCTCCTGGAGACGAGCCGCTGAGGCCGTGAGGTCGGTGGCCATGGTCGCGGTGTGGACGGCGCTGCCCCGGTTCTGTTCGGTCCCCGCGGCGATGCTGGCGATGTTCGCCGAGATCTGACCGGAACCGGTGGAGACCTCGGTGACGTTACGGACCATCTCGTTGGTGGTGGCCGACTGCTCCTCCACGGCGGCGGCGATCGTGGCCTGCACGGCGTCGATCCTGGCGATGACCTCGGCGATGTCGGTGACGGCCGCCGCAGCCGCAGAGGCGTCGCCCTGGGTGGCGGACACCTTGGCGACGATGTCGTCGGTGGCCTGCGCAGTCTGGCGGGCCAGTTCCTTGACCTCTCCGGCGACGACGGCGAAGCCCTTGCCCATCTCGCCCGCCCGGGCGGCCTCGATGGTGGCGTTCAGGGCGAGGAGGTTGGTCTGCTCGGCGATGGAGGTGATGAGCTTGACGACGTCGCCGATCTCCTGGGACGACGTGCCCAGCCGCTGGATCGCGTCGCCGGCCTGACCGGCGGCCGACACCGCGGAGGAGGCCATGGACGAGGCGTCGGAGGTGGCCGAGGCGATCTGGGAGATCGCGGCGGTCATCTCCTCGCCGGCAGCGGCGACGGTGGCGATGGACGTGCTGACCTCCTCGGAGGCCGCCGAGACCATCCGGGTCTGCACCGAGGCATCCTCGGCGCCGGAGGACAGCTGGACGGAGACGCTGGAGAGGGAGGCCGCTGACGTAGCCAGGGCGGCGGCCTCTTCCCGGATGTCGCGCATCGCGCAAGCCAGTGCATCCACGGAGGCATCGGTGGAGGCGGCCAGCTGACCGACCTCGTCCTTGCGGTCCAGACCGACGCGCACGTCCAGACGGCCGCTGGCCACCCCGGACATAACCTCCACCACCCTGCTGAGGGGCCGGGTCACCGAGCGGGCCAACACCACGGCGATCGTGACTGCCAGCGCAACGGCGAGCGCCGCCGCACCAGCCAGCACGGCCAGGGCGTCGCGGTAGGAGTCACGAGCCTGGACCGAGATCTTCACCGCCGCCTCCTTCTCGGCGTCGACGATCCCGGACAGCGCCTTGGCGGCGGCCTGGACCGGTTCCCGGGTGGCGGTGCTCCGCGTCTCGATGAACGCCGCGAGGTCTCCGCGCTGGGCGAGGGGCACGAGCTGCTCGACACCCTCGTGGGTCTTCGCGATCGCTGTCGCGTACTCCTGCTGCAGCTGGGCCGAGGCCGCGGGGTCGGCCGCCAGGTACTGCTGCCACTGCTCGTCCAGCGCGGCGCTGTCGGAGCGAAGGGTGGCGACAGCCTTGTCGAAGGCGGCCGCGTCCTTGGTGCTGACCAGGTTGGCAATGTCCAGGCGCAGCTGGTTGAGGGCCACGGAGGTCTTCTGCGCGGAGTCGAGCGAGGTCATGGCCGACGTTGCCAGGTAGTCGATCTGGCTCTGCGCGGTGGTCAGCCGCTGCGCGCTGATCCCTACCACGCCCAGAAGGAGCAGACAGACCACTCCGAACCCGGCATAGAGCTTGTGGGCGATGCGCAGGTTCGCGAGACGGCGGAACACGGGTGTCCTCCAGGATCGGGGGGCAGGGGGTGCCTTCTCTGCATCGGTCGGAGCTCGGACTCTCTGGATCACAGGTGACCTACGTCATGCGGCGTTCAGGCGGCTGTCGGGCGGTGGAGCGACCCAGCGGGCGACCGGAGAACCTTTACCCGCTCTTGACCAGGATCAACGCACCGTCAGGTTAGGCTCGCCTCATAGGGCGCCGATCACGGCGTCGCGCCCGGCACGCTCAAAGGACCCGGTGTGATCGCCAACTTTTTGATCGGTCTCCGCGAGGGACTCGAGGCCACGATCATGGTGTCGATCCTCGTGGCGTTCCTGGTCAAGACCGGCCGCCGTGACCGCCTCGGGGCGGTCCGCTGGGGCGTCGCCGTCGCCGTGGCCCTCCCGGTCGCCATCGCGGTGGCCCTGGCCGTCGCCGCCAAGGCCCTGACCTTCGAGGCGCAGGAGCTGCTCGGCGGCACGCTGTCGATCATCGCCGTGGTCTTCGTCACGTGGATGGTCTTCTGGATGCGCCGCGCGGGGCGCACGCTGGCCACCGACCTCACCGACAAGATGCGCGCCGCCGTGGGCGTCAGCGGATTCGCGGTCGGTCTGACCGCCTTCCTCGCCGTCGGCCGTGAGGGCCTGGAGACGGTGTTCATCGTCTTCGCCGCTGGCCAGGCCACCGGGCAGACGTGGCGGCCGCTGGTCGGCGCCGTGCTGGGGCTCGCCGCAGCCGTCGTCCTGGGGTGGGCCCTGTACCGCCAGGCGGTCAGGGTCGACCTGCGCCGCTTCTTCACGTGGACGGGCGCGGCACTCGTCGTCGTCGCCGGTGGGGTGCTCGCCTACGGCGTGCACGACCTGCAGGAGGCCGGCGTGCTGCCCGGCCTGCACAGCCTGGCCTTCGACGTCAGCTCCGTCATCCCTCCGAGCAGCTGGTACGGCGTGCTCCTCAAGGGCGTCTTCAACTTCTCCCCCGACACCACCTGGGCCCAGGCCATCGCGTGGACGGCGTACGTGGTGCCCGTCCTGGCGCTCTACCTTCGGCCTCGCCGCGTGCCGGCGGCGCCGGCGTCCAGCGCCTCGAACCTGCGCTCCGTCAGCGCCTGACCGCCCCCTCGCGGCCGTCCTCACCCACGGCCGCGCCACCTCGCCTCCTGGAGACCTTGTGCCTTCGCGCGCCCGCGCCCTCGTCGTCCTGCCCCTGGCCTCCCTGGCCGCCCTCGCGCTGAGCTCGTGCGGGGCGCTGGTGGACGCGCCCTCGTCGTCGTCCTCAGTGGCCGCCTCGGACGGCGCGTCCGGCGGAGCCGACGCGTCGGTGGCCATCAACGCCACCGACACCGCCTGCGAGGTCGCCAAGACCGACCTGCCCGGCGGGGTCACCACGTTCTCCATCACCAATGGTGGCAGCCAGGTGACGGAGGTCTACGTCTACGACGGTGACCGCATCGTCACCGAGAAGGAGAACATCGGCCCGGGCACCAGCTACGACCTCACCGTGGACCTCACGGAGGGGAAGTACGAGGTGGCGTGCAAGCCCGGCATGGTCGGTGACGGCATCCGGCAGGCCATTGCGGTGACCGGCGGTTCCACGGAGCTGACCGCTGCCGAGCAGACCGCGGTCGACGCCTACCGCGCCTACGTGCAGCAGCAGGCCGACGCGACCGTGCCGCTCGTGCAGCAGCTGCGCGATGCGATCGCCGCCGGTGACCGTGCGAAGGCGCAGTCGCTGTACGCGCCCTCGCGGGTCGGGTGGGAGTCGGTGGAGCCGGTGGCGGAGAGCTTCGGCGACCTGGACCCCCGCATGGACATCCGCGAGGCCGACCTCGAGCCCGGGCAGCAGTTCACCGGCTGGCACCGCCTGGAGAAGGCGCTCTGGCAGAACGAGGACCTGGCGGCCGTGGTGCCCGTGGCCGACCAGCTGCTGCTCGACGTCAAGGAGCTCGCCCAGCGCGTGCCCAACGCCGCCATCACGCCGAACTCCATCGGCAACGGCGCCAAGGAGCTCCTCGACGAGGTGGCCACCGGGAAGATCACCGGCGAGGAGGAGGCGTTCAGCCACACCGACCTCGTCGACTTCAAGGGCAACGTCGACGGCGCGCAGAAGGCCTTCGAGGTGCTCACGCCCATCGTGCAGACCGCCGACCCGAAGCTCGTCACGGAGCTGACCACGCAGTTCGCGGCGGTGCAGGCGGCGCTGGCGCCGTACGCGGATGCCACAGGGCCGGCAGCGTCCGGCGGGTACGTCTCCTACGACACCGTCACCGAAGAGCAGCGCCGCGAGCTCGCCCGCGTGGTCGACGCGCTGTCCGAGCCGCTGTCGCAGCTGGGCGCCGCGGCCGCGGGCCAGGCCTGACCTCTATGGCTCTCGGAACAGGGACGGACTCAGGAACGGGGACGACGACGACGAGCGCCGCGGCCGCGCCCTCGACGCGCGTCTCGCGCCGCGGGCTGCTGGCGGCGCTCGGGTCGGGTGCCGTCGGTGCTGGGCTCGTCGGCGCGGGCGTGCTCGCGGCCGAGGTGTCGGGGCGTTCGCCGTCGTCCTCCGGCTCGGCTGGCTCCGGCGACCCGTCGACGGACGGGGGGTCGTCGGCGGTGGTGCCGTTCCACGGCGAGCACCAGGCCGGCATCGCCACGGACGTGCAGGCCAACCTGCACTTCGCGGCGTTCGACGTGACAGCCACCTCTCGCGACGACCTCGTCGCGCTGCTGCAGGACTGGACCGCCGCAGCCGTCGCGTTGACCGCCGGCAAGGAGGTCGGTGAGGGGGGCGCGAGCAGCGGCAAGCCGCTGGCGCCGCCGTCGGACACCGGCGAGGCCGTCGACCTGCACGCCAACCGGCTGACGCTGACGGTGGGCGCGGGGCCGTCGCTGTTCGACTCCCGGTTCGGGCTGTCGGCGGCACGCCCGGCGGCACTGGTGGACCTGCCGGCCTTCCCCGCCGACGCGCTGGTGCCCGAGCGCTCCGACGGCGACCTGTGCGTGCAGGCCTGCGCCGACGACCCGCAAGTAGCTGTCCACGCGATCCGCACACTGACCCGCATCGCCGCCGGGCGGGCGGCGGTGCGCTGGGCACAGCTCGGGTACGGGCGGGCGGCCACGGTCGACCCGAACGCTCCGACGCCGCGCAACCTCTTCGGCTTCAAGGACGGCACGGCCAACCCGGCGGCCTCCGACACGGCCACGCTGGACGACCAGGTGTGGGTGCAGCGGGGCGACGAGAGTGGTGCCGCCGCCTGGGTGGTGGGCGGCTCCTACCTCGTGGCGCGGCGGATCCGCATGCACATCGAGACGTGGGACCGCACGTCCCTGCAGGAGCAGGAGCAGGTGATCGGGCGCACCAAGGGCGCCGGGGCACCGCTCGGGCACGCCGGCGAGCACGACTCCTTCGACCCCAAGACGCTGCCGGCCTCCTCCCACGTGCGGCTCGCGCACCCGACGCTGAACGGCGGCGCGCAGATGCTGCGCCGCGGGTACAACTTCACCGACGGCACCGACGGGCTCGGGCACCTCGACGCGGGCCTGTTCTTCCTCGCCTACCAGCGCGACGTGCGCAAGGCCTTCATCCCCATCCAGACGGCGTTGGCCCGCCAGGACGCGCTGTCGGAGTACCTGGAGCACACCGCGTCGGGCGTGTGGGCCGTCTTCCCCGGGGTGCCCGAGGGCGGCTACCTCGGTCAGCAGCTCCTCAGCACCTGACCCCCGCCTCCTCGACGATCATGCGCCTGAGCGTCACGTCGGCTGGTCGACGCCCCCTCTGCGCCAGGCCGGACACCCTTCCGGGGACCTGCAGGCCTGCTCCAGACGCCTTTTCCCCTGCTTCCAGGTCCCCGGTCCCCGGGGGTCCCGCTCCGATCATCCGGCGGTGCCGGTGACGACGACGGCGAGCGCCGCCAGCGACGCGCTGCCGGGCCGGAAGTAGTCGTCGTGGGCGCGCACCCCCGTGGTCGGCAGAGGGCGCGCGCCGAAGGCTGAGGACGCCGGGTCGGTGCCGTGGCCGAGGTCCCCGAGCTGCACGTGCGGGAGGTGACCCACCCAGTCGGTAGGGGCGGTAGCCGCCCAGACGCGGGCGGTCGTGCCGAGATCGCTGGCCGAGGTGGCGTGCGCGCCGGGACTGCCGAGCAGGACGACGTCGTCGACGTCGAGGTCCGCCGCCGCGAGCGCCACGACCACAGCGCCGTAGCTGTGCCCGACCACGGTGGTGCTGCGCGCACGGGGTGCGCTGGCGCGCAGCGTGCGCACCTCGGCAAGCAGCGCGGGGACGGCGGCGCGGGCACGACCGCTCGTCGCAGCGGCCAGCCCGGGGCCGACGGGCGTGTCGTAGCCGATCCACAGCACCACGGCGGTGTCCGGTCCGGACGCGGCCGCCAGGGCTTGAGCCCAGTCCAGCGGCGTGCCGCCGGGGCGGCGCTCGCGGGGTGACGGCGTGAGCGACGCGAGGTCGCTGTCGCAGCCGGGGACGAGGACGACGACGTGCGCCGCGCTCGCGAGGTCGCCGACGGCGACGACCACTCGGCCGCGGGGGTCGGCGCCGCCGCCGTCGCCGCAACCGAGGACGTCGAGCCCGCGAGCATCATCCGCCCCGAGACGGTGCGGGAGGCTGGCTGCGCAGGAAGCGTCGAGGGCGACCGGCGTCTCGGGGCGCTGGGTCCTCGCGGCTGCGCCCGTACCGGGCACGAGCAGCGCGGCTAGAACCACGAGGACTGCAAGCAGGCAGGACGGGCGTGTCAGCACCCTGGAACGGTCGGGCTCGGCGGGGTGCTGGCACATCGCCCAGGTGTCTGGGTACGGCGGTGGGGGTCTGAGGCCGACCCCGTACCGGGGTAGGGGGTCGGGTCTCCCCCGTCAGCGGCATCCGTGCGGCGCTCGCGATCTCTAGCGTGGAGGTGTGGTCGACGGACGAGCAGGAGCCGCCCAGCCGAGCTGGGGCGCGGCACTGTGGACGGTGGTGAACCCGTTCCAGCGGGGCCCCGGACCGGTGGTGGGACCGGGCCACCCGGTGCTGCGGGTCGCGCTTCCGGCTCTGCTGCTGGCGATGAGTGTGTGGCTCGTGCCGTCGCTCCTCGAGCGCACCGGTGACACGGTCCTCAGTCCAGAGGGGCTGCCCGTCGTCGCCGCGGTGTCGGTCGCGCTGGCCGTGGGCAGCACGCGGTGGCCGCTGCTCGGGTGGCAGCTGGTGGTCGGAGTCGTCGTCGGGCTGGACGTCTTGCTCCTGGTGCACGGGCTCTCACGGGTGCCCAACGTGGGCATCGCCTGGTTCTACGTCATGGTCGTGTGGCTACCGCTCCCGGCGCTGATCGCGTGGACGACGCGAGGGCGGGTCCTGACCGCGGCGCTGTCGGCGACCTGCCTCGTCGCGCTGCTGACCATCGTCACTGCTCTTGGGCCCGGCGGTGCCCGCTTCTACCTGCAGGACATCGTCGCCTTCTCGCTGATGGGAGCGGCCCCCCTGGCGTTAGCCCTCGTCGTCCGCGGGTTTGCCCGTTCCCGTGACCGCGCGGACGCCGCAGAGCAGCGGACTCGCGAGGAGCGGGAGGCGCGGGCGGCCCTCGCGGAGCGCACCCGCATCGCGCAGGAGATGCACGACGTCGTCGCGCACCACTTCTCCGAGGTGGCGGTGCGCGGCGAGACCGCGCCGTACCGGCTGCCGGACCTGCCCGAGGCCGCGGTCGCCGAGCTGCGGGCGGTGGCCGCCAGCGCCCGCGAGGCCATGGGCGACCTGCGCCGGCTGCTCGGGGTGCTCGGCAGTCCTCACGAGGCGATCGACGAGGTGCCGCAGCCGGGCCTGGCCGACCTGGAGGACCTGCTGCAGCGCGCCCGCGCCGCAGGCACGGACGTCACCTGGGAGCTCGAGGCGGAGGCGCCGGTACCCGACGTCATCGGACTGACCGTCTACCGGGTGGTGGCTCAGGCGCTCTCGAACGCCCGGCAGCACGCGGCGCTCGCGCCGGTCTCGGTGCACGTCAGCACCAGCGCGAGCGCCGACGGCGGAGCGCTCGACGTAGACGTCCTCAACGCAGCCGGCATCGACCACGGTCCCGGAGCGGGGCTCGGGCTGGCCTCGCTGCGCGAGCGCGTGGCTGCGCTCGACGGCGTGCTCACCGCCGGTCCGACGGACGACGGCGGGTGGGAGCTCCGGGCGCGCCTGCCGCTGCCCCTGCCCGCACAGGAGGCCACCCGTGTCTGAGTCAGCGCCAGCCGAGGGAGGGGCGTCGCAGGAGCTGCGCGTCGTCGTCGTCGACGACCAGGCCCTGGTCAGGGAGGGGTTCGCGGCGCTGCTCGGCGCTCAGAACGACGTCCGCGTGGTGGGCACGGCCGCCGACGGTGCCGAGGCCGTGGCGCTGTGCCGTCGGCTGGCGGCGGCCGGAGAGGCGCCGGAGGTCGTCCTCATGGACATCCGCATGCCGGTGCGCAGCGGCATCGAGGCCACCGCCGAGATCGTTGCCAGCCCCGAGCTGGCGCGCACGCGCGTGCTGGTGCTGACGACGTTCGACCTCGACGAGCACGTCCACGCCGCGCTGCGCGTGGGCGCCAGCGGCTTCCTGCTCAAGCACGCCACCGCAGCAGACCTCGTCGGCGCCGTGCGGACGGTGGCCCGCGGCGAGGCGCTCCTCGACCCGGCGCTCACGCGGCGGCTCATCTCGCACTACGTGGCCACGCACCGCGAGGCCGCCGACGCCCGCGAGCTGCCCGCGCGGCTGGCGCAGCTGACCCCCAAGGAGGTCGAGGTGCTCTCGCTGGTGGCGCGCGGGCTGTCCAACCGGGAGGTGGCCGAGCAGGTGTACGTCACCGAGCAGACGGTGAAGAGCCACGTCAGCCGGATCTTCACCAAGCTCGACCTGCGCGACCGGGCTCAGGCCGTGGTGTTCGCGTACGAGTGCGGGCTCGTGCGCCCGGCGGGGTCGTGACCATGCTCGCTGTGTGGGAAGCGTGGGCCGTGTGGGTCGAGGCGCTGCTGGTCCGGGCAGCGGAGGCGGTGGAACCCATCGGGGCGTGGACGTCGCTGCCGTCCGCACTCGGCTTCGCAGGCACCGCGACGCCCGCCGGCCCCCTGAGGACCGGCGAGCCTGACGAGGGCGCGCAGACCGGCGGTCAGTCCTGCGAGGCGCCGCCCCAGCCGTGCCAGCGGTCCAGCTCCACCCAGACGAGCACGCGGGGGCTCGTGCGGTTCGGATAGTCGCTCCCGGTGTAGTGGCGGCTGAGCCTGTCGATGCCGGCGAGCCCCTCGTCGTCGGCGATCTCCACCACGCGGCCCTGCACGCTGACGTGCGTGTACCAGTCGCCCTCGGCAAGAGCGGTGAGCGAGACGCGCCCGTCCTCGGCCAGGTGCTTGATGCGCGCGCGGCTGGAGTCCAGGCCGAGGAGCATCCTGCCGTCGTCCTCGATGAGGTACCAGGTGGCGACGGTGACGGGGCGCCCGTCCTTCGCAACGGTCGCCATGACCGCGGGGTTGGGCTTGCGGAGCAGCTCGAGGACGTCGGCAGGGATGGGCTTCTCGGAGATCTTCGGCACGTCCCCAGCCTGCCGCGTCGCGGGCGGGTCCGCAGCGTCGGATCCGCGCACGGCATCAGGACGCGGCGCAGCGGCAACTGGGACTCGGAAGCGGGCTGGCGGAGCCTCCCAGCAAGGCTGCGTGTCCCCGGTCGGTGACGGCGACCACAGAAGGTGGCGCGCACGTCCTTGATCGTCGCGGAGGGGTGGGGTAGGTCAGGCGATCAGGGCCGCGTCCGGCGTGGGGAGCGTGATCGTGCGGGGTCGCGCCACGCGCGTGTAGAACTCCTCGTGCTGGGCCGCCGCCCGCGGCCACGCGAACCCGGCCGCGACCGCCCGCCCCAGCGACGGGCTCGGAGCGCCGCCTCCGAGCGCCACGCCCAGCGCCTCGGCGAGCTCGAGCACGCTACGGCCGTACAGCGCCGCCTCGCCGAGCACCTCGCGCAGCACGGGCAGGTCGCGGGCCACCACCGGCACGCCCGCGGCGAGGGCCTCCAGCGGTGCCATGCCGAAGCCCTCCTTGGTGGAGGGGAAGGCCACCACGTCCGCGGCAGCGACCAGCGAGGGCAGCACGCCGTCGTCGACGGAACCGAGCACCACCGGGGCGGCCCCCAGCTCCGCCGACAGCTCGGCAGCGCGGGCGTCGAAGGCTGCGCGGTAGGCGCGGTGGTCGAACAGGGTCTCTCCCCCGGCCAGCACGAGGGAGACGTCGCGCAGGTCGAGCCGGTGCCGGCGCAGCACCGCCCACGCCTCCAGCAGGTCGAGGCTGCCCTTGCGCGGCTCCACCCCGCCGACGGCGAGGATGAACCGGCCCAGGTCCGCACGCCACGCCCGGCGGGCGGCCCGCGCAGCGGGGTCGCTGCGCGACGCAGCGGCGAACCGTGCGGCGTCGATGGCGCCGGAGATGACCGTCGGCGTCAGGCCATACGCCGTCTCCACCTCGGACGCCACTGCCTCGGACACGCACAACAGCGCGTCGGGATGGCGCACGGCGGCGTCGTGGCAGGCCACGAGCTGCGGCGTGGTGAAAGCGTCGAGGTGGTGCACGGTGCGCACCAGCGGCACCCCGGCGCCGCGGGCAGCGCCGAGCGCGGCGTTGGCGGAGATGCAGTCTTGCGCGTGGACGACGTCGGGCAGCTCCGGCGCCGTGGCCAGGTGCCAGGCCAGCGCGGACCCGAGCACGTCGATCGAGCGGGCGATGCGCTGCCCGACGTCCTCGCCGTCCACAGGCGGGAACGGCACGGCCTCGATGCGCACCGCCTTGTCGACCGGGCGGAAGAAGGTGGTGTCGCCTCCGCGACCGAGCGTCCACACGGTGACGTCGTGGCCGCGTCTGGCCAGCGACTCGGCCAGTGCGAGGGTGTGCACCACGCCGCCACGCGGCTTGGTGGAGTAGGTGGCCAGCGCGATCCTCACGCGCCCCTCCCGTCGTCACCGCGGTGCTCATCACCGCGGTCGTCGCCAGAGTCGTCATCAGGGCCTTGACCAGGCACTGCGTGCTCAGGGTAAGCGCTTGATCGCGCTTTGTGGGGGGTGAAGGGCCGATCCACGGCGTACGCCGACAGCACCCTGTCGCGCAGGTGGTGCACCTTCCGGCGGGCCCGCGCGACGCCCTCGGCCACGCGCGCCGGCGCCACGGCCATGCCTCCCTGAGTCCACGTGCGCGCCACCACCTCCCCCGCCGGGTCGACCACCTTCGCCTGCCCCAGGAAGCGCAGCCCGCCCTGCACGCCGGTCTGGTTGGACGACACCAGCCAGACCTGGTTCTCCGCGGCGCGCGCCGCGTCATAGAGGTCGAAGAGCCGCGCCTGGCGGTCCAGCCGGATCCTGTCGGCGCGCTCGGTGGCGCTCGCGGGCCACGCCGACAGGCACGCCAGCACCTCCGCACCGTCGAGCGCGAGCGTGCGCGCACTCTCGGGAAAGGTCTTGTCGAAGTCCACGAGCATGCCCATCCGCCCGATGGGGGTGTCGAAGGCCGCGAAGCCGTTGCCCGCCCGGTAGGCGCGCGACTCCCCCAGCGGCAGGTGCACCTTGCGGTGCACTCCCAGGACGGCGCCGCGGTGCACGCAGACGGCGGTGTTGTAGCGCGCGGGGCGGCCGCTGGCGTCGTCGTCGTCGAGCTCACTGATGCCGAAACAGACGACGACGTCTCCCGCGAGCTCCGCCACCCGCGCCACCTCCGGCCCGTCGAGCGCGACGGCCGGCGGCAGCGCCGCCTCGCCGCCGGGGGCGGGGTCGACGAGGTCGTCGACGTAGCCGCCGATGGTCGCGTCGGGCAGCACGAGCAGGTGCGCGCCAGCGGCGCGGGCCGCCCCGATCACGCCCTCGAGCTTCACGAGCGTGCGTGCGACGTCGCGCCCGAAGTGCCCCGCGACCGCGGCGAGCACCACCTCGTCAGCCACCCTGAGCCACCCTCAGCCCTCGAACGGGCCTCAGGCGGCGCGGCTGCGCACGGCCCGCTGCACGACGACGTCGGCGAGGTGCGCCGCGTCGCGCGCCACCCCCGCGAATCGCCCGGACCCCCACGTGTGCAGCCACGGCAGCCCGAGGAAGTGCAGCCCCGGCACCGCGGTGACGCCGCGGCGGTGGGTGGGCGCACCGGTGCCGTCGAAGACGCCGACCTGCACCCACCGGAAGTCCGCGCGGAACCCCACGGCCCACACGACGGCGGAGACGCCCGCGGCGCGCAGGTCGAGGTCGACGTCCTCGTCCTGCGGCGCCGGCGGCTGCCACACCGGCACATAACGCGCCTCGAGCGGCGCGTCGATGCCCTGCCGGGCGATCCACCGGTCGATGTCGTCCTTGATGGACTCGGCGACGGCGTCTGCGGCGTCCAGCGACGCCGCGGTGGTCCGGGCGAAGCGCAAGTGCGCGCCCCCGCCCGGTGCCGGGGTCACCGACTCCAGACGCCCATGCAGGTGCATGCCGTCACGGGCGAAGGCCCGCAGGTCGATGTCGCGCCCGCCGTCACGGCCCGTGACGTAGTGGTTGGTCGACTCGCGCTTGGACAGACCACCGGCGTGCGCCTCGATGCCGACGTCGTAGACGCCCATGTCGTGGAGCCACGCCACGCAGTCACGCCCGCGGTAGCGCCGGGCGACACGCGGCGCGCTGCCCAGGGCCAGGTGCACCTCGCGCCCGGCCAGGTGCAGGTCCTCGGCGATCTGCGCGCCCGACTGACCCGACCCGATGACGAGCACCGCGCCGTCGGGTAGCGCCTGCGGCGAGCGGTAGTCGGCCGAGTGGAGCTGGACGACGTCGTCGGGGAGGCGGTACGACACCGCAGGCAGCACCGGCCGGTGGTAGCCGCCGGTGGCGACGACCACCTGGTCGGCCGTGAGCTGGCCGGCGGTGGTCACGAGCGCGAACCCCCCGCTGGGGCGCTCGCGCAACGACGTCACCGCCACTCCCTCGTGCAGGGGCGCGCCGAACGTCGCGGGGTAACGACGCAGCCACGCGTGCACCTCGTCGCGCGTCATGAAGCCGTCGGGGTCGTCGCCGTCGTAGGCGTACCCCGGCAGCTGGCACTGCCAGTTGGGCGTGACCAGCGTGAACGCGTCCCAGCGGCGGTCGGCCCAGTCGTGGCAGGCGGCGGCGCGCTCCAGGACGACGTGCTCGACGCCCGCGCGCACCAGGTGCCAGCTCATCGACAGGCCCGCCTGGCCTCCTCCGACGACGACGACGGGCAGGTGGCGCCCGTCGAGCCCGTGCTCGGCCGCAGGGGCCGCGCTGGCGGTGGGGGTCGCTGCGGTGCTCACAGTGGGGTTCGCAGCGGCGTTCACAGTGGGGGCTCGATCGAGAGGACCCGCACCGTGCCACCGGTAGGAAAGGCGGCGGCGCGGGAGCGCACGCCCTCGGCGGTGGCTGCGGCGCTCGTGCACGCCATCCCGTAGCGGGCACGGACTCGCTCGGAGGCCTCCGCCATGGCCGCGGTGACCCTGGCGGTGAAGTCGGCGACGGGGTACTCCGCGCCGGGGGCCAGGTGGTCGTGCACGACGAGGCTCGGCGAGTAGCACGCGTCGGTGCTGCCGTCGGGCCAGCGGACGCGGAAGGTCGCCTCAGGCACGGGCCACCTCCGGACGCGGGTCGCTGAGAGCAGTGCGTTCCCAGACGGGGTCGGGCAGCGGCGCCGGATCAGCCGAGACCGCAGGGCCGTAGGCGTCGGGGCGCCGGTCACGCAGGTGGTACATGCCACCGCGCGCAGCAGCCAGCCCGCCGTCGAGGTCGATGGTGGCCACGGCCGTGCCGGGGCCGGTGCCCGTGTGGGCGAGCACAGCGCCGCCGGGGTCGACGACCTTCGCGGACCCGACGTAGCGCAGCGACCCGAAGGTGCCGGCCTGGTTGGACGCCACCCAGAACAGCTGGTTGTCCAAGGCGCGGGCCCTGTCGAGCAGGTCGAAGCGGTGGGTCCAGCGGTCGTCGGCGATCACGGGGGCGGCGCCGGTGCGCGAGGCCGGCCACGCCGAGAGGCTCACCACGAGCTGGGCGCCGTCGAGGGCCTGCGCGCGGGCGGCCTCGGGGAAGGCCTTGTCGTAGCAGATCTGCATCGCGATCCGCCCGACCGGCGTCTCGAAGGCCCCGAAGGTGCTGCCCGCCGCGTACGACAGGTGCTCGCCGAGAGGCTGGTGCACCTTGCGGTAGACGCCGAGTACGGCGTCTCCGGTGAGGCAAACGGCGGTGTTGTAGCGGGTCGCGCCGCCGTCCGCAGCGTCGCCGTCGTCGGAGAGCTCGCACAAGCCCACGCACAGCACGAGGTCACCTGCGAGGGCGCGCAGCCGCGCGACCTCCGGACCGTCCAGGCGCAGCGCCGGCGGCTGGGAACGCGACGGACGGGTGGGGTCGGCGACGTCGCCGTGGGAGCCGAGCGTCGACAGGTACCCGCCGATCGCCGCCTCGGGCAGCGCGAGCAGGCCGACGCCGCGTTCGCGCGCCTCGCTGGCCAGGCCCTCGACCTGCGCGAAGCAGGCGTCGAGGTCTCGGGTGAAGCCGGCGGAGACCGCCGCGACGGTGAGCATCAGGGGTTCACCTCCAGGTGGGGAGAGTCCGAGGTGGCCGGGTGTCCATGATCACGGCTGGGGTGTTTCCGTGATCATGGGCTTCCGGAACAGGGTGGGCGGGGCCGAGACCGGTGGCGCGGCCGTCAGGGGCGGTACCCGGGGTGGTCTCGCCGTCGGGCCAGCGCAGCAGCACGCCCGAGGCCCCGTCGGTGAGCTCGCCGCACCGCTCGAGGCGGAAGCCGTCGACGTCCAGCAGCTCGGGGGCAGCGGCGGTGAGATCGCGGGAGGGGTCGTCGGTGAGCAGGAAGCCGGTGCCGGGGAAGCACGTCAGCCAGTCCCCCGCTGTCGCGCCCGGGGGCCGGGGCACCTCGGCCACGTCGAGCACCGCTCCGGTGCCGCTGGCCTCTGCGAGCATCGCCAGCGTGCCGACCACGCCGGCCATCGAGACGTCCTTGGCCGCGGCCGGTCTCGTACGCGCCACCACTCCGGTGAGGGCGCGCAGCTCGGCCGGGGTGCGCGACGTCGTCGAGTCCCACTGGCGCCCGGAGTAGCCGCGCCGCCAGCCGCCCGCGGTGTCCACGGCCAGCCACACGGCGTGACCGGGCCGCCCACCGCCGCCCGGCACGGGCGCGAGGCCGGCAGGCACCCGTCCGAGCGCCGTCGCGGACAGCGCCGCGGGGACGCCGAGCTGGGTGTGACCGCCGAGCAGCGGCACCCCGTACGCCTCGCACGCGGCGCGCAGGCCCGAGAGCACCCGCGCGGCAAAGGAGGCGTCGCGGGCGCCGACGGCGTCGAGCAGCCCCACGGGCGTCGCGCCCATCGCGGCGACGTCGTTGACGTTGACGAGCGCCGCGCACCAGCCGGCCCACTCCGGGTCTCGCTCGACCATGGACGGGACGACGGCGTCGCACGCCGCCACGAGGTCGCCGCCGGGCACGGGCGCGGCGTCGTCACCGAGGTGAGCGTCAGCGGGCAGCAGACCGGCCAGGAGCCCGCCGAGCGGCGCCTTGGTCGCCTCCAGCAGAGCGGCCGTCCGCCCGATGGGCCACCGCATGAGCACGTGCGGCACCCCCTCAGCCCCGGGGACGACGACGTCGCGCACACGCAGCCAGCCCAGACGCGCGAACATCGCCTCGCCCGCTGCCTGCACGGTGGCGTCGAACCGCAGCGCCCCCGCCGCCTCGGCATGCGCACACGCAGCGCGCACGAGGGCCGGTCCGATGCGCGAGGCGCGAGCGCCACGGTCGACGGCGAGCCGGGACCCGGCCCACCAGCCGACGTCGACCCCGCCCGTGAGGTGCTGGCCCGCGGGCGCCAGCCGCACGCCGCCGAGCACGCGCCCCGGCCAGCCGCCCGAGGTCTCCTCGCGGGCGACGAGGACGACGGTGCGCGGGTCGTCGTCGACGTCGTCGTCCTCGGCAGTGCCGCCGCCGAAGAGGCCCTGCTCGGCGACGAACACCTCCCGCCGCAACCGGCGGTGCACCGCGACACCGGCGGCGTCGGCCACCTCGATGCGCCACGTCGCGGCAGGGCGCGCCGGTGAAGGCAGAGCGCCGAGCAGCACGCTGCCGAGGTCGTGGCCGCTCACGCGCCCGCCGCCTGCAGCGCGCTGCACGCCCCGCACGCCGCGCAACCGGCCTTCTGGTCGGTGCTGAGCATGCCGCGGGCGCGCAGGTCGGCAGCCACGCGAGCCGTGACGTCGGCGAGCACCTCCGGGGCGGGAGGGCGGGCGCCGTCGACGTCCTCGGCGAGCGTCCCGGAGATCGGCCGGAACGGCACCACGAACGGGTAGACGCCCATCGCCGCCAGCTCAGCGGCACCCGCGACGAGCTCGTCAGGGTCCTCCCCGAGGCCGAGGATGAGGTAGGTGGAGACCTGGTTGCGGCCGAACAGGCGGACCCCCTCGGCCCACGCCTCGCGGTAGCGGTCCAGGGAGACGGTGGCCTTGCCGGGCATCCAGCGGCGGCGGACGTCGTCGTCGAGGGACTCGACGTGGATGCCGAGGGAGTCGGCTCCGGCGTCGCGCAGCTCGGCGAGCGCGCCCAGGTCTTCCGGCGGTTCGACCTGCACCTGGACGGGCAGGCCGGGCACGGCCTCCTTGACCGCGCGCACGCAGCGAGCCACGTGGCGGGCGCCGCGGTCACGCCCGTTGGAGGTGCCCGTGGTCATGACCACCTGGCGCACCCCGTCGAGCCGGACGGCGGCCTCGGCCACCTCCGCAAGCTGCTCGGGCCGCTTCACGGCGGTGGTGGCCCCGGCGCGCAGCGACTCCTCGATGGAGCAGAACCGGCAGCGCTGGTCTTCCGCGTACCGGATGCACGTCTGCACCACCGTGGTGGCCAGGACGTCGGTGCCGTGGAGGCGAGCCAGCTGGTCGTAGCGGACGCCGTCCGCCGTCGTCAGGTCGTAGAAGCGGGGCCGTGACACGGCCTCGGCCGTCAGGCCGGTGTCGACCCAGAGCTCCTCGGTGGCCCCTGCGCTGCCTGCGCCGTCCCCACAGCCGGCCGAGCGCAGCAGCCGGCCGTCGCGCACGAGGTAGGGACTGGTCGGGTCGATCGGCAGGGCTGCGCCCCGGCCGCCGAGGCGGAGGTGGCCGTCGTCGCTGGGTCCGGCGCCGCCGCGGCGGCTCACCGGCACCTCGGTGGCCGCGCGCACGCCGCGGATGGCAACGGCGACGCGGGTGTCCAGGCTCACGAGTCCAGTCCTCGGGGAGCTGGTCTCAGACCATGTACGTGCTGTTGATGATGGCGCCCTTGCTGGCGTAGTGGATGAGGGCGTCCTGCACGTCGAGCGGGTGGCACGGGATGACGCCGGCGATGAGGTCTTCCTCGCGCAGGCCGTGCAGCGACAGCCCGAAGCGGCAGCAGTAGACCGTGCCGCCCTCGGCGATGAAGGTCTCCAGGCTGTTGTTGATGTTGTGCTCACCGGGGAACGCGGAATCTCCCGTGGTGGGGAAGCCGCGGGTGGCCATGCAGTTCATGGCGCCCGGGCCGTAGAAGTACAGGACGGACTCGAAGCCCTTCCGCAGTGCGCGCGTGGCCTGGAGGATCGCCACGAAGCTCACCGAGGACTCGTGCGCGATGCCGTGCACGAGCGTGAGGTAGCTCTGGCCGGGCTCGGCCTGGTAGTCGGGGAAGATCTTGGTGGAGCCGTAGAGGCTGCTGCCCTTCTCCAGCGAGGGGTGCGGGATCTCGGCAACGCTCTTCTCGGCAGCGGCCTTGATGGCGGCAGCGGTCTCGGCGGACGTGGCGGCGGCGGTGGTGGTAGTCATCGAGGGCTCCTCCGGTCGGTGGTGCTGGACGGGATCGGTCGGGTCGTGACGGGTCGGGCTCGCTGGGTGGTCGCTCGGGGTGGTCGGGGTCGCTCAGCCGTACAGGGCTGCGGCGTTGTCGGTAAGCCAGAGGCGGGCGAGCTCGCCGTCGCCGGCGGCGGCGCGCAGCCGCGCCAGCTCTCCGGCGGCGTCGCCCCAGGGTTCGTCGGAGGCGTAGAGCACGCGGTCGTGGCCGATGCCGCGACGCTGCACCTCCGCGGCCAGCCAGCGCGGCGCGAAGCCGATGGCCCAGGAGGTGTCGGTGTAGACGCGCTTGCCGGCGGCGATCCAGTCGAAGAAGCGGGAGCCGATGAGCTTGATGTGCCCGCTCATGCCTCCGCCGAGGTGGACGAGGTGGACGGCGACGTCGTCGCCGTAGTTCTCGACCAGCCGGCCGACCTCGTCGACGTCGGAGGCGGCACCCGGGCTGGTGTGGACGTGGACGACGAGCCCGTGCTCGCGCGCCGTCGCGAAGATCGCGTCGAGCTGCGGCTGGCAGGCCTGCTCGGAGGCGCGGCCACCGAGCAGGAAAGAGGTCTTGAGCGCGACGACGCCGTCCTCGCCCGCCATCGCCAGCGCCTGTGCGGTGAGCGCTGCGTCCTGCGGACGGGGTGAGACCCACAGGCCGGCGCGGACCCTGTCGTCGCGGGCGGCGGCCTCGAGCACCAGCTCGTTGAGGGCGAAGGAGGCGGACACGTCGGGCACGCCGTAGTTGGGGATGACGAGCGCGCGCTCGACGTCCTCGTCGTCCAAGGAGCGCAGCAGCGCGTCGACATCGGCGACGGCGGCCGTGTCGGGGTTGACCGGCGGACCGCCGTAGAAGGGGTGAGCCGGCAGCACGCCGAGGTGGCGGTGGGCGTCGTAGACGCCGCTCCCGACCCCCCGGCCCCCGCCGGTCGCCCCGCTGCTCATACGGAGGAGTCAACGAGCGGAGTGTTTCCGGTTGGTCACATCCGTGGCAATCAACCGTTTCCAGGTCCTCTCGGGCCAGGGAGGTGCAGAACTTCCTTGATCGTCGCGAGGAGGCGGGGGGCGGGGTCAGCCGAGCCAGGCGCGGTGAGCGCCGTGGGAGACCTCCGGCCAGATGTCGAGCAGGTCGGCCCGCAGCAGGCGCACCTCGGCGCGCTGCGCGGCGTGCAGTGACCCGAGCGCGAAGCCCACCTTGGCCGCCGCTGCGGCGCTGCGCGGGAGGTGCAGGGCGCGGCTGCGGTCGGTGGCGAGGTGCGCGAGAACGTCGGCGGCGACGGCGGCGTCCTGGTGC
This sequence comes from Quadrisphaera granulorum, assembly GCF_003149145.1. Lineage (GTDB taxonomy): Bacteria > Actinomycetota > Actinomycetes > Actinomycetales > Quadrisphaeraceae > Quadrisphaera > Quadrisphaera granulorum. The sequence goes on along the minus strand of NZ_QGDQ01000012.1, from coordinate 18,429 downwards.
TGCCCCAGCACCTCGGTCACCCGCTCCACCTGCTTCGCGAACTTCTTGGCGGGCTTGCCCAGCGCCGGCGCGACGGCCTCAGCGGCGTAGCGGACGCGCTTGGCGGTCTTGCGGGCGTCGTGCCAGGAGTCGTCGTCGCCGCTCATGCTCAGCGCGGAGACCTCGCGCGCCAGCTTCTTCCACGCCTTCTTGACCAGAGGCGGCAGCACGTCGCAGCACTCGCCCTCGGCAGCCTCGGTGGTGGGCGGCGACGACGCCGCGTCGACGAGCCTGTCGAGCAGCGCCGCGTACCGCTCGGAGCTCAGCGCCGCGAGCGCCACCGCCTCGCCGTCGCGGTGCTGCTCGGCGAGGTGCGCCTGGAGGAGGCGGGCGGCGTCGGTGGCGTCGACCGACGCCGGGAGCGCGGACAGCGCCAGCGACAACCGCTCGGCGAGCACCTCGCCGTCGCGGGCGGCGCCCAGCTCGCCGGCGAGCCAGGCGAGTTCGGCGCGCAGGTCGTCGGCCCACTCCCGGTCGAGCAGCGGGCGGAAGACGCGCAGGCCGCTACGCAGCCGCCGGGCGGCCACGCGCATCTGGTGCACGGCGTCGTCCTCGCCGCGGCGCACGCCGAGATCGTGGCGGCGCAGCGCGCGGACCTGCTCGGCGGTGTAGGCGCGCACCAAGTCTGCGGCGGTGGAGTGCGGCCCGACCTCCTGCGGCTCCGGGACGTCGGAGGGCGCGATGGCGGGGGCGCCGAGCGCCCGCTTGGCCTTGGAGACCTGCGCGCCCAGCACCGCGCCCGCGGCCACGAGAGCATCGGAGATCGCGTCGAGGTCGGCGTCGTCGCCGTCGTCGAGCAGTTCGACCTCCAACTCCCGGAAGTGGCCGGGGACGACGCCGGCCGAACCCTCGCCCGCCCCGGCGGGGACGGCGACCTCGACGTCGTCGAGGGCGGCCTCGGCGAGTGCGCGGCCCTCGGCGTCACGCAGCACGCGCACCTCGCGGTGGGTGCGCAGCTCCGCCACGGGGCCCAAGGGCGAGATGCGGACGAGCGCCGTCACCAGGCCGGTGAGCACGGCCGGGACGTTCGGGAGGCCGCCCTCCTCCGAGGGCGCACCGCTGTCGGACAGCGGGACGGCCAGCTCGTCACGGTCGGAGCTGGCGCCGACGGGAAGCTTGAGGTGCCAGCCCTCGTCGGAGCCGCCCTCGCGGCGGCGCAGGGTGATGCCCTCGCGGGCGAGGCGGAGGTCGGCGGTGTCGTAGTAGACGGCCACCATGTCGTGGACGACGGCGTCGTCGACGGAGGCGACCCGGCCGGCACCGACGAGGTCGGGCAGCGCGGTCCTGTCGCCGGCGCCGCCGTCGCCGTCCTCTCCTTCACCGAGTGAGAACTTCCGCTCCGTCTCGCGGGAGGTGGAAACACCGCCCGGCGTGGGGCTCTCCGTCGACTTCCTCGCCATGACCATCGACCCTAATGACGATCACCCGCGGCGGCTCGTCGGAGCCGAGCGGGCTCCACTCGGCGGTCCGCGTCCATAGCTGCCACGGTGGTGCCGTGGCAGCTCCTCCGGCCAGCGGGTCCGCCGTCCGTCCGCTCCCCGCGCCTCCCGTGCTGGTCGCTGGCGGAGGCGTGACACTCCGGGCGGTGCGCCCCGGCGATGCCGACGAGGTGGCAGCCGTCCTCGAGCAGCACCGCGACCCGCAGGTGCAGCGATTCACCTGGATCCCCGACCCCTACGAGCAGCTCCACGCGGAGGCGTTCCTGGCCAACGCCGAGCGCGGCTGGCGCGACGGTGACCTCGCCACCTTCGTCGTGGACGTCGGTGGCCGGTACCGCGGCACCGTCGACCTGCGGCCCGAGCCAGGAGCATGGGCGGAGATCGGCTTCGGGCTGCACCCCGCGGCGCGCGGTCGCGGAGTCGCGACGCGGGCGGTCCGCCGGCTGCTCACGTGGGGCTTCGAGGAGCTGCGGCTGGCAGGAGTCACGTGGCGGGCCGACGTCGCCAACACCGCGTCGCTGGGTGTCGCGCTGCGCTGCGGGTTCACCGTGGAGGGCCGCGTACGCGGCCTGCTGCTGCACCGCGGGGAGCGGGTCGACGGCGTCATCGCGACGCTTCTCGCGAGCGACCCGCGCTGACCGTGGACGGGCTCGGGCCGCTGCCGCCGTCGTCGTCCTGATCTCCTCAGGACAGGACGACGACGGCGTCAGCCTCCACCTCGACGAGCAGTTCCGGAGAGATAAGCGCGCTGACCTCGACCATGGACGTCGCGGGCCGGATCGCGCCGAAGACCTCGCCGTGGGCGCGGCCGACCTCCTCCCAGCGCGTGATGTCGGTGACGAACATGCGGGTGCGGACGACGTCGGCCAGCGACGCCCCCGCCTGCCCCAGCGCAACGGCGATGCGGCGGAGGGCTTCGCGGGTTTGCTCGGCGGCGTCATCGCCGCCGACGGCGCCGCCCCCGGGAAGCGCGGCGGTGGTCCCGGCAACGCTGATCCACGGGCCGACGCGCACCGCGCGGGAGTACCCGACCGACTCCTCCCACACCGCTCCGGAGGAGATCAGCTGCCGCGCGTTCGACGTCATGGACGCATCCGACCACAGGGGCGCTGGGCGGCTGTCGGTGGTCGGGTCCACGATGCGGGGTCATGAGAACCACCGGACTGTCCATCGCCTTCGATGCCGCCGACGTGGCGACCGAGAGCCGCTTCTGGGCCGACCTTGTCGGTGGGGAGGTGACGCGCACCGACGACGAGTGGCACGTCGTCAGGACGCCGGGGCTGCCCGACGTGTGCGTGCAACTGGCCCCTGACCACGTGGCGCCGACCTGGCCGGATCCGGCGGTGCGCCAGCAGGCGCACCTGGACCTCGACGTGGAGGACGTGCGGGCCTCCGAAGCCGAGGCGCTGGCCGTGGGCGCCCGGCTGGTGCAGGAGACGCACCCGCTGGAGGCAGCCAGCGGCTGGCGCGTCTACGCCAGCCCCGCGGGGCACCCCTTCTGCCTCTGCTGGGGCAGCTGATGCGGCCACGTCACCGGATCGTGGTGTTCGACGCCTCGGACGTGGTTGCCGAGAGCCGGTTCTGGGCGGACCTGCTGGACGGAGACGTCGTGGTGCCGTCCTGGTCGGACGGGCGCTGGCACAGCGTTCACGTGGACGGCGAGCCGGTGGTCGGCGTGCAGCTGGCGCCCGACCACGTGCCCCCGACCTGGCCCGACCCGGTGGTCCAACAGCAGGTGCACCTCGACCTGGAAGTCGACGACCCCCGCGCCGCCGAGGCCGAGGTTCTTCGAGCAGGTGGGCGACTTCTGCTGGCCGCCGACGACCTCGCGGCACCCGCCGGCTTCCGGGCCTACGCCGACCCGGCCGGCCACCCTTTCTGCGTCACCTGGGGCGAGCAGGCCTGACCGCCCCCGCCACAGGGCTCAGAGGCCGACGACGTGCAGGTGCACCGTGACGACATCACCGACCTCGACGCCTTCCGCCCGGCGGACCGCGTCTTTGAGCGGCACGTAGAAGGTGCCCTCCTTGGGCCACAGCGACGTCGTGAACTCCGTGACGCCGAGCCGGCCCCGCACGGGAACCATGCCCCAGCCATAGGTCACGGCGGTGGCCACCTCGGCGAGCTCGGCCGCGGCGTCGTCGTCCAGGGCCACGAAGTGGAAGGGCGCGGGGCCGCGCCAGGTGAACACCTCACCGGTGACCTCCAGTTCCACCCGCCAGACGCTACGGCGCGGCACCCGCACGTGCCCAGTCCTCACGCCCCGGCATGGCCCATGTGAGCGGCACTTCCGGTAGGCAGGCAGAAGCCCGGTGGGCAGGCTGAAGCCCGCTTCAGCGCCCGGATCCGGGACTGAGCCTGCCCACCGGGCGTGAGCCTGCCCAGTACGGAGGAGGTGCGCAGGTGTAGCGGCGCACCAACACCCGCGGGAAGCCGCCAGCTTTCGACTTGGTCGGCAAGGCCGGAGTGGAACCGGACCGGGCGCACGTCGAAGGACGCGCGACGACGCTAGCGACGCCGCAGCGTGCTCCGAGCGTCCATGATCACGGAGGGGTTAGCGGTGGGTGACCTTGTAGAGGCGGCCCTGCCGGTCGTAGGTGGCCCACTCCCCCACCGGCTCGCCATCGGTGAAGTGGCCTGAGCGCAGCTTGGTCCCGTCGAGGCGGAACCACTCCCAGTAGCCCTCGGGCTTGCCGTCGAGCACGGGGCCTCGCGCGCGGATCGAGCCGTCGCGATGGCGCTCGACGTGCACGCCGTCGTCGCCGAACTCCTCGGCCCCGATCAGCCCTGCCACGGCGTGGAGGATGCCACGGAGCCCTGACCTCTGGACGGACCGAACGCCGAACCGTTGCAGGTCCGTCAGATGGCCTGCTCTGCGGCCAGCAGGGCCCGCTTGACCTCCAGCCCCCAGCGGAAGCCGCCGAGCCCGCCGTCGGAGCGCACCACGCGGTGGCAGGGGGTGACGAGCGCCGCGGGGTTGGTGGCGCAGGCCCGCGCGACGGCCCTCACCGCGGTGGGTCGGCCGAGCTCCGCGGCGACCTCGGCGTAGCTGCGGGTCTGGCCGGCCGGGATGCGGCGCAGGGCCGCCCACACCGCCGCCTGGAACGCGGTGCCGCGGACGTCGAGCGGCAGCGGTGAGGCCTGGTCGGGGGCGGCGGGGTCAACAGTCCCGCCCGCGCCGCGGGCCAGCGCGGCGACCGCGGCCACCACGTCGGTGAGCACCTCCGGCTCGTGCGCGAGATCGGCGTGAGGCAGCTCGGCGGCCACTTCGGCGAGCAGCGCGTCGTCGTCGTCGCCAATCCGCACCGCCACCACGCCGTTCAGCGAGGCGACGACGAGCACCCTCCGCTCCTCGGCGCCGCCGACGACAGCGGGCCCCGCCGACCACAGCAGCCGCTCGCCGCTGCCGCCCGCCGCGTACTGCGAGGGCGTCATGCCCAGGCGTGCGGCGCCCTGCTCGTAGAAGGCGCGCACGGATCCGTAGCCGGCGCTGAACGCGGCGTCGAGCACCGTCCCGCCTGCAGCCCGGCCCTGGCGGAGGGCAGGTCGCAGCCGCTGGGTACGCAGTGCCTCGCCGTAGGCGCGCGGCGTGGTGCCGAGCACCTCGGTGAAGCGCCGGCCCAGCTGACGGGAGCTCCAGCCGGTGAGCGCGGCGAGCTCCTCCAAGGGCAGTGGACCGCCTGCCTCGTCCATCGCGCGGCACGCGGCGACCACGCGGTCGCGCACGACACCATCGGCCGCGTTATCGACAGGACGTCTGGCTGGCTCCGTCACGGGCATGCTCATCTCGACCACCACACCGCGACGCTAGGCGGCCCCGGGCTACGCGGGCACTCCGTTCCGCGACACGCCCACCACCAGGGCGAATGCCGATGACACAGCCTGCTGACGCCGAGGTCTCGACCAGGTCTCAACTCGGTCACGAGGGCGTTCGTCACGTACGTTCGAACGGTGACGACCCCGCCAGCGGCCCACCGAGCCGCTCCCGGGCCGTCAGCCCCGCAACCATCGACGACAGCCAGATCACGGCCCGACGCGACCGCGACAGCAGGACGGCTGCACGGGCTCGACGCGTTGCGGGCGGTCGCACTGGGGCTCGGCATGCTGCTGCACACCCTCGCGCCGTTCCTGCCGGGCACTCGCTGGTTCGACCCCGACCCGGCGTTCGCGCCCGCGGCAGCGGTCACCGTCACGGTGATCCACCTGTTCCGCATGGTGCTGTTCATGATGCTCGCGGGCTACTTCGGACGGCTCGTGCTCACCCGTCGCGGCGCGGCGGCGTACGCCGCAGACCGTGCGAAGCGCCTCCTGCTGGTGCTGGTGGTCTTCGCTCCGATCGTGCTGCTCTCGATCATCGGCGTCGAGGAGGTCGCCCGGCGCCTTCGCGGCGACCCCGAGCCGCTGCCGCCCCTGCCCAGCGGCATCCCGTTCTGGCTCTTCCAGGACCCCGCCCACCTGTGGTTCCTGTGGGTGCTCGTGCAGATCATCGCGGTGGTGCTTCTGGTCAGGGCGCTCGTCGTGGCACGGGCGGGAGCGGAGCGCGCGGGGCGGTGGGCCGAGCGCGCTGGTACCGCCCTCGTGCTGCCTGTCGGCGGCGTGGCCCTGGCGTCGCTGCCGTACCTCGGGTCGCTGCTGCTCCAGGGGACGGCGCGCGCCGGCGTCCACCAGCCCGCCGGCGTGGCCCCGGAGCTCGCACCGTTCGTCGCGTACGCCGGGGCCTTCCTGGTGGGGTGGCTGCTGCACGCCCGCCGCGACGCACTCGCCCGGCTGGTCGGCAGCTGGCCCTGGCACCTCGGTGCCGCCGCGGTGTTCACCACCGTGTTCGTGCTCCTGGAGCGCACCGGCCCGATCGGTGTCACGGCGCCGGTGGCGGCGCTCGCGGGGTGGTGCTGGTGCTACGGGCTGGTCGGCCTGTTCCTGCGGGCGCTGGCGGGTGGGTCGGCGCGCGTCCGCTACCTGGCCGATTCCGCGTACTGGGTCTACATCGCGCACCTGCCGGTCACGGCGGTCATCCAGCTGGTCATCGCCAAGACCGGCTGGTGGCCGTCGGTGCAGCTGGTGGCTGCCTGGGTGGTCGCGGTGCCGCTGCTGCTCCTCAGCTACGACCTGCTCGTCCGCGGCACGTGGCTCGGCGCCTGGCTGAGCGGCCGGCGCTACGAGCCGGTGCTCGCGCGCCGGTCGCGCGTTGGCCGGTCCAGATGAGCTGGTCGAGGTGAGTCAGGTTCACCGTCGGTGAACGTCGCTTGACGCGATCACCCGCGGACGGGCCTGCTGGACCCATGCGGCTGCTCGTACTCGGTGGGACGCGCTTCCTGGGGCGTCACGTGGTCGACGCGGCCGTGCGCCGCGGCCACGACGTGGCCACGTTCACGCGAGGGCGCTCCGGGGAGCCACCCGAAGGCGTGCTGGCGCTCCACGGCGACCGGGACGACACCCCCTCCCTCGCCGCGGCCCTGTCCGGCGCAGCGGCGCGGGGTTGGCGGCCCGACGTCGTCGTCGACACCTCCTGCCAGACCCGCGCGGCTGCGGAGCAGGCCGCCGCGGCGCTGGCGGACGTGCGCGCCTACGCGCTGGTGAGCAGCCTCAACGCTTACGCCGCCTGGCCGCCCGGGCCGGTGCTTACCGACGACGACCCGACGTGGCCCGAGCCCGGCACCGCCGGGTCCGAGGACGTCGACCCCGACGCCTACGGCCCGGTCAAGGCGCACGCCGAGCGGGCGCTCACCGCAGCGGTGCGGGGGCCGGTGCTGCTGGCGCGCGCGGGTCTCATCGCGGGACCTCACGACGACGTCGGCCGCCTCGCGTGGTGGCTGCGGCGCCTGGCGCGTGGCGGGCGGGTCGTCGTGCCCGGATCCGGGGCGCTGGAGCAGCCGATGGCGCTGATCGACGCGCGCGACCTCGCCGACTGGCTGATCCGCAGCGTCGAGGAAGGCTGGTCGGGCGGGATCAACGCAACGTCACCGGTGGGGACGACGACGCTCGGCGGGCTGCTGCGCACCTGCGCCGACGTCGTGGGTTCATCGGCCGAGTTCGTCGAGGTGCCGGAGGAGCGGCTGCTGGCCGCGGGGGTGCAGCCGTGGCAGCACCTGCCGTACTGGCTGCCGCGCGATCTGGCCGCAACGACGTGGGACGTCGCGACCCCCCGCGCGCAGGCAACCGGCCTCGTGCGGCGGTCGGTGCGCGAGACGGTCGAGGACACCTGGGCATGGCTGCAGAACGCGGACGGTGCGCTCGACCTGCGGCCAGACCGGCCGATGCCGGGGCTGCCGGACGACCTCGAGCGCGAGCTGCTGGGTCGCGCCGTATCGACCATCGGGAGCGCCCGGTGAGCCGCGTCCGGACGCCGCGGTCCGAGCGTCTGCTGCACGCCGTCCCGGCGACACCTACCGCTGATGGGCCGCCCGCTGAAGGACCGGTCTCCGAGAGGCCGCTGCTACGCGTAGTGGTCGGGGCGCGCCTGCGGCGTGCGAGGACGGCGCAGGGCCGGTCCCTGCGCGAGGTGGCCGACGCCGCGGGTGTCTCGACCGGTCACCTCTCGCAGGTAGAGCGCGGCCTGGCGGAGGCCTCCTCGGAAGTGCTGCGAGCGGTGTGCCGGTCGCTGTCGTTGCCGCAGGCGATGCTGCTGCGCGCGGTCTCGGCGGACCTCGCGCTGGCAGAGCCGACGCGCGTCACGACGGCGGTGCTGGCGTCCCCGCCGGCAACCGCTCCCGGGGCGGTGCAGGCGCTGGCCGCCTGACGATTCCTTACGACGACGACGGTGTGGCGCTGCTCACGACGTCGTAGGAGACCCGCACGAGGCGCTCCCACAGGGAGCGGACGTCTTCCGCCTCGCCGATGCGCGGCACGGACACCCACTCACGGGCGGGCGATCGGCCCATCCGCACGTGCTCGGCCGAGCCCGCGGCCACCAGCTCGGTCGCCTGCTCGGCCGGCACCTTGACCACCAGCGACCCGTCACCGTCGACGAAGGCCACCACGCGCCCGAACGCGAACAAGCCCTCGCTACCGAACATGCGCCGCCGCGAGGCCCCGGGCAGTACCTCCAGCTCGGCGACCACCTCGTCGAGCAACGCCTGCCCCAGGCGGCGCTGGGCCCGGCGCTCGTCGGTCATCGGCTGCGGCACGCCGCTCATGCTGGCGCGGACGCTCCGCCGGCACCACCCCCATCCCTTCCGTGATCATGGTCCCCCGCAAGCGGGAGGTGCCCCCACTCCGCCACCCTCCGCCGACGATCAAGGAAGCTCTGCACGCGGGGCGGGACTGTCATGGGTACCCCGGCGCCCAGGTGGCCCCTTGGACTCCCAGATGGCCCCATCGGCTGGGCGGATGGGGCCATCTGGGACCGGAAGGGGCCAGCCGGGCATCCAGGGCGGCATCGCCTCGAGTGCCGGCGGCGTCTCGAGGTCGGACCGTGCCGTAGATGTCGCAACGTTGCTGTAGATGTCGCAACGTTGCTGTAGATGTCGGAATGCCGCCTCGATTCCGACACCTACAGCCGCGTAGCGACATCTTGGGTAGCCAGGCGGCCCCGCGAGGTCCGACGGCGCGGCCGGTGCCCCGGCGGATGTGGCGCGGCACTCCTTGATCGTCGCGGGTGACTAAGCCCAGGGTGGCGGACTGGGGGCACCTCCCGCTTGCGGGGGACCATGATCACCACAGAGAGGAAGCGAGCGATGACTATCGCTGCGCCCGACGGTCGGAGCAGCATGACTGCCATGGCTCCCAGCAGCACCCCGGCCACCACCTGGACGCCCGGCACACTCGACGTGCCCGGCGCTCGCGTGCACTACGAGGTCACCGGGCCGGACGGCGCGCCCGTCGTCGTCCTGGTCGGTCATCCCGCCGGCACCGACGACTTCCGCGACCTCGGCGCCCACCTGGCCACCGACCACCGGGTGGTCATCCACGACCCGCGCGGCTTCGGCGCGAGCCCCCTGGACAACCCCGACGACGACGCCGACCCCGAGCGTCTCGCTGACGACGTCGCCGCGCTCCTCGACGCGGTCGCCGGTCCGGAGGCTCGCGCCGACGTGTTCGGCTCCAGCGGGGGCGCCGTCACCGGCCTGGCGTTCGCCGCGCGGCACCCGCAGCGCCTGCGCGTGCTGGTGGCTCACGAGCCGCCGCTGCTCGGGGTGCTGCCCGACGGCGCCGCGCGCCGGGCGGACGCCGAGCGCGTGGTCGCCCTGCTCGACGCCCACGGCGTGTGGCCCGCGATGGGCGCCTTCATGGCGCTGTGCGGCTTCGAGGCCCCGGACGCCAGCGACCACGCTGACCAACCGCAGGACCCGCAGCCCCCGGCAGACCCCACCGACCAGCACGTGGCCGCGATGACGCGGATGCTGCGCCACGGCCTGCGGACCATCTGCGGCTACGAGCTCGACGTCGACGCCATCCACGCCGCGGAGGCCTCCGGCGCGCGCGTGGTGCTCGCCGCCGGACGCGAGTCGGGTCGTCAGCTGGCGCGACGCGGCGCCGAGGGAGCTGCCGCCCGGCTCGACCGCGAGGCGGCCATGGTCACCGGCGGTCACGTCGACTGGGTGCCGTGGATGGGCGGAGACCCCGAGCGGTTCGCGCGCCAGCTGCGCGCGCTGCTGGCCTGATCTCGGGTCGCCTGCGGCGGCTGGCGATGATGAGACGGTGAAGGACGGCGACGACGGCCCCCGCGCCCCCACCAGCACGCGCCCGGACGCCGGGGTGGAGGACCTCATCGCCGCCTCGCGAGCCCTGCTGGGCGTGGTCGCGCGCTCCCTCGCTCCGGCGCTCGTGGAGGTGACCGTGCCGCAGTTCCGCTTGCTCGTCCTGGCGTGCGAGCTGGGTCCGGTGCGTTCCGGAGACCTTGCCGAGCGCCTGGCGGTGAGTGGTTCCACGCTGACTCGCTCGGTCGACAGGCTGGTCACCGGCGGGTGGCTGGAGCGGCGCGTCGGGGCGTCGGACCGGCGCGAGGTGCTCGTGGCCGCCACCGAGGCGGGCCAGCAGCTGGTGCGGGAGGTCACCGACCGGAGGCGAGCGGAGCTCGCTCGCGTGGTGGCGCGCCTGAGTCCCGAGGACCGGGCGCTGCTGGCGCGCGGAGCTGCAGCCTTCCGCCGCGCCGCCGACGAGCCGCTGCCGGAGGAGCTCTCGCCGTTTGGCGGCTGAACCTTCCCTCGGAGCCCCCTGGACCGATTGCTTGCCCTAGGCGTACATTTGCATGTGTGCAAGTAGTTCCCGCGCCCTCGTCGTCGTCGTCCCCCTCACCCCGTCTCCCGCGCCTGAGCCTCGGCGCGAGCTTCGACAGTCAGGTGCTCCGCCTGGCACTCCCCGCGGTAATCATCGGCGTCGGCGCAGGACTGGCCGCCGTTGTCTTCCGCTGGCTCATCCACGTGGCGACGCTGATCTTCAGCGGCCACGAGGACTACTCCGCCGTCGTCGGTCACCCCGCCAACCCCTGGGTGCCGTGGCTGGGCGCGGGCTTCGTCGTCCTCGCGCCTGCCGTTGGCGGCCTGCTCTACGGGCCGCTCGTGCAGCGCTTCGCTCCCGAGGCGCGCGGCCACGGTGTCCCCGAGGTCATGCGCGCCATCAGCTCCAACGGTGGCCGCATCCGCGGCAGCGTCGCGGCGGTGAAGGCGCTGGCCAGCGCGATCTGCATCGGCTCGGGCGGCTCGGTGGGCCGCGAGGGGCCGATCATCCAGATCGGGTCGGCGCTCGGCTCGGCGCTCGGCCAGAAGATGCGGCTGCCCGGCTCGCGCCTCTCCACGCTGGTGGCGTGCGGCGCCGCCGGTGGCGTGGCGGCCACGTTCAACGCGCCGCTCGGTGGCATCTTCTTCGCCCTGGAGCTGCTCCTGCAGGACTTCTCCCCCACCGCGTTCGGTGCGGTGACCATCTCCGCCGTCGTCGCGGCGCTCATCGGCCGCGCAGCGTTCGGCGACCAGCCGTTCCTCTCCCTGCCGCACCTGGGCACCATTCGCCCCGAGGACTACCTGCTCGTGCTGGTGCTCGGCGTGCTCGCCGGGGCAATCGGCATCGGTTTCGCACGGACGATCTACCTCATCGAAGACGCGTGCGACGCCCTGTGGGGCAAGACCCGCGGGCCGGAGTGGGCGCGCCCGGCGGTCGGCGGCCTGGCCCTGGGCCTGCTGCTCCTGGCGGTGCCGCAGATGTACGGCGTCGGCTACCCGGTGCTGGAGAAGTCGGTCTACGGGGGCATCGCCCTCGGCGCGCTCCTGATGCTGCTGCTCGCCAAGGTGCTCGCCACGTCGTTGACGCTGGGCATCGGCGGCTCGGGTGGTGTGTTCGCGCCGTCGCTGTTCGTCGGGGCGATGGCCGGCGCGGCGTTCGGCGACGTGGCCGCCTCGATCGACCCGTCGCTGGCCGGCCACACCGCGCTGTTCGCCGTGGTGGGCATGGCGGGAGCATTCGCCGGATCCACCCGCGCGCCGATCACCGGGGCGGTCATGCTCTTCGAGCTCACCGCCGCACCCGCGCTGCTGCTGCCGCTGGCGCTGGCCGTGGTGCCGGCGACGGCGGTCTCGCGGATGCTCTCCCACGGCACCGTCTACACCCTCAAGCTCACGCGCCGCGAGGAGCGCTCCGCGGCCGCGCCGGTGACCCCGGTGAGGCAGGAGGAGCCGGTGGGCGTCTGACGGTCAGGTCGCCGCGAGCGCCGGGTCGGGGGCGGTCCGGCGCCGCGGCGGCGCCGTCGCGAGTACCGACCCGGCCAGGACGAGCACGGCGCCCACCGCGGTCCACGCGGTGAGCCGCTCCCCCAGCACCAGGGCGCCGGCCACGACGGCGACGAGCGGGTTGACGTAGACGACCGTCGTCGTCCTCACCGCACCGACGGCCGCGACCAGCGCCCCGAACAGCAGGAACGCGCCCGCCGTGCAGACCACCCCGAGGACGACGACGGCGAGCAGCACCGGCGCCGACGGCAGCTGCGCCGGGAGTCCCGGCCCGATCAGCACCACGGGCAGGTACACCAGCGCCGAGATCGCCAGCGAGCACGCCATGACGCCCGCACTGGGCACGTCGCGCAGGCGAGCGCCGAGCACCCAGGCGCCCATGGCGTAACAGACCACGACGACGGCCATCTCCAGCACGGCCACCGGGTCGGTGCCGGTGAGGGAGACGCCGACCAGCGCCGCTACGCCGAGGGTGCCGACGGCCAGGCCGAGCACGCCGCGAGCGCCGATCGGGCGGCGAGGGGTGTTGTCGAGGCGGGCGCGGCGAGCGACGGCGGCTACCACGAGCCCGACGAGCGGGACGGCGGCGATGAGCAGGGCCGTGGTGGAGCTGGGCAGCGACTGCTCCGCGCGACCGAGCAGGAGCCAGGGGACGAGCACCTCGGCGGTCGTATAGACGAGCAGGGCCGGCCATCGGCGGAGTGCGGGGGCCACTTCACGGCGGGCCAGTGCGATCGGCAGCAGGAGCAGGGCGCCGAGCGCCGTCCTCAGGAGCACCAGCACGGACGGCGGCAGCTCGGTCACGGCGATGGCGATGAACAGGTACGGGATGCCCCAGGCGATGCCGAGGCCGGCGAACAGGAGGGCGGAGCGGCGGTTCACGAGCACATCACTGCTCCATCGTGCGTACCGCCCCACCCCGCTCCGCGCCGTCGAGTGGCCCTGCGACGAAGGTCGGCAGAAACTCGACGGCGCGGTGGCAGGGCTCGGCACCCGGTCGTCCGCGAGCGCTCAGCTGGTGCAGCCCTCGCTGACGCCGTGGCGCGCGGCGTTGGCGTAGGCGGCGTCGCGCACGTACTGCGCGAGCCCCGGTGCCACCGCCTCGTACGTGGCGGTGAAGCGCGAGTCGTCCACGTACAGCTGGCTGACCGAGCGGTGCATGGCATGGTTCATGTCGTAGAAGCGCTCGCACACGTGGAGGCGGTGTCGCTCGGCGACGTCCATGGCGGCCTCGCCGTCTGCGGGCTCCCCTGCCGTGAGCAGGTCGGCGAAGGCGGCGTTGAGCTCGTCGACCTCGGCCTTCACCTGCTGCCAGTCGGCCTGCGTGTACCGCGACGTGCGCTGCTGCGACTGCGCCCAAGCCTCGGTCTGGCCCCAGCGGTCCTGCGCCTCGGCGGCGTAGTCCTCGCTGAAGCTGTCACCGAACAGCTCGCGCTGCTCGTCGGGGGTCAGCTGGGTTCCGGTCATCGTCGCCTCCAGGGCTTTCTCGATCGCCGCGAGGAGGTCGGAGTCCTCCTGCAGCCTGGCCGTGACCGCGTCGCGCTGGCGCCGCAGGTGGTCGACGAGCTGCTCGCCGTCGGCGTCCAGCAGCGCACCGACATCGTCGAGGGAGAACCCGAGCCGGCGGTAGACCACCGCCGTCTGCAGCCGCTCGACGTCGTCGGCGGCGTACAGCCGGTACCCCGCGCTCGTGCGCCCCGAGGGGCGCACCAGGCCGACGGCGTCGTAGTGGTGCAGCGTGCGGACGCTGACCCCGGTCACCTCCGCCACGCGACCTACGGTCAGCAGCTCGGTCTGATCGCCGCCGTCCTGCTGGTCGTCGTCCTGAGGTGCGGTCACGGGAACCACGGTGGCGCCTGACGTCGCGTGAGGGTCAAGTGCTTTCGCGATGACGCGTCACACACCGCCGGGTCTGCTCGGACGCTTCTGTGCGGCGGGCGCGTCGGAGGGCTGCCGCAGACCCCGTCAAGGAGAGCGACGACGACGGACCGCCGGAAGATGTTCACAGAGGGCCCCTTCACTGGGCACTTTCGCGGGCGGGTTATCCGGGCACCGCTGGTCAGCGCGTTCCACAGACGGGGGTGCGGAACAGTGCCGCTCCGTAGAGGAGTCGGCGAGTGACACGCTGTCAGAGCAGCGGCAATCAGGGGCGACGTGACAGCGCCAGCCTCAGCGCGATGTCACTGCAGTCTCAGGCGAGCGGACGCACATGAGCCTCGACGTCCCGGAAGATCAGCCAGGGGGGCCGCACGAACAACGACGACGTCCAGCCGAGCGCGGCCCACGGCATGTCCCACCGTCACGCCGGTCGCCCGGTGCACGTCCAAACCCCCTTCGTCTGCGGCGTGCGCCAGCCGAGCTCGTCTTCGAGCTCATCGCACTCGGCTGCGTACGCCTCCGTGGCTGCCTGCATGACGCGACGGACCTCGTCGTCGCTCTTCGTCGAGGACAGCAGGCGATGAGTTCGCACCTCTGTGCGGGTCCGCAGGGCGGTTAGCACCTCGAACCGAAGACGTGCCTGAGCGATCATCTTCTTGGACACCCTCCGACGCACCCGATCAACCCACGATGAATCGTGGGAACTAGTCAATGATCGTCAGCGTGTCGGTTACCGGGCAATCGTCTAGCAGCGGCACGCTCCCGCACGCCGATCCGCAGCGGCACGCTCCCGCACGAGGATCGTCAGCGGCACGTGGGCCGGACAGCGACATCGGCTTTCAGGACGTCCTCCGGCGTGCGACCGCGAGTAGCGTCGGCCTTGTGTCCCGCCTCGAACGCATCACGACCGACCCAGTGGTCTGCCACGGCCAGCCAGTGGTCCGGGGCTTGCGGTACCCGGTGCAGACGCTGCTGGAGCTCCTGGGGTCGGGTATGACGATCGAGGAGGTCCTCGAGGACTACCCCGACCTGGAACGCGACGACCTGCTCGCAGCTCTGGAGTTCGCGGCGCTGACCGTGGGCGGCCAGCAGGTGCTTCCCCTCGGAGCGGCGTGAAGCTCTTGCTCGATGCGCACCTTCCGCAGCGGCTCGCTAGGGCGCTGGGGAAGGCGGGTCACGACGTTCTGCACACCAGCGAGTTGCCGGAGGGGAACGCCACTTCCGACATCGCCGTGTGCGAGGTGGCGGACGCCCAGGGTCGCATCGTCGTCACGAAGGACAGCGACTTCCGCGACAGCCACCTGCTGCGAGGCTCACCGGGCCGACTGCTCGTGATCAGGACTGGCAACACCTCCAATGCCGACCTGCTCGACCTCGTCGACAGGCATCTGGCGGACATCGAAGCCGCCTTCGAGGCCTCCTCGTACGTGGAGATGACGTCGACGGCACTGGTCGTCCACCAGCGCCGCTGACGTCCAAGACCCATCGCAGTTGGCCCTCCATCCGCAGTAGCACGGTCGCCAGCACCTGCCGACCGGGTGAGGCGTGGTTCGAACTATCGCCGCGGATCGGCGAGGCGTTCACCGTCGAGGTGCAACGGCTGACGCCGTCGCCGGATCTACCGCAACGAGGCGGCAGCGCCGGCCAGCCCCGGAGATCGCCATGACTGGTCTGCTCATCGGCTACGCCCGCTGCTCCACCGACAGCCAAGACCTCACCGCCCAACGCAACGCCCTGGCCGACCTCGGCGTCGCGCCCACCCGCATCTACGTCGACCACGGCCTGACCGGCACTAACCGCGACAGACCAGGCCTGCGCGAAGCCATGGCCGCCTGCCGAGAAGGCGACACCCTCGTCGTCACCAAGCTGGACCGGCTGGCCCGCTCCCTGCCGGACGCTCGCTCCATCCTCGAGGAGCTCACCGCCCGCCAGGTCCGCCTCAGCCTGGGCGGGACGCTGCACGACCCCACCGACCCCGTCGGGCGACTGCTGTTCAACGTGCTGGCGATGGTGGCGGAGTTCGAGGCCGACCTCATCCGGATGCGGACCCGGGAAGGCATGAAGGTCGCCAAGGCCAAGGGTCGCCTGCGCGGCAAGCCACCGAAGCTGTCCGCCCGTCAGGAGGCGCACCTGGTGGAGCTCCTGGTCGAGGGTCGGCACACGACCGTGGAGATCGCTGAGCTGTTTGGGGTGGGCCGCTCCACGGTCTACCGCGCCTGGCACCGAGCCGGCGCCGACACTCGGCAGCAGGTCGCCGCGGCTGGCGAGCTGACCGCTCGGTGATCACGGGGACCGTTCCGCAGAGGAGACCCTGCGGGACGGTCGCCGTCTGATCGTCCCGAAGGCGTCCCGCGTCGTCGGAACGTCCGGTGAGCGGTCGGCGAGTGACACGCTGTCAGAGCAGCGGCAATCAGGGGCGACGTGACAGCGCCAGCCTCAGCGCGATGTCACTGCAGTCTCAGGCGAGCGGACGCACATGAGCCTCGACGTCCCGGAAGATCAGCCAGGGGGGCCGCACGAACAACGACGACGTCCAGCCGAGCGCGGCCCACGGCATGTCCCACCGTCACGCCGGTCGCCCGGTGCACGTCCAAACCCCCTTCGTCTGCGGCGTGCGCCAGCCGAGCTCGTCTTCGAGCTCATCGCACTCGGCTGCGTACGCCTCCGTGGCTGCCTGCATGACGCGACGGACCTCGTCGTCGCTCTTCGTCGAGGACAGCAGGCGATGAGTTCGCACCTCTGTGCGGGTCCGCAGGGCGGTTAGCACCTCGAACCGAAGACGTGCCTGAGCGATCATCTTCTTGGACACCCTCCGACGCACCCGATCAACCCACGATGAATCGTGGGAACTAGTCAATGATCGTCAGCGTGTCGGTTACCGGGCAATCGTCTAGCAGCGGCACGCTCCCGCACGCCGATCCCATGCGGAACGCGACTGGAGCGACGTCATCGAGGGCAACGTGGGCGCGCCGGGCGGCGCCTTCCTGCTGCATTGGCCTCCGCCAACGTCGTGACCTGCTGACGAGCATGGCCTCAGGAGACGACGTCCGCGGCCGGTGCGGCGTGAAGTCGGCGGTCTGTGGTGACCAGCTGCAGGCCTTGCGAGACCGCCAGTTCGACGTACA
The DNA here is from genome assembly GCF_003149145.1 of Quadrisphaera granulorum. Classification (GTDB taxonomy): domain Bacteria; phylum Actinomycetota; class Actinomycetes; order Actinomycetales; family Quadrisphaeraceae; genus Quadrisphaera; species Quadrisphaera granulorum. The sequence goes on along the minus strand of NZ_QGDQ01000012.1, from coordinate 1,290 downwards.
GCGCGTCGACGAGCCTGAGTTGATGCCGCCGCGCCCAGGTGCCGACGAGGAGGTCACTGACGTCGTGACGCCGGACCGGCGCGACAGCGAGATGACGGAGCATCTCCCGGACCGCCTCGGCCTCGAGGTCACCGGCGCGGTGCAGCCGTCCCAGAGCGGAGAGCACCTCGGCGTCCAGGTGTGCCGGTGCGTGCAGAGCATGACCGGCCAACCGCTGGCGGACAGCAGCACCCAGCTCGTTGTCCAGCAGGAGGTCCACCATGGCCGAGGCGTCGACGACGACCTCAGCCATGGTGGGTGGAGGCCTCTTCACGAGCGGCGTCGAGCGCGTCCATGCCGCGGGCATGGGGCACTCGCGTGACCGAGGAAAGGGTGGTCACCGTGGCGAGCCAGGCGTCAGTTGAGCGTTGGGCGAGGCAGAGCCTGACGGCCTCCTGCGTCACCGCGGACAGGTTCAGGCCCGCCTCTTTGGCCTCGGCTGCCAGCTCATCTGGGAGGTAGACGTTCAGTCGAGCCATGCCACACAATGTACACACAGTCGGCGAGAGCACATCGGTCGCCGCTCCGTAGCCTCACCGACGAAGACGTGGCAGCTCTCGATCAATGCGTCTGCAGCGCCGGGCTGCCATCTCCGTCGGCGGCGGCGCAGTTCGCCATTCGGCAGCGAAGCCACCACGCGCCACCCGGCCGTGGTGGTGAGCAACGACCACACCAACGCCGCCGCGGCGAGGACGGGACGTGGCGTGGTCGGCGTCGTACCGCTGACCAGCAACACTGCGCAGGCGTGGCCCTTCCAGGTCCTCCTACCGCCGGAGCGCACCGGCCTCGACCGAGTCCCCAAGGTCCAGGCCGAGCAGGTCCGATCCGTCGCCGTCGAGCGCGCCGGCGTCCCCGTCGGTCGCCGCGCAGCTCAGTGTCTCGCCGCAATCGATGAAGCACTGCGCCTGCACATGGCCCCGTGACGCCGTGCCGCCCGTCACGCTGACCACGATCTGCGAGCGACCGACCGCGGGGCCGCTCCCCCACACAGTCACCGGCCACGCCAGCGCCGGGCGACGCGAGCGGTAGCTTCGTTCCGCTGAGGAGGAGACGGGAGCACATGGAAAGCCGCACGGTTGATGAGAGCAAGGTCGCTCGGTCCGCAGCCAGCTCCACTAAGGCCTCCGCCAAGCTGGAGGGCCGAATCCTTCCGCCAGGAGAAATTGTCAAGACCTGTGGATGAAGATCGTTTAGGCGGCGGTCGGGAGGGCCTGCTCAGCCGCTGACGCGCCGGCTTCACCGAGTTCGTCG
>NZ_QGDQ01000011.1 GCF_003149145.1 Quadrisphaera granulorum | reverse complement strand
AACAGCGCTGCAACGCTGATCTTCTTCTCGTTGGGTGTGGAGATCACCGGGAAGGTACGACCCGCCCGGTCATCCACAGGTTCTGATCATTCCTCCCGGACCGCGGGCTGCGCCGCAGGCCTCGGGAGTCGCATGTCCACAGGCTTGTGCACAAGACCGCGTTGTCCACAGGTTCACGGCGGCTCCGCGACGTCGAGCGGTGCAGCTCGGACACTCCGCCGATGCGCCGTCGGAGCAACGCCGATCGATACAAGACCCGCGATGTCCGGGGCAGGCCGCCGAGCGGATGTTTCCGAGCCGAGCCGCTCGCACGAGGCTGACGATGTCGAGCATCGCCAAGCGCTCCAACGGCACCTGGCGGGCCAGGTTCCGCGACGAGGACGGCAAGGAGCGCTCGCGCCACTTCCGCCGCCAGGCCGACGCGCAGCGTTGGCTGGACGAGGTCACCACTGCCGTCGTGACCGGCCAGTGCGTCGACCCGACGGCCGCCCAGACGACCCTGGCCGAGTTCTACGCCGCGTGGTCCGAGCGGCAGGTGTGGGCGCCCAACACCGCCCGCGCCGTCGACATTGCCATCAGGACGTGCACCTTCCGCGACCTGCCGTTGGGTCGGCTGCGCCGCAGTCACGTCGAGTCCTGGGTCGCCGGCATGCGCAAGCAGGGCCTGGCACCGGGCACCATCCGCACCCGCCGCAACAACGTGCGTTCAGTGCTGCGCGCCGCCGTCCTCGACCGGCACCTCGTCTTGGGTTCCGCAGCTGGGGGCGGCGAAAAGCACACGGATCCGGGCTCTGAGCAGCACGAACGTGCCGGGGTGTGGTGACGAGACGTGTCACCACACCTCCCAGCCATCTCCCAGACTGGGAAGGGTCAGGCTGAGGTTGCTGCCTCGTCGTCGCTCTCGTTGCTGTTGTCGTGGCCGGCGTCGCTGCTGGCCGCGGTGGTGGGGGTGTCCAGGCGCAGGATCTGCGAGGGCGGCTTCACCCCGAGCTCGTCCAGCACGGCCCGCGTCGCTGGGCGTAGGGCGGTGGACTGCACGAATACCCCCGCCGGTCCGGCGCATGTCACCGCCGCCAGGTCCTGCAGGTCCTCGCGCACGCCCGCCCACGCCCGGCCGGTCTTGGTCTCGATGATCCGGATCGCCAGCAGCGACAGCCAGCACAGCAGCACGTGCGCCCGGATGCGGTCCTCACGACGGTGGTAGACCGGGCGTAGTTCCAGGTGCGTCTTCAAGTCCCGCCAGCCGCGCTCCACGGCGATGAGCTGCTTGTAGCCCAGCGCGATCTCCTCCGCAGATAGGTGCGGGTCGCAGGTACGCAGCAGGTACTTCCCGTCCAGCTTCTCCTCAGCAGCGATCTTCGCCTTGTCGATGCGCAACAGCCCGCCGGGGGTACGCCGCAGGTACCGCTTGACCCCGGCCATCGTGGAGATCTTCCCCGCCAGCTCACCCCGCTTACCCACGCTGAGCTTGTCCGACCCCTCGATGAGCGCTTCGAGCTTGGCGACCATGTGCTCGCGGATGGTCGCGTCGCGGGCGGCTTGGTCGGGGTTGAAGCACACGATGAACCGTTCGTCCTCGCGGATCCCGGTGACCTCTTTGACCTGCAGGTTCTCGGCGACGACCTGGTAACGGCCCGGGCGTGACAGCGCCGTCTGCGCTTCGGTGGAGCCCGAGCGGATCTTCTCGCCCAGGATGTAGGTGTGACCGCCGCGGCGTAGGTCAGCGCGGTTGGCCGCAGATGTGAAGCCGCGGTCCCCGACCCACACGATCCGCGACAAGGTCCAGGCCTTCATGTCGGCCTTCGCCTGACGAATGAGGGCGGAGTCGGCGGTGTTCCCCGGCCAGGACCACACCCGCACCGGGATCCCCGCCCTGGTCACGGCCATCCCGATGACGATCTGGGGCAGGTCACCGCGGGAGTCCTTGGACTTGCCCCAGGTGCGAAACCCCGCACGTCGCCCACCCGCCGGCTCGTCGAGCTGCTCGTCGGTCTGCTCGTCGACCTGCCCGTCAGCGGTCGAGGTCGGCTCGGCGTCGGTGCTCGTGCTCGTGCTCGTGCTCGTGGCGACAGCCTCATCGACCTCGTCAGCATCCCCGGTGGCGGACCCCGCCAGGCCGGGTCCGTCGTCGGCGTCGGGCAGGGGCAGGCCGCGGTCATCACGCAGGACGGGTTCGTCGGCCTCGTCGAGTTCGAAGTAGGTGGAGGTGGTGTCGAAGAACAGCAGGTCCACCTCGAGGTCCAGCAGGGTGGCGGTGCCCCAAAACACGGCCTCTTCGACTTCGTCGGCATGGTCGATGAGGGCGTCCATCGCCCGGTAGCACTCATCGTCGCTGACCAGACCGGCGCCGTCAGCGCCGTCGGGGGTGCCAGCGGTGGGGCCGTCGGTCAGACCGGGGATCCAGGTACGCCGACCCAGCCACGCGGCCGTCGCCAGTTTGGAGGCGGGGTCGATCGCGCGGGCCGCGACCAGGGCGAACAGGATCCGTTCCAGGCGGGCGACCTGGGCGGGGGTGCGCCGGGTGCCGGCCAGGACGCGGGTGAGGGTGGCGGGCAGGCCGAGTTGGGTCCAGATGCCGTCCAGGGCCCAGGTGGCGCCCAGGGCCACCGAGCCGAGCAGCTCCAGCCCCGCAGCGTCAGAGCGGGAGTGTCCGCGAGCAGTCCCGTCACCGCCGCCGGCGTCGTGGGTGCCCAGTAGGGCGCCGGGCCCGGAGGAGTGCAGGTAGCGCTGCAGGGAGTCGATGAGGCGTTCGATGGCGGCGCGGTCGACGTCGTCTTCGCGGCCGAAGGAGTGCAGCACCTTCGTCTTGCCGGCCTTGGTGGCGGGGTCGTAGACGTTGTGGGCGAGTTGGACGTAGCGCACCGCGGTCCCGTCCTTGTTTCGGCGGGTGGAGGTGCGCACGAACACGTGCGCAGACGTTAGGGCCGTCGCCGCAGACAGTCAATGTGTGGATGGCACAGTCGTGTCACCATACGGCGCGGGGCCGGTGGATACCGTCGCGGCGTTGACCAGGGCCGATGCCCGCACGTGTCACCAGAAACGGGCCACAGCTGCGGAACGCGAGCTCGTGTCGGACCCGAGCGCCGGAGTGACCCTGCCGCGTGTGCGCCGCGCCGAGGCCGCCATGCGCCTCCCCGCCCCGCAGGAGGTGGCGGCCGTGCTCGCCGCCGCGGCCGAGCCCGAGACCCGCGTCATGGTCCTGCTGGCCGCGGGCGCCGGACTGCGCCTCGGGGAGCTCTGCGGCCTGCAGGTCGCCGACGTCGACTTCCTGCGCCGCACCGTCCGCGTGCGGCGCCAGCTCACGCGGGCGACCGGGAGAGCCCTCATCGAGAGCCCGCCGAAGTACGGCAGCGAGCGCGACGTGCCCGTGCCCGACGCCCTGCTCGAAGCCGTCGCGCGGTACGTCCAGGAACACCGTCCAGGCAACCACCCGACCCGCTGGCTGCTGACCGAGGGCGGGGGAGCGCCCCTGACCCAGAACATCGCCAGCGACCGCTGGCGCCGGGCCCGACGCGGAGCTGGCGTCACCGGCATGCGCCTGCACGACCTCCGGCACTACTTCGCCTCAGGGCTCATCGCGGCCGGCGTCGACGTCGTCGCCGTCCAGCGGGCGCTCGGTCACCGCAGCGCGAGCGTCACCCTCAACACCTACAGCCACCTCTGGCCCAGCGCGGAGGACCGCACACGGGCCGCGCTGGCGGGTCTGCTCGACGACCTCGCCAGCGCGGCTCCCCGCGCCGAAGATGTTGCGGACCAACTGCGGACTAGCCGCCCCTGATACCGCTCTGACCTGCAGTGATGCAGGTCAGCCAGACTTGCGGCGGAACTCCTGGCGGGCCGTGGCGCCGCCGCGGCCGTGGAGGTTCTTGCCGCCGGCCACCTCGTCGTGCGGGTGGTTGACGCCCTTCTTACGGTCCAGGGCCTCCTTGAAGCGCCGCTTCTGCGCCTCCGCCGGCGTCTCGGTGGCGGTCTCGCTCGCGGCCTCGGTAGCGCTGTCGGTCGGCTCGGGGGCTGTGGGTTCTGGCACGTCGTCCTCCTGGTGACGTCGGGGCTCGCAACCCATCCTCCCGCGCCCTGTGACGGGCGGTCACCGGGGTTTCTCGGCGGACCACCGCACAGCAGGAGCATCCGAGCACGCCTCGCTAGGGTGAGTCACCATGCGCATTGGAGTGCTTACCGGTGGCGGCGACTGCCCCGGCCTCAACGCTGTGATCCGTGCGGCCGTTCTCAAGGGCATTGACGCCTACGGCTTCGAGTTCATCGGCTTCCGTGACGGCTGGAAGGGGCCCATCGAGGGGCTCACCACGCCGCTCGACCGTTCCGTGGTGGAGCACATCCTGCCCATCGGCGGCACCATCCTCGGCTCCTCCCGCACCAACCCGGTGAAGATGGACGGCGGGATCGACGCGATCCGCGCCACGATGGAGCGCCTCGGCGTCGACGCGCTGCTGGCCATCGGCGGTGAAGACACCCTCGGTGTCGCCACTCACCTGCACTCGCTGGGCATCAAGGTGGTCGGCGCCCCGAAGACCATCGACAACGACCTTTCGGCCACGGACTACACGTTCGGCTTCGACACCGCCGTGCAGATCGCCGTCGACGCGTGCGACCGCCTGGCCACCACGGGCGCCAGCCACCACCGCGCGATGATCGTCGAGGTCATGGGTCGCCACGCAGGCTGGATCGCCCTGCACACGGGCATGGCCGCCTCGGCGCACGTCACGCTGCTGCCGGAGCAGGAGTACGACGTCGAGGAGGTCGCCGCGACCGTCGCGGCGGTTGCGGCGCGCGGTGAGGCCCCGCTCATCGTCATCTCCGAGGGCGCCATCGCCGCCGGCGGTGACCTTGTGCACACCGGAGCCGAGCTCGACGCGTTCGGCCACGTGCAGCTCAAGGGCGCTGGCCAGGCGCTGGAGAAGATCCTCAACGAGAAGCTGCCCGACCTGGCCACCCGCGTCACGGTGCTCGGCCACCTGCTGCGCGGCGGCACCCCCACCGCGTACGACCGGATCCTCGGCACCCGCTCCGGCCTCTCGGCCGTCACCGCCATCGCCGAGGGCAACTTCGGCACGATGGCCGCGCTGCGCGGTACCGAGGTGGTCCAGGTCCCGCTGGCCGAGGCCACCGGCGAGCTGAAGACGGTCGGCAAGGACCGCATCGACGAGCTGGCGCACGTCTCCGGTTGATGCCCCGGCGTGACCGCCGGGTCACGGGGAACCACGACGGACGACGACGGACGACGACGTCGACGGACAGCGACAACGACCAGCAGCGACGCACGACGACGGGCCGCTCCTACCGCCGACCAGGTGGTGGGGACGGCCCGTCTCCGTCGGCGCCGTACCCTGGACGGTTGTGAGCACCACGACGCAGCCCGGCGCCGTCCCGCCCGCTTCCGCGGGCTCCGCGAAGTCGACCCCCGCCGGCGTGGCCTACCGCTCCGCACTCGACGCGCTCGCGTCGCCCAACGGCGCCGTCGCCTACCTGCCCGAGGAGCTGCCCGCGGCGCAGCAGCCCGAGTGGGACGAGGCCGAGCTGGCCGCCGTCGTCGCCGAGCTCTCCACCCTTCCCCCGCTGGTCTTCGCCGGTGAGTGCGACCTGCTCACCGAGCGCCTCGCAGCCGCGGCCACGGGCCGAGCCTTCGTGCTGCAGGGCGGTGACTGCGCCGAGACCTTCGCCGACGCCACGGCCGACTCCATCCGCAAGCGGATGCGCACCATCCTGCAGATGGCGGTGGTGCTCACCTACGCCGCGAGCACCCCGGTCGTGAAGATCGGCCGCATGGCGGGGCAGTTCGCCAAGCCGCGTAGCAGCGGCTCGGAGACCCGCGACGGCGTGACGCTGCCGGCCTACCGGGGCGACGCCGTCAACGACTTCGCCTTCACCCCGGAGGCGCGCCGCAACGACCCGCAGCGCCTCATCAAGGCCTACCACCACTCCTCGGCCACGCTGAACCTCATCCGCGCGTTCACCACCGGTGGCGAGGCCGACCTGCGCCAGGTGCACACCTGGAACAAGGGCTTCGCGCGCAACGCTGCTAACGCTCGCTACGAGGCCACCGCTCGTGACATCGAGCGCGCCATCTCGTTCATGGAGGCGTGCGGCGCCTACAGCAACGAGGTGCTCGGCCGGGTCGAGTTCTACGCCTCCCACGAGGCGCTGCTGCTGCCCTACGAGCGCGCGCTGACCCGCACCGACTCGCGCACCGGCAAGCTGTACGACGTCTCCGCGCACTTCCTGTGGATCGGTGAGCGCACCCGCCAGCTGGACGGCGCCCACGTCGACCTGCTCTCCCGCGTGCGCAACCCGATCGGCGTGAAGCTCGGCCCGACCACGTCCAAGGACGAGGTGCTGGGCCTCATCGACAAGCTCGACCCGCAGCGCCGCGCCGGCCGCCTGACCTTCGTCACGCGTATGGGCGCGGGCAAGATTCGCGACAACCTGCCCCGCGTCGTCGAGGCCGTGGCCGAGTCCGGCGCGCAGGTGGTGTGGACGTGCGACCCCATGCACGGCAACACCATCACCAGCCCGTCCGGGTACAAGACGCGTCGTTTCGACGACGTCATCGACGAGGTCCGCGGCTTCTTCGAGGTGCACAACTCCCTGGGAACCATCCCCGGCGGCCTCCACGTGGAGCTCACCGGCGGTGACGTCACCGAGGTGCTCGGTGGCCACCAGGAGATCGAGGACGCCGACCTGTCGACGGCGTACGAGTCGCTGTGCGACCCGCGCCTGAACCACCAGCAGTCCCTCGAGATGGCGTTCCTCGTCGCCGAGATGCTGCAGGAGCGCTCCGTCTGATGAGCGGAGTTCGGGCTGATCTGCGGGTTGACCTCCGCTCGGACACGCTGACCCGGCCTACCGCGGCGATGCGCCGCGCGATGGCCGAGGCGGAGGTCGGCGACGACGTCTACGCCGAAGACCCCACCACCAACGCCCTCGAGGCGCGGGTGGCGGGGCTCCTTGGCCACGAGGCGGGGCTGTTCTTCCCCACCGGCTCGCTCGCCAACGTGCTCGGGGTCCGTCTGGTGGTGGCACCGGGGGAGGAGCTGCTCTGTGACGCTCTCGCCCACGTGGTGCGCGCCGAGCTGGGTGCCCACGCCGTCACCTCGGGGGTCACCACGCGCACGTGGCACGCCCCCCGGGGACTTCTCGACGACGACGCCGTCGACCGCGTGGTCGCGATGATGACGCCGGACGCCGGCCCGTACCTGGTCTCCACCGCCGCCGTGGCCGTGGAGGACACCCACAACTTCGGTGGCGGCACGGTGCAGCCGCTCGCTTCGCTGCACCGGCTCCACGCGGCGACGTCGTCCGCAGGGGTGGCGCTCCACCTCGACGGCGCACGCCTGTGGAACGCCGCCGTCGTCCAGGGCGCCGATCACCCCGGCGGCTGGCAGGGCGTCGTCCGGGAGATCGGCGGCCTGGTGGCCACCGCGTCGGTGTGCCTGTCCAAGGGCCTCGGGGCGCCGGTCGGCTCGGTGCTCGTGAGCTCTGCGGAGAACATCGCTAGGGCCCGCATCTGGCGCAAGCGGATGGGCGGTGGCATGCGCCAGACCGGCCTGCTCGCCGCCGCCGGTCTGCACGCGCTCGACCACCACGTCGAGCGCCTCGCCGACGACCACGCCCGCGCCCGCCGGATCGCCGAGGCAGCCGCCGCTGCCCGTCCGGGCTGCACCGACCCGGCCGCGGTGGAGACCAACATCGTGGTGCTCGACGTTGACGACGCCCGCGCGTTCGTGCTGGCCGCCGCCGAGCGAGGCGTGGCCCTGTCAGCGCTGGGGCCGAAGACGGTGCGCCTCGTGACCCACCTCGACGTCGACGACGAGGGCACCGACCTGGCCGTCGCCGTCCTGACGGAGCTGCTCAGCCCACGAACATCGTGACCCGGGAGCCCTTGTCGACCGTCGTTCCGGGGGCAGGATCCGTGTTGCCGACGCGGTCTCCCAGGAAGAACTGGGTCACGTCCACCTGAAGCCCCTGCCCCTGGAGGATCCCGCGGGCCTCGTCGCGGCTCTTGCCTCGGACGTCCTGGATCTGCACCTGCTCGGGCCCGTCGGAGACGACGATGTCGACCTTGTCTCCGCGGTGCAGGTCGCCGGTGGTCTTCTCGGGTGTGATCGAGATGACGGAGTCCTTGGGGATGTCGTCATCGTTCTGCCGCGGGGTGTTCCCCACGACGAGGCCCAGGTCGGTGAGGGTCTTCTGCACGTCGGCCAGGGGCTTGCCCGCCACGTCGGTCGGCACGGTGATCGGCTCGGGGCCCTGGGAGACGGTGAAGTCCACCTTCGTGCCCGCCTTGAGCGGCGGGACGGAGCCGGGCTTCCAGGGGATGACCTGCCCCTCGGGCACCGTGTCGGAGTAGCCCTTGCTGACGTTCCCGGTGTCGAGTCCGGCCTGGGTGAGTGCCTCGCGGGCGCCGTCCTCGGTCTTGCCCCTGAGGTCGGGCACCGGCCGGTACGCGGGACCGTTCGAGACGAAGATCGTGACGGTCGAGCCCTTGTCGACGCGCTGGTTGGCTTCTGGCTCGGTCTTGATGACCTCGCCCTGGGGCACCGTGTCGCTGTACTCGCTCGTGTCGATCCGCGCGACCAGTTGCCGCGCCTGGACCGTCTTCTCGGCTTCTGCGGCAGTGCTCCGCACCACCATCGGGACCGTCAGCTTGGCCAGCGGACCCACCGTGTAGGCCCACAGCGCGCCACCGCCGCCAGCCAGGAGCAGCACGACGACGGCGACGACGAGCACGAGGGCCAGGGGACGGCGCTGCCGCTGCCGGGGTTCCCGTACAGGTGCCTCGGGCTGCTCCTCGTCGAGGGCCAGGCCGAGCGGTCCCGAGCGTGAGGCTGCGGGGCGGGGGAGGGCGCGCGTCGCGCCGCGCTCCTGCTCGCGCAGCTCGGCGCGCGTGTGGGCGCGCGTCGCGCTGCGCTGCGCCGGGGGGGCCGGAGCAGCTGCGGGGGACGGGGGAGCGGTTGTTGCTGGCGTGGCGGCCATGGCTGCCGTGGCGTCGCGCAGCTCGTCGACGTCGAGCGCCACGACCCGCTCGTGGGCGCGGGTGCCGTCCGGGACCTCGCCGGAGACGGCCTGCGGCAGCAGCACGGGCGGAGCGTCGAGCACGGCGTCGGGCAGGCCGTCGCGCAGGTCGCGGACCAGCTCCAACATGACGCCGGCGTCGCGGGGGCGGCGGTCGGGTTCGCGGTCGGTGGCGCTGGCCACGAGCTCGTCGACCCCGAGCGGCAGGCCCGGGCGTGCCGCGGAGACGAGCGGGAGGTCCTGGCTGACGTGGCGGAACGCCACCTGGGCGGGGGCGCCGCCCGCGAACGGCGCGCGGCCGGTGAGCAGCTCGTAGAGGACGACGCCGGCGGCGTAGACGTCGGCGCGCTCGTCGGAGGTGCCGTCGAGCACGAGCTCCGGTGCGAGGTACCCGACGGTGCCGATGAGGGTGCTCGTGGCACCGCCCGTGGCGGTGGTGGCGGCGCGAGCCAGGCCGAAGTCGGCCACACGCAGGCGGCCGTCGTCGCCGACCAGCACGTTCTCGGGTTTGACGTCGCGGTGCACCAGCCCCGCAGCGTGGGCGGCGGCCAGCCCGTCGAGCACCTCTTCGATGAGGTCGAGGGCGTCACCCAGGGGCAGCGGCGCTGAGGCGGCCACAAGGTCGCGCAGGGTCCGACCGGGGATGTACTCCATCGCCAGGTAGACGGTGCTCTCGCTGGCGCCCTGGTCGTACACCGACACCACGCCGGGGTGGCTCAGGCGGGCCGCGGAGCGGGCCTCCCGCGTGAACCGCGCCACGAAGGACGCGTCCGCCGCGAGGTGGGGGTGCATGACCTTCAGGGCCACCGGGCGCTCCAGGCGCGTGTCCGTGGCGAGGTAGACCGTGGCCATGCCACCGCTGGCGATGCGGTCATGCACGAGATAGCGCGCATCGATGAGGCGCCCGACGAGGGGGTCCTTCACCGCGGTCGCCACAGTGGCGAGTCTACGGTCGCGTCTCCTGCCGGGTGGCTTCTCTGACCAAGCCGCTGCGATGGCAGGCTCTGCGCGTGGCTGACGTGTCCGAAGAGCTGGCGATCCTTGCTGAGCTGGTCCCCGACGACGGCTGGCTGACCGTCCCCGACATCGTCGAGAGGCTCGGCAGCGACGTGCCGAAGGTGCGACGCATGATCGACGAGCGGCTGCTGCTCGGCGTGCGTCGCGGCACCCCCAAGGTGCTGCAGATCCCGACGCTGCTCGTGGAGCCGGAGCCGATGGTTAGCCTGCCCGGAACGCTGACGGTGCTCTTCGACGCCGGCTTCAGCGACGCCGAGGCTCTGCGCTGGCTGTTCACCCCTGACGAGGCGCTCGGATGCGCTCCCGTGGAGGCGCTGCGGAACAACCGCATCGCCCCGGTGCGGCGGCGCGCGCAGGTGCTCGGGTACTGACCTCGTGCGGTAGCCGTGAGGCACTGAGGCTCACGGACGGACGGACGGTCGGTCGGGAAGCGCGGACGCGCGGTCGGACCGCCGTCTCCGTCCCGCGCCACGCTCGACGGGTGGACACCACAGCACGCCTCACCCAGAGTCCTGACGCAGCCGCTGCCCGACGTCCCGCTCCGCCGGCTCCTCCCGAGCCCTCGGGAGCCGTGAGCAGGGCCCTCCCCGCGCTCGTGGCCATGATGCTCACGAGCTTCTTGCTGGTCACCGCGGAGTTCGTCCCCAACGGGATGCTCACCGAGATGGCCGCCGGGTTGGGGGTCACCCCCGGTCAGGCCGGTCAGACCGTCACCGCGACGGCGCTGGTCGGGCTCCTCGTCGCCCCGACCGTCGGAATGTTGTTCCCTCGGCTCGACCGCAGGACCCTCTTCGTGGGGGTGGCCCTGGCCGCGGGCCTGTCCAACCTCCTCGTCGCGCTGGCGCCGAACCTCTGGCTCGTGCTCCTCGCACGCGTGCTGCTGGGCGCGTCGATCAGCGCCTTCTGGGCCATGTCGATCACCGTGGCGGCGCGCATCGCCGGACCTGAGCGGCTGGGCAGGTCGGTGATGTTCACGACCGCAGGGCTGTCGCTGGCCACCGTCGCCGGAGTGCCCCTCGGGGTGCTGCTCAGCGAGGCGCTCGACTGGCGCGCGACGTTCGTCGTCGTCGGCGTCGCCTCCCTGCTCCTCGCCGTGCCGCTGCGCCTCTTCCTGCCGACGGTTCCCGCCGCCCCGACCTCCGGCCTCGGGCTGCTCGCCGAGACCCTGCGCCGCCCCGGGGTGGCGCTCGCGATGACCGGGCACGTGCTCGTGGTGCTCGGGCACTTTGCCGCGTACACGTACGTGCGGCTCGCCCTGGAGCGCGTGCCCGGCGCGGACGCGGAGACGGTGGTGCTGCTGCTCGCCCTCTTCGGGGTGGGTGGGCTCGTCGGCAACGTCGTCATCGGGATGGTCATCGACAGGGCCTTCGGTGCCGTCTCGGTCGCCGTGCCCCTCGCGGTGGCGGCGTCGGTGACCACCGTCATCGCGGTGCCGGGATCGCTGGTCGCCGTCGGCACGGCGGTGACGGTGTGGGGGTTCGCCTTCGCGTCGTGGCTCATCGTCGTCAACGCGTGGATCGGGCGGCGCACGCCCGACCGCCTGGAGGCCGGCGGCAGCCTCATCGTGGTCGGGTTCCAGCTGGCCATCGTGCTGGCGGCCGGACTCGGCGGGCTGCTGGTCGACCAGGTGGGCGTCGTCGCGGACTACGCCATCGCGCTGGCCCTGCTGCTCGTCGGGACGGTGCTGTTCGGGCTGTCGAACCGGACGCCTGCCAGCTCGGCCTCGGCCCGCTGACGAGTCCGCCACTGTGAGGGCGGGGCGCCGGTGAACCTGCGGAACGCCCTGCTGAAGCCGTCCTCGGAGGCGTAGCCCAGCGACCGGGCCACCTCGAAGACCGGCGTCCCGCCCTCCAGCAGCCGCATCGCGCGGCGCATCCGCACCTCGGTGACGAAAGCCAACGGGGTGCGGCCGTATGCGGCGCGGAACTTCTCGGCGAACGCGCTGCGCGACAGCGCGGCCACCGCCGCGAGCTGGTCGACAGTCCAGTCGCGCGCAGGGTCACTGAGGACGGCGGCGGCAGCGCGCGCCAGGTGCGGGTCGCCGGTGGCCTGTCGGGGCCAGCCCTCGGGCGCGCAGCCCACCTGCGCCCAGGCCCGCACCAGCGACAACACCACGGTGGTGACCATCATCCGGCAGATGGTGCTGTCGCCCGGTCGAACTCCGCCGCCCGCGCCGCCGTCGTCGTCGTCCGAAGGCCCCAGGTTCGCTGCCAGTGCGGCGGCAGCGGGCTCGACCTCCGAGAAGCCGCTCACCCACGCGAACGGCGGCAGTTCCTGCACCCCCGCGGGCCAGTCCATCGAGATGTCCGCGACCACGAGCTGCGCGCCGTCAGGCGCGGCCAGCACGGCGGGGCTGCGGCCGTGCCCCCGCCCGTGACCCTGCGCGAGGAACGCGTCACCCGCGTGGAGCTCGGCGAACGGGGCGCTGGGCGTGGCGGTGGCCAGACCCGTGACGGCGTCGACCGCACACGAGCGCTGCCCCGTCACGTCGGCGGTGATGCCACCGCTGACGACGTAGCCCACCGACGTGGTGCCAGGAGTCAGCGGGAGCAGTCCGTCCGCGTGGAGCGCGGAGCGCCTCACGGTGCTGAGCTGCACCTCGAGGGAGGCGAGGACGTCGTGGAGCACCGTGGCGTCGACCGGCATGATCGCTGCAACTCCGCAGGCGCCGGATCGTGTTCCTGCTCTGCTCGGGTGCGGGTCAGCGGGTGGCGCCCGTGACCAGCCAGGCACCGCCGCGCTCGCGGGGCACCAGCGTCACCAGCCGCGCGGCCGTGTAGGCGCCCGCGAAGGCCACCCACAGCCACACCAGTCCGGTACGCCCCTGCGGGGCCCAGGCCAGCACGGCCAGCGCCAGTGGCGCGTAGACCGCCGCCGAGGCGATGCTCGCGCCGGCCAGGTAGCGGCCGTCACCAGCGCCGATGAGCACACCGTCGAGCACGAACACCCACCCGGCCAGCGGCAGGCAGCACGCCAGCACCACGGTCGCGGCGGCCAGCGCCTCGCGGACCTGCGGGTCGGGCGTGAACAGGGCGGCGATCGGGACGGCGAGGACGGCGAGCACGACGCCCATGACGACCCCCGCCCCCACGCCCCAGAGGACGAGGCGCCTCACCTGGGTCTTGGCGCCCTCGGCATCGTCGGCGCCCAGTGCCCGTCCGACCAAGGCCTGCGCGGCGATTGCGAGGGCGTCGAGGGCGAGCGCCGTCGTCGTCCAGAGCACCGTGGCCACCTGGTGCGCGGCGATGCCCGCGTCGCCCTGACGGGCGGCGACATACGTGGTGAGCAGCAGCGCCGCGCGCAGCGCCAGGGTGCGCACGAGCAGCGGCACGCCGTCGCGGGCGCTCTTGAGCACCCCGAGGCCGCGGGGCGCCAGGGCTGCCCAGGAGCCGGTCTCGCGGCGCACGCCCCGGGCGACGACGGCCGCGAGCCAGGCAGCCATGCCCAGCTGCGTCAGCGCCGTGCCGGCGGCCGAGCCCGCGATGCCGAGCCCCGCGCCGTAGACCAGCAGCAGGTTGAGCACGGTGTTGACCACGGCTCCGGACACGGCCACGACGAGCGGGGTGGTGGTGTCCTGCAAGCCCCGCAGCACGCCCGTGGCGGCGAGAACGACGAGCATGCCGGGCAGTCCGGGCAGGCTCCAGTGCAGGTAGGTGAGGGCGTACGGGCGGGCCGCCTCGGAGGCACCGAGCGCGTCGACGAGCGGTCCGCTGGCCGCGAAGGCCCCCAGTGTGACGATCACGCCCAGGCCGAGCGCCAGCCACATGCCGTCGACACCGCCCTGCAGCGCTGCCCGGAGGTCACCGGCGCCGACACGACGGGCCACCATGGCGGTGGTGCCGTAGGCCAGGAAGACGAACACCGACACCGCCGTGGCCAGCAGCGCCCCGGCCACGCCGAGCCCCGCTAGCGGCAAGACGCCGAGGCGGCCGACGATGGCGGAGTCGGCGAGGAGGAACAGGGGCTCGGCGAGTAGCGCGCCGAGCGCGGGGATGGCGAGCCGCAGGACCTCCCGGTCTTGCTCCCTCAGCGTGATCATGGATCTCCCGCTCACTTTCCTACCGTGATCATGGACTTCCGCCACCCTGCTCAGGTGGCGGACGCCCATGATCGAGCCTGTTGCGAAATGGCCATTTCGGGCCCTTCGGCACGTGAGGGCAACGCTCTGACCTGCGGTGATTCTCCGTGCAGGTCGCCTCAGGTCGCATTTCGCAACAGGCTCGATCACGGACGGTGGGGTGGCGGACGCCCATGATCACGGAGGGGGGAGAGAGCGCCAGCGGGTCATCTCGCGGCGAGCGGCGCGGGCGCGGGCCAGAGCGGGCAGCGCGACCGCCAGCCGCCGGGGGAGCGGCACCGACACGCGCTGAGCGAGCACCCGGTAGTCGGCGTCCTCGACGGCTCCGAGGATGCCGCCGTACAGCTCGAAGGCGCAGCGGATGGAGTCTCGGCTGGTGGGGTGCAGCAGGTCGATGCCCGGCTCTGCCTCGCGGTAGACCTTCCGGTTCTCCGCCACCTCGAAGCGCAGCAGCTCCTTCACGCGCCCGTCGAGCGGCGCGTCCGGTCCGGCGCGACGCCCGGCCTCCAACAGCTCGCGGGTGACGCCGAAGGCCACCAGGTGCTCGTCGGGCAGGTAGGTGCGGCCACGGTCGAGGTCTTCGCCGACGTCGCGGATGAAGTTGCTGACCTGGAACGCCTCGCCCAGCAGCTCCGCGCGATGCGCGGCCTCCGCCTCGGAGCCCGGTAGCGGCTGCAGCACGGGGAGCATCTGCAGGCCGATCACGTTGGCCGAGCCATACATGTAGACCTGCAGGTCGGCGTAGGTCGGATAGTGCGTGGTGGTGATGTCGGCGCGCATCGAGTCGAGGAACGCCGTCACCGTGCCCAGCGGCACGTCCCAACGCCGTACGGTGGCGAGCATCGCCCGGCCCACCGGCTCGGTGGGCTGCGCGCGGCCGTCGAGGCTGGCGAGGAACTCGTCCGACCAGGCGACGAGGGCGGCGGGGTCGGGGTCGGTGAGGGAATCGACGAACTCGTCGGCGTACCGCGCGAAGCCGTACAGCGCCCACACCCACGGCCGCTTGGCCGGGGGGAGCAGCGCGGTGGCCAGAAAGTACGTCTTGCCGTGCTCGGCGTGCAGGCGGCGGCACTCCAGCAGGTCCGCGCGTAGCTGCGGGTCGGTGATGCCCGCCGCGTCGAGGCTGGCGCTACCCGGCGGACGGGGGGAGGGGGTCACCGCCACGCGCGGGAGCGGTAGCCGGGGTCGCGGCCGGTGATGCGCTCCGCGGCCAGACGTCCCGAGACGAGCACCATCGGCACCCCGACGCCGGGTTGCGTGCCCGACCCGGTGAACACGACGTTCTCTCCCCAGAGGTTGCCCGGCCGGAACGGCCCGGTCTGCCCGAAGGTGTGCGAGGAGGCGAACGGGGCGCCGTCCGCCATGCCACGGCGCTCCCAGTCGAGTGGGGTGGTGATGTCCTCCACCTCGATGCCGTCGCCGAAGCCGGGGTAGCCGCGCCGCTCCAGGGTGGCGATGACGTGCTCGCGGTAGCGCGGGGCGACCTCGTTCCAGTCCAGCCCGTGCTTGGCGCCCGCGGACAGGCTCGGCGTGGGGAACAGCACGTAGTAGACGTGCCGCCCGTCGGGCGCGAGACCCGGGTCGCTGACGGTGGGGGTGGAGACCAGCACGCTCGGGTCGCTCATGAGCCGCCCGCCGGTGAGCTCGGCGAAGACCTCCTTCCACGCCCGCCCGAACAGGATCGTGTGGTGGGCGGTGTCGCGGTAGGACGCCTTGGACCCGGCGAGCATGAGGTAGCAGGACGGCGAGTACACCAGCGGGCGCAGCCGCCGGTGCTTGACGCCGAGAAGGTCGCGGTAGGCGACGGGCAGGTCGGGATTGAGGACGACGGCGTCCGCCGGGATCCGCTCGCCGTCCGCCGTGATGACCGCGCTCGCCCGGCCGCCGGAGTGCTCGACCCTCTCCACCGACGTGGAGAAGCGGAACTCCACCCCGTGCGCCGCAGCGGCCGCGGCCATCGCCGACGGCACCGCGCTCATGCCGCCGCGAGCGGCGAAGACCCCGGCGACGGAGTCCATGTAGGCGATGACGGCGTAGATGGCGAGCGCGTCGTACGGCGACAGGCCCGCGTAGAGAGCCTGGAAGGAGTAGACGCGCTGCAGCCGCTCGTCGCGCAGGTACTGCGCCACCACCGGCGCCAGCTTGGAGAAACCCTTGCGGCGCAGCAGCGTCAGCAGGTCGGGGCGGACCAGGTCGAGCGGGGTGTCGATGTTCCTGTCGATGAACGTGCGCATCTCCGCGCGGTACAGCTGGGAGACGAACTCCACGAAGCGGCGGTAGCCGGCGGCCTCGTCGGCGCCGCAGACGCGGCGCACCTCCTCGGCCATGGCCTCGGGGTCGGCGTGGACGTCGATCGAGGAGCCGTCGGCGAACCGCGCCCGGTACAGCGGGCTGACCGGCTCCAGCGTCAGCCAGTCGGACATGTCCTCGCCGAGCGCGTCGAAGCAGTCGGCGATGAGGTCCGGCATGGTCAGCACGGTCGGGCCGGTGTCGAACCGGTAGTCACCGGCGCCGTCGGGAGCAGGCGCGATGATGCGGCCTGCGCGCCCACCCGGGTGCGCCTCCCGCTCCACCACGGTGACCTTGCGACCCGCGCCGGCCAGCCGCATCGCGGCGGACAGACCCGCGAGCCCGGCGCCGACGACGACGACGTGGTCGGTCGGCCCCATCACGCCGCGCTGGCGGCCGGGGATCACGGCGTCGGCGGCGCGGCGCAGGGCGACCCCGGGGGAGGTGCTGAGCAGGGGGGACGACAGCGACGAGAGCACGGTCACGGGGTGCCTCCTGGCCTGGGGCTGGACGCGGGGATATCGGGGAGCAGGGCGCTGGTGGCGAACGAGGTGCTGGCGGCGGGGGTCACGCGGCGCGCGAGGTGGCGGCGACGACGAGGGCCTCCAGTGCCTCCCGCGCCTCCGGCGTCACGGGAGCCTGCGCGAGGGCCTCCCGGGCGCGGCGGGCGCCGTCGTCGATGAGGTCCTCCACACGGGCGAGAGCGCCGGTCTCCACCATGAGGCGACGCAGCGCGGCCACACCGTCGGTGTCGAGATGGGGATCTCCGAGGTGGCGGTGCAGCAGGTCGGCCTGGGCCGCGCTGGCGCCCCCCAGGGCGTACGCGACAAGCACCGTGCGCTTGCCCTCGCGCAGGTCGTCACCGGCCGGCTTGCCGGTCTGCGCCGGGTCTCCGAAGACACCGAGCACGTCGTCGCGGAGCTGGAACGCCTCCCCGAGGGCCAGGCCGTAGGCGCTGTAGGCCTCGACCAGCTCCTTCGGGGCGCCCCCGAGGGCCGCACCCACCAGCAGGGGGTGTTCCACGGAGTACTTGGCGCTCTTGAAGCAGATGACCCGCCGCGCGCGCTCGAGCAGCGCGTCGGCTTCGGAGCGGCGCAGGGCGGTCTCGTCGGCGTCGTCGGTGTGGGCGTCATCGCTGTCGCGACGCGGTGCCGGGGCGGTAACCCCACCGGATCCGCCGCTGGACCCACTTCCTCCGGTGCCTCCCGCGCCGTGCATCGCCGAGGCTGCGATCCGCCGCAGCGGCGCTGCCTGCGCGAGCATGTCGAGGTACTGCCCGCCCATGAGCTGGGTGCGCATCCTGTCGAAGACGAGCTCCGCGGTCCGCCGGCGCTCCGGCGCCAGGTCTGCACCGCGGAACACCTCGTCGGACCACGCCAGGCACAGGTCACCGGTGAGGATCGCTCCTGCGTCACCGAAGCGGTCCGCGTCGCCGTCCCAGCGGCGCTCACCGTGGATCGCGGCGAAATAACGATGCGTGGCAGGCATCCCGCGACGGGTGTCGGAGGCGTCCATGACATCGTCGTGGATGAGCGCGGCCGCCTGGAACAGCTCCAGCGCCGTCGCCACCCTGACCACGGCGTCTCCCGCGGCGCGGTCCGTGGGATCCCCACCGGCTCCGCGCCACCCCCACCAGCAGAACGCCGGGCGCAGACGCTTGCCGCCCGCGACGAGACGCGCGACGCCGGCGACGAGGGCGTCGCAGTCAGGGCTGACCTCAGCCAGGACCGCCGCCTGGGCTGCCAGCACGGCGTCCAGCTCGGTCTGGACGCGCGCCCGCAGGCCATCGGCATCCAAAACATGGGCGGGACTCACGCGGAGGAGCCTATGCGTCGATCGTCGCAGCGCCCGTTGAGCGACCCAGGTGAGGGACAGGCCCCACCGCCGTAAGGTCGCCGCCGTGGCCGGCCCAGGGTGGAGGGTGACCCGCGAGGAGCACGTGAGGCGGTGGTCCGCCGCGCACGGCGGCACCTCCGCGTCACCGCTCGTGAGGTGGTGGCTGGACGGCGTCCGCTCGGTCGCCTCGCCCCTAGCCGCCGCCGGTGTGCGTCCCTCCGCGATCACCGTGGCCGGGCTGCTGCTCGCCGTCGTCGCCGTCGTCCCCGCCTGGTTGCAGGCGCACGCACCCGAGGGCGCCCGGTGGGCGCTCGCGGTGCCCCTGCTGCTGGGGCTCGCTGCGGTCGCGGACGGGCTGGACGGCGCCGTCGCCGTTCTGAGCGGTACGGCCTCGCGCGGGGGAGCGGTGCTCGACGCGGTCTGCGACCGCCTGGCCGACGCCGCGGCCCTCGCCGTCCTATGGATTCTGGGAGCACCGGCGCTGCCGGTACTGGTGGCGGTCGCTGCGGGTCAGCTCCACGAGTACACCCGTGCTCGGGCGCAGGGTGAGGGGCTGGTGGGGCCAGGGGTGGTCACCGTGTCCGAGCGCCCCACGCGGGTGCTCGTGGCGGCCATGTTCGCGCTGGGCTGCGGGGTGTACCCGCAGGCGGCGGCCGCTTGGGCCACGGCTGGGGCGTGGGTGGCCGCCGCGGCGGCGCTGGTGGGGCTGCTGCAGCTGCTCGTCGTCCTGAGGCGGCGTCTGTCAGCCCTCGACTGACGCCGTGGAGGGCTCTCCCGTTCTCTCCAGCGGCTGGGCAGCAGAAGGGCTGGTCAGGGCCGCCACCACCAGCTCGGGCACGAGTTCCGCGGAGACCGGCGGTGAGAAGTGGTAGCCCTGGCCGGTGTCGCAGCCCTGGATCTGCAGGGCGGTGCGCTGGTGCTCGTGCTCGATGCCCTCGGCGACGGTCGCCAGGCCGAGCGTGGTGGCCATGCTGACGATGGCGTCGACCAGCGACAGGTCACCGTTGTCGGAGAGGCGATCGACGAAGCTCTTGTCGATCTTGAGAATGTCCACGGGGAGGCGGTGCAGGTAGCTCAGGGAGGAGTAGCCGGTGCCGAAGTCGTCGATGGCCAACCGGACGCCCATCGCGCGCAGGGCGTTGAGGGTGCTGAGCGCTGCCTCGTGGTGGTTGACCAGCACGCCCTCGGTGATCTCCAGCACGAGGGAGGTGGCCGGCAGCCCGGTCTCCTGGAGGACCTGCGTCACCAAGGAGAGCAGGCCCGGGTCCTCCAGCTGCTGGGCGGACAGGTTCACGGAGACGCGCAGGTTCTCGGCTCCCGGCACGGTGGAGCGCCACCCGGCCACCTGCTGACAGGCCTCCCGCAGGACGTACTCGCCGATGGCGCCGATGAGCCCGGTGCTCTCCGCCAGCGGGATGAAGTCCACCGGCCCGATCAGGCCGCGCTCGGGGTGGTGCCAGCGCACGAGCGCTTCCACGCCGTTGACGCTGCCGGTACCAATGTCGACCAGGGGCTGGTAGACGACGCGGAACTGGTGCTGTTCGACGGCACGGCGCAGGTCGGCCTCGAGCTTCACCCGCGCCTCGAGCGCCTCGAGCATGAGCGGCGAGTAGATGGCGTACGTGCCCTTGCCGGCGGCCTTGGCCCCGTACATGGCGGTGTCGGCGGCCCGCATGAGCTCTTCGGCGCTGCGCCCCGCCGTCCGGCTGCTGGCCAGTCCCACGCTGGTGCCGACGCGCACCTCCGCACCTCGGACGTCGAAGGGACGGCGCAGCACGTCGCACAGGCGCTGCGCGAGGTCCTTCGCCTCCTCGAGCTCGATCCCCTCGTCGAGGAGCACGGCGAACTCGTCGCCACCGAGGCGCGCGACGGTGTCTCCCGCCCGCAGGGCCGCGACGAGACGCTGGGCCACGGCGACGAGCAGCTCGTCGCCGGCGTCGTGACCGAGAGTGTCGTTGACGGCTTTGAAGCCGTCCAGGTCGAGGTACATGACCTTCACGGGCCCGCGCGAGGCGCGGCTGCGCAGGGCCTGCTCGAGGCGGTCGCGGAACAGCGCCCGGTTGGGAAGGCCCGTGAGGGAGTCGCTGAAGGCCTGCCGGCTCAGCTCCCGCTCGAGGCGCAGCGCGTCGCTGACGTCACGGGCGTTGATGACCATGCCCCTGACGTCGGGGTCGTGGAGAAGATTGGTGACGACGGCGTCGACGTCGACCCGGTGGCCGTCCGCGTGGCGCAGCGCCAACCGCACCTCGAGGTGCTCGGTACCCGTCACGACCATGGACCTCAGGACGTCGACACTGCTGGCAGCCCCGTCCTCGTCGTGCAGGTGATCGGCGGCCGGGCGCCCGAACGTCGACCCTGGGTCGACACCGAGGAGGCGTGCCGCCCCAGGGTTGGCGTAGTCCAGGCGCTCCTCGGCGTCGACGACGATGACGAGGTCGGAGCCGTGGGCGACCAGCGCGGCGAAGCGGCGGTGGCTGTCAGCCAGGGCTCGCGTGCGCTGCTCGACCTTGCGTTCGAGGTGGCGCTGCAGGCGCGTGGTGCGGCGCAGCTCGAGCAGCGTCCGGCACACCACGAAGAAGAGCACCGAGGTGCTGAGCCAGAAGCTCACCGGGTCGCTCGTGCCGCCTGAGCGCACGAGGCCGAAGACGGTGGCGGTCACCGTGACGATGGCTGCCGCAGCCGTTTGCACAGCGTCTCCGGAGAGCCCACGGGAGTCCGGAGGAAGCTGAGGCCGACCGCGCTGGAGCCAAGCGCCGACCAGCACGAGCGCCCACCCGAGCCCCCACAGCGCCCCGGACATGGCGTCTGTGCCCTGACCGTCGACGAAGTAGCTCCTCGCGGAGCTGATGTCGCCGAGGCACACCACTCCCAGGCCAGCGGCTGCGAGCCGCACGCCTCGCTCGCGTTCGGGGCTGCGCAGGAGTGCGTGAAAGCCGGTCAGGGGAACGTCGATGGCCAGCACGATGATGACGACGACGAGCCACCCCGCCAGCCCTGATGGACCATCGCCCCAGACGGGAGCGAGCACGAAGGTCCAGAGTGCGGTGAGGCCTGCCAGTACCAGCAGGAGGATGTCGAGGACGTCGCGGACGACGCTCCCGCGGGTCTGGTAGGGGCCGGTGAGCATGGCGATCCCGCTGATCGCCAGCGTTGGCCACGCCAGGATCGTCCCGAGGACGACGAGCCCGAGCACCGTCGAGGTGACGCCGCCGGCCGGGTCTCCGACCGCGGGGAGCTGGGACGTGGTGGTGGCGAGTCCCCAGGCGAGCGATGCGGGGGCGATGAACGTCCAGAAGCGGCGCTGCGGACCCGAGCGGGTTCGAGACAGCCGCGCGGTGATGACCGCCGCCACGGCGGCGAGGACGACCGGCACTCCGACGAGGAGCAGTGAGGTGCTCATCGGGCCACCTCCTGCTCGACGTGCTCGACGTCTCCAACGTGCTCGAGGTGTCCAGCGCCGCGGCTGCTGGCCGTGTGCAGGGCTGCCGTGATGACGCCGGGCATGTCTGCGGCCTCCACGGGCGGGGAGAAGTGGTAGCCCTGGCCGATGTCGCAGCCCTGTGCGGCCAGCGCGGACCGCTGGTGCTCGTGCTCGATGCCTTCGGCCACGGTGGCCAGGCCGAGGGTGGTGGCCATGCTGAGGATGGCGTCGACCAGGGAGAGGTCGCCGTTGTCGGAGAGTCGGTCCACGAAGCTTTTGTCGATCTTGAGGATGTCGACGGGGAGGCGGTGCAGGTAGCTCAGGGAGGAGTAGCCGGTGCCGAAGTCGTCGATAGCCAGGCGGATCCCGAGCCCGCGCAGCGCGTTGAGCGTGGTCAGGGCTGCTTCGTGCTGGTCCACGAGCACGCCCTCGGTGACCTCGAGCACGAGCGAGGTGGCGGGCAGCCCCGTCTCCTCCAGGGTGCGCGTGACCAGGCCGACCAGATCGGGGTCGTCGAGCTGAGGGGCGGACAGGTTGACGGAAACGCGCATGTTCTCGGCGCCGGGCACCTCGGACCGCCATGCGGCGACCTGCCGGCAGGCCTCGCGCAGGACGTACTCGCCGATGGCGCCGATGAGCCCGGTGCTCTCCGCCAGCGGAATGAACGTGACCGGGGAGATGACCCCGCGCTCGGGGTGGTGCCAGCGTACGAGCGCCTCCACGCCGTTGACGCCACCCGTCCCCATGTCCACCAGGGGCTGGTAGACGACGCGGAACTGATGCTGTTCAACGGCGCGGCGCAGGTCGGTCTCCAGCCGCACCCGCTCGAGCAGCTGCTCGTGCATGCGCGGGTGGTAGGTCGCGTACCCGCCCTGCCGCTGGCTCTTGGCCTGGTACATGGCCAGGTCCGCGCTGCGCAGCAGCCGCTGGACGTCCCGGCCCGTGGTGTCGGTGCTGGCCAGCCCCACGCTGGTGGCCACGTTCACCTCGACGCCCCGAACGATGAACGGTCGGCGTACGGCGTCGCACAGGCGCTGCGCGAGGCGCTCCGGCTCGCGCTCACCGGTCGCCTCGTCGAGCAGCACGGCGAACTCGTCGCCACCGAGACGAGCGACGGTGTCGCCCTCGCGGACCGTGGCACGCAACCGTTCGGCCACGGCGACGAGCAGCTCGTCACCCGCCCCGTGGCCCAGCGTGTCATTGACCTCCTTGAAGCCGTCCAGGTCCAGGTAGCAGACCTCGACGGGCCCGCGTGTGCCGCGGCTGCGCAGGGCGTGCTCGACGCGATCACGGAACAGCGCGCGGTTGGGCAGTCCCGTGAGGGCATCGCTGAATGCCTGGTGGCTCAGCTCCTCCTCCAGACGCACCGCCTCGCTGACGTCGTGGGAGTTGATGACGACGCCGGCGATGGCGGGGTCGTCGGTGAGACCCGTGACGCAGACGTCCAGCACCACCTGTCGCCCCGTCGCGTGGGGGGCCGTCATCCGGAACCGCCGCCGTGAGCCGGGGGCCCCGAGCGCCGAGACCACCGCGTCGAGCAGCGTGCGGTCTCCCTCGCTCGTCACCAGAGCATCCATGCTCTTTCCCACGAGGTGGCACGGATCGATCCCGAAGACGCGCAACGCAGCCGGGCTGACGTAGGTGATGACGCCGTCGGCCCCTACGACCGTCATCACGTCCGAGCCGTGGATGACGAGAGACGCGAAGCGGCGCTCGGTGCTGGCCAGGTCGCGGGTGCGCGCGGCCACGCGCTGCTCCAGGCCCCGCATGAGCAGGTCACCGTCGCGGGCGAGCAGCAGCGCCCGCACCAGCAGCAGGACGAGCACCATCAGGTGCAGCCACGCGTCCACCGGGCCCGCTCTCCCGGCGAGCGCTGCCGGCAGGGACGTGGCGAGGGCGAGGAGGGCGGCGAAGCAGGGCAGCGCGCCGCTGCTCAGGAGCGACCTGCCGTCGTCGTCCTTCGTCGTCGCCGCCCGACCGCTCGCTGCACCGGCGAGGAGCAGGACGGAGGCGAGCACCGACGACCAGGCGATGGCGTCGCTCGATGCCGAGGGGTCGTGGATCACCAGTGCCGCTGACCCGGCGTCTCCGGCGACGAGGCTGACCACGCCCAGGCACACCATGCCCAGTCCCGGGTGACGCCGGCGCATGCGCAGCGCCGTGTGCACGGTCACGGCCACGGCGAACAGCTCGGCGACGATCACCACCCCGACCATCGACGTCAGGCGCCCGCCGGTGGCCGCGGCGACGTCTTCCGGCGCCCCGAAGAGGGCGTACCAGGTGAGACCGCAGGCTGCCGCGGTGATGAGCGCGCTGTCGAGGGCGTCGCGGACCACTCCTCCGGGTGTGTTCGCGATGGTGAGAAGCAGGCCAAAGGCCACGGTGCCCGCGAGCGTGCAGACGGCGGTGAGCGAGATGCTCAGCGCCGAAGCGCCGCCCCGGCGGACCAGCTCGCCCGTCCAGCCCTGCCAGTCGATCATCACGCTGTTGAGGCACCAGGCGAGCACGCCGACAGCGAGCAGCGCCCACACCCACCGCTGACGACCCGTGTGCTGCCGCGCGCGCCAGAGCGCCGCCACCACGCCGATGAGGACGACGACGGGGCAGCCCACCGTGATGACCTCGTCGGCGAGCGGGGTGCCGAGCGTCATCCACCACGCGACGGTCCACCCTGCGAGGAGAGTCGCTGCCGCGACTACTCCGTGACGGGAGCCGGCAAGCCGGCGCGGCGGGCGGTTCTCCACGACCACCCATCGAAGATCGGCTGAGCGATCTTGAGTGCGCAGGGGGACCGTCCCTCGTCTGGGGGTCTCCTGCGTGACCGGTGAGTCAGCCCGTGGGTGCCCGCCGGCCGCCGATGTCGCGCCGGGTGAGCAGTGCCCATGCCAAGACGGTCATCCCGAGTGCCCAGCCGGCTACCACGAGCGTCGCGGTCAGAGGGGCGAAGGCGGGGTGCTCGGGTAGGACAATGCCCTGGTCGGGGGCGAACATCTGCATCCCGGCGATGGTCGGAACGAACCTGAAGACCGGGTTGATGAGCATCAGGGCGTCAGCGGTGACCGCAAGCAGCACCATGAGCACCATCGGGGCGACGGGGGAGGGTAGGGCGATGGCCAGAGCGAGGGAGACCAGGCCGATGAGCACCCAGTACAGGACGGCCATCGCCAGCACCCCCAGGTAGGCGGGTGCCCTGCCGGTGGCGAACACCGACAGCTCACCCAGCCCGTCTCCTGGCCCGAGGTCTGTCTGGTAGTCGATCACGACCAGCGCGGCGTAGATGGTTGCGAGGGTGAGGTTGAGTGCTGCGCACAGCACCGCCTTGGCTGCTACCACCTGCCCTCGGCGGGGTGTGGTGAGGACGGTGGTGGTCCACTGGCCCCCGTGGTGCTCGCTGGAGGCCAGCAGGACACCCACGACCACCGGGACGAAGCCCCACAGTCCCATGATCTCGGGGCCGACGTTGGTGGCGTTGGTCCCGGGAATGAGCTGGCCGGCCCCGGGCGCGCCGTGCAGGGAGGCGTTGACCTGGCTGGCGGCGATGGGTGTCAGCGCCGCGCACACGATGAGGGGGGCCACCACGATGCGTGCGACCGCGGGCTGTGTGGCGGCCTTGAGGGCTTCGGAGTGCAGGGTGCGCCAGAACATCTACCTCACCGTCCCGCGCGCGTCGTCGCCCCGTTGGCAGTCGGCAGCGAGGTGCGCAAAGAACGCCTGCTCCAGCGATCCGTAGGCGGAGACCAGCGACGTCGTCGTCCCTTCGGCAATCGTGCGGCCCCGGTCCATGAGGACGACGCCGTCGGCCACCAGCTCCGTCTCGCTCATGAGGTGGGAGCTGAGCAGCACCGTGCGCCCCTCGTCCGCGAGGCCTCGGAGGAAGCCCCGCAGCCATCGGATACCCACGGGGTCCAGCCCGTTAGCGGGTTCATCGAAGATGAGGACCTCGGGGTTTCCCAGCAGCGCGGTGGCGATGCCGAGGCGCTGGTGCATGCCCAGGGAGTAGGTGTGCACGCGGCGGCGCCACGCCGCGCGGGGCAGGTCGACAAGATGCAGCACCTCGTCGACACGCGAGCGGGGGATCCCCGCGGCCGCTGCCACCCAGCGGAGGTGGTCGACCGCTCGCCGCGACGGATGAGCGCCGGAGCCCTCGAACTGCACACCGATGACGCGGACCGGCTCGGGGTGGTCGCGGTAGCGCCGGCCCGCCACGCGGACCGTGCCGGAGTCGGCGTGGTCCAGATCGCAGATGATGCGCATGAGCGACGACTTGCCGGCGCCGTTCGGCCCCAGCAGGCCCGTGACCTCGCCGGACCGCGCGACGAATGACACGTTGTCCACCGAGGTCACCGATCCGTGGCGCTTGGAGACCCGCTCGACCTCGATCACGTGCTGCTTCCTTTCCGGGGACGACGACGAGGGGCGGCGGGCGCCGGGCGGCCTCTCATGCCGCGTCGCGCCGCTGGACGATGACCAGGGCCACCGTCCAGACCAGGGCTGCTTGCGCCGCCGCGACGGAGCCGCGCAGGAGGGTCTGTGGGCCGTCCGCGAGCGCGTCAGGTGCGAGGAGCTGGTCGACGGTCCAGCGCAGCGCCGGCACGTACACCGTTACCAGGTGCGAGAGGCCGAGCATCCAGATCAGCAGGGGCGTGACCACGCCGACCGTGGTGCGGAGCGCGAGGACCGCTGCCCCGGTCATCACGGCGAGCAGCGGCCAGGAGGCGCCGGTCCGCACCAGCTGGGGGAGCATCCGCTCGACGTCATCAACCGTCGTCAGCCCCAGGAGCAGCGGTGGTCCGAGGGAGGCTGCGATGACGGCCCCGCCTAGAGCCAGCGACAGAACGCCGGTGACCAGCGACTTCGCGGCCCAGATGCGCGCTCGCCGCGGCGTGGTGAGCAGGAGCCTGCGGTAGGTCCCGGCTCCGGCGTCCTGCCCGAAGACCCAGGCGCCCAGGAGCACGGGCGCTACCCGCGCCCGGTCGAGCGCCAGCAGCGACAGGTCTGTCGCGGGGCGGCTGCTGGCCTCGGCATACCGGGCCATCGTGAGCTGCAGGAACGCCGCAACACCGATCACGCTGAGCAGTGCGGTGAGGCGCACGCTGGGCAGTGCGCAGGCCTTGCCGAGCTCTCCGTGGGTGGAGCGGAGCAGAGGGGGCACGCGGGGAAGACTCACTCGGTCTTCGGCCCCAGCAGAACTGCCTGCGGGGGACGGTTGGCGTTGACTTCGGGGGACTCCTACCGAAACTGCTCTGCCGACGTTGGCCCGGCAGTGGCCCAGCGGTCCGGTGGCTACACGACGGCGTTCTCGTAAGCGAAGATCACCAACTGTGCGCGGTCGCGGCAGCCGAGCTTCGCCAGGAGCCTGCTGACGTACGTCTTCACCGTCTGCGGGGTGAGGCGCAGCTCGGCCGCGACCTCGTCGTTGGACAGGCCCCGCGCCACGGCGCGGACCAGGTCGAGCTCCCGGGCCGTGAGGTCAGCGGGCAGCGGTGTGGCTAGTGACCCGTGTCGCGGCCGCGTCCCGGGCTCGGCCGGGACGGAGCGGACGACGCGCTGCACGAGGTGCTTCACGAGGTGCGGCGCGATCAGCGAGTCGCCGCGATGGGCCACCCGGACCGCATGCAGCACCTCGTCGGCGAGGCAGTCCTTGGCGAGGAAGCCGCAGGCCCCCGCCTGTAGGGCCGCGAAGAGGTTTGCCTCGACGTCGTACGCGGTGAGGACGACGACGCGCGTCGCGGACGCGTCTCGGCAGATCGCGCGGGTGGCGGCGACGCCGTCGACATGGGGCATCTGGAGATCCATGAGGACGACGTCCGGTGATAGCGCTCGCGACGTCGTGATGGCCGCAGCGCCGTCAGGTGCGACGCCGACGCACTCCATGTCGTCCTGGGCGTTGACCAGTGCCTCGAACGCGGCGCGCAGCAGCGGCTCGTCGTCGACCACGAGCACCCGGATCGGTGGCGCGCTGGTCTCGCTCACGCCGCGTCGCCGAGACCGCTGACGAGGGGGAGGTGGAGGTGCACGCGAGCGCCGCCGGAGGGTGACCTGCCGAGCGTGAGCGTGCCGGCGAGCGACGCCGCTCGCTCGCGCATCCCCTGCAGGCCGAACCCGCCGCTCATGGCCGTTGAGGCGTGGTCCTGGTGGTCTAGCGGACGGAAACCGGGTCCGTCGTCGTCGACCACCAGATCCACGGCCGCTGGCTGCTCGCTGTGGACGAGGCGTACCGACGCGGCGCTCCCCGGTGCGTGCTTCGCGACGTTCGTGAGGGCTTCCTCCAGCGCGCGGCAGAGGGCGTGCTGGGTGGTGCGGGGCAGGTGGCGGCTCGCGATGGCGTCGACCTGGGCTGTGCACCGCACACCGGCGGCGCGCGCCTGCTCCAGGACGGCCTCTACGCGGGCTGCCATGTCGGTGGCGGGGCGCTCGCCGCGGAGATCCGTGAGGTAGAGCCGTAGCTGCCGGGCGGCCTGCTTGCTGCGGGCCTCCACCGCCAGCAGTGTCTGGCGAAGGTCGTTGGGGTCGCGCTGCACCGAGGCCAGGCTCGCCTGGACCCCGATCGAGACCAGCGTGCTCGAGCTCACGTCGTGGACCTCTCGCGCGAGGCGCAGCCGCTCCTCGTGAAGGGCGCGGGCTTCGCGCTCGCGGGCTGCCACGCGTGCGGCACTGCGCGTGGCAGCCGCGTGCGAACCGACGATGACTCCCGCGGTGAGGCACAGGCACGACAGCACCGTCCACAGGCCCCCGAGCTCGCCAGGCGCAGGTGACCCGCTGGGCACCGCGACGGACAGGACGATGAACGCGGCAACGGTCGCGAGGGCGGCCAGCGCCCACCGCGGGAGGCCATCGGGTCGGTGGGTCAGGACGGTGGCGACGACGACGGCGACGCCCACCAGCGGCTCTCCGCTGACGCCGCTCAGCAGTGCGATGGCGGTGAGCGCTGAGGCCGCCGCCAGTGCGGTGACCGGGGCTCGCGAACGAACGGCGAGCGCGGCGGCGATCAGACCGCTGAGCGCGAGGTGCCATCCGGGGTGCGGCGACGGCTGGAGCGCGAACTGGGTGCTGAGGCATAAGTACAGCCCGGCGGTGGCGGCGTCCGTCCAGGAGGCGCTGCGCTGCGTGGCGCTGCTGCCCGGCATGGCTGCCCTCCTGTCACCGGCGGGATGTGCCGCTCGTGCAGTCTAGGTCTGCCGTGATCGAGCCGGGCGGACTTTGGCTTCGTGCTGCGTGTCTTGATATATGAGACGTGTGTTTGCAATGTGAGACGGATCCGGCAGGGTGGTCCCATGACGACGTACACGCATGGGCACGCGGAACCGGTGCTGGCCTCCCACCGCTGGCGCACGGCCGAGAACTCCTGCGCCTACCTGCTGCCGCACCTGCGCCCCGGCCAGGACCTGCTCGACCTGGGCTGCGGGCCGGGCACCATCACGGTCGACCTCGCCGAGCGCGTCGCTCCCGGGCGGGTGGTCGGGCTGGATGCCGCCGCCGGGGTGCTGGAGGAGGCGTCCGCACTCGCCGAGCGCCGAGGTGCGGCCGTGGAGTGGGTGACCGGCGACGCCCTGGCGCTGCCCTTCGCCGACGCGAGCTTCGACGTCGTCCACGCCCACCAGGTGCTCCAGCACGTGGCCGACCCCGTGGGCGTGCTGCGCGAGATGGCGCGGGTGCTGCGCCCAGGAGGCGTGCTGGCGGTCCGCGACGTCGACTACGCCGCCACCACCTGGTACCCGGCCGAGTCAGGCCTCGACGCCTGGCTGGACCTGTACGGCCGGGTCGCCCGGAGCAACGGCGGCGAGCCCGACGCCGGGCGGCGGCTGCTCGCCTGGGCGCGGGAGGCCGGGCTCAGGCAGGACGACGGCTCCGCCGTTGCCACGGTGACCGCAAGCGCGTCGGCCTGGTGCTACGCGTCACCGGACGAGCGGGAGTGGTGGGGGACGTCGTGGGCCGGCAGGGCGACCGCCTCGGCGTTCGCCGAGCAGGCCGTGGCGCGCGGCGAGGCGAGCGCGGAGCAGCTCGAGGAGATCGCCGCGGCATGGCGCCGCTGGGCGGCCTCACCGGACGGGTGGATCGCCCTGCTCCACGGGGAGCTGCTCGTCCAGCTGCGCTGAGGCGCTGGCTCGCCGGAGTGCTAGCTAGATGCTGCGGTCCCGGCGCCTCGCGATGCTGCGAAGGCTCGAGCGCAACTCCTCCACCGTCTCGCCGAAGACGGCGCGGTCCGTGGCCTGAGCCTTCCGCACCGCCCGGCTCGCGAGTCCGCGCCCGGCCTCGGTGAGATGGACGCGGACCGCGCGAGCGTCGATCGGATCGGGTGAGCGGGCGACCAGACCGCGATCCTCGAGTCCGCGGATGAGGCGTGAGGTCATCATCCGGTCGCCTCCGGAGAGGTCGGCGATCTGCTGCTGGGTCGGCGGCTCTCCCTGTCGCTCGAGCCATCCCACCGACGCGAGGGCGATGAACTGCGTGGGCGTGAGGTCCTCGTCCATCAGGGCTCGCTCGAGCTCGACGCGCCAGGTCAGCGCAGCGTGGTGCAGCCAGAAGCCCGGCGAAGCCAGCGGGCCCTCGGTGAGGTCATCCATGCTGCGCGAAACGGTTGCATGCCTCTCGTTCCAGGGCGGCGAACGTCAAGGGCATGTCCCGTCGCATCCCCTTCTCCCAGATCAACCGGAAGAGCGGAGCGAACGGACCGTGCACCTCCACCCGCTCGACGAGTCGCACGTGGTTGGCGTCGATCTGCTCGTACCGGCGCGTGCCGACGAGGCGCCCGAACGGGATCGCCGCCTGACTCGACCATGACTCCTCGGGGCGGACGGCCGTGATCGTGAACGGGCCCGCCGGTGCCCCCTTCGGCTTGACCCAGCCGGTGGTCCCGGCCACGAACTCGCCGTCCAAGCGCGACGCCTCCTCGTGCGGATCCCACTCGCTCCACCGGGCGACGTCTGTCGCGACCGCCCAGACCTGTTCCACGGTGCCCTCGATCACGCCGGTCTCCTCGAATGCGTACATCGGAACCGCCCTCCATTTGATGTTACGACAACAATATTGGTGTCGTAACATCGATGTCAAGCAGCACGCGGCTCTCGATGGGACCGGCGTCGTCGAGGCGGCTCCGAGATGCCGTGCAGCCGCCCTCGCACGCGCCTTCCTGCGCGCGCACACCATTGAGTCGGGCGCGGGGTTCGCACCCGCCCGTCGAGCTCATGTCTCGACACGGGCTCACATCCGAGGCACCCGGTCCCGGGCCGCTGGACTGGCGCTCGGCTTCGCCGGGGCGGTGGTGCTGCTCGCACCGTGGCAGGAGTCGGCGCGCGGCGGCCTGCTCGGGCAGCTCGCCTGCCTAGGAGCGACAGCCTGCTACGGCGTGTCCTTCGTCTACGTGCGCCGCTTCGTCACGCCGCGAGGGCCCGGCGCGGTCCCGGTCGCGACGGTCCAGGTCGGCATCACCGCCGTGCTGATGCTGCTCGCCGCCCCGATCGTCGCGACCTCGACCGTCCACCGGGTGCTGTCCCGATACGGGCTCGCGAAGCTGACCTGGCTCGACCGCGCGTCCGGGCGGGTGATCCGCCGGTACGAACGTGAACGCCCTGGCGAGCTCGTCCATGTGGACGTGAAGAAGCTCGGGAAGATCCCTGACGGCGGCGGACATCGAGTCGTCGGCCGGCAGATCGGCAAGGCCCGACAGAACGCGGCGATGCGCGCCCGCGGGACCCAGCACCGACTCGTGACCGGCTACCACTTCATCCACTCCGCGGTCGACGACCACAGCCGCCTCGCCTACAGCGAGATCCTCACCGACGAGAAGAAAGACACCGCAGCCGGATTCTGGACCCGCGCGAACGCCTGGTTCACCGCCCGCGGCATCACCGTCGAACGGGTCCTGACCGACAACGGCTCCTGCTACCGATCCAACGCGTTCGCCGCCGCCCTCGGCGACGACATCACGCACAAGCGGACCCGTGCCTACCGGCCACAGACGAACGGGAAGGTCGAGCGATACCACCGCACCTACGCCGACGAATGGGCCTACGCCGTCGCCTACGCCTCAGACACCGACCGGAACGCCGCGTTCCAACTCTGACAGCATCGCTACAACCACCACCGACCCCACACCGCGCTCAACGGCCAACCCCCGATCACCCGCGTCACCAACCTCCCGGGGCAGTACAGCTAGCCCAGCTGTCAGGGCGTCGTGCGGGTCCAGGCCGAGCTGGCGTTGGCCTGCTCGTAGGCCTCACTCAGGGGCAGCCCGCGCTCCTCGCCGGCCCGCGCGAAGCCGTCTCGCGGCGTACGCAGCGTGCCGCGGCGAGCCCGCCGCACGAGCACGGTGGCGGCGAAGACGAGCAGACCGACCAGGAGCAGACCCAGCATCGCGGCCACGAGCAGCAATTCCGCAAGCCCACCGAACACGACGACCTCCGAAGTGATCACCCTGCCGCCGGTTCGAGACCGGCCGGTCGATCACGACGCTACGGGTACGGGTACGGGGCGGGGGCCTCCAGCACCGATGAGTGCGGCGCGGCGGTGCCGTCAGCGCGTCGTCAGCGCCGCCGACCGGGCACTCAGCGCGTCCAGGCGGACGCGCCCTCGGCGTGCTGGAAGGCCTCGGCGGGCGTGGTCTCGTGCTGACCATCGGGGCGCACCAGGAGGTCGCGGGCGGGGATGGGCTGGCGGCCGCGCAGCGAGCGCTCCAGCCAGGACGCAGCAACCACGACGAACGCGCCCAGCCCGGCAACTCCGACGATGTTCAGCAGAGCGGTGGTGTCCACAGTGACCTCTTCCGATCGACAGCTCAGGTACCGGGCGAGTCAGCCTGTGCGGCTGCCGCGCTCTGGGCATCGGCACGTCGAGGTGTCACCTGCAGCGCGTCGCCGCGGCGTCACCCGGACGGCCGTCGCCGTCGTCGTCGTCTTGCTTTGGTCCTGCACCGGTCCTGCCGGAAGGTCAGGGCGCGCCGACCAGCCCCGCCGTGATCTCCGCCGAGGCGAGCACCAGCGGGATGCCACCGCCGGGATGGCTCGACCCGCCCACCAGGAGCAGCCCGGGCACCCGCGAGCGGTTGGCGGGGCGCAGGAACGCCGCGCGGGCCCCGTTGCTGGAGGAGCCATAGATCGACCCGCCGACGCTGCCGGTGGCGCGCTCGAGGTCAGCCGGGGTGCGGACGTGGCGCCACAGCACCCGCCCGCGCACGTCAAGGCCGCGGCGCGCCATGACGGCGAGCACGTGGTCGGCGTAGGCGTCCGCGAACCCCGGCGCGCGCCAATCGACGCCCGCGCGGGGGTCGTGCGGGGAGTGCCGGGGGGCGTTGACCAGCACGAACCACGCCTCGGAGTCGTCGTTCGGGCGCAGCGCCGGGTCGTTGGGGGCGCTGACGTACACCGCCGGTTCGGGGACGGCGCTGGGCCGCCCGCGTCGTCGTCCTGAGCCGAAGACGGCGTCGAACTCGTCGTCGTAGCCGAGGCCGTCCAGGGGCGGGAACAGCACCGTGTGATGGGCGAGGTCGGGCGTGCGCTCGCGCAGGGCCAGCAGCAGCACGAAGCCGCTCAGCGACGGCGTGGTGGCCGCGAGGCCCGCGCGGGCGCTGCGCGTCCGGCCTGCCAGGGGGAGCAGAGCTGGCTGGCCGGGTGGGGTGCGCACGCCGTAGAGCGCTGAGGCGTCGGCATTGACGACGACGACGTCCGCGGCCAGGTGCTCCCCGCCTTCCAGGCGCACGCCCACGACCCGCCCACCGGTGAGGAGCACCTCCTCGACGCGCGTGGCCGTGCGGAGGTGCGCGCCGCGCTCGCGGGCGCGCTCCTCGACGGCGTCGACCACGCGGCGCAGGCCGCCGGGGACGTACCAGGAGCCACCGCTCAGCTCCAGGTGCAGCACTGACGCGAGCGCCGCGGGCGCGCGGCGCGGGTCGGAGCCGGTGTACGTGGCCATCCGGTCGACGAGGGCGACGTGGCGCGGATCGTCGAGGTGGGCTTCGGCCAGGGCGCGCAGCGAGGTGCCGGGGGCGATGGTCACGATGTCGCACAGGCCGCCTGGGCGCGCGGCGAGGACCGCAAGGGTGCGTGGGCCGTGCAGCGGTCGGCTCAGGAACGGGCCCTCGGTGGCGTCCCAGATGCGGCGCGCGCGCTCGAGGAGACGGCGCCAGCCGGGGCCGAGGTCGTCGTCGAGGTGGAGGCGGCTGCCGTCGGTGAAGCGGTGGTCGGTGGGCGCGACCGGCTGCAGCGCCAGGGACTGCTCCAGGGGCGTACCGGTGGCGGAGAAGAGGCGGCGCAGCTGGTCGGGCCAGGTCAGCAGGCTCGGGCCGGTGTCGAAGGCGAAGCCGTCGCGCTCGTACCAGCCGAGCTTGCCGCCGACGGTCTCAGCCTGCTCGCAGACGGTGACGCTGTGGCCGAGGGCGGCCAGGCGCGCGGCAGCGGCGAGCCCGCCCAGGCCCGCGCCCACGACGATCACCCGGGCCACGTCCGCCACGGTAGGCGCCCGCTGACGTCAGGGCAGCGCCCGGCCCTTCCATGACAGACCGCCGGAGCGGCGCAGCCGCCACGAGCGCACCACCAGGCCGCACAGCACCGCGACCGACACGGGGTGCGCGAGGGCGTCGGGCCAGGCCCGCCCGCCCGTGCGGCGCGCGGCGATGACCCGGGAGGCGACGCCCGCGGCGTACCCGAGCACGCCCACCCAGCGACCCGAGCGACTGCCGATGCCGGTCAGCGCCGCCACGGCGGGCAGCACGAACACGGCCCCGAGTAGGCCGACCAGCAACGCCGCGCCCGCGGGTGAGCCGCTCGCCGACCACAGCGACTTCGCGTACCCGTCACGCAGCGCTGGCCAGCCGTCGTACATCCGGCAGGTGGCCAGGTCCGTCCCGTCCGCGACCCCGCCCCGTCCGCCGACGGCTTTGATCGCGCGGACGAGGGCGACGTCGTCGAGAACCTCGGACTTCACCGCCGCGAAGCCGCCGGCTCGTACCAGCGCGGCGGCGTCCAGCGCCATGAGCTGCCCGTTCGCCGCCGAGAGCGACGGCCTGGCCGACCGCTCAGCCAGCCGCAGTGGCAGCGTGGCCAGCCAGCTCCACTGCAGCAGCGGCTGCACCAGCCGCTCGGCCGGCGTGAGCGCCAGCTGCCGGGGGTACGGGCTGACGAGGTCGAGTCGGTGGCGACGCAGCAGGTCGACGGTGGCCGCCAGGGCATGCGGGGCCAGCCGCACGTCGGCGTCCAGACAGACGAGCACCGATCCCGAGGCCGCGGCCGCCAGCTGCGCCAGCGCGTGGGGCTTGCCGAGCCAGCCCGGCGCGAGCGGTGCGCCCGTCAGCAGGCGCACCCGCGGATCACCGTCCGCGGCGTCGCGTGCCGTGGCCGCGGTGCCGTCGCGCGAGCCGTCGTCGAGGACCAGCACCTCCAAATCGGGCACGCCTGTGCTCGCGAGCGCCGCCGCGAGGGCGCCGCCCACCTGGTGCGCCTCGTCGCGCACGGGCAGCAGCACGCTGACCCGCTCGGCCACGGGCGGTGGCGCGGTGAGAGGGCGGCGCAGCAGCGCTGCGTTGACGGCGGTGTGCAGGGCGACGACGACGGCGACGGCGCTGCCGGCCCGCACCAGCCGCTCCGCGGCACTCACCCGGCGCTCACCCGGGCGCTCACGAGGTGGGGGAGCGCCCAGGGGCGCGGTGCCTCAGGTGCGCGAGCGCCGGCAGGGCCACCAGGCCCATGGCCACGAACACCCACAGAGCCACCCACGGCCGACCGAAGAAGACCGCGTTGCCGAGGGCTGACCCTAGCCAGGTCCAGCCCAGCAGCAGCGCGGGAGCGCCGGCCCCGATCGCTGCACCCGGTGCCACCCCGCGCCGCACGCCACGGGGCACACCGACGTGCAGCACGGCGTGCACGACCAGCGAGACGAGCAACCAGCCGGCGTAGTTGGTCAGCGGGATGCCGGGGATGCCCGGCAGCGCCGGAGCGGGGTGCTCCCAGCTCCAGTGCCCTGCGGCGACCATCTGCGGGTCCAGTGAGAGGTCCCACGCCGTGAGCAGCCACGCGGCCAGCGGTACCGCGGCCCAGTGCGGCACGGGCCCGAAGCGGCGGCGCAGCAGGTCGACCACGGAGCGACCGGCGAGCATCGTCGGCCACGCCATCATGAGCCAGGCGGCCGGGACGACCGCCGGGACACCGAGGACCTGCGGGCGCAGCGTGCCCGCGTAGGCGTAGTCGCCGAAGGGAAAGCCGGTGCTCACGCCCACCGCCTCGGCGAGCAGCCCGACGCCGCCCGCACCGAGTGCGAGCGCCGCCGCGGCGCGCAGGCCGTGGGTGGCGAGGGCGCTGATCAGCGACGCCGCCGCGAACACGAGCA
The DNA here is from genome assembly GCF_003149145.1 of Quadrisphaera granulorum. Classification (GTDB taxonomy): domain Bacteria; phylum Actinomycetota; class Actinomycetes; order Actinomycetales; family Quadrisphaeraceae; genus Quadrisphaera; species Quadrisphaera granulorum. Next base: position 110,226 of record NZ_QGDQ01000011.1, on the reverse strand, counting down.
CGCTCGTCACGGTGGCCGTGATGAGTACATGGCCGGACAGCAGCGGGTAGGTGATCTGGACGACGACGGCGACGGCCGCCAGCAGCAGCGCGACGCGCTGCCCGCCCGTGACGGCCAGCGGTCGGCGCAGCGGGACGGCCTCGGTGGCGCTCACGGCGTCCTCCCGTGATGCGTGCCGTCCAGTGAGGTGACGGAGAAGCGGGCGAAGAGCTCCTCGACGTACCACCGCTCGCGGGCGGTGCGCGCCACGACCTCGCGGTGGGCGGAGCGCCGGTGCGCGAAGTCGCGCAGGGAGGCGGAGTTGTTCCAGAGGCTGAACGTGCCCTGCAGCCCGATGGGCGCCTCGCCGATGCCCACCGCGAGCCGCAGGCCGGGAACGGCGTGCAGGTCGCTCGAGACAGGGGGCACAGCGCCCCAGAAGGAGCGGCCACGGCCCAGGCGGATGCGCGCCCGGGTGATGCTCGCCACCGGACCTGTCGCGCCCGCGCGGGACGGCGCGGGTGTGCCGAACGGCTCCCGCCGCGACCACTGCCCGCGGCTGGCGACCGGCACCATCTCCACCCGGAGGCGCTCGGCGGCCAGCCGGTCCCAGGCGCGGACCGTGGGCGATCTCTCGAAGGCGGCCGCGGCGGCGTCGTCGTCCCAGGTGGTGAGCACGGCCCATTGGTGGGGGTCGGCGTCGCGAGGGGTGAAGGTGCGCCCGTTGCCGGTGCCGAGCAGCTTCCAGAAGGCAGCTCCGCTCGCGCGCAGGTGGCGACGGTCCAGCGCCATCCTCGCGATGGCGGCGGGGACCGCGGGTGTCGGCACCCGCCACAGGTGCAGGACCGCGCGCACGCGGACGGCGCCCCCGCCGTCGTCGGAGCGCTCGGATGCCACGGAAGCACGGTAGCCGCGGCTCGCGCGGGTGGGCTTCCCGAGCGTGCTCACCCGATCGCCATCCACTGCTCTCCGGGGCGTCACCGCAGGTGGGGCCCGGTTGTCAGACCCCGGTGGCAGCGTCGTCGACGTGGACAGCGGGTTGATGGCGAGCGGGATCACCGATTCACTGCTCTCGTCGAACGCGTGTTCGATGGCGGTGGGCGCGGTCACCGGGGAGGGGAAGCCCCGGGGCCGCGCCGCCAGTGCCTCAGGAGGAGGAGCTGTGAGCCGGTCGTTCGACGAGGTTGTGCACGTCAAGGTCGAGCAGGGTGAGCCGGAGGCGCCCACGGCGTTCGTCTGGCGCGGCCGCCTCTTTGTGGTGCGTGAGGTGCTGGCCACCTGGAGCTCGCGTCTGCCCTGGTGGCAGGGCGTGGAGGCCAGGGCGCTGCGCGGAGAGGCTGTCGAGGTGCGTGGCAGCAGCGCGCTCGTCCGCCAGCCGGGCAGCCGCGCCGCCGGCCCTGCCGCTGACGAGCAGGTGTGGCGCGTGGCGGCCAGCGCGGGCTTCGGGGTGGAGCCAGGCACGTTCGAGCTCGCCTGTGCGCCCGCGGAGTCAACGGACACCAGCGGCTCCACCGCGGAGGCCTGCTGGCGCCTCGTGCGGGTGGTGGACTGACGTGGCCGCTGTGAGACCTCGCGGCCGCGGCCCCGCGCAGGCACCCGCTCCCGCGGGCGCTGTCAGGCTGCTCGAACGCGCTGCCACGGAACTCTCGCTGGCCGCTGCCGCTACCGACCCCGCAGACCGGTTCGTCGAGGCCCACCTGGCCGCGCTGCGTGCGGGCGCGGCCGTCGTTGCCGCCCGTCAGGTGGTCGGCGGCCGCAGGCGCGGCCCCGTCAATGTCTGGGAGTCGCTGGTCGCGCTCGCTCCGGAGGTCGAGGGCTGGGCCTTGTACTTCGGGGCCGCTGCCGAGCGCCGGGCTGCTGTCGAGAGCGGCCGCGGCCCGGCGGTCCAGGGCCCCGAAGCCGACGCGCACCTGGCTCAGGCCGAGGCGTTCACGGCCCTGATCGCCGAGCTGCTCGACGTCCGGATCTGGCTCGGCGGGCTTCCGCTGGCCGCCTCCTGACCTGGGGCTGCGGGAAACCCGATGACTTCCGGGACCCGAAGCCGTCATCGTGGTGTCGTCTACGGCGAGGAGAAGAGACCGTGACCACCGCCGACCCCGCCCCGCAGCCTCGGCTGGACCTGCGCCACGGCACCCAGCGGGTGTTCGCCCATCTACTGGTGAGCAACGCCGTGGTCTTCGTCATCAACTACACGGTCTGGTTCGCCATCACGTTCTGGGTCTTCCTCGAGACCCGGTCCGTCTTCGCGACCGGCATGATCGCGGGCATCTTCGTGGTGGCCACGGCGGCCACGGGCATCTGGTTCGGGAGCCTCGTCGACAACTACCGCAAGCGCACCGTCATGCAGGTCTCCGCGCTCGTGTCGGCGGGTGTCTACGCCGCCTGCCTGGCGCTGTACCTGCTGACTCCGCCCGAGGCGTTCGGCGATGTCACCTCCTGGCAGCTGTGGGTGTTCATCGTGGCGCTCATGCTGGGCGTCATCGCCGGCAACCCGCGCGCCATCGCGCTGCCTGCGCTCGTGACGCTGCTCGTGCCGGAAGACCGCCGCGACCGTGCCAACGGCCTGGTCGGCACCGTCACCGGCAGTTCGATGCTCGTCACCTCCGTGATCAGCGGGGTGCTGGTCGCCTCCGGCGGGATGCTGCACGTGCTGCTGCTCGCCCTGGTGGTGCTGACCGCCTCGGTGGTCCACCTCGCTCGCGTGCCTGTTCCGGAGCCCGTGCCCGGAGAGTCGCCGCCTGCGAACCCAGGTGGGGGCGCGGGGCCTGGAGACACCCCACGCGATGGCTCTGGCGACGCCGCACCGGGTTCTGGCGGAGGCGCTGGCGGGGTCGACCTGCGCGGCACCTGGCGGTTGGTGCGCGGTGTGCCGGGTCTCGTGCCGCTCATCGCCTTCAGCTGCTTCAACAACTTCATCGGTGGCGGCTTCATGGCACTCATGGACGCCTACGGCCTGTCGCTGGTGTCGGTGCAGGTGTGGGGGTTGCTGTGGGGCGGCCTGAGCGCGTTGATGATCGTCGGGGGTCTGCTCGTGGCGCGCTGGGGCCTGGGGAGCCGGCCGGTGCGCCTGCTGCTGCTCGTCAATGTCGCCGCGTGGACAGCCACGATGCTCTTCCCCCTGGCCTCCTCGATCGTCAGCCTGACGGTCGCGATGGCGGTCTTCATGCTGCTCATGCCGTTCGCGGAGGCCGCCGAGCAGACCGTGCTCCAGCGCGTGGTGCCCTACGAGCGGCAGGGGCGGGTGTTCGGCTTCGCGCAGAGCGTGGAGCAGTCCGCGGCGCCGATCACGGCGTTCCTCATGGGGCCGCTGACGCAGTTCGTCGTCGTCCCCTTCATGAGCGGTGACGGCGCGGGCGCCCAGGCCATCGGCAGCTGGTTCGGCACCGGACAGGCACGCGCCATCGCCCTCGTCTTCGTGATCACCGGCGCGGCGGGGCTGGTGGTGACGCTGCTGGCGCTGGCGAGCCCGCAGTACCGGCGACTGTCGGCGTCCTACGCCGCGGCGCAGCGATCGAGCTCGGCGGGGCAGGGCCTGGTGGAGGCGTCGGTGGGGCTGGCGGCTGGCTTGCCTGCCGACGTGCCCGTCCCGGAGGCCCGCAGGTGACCGCTGTCCCGGCGTACGGGAGGGCGGGTCCCTGCAGGCAACGCCAAACGACGCGGGTCAGCCGGTGGCGCGAGGGCGGGTGCTCACCGCGGACAGGGGCATCGTCACGTCCTCGAGCGACCTGCCCTCGGCGTCCACCGCGAGGAACGCCGCGACGACACCACCGATGATCATCACACCGGCGCCGATGAGGTAGCCGATGAACAGCCGGGTCACCGACGGGTCGTCCAGGCTGCCGATGAGCGCGCTGTAGAGCAGGGGAGCGCCGGCGCCGCAGAGCTGGGCGATGGCGAAGAAGATGGCGATCGCCTGCGCGCGCACTTCCATGGGGAACAGCTCGCTCGCCGTGAGGTAGCCCGAGCTGGCCCCCGCGGAGGCGAAGAAGAAGATGACCGCCCAGGCGATGGTCTGGGTGACCGCGTTGAGCACGCCGGCGTTGAACAGCACCGCGGTGATGGCCAGGAGGGCCCCCGAGAGCAGGTAGGTCCCCGCGATCATCTTCTTGCGGCCCCAGGTGTCGAAGAGGTGGCCGAGCGCGAGGGGCCCGATGAAGTTCCCCAGAGCGAACCCGATGAGGTACAGCGGGGTGCTGCTCGCGGCGACGCCGTAGTACGCCGTCAGCACGGTCGTGTACGTGAAGAAGATCGCGTTGTAGAGGAACGACTGCGTGATCATCAGCGTGGCGGCGAGCGTGGCGCGCTGGGGGTAGGTCTTGAAGAGGACCCGCGCCAGCGTGATGTACCCCTGCGCCGGGGCGGGGCGGACCTCGATGGCCTTGGAGTCGTCCACGGGGGCCAGGTGCTGCCCGCTCTCCTCCACCTGACGCTCGATGGTGGCGATGTTCTCCTCGGCCTCGCGCTCGCGGCCGTGCATGAGCAGCCAGCGCGGGCTCTCCGGCAGGTGGCGGCGCAGGAAGATGATGACGATGCCCAGCACCGGGCCGATGAGGAACGCCACGCGCCAGCCCCAGCTCACTGGCATGGTGTCGAGCAGGAGGTAGGTGCCGAGGGTGGCGATGATCGAGCCGGCCCAGTAGGTGCCGTTGACGCCGATATCCACCCTGCCGCGGTAGGGCGCGGGCATCATCTCGTCGATCGCCGAGTTGATCGCGGCGTATTCCCCGCCGATGCCGGCGCCGGCGATGAACCGCGTCAGATAGAGGAAGACCAGCCCGGAGGTTTCCCCGTTCCACGTCAGCGCCGTGAGCGCGTTGCCGCCGAGGTAGACGGCCAGGGTGAGCATGAAGAGCTTCTGGCGGCCCAGGGCGTCGGAGATGCGGCCGAAGACCAGCGCTCCCACCACCTCGCCGACGAGGTAGACGGTGGCGATGAAGCCGGTCTCGGTGACCGACATCCCCAGTGCTGCCTTGTCCTGGAGGATCGGGTTGAGGGAGCCGGCGATGGTGATCTCGAGCCCGTCCAGAATCCAGGCGGTGCCCAGCGCCATGATCATCCGGGTATGGAAGGGCGCCCATCGCAGGCGGTCGATGCGTGCGGGGATCAAGCTCCTGATGGAGCCGGCGGTGCCCGCTGCGGCGGGACTGGCGGTAGCCATGGCTCTCCTCCTCCGTGCCGCGTCCTTGACGGCGGCGCGACGCTACGCCCGGTTGTCCCCGGCAACCACTCGAAGTCGTTGCCGCAGGTCATCGACGGGTCGCCCAAGTGGAGTGGGGCCTATTGCCGTCCGCCTGTGCGCGGTGCCGGGTGGCGTGTAGTCTCTATGGAGTCGAACAAAAGTTCGACCAGGCTGACCTTCCCCGGCCTGCTGCCCTGCGGAGAACGCCGCGGGCCGGTCCGGGGAGGAGCGAGGTGCCGCCGTCACAGCAGTCGTTCACACACCTGCACGTCGCCTCCGGTTGGAGCTTGCAGCACGGCACCGACACTCCGGCCGCGCTCGTCGAGCGAGCCGCCGCCGATGGTCAGCACGCTCTTGCTCTCACGGACCGCGACGGGCTGCGCGGTGCGGTCAAGCACGTGATCGCGTGTGCCCAGGAGGGCGTCGTCCCGATCTTGGGGATGGAGCTCGCCGTCGAGCCCAGCGACCTCCTCCACCGGACCGGGCGCGGCAGGGTGGCGGACTCCCATGATCACGGCGGGGGGAGGGCGCCGGTGCGCGGCGGAGCCGCCGTGGACGCGCGGCTGCCCCGCGTCGTCGTCCTCGCCCACGGGTCCAGCACCTCCCTCACCGCGGCAGCGGGCTGGACCCCCGATCCGGGCGACCCGCCCCTGCCGACCGGGGTCGGGTGGGCGCGTCTGTGCCGGCTGTCCACCGCCGCGCACACCCGCGGGGAGGCGCCCGGCTCGCTGAGCGCGGTCGGCGGACGGCGCGGGACCCCCGTCACCACCCTTGAGGAGATCGCCGAGCACGCCGTCGACCCCGCCTCCGGAGCCCCCGCGCTCACCGTGCTGCTCGGACCCGACAGCGAGGTCGGCCGCGCGCTGCTGGCCCGCCGCCCCGACCTCGCTCGCGCGCTGCTGGCGCGCTGGTACTCCGCCCTGCCGCTGGGCTGCCTGGCCCTCGAGGTGGTCTGCCACCTCGGTCCCGAGGGCACCCCCGCCAGCCTCGGGCACGCCGCGCGCACCCTGGCCCTGGCACGCGAGGCCGGGATCCCCGCCGTCCTCACCAACGCCGTCCGCCACGCCGGCCCCGAGGGCGCCGCCACCGCCGACGTGCTCGACGCTGCCCGCCGCCTCGTGCCGCTGGCCTCCCGCCACCTCGACAGGGCCACCGGGCACGGCTGGCTCAAGCCGGCCGCTGCCATGCGCGACCTCGCCGAGCGGATCGCCACTGCCGCAGGCGCGGGTCGGGGAGCCTGCCAGTCCGGCGGCGCCGCCCAGCTGCTCGCCGACACCGAGCGGCTCGCCGCCCGCTGCCACCTCGACCCCCGCGCCGACCTCGGCATCGGTGCCGTCCACCTGCCCGAGCCGTGGCTGGTGGCCGGTCCCGCGGTGCGCACCGTCGACGACGCCGCCGCCGTGCTGCGCGCCCGCTGCGAGGCAGCCGTCCACACCCGCTACCCGAGCGCCTCCCTCGCGCACCTGCAGCGCGTGCGACACCGGATGGACGAGGAGCTGGGCGTCATCGGCGCGCTCGGCTTCCCCACGTACTTCCTCACCGTGGCCGAGGTGTGCGACCTCACCCGCAGGCTTGGCGTGCGCGTGGCCGCCCGCGGGTCCGGTGCCGGCAGCCTCGTCAACCACCTCCTCGGCATCTCCGGGGTCGACCCGATCGCCCACGGCCTGCTCATGGAGCGGTTCCTCACCACCGCGCGGGCGGAGCTGCCCGACATCGACGTCGACGTCGAGTCCGCCCGCCGCACCGAGGTCTACGACGCCGTGCTCGCCCGCTTCGGAGGAGACCGCGTGGCCGCCGTCGCCATGACCGACACCTACCGGGTCCGCCACGCCGTCCGCGACGTCGGCGCGGCCCTCGGCATGCCCCCGGGGGAGGTCGACGCCATCGCCAAGGCCTTCCCGCACCTGCGCGCCCGCGACGTCCGCCACGCCCTGCGCGACCTGCCCGAACTGCGCGCCTCGGGCCTGGCCGACTCCCGCCTCGACCTGCTCTACGACCTCGTGGAGAGCCTCGACGGGCTGCCCCGCCACACCGCGCTGCACCCGTGCGGGGTGCTCCTCTCGGATGCGTCGCTGCTGGACCGGACGCCCGTGCAGCCGTCCGCCACGAGCTTTCCCATGAGCTCCTTCGACAAGGACGACGTCGAGGTCATGGGCCTGCTCAAGCTCGACGTGCTCGGCATCCGCATGCAGTCGGCGTTCGCCCACGCCACCCGCGAGGTGGAGCGGACCACGGGGGAGCGCATCGACCTCGACACCCTGCCCCTGGACGACGACGACGCCTTCCGCCTCATCCGCTCCACCCGCACGCTCGGGTGCTTCCAGATCGAGTCACCCGGGCAGCGAGAGCTGGTCGGCAAGTTCGCCCCGCAAGACTTCGCCGACCTCGTCATCGACATCTCCCTGTTCCGGCCCGGGCCGGTGAAGTCCGACATGGTCACGCCGTTCCTCATGGCCCGGCAGGGCTGGCGCGCGCCCGACTACCTCCACGAGCGACTGCGGAAGGCGCTGGAGCAGACCTGCGGGGTGGTGGTCTTCCACGAGCAGGTGCTGCAGATCGTCGCCGAGACCGCAGGGGTGAGCCTCACCCAGGCCGACGAGGTCCGCCGCGCCCTGGGCACCCGCGACGGGCAGGCCGAGGTGGAGACCTGGTGGCGGCCCCGCGCGCTCGCGGCCGGCTTTACGCCGGCCGAGGTGCAGCGGATCTGGGAGGTGCTGGCGGCCTTCGCCTCGTTCGGGTTCTGCAAGGCGCACGCGGCGGCGTTCGCGCTGCCCACGTACCAGTCGGCGTGGTTCAAGGCCCACTGGCCGGCGCACTTCCTCGCCGGGGTGCTCACCCACGACCCGGGCATGTACCCCAAGCGCCTCATCCTCGACGACGCCCGCACGATGGGCGTCGCGGTGCTCCCGCTCGACGTCAACGCCTCCACCGGGGAGTACCGGGTGGAGCACGTGGCGCCCTGGGACGAACCGCCGCCCGCGGTGCTGCAGCAGTACCCCGCCGGTCCAGGTCGCGACGACGACGACGAGAGGCCGCGGCCGGCGCCCGCGCAACCGCCGCGCTGGAGCGAGCGGGAGGCCGCCGAGCGGTACGGCCCGTCCGCGAGCCGCTACCGCCTGGACGCCGCCGTGCCCGACGGGCGGGCGTGGGGCATCCGGCTGTCGCTGGCCGAGGTCAAGGGCATCAGCGACGCCGAGGTCGCGCGCATCGTCGCTGGTCAGCCCTACCACTCCCTCGCTGACCTGTGGAACCGCGCTCGCCCGTCTCGGCCGGTGCTGGAGCGGCTCGTGCTCACGGGTGCGCTGGACGCGATCTACGGGCTCGGGCTCACCGCGCCGGTGCGCCGCCGCGGCGTGGTGACGCGGCGCGACCTGCTGCTGCAAGTCGCCGACCTCGACCGGCACACCCGTGCGCTCGATCGCGGTGCTGCCCGGACCCGCTCGTCGTCGTCGTCCCGCTCAACTCCTCGTGATCATGGGAAGTTGGCCACCTCGGAGGACGTGCAGCTGGCGCTCGACCTCGGCGATGCCCCCGGTGATGTCGAGCCGTCCGGTCTGCCGGAGATGACTCCCGCCGAGCAGGTGCGCACCGAGCTGGAGGTGCTCGGCCTGGACGCCAGCCACCACGTCGTGGCGGCGTACGGGCCGATGCTCGATGCGATCGGTGTGGTCCGTTCCAGTGCGCTGCGCGGGCAGAGGTCGCGGAGCGAGCTGCTGGTGGCGGGCGTGAAGGTGGCCACGCAGACCCCGCCGATCCGCTCTGGCCGGCGCGTGGTGTTCCTCACCTTGGACGACTCCACCGGTCCCGTCGACGCGACCTTCTTCGAGGACGCGCAGGGGCCGTACGCCTCGACGGTGTTCGGGTCGTGGCTGCTCGTGGTGCGCGGTGAGCTGCGACGCACCGGTCCGCGCGGGGTGTCGCTGCGCGCCACGGGCGCCTGGGCGATGCCCGCACTGTGGCGGGTCTGGTCCGAGCACGGGGTGGACGGTGTCTACCGCGTCATGGCAGGCCAGCCGGCCGCCGGGTATGGCTCGGCGGCGGTGGCGGGGGCGGCGGCGTCCCGTTCGACCCGGCCGGTCATGGCACCTTCGCGGGTCATCGGACAGGGCCGCGACGACGGAGCCGTGCCCGGTCTCGACGCGGGGCGTTCCGGGCCGGGCCAGCACGACGAGCGGTACGCGGGCGCCGGCGCCCGGGAGGCCGCGGCCCAGGACGAGGCCGCGCTGCGGGCCGCGCAGGAGGCCGCCGAGGAAGCTGCCGAGGAAGCCGCGGCGGCGAGCGGGCTGCCGGTGGGAGACCGCCCACGCTCCGAGCGGGGGCGCGCAGGCGGCCGGCGGGTGTTCGTGCACGCCAGCGGCTTCCTGCTCTCGCCGTACGCCGACATCGCCCCGCCCGGCAGTGACACCCGCAACACCCGGGTCTCTGCCGCCGGTGCCGCCGGCAGTGGCGACGGGGGCGCCGACCAGACGGTCGAGCGCAGCGCCGACGACGCCCTCGAGGACCTCCTCGACGCCGAGCGCGGCGCTGCTGGTCGGGGTGCTCCGCGCAAGCTGTGGCACTCCAGCTCCGGGAGCGCCGGGTGGTGAGCCCGGTCAGCCGGGTAGCGCACCGGCCGGACGCCTTCCGCGGCTCTTCCGCCCCTTCGGCCGAGTTCGCGCCCCTTGAGTCGAGTTCCGGCCCCATCACGGAGCTGGATGGGGCCGGAACTCGCGCCATGGGGCGGGAATCCGCGGGATGGGGCAGGAGCTCGCGCGGCGGGAGGAGCGCACTTGCCGCGGAAAGTGCGGGAAGGGGAGCAGGCGGGGGTGGGGACGCGTGAGCCGCCGCCAGCTCGAGCGGGCCGGGCTCGACCCCGCCGTGGCCGCCTCCGTCGCCGGTCTGCGCGAGCACACCCCCGGTGACGCGAGCGACGGCTGCACCGTGCTCCACGTCGACATGGACGCCTTCTACGCCTCCGTCTCCCTCCTGGACCGCCCCGACCTGCGCGGCAAGCCGGTGATCGTCGGCGGCGGGTCGAGCCGCGGCGTCGTCCTCTCCGCCACGTACGAGGCACGCCGCTCCGGCGTCCACTCGGCGATGTCCATGAGCCGCGCCCGCCGCCTCTGTCCGGGCGCCGTCGTCCTCCCGCCCGACCCCGACCGGTACGCCGCGGTCTCGGCCGCCGTCGTCGCCCTGCTCACCTCGGTGACCCCGGTGGTGGAGCAGCTGGGCATGGACGAGGCCTTCCTCGACGTCTCCGGAGCGGTGCGCCGCTCGGGCACGCCGCTACAGATCGCCACCGAGCTGCGCGACAGGGTGGCCGACGAGCAGGGCATCACCTGCTCGGTGGGACTGGCGACGACGAAGGCCGTCGCCAAGCTCGCCTCCGGCCGCGCCAAGCCCGACGGCGCTCTCGTGGTGCCCGCCGACCAGGTGGTGCCCTTCCTGCACCCGCTGCCCACCAGTGCGCTGTGGGGCGTAGGGGAGCGCACCCAGGAGGCGCTCGCGCGCCTGGGCCTGCACACCGTGGGGCAGGTGGCGCATACGCCGTCGACCACGCTGCGCCGCGCCCTCGGTGACGCGCTCGGCTCCTCCATGCACGAGCTGGCCTGGGGCCGCGACCCCCGCCCCGTGGTGACCAGTGCGGCCGTGGCCGAGAAATCCGCGGGCGCGCAGGAGACCTTCGCCGTCGACGTCGACGACCCCGAGGTCGTGCTCCGCGAGGTGCTCCGCATGTCCGAGCGCGTCGCCCGCCACCTGCGTCGCGACGGGCACGTCGGCCGCACGGTGGTGCTCGTCGTCCGCTTCGCCGACTTCACCACCGTCACGCGCTCGCGGACCCTGCGCGAGGCGACCGACTCTGGCCGCGACGTCTACGCCGCCGCCGCGGCCCTGTGGGCGGCGATGGGTCTGCAGCGGGCACGCATCCGGTTGGTGGGTGTGCGTGTGGAGGGCCTTGTCGACGCCGATCGGGTGCCCCGCCAGCTCCGTCTGGATGAACCGGAGCGCGGCTGGCGTGAGGCTGACCGGGCTGTGGACGCGGCAGGACGGCGCTTCGGCAGCGGTGCGGTGACCCCGGCGTCGCTGCTGCTCCCTCGTCCGGGGGGCAAGGGGCGCTGACGCCTCGCCGACAGGGTTCACATGCTGGTGCGCATGGGGACAGTGGTGCAGGTGGGACCAGGAAAGTTGCCTTGCCCACGCTGGGCGAGACCGGCTTTCCCCACCCCTTGACGGGACCTATCCTGTGGTTCCGGAGTGAAGGATCGCAGGAGGTCGCAGTGCCGCTGTCTGAGCACGAGCAGCGTCTGCTGGAGCAGATGGAGCAGCAACTGCTCTCTGACGACCCCCGCTTCGCTTCGACCATGCGCGGCCCTCGCCGCGCAGGTGGGGGCAAGAAGAGCCTGGTCCTCGGAGTCAGCATCGCCGTCGCTGGCCTGGCGGCGCTCGTGGCCATCTTGTTCCTCATCCCGCTCTCGCAGCGCGGCTGGGTCTACGGCCTCGGTGGCGCAGCATTCCTGGTGATGCTCGGCGGCATCCTCTACGCGGTCTCCGGCGCTGGGGGCGGTCGCGCAGAGTCCGGCCCCATCGGTGTGGTCGGCGCCGACGGACGCCCGGGGCCGCGCCCGGCCACCGGACCGCGCGGCCCGAGGGCTCGCCGCTCCGGCACCTTCATGCAGCGGCTCGAGCAGCGGTGGGACCGCCGCCGCGACGACCGCTGGGGCTGAGCCCCACCACCCCTGCCGCTGACAGGGATCACGACGACGAGAGGCCCGTCCCCACCAGGGGGCGGGCCTCTTCGCGTGCCGCCGTCGGAGGAAAGCCGACCCGCGGCTCCGCACCTGCGCACTTCAGGGGCGTCCTGCGCCCGCACTCGCCCCTGAAGTGCGCAGGTGTGACCCCGGGGCGGCCCTCGAGCCGGCTCGCACGTCAGGCGCGGCGCGTCAGCCGCGGCGCAGCAGTGCCCGACCCCAGCGACGCAGGTGCGCCACCCCGGAGGGCGGCAGCAGCCGCCAGCGCCAGGTCGCCGAGCGCGGTCGCTGGGCGACTACCGCGTCGACCACCTCGCGCACGTCCTCGACCAGCGCCGTCCCGCCGCCGGCAGAGCCGGGTGCCCCGTAGCGAGCGCCTTCGACGGCGCCGACGAGGCGGGCCACGGCCTGCGGCTCTCGGTCTCTCTGGCCGCCCGAGTCGCCTGAGCCGCCCGAGCCGCCCGAACTCCCCACAGGAGCTCCCGGAGCCCCGGGCCCGTCCCGTCGCAGCCCCTCGGCCAGGCGGCTCCCCACCTGTCGGGGCGTCTGTGAGGGCGGCACGCTCACCCCGAGGTCACCGATCTGCTCCACGAGGTCGGCCCACGCGGCTTCCGCCTGCGCTGCGGCGGTGTCGGCGTGCCGCCACCGCCGCCGGCGCACCAGCGAACGGCTGGCCAGCGGCGCAGCAAGCACTCCGAGCACGAGGGCCAGCACCACGAGCAGGCCGGACCAGGGCACACCAGCGTTCTGCGCGCTGGTCTGCGTCGTCGTCCCGGGGGTGGCGGGGGCGGCCGAGGAGGTCGCCGCTGCACTCGGCGCCACCGACGGCACGCTGGCTCCGTCCGTCGGGGCCGTCGAGGCGGTCGGCGGGGCGACCGGGGCGATGGTCCACGCGGGAGCGGCGCCGGTCCGGGCGCTGGGGGTGGGCTCGAAGCGCACCCAGCCCGCGCCCTCGAAGTACAGCTCCGGCCAGGCGTGGGCCTCCTGCAGCGTCACCTGCCAGGTCCCGTCGCCGAGCCGTGCCCCTGGCAGGAAGCCCACCGCCACCCGCGCGGGGATGCCGAGCGTGCGGGCCATCACGGCCATCGCCGAGGCGAAGTGGACGCAGTACCCGGTCTTGTCGTTGAGGAAGTCGACGAGGGCGTTCGCCGAGCGTGGCTCCGGCGCCTCCAGGGAGTACGTGAAGCCGCCGGTGCTGCGGAACCAGTCCTGCAGCTTCGTCGCCTGGAGGAAACCGCTGGTCTCGGAGCCGACCACCTCGCGCGCTTGCTGCTCCAGCTGGGGAGGAAGGCCTTGCGGCAGCGCCGTGTACCGCTCGACGACGTCGGCGGGGGCGGGGCCGGCGTCGCGCAGCTGCTCCGGGGTGGGGGCGACCGCGGCCTGGACCACGCGGTAGTCCTGCCCCTCACGCGTGGCGGTGCGGCCCTGGGCGCGGATGTTGAGTGTGCTGGTGTCGACGAACCAGTCGCCGTCGATCTCCACGGACGTCGCCGGGTAGGGCGTGGGCAGCCACTGCTGGCGCAGCGCCTCGACGGTGATGTCGTAGCGGACGTCGGTCCGGGGCGTGTCCGGCGCGAGCCCCGGCACGCCGGGCATGCCGTCGCCCAGCGCGCGGGTCTGGGAGCGGTCGATCTCGGACGGGCGCCACACCTCACCGTCGAAGTTGTCGACGGTGACGATGCGCAGCGGTGTGGGGGTGAGGGCGGAGGTCCGGTAGCTCAGCACCTCGGCGGTGCCCTGGCTCTCCAGGTCGGAGCGCAGGTCGAGCAGGGGGTTGACGGAGTTCGCGGCGGCGCCGCCGATGCCTGCGCCGTTGCCGCCCACCAGCACCACCGACGTGGTGCCCGGCACCAGCGGAGGCACCGCCACGGCGGCGACGACGGCGACCACCGAGACCGTCACGGCGACGGCGGTGGCGGCCCCCGTCCCCGCCCGGACGGCACGCCCATCGCCCCTGCCCGCACCGCCTCCGCCGCCGTTTCCGCCGGGAGACGTGCGAGCCGTGGGCCGCTGCTTGACGCGCCGTCCCCAGGCGGCCGCGCGCGAGCCGCCGTCCGCAGCGATCAGCAGCAGCCAGCCCGCCACGGCGAGGGCGAACCAGCCCCACGTCACGCCACCGGGGGTGAAGACCACCGCGACGGCGTGCACCGCCAACAGCACCGGTCCGGTGAGGGCGGGGGAGCGCAGCACCACGGCGACGATGTCGACGACGACGGCGACGGCGCCTGCCCCCGCCGTCGTAAGCAGCCGCAGCCCGGGCTCGGCGACCACCGGCGCTGCCTGGCTGTTGATGGTCTCGCGACCCTCCAGCGCCAGCACCCACAGCGCGCGCAGCGCCTCGGGCCCGGGCAGCAGCCCGAGCACGGCCTGTCCGGGCACGAAGAGCACGCACAGCACCACGAGCAGCGCCAGCGGCTGGGCCAGCGCCCCGACCCAGCCGGGCAGTCGCAGCGCAGAGGCAGCCGCGCCCGTCGCCGCGACGACGACGACGGCCAGGAGCGCCTGCACGAACCACGCGGTGCCCTCGACGACGAGGTGCAGCCCGGCGGTGGTGGCCAGCACGGCGACGGTCGAGGCCAGCCGCAGGCGTCCTGTCGAGGTCACGGTGCTGATCCTCCGGCGGTGGTGGCGGCCGTACTGCTCGTGCTACTGATCGTGCTGCTGCTCGCGGCGGTGGCCGCTGCCGGTTCGCGCGCCCGCAGCCACGCGTCGGCCAGTGGTTCGCCCTCGGACAGGTCGAGCACGGCCCACCCGCCGCCGAGGAGCGCCTCGACGGCGCCGGGGGCGGGGGGTTGGGAGAGCACGGCGAGGGACGCCGAGCGCCGTCGGACGGTGCCGCCGCGCCCCGCTGTCGCGAGCGCGTCGGCGTCGGCGCGTCCGAGGGCACCGGCGACCACGACGACGATCCCGTCGCGCGACTCCGCCTCGCTGCGGCCTCCGAGCGCGGCGGCCAGCATGGTGCTCAGCGCCAGCGACGGGCCGTCGGCCGGCTCGACGAGGGCCAGCCGCTCCAGCAGGTGCTCCCGGCCCTGGGCCTGCGGCTGCCCGGCAGGGCCGTCGGCGAGCTCCAGGTGCACGGCCGCTCCGGCGTCGTGGAGCGAGACCGCCAGGGACGCGGCCGCGGCGACGGCGTGGTCGAAGGCGGCTTCGTCGGAGTGAGCGCCGGGGCGTCGGTCGAGGACGACGACGCCGCGGCGCTGCCGGGGCTGTTCGTCCTGGCGGACCATGAGCTCGCCTCGGCGGGCTGTGGAGCGCCAGTGGACGCGGCGCAGGTCGTCTCCGGAGCGGTACTCGCGGGTGCTCATGCCGCGTTCTCCGCTGACGGTGCCCGCGCCGCCGCCGGCGTCGTCGCCACCGGAGCCGGTGAGCAGCGCGCTCGCGCCGGGCACCGCGGTGGTGGCGGGCAGCACGAGCACCTCGGAGCGGCCTCCGGCGCGCAGCGGGAGCTCGCACAGCCCGAGCGGGTCGGTGACCCGTACCTGCAGCGGCCCCAGGCGGTGGTGTCCGCGCCGCGGGGGAGTGGCGGAGTAGGCGACGGCGGCGCGTCCGCCGGGGGGCAGCGGGTCGACGGTGAAGCGGGGCGCGCGCGGCCAGCCGGCGGGCAGCCGGTCCTGCGCGAGCAGCACGGGGGTCGTCATGCGGCCGGGGTTGCGCAGGTCGAGGCGGACCCGGCAGGCCTGGCCGACGACGGCGCGCTCCGGCGAGGTGCTGCGCCGCACGGTGGTGCTCGTGCCCGTCAGGGCAGCCAGCGCCAGGGACAGCAGGGGGAGCATCAGCACGAGCAGCGCGACCCGCAGGAGGGCCTGCTGGCCCTGCCACATCCCGGCGGCTCCGAGCAGGAGGCCCGCCAGCAGCAGGGCGCGTCCGCGCCGGGTGAGCCCGACGGCCCACACCGCGCGGGTGGCTCGTCCGGCGGGCGTCACGAGCGGGTCAGACCCTCGAGGAGCTGGGCACGGGCACCCGCTGCAGGAGGTCGACCAAGACGTCCTCGGCGGTGCGGCGTACCGCCGAGGCCTCCGGTGACAGCACCAGCCGGTGCGCCAGGACGGGGACGACGAGGGACTGCACGTCGTCCGGGAGCACGTGGTCACGGCCGTCGAGCACGGCCACGGCCCGTGACGCACGCAGCAGGTGCAGGCTCGCGCGGGGCGAGGCCCCCAGCGCCACAGCGGGATGCGTGCGGGTGGCCGTGACGAGGTCGAGCAGGTACTGCTGGACCGCCGGGGAGGCATGCACGGCGGCGGCAGTGGCGATGGCCCGGCGCAGCTCGCCGGGGTCGCTGACGGGCTCGAGGTCGGTCAGCGGGTCGCGCGCGCCGTGCGAGGCGAGCATGGCGAGCTCGCTGGTCATGCTCGGGTATCCCATGGAGACGCGGGCCATGAACCTGTCCCGCTGCGCCTCGGGCAGCGGGTAGGTGCCCTCCATCTCGGCGGGGTTCTGCGTGGCGACCACCATGAACGGCCGCGCGAGGGTGTGGGTGGTGCCGTCGACCGTGACCTGCCGTTCGCCCATGCACTCCAGCAGCGCCGACTGCGTCTTGGGGGAGGCGCGGTTGATCTCGTCACCGACGACGACGTGGGCGAACACCGGCCCGGGCTTGAACTCGAAGCCGCGGCGCTCGGCGTCGTAGATGCTGACACCGGTGAGGTCACTGGGGAGCAGGTCGGGCGTGAACTGCACGCGCCGCACCGTGACCCCGGTGGCGCGTGCGAGGGCCTTGGCCAGCATCGTCTTGCCGACCCCCGGGACGTCCTCCACGAGGAGGTGCCCCTCGGCAAGGAGGACGACGAGCGCGGTGCGGACCACGTCGTCCTTGCCCTCGACGACCTTCTCGACCGCGTCACGAATGCGACCGAGCACGTCACGGACGTCCGCGATGCCGCCGTCGGCATCCCGCACGCCCCACGGGAGGGGGATCGACACCGTCGAACCGTACGTCACGGTCTTGACCACCGCAGTCCCTCCCGCGGACCTCCGATCACAGACACCTCTCCTGTCACGGACGGCACGGCGAGCCGCTCCCTGGCGTGGGTGTGGCGAGGGTGCGCCGGGGACGTCGGCGGGGACGTCGGCGGGGACGTCGGCGGGGACGTCGGCGGGGACGTCGGCGGGGACGTCGGCGGGGACACGGCACCGGGCGGGAGAAGAGCAAGGAGCCGGTCCGGTGGAGTGAAGTGGAGTAACGTGGAGGCATGCGGAGCGCGGGAAGGCCGGGCTCCCGCCGGGGGGAAGGGCCGACCCGTGTTCGTCGGCACTCACACCCCGCGCCTGGACGAGAAGGGGCGCCTGCTCGTGCCCTCCCGCTACCGGGAGGCGCTGGCCGGAGGCTTCTACCTGACCCGTGGGCAGGGGCCGTGCCTGCACGTCTACCCCAGGGCCGACTTCGAGCGCCGCTACGAGGAACTGCGAGCCGCGACGGCCACCAACCCCTCGGTGCGCGACTACCTACGCGTCATGCTGGCCGGTGCCTCCGAGGAGGAGCTGGACAAGCAGGGCCGCTTCACGCTGCCGCCGACGCTGAGGTCCTTCGCGGGGCTCGATCGCGAAGTGGCCGTGGTGGGCGCCGGCGAGCGTCTGGAGGTCTGGGACCTCGCCGCCTGGGACGAGCGGTTCGCGCAGGCGGAGGCCAGCTACGACGGCGTCCAGCTCGACGACCTGCCCGGGTTCCTGTGAGTGCCGCCACCGGGTGAGTGGGGCCCGCCGGTACCGCACCTGCACCGTGCGGCCAGGCCTCCAGCCGCTCCTCGCGTCCTGACGCACCTTCCCCGGTGTCAGGCAGCGCGGGCCACTTCCCCGGCCCGTCGGAGCGGATGGGGACCTGGCCGCGCGGCGTGCCGGGCGCCGACGTCCACGCATCCCCCCTCTCGGCGTGCACGATGGGCGGGGACGTGTCTGACTCGTCACTTGAGTCACAATCGTCCCATCAGTAGCGTCTTGCACAGCTGACCGCAGTCGCCGACGGGAGGAGCGCACGTGGACGACGTCCTGCCCGCCGACCTCCCCGAGATGTCACCGGAGTCGTCACCGGTGCCGGCTGAGCGCACAGCGGGGGAGCGGCACGTGCCCGTGCTCCTCGACCGCTGCGTGGAGCTCCTGGCGCCGGCCCTGCAGCAGCGCCTCGATGGCCCGGATGGCGTG
The DNA here is from genome assembly GCF_003149145.1 of Quadrisphaera granulorum. Lineage (GTDB taxonomy): Bacteria > Actinomycetota > Actinomycetes > Actinomycetales > Quadrisphaeraceae > Quadrisphaera > Quadrisphaera granulorum. The sequence continues at coordinate 92,202 of NZ_QGDQ01000011.1, read as the reverse complement.
GCGCCCGTCGTCGTCGACACCACCCTCGGCATGGGCGGCCACAGCGAAGCGCTGCTCGAGCGCCTGCCCGCGGCCCGGCTCGTGGCGATCGACAGGGACCCGCAGGCCCTGGCCATCGCCGGCGCGCGCCTGGAACGGTTCGGCGAGCGCGCGACGCTGGTCCGCGCCGTCTACGACGAGCTGCCCGACGTCCTGGACGACCTGGGCATCGCCCAGGTCCACGGCGTGCTCATGGACCTGGGTGTCAGTTCCCTCCAGCTCGACGAGGTCGAGCGCGGGTTCTCCTACGCCCGCGACGCCCCGCTGGACATGCGGATGGACCCGACCTCGGGCATCACCGCCGCCGACGTGCTCAACACCTACGACGCCCGCGACCTGTCGCGCGTGCTGCACGTCTACGGCGAGGAGAAGTTCGCCCGGCGCATCGCCGACAACGTCGTCCGTGAGCGGGCCCGCGAGCCGTTCAGCGGCACGCTGCGTCTGGTCGACGTCGTCCGTGACTCGATCCCGGCGCCGGCCCGGCGCACCGGCGGCAACCCCGCCAAGCGGACCTTCCAGGCGCTGCGCATCGAGGTCAACGGCGAGCTCGACGCCCTGCGCGACGCCGTGCCGGCGGCCCTGGACGCCCTCGCCGTCGGCGGTCGCCTCGTGGTCATGAGCTACCAGTCGCTCGAGGATCGCATCGTCAAGCAGGCCCTCGCCGCGGCCACCTCCAGCACCGCTCCCCCCGGCCTGCCCTTCGAACCCCCCGAGCACGCCCCTCGCTTCCAGCTGCTGACCCGCGGCGCGGAGCGCGCGAGCGAGGCCGAGCTGGCCGCCAACCCGCGCTCGGCGCCGGTGCGCCTGCGCGCCGCCGAGCGCGTACGGTCCGGCCGCGTCCCGGCTCCGGGAGGACGTTCGTGAGCTCACCCACCAAGACGTCAGCGGCCTCGTCAGCGCCGGCCCCGCCCCCTTCACCTGCGCCGCACGCCCCGCGCCCTGGGCGCGGCCCGCGCCGCCCGGGCACCCGCACCGCTCGACCGGTGACCCGCACAAGCCCGAGGACGACGACGCGCGCCGCGGCCCGGGCCACCCCGCGACCTCGGTCCGGCCGTGCCCGGACGCTCATGCTGTGCGGCGCCGTCCTCGTCGCCTCCCTGCTCGCGGCGCTGTGGACCAACATCGCTCTCTCCCGCGGCAGCTACGCCGAGCACGACCTCCAGGCCAGGCGGACCCTGCTCGCCGAGCAGGAGCAGGCGCTGCAGGAGCACCTGCAGGAGGTGAGCTCTCCGGGGGCCGTCGACGAGCGCGCCCGGCAGCTCGGCATGGTCAAGGCGCCCGAGCGCGCCTGGCTGGTGCTGCAGGCACCTCAGGAGCAGGCCGTGGTCGGTGACCCCACACCCGCCTCGTCGCCCACGCCCAGCGGTTCGCCGTCAGCGGTACCCAGCGGATCAGCGGGCGCGCCCACGGGCACGCAGCTGGAGCAGGGCGCCGTGGACACCGACAGCGGCAGTGACGACGGCGACGGCGATGGCGCCACTGCCAGCAGCACCCCGACTCCGTCGCGCTCGGGTTCGTCGAGCCCGACCTCGAGTGCGAGCCCGACCGGCGAGAGGACCCCGTGAGCACCACCCCCGGCGCCCCGCCGCGCACCCGTGCGCCGCGTCCGCCGGCCGGGCGCCAGCCGAGCCCGGCCGGGTCGCCGCGCCCGAGCCGCCCGGTGAGACCCGCCCCCCGCCCCGCAGCCGGGCCCGGAGCCCGGTCCGCAGCCCGGTCCGGCGATCGACCGGCGCCGCGCCCAGGCGCCCGCCAGAGTCCTCGTCCCGCGGGTCGTCCGCCGCAGCGTCCCGTGCGCGGACGCACTGTCCGCGCCGGCAGGCCCGAGCGGCGTGCCGCCGTCATCGCCCTGGTGCTGCTCCTCGTGACCGGCGTCTTCACCGGGCGGCTGCTGCAGGTGCAGGCCCTCGACACCGGACAGCTCGCCGAGGACGCGCTGGCCGAGCGGCTGGCCAAGGTCACGCTGCCCGCGCAGCGCGGCTCCATCACCGACCGCAACGGCAACGTGCTCGCCGAGAGCGTCGAGCGGGTCAACGTCACCGCCAACCCCAACCTCTTCCGCGGGCCGCAGCCCGACGCGAAGAACCTGTGGACGGCGCCGGACGCCGCCGCGGCGCTCGCCCCGCTGCTGAACGTGCCGGAGTCCGAGCTCGCCGCGCAGCTGGCCCCGCGTGACCGCGCCGACGGCAAGCCGCTGCAGTACGTCATCCTCGCCAAGCGCCTCACCCCCGAGCAGTGGCGCGCGGTCGACGCCCTGGGCATCCCGGGGATCTTCTCCGAGCGCGCGGAAGACCGCACGTACCCGGCGGGCACCACCGCGGGCAACCTCGTCGGCTACGTCAGCCGTGACGGCACGGCACTCGCCGGGCTGGAACTCGCCGAGAACGACACGCTGTCCGGCACCGACGGTGAGCAGCTGTACGAGCAGGGCCGCAACGGCCAGCGCATCCCGCTGGCGGGGGAGACCACCACACCCGCCGTCGACGGCAAGGACGTGCGCCTCACCCTCGACGAGGACATCCAGTTCTACGCGCAGAACGCCGCCCGGGCGCAGGCCGAGGCCGCCGAGGCGGACTGGGTGTCCGTCGTCGTCATGGCCAAGGACGGCCAGGTGCTGGCCCTCGCGGAGTCCGGCTCCATCGACCCGGCCGACCCTGGCGCGACGCCGGAGGCCGAGCGGCACAACCGCTCCCTGGAGGACACCTTCGAGCCCGGCTCCACCGGCAAGCTCATCACCGCCGCCGCCGCCATCCAGGAGGGCCTGGCCACCCCCGAGACGCAGCTGACGGTGCCCGACAGGCTCCAGCTCCCGGGCCGGGCGGGATTCGTCCGTGACTCCCACCCCCACGACCTGCAGAAGCTGACGTTCGCCGGGGTGCTGGCGGAGTCGTCCAACGTCGGCACCATCGAGGTGGGCCAGAAGCTGACCGTCCAGCAGCGGTACGACTACCTGCGCGCGTTCGGCATCGGGCAGAAGGTGCTCGGCCTGCCCGGCGAGACCCGCGGCATCCTCGGGACGCCCGACAGCTGGAAGAACGACGCCCGCACCCCGTACAACGTGCTGTTCGGGCAGGGCTACGGCGTCAACGCGCTCCAGGCCGCGCAGGTCTACGCGACCATCGCCAACGGCGGGGTGCGGATCCCCGCGCACGTCGTCGCCGGGACGACCGACGCCGACGGCACCTACACCCCCGCGACCCCGGGGACCGGCACCCGCGTGGTCAGCGAGGCCACCGCCCAGCAGGTCACCGCCATGCTCGAGGGCGTGGTCACCTCCGACGGCACCGGCCTCAACGCCGCTGTCCCGGGGTTCCGCGTGGCCGGCAAGACCGGCACCGCGCAGGACCTGCCGGCCACGAGGGCCACGGGCACCCCGCAGTACACGTCGTCCTTCATCGGCATGGCCCCCGCGGACGACCCCCAGCTCGTGGTCGCGGTGATCGTCCAGCACCCGCAGACCAGCCACTACGGCGGCACGGTCGCCGCGCCCGTCTTCTCCGACGTCATGGGCTACGCCCTCGGCAAGGAGGGGATCACCCCGAGCGGGGCTCCGGCCCAGCTTCCACCCCTGACCTGGCAGTGACCTCGCAGTGACGGTGACCTCGCAGTGACAACGAAGGCCGCCTCTGCGCCGGTGCTCGCGAAGAACCGGCCGGTGGCCGGGACCGCGCCGGGTAGCGTGCACGCCGTGCCCGCTCGCGACTCCCGGCCCGTGCGCGTCGCCGGGCGACCGCTCGCGCAGGTCGCAGCGCGTGCCGGCGCCGCCGCTCCGGCAGGCTCCGGGCAGCTCACGGTGACCGGCGTGGTGCTCGACTCCCGCCGCGCTCGCCCGGGCGATCTCTACGCCGCGCTGCCCGGCGCCCACACGCACGGAGCGCGCTTCGCGGCGCAGGCGGCGCAGCTCGGAGCGACTGCTCTGCTCACCGACCCCGAGGGTGCGCAGATCGTCGCGCGGCTCGCCGCGGAGCAGGGCGCGACGGCGCGGCTGCCCGCCGTCGTCGTCGACGACCCCCGCGCCGTGCTCGGTGCCGTGAGCGCCCTCGTGTACGGCGAGCCCGCGCAGCACCTGCAGGTGCTCGGCGTCACCGGCACCAACGGCAAGACCACCGTCACGACGCTGCTGGAGTCAGCGCTGGCGCAGCTCGGCACCCCGACGGCCCTCGTGGGCACGGTGTGCACGCGCATCGCGGGCGAAGAGCTGCCCAGCGCGCGCACCACGCCCGAGGCGCCGGACCTGCACGCCCTGCTCGCGCTGGCCGTCGAGCGCGGGGCGCGCGCCGCGGCACTGGAGGTCTCCAGCCACGCCGTGGTGCTGCACCGGGTGGACGGGCTGGTGCTCGACGTCGCCGCGTTCACCAACCTCTCCCAGGACCACCTCGACTTCCACCCGACCATGGATGACTACTTCGCCGCCAAGGCGCAGCTGTTCACCCCAGCGCGTGCCCGGGCCGCCGTGGTCTGCGTCGACGACGAATGGGGCCGCCGGCTGGCCGAGCTCAGCCGGGCCGCCGGGGTGCCCACCACCACGGTCATGAGTAGGACGACGACGGACGGCCGGGCGGCAGCTGGCCAGCCGGCCGACTGGTCCGTCGACTGGTCCGTTGATGCGGCCAGCGTGCGCGAGCGGTCCGACGGTCGTCCCGGCTCCGCCTTCACCCTGATCGGGCCGGGGGGCCGACGCGTCGAGGCGGCGAGTCCGCTGCCCGGCACCTTCAACATCGCCAACACCGCGGTCGCGGTGGCGGTGCTCGCTGCCTCCGGCCACGACCCAGCTGCGGCCGCCGCCGCGCTGGCCGGTGCGCGCGGCGTGCCGGGGCGCATGGAGGTGGTCCTGCCCCGCGGGGCTGCTGCGCCGTCCGCCGAGGCTGCCGCTGATCTTCCGGCTGGTCTTCCGGTGGGCGTGGTCGACTATGCCCACACCCCCGACGCCGTCGCCGCGGCCCTGGCCGCGCTGCGCCCGTCCACGCCGGGCCGCCTCGTGGTGGTGCTCGGCGCCGGCGGTGACCGAGACCCCGGCAAACGCCCCGCCATGGGCGCTGCGGCTGCGGCCGGCGCCGACGCCGTCGTCGTCACCGACGACAACCCCCGCTCGGAGGATCCGGCCGCCATCCGTGCTGCCGTGCTCGCGGGAGCGACGGCAGCGGGCATGACGCCAGCAGGTATTGACGTGGTCGAGGTGCCCGATCGCCGCGAGGCCGTGGCCCGCGGGGTCGCCCTCGCGCTGGCCGGAGGGCCGGGCGGCACCGTGCTGGTGGCCGGCAAGGGCCACGAGCGGGGCCAGGAGGTCGCGGGTGCCGTGCACCCCTTCGACGACCGCGAGGAGCTCGCCGCCGCGCTGGCGGCAGCCACGGAGGTGCGCGCATGATCCCGATCGCGCTGGGAGACGTCGCAGCCGCCACCGGCGGCCGCCTGACCGGAGGGGCCGACCCGGCCGCCGTCGTCAGCGGCGTCGTCATCGACTCGCGCGCCGCCAGCGGCGGTGACCTGTTCGCCGCTGTGCCGGGCGAGCGCGTCGACGGGCACGACTACGCCGCCACCGCCCTCGGTGCCGGAGCGGTGGCCGTGCTCGCCGAGCGTGACCTCGGCGACGACGTGCCCGCCGTCGTCGTCCCCGGCCGCGTGCTCGACGCGCTGCCGGCGCTGGCCGCCGAGGTGCTGGCCCGCCGCCACCAGCTGCCGACCCCGTTCGACGTGGTCGGGGTGACCGGGAGCTCGGGCAAGACGAGCACCAAGGACCTGCTGGCCGCCGTCCTCGCTCCGCTCGGCCCCGTGGTCGCGCCGCCGGGCTCGTTCAACAACGAGCTTGGCGTGCCGCTGACCCTGCTGCGCGTGGACGAGCAGACCCGCACCCTCGTCGTGGAGATGGGCGCCCGCGGGATTGGGCACATCGCGCACCTGTGCGAGCTGGCCCACCCGCGGGTCGGCGCGGTGCTCAACGTGGGCAGCGCGCACGTGGGGGAGTTCGGCAGCCCCGAGGCCATCGCCGTGGCCAAGGGCGAGCTCGTGGAGGCGCTGCCCCCGGCTGCTGAGGCCGGAGCCGGCCTGCTCGACGGCGGGGTTGCCGTCCTCAACGCCGACGACCACCGCGTCGCCGCCATGGCGACGCGTACCCGCGCCCGCGTGCTGACCTTCGGCTGGGGCGCGAGCGCCGACGTGCGCGCCGAGGACGTCCGCGTCGACGAGCTCGGCCGCCCGGCCTTCGCGCTGCACGCACAGGGCGCCAGCGCCCAGGTCTCGATGCAGCTGCACGGCGAGCACCACGTCTCCAACGCCCTGGCCGCCGCCGCGTGCGCGCTGGCCGTCGGTGTCGAGCTGGACGACGTGGCCGCGGCGCTGTCCACCGCCCGCGCCGCCAGCCGGTGGCGCATGGAGGTGACGGAGCGGCCCGACGGCGTCGTCGTCGTCAACGACGCCTACAACGCCAACCCCGAGTCCGTGCGCGCCGCGCTGCGGGCGCTCAAGGCCATGCACCGCCCCGGCGGGCGCACCTGGGCCGTCATCGGGGAGATGCTGGAGCTCGGCGACACCGCGCGCGACGAGCACGACGCGGTCGGCAGGTACGCCGTCCGCCTCGACATCTCACGGCTGGTGGCCGTGGGGAAGGGAGCGCGGCCGGTGCACACCGGAGCGGTGCTGGAGGGCTCGTACGCCGACGAGTCGATGTGGGTTGCCGATATCGAGGCCGCTGAGGCCCTGCTGGCGCAGGAGCTGCGCCCGGGTGACGTGGTGCTCGTCAAGAGCTCGAACGGCGCCGGGCTGATGCACCTGGGAGACCGGCTGGCGCTCGCCGGGGCCGCCCCGGTCACCAGCAGCGAGGGGGTCCGCGCGTGAAGGGCATCCTCGTCGCGGGGTTCTCCTCGCTGGTGGTGGCGCTGTTCGGCACACCACTGTTCATCAGGTTCCTCGTGCACCGCGGGTATGGGCAGTTCATCCGCGACGACGGACCCACCTCGCACCACACCAAGCGCGGCACCCCCACGATGGGTGGCGCGGTGATCATCGCGGCAACCGTGCTCGGCTACGGGGTGGCGCACCTCGTCTTCATGACACCGCCGTCGGTGTCCGGCCTGCTCGTGCTCGGACTCATGGTGGGCCTGGGGCTGGTCGGCTTCCTGGACGACTTCATCAAGATCTCCAAACAGCGGAGCCTCGGTCTGCGCAGCGTGCCCAAGCTCATCGGGCAGACGCTGGTCGGCCTGGTGTTCGCGGTGCTGGCGCTGCAGTTCCCCGACGGGTACGGCAACACCCCCGCCTCCACCAAGGTCTCCTTCACCCGCGACACGATGGTGGACTTCGCCCACTGGGGTGCGATCGCCGGAGTGGTGCTCTTCGTGCTGTGGGCGCTGCTCATGATCGCCGCGACGAGCAACGGCGTGAACCTCACCGACGGCCTCGACGGCCTGGCCAGTGGCGCCACCGCCGCGGTGGCCGGCGCGTTCGCCCTCATCGGCGTGTGGCAGTACAACCAGAACTGCGACTCCCCGCGGGTCACCGCGCCGGGCGTCGCGGCCTGCTACACGACCCGAGATCCGCTCGACCTCGCCGTCGTCGCTATCGCGCTCATGGCGGCCTGCATCGGCTTCCTGTGGTGGAACGCCTCACCGGCCAAGGTCTTCATGGGAGACACCGGCTCCCTCGCCCTCGGCGGTGCGCTCGCCGGCCTGGCCATCACCACCCGCACCGAGCTGCTGCTCGTGGTGCTCGGCGGGCTCTTCGTGATCATCGCGCTGTCCGTGGTGATCCAGGTGGGCTTCTTCAAGATGACCCGCAAACGCGTGTTCCGGATGGCACCGCTCCAGCACCACTTCGAACTGGTCGGGTGGGCCGAGGTCACCATCGTCACCCGGTTCTGGATCATCGCCGGGTTGTTCGTCGGCCTCGGGCTGGGCCTGTTCTACGGCGAGTGGGTGGTCGGCAATGACATCTGAGCTGAGATCTGAGGCGCTTCCCACGGTGCCCGCCTGGCGCGCCGGGTCCGCGCGCGTCCCCGACCGCGGCCCCGCCGACTGGGCCGGGCTGCGCGTCGTCGTCGCCGGGTTCGCCGTCTCCGGAGCTGCGGCCGCCTACGCCCTCGCCGAGCGGGGTGCGCGGGTGCTCGCCGTCGACGGTCGCGACGGTGCCGGAGAGCGCGAGCGCGCCAAGCTCCTCGACATGCTCGGCGGCAAGGTGGCGCTCGGGCCGGGGGCCTCCGACGCGCTGCACCTCGTCGACGGTTCCCCGCCCGACCTCGTCGTCACCTCGCCCGGGTGGCGGCCGAGCGCTCCGCTGCTGGCGCAGGCCGCGCGCGCCGGCATCCCGATCTGGGGCGAGGTCGAGCTGGCCTGGCGGCTGCGCGGCACGGCCGGGCCTGTGGGCGCGCCCGTCGGCCCTGCCTCGTCCGCTCCGTGGCTGTGCGTCACCGGCACCAACGGCAAGACGACGACGACGACGATGCTCGCGAGCATCCTGCGGGCCCACGGCCTGCGCGCCACGACCGCCGGCAACATCGGCACCCCGCTGGTGGAGGCCGTGCTCGACCCGGCCGGCGCCGACGTGCTGGCCGTGGAGCTGTCGAGCTTCCAGCTGCACGGGGCACACACGCTCGCGCCGCGTGCCGCGGCCGTCCTCAACGTGGCGCCCGACCACCTCGACTGGCACGGCTCGATGCGGGCGTACGCCGCCGACAAGGGCCGCATCTACACCGACACCGAGCTGGCCTGCGTCTACAACGCGGACGACACCGACCAGGTGACCGAACAGCTGGTTCTGGACGCCGACGTGCAGGAGGGCTGCCGTGCCATCGGCTTCACCCTCGGTGTGCCGGGGCTGTCGATGCTGGGCGTTGTCGACGACGTCCTCGCCGACCGCGCCTACGTGGCCGACCGCGCCAACAGCGCCGCCGAGCTGTGCACCCTGGCGGACCTCGCCGACGCCTCCGGCGGCGTGGTCGCGCCGCACGTCGTGGCCAACGCCCTCGCGGCGGCGGCGCTGGCTCGCGCCCACGGCGTCGGCCAGCAGGCCGTCCGCGACGGGCTGCTCTCGACGAAGCCGGGCGCCCACCGGATCGCCGTGGTGGCCCGCTCCGGCGGCGTCGCGTGGATCAATGACTCCAAGGCCACCAACGCCCACGCCGCCTCCGCTTCGCTGGCCGGTGCCGCCGCGGCGTCCGGCGGCGAGGGCGGCGACGCCTCCCGCGTGGTCTGGGTGGCCGGTGGCCTGGCCAAGGGAGCCCAGTTCGACGAGCTGGTCGGCGCCCACGCCGGCCGTCTGCGCGCTGCGGTGCTCATCGGTGCCGACCGCGAGCCCCTGCGCGGGGCGCTGGCCCGCCGCGCGCCGGGCGTGCCCGTGGTGGAGATCGACGGACCGGCGGCCACTGCCGCCGGGGGCGTCATGCCCGCGGCGGTGCGGGCCGCCGCTGCTGCGGCGCTACCGGGCGACGTCGTGCTGCTGGCGCCCGCCTCGGCGTCGATGGACCAGTTCACCAGCTACGCCGAGCGCGGCGACGCCTTCGCCGCGGCCGTGCGGGCGCACCTTGCTGAAGGCTCTGCTGACCAGTCCGACCACCAGGAGGGCTGACGTGGCCACGAGGACCACCGCGACCGACGGCGACACGACGATCGACCTGCGCGACGGCGTGACCCCGTCGCTCACCACCACGCCGGCTCCCGACCGCAGCGCCCCCCGGCCTGCGCCCCGCCGTCCTGCACTGACGACCCGTCAGCACGCCGCGGCCTGGGGCGACGCGCTGCTCGGCGGCGCGCTGCCCGGTCGCCTGGCGCGCTGGGATACCCCGCTGCTCACCTACGGGGTGCTGCAGGGCGTCGTCGTGCTCCTCGTGGGCCTCGGCCTGGTCATGGTGCTGTCGAGTTCCAGCGTCGAGGCCCTTGCCAAGAACCGCTCTCCCTACGCCGCGGGCATCTCCCAGGCGCAGTTCGCCGTGCTCGGGCTGGTGGCGATGTTCATCACCGCGCGCCTGCCACCGCGGTTCTGGCGGCGCATGGCGCTGCCGGTGCTCGTCGTCGCCGTCGTCCTCGAGGGTCTCGTGCTCACCCCGCTGGGAGTTGACGTCGGAGGCAACGTCAACTGGGTGCGCTTCGGCAGCATCCAGGGCCAGCCGTCGGAGTTCGGCAAGGTGGCCCTCGTGCTGTGGTGCGCCGCGGTGCTCGCCAGCAAGCACAAGGTGCTCACCGATCCGCTGCGCTGGGGGTTGCCGCTGGCGCTCGGTGTGCTGCCGATCATCGGCATCGTGCTGGCCGGCAAGGACCTCGGCACCGCCATGGTCATGGGCCTGGTGGTCTTCGCCGCCGTCTTCGCCGTCGGGGTACCGCTGCGCCATCTCGGGCTGGCGGCGCTTGTCGGCCTAGTGGCTCTTGCGGTGCTAGCTGGCACCGGCAACCGCATGAGCCGCATCAGCTCGTTCCTCGAGGGGAACACGGACACGAGGGGCACGGGCTACCAAGCAACCATGGGCCTGTACGCCCTCGCCTCCGGCGGGCTCACGGGCGTCGGCCTGGGCGGCAGCCGCCTCAAGTGGAGCTGGCTGCCCGAGGCCCACAACGACTACATCTTCGCGATCATCGGCGAGGAGCTCGGCCTGGTCGGCACGCTCGTCGTGCTGGCGCTCTTCGTCGTCTTCGGTTGGTGCTGCGCCCGGGTGGTGCGCCGCAGCAAGGACCTCTTCGTCGTCGTCCTCGTCTCCGGGGTCCTGGCGTGGGTGCTTGGCCAGGCGGCGGTGAACATCGGCGTGGTGATCGGTGTGCTGCCCGTCATCGGCCTGCCGCTGCCGCTCATCTCCGCGGGAGGTTCGGCACTGCTGTGCACGCTCATCGCCGTCGGGCTCGTGCTCTCGTGCGCGCGCTACAGCCCCGGAGCTCAGGCTGCGCTGAGCGCCCGGCCGGGGCTGGTGCGCCGGTCGCTGGCCGTCGTCTCGCGGGCAGGCCGCCGATGAGCGCCACCACGGGATCCGCCGTGCCGGGCCTCACGCCGGCTGTCCAGCCCTCGCCCCAGCCACAGACCACCGGGCAGCCCACCCGGCCGATGGCCGTGCTGCTGGCCGGTGGCGGCACCACCGGGCACGTCTCGCCGATGCTGGCCCTGGCCGACTGCCTGCGCCGCCGCGACCCGGCCACCGCCGTCCTCGTGCTCGGCACCGCGGAGGGCCTGGAGGCGCGGCTCGTGCCCGCGCGCGGCTACGAGCTGGCCGTGGTGCCGCGCGTCCCGCTGCCCCGCAAGCCCTCCACCGCGCTGCTGCGCCTGCCCGGGCGGCTGCTGAGCGCCGTGCGGGCCGCCGAACGCGCCATCGTCAAGGCCGGCGAGGTGGTGGGTGCTCCGCGTGCCGACGTCGTCGTCGGCGTCGGGGGCTACGTGGCGGTGCCCGCCTACCTCGCGGCGCGCAAGCTCGGCGTGCCCGTCGTCGTCCACGAGGCCAACCACCGGGCGGGCATCGCCAACCGGCTGGGTGCCCGCCTGACCGAGCACGTCGCGACGACCTTCCCCGGCACGGACCTGCGCGGCCGGGGCGGCAACGGCGTGCTCACGGGCCTGCCGATGCGCACCGAGGTGACGCGACTCGACAGGGCCGCCCGCCGGGCCGAGGCACGGGCCGCCTTCGAGCTGCACCCCGACGCGCCCACCCTCCTGGTCACCGGCGGGTCGCTGGGCGCGCTGCGCCTGAACACCGCTGTGGTCGAGGGTGCTCCGCAGCTGCTGGCTCCAGTGTCCAGCGGGCCGAACAGGGGGCTGGCGCCACAGGTGCTGCACCTCACCGGCGCGGGCAAGGCCGTGCAGCCCTCGGGGCTGCCCGAGGGCGCCGTCTACCGCGTGCTGGAGTACACCGACCGCATGGACCTCGCCTACGCCGCCGCCGATCTCGTGCTGTGCCGCGCGGGCGCCGGCACGGTCTGCGAGACCACCGCCGTCGGCTTGCCTGCCGTCTACGTGCCGCTGCCCATCGGCAACGGCGAGCAGCGCCTCAACGCCGCCGGGGCGGTGGCCGCCGGGTCGGCGATGATCGTCGACGACGCCGACGTCACCGCCGACTGGGTGCGCGGCCCCCTGCGCGACCTGCTCACCGACGGCGACGGCGCCCACCGCCTCGCGGCGATGGCTGCCGCGGCAGCGGCGTCCGCGGCGGTCTCGGGAGCTCGCGACGGCGACGAGCGCCTCGCCGACCTCGTCGAGCGAGCCGCCGGCCGTCGGCCAGGGGAGACCACCGGCGACTCCACGGGGGAGGCGCGATGAGCGCCCGCTTCGACCTCGCCGCACCGGTGCCGCCGCTGGCGGAGCTCGGCGCGGTGCACTTCATCGGCATCGGGGGAGTGGGCGTCTCCGGCGTCGCCCGGATCATGATCGAGCGCGGCGTGACCGTCTCCGGCAGCGACGCCAAGGACCTGCCGGTCATGGACGCGCTGCGGGCCCTCGGTGCACGCGTCGCCGCCGGGTTCGACCCCGCCCGCCTGGACGGCGTCGACACCGTCGTCGCAGGCTCCGCCATCCGCGAGGACAACCCCGAGCTGGCCGCCGCGCGCGCCGCCGGGCTGCGCGTGCTGCACCGCTCCCAGGGCCTCGCAGCGCTCATGACGGGCCTGCGGGGCGTGGCGGTGGCCGGCACCAACGGGAAGACGACGACGACGGCCATGCTCGTGGCCGCCCTCGAGCACGCGGGCGCTGACCCGTCGTTCGCCGTCGGCGGCGAGCTGATCGGCGCGGGCACCAACGCCCGTCACGGCAGCGGCGACGTCTTCGTCGCCGAGGCCGACGAGTCCGACTCGAGCTTCCTCGTGTACGCCCCCGAGGTCTCCGTGGTCACCAACGTTCAGCCCGACCACCTCGACCACCACGGCAGCTACGAGGGTGTCCAGGCGGCGTTCGCGGCGTTCGCCGCACGCATCCAGCCGGGCGGAGTGCTCGTGGCCTGCGCCGACGACCCGGGCTCCGCCGCCCTGGCCTCGTCGGTGAGGGCAACTGCAGTGCGCTCTCAGGACGACGACGGCGACGGCCCCGCCTCGTCCGCCGTGCGACGCGTGGTGACCTTCGGTGAGGCTCCCGACGCGGAGGTCCGCATCACCGACTCCCACACCACCGGGGGAGGCATCACCGTCGACCTCACCGCCGTCCCCGGCGCCGCCGGCCCGCTTGCCCCGCAGGGCTGGAGCGGTCGCCTGCGGCTGGCCGTGCCCGGCTGGCACAACGCCCTCGACGCGGCGGCGGCCTGGTCTGCCGCGGTGGCGCTCGGCACCGACCCCGCCGTCGCGCGCGACGGCCTGGAAGCCTTCCGCGGTACCCGGCGCCGCTTCGAGCCGCGCGGGGAGGCCGACGGCGTGCGCGTCTACGACGACTACGCCCACAACCCCGCCAAGGTGGCCGCTGCCGTCGCCACGGGCCGCCTGGTGGCCGGCGCCGGGCGGCTCGTCGTCGCCTTCCAACCGCACCTGTACTCGCGCACCGCCGACTTCGCCGCCGAGTTCGCCCGGGCACTGTCCGGAGCCGACGAGGTGGTGGTGCTCGACGTGTACGCCGCCCGGGAAGACCCGGTGCCCGGCGTGACGGGAGCACTCGTGGCCGATCTCGTGCAGGCCCCGGCGCGGGTGCGCTTCGAGCCTGACATGGCCGCCGTGGCGCAGACCCTGGTGGACTTGGCCCAGCCTGGAGACCTCGTGCTCACCATCGGCGCCGGTGACGTCACCGCGGTGGCCGGCGAGGTGCTGGCCCTGCTGCAGGGCCGGTCACAGGCGAGCACCGCTCTGGCGGAGGCTCCGGCGTGACCCCTCCCGGGCGGCGGCCCCCGGCGCCGGTGCGCCGTCCGGCGGCGCCCCGGCGCCCGCGACCCGAGCAGCGTGAGCAGCCTCAGCCGGTGCAGCTGCCCGAGACCGGACCCGCGGCGCCGCAGAGCGCCGCGCACCCCGCGTCATCCAGCCCGGCGGTTTCAACCAGCCCCGTGGGCTCCTCGACGCAGCCCGGGGTGACCCGGCAGTCCCGGTCCGACACCGACGAGCCGGGACGGCCGCCCCAGCGCGAGGGACGCGCCGAGAGGCCGCGTGCCGCCGGGGCCACCGAGGGCGAGGCGGCGCGCAGCGGGTCGAGCTCCGACGGGGCCGGCGCTGGGAGTGGCCGGAGGCTGCTGTGGCGCGTGATCGCTGTCGCCGTCGTCGTCGTCCTCCTTCTCGGAGCGGCGGCGTGGGCGCTGCTGGCCAGCTCGCTGACAGCGCTGCGGGACGTGCGCGTCAGCGGTGCCGACAGGACGGGCGCTGCCGCCGTGCAGAGCGCAGCCGCGGACCAGATGGGGCTGCCGCTGCTGCGGGTCGACACGGGCGCGGTGAGCGAGCGGCTCCGGAAGCTGCCGTGGGTGGCCTCGGTGTCGGTGACGCGCGGCTTCCCGCACCGCCTGGACGTCGCGGTCACCGAGAAGGTGCCGGTGGCCGCCGTGCCCGCTGCCGACGGCGCCCCGGGCGTCATGCTGCTCGACGGCGACGGCACGAGCATCACGACCGCCGACGCAGCGCCCGAGGGAGTGCCGCTGGTGCAGGTCGACCCCGGCGCGGCGGGCGCGGGAGCGGTGCGGGCTGCCTCGGCTGTGGCGCTGGCACTGCCGACTGCCCTGCGAGAGCAGGTCTCGGCCATCACGGCCAGCGGACCGGAGGACGTCCGCCTGGCTCTGCGCGATGGCAAGCAGGTCGTGTGGGGCGGTGCCGGCGAGGACGACCTCAAGGCGCGGGTAGCCCAGCTCCTGCTGCCTCGCGAGGGGGTCCGCACTGTCGACGTCAGCGCGCCGAGGGCTCCCGCGACCGCTCCATAACGGGAACTGGGCGGCACTATGGGCGGGGCTGGAGGCGCTCGAGACAGCTTTCGGAAGCGTCGTTTCGGCGTCTGGCGTTGCCGTCGTGATCTGCTCGTGATTGCTCTGGATTGATCTGCGGGCTGTAACCGGCACTTCCGCGAGTGTGGGAGGAGAGCGGTTCCGGGAGGCTTCCTCCGGCCCCCTGTGCCCGGCTCCCAGGAAGCGCATCTAGGCTCTCCCAGGCCCGAACGGGCGGCTCGGCGCCGCACACGTCGTGCTCGACGTTGCGCTCTGTCAGCGCCCGTGAGCACAGAGCTGCGAGGCAGAGCCGCTGTTCAGCGCCCGCGGCGTGGGGAGTTGTGGGGATCGGCGTCCGGCCCCTAGCCTGCAAACAACACCGTTGTGACATAACGTTCAGCCTCAGGTTGAGGTTGAGACTTTTCCGGGGCCTGAGGGGGCCTCGGTGGCAGCAGATCCGGGGTCGGCAGGCCCGAAGCGATCGGGGAGAGCAGGGGACCGTGGCGGCACCGCAGAATTACTTGGCGGTCATCAAGGTGGTGGGTGTTGGCGGTGGCGGCGTCAACGCCGTGAACCGAATGATCGAGGTCGGCCTCAAGGGGGTCGAGTTCATCGCGGTCAACACCGACGCCCAGGCACTGCTGATGAGCGACGCCGACGTCAAGCTCGATGTCGGCCGTGAGCTGACGCGCGGTCTCGGTGCCGGCGCTGACCCCGAGGTCGGCCGCAAGGCCGCCGAGGATCACGCCGAGGAGATCGAAGAGGTCCTCCGCGGGGCCGACATGGTCTTCGTCACGGCCGGTGAGGGCGGCGGCACGGGCACCGGCGGTGCCCCCGTGGTGGCCCGTATCGCCAGGGCGCAGGGTGCGCTGACCATCGGCGTCGTGACCCGTCCGTTCACGTTCGAGGGCCGTCGTCGCGCCACCAGCGCGGAGTCGGGCATCGCGGAGCTGCGCGAGCAGGTCGACACGCTCATCGTCATCCCGAACGACAGGCTGCTGTCCATCAGCGACCGCGGCGTCAGCGTGCTGGACGCCTTCAAGTCGGCCGACCAGGTGCTGCTGTCCGGTGTGCAGGGCATCACCGACCTCATCACCACGCCGGGTCTGATCAACCTCGACTTCGCCGACGTGAAGTCGGTCATGAGCAACGCGGGTTCCGCGCTCATGGGCATCGGTTCCTCCCGCGGTGACAACCGCGCGGTGGAGGCGGCCGAACTGGCGATCTCCTCGCCGCTGCTCGAGGCCAGCATCGACGGCGCGCACGGCGTGCTGCTGTCCATCCAGGGTGGCTCCGACCTCGGCCTGTTCGAGATCAACGAGGCCGCGCGCATGGTCCAGGAGGCCGCGCACCCCGAGGCCAACATCATCTTCGGCGCCGTCATCGACGACGCCCTCGGTGACGAGGTCCGCGTCACGGTCATCGCCGCCGGCTTCGACGGCGGCACGCCCCAGGTTCGCCGCGACGAGCGCCGCGCGGAGCCCGCTCCCGCGCAGGTCTCGCTGCCCCGCACCCCGGCGGTGCCGACGGGCGGCGCCCCCGGGCGCCCCGCCCACAGCGGCTTCGGTGCCGGCCCCGCGGCTCCCGCCTCGACCGGCCCGCGCACCGGCTCGCAGCCCGCGGTGGCCCCTCCGGCCCGTACCGCCGGGCCCCGGACCGGGCAGACCCCGGCTGTGCCGTCGGTCGACAGGCCGAGCTGGCAGCAGCCCGCCCGCGCCGCGGCGCCGGCGGCCCCGCCGGCCTACAGCGAGGCGCCCGCGCGGCAGGCCGCGCCGGCAGTCCAGCCCGACTCCTACGACCGCTACGCCGACGCTCACCCGGACGCGTACGCCGACTCCTACCCGGAGTCCTACACCGACTGGCGCAGCCCCCAGGGCACCCCGAGCGCTCTGGACGACGGCCCCGCCGCCGAGCCGGCCCCCGCTCCCGCCTACCCCGCCACTCAGCTCCCGGGTCAGTACGACGGCGGCCACGCCGGAGTCCACACCGGCAGCCACGGCGTGGTCGAGCGCGAGCCGGCGCGCGTCCGCTACGGGCGGGCCGAGCCGGAGGACCTCGACGTCCCCGACTTCCTGAAGTAGTCAGCCGCTCCAGTAGCCAAGCGCAGCGGCAGCAGCATCCCGGCCCCGCGAGGCGGGCCGGATGAGAGGTCGGGCAGGCTCGTCCCATGGCGAGCCCGCCCGACCTTTCTGCGTCCACCACCTGGCGCCGCGAGTTGCCCGGCGGTCTGCGCTGGGCTCTCTCGGGCGGCGCTGACCTCAGTGACCGCGCCGCCGGAGCCGAGGGTGCCCGCGCGGCGCGCGCAGCCCTGGCCGCCGACGTCGGCGCGCCTCCGGAGCGCCTGCTCGTGGCCCACCAGGTGCACGGAGACGGGGCCGTCGTGGCCCGCGGCCCCTGGGACGGGCCGCCGCCCGACGCTGATGCGCTGGTCACCGACGTGCCGGGCCTGGTGCTCGCCGTCCTCGTGGCCGACTGCGTGCCGGTGCTCCTGGCCGACCCGGCCGCCGGGGTGGTGGGCGTCGCGCACGCCGGGCGCCGCGGCATGGACACCGGCGTAGTCGGCGCGGCCGTGGCGCTCATGGGGGAGCTTGGTGCTGACGCCGGTCGCACGCGTGCGCTACTGGGTCCCTCGGTGTGCGCTCGCTGTTACGAGGTGCCGGCGGCGATGCGCGACGACGTTGCCGGGCGGCACCCGGTCACCGCCTCGCGCACCTGGACCGGTACTCCGTCCCTCGATGTTGCGGCCGGCGTGCTGGAGCAGCTCGCCGCCCTGGGGGTCGCGGCCGAGCAGCTGCCCGGGTGCACCGTGGAAGACGAGTCGCTCGGCTCCGTGCGCCGTTCCGGTCCGGACGCGCCGCGCTGGGCGGGCCTGGTCTGGAAGGAGGCATCGGCGTGACGGGGAGCATCGGCATGGCGGGAGAAGCGCTGAGCGAGCGGGCCGCCGAGCTGGCGGCGAACCTCGCCGAGGTGCGCGAGCGGGTGGCCGCCGCCGAGGCTGCTGCGGGGCGGGCCGCGGGGTCGGTCCAGCTGGTGGTGGTCACCAAGACCTTCCCTGCGGACGATGTGCGCCTACTCGCCGGGTGCGGCGCCACTGACGTCGGGGAGAGTCGCGAGCCGGAGTCGGGCGAGAAGGCCCGCGCCTGCGCGGACCTGCCGCTGCGCTGGCACCAGGTGGGCCAGGTGCAGACCAACAAGGCCGCGGCGGTGGCGAGCTGGGCCGACGTGGTCCACTCCGTCGACCGAGCGCGCCTGGTCACGGCCCTGGAGCGCGGACACCGACGGGCGCTGGAGCGGGGGGAGCGGCCCGCCGGTCACCTGCTCGACGTCCTGCTCCAGATCGATCTCGACGACGACGACACGCGCGACCCTGGCCGCGGTGGTGCGCGCCCGGGCGAGGTCGCCGAGCTGGCGGAGGTGGTGGCCGCCGCCGAGGGGCTGCGGCTGGCGGGTGTCATGGCCGTCGCGCCCGCCGGCGTCGATCCCCGCGGGCCCTTCGAGCGACTTGCCCAGGTGGCGGCCCGGTTGCGGGCCGACCACCCGGAAGCGACCGTCATCTCAGCGGGCATGAGTGGCGACCTCGAAGCCGCCGTCGCCGCAGGGGCAACCCACGTGCGTGTCGGCCGCGCCGTGCTGGGCGCGCGGCCCGCCATCGTGTAACTTCTGTGACTAGCGAGACGAATGAGGCCCAAGAGTCCGGAGGGGCTGGCGGGTCGCAAGGGTGTCGCACCGACCGCCGAGGCGGGCGGGCGAAGCACGCTGTGAGGAGGAGTGGTCATGGCTGGAGCACTGCACAAGTCGATGGTGTGGATGGGCTTGCGCGAAGACGACCCGCGCTACGCCGAGCCCCGTGACCTCGACGTGGACGCCTGGGAGGAGGGGGACGACGAGGTGGCCCTAGACGAATCCGACTACCGGGCCGAGGTGACACCGATCACCCGCGACCGATCCGTCGCCCGCTTCACACCGCCGCCTGCGGCTGACCTGCGCCGCATCACGACGATCCACCCCCGCACCTACAACGAGGCCAAGGCCATCGGTGAGTGCTTCCGCGGCGGCGTGCCGGTGATCATGAACCTCACCGACATGTCCGACGCCGACGCCAAGCGCCTGGTCGACTTCTCGGCCGGCCTGGTCTTCGGGCTGCACGGCAACATCGAGCGCGTCACCAACAAGGTCTTCCTGCTCTCCCCGGCACACGTCGAGGTCACCGGTGAGCCGGTCGGCCAGGTCAAGGCGGTCTTCAACCAGTCCTGACCTGCCGGTTCACCGGCGGTGGCGGGCGAGGCGCCCCTCAATCGCCCGCCACGAGGGGGCACCGCTGCCGCGGTGCCCCCTCTTCGGCGTGTCCTGACGTCCATCGCGATCAACGCCGGGGTCTCGACGCGGCGCGCACACAGCGGCCTGTTCGGCAGGAGATGATGGTCCGGTGAACCTGCTCTTCCAGCTGCTGTACCTCGTCGTGCTGCTCTTCTTCGTGCTGCTGATCGGACGGCTCGTGCTGGAGTGGGTGCAGGTCTTCTCCCGTGACTGGCGCCCCCGCGGCGTCGTCCTCGTGCTGGCGGAGGCCGTCTACACCGTCACCGACCCGCCGCTGCGCGGCCTGCGGCGCGTCATCAAGCCGATCCGCCTCGGGAGCATCCAGCTGGATCTCGCTTTCATCATCCTGGCGCTGGGCTGTTCGCTGCTCATGAGCCTGCTGTCGAGTGCGGCCGCGAGAACGATGTGACGGCCGCGGCGCGATCCACCCTTTCCACCCCGTTGATCCGACCTATCCCGTCCATCCGGACACACCGCGTGCTGCACCTGACCGCGCTCTCGCGCGTCGTCGGCTACGGTGGCACGCGACTGAACGCAGGCCCGGTGCGTGCCACCGCGGTGACTCTCGAAGAGGTGACCACATGGCGCTGACGCCCGAGGACGTCGTCAACAAGCGGTTCCAGCCCACCAAGTTCCGTGAGGGATACGACCAGGACGAAGTCGATGACTTCCTGGACGAGGTGGTCGGTGAACTGCGCCGGTTGACGGCGGAGAACGAGCAGCTGCAGCAGAGCCTGTCCGCGTGCGAACGCCGCGTGACCGAGCTCAGCCGCAGCGGCGGAACCACCGGGCAGGTGCCGCAGCAGGTGGCTCCGGCCCCGCAGCCGATCGCGCCCGCACCGGCGCCGGTCTCGCCCGTCGGCCAGCCGCTGGAGTCCGCCACCGGCATGCTCGCGCTGGCCCAGAAGCTCCACGATGACTTCGTCCGCTCTGGTGAGGAGCAGCGCGACGCCATCCTCAGCGAAGCGAAGGACCGTGCCGCTCGCCTAGTCCGCGAGGCGGAAGACAAGCACCGCCAGACGCTCGGCAGCCTCGAGCAGGAGCGGTCGCTGCTCGAGCGCAAGATCGACGAGCTGCGCAACTTCGAGCGTGACTACCGCAACCGCATGAAGTCCTACCTCGAGTCCCAGCTGCGCGACCTCGAGACCCGCAGCAGTGCCGGCGTCGCCGGTAGCAACGGCGGGCGCCCGAGCCCTTCCTCTGCTCAGGACGTGGGCTACGCCTTCGGCGGCGGTGCTAACTGAGCCAGCCGTCCCCCGATGGCCCCGTGACGCCGACGGCGTCCGGGGCCACCGGTAGTTCTTCGTCCGTCCCCGACGCCGGCACCGACGGCATCGCGCGCAAGCTCCTGGCGCGCCGGTTGCGTCGTTTCCTCGTGGTGGTCGCACTGCTCGGTCTCGCCGCTGACCAGATCACCAAGGTGCTCGCTGTCGCGCTGCTGACCCCCGGCGAGCCCGTCCCGGTGGTGGGTGACGTGCTGCAGCTCGTGCTGCTGCGCAACCCCGGCGCCGCGTTCTCCTTCGCGACCGGCGCCACCTGGATCTTCACGATCATCGCGACCGTCGTCGTCGCCGCCGTCCTGCGGGTCTCCCGCAAGCTCGGCAGCCGCGGCTGGGCGTTGGCGTTGGGGCTGCTGCTGGCCGGTGCTACCGGCAACCTCGTCGACAGGCTGGTGCGCGCCCCCGGGTTCGCCCGTGGGCACGTGGTCGACTTCCTGGCCCTGCCGAACTGGCCGGTGTTCAACGTGGCCGACTCCATGATCTGCACCGCTGCGGGGCTGATCGTCATCCTCGCGCTGCGCGGTGTCGAGATCGACGGGCGCCGCGCCACCCGCTCAGCGAGGCGATGACCGTGCCCGAGGTGCGTTCCCTGCCCGTCCCGGACGGGCTCGACGGCGAGCGGCTCGACGCCGGCCTGTCGCGGCTGCTGGGTCTGTCGCGGTCGCGGGTGGCCGAGGTCGCCGAGGCCGGCGGGGTCGAGCTGGACGGCGCGAGGGTCGGCAAGTCCGAGCGGCTGCGCGCCGGCGCGTGGCTCGAGGTGTCGCTGCCGGACCCGCCGCAGGCGCCCCGCGTCGTCGCCGAACCGGTCGACGGCCTACGGATCGTCCACGACGACGACGACCTCGTGGTCGTCGACAAGCCGGTCGGCGTCGCCGCGCACCCCTCGCCGGGGTGGACCGGGCCGACGGTCATCGGTGGGCTCGCCGCCGCCGGCTACCGCATCTCCACGTCGGGTGCCGCCGAGCGCCAGGGCGTGGTGCACCGCCTCGACGTCGGCACCTCCGGCCTCATGGTGGTGGCCAAGAGCGAGCATGCGTACTCCGTGCTCAAGGACGCCTTCCGCGAGCGGACGGTCGAGAAGACCTACCACGCGCTAGTGCAGGGCCACCCCGACCCGACGTCCGGCACCGTCGACGCCCCCATCGGCCGCCACCCGTCCTCGGACTGGAAGTGGGCCGTCACCGCCGAGGGCAAGCCCAGCGTCACCCACTACGAGACGCTCGAGGCGTTCCGCTCTGCCACGCTGCTGGAGGTGCACCTGGAGACGGGCCGCACCCACCAGATCCGCGTGCACATGAGCGCGCTGCGCCACCCGTGCTGCGGAGACCTCACGTACGGCGCCGACCCGGCTCTCGCGCAGCGACTTGGGCTCACGCGGCAGTGGCTGCACGCCGTCGGTCTGGCCTTCCATCACCCGGCGACGGGGGAGTGGACGGCGTTCACCAGCGAGTACCCCGCTGACCTACAGGGCGCGCTCGACGTCCTGGCCGACCCGGCCTGACCAGCCCCCCGCTGCGACGATCCGCCTCCCCGCTGCGACGATCAAGGAAGCCTGCGCCACATCCCGGTCGCGCCGGTGCAGCTTCCCCAGCACGCTCTCTCGTCCCGGGGTGCGGAGTGCGGCCGTGGTGCACGGTCAAGCCGAGGGGGATCCGGTGTCCGTCCACTGCCGCCCGGCCCGCTCGGCCAGCTGCTGCAGGCGGTGCAGCACCAGCCGCGGCCCTGGTGACCATCCCGTGGTGACGGTGCTGTCGACGACGACGTCACCACGCGCGATCGCCACCCTCGCCCGCTGCACGAGGAGCGCCAACCCCGCTCCCGACGGGTCCGTCGGGAGTTCGAGCAGAGTCGACGGGCGCGGCGCCGCGGGGGCGCTCACGGCGTGCGCAGGTGTTCGAGGGCAGCCGCCGCGCGGACGCGCCCTGCCAGGAGAACCACCACGAGTCGGCACGCGAGCGCGATCAGCACCCCGGCCAGCACGCTGGCCGCCAGCACGCCCGCGCTGTAGATCCCCACATCGGCTAGGTGTTCAAGGACGTAGACCCACTGGTAGAGCAGACCGCCCACCAAGGATCCCGAGACCACGGCCGGCACCGCGGTATCGGTGAGAGCCCGGCGCTGAACGCCCAGCAGCCGTCGCGGCTCCAGCCCGAGGGCTGCTACCGCGGCCACCGACCTGCGGGTGGCGAGGAGGTGGTCGGAGAGGCTGAGTGCCAGCGCCAGCAGTGCGACGAGAGCGCCGACCACAGCTACGGTCGCGGCGACCGCGGCGCCGCCGATGTAGAAGAGCAGATCGCCCGTGCCGTAGCCGTACGTCGCGGTGAACATGCTGGTGACCAGGACAGCTTCTACGCCGAAGGACAGCCCGCAGACGAACAGCACCGCCCCGACTGTGCCTGCTGCCACGGGGTTGGCGCGTCGTTGTGCACCGGCCAGCATGGCGACAGCGGCATCTCCGCGGCGCAACTGCCGGGCCGACCGCACCCGGCGCGTCTGCCGGCCCACCGGGGACGACGCGGCCCAGCGAGCGAGGAGCAGAGCAGCGCACGTTGCCGCGAGGAGGACCGCGGCTCCCAGGAGAAGGAGAAGGAGGGGTAGCGAGTAGTCGGACCCGCTGCCCCAGCGGATGCCGTACGACACGACGAGCGCCGCTGCCACCCCACTGGCAACGGCCCACCACAGGCGCACGGGGCGCCCGGAACGTGCGCCGAGCCTCACCAGTGCCGCTGAGACGCCGTCCTCCTCGTTGTCACCGGTGAGGGGAGTACGGACGCCGAGCAGGGCCCCCACTCCCGCAAGTACCGCCAGGACCACCGCCCACGCCAGCGGCAGCCACCACTGGGGCGCCGGGAGCAGCCGAGTCCCCGGGGGCAGCGCGAGACCCAGCAGGAGCCAGAGCACCAGGTACGCGGGAGCGGCGTACAGCCCACCTCGGAGAAAGGCCGACCGTGTGCGGGCGACGCGCATCTGCCGTAGGTCAGCGGGGGTCGCACCTGCCAGCGCCAACAGACCTGCCTGACGGTGCAGCGCCAGCGAGCCGACCCGAAGTGCCTGCACGGCGAGCGCGGCGAAAGGCAGCACCAGCAGGAGGGCGGCCATCACGGCGCCCGGCCGCAGCCCCGACTGGCTGAGGTAGGGCGCGAGGCCGGGCTGCGCGGCGGAGAGCTGATAGACGTCAGGGTCATTGGCGTTCGGGATGGCGGCGACGGACACCGCCATGAGGAGGGCCACGCCGATGCCGGCCGCGGCTGCCGCCGTCGCACGGGCGCGCAGGTGGTCGGCGCTGCTGCGGAGACGGGCTAGCTCACGCACCACCTCCGCGGGCAGTGGCCGCGCCGCCAGGGGAGTGGGTGCCGTGGCGGTCATCGGAGCACCGCCTCGTGCTCGACGGAGCCCTGTCGCAGGCGGACCTCACGGTCGGCGAGTGCCGCGACGGTGTTGTCGTGAGTGATCAGCACGAGGGCCGCACCACGCGCCGTGACACCGCGCAGCAGGTCGAGCACCTGGCGCCCTCCGACCGGGTCGAGGCTGGCCACGGGCTCGTCAGCGAACACGATGCGCGGGCTGGTGATGAGCGCTCGCGCCACGGCCGCGCGCTGGGCTTGGCCGCCGGACAGCTCGGCGGGCGCAGCGGAGGCGGCGTCGGTCAGGCCCACCTCGGCGAGGGCGTCGGCTGCGGCCGTCCGGGCCGCCGCCAGCGAGGAGCCGTTCAAGGTCAGCGGCAGCGCCACGTTGTCGAGCACCGGTAGGTCGGGCACCAGCTGGACGTACTGCAGGACGATGCCGATCTCGCTGCGCCGCAGCACCGCGCGGGCGGTGGCGTCCACACCGGCGAGGTCGTGGCCGAGCAGGTGCACCCGACCCGCCTGCGGGCGCAGCAGGCCGGCCGCCACATGCAGGAGGGTCGATTTGCCACTGCCACTGGAACCGGTCACTGCGACCACCTCGCCGGGCGCGACGGTCAGGCTCACTTCGCGGAGCGCCGGCGTGCGGGCGTAGGCGTGGGAGACGCCGTCCAGTTCCAGGAGGGGGACCTGGTCGGGGGAGGGACCAGTGCTCATCGGGTGCTCTCCTCGGAGTGCTGGGTCGGCGCGTGGTGGGCCTGCGGGCTGTCGTCAGGGGCGGTTGCCGGTGGGGTGCTGTGTGTGGCGAGGTCGTGCGCCGCCGAGGTCCGGAGTGCCTCGACGGCTTCGTCCAGCCAGCGCAGGTCGGCGTCGAGGTGGAGCAGCGCGTGGCGCCGGGCGAGGTGCTCGGCGAGGCCGCTCGCGGACCCGGGTGCCGGCGGTGTGCTGCGCTGCAGCTCCCGCATCCGCTTGAGGTGGGCGGTGCGCTGCCCCGACAGCACCGCCGCGGCATCTGCGCCGGCCGCGGCACTGTGCAACGCCACCACCGTCTTGCGGACGACGTCCTCCCCGGCGACACCCGCCGGGGGCGCCGGCGTTGCCAGCCACGCCAGCAGGCGTTCACGGCCCGCGTCGGTGACGGCGTACAGGGTGCGCTCGGGACCACCCTCGCTGCGGGTGTCCACCGCCTCGGCCAGGCCGTCCCGGACGAGCCGCGCGAGCGTCGCGTACACCTGCCCGAACGCCAGCGGTCGCTCCTCGGGGAACCACGCGTCGTGCGCGTGCTTGAGGTCGTAGCCGTGCCGTGGCCCTGCCAGTAGCAGCGCGAGGTGGATCTCCGCCATGGACATGAGCCATGTCTACACCAGCAGTAGGTACTCAGTGAATAGCGGCGCGCCAGGCCTTGTCCCAACCACCGCGCGGGCGGCTGGCGTCGTGAGCCCGGCCCGACGTGTCGGAACCTCGCTCGATGTGTCGGAACGACGCCCAAGATGTCGGAAAGGCGGCTCGATTCCGACATCTTCGGCGCCATTCCGACACATCCGGCGTGGCCGGTCAGCCGCCAGCGCGGTCCACGGCGTCGAGGTGGGTCTCCACCGCATCGAGCAGCGGCGGCAGCACCGCCGCCGGCAGCGCGTGGCCCATCCCGGGGACCACCACGCGCCGCGTCGTCGACGCATTGCCGATCGCCGCCGCCAGCAGCGCCGCGCTCGGCGGCGGGTAGGCCGGGTCTTCCGGCGCCTCGACCACGAGGGTCGGCACGGTCACGCCCCGCAGCTCGGCCCCGCGCACCAGACCTGACGTGCCCGCGCGGGCGTGCGCGGTGGCCGAGCTCGCGTCGAGCGGCCCGCCGTGCGCGACCACCCGCTCCTCCAAGGCCCGGAACTCCGCCTCGTCGAACGGGGTGCCGCCCCCGTTGAGCAGTTGCCAGTGGCGCAGCCGGAAGTCCATCTCGGCGGCCTCGTCGCGCTCGTCGCCGAGCTGCGCCCACAGCGCCAGCAGCTCCGGCGCGGGCGTCGGAGCGGCGCCACCAGGAACCTCGGCGCCGGGCAGCGGACCCGTGCAGAACAGCGTCGCCGAGAGCAGCCGCTCGGCGCGGTCGAGCATCAGCAGCTGGGTCAGCAGCCCGCCCATCGACATCCCCACCACGTGCGCCGCCGGCACCCCAAAGGCATCGAGGACGACGACGGCGTCCGCCGCCAGGTCCGTCAGCGCATACGGCGCCCGGCCCGCCGAGCTGCTGGACCGGCCCGTGTCGCGGTGGTCCCACACGATGACGCGGTGCCGCTGCCCGAGCCGCTCGACAAGTCCCGGCGGCCACACCGCGCTGGAGGACGCCGCGCCCATGACCAGCAGCACCGCGCTGCCTGCGGGATCGCCGCTCTGCTGCGACCACAGCTCGTAGCCGTCGGACGTGGTCGCGGTGCGCGTGGTCGCCACGGTCGCCTCCTCGCTCGCCGTCGTCGTCCTCGATGACGACGACGACCGTCGCGCACCCTCCGCGACGGCGCCACCGGATGACCGCGCGAGGCCGGCCGAGCGCTCCCGGCGCAGCGCGGTGACCACCCGCTCCAGCCGCTCGGCGACGAGGGCTTCCGGGGCGCCGTCGTCCAGCAGCGCCGCTGGTCCCTCCAGCCGGAACGTGGCGAACCACACCCGGGCCCGGTCCGCCGCGGCCGGCCATCCGCCGCCCAGGCCGGCGCACGCCGCGTCGACGGCGTCCCACCCGAACCACACCAGGCAGCCCAGGTCGACCGCTGGGTCCCAGGCGCTGGCGAGGTCCCAGTCGATGACGCCCGCGAGCGTCCCGTCGGCGTGCCAGCGCAGGTTGTGGCCGGCGAGGTCGCCGTGGACGAGCCCTTCCGGCGCAGGCGGCAGGTCGAGGGCGGCGCGCAGGCGGGCTCCGGCGTCATCGCGGACGTCGTCGGGGAGCATCGCGACCACCTGCGCCATGAGCTCGGCCCACCGGTCGCGGCCCGCGTAGGCGTGGGGGACGTCCAGGTGCCGGCCCACCGGGCTGTCGGGGCGCACGTCCACACTCGCCAGCGCGGCGAGCAGCCGCTGCAGCTCCTCCACGCGCCGCGCGCCACCACTGCCGGCGGGCGCCGGCTCGCCCTCCACCCACGACAGCGCCACGGCAGCGGCGGCCCGTCCGGCGCGATGCACCTCGCTCAGCGGCCGGGGGACGGCGAACGGCAGCCCCGCCCCCGCCAGGGCGTCGAGCAGTGCTGTCCGCCGCTCCAGGTGCTGGGCGGCCAGGCCGCGCGCGACCTTGACCACCGCCCTGCCCGGCAGCAGGACGACGTCGTGGAACTCGCCGCGGAGCACTTCGGCGGCGCTGACGTCGCTGGCGGCGACGCCGGGAATCACCTGCCGGACGGTCGCTCGTAGGTCGTCGTCGCTGGTCACCGGCCGTCAGTGCTTCGAGCCGGACAGCGCCAGCGTGTCGCCGAGGCCGATCATCATCACGCCGCCCGTGCCGGACAGCGTGGACATGCGCTTGGGGGAGCGGGCGAACCACGCCCGCGCCGAGCCCGCAACTAGCGCCCAGGCGCTGTCACAGACCATCGCGAGCACCTGGAAGATCACGCCGAGCACCAGCAGCTGCGCCCACACCGGACCGGCCTCCACGGCCACGAACTGCGGCAGCACCGCCACGAAGAACGCGATGGTCTTGGGGTTGGTCGCCCCCACTACGAAGCCCTGCCACAGCAGGGTGCCGGTCGTGGCGGCTGTTGGTGCGTCGACGTGGGTGTGGTCGTGCCGGTGACGGATCGCCTGCACACCCAGCCAGACCAGGTACGCCGCTCCCGCCAGCTTGAGCACTGTGAAGGCGACCACCGACGCCGCCACCACCGCGCCCACGCCGAACGCCACGGCGAGCACCGCGGGCACCGTGCCGAGGGCGTTGCCGACCACGCTCAGCACCCCAGCGCGGCGCCCCTGCGCGATGGAGCGCCCGAGCACGAACAGCACGCTCGGACCAGGGATCACGATGATGACGATGGACGTCACGAGGAACGCGATCAGATGGTCGAGCGGGATCACGCTCGGAGGCTAGGACTTCCGGGCGCGTCGACGCCGGGGATTTTCAGCCCTTCGCGGCAACGAGCTCCAGGGCGATGCCATCCGGGTCACGGAACTCCAGCAGGTGCATCGTCCCGGCGTCCTTCACCTCGCCGTGGGGTGCTCCCACGGCGTCGAGGACGGCGACGGCGGCGTCCAGGTCAGCCTTCGAGCCGACGGAGAACGACAGGTGGTCGAGGCCGACGCGGTCCTCGCTGATGGAGTCGTCACCCGCAGCGACCGGGCGCAGCCCGAGGAGGCCGCCGGGCACCCTGTAGATGACTCCGCCGAACGCGAACCACAGCTGGTCGCGGGTGGCCTGATCGGCGTCGGCGGGCAGCTCGTACGCCACCTCCCACCCGAAGACCCGGTCGTAGAACCGCCGCGAGACCGCGATGTCCCGGACGGTGAGGCGGACGTGGCTGAAGCCGGTGGTCTGGATCGTCACCCGGGGACCGTCGCACGCGACGGGCCGCCCGGCACGTCGGGCAAACCCGCGGTACGTCGTCGTGACGGTCGACGGGATGTGCTGGTGAAGCGGGTGCGACCGGCGTACCGTCCGATCATGAGGCGGATCGGGAGCGGGCTGGCATCGGTCGGTCGATTCGTGGGGTGGTTCGTGCTGGGCCCGAAGCGGTTCCCACCGCCGGGCAGCAGGTCGCCTCGTGCACTGGCCGAGAGGCAGGCGGAGGACTTCAACCTCGCCGCACTGCGCGTCGGAGGCCCCTTCGGCGGCTGACGTCCGTGCCCGTACGTACCTCGGTCGGGTGCGGTGCGGGTCAGGCGTCGGCGGGGCGCCGCAGCGTCACCGTGAGCACGCGGTGGCGGAAGACGCCCGTCTCGCCTGTCGGCTCGAACCCGTGACGACGGTAGAAGGGGACGGCGCGCACGCTCAGCGGTGACGCCTCCAGCCAGACTGCACGACCGTCGGCCCACGCCAGCGCGCTGGTCATCAGCCGATCGGCCAGACCAGTCCCGTGCTCGGAGCGGAGCACGTACAGCGCCTCGAGCTTCGCGTCGCCGTCGTCGTCCTGATCTTGTGAAGGCAGGGAGGCGTGCACGAAGCCGACCACCACCTCACCTCGGCGCGCCACCCGGTAGTAGGTGCGCGACGGATCGGCGCGCTGGGCCGCGAACGTGCGGACGCGGAAGGCGTCGGCGGGGGGTGAGGTGATGAAGCCGATGTGCTCGTCGACCCAGGCCGCGCCGATCCCGGGAGCCTCGTCGTAGGTCTCGTGCCAAGAGCGCAGGTGCATCGCGCCCAGGGCGCTCGCGTCGGCGTCGGTCGGCTCGTCGACGGTCACCGGGGTGGTCATGCGGGTCCTCTCGGGGCAGTTCGTGCGACGGCTGACCCATCGTGATCATGGGCCTCCGCCACCTCGGGAGGGTGGCGGAGGCCCATGATCACGGACGGAGGGTGGGGTTAGCGATGCCGGCCGGCGAGGAACCTCTCCAGCCGGTCGGCGGCGTCGTCGAGGACCTCCACCGGCGCGAGGAACACCATCCGCAGGTGGTCGGGCGTCGGCAGGTTGAACCCCGTGCCGTGCGTGACGAGCAGGTGCTCGGCGTTCAGCAGGTCCATGACCAGCGCCTCGTCGTCGTCGACATCGAGCACGGAGCGGTCCAGCTTGGCGAACAGGTACAGCGCCCCGCGCGGCTCCACACACGAGACACCCGGGATGGCGTTGAGGCGGCGCAGTGCGTGGTCGCGCTGCTCGCGCAGGCGCCCACCCGGGGCGAGGAGCGGGTCGATGCTGGCCCGGTCGGCCAGCGCCGCCGCCACGGCGTGCTGCGCCGGCACGTTGGGGCACATGCGCATGTTGGCGAGCAGCTCGAGGCCGTCGAGGTAATCGGCGGCGCGCTCGCGGGGGCCGGAGATCGCCAGCCACGCCGACCGGAACCCTGCCGCGCGGTGGTTCTTGGACAGTCCGCACATGGTCAGCACCACGAGGTCGGGGGCCAGCGCCGCGGCGTGCTCGTGGACGACCGGGGCGTCTGGGGAGCCGAAGAGGATGTGGTCGTAGATCTCATCGGCCAGCACGAGCAGGCTGTGCTGACGCGCGACGTCGAGCAGCGCCAGCAGCGTCTCGCGCGAGTACACGGCGCCCGTCGGGTTGTTCGGGTTAATGATCACCAGCGCCTTGGTGGCGGGGGTGACCTTGGCGGCGACGTCGGCGACGTCCGGCTGCCAACCGTCCTCCTCGACGCACCGATAGTGCACCGCCGTGCCGCCGGACAGGCGCACCGCGCCCGTCCAGAGCGGGTAGTCGGGGGAGGGGACCAGCACCTGGTCTCCCGGGTCGAGCAGCGCCTGCAGCGTCATGACGATGAGCTCGGAGACGCCGTTGCCGAGCATCACCTGGTCCGGCCCGACACCGACCACACCGCGGCCCGCGTAGTAGTCCGCCACCGCCTCGCGGGCGGGGAGGATGCCGCGGGCGTCGCTGTAGCCCTCGGCGTCGTTGATGTGCTTGACCAGCCCCTGCACGACGGCGTCCGGGGCCTGGAGCCCCCACGCGGCGGGATTGCCGATGTTGAGCTTGACCACCTCGTGCCCGGCCGCCTCGATCTCGCGGGCGCGGCGCAGCAGCGGCCCGCGGATGTCGTAGCGCACCGTGCGCAACCGGTCGGCCTGTCGGAGTGCGCTGGTCACGGGACCAACTGTGGCACGCGACGCTCCGTGACCTACCGAGGCTGGGGCATCCGCCCAGTGCGGCGGCCGCGGGCCACCTCCGTGCGCGCCTCCCGCTGGGTGCGGCCCAGCCAGAGGAGCACGGCCGCCAGCCCCGCCCCTACCAGCAGCGCGAGCAGCCACAGGCCGGGCATCCCGTAGATCACGACGTCGGCCCCTCGCGATGTCAGCAGCGCGTGGCGACGGGAGTGGGACGCTCGATCCCGGCGGGGACGCTGAGGCCCGGGCCTGAGGGCCAGGGGCGGGACTGCGCGACCCCACTGGGACTGCGGGTCCCCAGCTCAGCTCGACGCTGCCTCCCGGACCAGCTCGGCGAGCACGTCGGCGCCGGGGTCGCCGGCGGCGGCACGCTCGGCGCTGCGAGCAGCCCACTGCCACGTGGCCGGGTTGACGCGGGCGGCCTCGCGCAGCAGGTCGCGGGCTGTGTCGGCGTCTCCGGCCAGCGCCGTGCGGATTCCCAGCAGGGGAGCCACCACCCGCTCACCGTGAGCGACCTGGGCAGCGCGACGGACATGCGCGAGGCGCTCGTCGTCGTCGTGAGCCATCCCAGCGGCGATGAGGTGGCGGTGAGCCCGGTGGACGTCGAGCAGGCGGGCGAGGTCCTGAGTGGGGTGGGCGGAGTCGTCGATGCGGAGGTCGACGTGGGGGTCGTCGGCGTCACCGGTGGGGGTGCGACCGCGCTCGGCGGGCACCACGCGGACGGCGGCCGACTGGCGCCCGCGGTAGTCCGGGCCGTGCTCGCCGAGGGTGTCGGCGGCCAGGAGCGCGGCGACGAGGCGGTGCTCGAGCGGGCCGTCGGCCGCCTCGAAGGCGGACAGCAGCGTCTCGGGGACGTCGGGGACGGCCATCGTGTTGGCCTGTGCGCTGGCGCTGCCGCGCACGAGGTGGCCGGTGACCGGCGTGCTGCGCGGACCGGTGAACGCTGACGCGTTTCCGGTGGGACCGACGGCGGCGAGCTGGCTGGCGGGGGCGTCGTCGGCGAGGGCGATCATCGCGGTGGCCTCGGCGGCGGACAGGCCCCGGTCGAGCAGGTCCAGCAGGGCGTCGCGCCAGTGCAACCAGCCGCCGTCCTGCACGGCGACGGCACCGACGCCTGCGCGGGCGGCCCCGATGCGGGTGCCGACGGCCAACACGCACGACGCCACCGCGAAGCCGAACCGGCCGGTCTCCTCGCAGCGGGCGATGATCGACAGGGTCATGGCGGTGACTGTGACACGCCTCTCGCGGGAGCGTGGCACCGTGCCGCCAGCATCGATAGCGTCAGGTGCATGCCGGACGTGCTCATTCGCGACGTCCCGAGCGAGGACCTGGAAGTGATCCGGTCCGTGGCGGCCGAACGAGGGCTGACTCTGCAGGCATACCTGCTCAGTGCCGTCCAGATGCATGCCGCTCACGAGCGGAGGCAGCAG
This sequence comes from Quadrisphaera granulorum, assembly GCF_003149145.1. Lineage (GTDB taxonomy): Bacteria > Actinomycetota > Actinomycetes > Actinomycetales > Quadrisphaeraceae > Quadrisphaera > Quadrisphaera granulorum. The sequence continues at coordinate 60,286 of NZ_QGDQ01000011.1, read as the reverse complement.
ACGCTGAGGGCTCTGGAGCGCACGTTGCACGGGCTCCCGCCCGTCGCGCTCGAGGACAGGCAGTCCGTGCTCGACGCCATCGGTGAGGCGCTTGCCGAGCGCTCGGACGGCCTGGTCGCCCGTCGAGGCGAGCCTCAGCAGCAGTGATCGTCGACGCATCGGTCGTCATCGATGCTGTCGCCGGTCCCGGGCCTCGTGGTGCTGCGGCTCGAAGGGCGCTGGGTGAGCGGCCCCCAACGGAGCAGCTCCTCGCACCGGGACACCTCGCCTTCGAGGTCCTGTCAGATCTGCGAGCGGCGGCCAACCGCCCGGGCATCCGCTGCGACCGCTGGGCATCGAGGCGACGCTGCGGCACGCGGAAGGCCTGAGCATCCAGATCACGGCGACGCCGTGGGAGGACGTTCGCCGTGCGTGGCGGCGTCGGGTCGCCCGGTACGACCAGGTCCGGCCTGGCGCTGGGTCGGTGACACGGTCAGTGGACCGGTGCCAGGCTGGATCATGATCTCGTCCTTTTTCCCCGAAGCCCGCTCGGCTACCACCCACCCCGTCACCAGCGACCTCGACAGCATCGAACCCGAGTGGGACGCCGGCTGGCTGGGAAGGCCCCGCAGAGTGCTGCCCGGAGTGTCCGACCTGGTGGTGGAGATCGGAAGGTCCGACACGACGGCCGTGGTCTTCCAGGGCGGTGAGGTGTACCCGCAGGGCGTCCTCCTGCAGCTGGTCATCTACGTGCGCGAGCGGCAGGAGGAGGCGCAGCGCCAGCTCTTCAAGGCACTCAACCTGCACCACGGCCGTGGGCAGTTCGACCTGTCACTACCGCCCGGGGGCCTGCGGTGGGGGATGGAGTTCGCCGACGGAGCCCGCGTCACGTCGATGGATGACACGCCGTACAACGAGGTGCCCGACGGCATCGCCCACGACGGGTGGGAGCCCGACCACCCGGTGATGGACGGCGTCGGGATGCCGGTCCACGGGTGGGGCTGCTGGCAGCGAGGGATCTGGCTGTGGCCCCTGCCGCCGCTCCCCACGATGCGGCTGGTGTGCGCCTGGCCCGACCGCGGCATCGTCGAGACCTCGGTGGAGGTCTCCACCGAGGGGCTGCACGCGGCGGCTGATCGGGCACGGCCCGTCTGGTGAGGCCGGCGGTGAGGCCGAACGTGCTGAAGTCGGCCCGACGCCGCTCGGGACGGCGTGTCGCGGGGTTCTGCACGTCCGGCGTCACGGCGCCCGTCCCGCCGGGAGCGTGCAGGAGCCACCGCGCCGGGACTGAGAGGGCGACCAGCCGGGCTTCTGCGTGCTGGACGGGACGCCGCTGCGCCTCAGGTGTCCGGCAGTACCGCGCCCGGCAGCACCAGGTCGAGCACCCGCTGCAGGCGCCGCTCCTGCGGGGAGCCCAGCGGAGGCAGCAGCAGCGTCGTGATGCCGCAGGCGGCGGCAGCGCCGTCGTGCGTGCCACGGTCACCGACCATGAGCACCTCGGCCGCCGGCAGGCCGAGCTGCCGCAGCGCCCGCTCGAAGATCGCCGGGTCGGGCTTGGCCGCACCCACCTCGAAGGACAGCGTCCAGACGTCCACGAGGTCCGCCCACGAGGTGCCGTCCGCGATCGCGTGCGCGCCGAACGCGGGGCGCAGGTCCACGTGGACGTCGCTGAGGACGCCGACCCTCACGCCCGCCCCGCGCAGGGCGCTCAGCAGCGGCCCGACGTCGTCGGCGAACGGGTTCGCCGCCACGTCGCACTCCACGGCGTAGAGCGCCGCGGCCAGCTCGTCGTCGAGTCCTGCCGCGCGGAACCAGCGCGCGTAGACGCGGCGGTGGAGGTCGGCGTCGGCGTCCACCGCTGACGACCCCACCTCGGTCGCGTCAGCAGACCGGAGCCGGGCGAGCACGGCCTCGACGTCGTCGTCGGAGTCCGGTCGGGCCAGTGCCTGCAGGCCGCGCCGCACCAGCCAGCGGTACGTCGGGGCGACGACGAGCGTGCCGCGCCAGTCCAGCAGCACCCCGCGGAAACGGCGTCCGGTCGTCCCGGTGCCCTTCATGCGTCCAGCAGCCAGCGCGTCACGGGCACCTCGACGAGCACCAAGGGTCCCTCCGGTCCGGGGCCGGTGATGTCCCACCCGTGTTCTCGGCGAAGGCGGTGACGACGTCGGGAGGGAAGCCGCCGCGCACCAGGCGCGCTGAGCCCTCGGCCACGAGCGGGTGGTCGCCGTCGGGCAGAGCGATGCTGACCCGCAAGTCCGTGGCCAGGTGAACGACCTTCCGGTTGCGGGCGGCGCTGCAGACCCACCACGAGCCGCGCAGGTAGCAGAACCAGACGGGCGTGAGGTGGGGCGAGCCGTCGGGCCGCAGCGTGCACAGCCACGCCGTCCGCTCCTGCGCCAGACGACGCAGGGCTGCAGCGGACGGAGCGGGCACGTGGCCTTGGTACCAGCCTGGACGGGGCGCCGGCCATGGGCCGGTGTCCCGCCGGGCATGCAGAAGTCGAGCAGACGGCCTCGCGGAGCCGGGGCGGCCGACTTCTGCATGCCCGGCGGGACGTCCCCGGACTCAGGCGCTGCTCACGAGCGATCCCTCAGCAGCCCCGCGCGCTGGAGCGGCGGCAGCCAGCGGGTTCTCCAGCTCTCCGACAATGCGGATGGCGGTGGCCGGGTCGGCGATGTCGACCATCTGCTGGTTGTCGCGCAGCTGCAGCCGGTTGAGGCAGGAGCGGGCGAACGTCGGGGTGAACAGGTCACCGCGGACGTGGGCAGCGGCGTCCTCCGGGTGGGCCCCCTGGTGGTCGAGCACGCAGGCGGCGACCTCGTCCCAGAAGTCGTCCGCGACCAGCACTCCCGCCCCGTCGAGCAGGGCCGACAGCTGCCGGAAGAAGCAGTCGAAGACGTCGGTCTGCACGGACAGCAGCCGCAGGTGCTCGGGGATGTCCGCGCGGATCCGCTCGACGTCGGCGGGCAGCGGCGCGGCCGTGTCCAGGAGCGCCACCTCCTCGCCGATGTCCTTCATGAACGTGCTGACCACGGCGTGGTCCTCCAGCACGAGGATGAGGTTCTCCCCGTGCGGCATGAAGACCAGATCGTGCGCGTAGTAGCAGCGCAGCACCGGCACGAGGTACGCCTCGAGGTAGCGGCGCAGCCAGTTCCGCGGGGCCAGGCCGGAGGCCCGCACGAGCGCCGCGGCGAAGGAGCGCCCGTCGTCGTCGCGGTGCAGCAGGGACGCCATCGTCACGAGCTTCTGACCCGGCTCCACCAGCGGCACCGGGCTCTCCCGCCACAGCGCGGCGAGCATCTTGCGGTACGGCGACCCCTTCGGCGCTGCCTGCTCGTACAGCGGCGGGCGGTAGCCGACGGCCGCGCGCTCCCGCAGCACGCGGAACCCGCGCTCCAGCAGCACCGGGTCGGAGGAGACGACGTCGTGCACCCAGTCGTTGATGGCGGGCGTGACGCTCATGTACTCCGTCGACAGCCCCCGCAGGAAGCCCATGTTGAGCACCGACAGCGCCGTCTTGACGTAGCTGCGCCGCGGGTGCGAGGCGTTGAACGCGGTCCGCACCGACTGCTGCGCCCGGCGAGCGTCGCCGTCGGTGCCCAGGTGCACGAGGGTCCGGTCCGCCAGCTCCGGCGCGAACGTCGTCATCACGCGGCGTCGCCACTGCCAGGGGTGCACCGGCACCGGCAGGTAGTCGGCGGGGTCGAGCCCGTGGCCGCGCAGCACCTCCCGGAACCGCTCGCGCACCGGCGCGTCGAGCTCGGAGGAGTACAGCGACTCCTCCTCCAGGCCCTCCCCGAGGGCGAGCACGCACCGGTCCCGGCGCACGGCCACCCACTCCATCCGGAACGTCGCGCCCGATTCGGGCGCGTAGCGCCGCAGGTCGTCGGCGTCGAAGCCGATCCGCCCGCTGCCGGCCACGAACACCGGGTGGCCGGCGGTCATCGCCGCCTCGACCTCCTGGAACCCGGCCTCCAGCAGCTCCTCGCTCGTGGGGCCGCCGCGGTGCAGGGTCCACGCGCGCGCCGCCGTGGTCGCCGCGACCTCCTCGAGGTACAGCGGCAGCACCGCGTCGGTCAGCCCCAGCTCGTCGCGCAGGTCGAGCACCAGCTGGGTGGCGCGCGGCCGCGCCGGGACACCAGCGCCCGCCCCACCCGAGCGCTGCACCTCGACGCTGGCGGGGTCCACCTCCCAGTGGTCCAGGGGCAGCCGCCGGGCGGTGAACGAGTAGACGGCGGCGGCCGTGACCAGCCGGTACTCGTCGTCCCCGAGGTGCTCCGGGGAGATCAGGAGCTCGTGGGCGTACTCGCCGATCGCCTTGGCCACCAGGGCCCGGTCGGCGCGCTCCCACACCTGCGGCGACAGGTGAGCCGTCGGGTCAGCAATCAGGTCAGCAGAGTTCATGCGGTCCTCCCGTTCTCGGTGCGCGCCCTCTCGAAGGCGGCGCGGGTGCAGGTGCTGAGACGGCCGGTCTTGCCGGGCAGGTCGACGTCGCGGACCACCTCGAAGCCCCACCGCGCGTTGAGCCGCTGCACGGCGAGGTTGTCGACGTCGGGCTCCACCACCACCCGCCGCACGGACGGGTCGGCGAAGACCAGCACGAGCGCGGCGTGCATGGCCTCGGAGGTCCAGCCCGCCCGCGGCGGGCCCGCGGGCGGGGCGACGAACAGGTGCATGCCGACGTCGCCCGGCTGCACCGGGTAGGTGGCGCCCACCGGGTCGGAGGCGGGCTCGTACCGCTCCACCAGCAGCGCCGGCTCGGTGGCTGCGGCGTCGGCGGGGTTCACGAGGTGGCCGAGCAGCGCCTCGTGGGTGGGGCTGTCGGTGATGCGCCGGTACTCGGCCACCACCTGCTCGCGGGTCCAGCCCTGCATCATCCAGAACCGGGCCCGCGGCGCGGTGAGCCAGCGGTGCAGGAGGTCGCCGTCGCGGTCGGGGTCGACCACCCGCCAGGTCACCGCGCCCCAGCGCGCCCGGCCCGCGGCAGTGGCCGTCGACGACGACGAGAGCACGCTCACCGCCGTCCCCCTGCCGCAGCGCCCGCGCGGGCACGACTGGCGCGTCCCGCGGTCGAGGCCGCCGACGACGCGGCGCCCCGGCGGGGCGGGTCGGTGTGGGGAGCGCCAAAGTGCTGGAACGCGATCGCCCGCTCCACCGGGTACGGCTCCCGCCCGAGCACCGCGCGCAGGATGCAGCTGTTGCGGTAGGCGGCCATGCCGAGGTCGGGGGCCACGAAGCCGTGCGTGTGCGCCTCGGCGTTCTGCACGAAGACCGCACCGGCCGGCGCGGGGGCGAGGGCGGCAGCGGGGGCGGGCGCCGAGGGGCCGCGGCCCGCGTCGTCGTCCTCCTCACCGGCGGCGGAGTCCACGCGGTAGTCGCGGGTGACCGCGAACCGCCCGCGCTCGTCCCAGCGCAGGTGGTCGGCGATGCCGCGGCAGAAGCCGGGCACCTGCTGGCGGTAGCCGGTGGCCATGACCACGGCGTCGGTGGTCAGCGAGGAGCGGCGCCCCTGCTCGGCGTGGTGCAGGTGGAGCCGGTAGCCGCCGCCTTCGCGGGTCACCCGCTCGCACGCGGTGCCGGTGAACAGGCGGGTGGGCGGGGGACCGTCGACGTCGAGCTCGTAGAGGAGGTCGTAGATCTCGTCGACCAGCTCCCCGTCGATGCCCTTGTACAGCTGCGCCTGGCTGACCAGCAGCTCGTCGCGGGTGTCGGGCGGCAGGGCGTGGAAGTAGTCGGCGTACTCCGGCGAGGTCATCTCCAGGGTCAGCTTGGTGTACTCGAGCGGGAAGAACCGCGGGGAACGGGTCACCCAGTCGAGCCGGTAGCCGCGGGAGCGGGCCTCGGGCAGCAGGTCGCGGTAGACCTCCGCGGCGCTCTGCCCGCTGCCCACCACGGTGATCGCCCGGCGGCTCTGCAGCTGCTCGCGCGCGGCGAGGTAGTCGGCGGTGTGGACCACGGCGTCGTCGTCGGCGACGTCGCGGAAGGCGTCCGGCACGTGCGGCGGAGTGCCGGTGCCCAGGACCAGCCGGCGGGCTGCGTCGGTGCGGCGGCGACCCGCGGCGTCCACCGACTCCACCGTGAAGCGTCCCTGGCCGCTGCCGTCGGGCTCGGGGTGCCAGGTGACGTCGCGGACGTCCCAGCCGCACTCCACCGACGGCAGCTGGTCGGCCACCCAGCGGCAGTACCTGTCGAACTCCACCCGCAGCGGGTAGAAGCTCTCGCGGATGTAGAAGCGGTACAGGCGGCCCTCGCGCTTGAGGTGGTTGAGGAAGGAGTAGCGCGAGGTGGGGTCGGCCATCGTCACGAGGTCGGCCATGAACGGCACCTGCAGGGTGGAGCTGGGCAGCAGCATCCCCGGGTGCCAGGAGAAGCGGTCCTTGCGCTCCAGGAAGAGGCAGTCCAGGCCAAGGGGCTCGGCGAGAGCGGCCAGGCCCAGGTTGAACGGCCCCAGGCCGATGCCGAGGAGGTCGTGCACCCGCTCGGTGCTGGTGGCAGTGCTGCTGCTGCTGGTGGTGGCGCTCATGCCGTCGCCCCCACCGGCTCCTCGTCGAGCACGAGCGGCTCGTCTTCGAGCAGCAGTCGCTCCGCGTGCTCGTGCACGAGGGCGATGACCTCCCGGACGTGCTCGACCGTCGTCGCCGGGTTCAGCAGGGTCAGCTTGAGGTGGGCGCGCCCGCGCACGGTGGTGCCGCCCAGCACCGCCCTGCCCTCGTTCCCCACGGACGCCCGCACGCGGCGGACCAGCCGGTCCAGCTCCAGGGGCCCCAGGTGGGCGTGCGGGCCCGCGCCGGGGCGGAACGTGAAGACGAGCGTGGACAGCTCCGGGGCCACCACCACGTCCAGCCGGGGGTCGGCGGCGAGCACCCGGTGGGCGGCGGACGCGGTGTCGATGACGGCGTCCACGAGGTCGCCGACGGCGTCGGCGCCCATGACGCGCAGCGTCAGCCACAGCTTCAGCGCGTCGAAGCGGCGGGTGGTCTGCAGGCTCTTGCCCACCTGGTCCGGCGCGACGGGCAGCCCCGCGTCGAGCAGGAGCTCCGGCTCGGGGTTGAGATAGTCGGCGTGGTGCGCGACGTGGCGCAGCGACGCAGAGTCGCGCACGAGCAGGACGCTGGAGCTGACCGGCTGGAAGAACGTCTTGTGGAAGTCGACGGTGACCGAGTCGGCGCGGTCGATGCCGTCCAGCAGGTGGCGGCGGCGCCGCGAGGTGATCAGCCCACCGCCGTAGGCGGCGTCGACGTGGAACCATGCTCCGGCGCGTTCGGCGAGCGCGCCGACGCGGGCGAGCGGGTCGATGCTGCCGAAGTCGGTGGTGCCGGCCGTGGCGACCACGGCCGCGGGCACGAGCCCCCGCTGCGCGCAGTCGGTGAGGGCGCGCTGGAGGGCGTCGGGACGCATCCGCATCGCGTCGTCCACGGGGACGGCGATCACGGCGTCCTCACCGAGCCCGAGCAGCCGGCACGCCGTCGTGGTGCTGAAGTGGCCGACCTCGGAGACCAGCACCCGCAGCCGTCCGAGCAGCTCGGGCAGGCGGGCGTCCGGGTGCTGGGCGCGCAGCCGGTCGCAGGCCTCGTCGCGGGCGAGCAGTAGTCCCTGCAGGTTCGACTGGGTGCCACCGGAGGTGAAGACGCCGTCCGCGGTCGCGGGCAGGCCGAGGCGGTCGGCGGTCCAGCGGACCAGGCGGCGCTCGACGTGCGTGGCGCCGCTGCTCTGGTCCCAGGTGTCGAGGCTGGAGTTCACCGCGGCGATGACGGTCTCGCCCAGCACGGCGGGCAGCACCACGGGGCAGTTGAGGTGGGCGAGGTAGGTCGGGTGGTGGAACCAGACGGCGTCGCGCAGGTACAGCTGCTCCAGCTCGTCCAGAGCGGGCGCCACCTCACCGAGCGGGGCGTCGAGATCGACGGCGTCGACAGCGCGCTGCAGGGCGGCCGGGTCGGCTCCCGTGGCGGGCTTCTGCGCGGCGGCGACGTGGCGGGCCACCCGCTCCACGCCCTGGGCGACGGCGCTGCGGTACCTGTCGAGGCCGGAGGGGTCGAGGAGGTGCTCGCGCGCCCCTGTTGCTGCGGGGGCCCCGGGCGGGGCGGCCGATGCCTCGCGACGGGGCGCCGCGGGAGGCGGCGCTGCGGAGGGGTAGGGGTGGTGCGTGGTGTCCACGGTTCTCCAGGGGAGGTGGGTGGCCGGGCGCCAGGAATGATGCCTGACGTCACTTAGGACAGCCTCACCTAAATAGGTCTCCTTCGGTGCGTCAACTCGAACGGGTGACGACCTCGTCCGGGCGGCAGGGTCACCCGTCGTCACCGGGGCGCCGGGCGAGCTACCGTCCCGGCCGTGACCAGGGCGGGAGTCGGCGATGACGACGGTGTCGACGACGGCGCGCTGCGGCCGGCCACCGAGACCCGCACGATCGCCATCCCCGTCGACCAGGTGGACGGCGAGTGCTGGCCCGCGCACAGCCACGACGACCACGAGCTCATGTGGGCCGTCTCCGGACGCCTCAGCGTGACCACGCCCGAGGCGCACTTCGCGGTGCCGCCCGGCGCGAGCATCTGGATCCCCGCGGGCGTCGAGCACGAGGTCCGCGCCGAGGCCGGGTGCCGCCTGCAGTGCACGTGGCTGGCGCGGCAGGCCGACCTCCCTGAGCTCCGCACCACCAGCGTGCTCGTGACGCCGCCTCTGTTCGACAGGGTGATGGAGCACCTCCTCGTCGCAGCGCTCGACCCGGCGGAGCGGCGCCGCGCGGAGGTGTTCGCTGTGGACCTGCTGCGGCCGTCGCGCACGGTGGACGTCGACGTGCCACGACCGCGGACCCCGGCGCTCGTCGCGGTGGCGGACGCGCTGGCCCGCGACCCCGCGGACCGGCGCACGGTGCAGGAGTGGGCAGCCGGCTGTGCGGTGAGCACGCGCACCTTCACGCGCGCGTTCCAGCAGGAGACGGGGCGCGGGTTCGCCGCGTGGCGGCGCGACCTGCGCATCCGCGCGGCCATGCAGCGCCTGGCGGCGGGGGAGCCGCCGGGCGCCGTGGCCCGCGCCACGGGCTTCAGTGCGCAGGCGTCGTTCACCACGGCCTTCCGCGAGACGACCGGAACCACCCCCGCGGCGTTCGCGAGGGCCGCCGCACGCTGGACCCAGGCTCCCGAGCGGGCCTCGTGACCGATCCGGTGAAAGAACCGTCCTCTGGCGGCAAGGGCTTGCGGCGCTGAGCGTCAGCAGCGACCCGGCTGTCGCGCCAGGATGAGGTAAACCTCACCTAAGTCAGCCAGGAGTTCGCCGTGTCTCGCCCCCCTCTCCTCGTCGTCGCCCTCACCGCCGTCGCCGCCCTGCTCGCCGGGTGCTCGGCCGCCGGCGCGAGCGACTCCGGCGCCTCCGGTGCCGCGTCGTCCACCGCCGGCGCCGGCACCCGCACGGTCGCCTCCGCCCATGGGGACGTCACGGTGCCCGAGGAGCCGCAGCGCGTGGCGGCCGTCTCCTACGACACCACCTGGAACCTCATGAGCCTCGGCGTGAAGCCTGTGACCTCCCTCGACTACGGCCCGTGGATCGACGAGTTCAGCACCGAGCAGCAGGCCTTCGTCGAGGGCGTGCCCACCGTCGGCACGTTCGGCGAGATCAACGTCGAGGCCGTCACTGCCGCCCAGCCCGACCTCATCATCGGCACCGCCGAGGAGGTCGACGAGGCAACCTACGCCCAGCTCAGCGCCGTCGCCCCGACCGTCCTGGTGGGTGGTGGGAGCCGCGGCGACTGGCAGGTCACCACGGAGCAGACCGCGAAGGCCGTCGGTCGCGAGGCGCAGTGGCAGGAGTCCAAGGCCGCCTTCGAGCAGACCCGCGACCGCCTCAAGACCCAGTACGCCGACGTCATCGCGAACAACCGGTGGATCAACTTCTCCCTCGGTGACGACGCCAGCCAGTTCTCCGTCCAGCAGCCCACCGGCGCCACGGGCAACCTGCTCGTCAACGAGCTCGGCATGACGTACGGCCCTGGTGTCCCCACGGACTACAACGCCCGCGGCTACGCCTCCTACCCCCTCGAGCAGCTCGGTTCCGTCTTCGAGGGCGTGACCGTGGCCCTCACCTTCGCCAGCGCCGACGGCAGCCCCAACCCCGGCGTCCAGGCGATCCGTGACAACCCCCTCTTCCAGCGACTCCCCGTCGCGCAGAGCGGGCACGTCTACCCGATGGCCAGCAGCGTCACCGACTACCCGTCGGCGACGGCCTGGCTGGAGGAGCTCGAGCAGAAGGTGCTCTCTGTCCTCTGAGATGACGCTGGCCTCTGAGATGGCGACGACGACGGCGGGCCGCAGCCGAGAGCTGGCCGTCGCCGTCGTCGGCGTCCTCGTGGTGGCGGGGCTCGTCGCTGCCAGCGTGCTGCTCGGTGCCCAGACGCTCGCCCCGGCGCAGGTGTGGCACGCACTGGCGAGCCCGACCGGCACGGAGGCCGATCTCATCGTGACGGGGGTGCGCCTGCCGCGGACGCTCGTCGCGGTGAGCGTCGGCGCGGCGCTCGCGGTCTCCGGCGTGCTGCTGCAGGCGGTGGTGCGCAACCCCCTCGCTGAGCCCGGGCTGCTGGGTGTCAGCGCCGGTGCGGGCTTCGCGGTGGCCGCCGGGTACGTGCTGCTCGGCCTCACGAGCTACCGCGACACGCTGTGGCTGTCGCTGGTCGGCACGGTGGTCGGCGTGGTGGCCGTGCTCGGCCTGACGCGGGCCGGTGGTGGCCGTGCCGGTGCCGGAGTGGGTGACGGCCCGGTGCGGTTGGTGCTGGCCGGGGTCGCGGTAGCTGCGGTGCTGTCCGCGGCCACCTCCGCGGTGAGCATGCTCAGCCCCCGCGGCTTCGCGCAGCTGGCGCGCTGGTCGGCCGGGACGTTCGCCGGACGGGAGCTGCCCGTGGCGCTCACCACGCTGGTCGCCGTGGGGCTCGGCGTCGTCCTGGCACTGGCGCTGGCGCCCGGGCTGCGGCTGCTCGCCCTCGGGGACGACACCGCACGCGGGCTCGGCACCCGCGTCGGGCTCGTGCGAGGGCTCGCGCTGCTCGCCGTCGTCGTCCTGTGCGGTGCGGCCACCGCCGCGGCCGGGCCAGTCGCCTTCGTCGGACTGGTGGTGCCCCAGGTGCTGCGGCTGCTCCTCGGCCACGACCCGGGCCGCCTCCTGCGGGGGAGCCTGCTCGCGGGGCCGGCGCTCGTGCTCGTGGCCGACCTCGTGGCGCGCACGGTCATCGCCCCGGCGGAGGTGTCGGTCGGCGTCGTCACGGCGTTCGTCGGGGCGCCGGTGCTCATCGCGCTGGCGCTCGGCCACCCCCGGAGGCTCCGGTGACCTCAGCGACCTCAGCGACCGCCGGGGTGACGGGGACGACGACGGTCACGTCGCGGCCAGCCCGAGCGGCGCGCAGGGCGCGAGGGGCGCTCGTGACGGCCGTGAGCCTCGCCGTGCTGCTGGGTCTCGTCGTGGTGGGGCTGACTGCCGGCGAGGTGCGCGTGCCGCTGCCCGACGTGCTCGACGCGCTGCTCGGGCGGGCCACCGGGGGCAGCGCCGTCGTCGTCCTCCAGTGGCGGCTCCCGCGCGTGCTCCTGGCGGTGCTGCTCGGTGCGGCGCTCGGGCTCAGCGGCGCGCTGTTCCAGGTGGTCACGCGCAACCCGCTGGGCAGCCCGGACATCCTCGGCTTCACCACGGGCGCGTCCACCGGAGCGCTGCTCGTGATGCTCGGCGGGCTGTCCGGAGGTGCAGCTGGCGCGGGTACTGGGGGCAGCGGCGGCGCGGTAGCGCCCGCGAGCATGGCCGCCACCACCGGCGGCGCGCTCGTCGGGGGACTCGCCACCGCCGTCCTCATCTGGCTCCTGCTGGTGCGTGCGGGCGCGCGCGGGCCACGCCTCGTGCTCGTCGGCATCGGCACCACCGCCCTGCTCAACGCCGTGAACGTGCTGCTCGTCACCCGCGCCGACGAGCGCGCCGCCCTGCGGGCGGCGCTGTGGGGAGCCGGGTCGCTCAACGGCGTCGCAGCCGCGTGGGTGGCGCCCACGGCGCTGGCCGTGGGGGTGCTCGGCGTGGCGGTGGTGGTGCTCGCGCGGTCGGCGCGGGTCTACGAACTCGGCGACGAGCTCTCCGCCGCGCTGGGTGTGGACACGGGCCGGTTCGCGCTCGCGGCGATGGCCGTGGGGGTGGCGCTGGTGGCGGTGGCCACCGCTGTCGCCGGGCCGATCGCCTTCGTGGCGCTGGCGGCGCCGCAGATCGCCCGGCGCGTCTGGCGCACCGGAACGGTGCCCTTCGCCGCGACCGCCCTGACGGGCGCGGTGCTGCTGCTGGCCAGCGACGTCGTCGCCCAGCGGCTGCTCGCCCCGACCATCCTGCCCACGGGCCTGGTGACGATCTGCCTCGGCGGCGCGTACCTGGCGTGGGCGTTGACTCGCCACCGCCGCTGATGCCCTTCCCCGTTCCCGCACTGTCCACGGCACATGCGTCACTGCGGCCGCGGGAGGCACACATGCCGTGGAAAGTGCGTACAGGGGGTGTCTGGGGTGGCCGCCCGCCGGCTGGTCGCCGGGGCCCGCCCAGGGGTGGTGACCACGGCCGACGTCGTCAGCTTCACCGAGGTGAACGAGTACCTCATGCGGCGTGCCGCCTGATAGCGACCCCTGGTGTCAGGCCGGACGCGCCTCGTCGTCCGCGTCGAGCAGGCGCAGCGAGGACGGGTAGGCGCTCAGGTCGCGTACGCGCTCCAGCCGCAGGTCGTCGGGCACCTCGCCCGTGCCGCGCACCTCGACGTGGGCGTCGGTGGTGCGCAGGAGCACCACCCAGCGGTCGTCTCCGTGCAGCGCGGTCACCTCCACCGCGGTCCCGTCCAGCACGACGACGACAGCCCGCCGCTGCACCGGCGCGTCATCCTCGCTGCCGCTCTCGAACTCCCATCCGAGGTTGCCCAGCAGTTCCTCGGCGGTGAGCTCCCAGCGGTGGTCGGGCGTGCGGCCAGGCCCTGTCGCGTCGCGCGGCGCCAGCGTGGTCACGCGAACACCCTCGTCCCACCCCGGGGCCCCGGGACTCGCGGTGCTGGTCGTGTGAGCGAGTACCAGCTCGGTGACGTGCGGCGGTTGCCGGCCCTTGGTCCACGCTGAGCACACTCCCGCCAGATACCGACGTCCCTGCCACGACGCGTCCAGGCCGTACGGCGTGAACCCCGCGCTGGCCGCCTGCTCCTCGTCGCGGCGGGCATGGCGTTCGTTGTTGCGCTGCGGGTCGCCAACCTGGACGAGCACGGCGTCCGCGAGGGCGGTGCCCACGCCGTACTGCCTGAGGGCGGTTGCGGCGAAGACCGACCAGCACATCAGCCAGCCGCTGGCGGCGCCCACCGCCGCGCCGCGCGCTGTGCTTCCGGTGCTGCTGCGCCAGCTGCCGAGCGCGGCGCCCGTCCCGGCCCCGATCGCAGTGCTGGCGAGGTAGAACCACGGCACCGGATGCACCGTCCGCTCCTCGTGCAGCGTGACGACGACGGCGCGGGCCGCCCGCCAGGGCAGCTGCCACCGCGATACGTCACCGCGGCCGAAGAAGAAGACCCCCGGCCAGCGGTACCGGCAGGCGCTGCACTCCCGGACCTGGGAGAAGAGCTGGTCGCCGCTCACCAGCCAGTGCGGCACGGAGCTGGTCAGCCGTCGGCGGATCCGCTGCGTGCCCTCCGCTCCGCACTGCGGGCAGTGCTCACCGTCCCCGTACCGTTCACGCTGCGCCACCACTGAGTCCAGGCCCCCCATGCTCACGGCGCCGATCATGTCGGCCTTCCGTGTCCTCCGCGCCGACTTCACCCACTTCTCTGACGACTGGTGACCCGGCTGCCCGTGACGACGAACGTGCAGAAGTCCGTCGGAGGGCGTCCAGGGGGGCGTGTCGCGGAGTTCTGCACGTCCGTCGTCACCGCGGCCGTCCCCTCGGACATGCAGAAGTCGCGTGCAGGTGCCCCTCAGGGTGGGCCGGTGGACTTCTGCATGCTGGACGGGACGCCTCGAGCCCCGTCAGGCGTGCGCGACCTCGTCAATGACGAGCACCCCGCCGACGAGCGCGTCGCAGTAGCGGCCGGAACCCTCGAAGTAGCTGCCGGGGGAGATGCCGCCGGGCAGTGCGGACAGCGGGACCAGCCGGCCGGTGCCCGAGACCGCGTCGCCGCCCATGAACGTCTCGCGGTCGACCTTCGCCCCGTTGCCCTCCTCGGCGGAGCCGTAGACGGCCTCGGAGCCGGAGGGCCAGGCCGTCCAACGGTCGGCGGTGTCACCGGCGGGGTCGGTGAGGCGGACCATGAGGCACCCCTGCGGCCCGATCTCGAGGGTGCCCTGGAACGGCACGGCATCTCCGGCCACCTGCTCGTCGGCGGACAGGCGCGGCAGTCCCATGCCGGCCATGGCCTCGTCACGCACGCACCCGGACGCACCACCGACGACGACGGCCACGGCGGCGGTCACGGCCGCGCTCAGCCACCGCGCCCCGCCTTGCCCGCGTACCCCGCGCACGGCGCCTCCTCACGCTGCTCGACCGACCTCGGGATCATGACGCGGCCAGGGGCTGCGCTGTTGCACCGCACCGCACCGCTCCGCTCCGGTCCGGTCCGGTCGGGCATGCAGAAGTCAGCCGCGAGCGCCCTGCAGGCCGGGCCGCCGGAGTTCTGCATGCTGGGCGGGACGCTGACCTCGGTGAAGTCCGCCAGAGGGCGCTCGGGCCGGTGTGTCACAGAGTTCTGCACGTCCGGCGTCACGCCACTGCCCGGGCGGCCCGTCATGATCGGGGGTGTGGCGCACAGCTCGGGACCCCTGCGGCGGCGCCGGGCCCGCCGGTTCCACACGTCGCGGTCTACGCGGGCCTTCAGCGTCCTCGGGACTGCGGGGATGTTCGCGTTCATGCAGTGGTCTCTCTTCACGTCGACGCCCCGCGACGGGTTCTGGACCTGCCTGGTGGCCGCTGCCCCGGGGGGTGCGCTGCTCTGGTTCATCTGGCGCTGCGGAGCGAGCGCCGGCATCAACCTGGGCAGCAGGAAGCTCCGGGTGGAGCAGCTCTTCCACAGCCGGGTGCTCACTCCCGACCGTGTGCGCGCGGTCAGGGACGAGCGGGGCCTGGCCATCCGGACGCCCGCGCGGACCATTGGCGTCTTCGGCCTGTCGGGCTCACTCATCGCCGACTGGACCGGGAACACCTCCGTGAGGCGGGCCGGTGCGGCCGTGCGGGAGTGGGTGGAGACCACCCCCGTCAGCGGGGACGGGGGCGTGGAGAGGGTCAGCGTCCGGCGCGCGCTCCTCACCCTGGTGGCTGCGGAGGTGGTAGCGGTCGGGACGTACGCGCTCGGGCAGCTCGCGGTGGCCGTCGGCTGGCTCTGATCCGCGGCCGACGCGTCCCGTCGGACATGCAGAAGTCAGCCGCGAGCGCCCTGCAGGCCGGGCCGCCCGGCTTCTGCGTGCTGGGCGGGACGCTGGACCGGCCGAGCCTGTGACGCCGGACGTGCAGAAGTCCGCCGGAGGGCGCTGACGGCGGCGTGTCGCAGAGTTCTGCACGTCCGGCGTCACAGGGCTGCAGGGGCTACCAGTCATGATCGGAGGCGTGGCGCACATCTCGCGGCCCCTGCGCCGGCGCCGGGCCCGCCGGTTCCACACGTCGCGCTCGGCGTCCGCCGCCAGCGTCGCCTTGACGGTCGGCGGCTTCGTGGCTCTCCAGTGGCTCCTCCTCGACGTCACGCCCGAGGCCGGCGTGGCCGACGGCGTCGTGGGGGCGACCGTCGCCGGCGCCCTCCTCTGGTTCACCTGGCGCTGCGGGGCGCGCGCGGGCCTCCACCTCGGGCGTGCAGAGCTCCGGGTGGAGCAGCTCGTCCACAGCTGGGTGCTCTCGCCGGATCGCGTCGTGCGCGTCTCTCTCGATCGTGGACTGAACGTGGTCACCTCGACGCGGTCCATCACCGTCTTCGGCCTGCCCAGCTGGCGCTCCCCGGACTGGTCGGGGGGTTCCACGGTCAGACGCGCTGCGAAGGCGGTGCGGGACTGGAGGGAGACCACACCGGTGAGCGACGGCGGAGGTGTCGAGCGGTGGAGTGTGCGTTGGGCGTTGCGTGACCTCGTCGTCGTGGAGACGGCGATGGTCGGGGTCTACGCGCTGGGGCAGCTCGCGGTGGCCCTCGGCTGGTTCTGATCCGCGGCGGACGTGTCCCGTGGGACATGCAGAAGTTGCGTGCACGTGCCCACCAGGCCGGGGTGGCGGACTTCTGCATGCTGGGCGGGACGCTGAACCAGCTGAGGCCGTGACGACGGACGTGCAGAAGTCCGCCGAAGGGCGTTCGGGGCGGCGTATCGCGGAGTTCTGCCCGTCCGTCGTCACCGTGGCCAGCGCGCCGCGACGGGCGGGTCCGCGCGCGAGCGCCCCACCAGCAGGGCCACGGCGGCACGCCGGACGGGCGCGACGGGGAGGCCGTCATCGTCGTCGCCGGCGCCTACAGTGGGGCTCCTTCCCCAGCCTGCTCCGCCTGCTCCACGGAGGTCCTCGCCCCATGCCCGCTGGTGACTCGTTCGTCCACCTGCACAACCACACCGAGTACTCGATGCTCGACGGGGCCGCGAGGATCGACGAGCTGTTCGCCACCGCCGCCGAGATGGGCATGCCGGCGCTGGCGACCACCGACCACGGCTACATCTTCGGGGCGTACGAGTTCTGGAAGGCCGGCAAGAAGCACGGAGTCAACCCCGTCATCGGGCTCGAGGCGTACCTCACCCCGGGCACCGCCCGGGGAGACAAGACCCGCGTGAAGTGGGGCGACCCGAGCGCCGGCCGCGACGACGTCTCCGGCTCCGGCGCGTACACCCACATGACGATGTGGGCGCAGAACACCGCGGGGATGCACAACCTCTTCCGCATGGCGAGCCTCGCCAGCCTCGAGGGGCACTACTTCAAGCCCCGCATGGACCGCGAGCTGCTCACCACCTACGGCAAGGGCATCATCGCGACGACGGGCTGCCCGTCCGGTGAGGTGCAGACGCGCCTGCGGCTGGGCCAGTACGACAAGGCCGTCGAGGCCGCTGCGGAGTTCCGCGACATCTTCGGCGCGGAGAACTTCTACTGCGAGATCATGGACCACGGGCTCGAGATCGAGACCCGCATCCAGAAGGACCTCATCCGCCTCGCGAAGGACCTCGGCATCCCGCTGGTCGCCACCAACGACCTGCACTACACGCGCCCGGAGCACTCCGAGGGCCACGCGGCCCTGTTGTGCGTGCAGTCGGGTTCCACCCTGGCGGACCCGAACCGCTTCAAGTTCGACGCCGACGAGTTCTACCTCAAGACCCCCGCCGAGATGCGCCACCTGTGGCGCGAGCTGCCGGAGGCGTGCGACAACACCCTCGCCATCGCCGAGCGCTGCTCGGTGGAGTTCACCGAGGGCGTCGGCACGTACATGCCGCGCTACCCCGTGCCGGAGGGGGAGAGCGAAGACTCCTGGTTCGTCAAGGAGGTCGAGCGCGGGCTGCTCATGCGGTTCAAGGGCGAGGTGCCCGAGGAGAGCCGCCGCGTGGCCGAGTACGAGATCGGCGTCATCACCAAGATGGGCTTCTCGGGGTACTTCCTCGTCGTCGCCGACTTCATCCGCTGGGCCAAGCGCCACGGCATCCGCGTCGGTCCCGGCCGCGGTTCGGGTGCAGGGTCGATCGCCGCGTACGCCCTGGAAATCACCGACCTCGACCCGCAGCGCCACGGCCTGATCTTCGAGCGGTTCCTCAACCCCGACCGCGTCTCCATGCCCGACTTCGACATCGACTTCGATGAGCGCCGACGCGGCGAGGTCATCAAGTACGTGACGGAGAAGTACGGCGAGAGCCGCGTCGCGCAGATCGTCACCTACGGCACCATCAAGGCCAAGCAGGCCGTCAAGGACGCCTCGCGCGTGCTCGGCTACCCGTTCGCCATGGGCGACCGGATCACCAAGGCGATGCCCGCCGCGGTGATGGGCAAGGACGTGCCCCTCAATCAGATCTTCGAGCCCACCCACAACCGCTACGCGGAGGGAAAAGAGTTCCGGGAGCTGTACGAGGCCGAGGCCGACGTGCAGAAGGTGGTCGAGACGGCCAAGCAGCTGGAAGGCCTGAAGCGGCAGTGGGGCGTGCACGCCGCCGGCGTCATCATGTCGAGCGAGCCGCTCATCGACCTCATCCCGATCATGCGCCGCGAGCAGGACGGCCAGGTCATCACGCAGTTCGACTACCCGAGCTGTGAGTCGCTCGGCCTGATCAAGATGGACTTCCTCGGCCTGCGCAACCTCACGATCATGGACGACGCCGTCCGCCTCGTAGAGCGCAACCGCGGCGAGAAGGTGGTGCTCGAGGAGCTCGAACTCGACGACCCGGAGACCTACGCGCTGCTCCAGCGCGGTGACACCCTCGGCGTCTTCCAGTTCGACGGCGGGCCCATGCGCTCGCTGCTGCGCCTCATGCGCCCCGACAACTTCGAGGACATCTCCGCCGTCGGCGCGCTCTACCGCCCCGGCCCCATGGGTGCGGGCAGCCACACCAACTACGCCCTGCGCAAGAACGGCCAGCAGGAGATCACGCCGCTGCACCCCGAGCTGGCCGAACCGCTCGCGGAGGTGCTGGGCACCACCTACGGCCTGATCGTCTACCAGGAGCAGGTGATGTCCATCGCGCAGACCGTGGCGGGCTTCAGCCTCGGTCAGGCAGACCTGCTGCGGCGCGCGATGGGCAAGAAGAAGAAGTCCGAGCTGGACAAGCAGTACGAAAAGTTCAGCGCCGGCATGCACGAGCGCGGCTTCTCCGACGCCGCGGTCAAGGCCCTGTGGGACGTGCTGCTCCCATTCTCGGACTACGCGTTCAACAAGGCGCACTCCGCGGCATACGGCGTCGTCTCCTACTGGACGGCTTACCTCAAGGCGCACTACCCGGCCGAGTACATGGCCGCGGTGCTCACGTCCGTTCGCGACGACAAGGACAAGTCCGCCCTCTACCTCAACGAGTGCCGTCGCATGGGCGTCACCGTGCTCCCGCCTGACGTCAACGAGTCGATCGCCACGTACGCCGCGGTCGGCCCCGACATCCGCTTCGGGCTGGCGGCCATCCGCAACGTCGGCGAGAACGTCGTCGAGGCCATCGAGAAGGCCCGTGAGGAGAAGGGCGCCTTCACGAGCTTCGGCGACTTCCTCGCCAAGGTCCCCGCCGTCGTCTGCAACAAGCGCACGGTCGAGTCGCTCATCAAGGCCGGCGCGTTCGACTCCCTCGGCGCACCCCGGCGGGCGCTGCTCGCCGTCCACGAGGACGCGGTCGACTCGGTCGTCGGCCTCAAGCGCGAGGAGGCCCGCGGCCAGTACGACCTGTTCGGTGGGCTGATGGGTGACGACGACGGCGACGGTGTCGGCCAGGGATCGGCGCTGTCGGTCGCCGTCCCCGACCTGCCCGAGTGGGACAAGAAGGAGCTGCTCGCGCGCGAGCGCGAGATGCTCGGCCTGTACGTCTCCGACCACCCGCTCTTCGGGCTCGAGCACGTGCTGAGCTCGGCCGCCGACTGCTCCATCGCCACGCTGCTCACCGACGAGTCTCGGCAGGACGGAGCGATGGTGACCATCGCCGGGCTCATCACGGGCCTGCAGCGCAAGATGACCAAGCAGGGCAAGCAGTGGGCCATCGCCACCGTCGAGGACCTCGGCGGTGCGGTGGAGGTGCTGTTCTTCCCCACGAGCTACGAGCAGTTCGCGCACCTACTGGCGCCGGACGCCGTCGTCGTCGTCAAGGGTCGTCTGTCGCGCCGTGACGACGTGCCCTCGCTGCACGCGCAGGACCTGTCCGTGCCCGACACGTCCGTTGCCGCCGACGGCCCGGTGGTCATCACGCTGCCCGAGCAGCGGTGCACCGAGCCCGTGGCCGACCGGCTGCGCGGTGTGCTGCAGGACCACCGCGGTCAGACGTCGGTGCACCTCAAGCTGCTCACCACCGACAAGCAGGTTCTGGTCTGTCTTGACGACGCGCTGCGCGTGACGCCCTCGCCGTCGCTCTTCGGCGACCTCAAGGCGCTACTGGGGCCCAGCTGCCTCGCCTGATGCCACGGCTGCCGCGGCGTGTGCGGGCGCTCGCGCCCGTGCTGGGGCCGGTGCTGCTCGGCGTGGTGGCGGGTCTGGTGTGGTGGCTCGTGGCCCCGATCGGGCCCGTGGTGCAGTTGCAGGGCGGCTCGGTGCTCGGCGCCGCCGACCCCGAGCTCACCGCTTCGCAGGACGGGTGGCTGGTGGTGATCAGCGCGGCCGCCGGGCTGGTGTGTGGGGCGGTCGCGGCGGTGCGTCCGGGGGCGGCGCCGGTGCGGCGGAGCCTGGCCGTGGTGGCCGGTTGCCTGTTCGGGGCGGTCATCGCGTCGCTGGTGGGGCAGTGGCTGGGGCCTCCGTCGGTGGCGGCGCAGGTGGCCGCCGGGGCTGATCCGGAGCGCGGGCTGGTGAGCCCTCTGCGGGCGCACAGCACGGGTGTGCTGTTGGTGTGGCCGGCGGTCGCTGCGCTCGTCATGACGATGGGCCACCTCGCCGCCGCCTGGAGCGGCGCCCGCACGCCTCGCGACCCCGCTGAGGTGGCGGAAGCCCATGATCACGAAGAACCTCGTCCGTGATCATGGGCAGTCGGCCACCTCGGGTGCCGGTCAGGGGACCAGGACCACCCGGCCGCGCAGACCACCGGCCTCCACCAGGCGGTGGGCCTTGGGTGCCTCGCTGAGCGGGAGCACCTCCGCGACGCGCACCGGCAGCTCGCCGCGCGCGCTGCGCTCCAGCAGTCCCGCCAGCCGCGGCCCGTCGGGGTGGAAGCCCACCGTGTGCACGGTGATCCCGCGCTCCGCGCGGTACGGGCGCACCCTGATGACGCCGACGTAGTCGCCGTCGTCCACCACCGCAGCGATGGCAGCGGGCTCGAGCACGGCGGCGTCGACAACCGCGTCGAAGGCCGGCGTCGTCGGCAGCTCCGTCAGCAGCGTCGCGCCGGTCGACGTGACGAACGCCTCGTCGGACGGTCGCGCCAGACCGCTCACCACGAAGCCCCGCTCGCTGGCCAGCTGCGCCGCGTACCCGCCGACGGCTCCAGCCGCGCCGGTCACGAGCAGCGTGCGGCCGCGCGCGGGCCCCAGCAGGTCCAGTGCCTGTTCCGCGGTGAGGGAGTTGAGCGGCACCGACGCCGCCTGGACCGACGAGAGGCCGTCGGGCACGACGGCGAGGTCGGCCGCAGGAACCACCGCGTACTCGGCGTACGCCAGCGACTCCGCGGGCGAGAAGGCCAGCACGGCGGCAACCCTCGTCCCGGGCGTGAGCCGGTCGGCAGCGTCGTCGGTGAGGTCCGGCCCGAGGGTGTCGACCACCCCGGCCAGGTCGATGCCGACTCCCACACGCGGCCCGGTGATCATCCCCAGCTGGTGGAAGGCGCCGCTGCGGAGCATGAGGTCGACGGGGTTGACTGCGGCAGCCTCCACGCGGATCCGCACCTGCCCGGCGCCAGGCTCGGGTAGCGGGAGCTCGGTCAGCTGGAGCGCCTCGGGGCCGCCGGGGGTGGTGATGGTGGTGGCGAGCACAGGTCCCTCCTCGGGTGAGATCGCGGTCGGCCCTTGTGCCGTCCGCGGATGAGGATCACCCTGAGGGCAAGCAGTAACCAGGAGGAAGTAGTTACCTGAGAGTGCCTAGGTCACCGGGAGAGCCATGGTCACGATGACGGCGGCCCAGCGTCGCGCCCAGGAGAAGGCCGAGTACGACGCCTACCTCGCCTCCTGTCCCAGCCGGATCCTCCTCGACCGGCTCACGGACAAGTGGGTCGTCCTCGTGCTCAGCGCCCTGGCGGACGGTCCCGCCCGCAATGCCCAGCTGGCCCGCCGCATCGCGGGCGTCAGTCCCAAGATGTTGTCGCAGACCCTCCGCAGCCTCGAGCGCGACGGGCTGATCACCCGGACCGTCGAAGCGACGGTGCCGGTCACGGTGACCTACGAGCTCACCGACCTCGGGCGCTCCCTCATGGAGGTCATCAGGCCCCTCAAGGGGTGGGCCGAGCGGCACGTGCCCCAGGTGTTGGCTGCCCGTGAGACCCACGACGCCGACTGACGGTGGCCGACTGCCCATGATCACGCACGGTGCCCGCCGTGATCATGGGCAGTCGACCACCTCGGAGTGCCGACGTGGGGTCACGAGACGCCGAAGTTCACCGTCCAGTGACCCCGCACCTCAGCGTTGACGCCCATGTAGGCCCACGCCACGCTCATCGTCGTGTAGTTGCGGCTGAGCAGCATCGCGTTGTGACCCGGCGACTGCTTCCACCAGGCCAGCGCCGCGTCGTTCGAGCCCGCGTACTTGCTGCCCCACCCCCAGTAGTTGATCTCGCCGATGGGGCCGGTGTACCCGGAGCAGTACTGCGCGCGCTGCGGGATGTTCATCCCGCGGGAGTCGACGTGGTTAGACGGCGAGAAGCCGCGAACGGCGGAGTCGAGCGACGCCCACATCGCGGGGCGGGCCAAGCTGTTCGACAGTCGCAGCGCCGGGAGGCCGTTGGCGGCGCGGTAGGCGTTGATGTCGTTGAAGAGCTTCACCTCGGCGTAGTCGAGCCCCACGGCCTGCCGGTCGTAGCGGGAGTTGTAGCCGTAGTAGCTGCAGTCGGCCGGAGCGGCGGAGGCCGGCGCAACGGCGGCCACACCGAGGCCCCCGGCGAGCAGAGCGGCAGCGAGGCCGGTGGCGGCGAAGCGGCGGACAGTGGCGCGAGCGGACATGGCGGATCTCCTCCGAGTTGGTCTTCCTCTGGGCGTTCGCCCTGGTGAGGAAGAGGAAACTCGGATCCGGACCTCGTCGGCAGGGCACGGGTGCCCGGCGCGAAGAGCCCGGCACAGGTGGTCGACTGCCCATGATCACGGATGGTGTTAGCGGTGATCATGGACGCCACTGGCGTTGATCATGGGCAGTTGGCCACCTGTCAGCGGCGGCGGAGCTGCACCAGCACCTCGACGTGCGTGGTCTGCGGGAACATCGCGAACAGCCGCCCGCGCACCGGCTCCCACCCGGGTAGCGCCTCCAGGTCCTTGGCCAGCGACGCCGGGTTGCAACTGGAGTAGAGCAGGTGCCGGACGCGCGGGGGAGCGGCGTCGAGCCAGCCGCAGAGCGGCGCGCCCAGTCCTCGCCGGGGTGGATTGACGACGACGACGTCGGGCGCGGCGTCGTCCGGCTGCAGCTGAGCCCACGTGGTGGCGTCGGCGTGGACGAACGTCGTTCCGCTGAGGCGGGCGGTGGAGGCGGCGTCCCGGGCGGCGGCGACGGCCTGCTCGCTCGTCTCTACGCCGACCACCTCTCGTCCGGTCGTCGAGTCATACGCCGCCACGTGCAGTGCGAAGCCACCGGCGCCGCAGTAGAGGTCCCACACCCGCAGCCGGGTGGGGGCGGGCGTCGGCGCAGCGGCTGGCGCATGGCCGCGCTCGCCGTCGTCGTCGTCCTCGATCTCCGACACCCACGCCGCCACCTGGGCGTATAGCTGCCCAGCCACGACCGTGTTGGTCTGGAGGAACCCCTGCGGACGGGCGAGCAGCGTCACCGCGCCCTGGCGGATGGGGAGGCGCTCGGCGGGGGTGAGGGGGATCTCGACGTCGCCCTCGAGCAGCGCGGCGTGCTGGGGGAGGAGGTTGGCGGACACGACGAGGGCGGCGGGCAGCTGCTCGAGGAGCCACGGCAGGTGCTTGCGGATCCGTGGCAGCGACTCGGTGGAGCGCAGCACGAACCTGACCATGAGCTCGCCCGAGGGAGAGGCCGTGACGTGGACGTGCTTGAGCTCGCCGCGGCGGGCGGGGACGTCGTAGGGGACCAGTGCGGCGCGGGTGACGAAGGCACGCAGCGGCTCCAGGGCGTCGGTGATGGATGGCGGGTAGAGGCCGCAGGTGACGAGGTCGACGCCGCGGCCGGCCTCGTCGAGGATGCCCAGGGTGGGGGCGTCGGTGATGCCGGCGACGACCATCTTGGCGCGGTTGCGGAAGTGCGCCTCGGGGCCGGTGGCCGGGGGGAGCCACGCCGGGACGGAGGGCAGGAGCGTCTCGACGCGGGCGTGGGCGTCGGCGACCTGCACCTCGTGCGGGACGCCCATGAGGGTGCACGAGCGGCACACCCCGGCGTCGAAGTAGTCGCACTGCATGGTGGGTGCTCGGTCGTCCGTGTGGTGGGTGCTCAGGCGGCGGTGACGGGCGCGACGGTGGCGCCGGTCAGCGAGACGAGGTCGGCGGGGGCCAGCTCCACGTCGAGACCGCGACGGCCGCCGCTGACCAGCACCGTCGGCTGCTCCAGGGCACTCGCATCGACGACGGTGGGCAGTCGCTTGCGCTGCCCGAGGGGGCTGATGCCGCCGCGGACGTAACCGGTGGTGCGCTCGGCGGCGGTCGGGTCGGCCATGGCGGCGCGTTTGCCACCCAGGGCCGCGCCGACCGCCTTGAGGTCGAGCTTGGAGCTCACCGGGAGCACCGCGACGCCGAGCGCGCCGTCGACCTCCACCACGAGGGTCTTGTAGACGCGCGCCGGGTCGATCCCCAGGGCGTGCGCGGCCTCCAGGCCGTAGCCGACCTCGGCGGAGACGGCGGCGTCGTGCTCGTAGGGGTGCACGGTGTGCGCCACCCCGGCCTTGGCCAGTGCGACCGTGGCGGGCGTGCTGGCGCCCGGGGCCTTCTTGGCCATCGTCGTCGTCCTGTTTTCCGTCGAAGGGGGCTCAGTTGTAGACGGGCGGGTCGTCGAGGAGCTCCTGCGCGGGGAGGGAGCGCAGCTCGGAGATGAGGATCTGCTCGCGCCGCAGGATCGCCCGCTCCTCGCGAAGGCGGGTGGCGGTGTCGGGGAGCTCCAGCAGCCGCTGGCGCTCGGGCAGGTCGAGCACCATGCCCGCCATGACGAGGTAGCTCAGCACCGCCGGGTCTTCCGGGACGCCGCCGGGCACGCCCGTGGTGGAGATGCCGAGCTGCACGCGGTACGCCGTCCACGCGGCGGCGGTGGAGGTGGCGAGGTCAGCGAGGTGGTCGGGGTCCGCCCCCGACTGCTCCGGCACGGGGCTGACCAGGCCGGTGAGGTACGGGGTGCCGGCGTTCTCGTCGAGGCCGTCCAGGCGGAACCTCACGGCGCCGGACGTGATGAGCTCGTAGCGGCCGTCGCCGGGACCATCAGGCTCGGAGACGTCGCGGACGACGGCGGTGCAGCCGATCGCGTGGAGATCGACAGCGCCGGGCTGCGAGCCGGCGTCACGGCCGTGGCGCAGCGCGACCACACCGAACGCCCGCTGCTCCTCGGGCAGGGACAGCAGGTGCTCGACCAGGGCGACGTAGCGCGGCTCGAAGATCGTCAGAGGGAGCACGAGGCCCGGCACCAGCACGGTACGCAGCGGGAACAGGGGCAGCCGCTCGCTCACCGCCCCAGCCTAAGCAGCCTCCCTGGATCCCACCGTGATCATGGGCGATCGGCCACTCACGGGGGGTGGCGGACGCCCATGATCACGGAGGTTAGGTGCCGCAGAACGTGGTGTAGGGGCCGAAGGCGTCGGGTGCGGGCTCGGCGTAGCGCTCCCACCCGGCGCGCTCCGCGTAGGGGTGGGTCACGATGTCGACGAGGCGCTCCAGTGGGTCGAGGTCGCCGTTGGTCCCCGCCGCCAGCGCCTCCTCCACGAGGTGGTTGCGCGGGATGTAGAGGGGGTTCACCGCATCCATCGCGGCGGCATCGGGCGCGAGGGCCAGCCAGCGCGAGGCCCACGCGTCGAAGGCCTCCCGGGCTAGGAACAGGTCGCGCGCGGGGGCGGTACTGCCGGCGCGAGCCGCGTCGGCGAGGCGGCGGTACAGACCGGTGTGGTCGACGTGGTCCGTCTGCGCCAGGCGCAGCAGGTCGGTGACGAGCTGGTCGACGGCGTCGTCGTCCCCAACCAGGTGCGCGAGCCCGAGCTTGCGGCGCATGCCGGATCTCCACGCTGCCGCGAACCTCGTCCGGTACGCCCCCAGGGACTCCGTGGCGATCGCCACCGCGCGGTCGCTGCCGCTCGCGTCGTCGTCCTCGGTTCCCTCCACCAGGAGCGGCAGGAGCGTCTCCGCGAAGCGGGCGAGGTTCCACTCCAGCACGCCCGGCTGCGCGCCGTAGGCGTAGCGGCCGGCGTGGTCGATGGAGGAGAAGGAGGCGGCCGGGTCGTAGACGTCGATGAAGGCGCAGGGCCCGTAGTCGATCGTCTCGCCGGAGATGGTCGTGTTGTCGGTGTTCATGACGCCGTGCACGAAGCCGAGCAGCAGCCACTGCGCGACGAGGTCGGCCTGGGCGGCGATGACGGCGTCGAGCAGGGCGCGCGCCTGCTCCGGCGGGGAGCCTGCAGCCGCGGCGGCCGGGTGGTGACGGGCGATGGCGACGTCGGCCAGTCGTCGCAGCAGCGCGAGGTCGCCGGTGGCGCGGGCGTACTGGAACGAACCGACCCGCAGGTGACTGGACGCCGTGCGCGCCAGCACCGCGCCGGGCAGCACGACCTCGCGCTGCACGTCACGGCCAGTGGCGACGACGGCGAGCGCTCGCGTGGTCGGCACGCCGAGGGCGTGCATGGCGCTGCTGATGACGTGCTCGCGCAGCATCGGGCCGACGGCGGCTAGGCCGTCGCCGCCGCGGGAGAGCGGCGTGCGACCGGAGCCTTTGAGGTGCAGGTCGCGGGGCGTGCCGTCGGGGGTGGTCAGCTCGCCGAGGAGAAGCGCACGGCCGTCGCCGAGGCGCGGGGAGTACCCGCCGAACTGGTGGCCCGCGTAGACCTGGGCGACGGGGTGGGCGCCGGCCGGGACGTGCTCGCCGGTGAGGAAGCGGACGCCGTCGTCGCTGCGCAGCCAGGTCGGGTCGAGGCCTAGCTCAGCGGCGAGCGTCTCGTCGAGGACCAGGAGCTGCGGGTGCGGCGCGGGTGCGGCCTTCCATGGGACGGCCAGCTCGGGCAGCGCGTCGGCAAAGGCGTGCGTCAGATGCGGCTCGCCGGTGCCGGTGCTGGTGGCTGTGGACGTGGTCGCTGGGGCGCTCATCCCTTGCGTCAACGACCGCGGCGGCCACCACCTTCCCCGCGCCGCTCAACAGTGTCAGGACGAGGCGAACTGTCAGGTCCTCAAGGCCGGATTCAGCCTTGACGACCTGACAGTGCGCGAGGACGGTGCAGTCAGGCGGTGAAGGTGTCTCGCCAGGAGTGCTGCGGGGCGTAGCCCAGGACCCGCTTCGCCTTCTCGATGCTCAGCAGCGTCTCGTGCTCGCCCAGTTCGCCGCGGATCTCCACGCCCGGGAAGACCTCCTCGACGAGCTCCGCCGAGGAGCGCTGCATCACCGTGTCGGCGTTGGCGATGATGAACACGTCAGCGCCGGTGGCCTCCAGCTCCAGCGCCTTCCGCACGGCCTGCGCGCCGTCGCGGGCGTCGATGTAGCCCCACAGGTTCCACTTCCGCAGCAGCGGGTCGGCGTCGTAGTCGGGGAACTCGGCGTACTGATCGGCGTACATGACGTTCGAAAACCGCAGTCCGATGATCTTCGACTGCGGGTCCCAGCGACAGAACTGCACCGCCATCTCCTCGCCGAGGGTCTTGCTCAGCGAGTAGCTGCTGTTCGGGCGGGGGTGGTACTCCTCGTCGACGGGCACGTAGGGCGGTGCCTCGTCGAAGGGCAGCCCGAGCACCGTCTCCGACGACGCCCACACCACGTTGTGGATGCCCGCGGCGCGGGCCGCGGCGAACGCGCTGTACGTGCTCATGGTGTTGTTCTGGAACGTCACCGCGTCCGTGGCCAGGCCCGGTGCGGGGATCGCGCCGAGGTGCACCAGGGCGTCGATGCCGTGCTCCGAGCGGTGCTCGTCCACGCCGAGCAACGCCTCGAGCACCTGCCCGTGATCGGCGAGGTCGGCCTTCAGGAAGCGCGCTCCACGTGGCAGTGCCCCGACGCCTCCCGGCGGGGGGTTCTGGTCGAGGGTGAGCACGGTGTGGCCGTGGGCGACCAGGTCGGCCACCACCACCCGCCCGAGCTTGCCGGATCCTCCGGTGACTGCGATGTGCACGACCCCACCCTGCCCTGCCGGCTCGACGGCGGCGCCACGATCACGACCTGGTGCCGTTTACAGGCCAGGTGATCGCCAGGCCACGGCACCGTGGGGCCTTCCTACACTGCGCGCGTGGCAATCGATTCCGACGAGGAGCGGGCGTGGGGCCGCTTCGCACCCGGTTCGGTCGAGCGGCGGATGCTGGTGGATGCCGGGGCTCACCTGGGAGTCGAGCTGCGGCCACGCATGATCAGGCTCGACCGTGCGCGTGTCGAGGTCGAAGGCATCGACGCGGCCGACCGCTACATCGCCCAGCTCGTCGCCAACCAGGGCGCCTACAAGCCGGCCTTTCGGAACAAGGTCATGGCTGACTTCTTCAAGCTGCTCTGGCTTCGGCAGACGATCCCGGGCGCTCCGGAGCCCGTGCTCGTCATCGCCGAGCCGGTGCGCCGTGCTCTCGCCGGCTGGGTAGGGACGGCGGCCGCAGAGACAGGGATCACGGTTCTCGTGTGGGGGGCTGGAGCGAACGGATCGGTCACTGCCTACGGACAGGATGACGCCTGACGACGATCCTCTGTTACGCGACCGCAACACGTGCGTCGCTCGGTGAAACGCGGGGCTCCTAGCTTCCCGAGTCGTAGCGGACCTCCGCGTCACAGTTCCTCTCGCTCGTGACGCACGCTCTCCGCCATACACGACGCGGCCCTGAGGTGTGCCGCACCAGGTATGGAGGGACGGCGATGAACGCAGGAGTACGACTCCACGGAGTCCGGAAGACCTACGGTGACGGCACCGTCGCTCTCGACGACGTTTCGCTGTCCGTGCCTCCAGGGCGGTTCGTCTCGCTGATCGGCCCCAGCGGTTGCGGGAAGTCGACCCTGCTCCGGCTCGTCGCTGGGCTCGAAGCCCAGGACCACGGGCAGGTGTCCGTGCACGGTGTGTCCCCGGAGGACGCCTGCGCGGCCAAGCTCATCGGGCTCGTCCCCCAGACGCCCGCTCTGCTGCCGTGGTTGGACGTGCTCCGCAACGTCACGCTTCCACGCCGCATGAACCGTCGAGCGGCCGCCCGTCGCGCCGAGATCGCGGGAGTCGAGGCACGGGCTGTGCTCCAGGAGCCGGACATGCTCTCCTTGCTGGCCAGAGCGGGTCTTGCCGAGGCGGTGCACCGCCTGCCGTCGCAGCTCTCCGGCGGTATGCAGCAGCGGGTGGCGATCGTGCGCGCCTTCGGGCTGCGGCCGGACGTGCTGCTCATGGACGAGCCGTTCTCCGCCCTCGACGAGTTCACGCGAGAGGCGCTGCAGGAGCAACTGCTCGACCTGTGGGACGAGTTGCAGACCACCGTGCTCTTCGTCACCCACTCGATCCAGGAGGCGGTGCGCCTCTCCGACACCGTCGTCGTGATGGCACCGGATCCGGGTCGAGTCGTCGACGTGATCGACATCGACCTGCCGCGCCCGCGCGGCCAGCAACTGCTCGAGCAGGGGCGCTTCCATGCCTACGAGGACCGTGTCCGGAATGCCCTGCGCGGCGCCTGGCGCGTCCCCGGTGCGGCGTAGGCGACCGCTGATGGCCACCACTCTCTCCCGCTCCGTGGACAGCCGACCCACCCGCACCCAGCGCGGCGTCCTGCAGCGCCTGCGGATCTCCCTGTGGATGCCGCCTCTCGTGCTGATCTCCGTGCTCGCGCTCGCGTGGCAGGTCACGGCTGTGGAGATGCCGTTCCTGCTGCCGCCCCTGCAGGACGTCGCCGCAACGCTCGCCACCGAGCTGCCGTACTACCTGCAGAACGCGGGGATCACGCTCTTCGAGTCGGTGGCGGGCCTGGCCATCGGCTTCGTCGTCGCCTTCGGTCTTGCAGTCCTGACCAGTGAGTCGGCCGTGATCCGCCGAGCCGTGATGCCGGTCGCCGTCGTGCTGAACGTCACGCCGCTGGTGGCGATCGCTCCCGCGCTCGTCGTCGCCTTCGGGTTCGGGGCAGCCCCGAAGCTCATCATCACTGCCCTGATCTGCTTCTTCCCCATCCTCATCAACACCGCGACCGGGTTGCGGTCGGTTCCGCAGCAGGTGCTCCAGGTGTACCGGACCGTCCGCGCGTCGCGTCTGGAGCTGCTGCTGCACGTCCGCGTCCCGTCGGCCCTGCCCTACGTGTTCGCGGCTCTGCGCATCGTCTTCCCGCTGTCGATCATCGGTGCGGTCGTCGCGGAACTTTCGGCGGCCGGAGCGACCGGCGGGCTCGGCACGGTGATCAGCACGGCTTCGTCGATGAACCAGCTCGCGGTCGTGTATGCGTCGATCTTCATCCTCGCGCTGCTGGGTGTCGCTCTCCTCGGTGTCATCACCCTCGTCGAGCGGCGGGTCCTGCGATGGCACCGCGGCACCACTGACTGACCGGCGTTCCTCGCCCGTACACCGCCCTTCTCCTGCACGCCGCGCCCGCGTTCCCTCCGGGCGGCCGTGCTCTGAACCCATCCCTCCAGCACCTCTGCGCTCCTTCATCACCCCCTTCATCACCGTGGATCGGAGTCCCATGTCTCAGCTTTCTCTGCTCACGACCCGCCGCGGCGCGGCGCTCGTCGCTCTCGCGGGGCTGCTCGCCGTGACCGGCTGCGGCGGAAGCCCCTCGGCCGGAAGCCCCTCCGCCGAAAGCCCGTCCGTGGCCACAGACGGCAGCGGGGCGGCGATCTCGGCGGACCGCTGCGCGAAGAACCGCGCCGCGGGCACCATCACCTACCTGTCGGGGTATCAGTTCCAGTCATCGGTCTCGATCCTGGAGTACATCGCGGCCAAGGACCTCGGCTACTTCGACGACCTGTGCCTCGACGTGCAGCTCAAGCCGGGCAGCGGTGACACGGCCCAGAACACCAAGCTGCTGGCGAGCGGCCAGGCGACGATCTCGGCCGTGTCGATGCAGGACGTCATCCAGGCACGAGCGAACGGCATCGACATCACCGGCATCTCGTCCTACTCCAACGCCGGGTTGGACATCCTCATGACCAACCCCGACGTCACCGACCTCAAGCAGCTGGACGGCAAGGTCGTCGGGCACAAGGGCTACGTGCCCGCATCGGTGCGAGCGATGGTGGAGAAGGCCGGTGTCGACTGGTCGTCGGTCCAGCTGGTGAAGGAGGGGTACGACCCCTCGGTGCTGCCGCGGCGGCAGAACGACCTGGCTGCGCTGACCGGGTTCATCTCGAACGAGCCGAACCAGCTGGAAGCGGCCGGTACCCCCGTCACGGTGTGGCAACCCGTGACGTACGGCATTCCTAGCTCGATCGGCGCGATGGCCGTGAACCCCGCGTTCGCCGAGGCCCACCCCACGGCGGTGGAGGACGTGCTCCGCGCTGCGCTGCACGCGTACGCCACCTGCTCCGCCGATGCAGCGGCGACCGCGACGTGCGTCGGGTTCGCCAAGGACCTGAGCGGCGCGACGTACGACACGGACCTCAACGAGAAGATCTGGACGACGGAGACGAGCGTGGTCGCCGACAACCCGACGCCCGGGCAACCGCTGGGTGGGATCGACCCGCAGAACGTCACGGATCTCGTCCAGATGCTGCGCCAGTACGACATCGTGCCGAGCACCGTGACGCCCGAGGTCGCTGCCGGGTGGTTCGACAACTCCTTCGTGACGTCCGTCTACTCCGGCGGCACCCTCGTCTGGCCGGCACCGTGAGCGGAGGCACCAAGGAGTACGGCATCTTCCTGCCGATCGGGAACGGTGGCTGGATGCTGTCCACCACCGCGCCGCACCCGGAGGCGAGCTACGCCTGGAACCGGCGCGCTGCGGTGACGGCCGAGGACTCAGGCCTCGACTTCGTGATGTCCATGGCGAAGTGGCGTGGATTCGGCGGCACCACCGACCACTGGGGCCGGTCGCTGGAGTCGATGACCATGATGTCCGCGATCGCGGAGGCGACGTCGCGGGTGCAGATCTGGGCGACCATGCACGCAAACGTCCACAACCCGGCCGTCGCGGCCAAGATGTTCACGACACTGCAGGACGTGTCCGGCGGGCGAGCCGGCATGAACGTCGTGAGCGGTTCGTACGCGGAGGAGTTCGCGCAGTTCGGCCTGTGGGACGAGGGGCTCAGTCACGACGACCGCTACCGGATGACCGAGGCGTGGACGGAAGCGGTGCTGCGCCTGTGGTCGGAGCCCTCCGTCACCGTGAGCACCCCCTGGTTCACCCTGGAGGACTGCGAGTCGAGGCCCCACCCGTCGAAGCGCCCGACGGTCATCAGCGCCGGCAGGTCGGAGCGCGCCCGAGCGTTCCAGGCCCGCTTCGCCGACGGCGCCTTCCTGTCCGCCGACAACCTGCAGGAGATGCGGGACCTGTCCCGCGACGTCCACGACCGAGCCGCGCAGCTGGGACGGTCGTGCCGCACGTACTCGATGCTCACGGTCGTGCAAGACGACACCGATGCGGCTGCGGAGGCGAAGGTGCAGGCCTGGGGCGCCGGCCTCGACCGTGGCGCGCTCGCCGCGATGCGCGCCTCCTGGGGCATCCCCGCCGACCAGGCCCGCTCCTGGGCGGACGGCGCCGTCGGCGAGGCCGCGTTCCAGACGCCGTACGTCGCGGGTGCCGCGTCGACCGTCATCGACCACATCGCCTCCATCGTCGACGAGGCCGAGCTGGACGGGCTGATGCTGATCTTCCCGGAGTACGACGACGACATCGTGCGGTTCGGCGACGAGGTGCTGCCCGCCCTACGCGCCCGCGACGCGGCGGTCTCGTCGTGAGTGCCGCCGACCCGCGGCTGGCCGCGCTGCGTGGCCGGCCCGCCCTCGTCGTCGTCGACGTCCAACGTGACTTCGCTGACCCGAGCAGGCTCGGCGAGTACGGGTTGTCGGCCGAGTCCACCGCCGAACTGGACGCGGTCGTCGGTCGGATCGGAGACCTCGTCGAGCGTGCCCGTGCCCTCGGCGTGCCGGTGGTGTGGGTGGAGCTCGCCAGCGACCCCGCCCGGCCGTGGCGGGCCAGCGACTGGTTGCGCGGCACCACGACGGGCGAGGCCGAGCAGCCGTGCGTGACCGGCTCGCAGGGCGCGCAGTGGTACCGGGTCACCCCCACAGCCGGTGAGGTGCGGGTGGTCAAGCGCGGCTACAGCGGCTTCGCCGGAACAGACCTGGCGGAGCGCCTGACGGCGGCGGAGGTCGGCTGGGTGACGGTGGTGGGACTGACGAGCGAGTGCTGTGTCTTGGCGACCGCGCAGGACGCGATGCAGCTCGACTGGCCCGTGGTCGTGCCCGCGGACGCGACGACGGCTTACACCCCCGAGTTGGCCGCCGCGGCGCTGCAGCTGCTCGCGGCGAACATCGCGGTGATTGCGTCGGCCGAGCACGTCACCGCCCTGTGGCGGGGGCTGGGGCGAGGAGAGTCGCGATGACGGGGATGCACGTGGCCTACGACCTGTCCTTCGCGCACACCGAGGGACGCTGGGCCCTGGCCGATGGATCAGCCGGGATAACCTTCCCCGATCTTGCCGGCTACCGGCAGGTCGCGATCGCCGCGGAACGAGCAGGCGTCGACCTGCTCTTCTTCGGAGACGGCTCCGGGGTCCCCTCCACCTGGCGCGGCAGCATCGACGCCGCCGTGGAGTGGGGCATCCAGTGGCCACGGCACGACATGGCCCCCGTGATCGCGGTCCTGTCCACCGCGACCCGGCACATCGGCTTCGGCCTCACCTACTCCTCCACCTTCATGCACCCCTTCACCGTCGCGCGGTTACTGAACTCGCTGGACCACGTCACCGGTGGGCGGATCGCCTTCAACGTCGTCGCCTCGACCCGGGGCAGCGACGCGGCGAACCACGGGGCGGACCACCTCATGGACCACGACCTGCGCTACGAACGCATGGAGGAGTTCGTCTCCGTCTGCCGCGCCCTGTGGGACTCGGTCGAACCCGACGCCATCGTGCGCGACGTCGTCACCGGCCGCTTCGCCGATCCGCGAAAGGTGCACCCGATCCACCACGAGGGTCGCTTCTTCTCCGTGCGCGGTCCGCTCGCCAGCGTCCCGAGTCCACAGCGGCACCCACCGATCGTGCAGGCCGGCGCCTCCCCCCGGGGCATCGCCGCGAGCGCCTCCTTCGCGGACCTCGTCTTCGGCTTCGGTCCGACCGTCACCGCCCAGCAGCGGCACCGCGCGGCCCTGGACCGGGCCCTCGTGGACGTCGGCAGAGACCCCGCCGAGGTGGGGATCCTCTGGGCGACCCAGGCGATCGTCGCGCCGACCACCGCCGGCGCCCTCGCCGAGCGCGACGAGCTGCTGCGCTTCTGGAACCCGGAGGCGGTCGGGGTCTTCCTCTCGCACAACTCCGGCTACGACTTCTCCACGCTGCCGGCCTCCTTCCGGCTCGGCGAGCTCCACGACGAGATCCGGGCGGCGCAGGCCAGCCCGGCAGGGTTCGTCGGTGGGCTCGTCGACGAGCTGGGCCCGGCCGCGTGCGTCACGCGGGAGGAGTTCTTCGAACGGGGGCGCCGCGCTGCAGCCGGTCTCGACCACATGGTCGTCGGTGACGCCGAGACGGTCGCGGACACGCTGCAGGAGACCTTCGACGCCGTGGGCGGCCCCGGCGGGTTCATGCTCTCCAGTCCGCTCGGCGCTCCCGGAGGTTTCGACCGGCTGAGCGAGCTGCTGATGCCGGCGTTGCGGTCTCGCGGCGCGCTCGCACCGCGGTACCCGGGCGCCACCCTGCGCGAGAACCTGGCACTGCGGACGTGACCACCAGACGCCGGTGGGCTGCGCTGTCGGCGCTGTGCCTCGGCTTCTTCGTGCTGCTGATCGACGGCACCGTCGTGTCCGTCGCGCTTCCCGCGATGGCCCGGGACTTGGGGGCCACTCCAGCGCAGACCGTCTGGGTCAACAGCGCCTACCTGCTGGCGCTCGCCGTTCCCCTGCTCGTCACGGGCCGGATCGGCGACCGGTTCGGCCGGCGGCGCGTGTACCTGGTCGGGCTTGCGGTGTTCACCATCGCCTCGGTGGGCTGTGCGGCGGCTCCGAGCGTCGGCGCGCTGGTGATCTGGCGGGCCGTGCAGGGACTCGGCGCGGCGTTGCTCACCCCGCAGTGCCTCGCGATCATCCGGGAGCTGTTCGAGCCGCCGGCGCTGGCCACCGCGCTCGCGGTCTGGAGCGGTGGGGGCGGAGCAGCCACCGTGGTCGGTCCGGTGCTCGGCGGCGTGCTCGTCGACCGCTGGGGGTGGCCGGCCGTCTTCCTCGTCAATGTTCCCGTCGGCGTCGTGACGGCGGTAGCCGTCCTGCGGTTCGTGCCGTCCTCGCCACGGCTGCCGGTGCGGTTGCCGCTCGCGCCGGTCGCGGCCCTGATGGTGGGGGTGCTCGCCGTCGTCGTCGGCGTGCAGGGGGTCTCCGGGGTCACCTCCACCCCGCTGCGCGCCGCTCTGGTGATTGCCGGTGTCGTGGCGGTGGCCGCGGTCGTGGTCGGGCAGTCGCGTCTGGGTACCGGCGCGCTGGTCCCGGTGCGCCTGCTGTCCCGCCGGCCGTTCGTCGCCGGATCGACCGGCGCCGCAGCAGCAGCCTGCTGCGTCGCGTCGGCGCCGGTTCCGCTGATGCTGTACCTGCAGGGCTCCGCGGGACTCTCCGCCGCGGCAGCGTCGATGCTGCTGCTGCCGATGGGCATCCTCTGCGTCGCCGCGGTGCCCTTCGTCGGCGCGCTCACCGGGCGGGCCGGGCCCCGCGTCACCGCGCTGCTCGGCACCTCCCTGCTCGGGATCTCCGTGGCGGGCGCCGGATACCTGATGCAGGGGGAGGGGCCACCCTGGGCCCTGGCCGGCGCGTTCGGCGTCTACGGCATCGCCAACGCGTTCGTCTGGTCCCCCTTCTCGTTGAGTGCTGTGCAGGAGGTCCCCAGGGCCGAGCTCGGGGCGGCGTCGAGCACGTTCAACACGGCGAAGCAGCTGGGTGCTGTGCTCGGAAGTGCCGTGACCGCCGCGGTGCTCGCCGTGGCCAGTCCCGCTGCGGCGCTCGGGGCGCTCGCGCTGGCGTGCCTGGTGGCCGTCGTGGCCGGCGCGCTCCTGCCCGCGTCGGAGCGCGCAGAACGGCCCGTTCAGCTCCGCGGGCGGGTGGTGCACGGTGCCGGGGTGGGGCGCGGCCTGGGTTACCCCACCGCGAACATCGAGCTGGCCGAGGGATCCGCACTGCCGTCCGACGGGGTCTACCTCGGGGACCTCACGGTGGGACACGAGGCGCAGCCCAGGCCTGCTCTCGTCTCCATCGGGGTCAACCCGACCTTCGCGGGCCAGGCCCGCACTGCCGAGGTGCACGTCCTCGACTTCGATGGCGACCTGTACGGCGCCGAGGTCTCCGTGACGATGGTCCGGCGCTTGCGCGGCCAGCGAGCCTTCGCCGACCCCGCGGCGCTCGTCGAGGCCATGCGCGACGACGAGCGCCGCGCCCGCGCAATCCTCGGACGCCCGGCATGAGCGCCAACGGCGGGCCGCCGTCGTCGATGGTGCGCACGACCGACCCCGACGAGATGCGCCGAGCCCTCGCCTGCGTGCCGTCGGTCCTGGTGGCGGTGGGCGCCCACGTCGAGGGGCAGGCCGTGGTGATGGTCGCCTCGTCCTTCACCGCGGGCGTCTCCTTCGTGCCGCCCCTCGTCACCTTCGCGGTGCAGCAATCGTCGACGACGTGGAAGGAGCTCCGTGCCGCGCCCCGGATCGGGGTCTCCGTCCTCGCGAAGGCCCATGCCGATCGCGCGCGGCAGCTGGCGTCGCGCGACCGCCGCCGGCGCCTCGTGGACGTGCCTCACCACACCACCGAGTTCGGTGCCGTCCTGCTCGATGCGGCCCCGGCCCGGTTGGAGACCTCGATCGAGCACGTGTACCCGGCCGGCGACCACGAGCTCGTGGTGCTGAGGGTCCTCACCATGCACCACGACGCGACCGTGGACCCGCTCGTCTGGCCCGACTCCTGACTCCCGACGCCTCTCGGAGATCCTCTGGTCCTCAGAGGCGCTCGGAGCCCTCCGCGAGGTCGGCGCTGCGTTCCGGCTGCGGTACGCACGGCTCCAGCGAGCGCTCCCGCACGTTCACCACCAGTGAGCGTCCGGGGTCGATGACGTCACCGTCGAGCTCCCGCGGGTGCTCCCGGTCGGCGCGCACCACCACGCGCGAGGCGCGGTGCACTTCCAGGTGCGGCACGCGGGAGTGGCGGCGCACCACGCCCCACGCCAACCGCACCCAGTGCGCGAGGTTCCGAGGGGCGAGGACGGCGACGTCGACGACGCCGTCGTCAGGGCTCGCGTGCTCCAGCAACCGCACCCCGGCCTGCAGTCGACCGACGTTGCCGACCACCACGCTGCGCGCGCGCCGCCGCAGGGGCGGGTGGTCGTCGAGGGTGATCTCCAGGTGCATGCTCCGGTCGCCCAGGTGCTTGACCGCCGACACCACGTAGGCGACGGGGCCGAACCTGCTCTTGAGCCGGGAGTCGGCGTCGTCGAGCATCGCCGCGTCGAAGCCCATCCCCGCCATCACCGCGAAGGCTTGGCCGGACCCGCGCTCGCCGTCGTCGTCCTGCTGATCTCTGTCGTCGTCGTCGTCTCCGGCGACGACGCCGACGTCGATCCGGCGGCGCCCGCGCTCCAGCACCAGCCCCACCCCCGCGGTCGGGTCCTGCGGGACGCCGAGGTTGG
This sequence comes from Quadrisphaera granulorum, assembly GCF_003149145.1. Taxonomy (GTDB): domain Bacteria; phylum Actinomycetota; class Actinomycetes; order Actinomycetales; family Quadrisphaeraceae; genus Quadrisphaera; species Quadrisphaera granulorum. Next base: position 22,665 of record NZ_QGDQ01000011.1, on the reverse strand, counting down.
TGGCGAGCAGGTTGCCGGTGCCGGCCGGGAGGATGGCGAGCGCCGTCGACGTCCCGACCAGACCTTCCACGCACGAGCGGACCGTCCCGTCGCCGCCGCACGCGAAGACGACGTCGAACCCGTCGGCCGCCGCTTGCCGGGCCTGCTCGACGCCGGGGCTGTCCGGCGTCGTCTCGATCCACTCCGGTGCAGGCCAGCCGGCGTCGGTGAGGGCGGCGTCGACAGCGGCGCGGCGCTGCTCGAGGTCCTCCACGCGGGCTGGGTTGACGACGACGGCGCAGCGCAGAGGCCCGTCCGGAGCCGAAGTGGTGGCGGCGCGCGCGGCAGCGTCGGCGGTCATCGGGGGTCCTCACGGATGGGGGCGTGCAGCCGCACCCGTCTGGACGTCCGCGCTGCCCATCCTGGCTGCTCAGCGCGGCCGCCGCCCGCCGGAGCACCCCCGGCGGAGTGGATTCGCTGGATCATCATCACCCTGCCCGTGACGATCAAGGAAGCTGTGCACGTTGCCGCGCTGAACGTCCTTGATCGTCGGGGAGGGGAGGTCACGAGGGCAGGTGAGACTCCAGCCAGGCGACGACGTCGGCGGTGACCTCGTCGCGGTTGGTCTCGTTGACCAGCTCGTGGCGGGCGCCCGGGTAGAGGTTCACGGTGACGTCCGCCAGACCCGCCGAGCGGTACCGCTCCGCCAGCGCCGTGACGTGCGCACCGCCGCGACCGCCGACCGGGTCTGCGTCGCCGGAGACGAGCAGCAGCGGCAGGTCGGAGCGGATCCGGCCGAGCGCGGCGGGGTCCGCCGTGCGCTCCGCGGTGGCGAGGATGCCGCCGAGCACGGCGTCCTCGGTGGCGAAACCGCACAGCGGATCGGCGACGTACGCGTCCACCTCGGCGGCGTCACGGCTGAGCCACTCGAACCCCGTGCGCTGCTCGAACCCCGCGTTGAAGCCGGCGAGCCCCTCGCCCGCGTCGGGGTCGGCGGCGAGGCCCTGGACCACCGCGATGAGCCCGTCGAGCGTTGTCGTCCCGGACAGCACCACGCCGGCGTAGGGCACCGGGTCGTTGATGAGCACGTTTTGCAGGCACATCGAGCCCAGCGAGTGCGCGAACGCGAACAGCGGCAGGTCGGGGTACTGGCGTGCCAGGCGACCGGCGTACGCGGCGGTGTCGGCGAAGAAGCCCGCCGCCCCGGGGACGCCGAAGCTGCCCAGCGGCACCGTCGCGGAGACCGAGCCGCCGTGGCCGCGCGTATCGGCGCCGGAGACGACGAAGCCCGCAGCGTTGAGGGCTCGGGCGAACCTGTCGTAGCGGGCCGTGTACTCGGCGAGGCCGTGGACCAGCTGGACCACGCCGCGCGGGGTGCCGCTGACGTCGTCCCACGTGGTGGTGGCCAGCTCCAGGCCGTCGGCGGGGGAGATGGTGCGGTCGGTGCGGTACGGCACGGGGCGACTCCTTCGTCGAGGTGCTCTCATCTTGGCGACGACGTGCTGCGGCCCTGCAGGCACCCCGCCCGCTGCGGGTTCCCGACCCGGGTGTGCGTCCCGCATGAGCGCCGCCCCGACGTCCCCGAGCAGAACGACTAGCCGGCGGTCGGCAGGAGCGCAGCGGCCAGCGCGTCGCTCAGCCACTCGCGGTACTCGGTGTGGCTCCACCCGCGGGCGCCGACGAGGGCGTCGTAGTTGCTCTGTGCGCAGAGGGTCCAGATGAGGTCGCGGGCGCGGTCGACGGTCAGCCTGGGCTTCAGCGCGCCGCGCTCGGCGAGGAGCTCCGCGAAGCGCCGCAGGCCCTGGAGCCGCTGTTCGACGAGCTCGTCGCGGAGCTGCGCCAGCGCTGGGTCTCCGGCTGCCTCGTCGAGCACCCTGAGGAGGGGCCCGACCCGTCGACAGCGTGGAGGCCAACAAGGCCTCGGCGCCGCGTCCTCGAGGAGGTCTTCCCCACCAACGACCAGACCGCGCTGGCTGAGCTGCTGGACGGGTCGTTCGTCAACCACGAGGCGCCGCCCGGCACCCCGCCGGGCCTGGGCAGCGTCACGATGTTCATGGAGCTGCTGGCCCACGCCTTCTCCGACCAGCAGTGGACCGTCGACCAGATGGTGGCCGAGGGTGACCTCGTGGCCATGCACTGCGTCCACAGCGGACGCCACACCGGCGACTGGTTCGGCCTGCCGGCCACCGGGCGGCAGTTCGCGTACCGCCAGATGCACCTCATCCGGATGCGAGGCGGCAAGGGCGTCGAGCACTGGGCGGTGCGCGACGACGCGGGCCTGATGCGGCAGCTCACGGCGCCCCCGGGCCGCGCACCCACTAGCTCGGACCCGTGCGCCTGGTCTGCGACCGGCCTCGCCGCCGTCCGGTGGCCGCTCGGGCGATGGCACGCTCGACGTCAGCGGGGAGCTGACAGCCCCGGCACCGGAGGGTGGTCGCGCAGCGCCTCGACCACGGCTGCCACACCCGCCCGCTGCGCCGTCCCCCGCCGCACCACCACTGCCACCTCGCGGTGCACGGGCGCTGCCAGCGGTCGCACGGCGACGCCCGTGGCCTCCGTCACGGCCAGTGCCGGCAGCACTCCCACCGCCAGCCCGGCGGCCACGTGCTGGACCACCAGCTGGTAGGCGCTGAAGCGGGCGGCCACGCGCGGGGCGAACCCGGCCGCGCTGCACAGGCGACGTACGTGGACGTCCATGTAGGAGCCCGGCTTGTCGCACGCCCACCACTCCTGCGCGCACGCGGCGAGATCCACCGGCGCTGCGGCGCCGGCCGCGCTCGCCGTCGTCGTCCTGCTCTGCTCTGTGGGCTCCGCCGCCAGCGGGTGACCTACCGGGAGCAGCAGGACCAGCTGGTCGCGGCCCAGCGGTACCACCTCCAGCTCCGCGGACCACGAGTAGCGGGGGTCGTCGGTGACGGTGACCACCACGTCGGCGCCGTCGGTGAGCAGCGTCTCGGGGACCTCGTGCGGTTCCAGCTCGGCGACCTCCACGTGCAGACGCGGGTGGCTGGCGCGCAGGCGGCTCACCGCCGGCAGGCACAGCGGCCCCACCGCGCTCTGGAAGGCGGCGAGTCGCACCGTGCCCGTGGGCTCGCCGTCGAGCGCGTCGAGCTCCGCCTGCGCCGAGGCCATCCCGGCCAGCAGGTCGCGGCCCCGCGCGGCGAGCAGCAGACCCGCCTGCGTCAGCCGCACGCGTCGTCCTGATCGCTCCAGGAGCTCGGCGCGCACTTCCCGCTCCAGCACGGCCAGCTGCTGGCTCACCGTGGACGGGCTCAGGTGCAGCGACTCCGCCGCCGCTCGCACCGTGCCCAGCGCGTCGAGCTGCACGAGCATCCGCAGCCGCCAGGGATCGATCACCGTCCGATCACCGCGCCGATCCTGCCAGTGCTGTGCGGCTGTTGTGCGGTTCCATCGAACAGCAGCGTCGAGGACAGATGCTGGACGACGACGGCGACCCGTCCCTAGCGTCGTCGTCCATGACGAGCACGCTGCCCGCCCGTGAGGTCTCCGTCGTCGCGCCCGAAGGTGCCCAGCACCTCATCCGCTACTCGGGGCGCGGCGGGTTCAGCCCCGAGCTCGTCGAGCGGGCCTTCGGCGCCACGCTCGTCACTGCCAGCGGGCACGAACTTCTCGACTTCACCTCGGGGCAGATGAGCGCGATCCTCGGGCACGCCCACCCCGAGATCGTCGCCACCGTCCGCCGTCAGGTCGGTGAACTCGACCACCTCTACTCCGGCATGCTCAGCCGGCCCGTCGTCGAGCTGGCCGAGCGGCTCGCGGCCACGCTGCCCGAGGGGCTGGAGCGGTCACTGCTGCTCACCACCGGTGCCGAGGCGAACGAAGCCGCGCTGCGGATGGCCAAGCTCGTCACCGGCGGCCACGAGGTGCTCTCGTTCTCGCGCTCGTGGCACGGGATGACTGCCGGGGCGGCCGCCGCGACGTACAGCGCCGGGCGTCGCGGGTACGGGCCGGTCGCGCCCGGCAACCTCGCGCTGCCCGTGCCGCACCGCACCGGAGCGCCGCTGACCGAGGCCGAGTGGCGCGCCCAGCTCGACCTCGCATTCGAACTCGTCGACGCGCAGTCCGTCGGGGCGCTCGCGGCGTGCATCGTCGAGCCGGTCCTGAGCTCCGGCGGGGTGCTCGACCTGCCGCCGGGGTACCTGGGCGAGCTCGCGGCGCGCGTGCGGGCCCGCGGGGGGCTGCTGGTGCTCGACGAGGCGCAGACCGGTCTGTGCCGCACCGGCGACTGGTACGCCTTCCAGCGCGACGGCGTGGTGCCCGACATCCTCGTGTTGTCCAAGACGCTGGGGGCGGGGTTGCCGCTGGCCGCCGTCGTCGTCGGCGCCGAGCTCGAGGAGCGGGCCCACGAGCTCGGCTACCTCTTCTTCACCACCCACGTCAGCGACCCGCTGCCTGCGGCGGTGGGCGTGACGGTGCTCGACGTGCTGCAGCGTGAGGGGCTCGACGAGCGGGCGCGCGAGGTGGGCGGACGGCTGCGCGCCGGGCTGTCAGGGCTGGTGTCGGCGCACGCGTGCGTGGCAGAGGTCCGTGGCCGCGGGCTGCTGCTGGGGCTGGAGCTGGCGGGCGACCCCGACGGGCGCTGGACCGCCGACGAGCTCGGTGCCCGCGTGACGCGCCGCTGCTACGAGCTGGGCCTGCACATGAACATCGTGCAGCTGCCGGGCATGGGCGGGACCTTCCGGATCGCGCCACCGCTCACGGTGGCCGACGCCGAGGTGGATCGCGCGCTCGCGATCCTCGACGAGGCCCTTGCCGACAGCGCCTCCTGACCCGCACGGTGGCCGGGTGCCCATAATCACGGTGATCATGGGCACCCGGCCACCTCTCCGTCTTCCCGCACTTTCCGCGGCAAGTGCGCCATCGGCGGCGCGGGAAGCGCACTTGCCGCGGAAAGAGCGGAACGGGGGACGGGGGAGGGAAGTCAGGCGTCGGTGTGGTCGTCGTGGAGCAGCTGGTGCAGGTGGTGGTCTTGCCAGCGCCCGGCGATCTTGAGGTAGCGCGGTGCCGTGCCGATGCGGGAGAAGCCGTTCCGCGCCAGCACGGTCTGGGAGGCGACGTTGTGCACCAGGGTGTCGGCCTGGAGACGGTGCAGTCCCAGCTCGCCGAAGGCGAGGCGCACCGTGGCGGCCACCGCAGCCGTCGCGACGCCGCGCCCCGTGTGCTCTGCTCCGACCCAGTAGCCCAGGTGCGCCGATTGGAACGCCCCGCGCACGACGTCGTTCACGGTGATCCGGCCGACGACGTCGCCGTCGTCGGTGATGACCAGTGGGACGTGCGTGCCGGCGGCGTGCCGCTCCAGGAGCGCCTGGATGCTCGCCCGCTGCGACGTCTCCGTGAAGAAGGACGCGTCGCGCAGTGGCTCCCACGGCGCGAGGTGCTCGCGGCTGCGGCGCAGCAGGTCGGTGAGCGTGGGGACGTCGTCGTCGTGGACCAGGCGCACCGAGACCCCTGTGGTCTCGTTGCGCGTCGTCGTCGTCGTCGAGATCACCACGGCACGCTACCTACCGAGCGGGTGGCTTCCAGAGGGTGGCCGGGTGCCCATGATCACCGTGATCATGGGCACCCGGCCACCCTCTGGCGTCAGCGACCGGCGCGGATGATGGCGTCGATGTTGCGCTCGGCGAGCGCCGTGATGGTCAGCGACGGGTTGACCGTCCCGGTCGAACCGGGGATCGCGGCGCCGTCCACGACGTACAGCCCCGGGTAGCCGACCACTCGCCCGTAGGCGTCGGTGGCCTTGCCGACCACCGCGCCGCCGAGGGGGTGCGCGGTGAAGGAGTCGTTGACGTCGCGCACGAACGGCGGCAGCCCTGCGACCACGCCGCTGGCGGCGACGATGCGGTCGTTGACCGCGCGGATCGCGGCGACCGTGTCCGGCTGGCCGGGGAAGTCGAGGACGACGTCGTCGCGGGCCGTGTCGTAGCGGAACGAGCCACGGGTGTCGTCCAGCGTCATGCCGAGCGACCCGATGATCCCCGCGTTGACCGGCACACCCGGTGCGTACCAGTTCTCGAGCGTCACCGGCATCCCGCGCTCGTCGAGGATGCGTGACGCCGACGGCGCGGCCTGCACGATGCCCCGGGACGGGGCGAAGCTGCGGGTGACCGCCGCGTCGCCGTTGGAGCCCCAGCCCTGCCCGACGTGCTCGTTGAGGTCGGGCAGGGCGCCAGTGGCGCGGGCGCGGACGAGCAGCTCGGACGTGCCGATGGAGCCGGCACCGAGGAAGAGGCGGTCACACGTGACCGAGCGCGTCGAGACGACCGTGCCGTCGGGGCGGATCACCTGGAGGTCGACCCGGTAGCGGCCGTTCGCCTCGCGCCCGATCGACTGCACCACGTGCCGCGGGTGGATGGTGACCCTGCCGGTGGCCTCGGCCTGCGCGAGGTAGTTCTGCGTGAGGTCGTACTTGGCGCCGTTGGAGTTGCCGTAGTTGCTCTCGCCGCGGATCGCGGACGCACGCACCCTCCCCGACAGCTCCTGGCGGACCACGTCCCACGAGAAGATTGAGTTGATCGGTTGCGGGGAGTACCCCGCGGCGCGGGCCTGCTGGTCCCAGATGCGGGAGTGGCCGAACGGCGAGGAGTTGTAGACGTCCGCCGGCATCAGCGAGCCCCGGAGCATCGACAGCGCCTTGGGGTACCAGGCGCGGGACATCTCGGTGTAGTCGACGGTGCCACCGAAGACGTGGTCGAAGAACCGCTGCTCCGGCTGGACGAGGGCGCCGGTGAAGACGATGGAGCCGCCTCCCACCACGGCGCCCCGCCAAACGCTGATGTTCCGGTACTCGGTGACGTCGAGCACGCCGCCGAACCTGTCGAAGAACACCGGCACGCCCGAGACGCCGGTGAACGAGGTGCGGTACCACTGGGCGCGGCCGTCAGGCAGGGCGTCGTCGGCGAAGATCTGCCGCCATGCGCTACGCGGCCAGCGAGAGCCGCGCTCCAGCACCGACACCTTCTGCCCTGCCTGCGCAAGGCGCAGGGCGGTCACTGCGGCGCCGAAGCCGGAGCCGATGACCAGGACCGGGGTGTGGCTGGCCACGGTGGGTGGCGTCGCGTAGATCTCCGGGACGAGCGCCCGGTACTTGAGTTCCAGGAACGGGTTGGCGTTGGCTGCGCCGCGGGGGAGCGGGTTGGCTGCTGCGCTCGCGGTGGTGGCGCCGACGGCAGCAGTGCCGATCGCGGATGCCAGGAGGGCTCGGCGGGAGAAGGACGGCACAGCGCACCTCCGGGACGGCGCCACCGGGCCGGCCGGCGCGGTGATCGGCGGGACCGTAGCGCCGACCACCGGCCCGATCGAAGCCTCCCGATGGCGCTCGGGGGACGGCGGTGGCTCACCGTCAAGGGAGGTGGCCGGGTGCCCATGATCACCGTGAGTATGGGCACCCGGCCACCGTCCGCGGCGCGGGAGTCAGCCCGCCGCCGGGCCCCCGGGCAGGGCCTCGGCCAGCAGCTCCACGAGGTGCTTCGGGCGACGACCGGCCAGCGCGTCCGTCTGCGTGCGGCAGCTGAAGCCGTCCGCGACCACGGGCACGTCGTCGCCGGCCTTCCGCAGCGCTGGCAGCAGCTGCTGCTCGGCCACCGCCACCGACACGTCGCGGTGGCCGGCTTCGGCGCCGAAGTTTCCGGCCAGGCCGCAGCAGCCGCCGAGCTGCGTGGCGTCGACGCCCGCTCGGGCCAGCAGCGCCGCGTCAGCACTGAAGCCCATGACGGCGTGCTGGTGGCAGTGCGGCTGCACCACGGCCGCGGTCTTGAGCTGCGGCGGCGTCCAGTCGGGGCGGTGCTCGGCGACGAGCTCGGCCACTGTCCGCACGCGCGCGTGCAGGGCGGCGGCGCGCGGGTCGTCGGGGAGCAGCCGGGAGGCGTCCTCGCGCAGCAGCGCGGTGCAGCTCGGCTCCAGGCCGACCACGGGCATCCCTGCCAGCTCGCCGTTTCGTCCCTCGAGGGCGTCGAGGGTGGCGGCGAGCTGCCGCTTGGCGCCGTCGAGCTGGCCGGTGGAGACCCACGTCAGACCGCAGCAGACCTTGGCCGTGGGCAGGTGCACGCGGAAGCCGAGGTGCTCCAGCAGTGTCACCGCGGCGACGCCGACCTGAGGGTCGAAGCCGTCGGTGAAGGTGTCGACCCAGAGCACGACGTCGGTGGTGGCCGACCGCCCATGATCACGGGCGGGGGTGGGGGAGGAGGGGGCAGGGCGGCGGGAGAACCACGCGCGGAAGGTCTGGCGGGCGAACGTCGGCACGGCCATCGCGGGGTCGATGCCGACCGCCTTCATGCCTGCCCTGCGCACGGGGGCCACCTTCGCCGCGAGGTTGACCAGCGCGGGCAGCACCGGCTGCCCCAGCGCCACCAGGCGCGTCCACCGCGGAAGCCACCCCAGCGCGTAGTGGTTCAGAGGACGCCGTCGGCCCCGGTAGTGGTGGTCGAGGAACTCCGACTTGTACGTCGCCATGTCCACGCCGGCGGGGCAGTCGACCGAGCAGCCCTTGCACGACAGGCACAGGTCGAGCGACTCGCGAACCTCCTCCGACCGCCAGCCGTCGGTGACGAGCGTGCCGTTGGCCATCTCCTGCAGGAGCCGCGCGCGGCCGCGGGTGGAGTCCTTCTCGTCGCGGGTGGCGAGGTAGCTCGGGCACATCACGCCGCCCGAGCCGCTCGCGGGCTCCGCACGGCACTTGCCCACGCCGACGCAGCGGTGGACGGCGGCCGTGAGGTCACCGCCGTCCGCTGGGTAGGCGATGGACAGCGGCCGAGCCGGCAGAATCTCGACGGCGGTGCGGGCGGCCGGCACCCGCAGATCCGCCTCCAGCGGAGCGGGCTTGACGAGCACGCCGGGGTTCAGCAGCTCGGCGGGGTCGAACGCGGCCTTGACCTCCTCGAAGGCGCGCAGGGCGTCGTCGTCGTACATCAGGGGGAGCAGGGCCGACCGGGCGCGGCCGTCGCCGTGCTCACCGGACAGCGACCCCCCGTGCGCGGCGACCAGGCGCGCGGCGGCGCGCAGGAACTCGCCGGACCGGTCCACCCCGCCCGGCTCGGACAGCGGCAGGTCGAGGCGCATGTGGATGCAGCCGTCGCCGAAGTGGCCGTAGGCGTGCCCGTCCACGCCGTGGCTGCTCATGAGTGCCTGCAGGTCGCGCAGATAGGTGCCCAGGCGCGCGGGCGGGACGGCGGCGTCCTCCCAGCCCGGCCACGCGGGCGTACCGGAGGGGGAGCGGCCGGCGTACCCGGCGCCGTCCTCGCGGATCCGCCACAGCGCCCGGGCCTGCGCGCGGGTGGGGATGATGACGTGCTCGCGGGTGCCCGAGGCCGCCACGAGCGCCGTGGCGCCGGCGAGGGCCTCGGCGTCGGTCTCGCCGCCAACCTCGACGAAGAGCCAGCCGTTGCCGTCGGGCAGGCCGTCGACGTCGCCGCCGCGTGCCCGGACGACCTCGACCAGGCGCCGGTCGAGGCCCTCGACGGCGAGGGGCCCCTTCCCGTTCGGCCCCGGCTCCAGCAGCGCGGGCGTGTGGTCCGCGGCGGTGGCCATGTCGGGGTAGCCGAGGACGACGAACGCCGTGGCCGGCGACTCGCGGACCAGGCGCACGCGGGCGCTGGTCAGCACCGCGAGGGTGCCCTCGCTGCCGGAGAGCAGGCGGGCAAGGTTCGAGCCGGGCGCGTCCTTGCGGCCACCGTCGCCGAGCGGGCCGCCGTGCTCGGGCAGCAGCGTCTCCAGGGCGTACCCGGAGACCTGACGGCCGAAGGTGGCGAACTTCGTGCGGAGAGTCGCGAGGTGACGATCGGCGACGCCGCGCAGTGCCGTGACGAGCTCGGGTGGCGGCGCCGTCGTCGACCAGCGGCGCCCGAGGCCGTCGACGACGTCCAGCTCCAGCACGTTGGCGCTGGTGCGGCCGTACGCGAGAGCGTGGGAGCCGCAGGCGTCGTTGCCGATCATCCCGCCGATGGTGCAGCGGGCGTGCGTGCTCGGGTCGGGGCCGAAGCGCAGGCCGTGCTGGCGGGCGTGGCCCTGCAGCGCGTCGAGCACGATGCCGGGCTCCACCAGCGCCGTCTGGCTGGCGGGGTCGAGCTCCAGGACGCGGTTGAGGTGCACCGAGGTGTCGACGACGATGCCCGGTCCGCACGCGTTGCCCGCCACCGACGTGCCGGCGCCGCGCAGGGTCAGCGGCACCGACTGGGCGCGGGAGACGTCGACGACGGCGGCCAGCTCGTCCGCCGAGCGCGGGAAGACGACGACCTGTGGCACCACGCGGTAGTTGGAGGCGTCGGAGGTGTACTCGGCGCGGCGGCGGGTGGAGGCGTCGACGACGCGGGCGGCCTCGGGGGAGCCGTCGCGCACGCCGAGGGCGGAGCGCAGGGCGCGCAGCAGGTCGAGGGTGGCCACCTGGGGCGCACCGGCGCTGGCGGGACCGCCGGCCGGCCTGTCGAGCTGGGTCGTCACCGGGTCATTCTCCCTGCAGCGCTGTGTGCTCCCGGCCCGCCGCAACCACCACCACCGTGATCATGGACAGTCGGCCACCCGCACCGTCAGGTCATGGCGCAGTGTCAGGTTCACCAGGCCGGATACGGCCTTGACGTCCTGACACCGCGGCACGTCCTGACACTGGGACGGCGTGATGCGTTCCGGAAGCCCATGATCGCGACGGGGGCGGGGAAACGGCGGCGTCATACAGGGGTGCCACAGTCCGCCGGGTGAACGACGCGGAGCTCGAGCGGATCGTGACGGGGCTGCCCAAGGTCTCCCTCCACACCCACCTCATCGGCTCCGTGCAGGCCACCACGGTGGTGGAGCTGGCGCGCAAGCACGGGGTCGCTCTCGACGGCGGGCGCACCGCCGAGAACCTCTACGACCACGCCAGCTACGAGGACCTCGGCGAGTTCCTCCGCGTGCTCGACGTCGTCGGCGCCGTCATCCGCGACGTCGACGACTTCCACCGCGTCACCTACGAGTCGCTGACCAGCGGTGGCGCGGACCACGGCGTGCTCTACCGCGAGATCATGCTCAGTCCGCCGGGCCATCCGGGCGTGCCGTACCGGACGATCCTCGACGGCGTCATCGCCGGGATGCGCGATGCGCACGCTGACACCGGCATCCACGCGAACCTCGTCGTCGCCATCAACCGCAACGACAGCGCGGCCGCAGGCGTCGAGCTGGTCGAGCAGGTCATCGCCGACCGTCGCGACGAGGTGCTCGGCATCGGCCTGGACTACGACGAGACCATCGGCCCGCCGGAGCGGTTCTGGAAGGCGTTCCGCCTGGCCGGCGAGGCGGGCCTGCGTCGCACCGCGCACTCCGAGAGCGGCCCGCCGCACCACGTCGAGACGATCCTCGACCTGCTCGGCGGGGAGCGCATCGACCACGGCTACCACGTCGTCGACGACCCAGCGATCACCGCGCGCTGCGTGGCGGAGCGGATCCCCTTCACGTGCACGCCCGTGAGCTCCGACATCGGCAGGTACTCCGGCTCGGGCGACGGCTCGCATCGCCGCATCAAGGAGATGGTCGACGCCGGGCTGTGCGTGACGATCGACTCCGACGACCCGCCGATGTTCGGCACCGACCCCACCCACGACTACCGCGCTGTCGCGACCGCCCTCGGCTACGGCCTGGACGAGCTGGCCGGGTTCACGCTCAACGCCGTCGAGGGCTGCTGGCTGGACGAGACCGACAAGGCGGCGCTGCGCGCCCGGGTGCTGGCCGGCGTCGAGGCGCTCCGTGCGAAGGTGCAGGGGGAGTGGGCATGACCAAGCAGCTCGTGCTCGGGGCGTTCGAGGTCATGGCCCCGACGTTCCTGGCGAACTCGTGGCGCCACCCGCTCGCACAGCCCGAGGGGTACGCCGGGCTGGCGCACTGGCAGGAGCTGGCCCGCCAGCTCGACGCGGGCGGGTTCGACTTCCTCTTCTTCGCCGAGGCCCTCGCCTACCCGATGACGCCCGACGGCGACGTCCCCGAGGTGGTCATCCGGGAGGCGGTGCAGTTCCCCGTCCATGACGCGCCGCTGCTGCTGTCCGGGCTCGCCGCGACCGTGGACCGGCTGGGGTTCGTGGTGACGTCGTCGACGACGGCGGAGCGCCCGTACCTGCTGGCGCGGCGGTTCTCCACGCTCGACCACCTCACGGACGGCCGGGTGGGGTGGAACATCGTCACCTCCGACATGCAGGACGCGCTGGTCCGTCTGCTCGGTGAGCCCGGAGTCACCGCGCATGACGTGCGCTACGCCCGCGCCGACGACTTCGTCTCCCTGTGCCTGGCCCTGTGGGAGAAGGGGTGGGACGACGACGCGCAGCCGATGGACCGCGAGACCGGCGTCTTCACCGACCCCGCCAAGGTGCACCGGCTGCAGCACCGCGGCCCGTTCTTCACCCTGGACGGCTACTACCCGGTCTCGCCGTCGCCGCAGCGCACGCCGACGCTCTTCCAGGCCGGTGCGTCGCGGGCGGGCAAGGACTTCGCGGCGACCTATGCCGAGTGCATCTTCACGCAGGAGCGCTCCACGGAGGCGCTGGCGCGGCTCGTCGTCGACCTGCGGGACAGGGCTGAGCGGCACGGGCGCCCGCGCGACGCGGTGAAGGTGGTCAACGGGCTGTCCGTCATCGTCGGGTCCACCGAGGGCGAGGCGCGGCAGCTGCGCGCCGAGCTCACCGCCGCCCCGTCGCGCGAGGCGATGGCGGCGCTGTTCCTCGGATGGTCGGGTGTCGACCTCACGCGCCTCGACCCCGCCGCCACGCTCACGGAGGTCTCCACCGAGGTGGGGCAGAGCCTGCTGGCGCAGTACGCCGACCCGGGCACCACGGTCGGCGACGTGCTGGACGGCCTGCGGGAAACCATGGGCGGCTTCAAGGTGACGGGTACCGCGGAGCAGGCGGCGGACGAGATCGCGGCGATCGTCGAGGCGACCGACGTCGACGGCTTCCTCGTGGAGTTCACCTTCGGAGGCACCGAGTCCTACCGGGACTTCATCGCCGACGTCATGCCGCTGCTGCGGTCGCGGGGGCTGCTGCCGGAACGGCCTCGACGCGGCACGCTGCGGGAGATGATCACCGGATCGTCGTCGCCGCATCTGCCGACGACGCATCCGGGCCGTCGCGGGAGTGCAGGCGCTGCAGGCTGAGGGCGGCTGCCGGACAGTGTTCCCGAAGCCCATGATCACGGGGAGGGGGTGCGGGCGAGGCGCGCGGCGGCTGCCGCCACGAGCAGCGCGGCGTGGGCGTCGGGGGCGTCGAGCGGGTGCCCAAGCAGCTCCTCGATGCGGGCCAGGCGCTGGTAGACAGCCTGCCGGCCGATCTGCAGCTCCTCGGCGGTCCGTGACGGTGAGCCGCCGAAGCGCAGGTGCGTCTCGACGGTGCGTACGAGGTCGCTGCCGTGCCGCGCGTCCCAGCGGCGCAGGCCTCGAAGGGTGGAGTCGGCGATGTCGGCCACCGGAGCGCCGTTCTCGTGGAGCAGCAGCTCCAGCGCCCACGCCCGGGCGGTGGTCACCCGACCGGCGGCCTCGGGGGGCGCGGGTGCCCTGCTGGCCAGCGACGCCGCCGCCCGGGCGCGTCCGAGCGTCCAGCGCCAGCCCGCCGCGCCGCGGTCGGCGGCCACGGCGTCACCCACGGCGGCTTGCAGCGGCGGCTCGCCCGCGCGACGCCAGGCCGCGGTGAGCGCCTCGGCGACGACGCGCACCGGGTCCGGGCGGTCCAGCGCGAACAGCGCCAGCACGTCCGCGCCGACGCGGCCTCGCAGCACCGTGCCGCCACTTCCGGTGCTGCGCGCCGCGGCCTGCAGCAGTGACAGCCCGGTCCGGCTCTCGGGGACGTCCACGGCGACCCCGACGACGACGTCGGCCGCGCCCGGGTGGAACCCCGCGGCGCCGGCGCGCACGAGCAGGTCGGTGTCGGGCGACTCGCCCTCGACGAGGTCGGCGAGGAGGCGTGCCGCGAGCTGGTCGGGGCGGTGGGGTGTGCCGCGGCCGTGCAGCAGCTCCAGTGCCAGCGCAGGGGCGAGCCTGCTCAGCGCCGCGCTGACGTCGTCGTCGGAGATCTGGACCGCCACGTCACCGGCGCCACCGGCAGCACCGGAGCCACCCGCCCCCACACCGCTGGGACTGCCGGCGGCGACAGCACCCCAGCGTCGGCCCCGCACGACGACGTCGACCTGGACCGCCGCGGGCGACTCGACCACCCGCCAGGCCGCGCGATCGTCGGGGGTGCCGGCGGCGGACACCAGTGCGCCGCCCGCGGAGACCAGCACGAGCGGGCGTCCCAGCAGCTGACCCACCGCGGCGAGCAGCCCCGCCAGGCCTCGCTCCTCCGCCTGGGCCGCCTGGACTGCGGCGGTGACGCGCTCGGACAGGCGCAGCCTGGCCGAGGTGTCGTCGACGATGAGGGTGTTGAGGGCCTCGGAGATCCGGATGAACGGGACCACCTCGCGCAGCACCACGAGGGGCAGGCCGCGGCGGGTCGCCTCGTCGACCATCTCCGGCGGCACCGCCGGCAGCGAGCGCCCCACCTCGATGGCGAGCGCCGCCACGCCGCGGGCCGCCAGGTCGCGCACGTAGTGGCGACGGGCCCCGGCGTCGGCACCGGAGACGCCGAGCCCTGTGGTCAGCAGCAGCTCTCCGCCGGTGAGCAGCGGGCCGATCTCGTAGATCTCGCTGGAGTGCACCCACCGGACGGGGACGTCGAGGTCGGCTCCGTCGGTGAGTACCTGCGGCGACGCCGCGCTCACCACCGGGTGCTGGAGCGCCTCGCGCACGAGCAGTGCCACGTCTGCAGCGTACGCAGTGTCCGAGATCGGTAGTCCGAATGCTGACAGGGTGACGCTGACGCCACGCCCATGTCGGCTGGTGGGGTGACACCTATGAGCACCACCGTCACTCCTTCGACACTTCTGGGAGCCCCGGAGCTCCCGTACGACGTCGGCGCGCTCCTCGACGTCGCCGTCGCCCAGGCCCGCAAGGGCGCCGCCGAGGGTGGCGTCCCCATCGGCGCGGCCCTGTTCTCCCTCGACGGCGAGCTGCTGGGGGCGGGCCACAACCGCCGTATCCAGGACGGCGACCCGTCCGTCCACGCAGAGACCGACGCGTTCCGCGCCGCGGGCCGCCGGCCGAGCTACCGCGACACGGTCATGGTCACCACGCTCTCGCCCTGCTGGTACTGCAGCGGGCTGGTCCGCCAGTTCCGCATCGGGCACGTCGTGGTGGGCGAGAGCTCCACCTTCACCGGCGGCCACGACTGGCTGGCCGAGCACGGCGTCTCGGTGACCGTGCTCGACGACCAGCGCTGCAAGGACCTCATGCAGCGCTTCATCACCGAACGCCCCGACGTGTGGTTCGAAGACATCGGAGAGGACCTCCCATGACCGCTACCAGCACAGCACCACCCGCCCCCGTCGCCGCCACGGAGACGCTCGAGAAGCGCTCCACCGAGACGATCCCGCTCAGCGAGCGGCGCGGACGCCCGCTCCACCTCGCGTGGACGTGGAGCTCCCCGAACCTGGAGTTCGCGACCGTCTTCGTCGGCGTCCTGGCGACCATGGCCTTCGGCCTGACCTTCTGGCAGGCCGCGGCCGCCATCCTGCTGGGTAACGGACTGGCGGCCCTGTCCCACGGCATCCTGTCGGCCCGCGGGCCGAAGGTCGGCGTACCGCAGATGGTGCTCGCACGGGTCGCCTTTGGGTTCCGCGGCAACGTCGTCCCCGCGACGCTCATGTCCGTCATGGCGGGCTTCGGCTGGTTCGCCGTCAACAGCGTCTCCGCGGCGTTCGCGCTGTCGGCCCTGACGACGCTCGCCCCCGTGGTCTGCCTGCTCGCGGTGGTGCTCGTGCAGATCGGCGTCGCCGCGCTCGGCCACGACCTGGTCCACCTCTTCGAGCGGTACGCGGTCATCGTGCTCGCGGTGGTGTTCGCCGTCGTCGCCGTCCTGACCTTCGCCAAGGCCGACTACTCGGTGGTGCCCGAGCAGCCGGCCGGTATGGGCGGCTTCATCCTCGCGGCGGCGACGGCGTGGGGCTACAGCGCCGGGTGGAACCCCTACGCCACCGACTACACGCGCTACCTGCCCCTGGGCACCGGGCGCGCCGCCGGCTGGGCCGCGGGCGTCGGTCTGTTCCTCTCGACCACGGTGCTCATGCTCGCCGGCGCAGCGTCCTTCTTCATCCCCGGCGCTACCAGCGACAACCCCACCGAGGCGTTCACCTCCCACCTGCCCGGCGCTCTCGCGCAGGTGACGCTGCTGGCCATCGCCCTCGGGGCGATCTGCGCGAACATCATCAACGTCTACTCCGGCTCGATGGCGTTCCTGTCGATGGGCTTCACGTCGCTGGCGCGCCGCCGGGCGGTCGTCCCGGTGGCGTTCGGGGTGGTCGGGTTCTTCCTCGCCTGGGGCGGGCTCGCCGACGCCGGTCACGCCTACGAGTCCTTCCTCCTGGTGATCTCCTACTGGGTCGCTCCGTGGCTCGCGGTGGTGCTCGCCGACCAGTGGGTCCGCCGAGGCGAGGACGTGTCCGGCGTGCTGCACGAGAAGTCGTGGACCAACGTCGGCGGCCTGGTGGCGTTCATCGTGGGCACGGTCGTGTCCATTGCGCTGTTCGCCAACCAGGCGGTGTACGCGGGCCCGGTGGCCACGGCGCTCCCGCAGCTCGGTGACCTCACCCCGCTGGTCGGCTTCGTCGTCGCCGGGGCGCTCTACCTGCTGATCCCGCGCCGGTCTCTCCAGACCGTCTAACCCCTGTCCGTGATCATGGGCGTCCGCCACCCTGGGGTGGCGGACGCCCATGATCACCGCGGGGGTGGGGGTGATTACCTGGTGCGGCGAGCGCGATGAACATCACCGGTCCGGCGACGGCGACGGCTGCGGTGGTCAGCACGATGCCGCACGCCCACGGCCACCAGGCCGGTGCGCCCGACCTCGACACCGAGAGACCGCGCCATCGCAGTCAGCCGTGCTCTGCCTGCCGTCGGAAGCTGGTGGCCGTCGCGGACGAGACGCGCGAGCGGATCAGAAGGCGTACCGGACGGTGAGCCACGGGGTGCGCTCGGCGATGAGGTCGAGCAAGCGCTGCACCCACACCGCCTTCCAGCGCGCCCGGTACCTCACGTTCTCCATGCCGTTGTGGGAGCGCTTGGCCTCCTGCACGTCGGGGCGCCACAGGGCCTCCTCGCCCTTCGGGTGCCAGCCGAGGTTCACCTCGTGCAGCCCGGCGTTGTGGGTGAGGAAGATGACCTCCGCCGCGCACTGCGTCTTCGACCGCGGAGACAGCGCGTCGTCGAGCTGGGCCAGCAGCTCCGCCCACTCCTGCAGCCACCCCTCGTGGACGATGACGGGGGAGAGGTTGAGGTGCACCTCGTACCCGGCTTCCACGAAGTCGTCGACGGCGGCGATGCGCTCGCGCACCGGGTCGGTGCGGACGTCGACGAGCTTCGCCATGCGCTCGGGCATCACCGAGAAGCGGACCCGGGTGCGCCCGCGGGGGTCGTAGGTGAGCAGGTCGCGGTTGACGTGCTTAGTCGCGAAGCTCGCCTTGGCCGTGGGCATCCGCGCGAACGCGGCCACGAGGTCGCGCACGTTGTCGGACACCACCGCGTCGACCGAGGCGTCGGAGTTCTCCCCGATGTCGTAGACCCAGGCGGCCGGGTCGCACTGGTCCGGCCCCGGCTTGACGCCCTGCCGGGCGACGTGGCGCTGCAGGTAGCCGACGACGTCGTCGCTGTTGGCGTAGACGGTGATGGGGTTGGCGTACCCCTTGTGCCGGGGCACGTAGCAGTAGGCGCACGCCATGGCGCAGCCGTTGGACAGCGACGGCGCGATCCAGTTGGCCGACCTGTCGTTCTTGCGCGCGGCCATGCTCTTGCGCACCCCGAGGGCGAGCACCTCGGTCTTGGTGCGGACCCACCGCTCCACGCTGGCGTCGTCGCCGTGGACGGCCGGGATCCGCAGCGCGGAAGCGACCTCCACCACCTCCGCCTCGGGCCAGCGCGCCACCACCTGTTGCCCGCGGGGCAGCGCCAGCGCGGCCGGTTCGGCGTAGACCGTGCGGACGTCGAGGAGGCGCCGCGGTCGGGCGACCGGCGCCGTCCCGGCCGGCTGCGCGGGCCGTGCGGACGTCGTCACAGCAGCGTGAACGCGGCGACGAGCAGCAGCGTCACGACGAGGCTGATGACCAGCGATCCCAGGCAGCCCGCCCGGTTGCTGAAGAAGAGGAACACCGCTCCAGCATCGGCGCCACCACCGAAACCCGCCCGCTGACCACCCGGCGACTCACCCCGCGTGCTCGTCGCCCAGCACCGCCAGGAGGAACGCGCGGGATCGCTCCCGCAGCACGGCGACCCGCTGCTGGCGCGCGGCCTCCCGGTCGAAGCCCTCGTAGGCCAGCGGCGGCAGCACCCGGACGTTGCGCGAGCACTCGAAGTCCCGGCAGAGCAGCGTGCCCACCGTCGCGCCCACGCGCCCGGCGGCTCCGGCGCGGCGAGCCGCGTAGAAGACGACGTCGTTCGGCAGCGTGACGTCCTGGCACCACGCGCACTGCGCTCGTCGCCTCGGGACGGCCTCGGCCTGGCGCAGCAGCACGCCGCGCGGGCGGTCGTCGTCGTCCGGGTGGCCGGGGAGCACCACGTAGGCGCGGCGCGGGAGCTTCGGGTCTCGCCACCCGAGCAGGTCCAGCTGTTCCCAGTCGAGGGAGCCGAGGTCTGGCGGTGGGGTCATGTCGGAGGCCTCCTTGCGAGAGGCGTTGACGAGCGAGGCGCGCAGAGCGCTGGGGTCGAGGGGGAGCATCGCGGTGCCTGTCCGTGAGAGCCGCCGGTTCTGGGGGCGGCGGGCGGTGGTCCTGAGAGGACGCGGCGGCAGCGGTGAGGGGCCGACGACGACGACGAGAGTCGCCGCCGTGTGCCGGTGTGCTGTCGCTGCGCCGCTGTCCGGTGATCGCGCGCGGTCACCGGGTGCGGCGGTCACCTCATGCAGGCGGAGAACCCGCCGACCACCTCCAGGGCCCCGCTGAGGCGGGACATCGCTGTGCTCACGTGCCCACAGTAACTATCGAGCGGCGGAGTCGTCACGCCGATTCCGTGACGGAGCGGTGCTGGTCGGGTGGATGTCGTGACCGTCGAGTGCGTGATGGCCTACGCGGACGGCGCGGGGTCGGTGGCGAGGCGAGCATGCCGCCCCACGTCGAAGCGGACGCCGTCGTAGAGGAGCTTCTCCCGTTCCACGCCCTCCACGGCGAAGCCCGCGGCCAGCGCGACGCGGCACGACGTCGGGTTGTTGGTCCGGTGCCCGAGCTCCAGTCGGTGGAGCCCTCCCTCGGAGAAGGCCCAGCGTGCCGCGGCCCGAGTGGCTGCTGCGGCGACACCGCGACCACGAGCCCGCGGGAGCGTCCAGTAGGAGACCCACGCCTGCTCGTGGCGGCGGTCGATGCCGGAGACGGTCACGTTGCCGAGTACCGCACCGTCGGGATCGGAGACGGCCCAGCTGAACCACGCGTCGGTGTCCCTGCCCGCGCTCGCCCGCCAAATCCAGCCGATCGCGGCGTTGAGGTCGGTGATCGGCTCGGCAGTCTGGCGCGCCATGTCTGGACTGCTGAAGGCCTCCAGGACGGCGGCCGCGTCGTCGTCCTGCCAGGCACGCAGGAGCAGTCCTTCGGGTGTGCGCAGCTCGTGGCTCATCGCTGCATCGTTCCGTTCGATCGCGTGAACCTGATCCAGGTGTCGGGCGGGAGGCCCAGACGCTCGTGTCATGCACGGCCGCCGCCGTCACGTCAGGCGTCACCGCATGGTGAGAAGAGGAGCGCCGGCCTTGACGTTCCGCAGCACCGGTGAGGACTCCAGGCCCGTCAGGCCTGGCAGCTCGGCCACGGGGCCGCTGAGCAGCCGGTAGAGCTCGGCGCTGGTCTGGGTGGTGAGTACGGCGTAGAGGTTGCTGGGGCCGGTGACCGCCGCGGCGAACGCTGTCGCCGGGAGCTCAGCAAGACCCTCGCCGGCGGCGTCCAGGTCGCGAGGGGCCACCTTCGCCCAGACGAGCGTGGGCGCGCCGGTGTCGAACCGTCGGGAGTCGAACTCGACGTCGAAGTACAGCGCCCCGCTGCGACGCAGCGCGTCGAGCCGCCGCCGAACCGTGCTGGCCGGGACGCCCGTGTGGGCGCTCAGGTCTTCCACGCGTGCCCGTCCGTCGACGGCGAGCAGCCGCACCAGCGCCCTGTCGAGGTCGTCGAGGACGACGACGTCGTCGGTCACCTCCACCGGCGGTCGCTGCGCCACGAGCGCGGCGACCTGCGCCTCGTCGAGGGCTCCCCACTTGAGCAGCGGGCTGTCGGTGCCGCCGTGGAAGACGTGCAGCAGCTGGTGCGCGGTCACCTCGACCACCCGGCGGCTGCGCGGCAGCACCCCCAGGAGTAGCGAGTCGGCTCCGAGGACCCTGTCGGTCTGCGTGCTGCAGACGATCTCCGTGCCGCCCGAGGTGATGTGCACCCAGGAGGTGTCCTCGCGGCGGGCGATGGCGGTGGCGACGTCGAGCGCCGCATCGGGGTGGGTGCGCACCCGCACCATCCACGACGCTCGCCCCAGCCGGAGTGGGGCGGTGAGGCCGACCACGCGCGCTCGTCCGCTCTCGCGCAGCCGCGCCCAGCGCCGGGCGACGGTCTGGTCGGAGACGCCGAGCACCTCGGCCAGCACGCGGAACGGCGCTCGGCCGTCGATCTGCAGCGCCTGCAGCAGCTGGCGCTCACCGGCGGTGAAGGCATCGGAAACCACCACGCAGACGGTACGAGCAGTCGAGTTCCGCCGTCGAGAGCCGTTCGGCTGCCGCGCCACGGGATGTGCGGACGAACCTCGGCGGGGCCGGCGCTCCCCAGCGGAGCGTCCGCCCCTCCCCGATCCTCGCCGTCCGACCCGGAGGTCGACATGCGCAAGTGGCTGCCGCTCACAGCGGTCTGTCTGGGCACTTTCGTGCTCCTCCTCGACGTCACCATCGTCAACGTCGCCCTGCCGTCCATGGCGACCTCGCTGTCGGCGTCGTTCGCCGACCTCCAGTGGGTGGTCGACGGCTACGCCCTCGCGCTCGCCGCGCTGCTGATGCTCGCCGGCGCCATCGCCGACCGCGCGGGCCGCCGCGCGACCTTCGTCGTCGGGCTGGTCGTCTTCGCGGCGGCTTCGCTCGCGTGCGGCGCGGCGCCGTCGTCGTCGGTCCTCGTGGCCTCCCGCGTGGTTCAGGGTGTCGGTGGAGCCGCGATGTTCGCCGCGACCACGGCCCTGCTCTCCACGAGCTACTCCGGACGCGACCGCGGCACGGCCTTCGGTGTGTGGGGCGCGGTCAGCGGCGCGGCGGCGGCGGCCGGGCCGCTGGCCGGCGGGGTGCTCGTCGACGCGCTGTCGTGGCGATGGGTGTTCTTCGTCAACCTGCCGGTGGCCGCGGTCGCCGTCGTCCTCGCGCTGCGGACGCTCCCGGAGACGCGGCACCCGGCGGGCCGGCTCGACGTTGGCGGGGCGGTGGCGTTCACGCTCGCCGCAGCCAGCCTGGTCTTCGGGCTGATTCGCGGCGGGGAGCACGGGTGGACCAGCGCCGGGGCCGTGGCCAGCGTCGGCGTGAGCGCGCTCGCCGTCGTCGTCTTCTGCGTCGTGGAGCGACGGGCGTCGGCGCCGTTGCTCGACCTGCGGCTGCTGCGGTCGCCGTCGTTCAGTGGGCTGCTCGTGGTGGCGGTACTCATGCAGGCGTCTGCGTTCGGCACGTTGGCGTACGCGTCGCTGTGGCTGCAGTCGCTGCTCGGGCTCGACGCCGTGCGGGCCGGGCTGGTGGTGTTGCCGCTGAGCGTGGTGGCGTTCGTGGTCTCTGCGGCGGTCGGTCGGCTGCTGCACGACAGGTCGCCCTGGTTGCCGGTCACGGTGGGCATGGCGTTGATCGGCGCCGGTGACCTGCTGGTGGTGCTGGCGCTGCACGTCTGGTCGCCGGTGGGCTGGATGGCGCTTGTCCCGGGGATGGTCGTGGGCGGGCTGGGCGTCGGGCTGGGGACGCCAGTGCTCGTCTCCGCGGCGCTCGCCACGGTGCCTCACCACCGCGCCGGCATGGCGAGCGGCGCGGTGAACACCGCGCGCCAGCTCGGGATGGCGCTCGGGATCGCCGTCCTCGGGTCCGTGCTCAGCGCTGCGGTGCGGTCTTCGGTGTCTGGGGCGGCTGGCGTGCCGCAGCCGGAGCGGTTCGCCGCGGGGTTGACGAGCGGCGGGGCGCAGCAGCTGCTGGCGGCGGTGCCCAGTGGCGCGCGAGCGGTGGCGGAGTCGCTGGCGCAGGAGGCTTTCGCTGCGGGGCTCGACCGGGTCTTCCTCGTGGCTGGGGTCGCGGGTTTGGTCGGCGCGCTGGTCAGCCTGGTGGCGCTTCGGCCCAGGCTCACCGATGACGCTGTGATCAGTCGTGAGGCGGTTACCTCTCACTGATCACGTCTCACTGATCAGGACGACGACGAGCGTGAAGCCCGGCGACGTGACGTGGCCCCGGAGGCACTCACGCTTCCGGGGCCAAGACTGGGTGGCGATCCCCATCTCCGGAGTGGGTGCCGTTGTGGGGAGCTGTGGTCTGTTGGCCCCATCGCGGTCACCACCCCACCACCCTCCGTCACCCTCAAAACCCCGTAACAAGCATTTACTCTGCACACCTGTACGACTGTCGGTGGCGCCCAGTAACGTCCCACCCATGACCTGGACGGCCTCCGAGA
>NZ_QGDQ01000010.1 GCF_003149145.1 Quadrisphaera granulorum | reverse complement strand
CAGAGCGTTAGCAACTCCATGATGTGGAGGGCCCCGTGCCCGCTCGCAACTCCAGCGGGTCACTCGCCAAGATCGCACCTACTGGCGGACGCTCTAAGCCAGGCGCGCCCTCGCACGAGGCGTTCGAGCTCGCCTTGCCCCTGCATGACCTTGCTCTATCTCAAACGATTACCGCCCTTGAGCCAAGGACACCCAGACGTCCGAATCGCTCCCGCGCGGCGACCATCGCTCGGTATGCCCGAGTCCTGTTGACTCGTGAGGTCGCTGAGATGCTCCGGACCTCTGAATCCACCGTTCGCTACTGGAGGTACGTGGGCGAGGGGCCAGCGAGCATCAGGGTTGGCCGACGCGTTCTGTATCGGCAGGAGGCCGTGCTGGAGTGGCTGAGCAAGCTGGAACGCGAGGGACTGGCTCGTGAGGAGCCATCACGAGACTGCGGAACGCTTTCGGAACTCGCCCCGCCAGTCGGCGACTTGCACCAGCTGACGCTTACGAACGCACGCCAGCGCTCGATTCCGTGCCCGACTTCGACAGTGGCCTTGCGTTGGCGATGGCCTTGGTTGCCGGGCTGACGTAACGCCCAGTCTTCTCTGACCGATTCATCTTGATCTGAGCAGCTGCCTTTTGCGCGCGGGTGACCTCGATGCGCTTCGCCATCTTTGCCTCACCCCTGTTCGCCGTCGACGAGGTCCACTTCGACCTCGTCACCAGTGCTGCTCGCCTCAGTGTAGGCGGACTCCGGCTCTTCGAGCAGGACGTCGAGGACCGCGTCGATGAGGCCTTGGTCTTCCGGTTGCAGCAGCTCGGACTGGCCCAATGCCTCAAGCACCCTCGTGCCGATGACGGCCTCGTTGTCGTCCTTGCTCGTGGCCCGCTCGGTCGCCCACCGCAGCATGCGCATGGTCTCCTCGCGGCGGCACCACTTGTCCAGCTCCAGAGCGCTCAGGCGTGTCTCAAGTCGGGCGCTGACGGCGTTGGCCAGCGACTCCTCGCTGACCTGGACTGTCTCCTTGCCGGTCCGGCGCAAGAGGATCACGCCGAGCACGGCCCCCGCGAGCGGAATGGTCGCCAGCAGCAGTGAGAGCCACCATGGGGTGCCGCCGGAGCTGGCTGCAGCGGCCGTCTGCATGAGCGTCTGCGTTGGTGATGGGGTTGGCGAGGGAGCAAGGCCGAACACCAACGATGCCTCCGGGCTGAACGATGCGTGTTCAGGAAGACGGTTGCCATCTGGTGGGTGCTGTGGGCCGGCATGGACACTTTCCGTGGCGTCGGGTGTCGTGCTGGGCAGTCGAAGTCTTCCTCAGGTGACTGGATGCGTCGAGCGTGGTCGCCCTCCGGCGGGTAGTCAGGGATCCGGGGGAGAGTGGGCGGCGGCGGCAGCCCCGGTGCCTCCTGAGGCCCCGTCGGTGTTGCGTCGGGGGGCCGCTGCGCGAACGAGCGACCCAGAGTGACGGACAATGGTTGCCTGGGGTTGTCAATTACGGATTTGGTGCGTGGCTGTCCCCGCGCTGTCCTCAGATTGTCCTCAACGGATTCAACTTTGGCCATCGCTGACCAACGGACGCCAACGGCAAGTCAGCAGGTGAGTGGCTACATTGCGTCATCTTTGCAGGTCAGGGATCTGTGCCTGACCGTTCCTGGCGTATGTGGCTGACTCGTCCGCCTCAGCCGGTGACCTGCGGAGCTACCTCCGCAGGTCACCGGTATGTCCTGACGCCACGGCCAGCAGCGGTTATCCGGAGCAGGGCGTTCCGTGGCGGATGCGCTGCTGGTGAAGCGCGGCCTCGCGTGCCCTCTCTTGGGCCGGGTGGCGCACCGGACCAGGCGGCGCCGACCAGCCGCGCCTCAGGCCCGCGCGGTCCGCCCCCTCAGCGCGGCCAACAGGGCGCTGGGCAGCGTCAGGTGGCTCCGCCCGAAGGCGTGCGCAGCCGCAGGCACCCGCACCCCGGAGGCAGCCAGCCTCTCCAGGTGCTGGGTGGAGCGCCGGGTGTAGTCCGGATCGAGGCCGGTCGGGTCGATGGCGATCAACAAGGTGCCGACGGCGGGGGACTCCGCGCCGCGGTCGAACGGGGCGGCGTCCATCGACCACGCGCCCCCAGCCATGCAGGACAGGAGCTCGACCATGAGGGCGATGTTGGCGCCCTTGTACCCACCGAAGGGCAACAGCGCTCCGACCAGGCCCGCCGAGGGGTCAGTGGTGGGCTCTCCAGCGGGGTCGAGCGCCCAGCCGGTGGGCAGCTGCTCACCCCGGGCGGCTGCCTCGCGCACACGGACCCAGGCGACGGCGCTGGAGGCCTGGTCCAGGGTCAGCGGCGTCCCGTCGACGCGGGGGAAGGAGAAGGCCATCGGGTTGGTGCCGAACACGCGGCCGCCGCCGGGGCCAGCGGCCATCAGCGCCGGTGAGGTGGCGGTGCCGATCGCGACCAGGCCGTGCTCGGCCAGGCGGTGGGTGAACCACCCGAGGCTCCCGCAGGTGTACGCACCGCTCTGGGCGAACGCCACCAGTCCCTGGGCGTGGGCGGTGGCCACGACCTGCGGGAGGAGCGCGTCGAACGCGGTGTGAGGAACCCCGCCGCGGGCATCGGCGCGAAAGATGGCGGGAAGGGGATGGGTCACGGCAGGTTCGGCGCTTCCGTCCAGACGGCCCTCCCGCATGGCGTGGACGTGGTCGAGGAGGTGGCTCACGCCGACTGAGGCGTGGCCGCGCTCCTCGGAGTAGATCGCGTTCTCCGTGATCAGGCGCGCAACGGTCGGGCTGGCGCCAGCAGCGGTGAGTACCCGGTGGCAGTCGCGGACGAGGTCAGCTGTGGACACGACCACGTCCAGTTCCTCAGGAAGTCTCACCCGCTCGTCACCTCGCCGAACGGGCGGGTCGCCGCGTGACGTACCGCCGCAACGAAGGCGGTGACGGCGGGTGAAGCGGCAGAGGCGCGGGTGATGAGCAGCAGCGTCCGGTGCATCGGGGGGCCTGCGATCTCGCGGATGGCCAGCGTGGGGTCGGCGTGGGGGAGCGACAGCGTGGGCAGCAGCGTGACGGCGCGAGCGTGGCGCACGAGGTCGAGGTGCACCTCGGCGTCGCTGGCGTGGTGACGGATGGTGGGATCGAAGCCGCCGCGGGAGCGGCAGGCGGCCAGGACGAGCTGGTGGTGTCCGGTGCCGCTGGGGGCACTGACCCAGGGCTGATCGGCCAGGGAGCTCAGTTCAACGGGTGTGTCGTTCGCCGCCAGCGGATGGGAGAGCGGCAGCACCAGGCGTAGCGGCTCGCGCAGCACCACGTCCGAGCGCAGCCCGGCGGGTCGCGGACGGGGCTGACCGTCGTACTCGTCGCACACACACAGGTCCAGGCTGCCCAGCTGCAGCCCGGGCAGCGCCTGCTCCAGCTCGGCCTCGGTGAGGTGAACCTCCACGTGCGGGTGGTCAACGCTCAGCGCGGCCACAGCTGGCACGAGCAGATGACGTGCGGCGGACTGCAGCCCGGCCGCGCGCACGGTTCCCCTCAGCTGCCCCAGGGCGCGGGTCAGCTGATGCAGATCAGCTCGAGCCGCCTCGTCGGCGGAGAGCAGCACCTCGGCGTGCTGCACCAAGCGCTGGCCGGCGTCTGTGAGACGGACTCCACGTCCCGCCTTGGTCAGCAGGGGCGTGCCGACCTCGCGCGCCAGGACGTCCAGCTGCTGGGAGACCGCTGACGGGGTGTAGCCCGCGGCCGCGGCCACAGCGCTGAGGGTTCCGCGTACCGACAGCTCCCGCAGCAGGCGCAACCGGCGCAGATCCAGGACATCCATGCAGCAGTTCTAACCGATGGCTCCTCAGAAGTGTCGATAGGTGTGACCGATGGGGCTTCGGTGGGTGCGTCAGTGTCCGCGGTAGTGCAGCAGCACCGTGGCGCCTTCGTCGCTCCAGGCCGCGTGCATCGTTCCGGGCTCACGGCGCACGTAGTCACCAGGCCCGTAGGTGCCCCAGTCGTCGGAGAAGCTGCCGGAGAGGATGTAGATGTGCTCGACGTCGTCGTGAGCATGTGAGCCCGCGTACGCGCCGGGCGCCACCTTCATCAGCATCGTCGACTCGCCAGAGCTGGCGTCGGTGTGCAATGCAGCGGTGGTGAAACCGGCGACGTCGGACTCCTCCCAGGCCTGCGGTCCGGGCGCCCGGGTGACGAGTGGAGCGGCGCTCGGGTCGGGGTGGGTGTTCCTCGGGTTCTCGCTCATGACCTTGCCCCTCAGGACGTCGCGTCTGGTGGTGCTGCCGTCGGTGATGTCCTGTGCATTAGTCGATGCTGAGGGCGTCGACCAGGGGAGCGGAGGACAGGGTCTTCGCGCCGCCCGCCGTCACGAGCACCTGCTCTTCGAGCTTGACGCCCTCCTTGCCGCCGACCTCGCCGATGAAGCTCTCGACGCACACGACCATGCCCTCCTCGAAGGTGCCGGAGTAGCCCGACTCCTCGAAGTCCGCTGCGTACGCCACGATCGGCGCCTCGTCGACGAGCCCCGCCCCGTGGATCATCATCATGTAGCGGTTGGGCACGAACTGGTCCGGAACCGGCCAGCACTTGGCGCCGAACTCTTCGAACGACATTCCGGGCTCGATCAGGGCCACGTTGGTCATCACCTGGTCGAGCGCGATGTCGTAGAGACGGCGCTGCTCGCCCGTCGGCCGCTTGCCGGGGCACACGAACGCGCGGGAGATGTCCGCCAGGTACCCCATGGGCCCCACCATGTCCGTGTCGAACGCCACCATGTCACCGGCCTCGATGACCCGGTTGCCGCTCTCCTGGAACCAGGGGTTGGTCCGTGGGCCAGAGCAGAGCAGCCGGCACTCGATCCACTCGCCGTCGTGGGCGATGTTGGTCTCGTGCAGCACCGCCCAGAGCTCGTTCTCTGTCATCCCCGCCGTCAGCGTGGCCCGCATGCGGTTGACGGCGAGGTCGGCGACGTCGACGGAGAGCTGGAGGCACTTGAGCTCCTCCGGAGTCTTGATCATGCGGGCCAGCTCCAGCGGCTCCTGGGCGTCGAACAGGCTGAAGCCGGCCGCGATGAGGTGGGCGGCGTTCCACGGCTCGCACCTGTCGACAGCCATGCGCTGCTCCTTGCCGCCGTAGCGCAGGCCGAGGTCGATGACGTCGCGCGCCCAGTCCTCCGACTTCTCTGCGCGGCGCGGTCCAGCGAGGAAGTAGAAGGGCGAGACGCTGGGGCGGACGTCGTCGACCACCGTCGCGGCCTCAGCGAGGTGCATCGATGCCGCGAACTCGAAGAGCACGACCGGACCCTCGACCGGGATGAAGACGTAGCGACCCGGCGCGTGCATGGTCCAGATCTGCATGTTCCGGACCCCGATGGCGTAGCGGATGTTCAGGGGGTCGCTCAGGAGGGCCGACCCATATCCGAACCTCACCAGCTGCTCCCGGACGCGCGCGAGCCTGGCGCGGTCCATGGCCGCGAGGTCGATCTCCTCGATCCGCGCTGCCACGTCGATGCCGAGCGAGCGGCCGGCGGCTGGCGGTGTGGAGGCGGTGGGAGGCACCGCAAGGGCCCGGTCGTGGATGCGGCTCACGATCGCCGCGCACCGAACGGCATGGCGGCAATCCGCAGGGCAAAGGCGGGGTTCACGGCGTACCTCCTGAGGGCTTCGCCGGGGTCGGCGCGCTCTCAGTCTGATCCCGCGGTCACGCCGCCGACAATGTGCTCTTTCTTCGCTATGGGCCTCAGAAAAACTCATGGATCGGGGACGGCAAAGTGGGAGTCGGTCCTGCCGGTTGAGGGCTTCGCCGGGTTACAGTGATCGATCACCGGCCACCGACCACGACGTCGGGGCGTCACCTGCGGCGAAGAGGTCACCATGGAGCCCTGCCCCGACGTCATCCGTGAGTGCACGCTCTGCGGCGGTGACTTCGTCGAGACGGCGCCGTCGCCGGCCACGTCGCGGGGGTCATCAGCGCGCTGCGTCGCGCTCTGTGCGGCGTGCGTGAGTGCTACCGCCCAGTTCTCCCTGGTGGGGTAGCGCGCCGCCGCTCGGGCGCCAGCCCCGGGACCGGTGCGTCGTCCTCGTGTTGCCGCTGTGGCCCCACCCCGCGCGGGGTGGGGCCACAGCGGGTCTGGGCCCTCGATGCCGTGGTTACGCGGTGGCCTCCAGGCCCAGGTGCTCGCGCAGGCGCGTCATGTACCAGTTGACGAACGCCTCGACCTGGTCCTCGACCATGGAGTACGGGCCCGGCACGTAGGCGGGGTCAGAACATCCGATCTGGGTGTTGGTCACGAGCGTGCGGTCCTGGTCGTTGGTGGCGTTCCAGGTCGCGCACAGGCTCTCCAGGTCGTAGTCCGTTCCCTCCTCCGCGTCCGGGTTCACCAGCCAGGTGGTGCGCAGCACGCTCGTGGTGGGCGAGGTGGGCATGACCGAGAACGCGATGCAGTGGTCACCCAGGAAGTGGAACCAGCAGTTGGGCTGCAGGTGCATCGAGATGTCACCGAAGGCGGCGTCCTTGACGTCTCCGATGAGCTTGGAGCACAGCGCGGCACCGCCCGCCGCGAAGGACTTGCTCTCTCCCTCCAGAGGGAAGTGCTCCAGCTGGAAGCCGACCGGGCGCGTGTCGAGCTCCTGGTGGTCGCACAGGGGAGTCCCCTGCGCGACGCGCTTCTCGGCGAGGGCCTCCTTGGCTGCGGTGTAACGGTCCCAGATGGGCTGCAGGCGCGGGGTGATGTCCTCTGCGGAGTAGCCGAAGATCGGGAAGAAGGCGCTGATGAGCTCGGGGTGACCGTCGCAGTGGTAGCACTCGCGGTTGTTCTCCATGACGAGCTTCCAGTTGCCGGCCTCGGGCAGGTCGATCTGTCGGGCGACCTTGGCCTTGTCGAGCTGGTACGGCCGGAGGTGCGGCTCGACGATCTTGGCGACCTCGTCGAAGTCGGCGGGAGCGTCCTGTGCGAGGCAGATGAACACCAGGCCCGCGAGGTTGCGGACGTGGACCTTGTGCAGGGAGAAGCAGCTCTTGTCGAAGCCGGGGGGCTGGGACTCGGCGTGCAGCAGCGAGCCGTCCAGGGCGTAGGTCCACCGGTGGTAGGGGCACACGATGTTGCCGACGAAGCCCTTGTCCTCCAGGAGGCGGGACCCGCGGTGGCGACAGACGTTGTGGAAGGCGGTGATCTCGTCGTCGTCGTCGCGAACCACGACGACGGAGGCCTTGCCGATGTCGACGGTGACATAGTCGCCGGCCTCGGGGATCTCGGCCGCGGCGGCCACGAAGATCCAGTTCTTGCTGAAGACGACGTCGACGTCGAGGTCGTAGATCTCCCGGCTCGTGTAGAAGTCGCCCTCCAGGCTGTAGCCCTTGCGGCGTCGTGCCACGAGCTCTGCCGCGCTGGTCCCGAGAGCCGTCGGTGCGGAGGGCGTCGACGATCCGGCAGGTGCGACGGGAGCTGTCTCGGGCGTGGGGGTGAGCTGAGCCGTCATGGGTGGTGTCCCTTCGGATGCCGGTGAGGAACCGGGCAGGGGCTGGCGGGGGCTGTGGGCGGTCGACGGCGGTGTCGACGGTGGAGATGACGCTCGCAGTACGAAACAGTCTCGCTCTGCGAGTTTACTGATCGTGTGGTGACGGACGCCGGCTGTCAAGGGGATACGGGTGACCCCGGGGAGCTGTCATGGCCGGGCGCCTCGAGGCGCCTCTACGGTTCCGCTATGCGAGACGAGGACCCGGCGGAGAGCGCCGCGCGCGACAACACGGTGCAGTCCGTCGATCGCGCCATCTCCCTGCTGCAGGCCCTTGCGTCCCGTGGCGCTCTGGGGCTGGCGGACCTGGCCGCTGAGGTGGGCATGCACCGAGCCACCGTCTACCGCCTGCTGACCACGATGGAGATCCGTGGCGTGGTGGCCCAGGACGAGCCGCGAGGCCCCTACCGGCTGGGGCCGACGATTGTGCAGCTGGCCGCAGGCGTGGCCGTCTCGCGAGATGTCGCGGTGCTGTGCCGTCCGCTGTGCGCCGAGCTGGCAGAGGCCGTCGGCGAGACCGTGAACCTGGTGGTCAGCAACGACGTCGACGTCACCACCGTCGACCAGGCGGCGGGTGGCTCGTTCGTGGCGCTCAGCGACTACGTCGGGCAGCGCAGCCCGATGCACGCCACCGCCGCCGGGAAGGTGTTCCTGGCTGAGTGGCCCGCGGACCGGCTCGCCGAGCTGTGCGGTGCGGGCCTCAAGGCGTTCACCGAGCACACCCTCGTCGAGCACAGCGCTCTGGAGGCTGACCTGCGTCAGGTCCGCAGCCGCGGGTGGTCCCTGGCCCAGGAGGAGCACGAGGTGGGCCTGGTGGCCGTGGGCGCACCGGTGCGTGGGGCCGACGGGGCCGTGGTGGCTGCGCTCACCGTCGGTGGCCCGGCCTACCGCATGACCCAGGACGCGCTGTCCGTCATCACCGAGCGCCTGCTGGCGACGGCGGCGCGCGCCTCCTGGCGCCTGGGAGCCCCCAAGCCCACCTCAGCCACCCGCACCTGAGCTGGTCAGACCTGGGCTGTGAAGGCTCCGGTACGTGCTGGTTGCCACGCGTCGGTGCTCTGCTTGGCGTCCACGGTGGCGTCGGTGACCCGCCTCGGGCGCAGCGCGTCACCGATCACGACCACCGGAACACCCGCGGCTCCCAGCTCCTCGCGCAGGTCGAGCACGGGCGCTCCGCCAGACCACCCGACGACGGCGTCGGCGGTGAGCTCCAGCCCGGCACCGCCGAAGACGCCCTCGAACACGGCGCGTCCTCCGCGCAGGGCCACCAGGCGCTGCCGCTCCACGAGGCGGATCCCGCGGTCGCCGAGGGCGCGGAGCATCGTGAACAGGGTGTTGATGCCCTCGCCCTCACCCACGTGGATCCGCGAGGTGACGAGTGTGACGTCAAGACCCTGCGTGTGCAGGTACTCGGCGATCAGCGCGGCGTCGAGCTCGCCCATCTCGTCGTAAACGACGACGGAGCCGGCCGTCGCCGTCGTCGTCGGGATCGGTCCCTCGAAGGCCTCGGCGGGTGTGAGCAGCGACACGGAGCCGTCGTCGGTCGCGGGGGCGGTGCGGACCTGGCGCGATCCCGTGGCGAGCACCACGAGGTCGGGGGAGAGGGCGACGACGTCGGCCGCCGTGGCGCGTGCGCCGGTGCGAAGGTCGACGCCGAGCGCTGCCAGCTGCCGCTGCTGCCACTCCACGTAGCGGAAGAACTCCTGGCGGCTGGGTGCCTGCGCCCACTGCGCCAGCTGCCCACCGATCCCGTGGTGCTCCTCGAACAGCACGACTGCCGCACCGCGCTCGGCGAGCCGCCGTGCGGACTCCAGTCCCGCGGGCCCGGCGCCGACGACGACGGCTCGCGCGCCGTCCAGACGGGGGGCGCTCCCGAGCTCGGAGGAGGTGCGCGCGTCGGCGTTGACCATGCAGCCGAGGGGCTTGTCGGCCAGCAGACCGTTGACGCAGACGTTGGCGCCGACGCACGGCCGCACATCCTGGGACCGGCCTGCGCGCGACTTCGAGATGAGCTCGCCGTCGGCGATCTGCGCCCGAACCATGCCCACCAGGTCGGCGTCACCGGCGACGACCATGTCGTTGGCCAGGTCGAGGCTGAGCACGCGGCCGACGGCCGCGACGGGCTTGGTGACCGCCTCGCGGATCACGCGGGCGGTGGCGCGGAAGGTGCCGGGGGGAGCCGGCGTCGGCGGCCAGTGCTGCACGCGCGCCTCGAGGCGGTTGTTGTTGCCGACCATGACGCTGATGTAGTCGACCTGGGGCTCCAGGGCGCGTGCCACGAGGGCAGCCTCGGCCGGGCGCAGGCCCCCGTCGACCATGTCGTCGACGCCGAGACGCAGCCCGAGCACGAGGTCAGGGCCGATGGCCTCACGGACGGCGGCCAGCACGCGGCGGGGTAGCTCCAGGCGCCGCTCGGCGTCACCGCCGAACTCGTCGTCGCGGTGGTTGGTGAGCGGTGAGATGAACGAGGCCAGCAGCATGCCGTGGGCCATGCTGATCTCGACGCCGTCGAGCTCGCCGCGGCGGCAGCGGTCGGCTGCCTCGGCGTACTGCTCCACCACCAGGGCGAGCTGCGCGACGGTCGCGGGGACGACCACCTGCCGCGTCGGCTCGGAGACGTCGTGGGAGGGACCGATGACGTCGGGCCCGGAGTACTCGGTGGGGCCGGGGTGCGCGAGCTGGGCCAGCATCCGCCCGCCTTCGGCGCGGACCGCGGACGCCAGCGCCTGGTAGCCGGGCACGATCGACTCGTCGACGTTCCACAGGCAGATCTGCGACCACTGCGAGGAGGCCACCACCGGCGTCGCCCCCGTGATCTGCATCGCGGCTCCCGCGCGGGCCCGCTGGCGGTGGTAGGCGATGTACCGCTCACCGGGCTTGCCGCCCTCAGCCAGGCCCGGCTGGTGCGCCGGTAGGAAAACCCGGCGGGGGAGGGTCACCGGGCCCACCTGGACGGGCTCGTCGATGCGCCACTGCTGGTCCACGGTCGGTCCTCCTGCGTGAGGGGGCTTTGGGGGTACTGCTGGCGGCGGGGAGCTACACCGCGCTGGCCGGGCGCCGCCGGCCGCGGCCGAGCGCGAAGCGGTCGACCCTGAGGTGCTCGGCGTACGCCACGGGCTTGCCCTCGAACAGGTCAGCTGCCTGCTCGGCAGCCAGCGGCGCCAGGGTGAGGCCGAGCATCGCGTGGCCGCTCGACAGCGCGACCTTCTGGTGCTCGTCGACCCAGCCGAGCAGCGGGAGACCGTCGGGTGTGCATGGACGAAGCCCGGCCCACACGGACACGACGGTCGCGTCGGCCCAGCCCGGCAGCAGGCGGGCGGCCGGCCCCCGGATCCCGGCGACCCGGCGCCTGTCGATGCTCATGTCGGCGGCGGTGAACTGCATGGTCCCGGCGAGCCGCAGCCTGTCGCCCAGAGGCGTGACGGCGACACGGCTCTCCTGCAGCATGAACGGCCGCACCGGCACGTCGCGCCCCTCGGCGGCGAGGTCGACGGCGTATCCTTTGCCACCGCGCAGGCACACGGAGGTGCCGAGCGGCGCGACCAGGCGCCCCGAGGCCGTACCGGCGGCGACGACCACGCGGCCGGCACGGACGGTGCCGCTGGTGGTCTCCAGGGTGCAGCCGGTGGCGTCGGGGGTCAGCGAGAGCACGTCGGTGCCCGTCTCCAGGCGCACTCCGGCGGTCAGTGCCGCGCCGCCAACCGCCTCGACGAACGAGACCGGGTCGCAGTGCGCCTCGTCGGGGTAGAGCACCCCGCCGACGGTCTGGGCGCCCAGAGCGGGCTCCAGAGCGCGGACGGCGGTGTCGTCGAGGACCTCCGGGCGCAGGCCGCGGCTGCGGTGCTCCGCAGCCGCAGCCGTCGCCGCCTGCATCCGCTCCGGGGTCTCGTAGGTGTCGAGCAGCCCGACCTGCTGCAGGCCGGTGCCGTGGGCCTCCGCCAGGCGGCGGTGTCCCTCGAGGGCGTCCAGGCACATCGCCCGCGACGCCGCGAGCACCCGCCGGTGGACCGACGGGCGGGTGCTCGCGAGCAGCCGGGTGAGGAAACCGGCCAGGGCCGGTTCCGGGGCGATGCCGAGGGGGCTGTCGGGGCGGGTCATCCACCGGGCCGCGTTGCCGAGGTCAGCGCGGGTGGCGAACGGCCCTGCGTGACTGGGGCAGACCAGGCCGGCGTTGCCCCAGGAGCACTCCGCCGCCCAGCCTCCGCCGCGCTCGAGCACGAGCACCTCGTGCCCGCGCCCGGCGAGTTCCAGGGCCGTGGCCGCGCCGATCGCTCCGGCTCCGACCACGACCACCTCGGCCGTCCAGCGGTGTGCGCTCACTGTGTGATTCTCCCCTTGAGATGTCGCCCTGGCTTCGACAGCCCGGTCAGCCGATGAGGCGCGGGTCGCCGACGTCGGCGGACGAGGCGTCCAGCCCGTTCTTGGTCAGCACCTTCGCGAGCGTGCCGTTCTCGCGCAGGGTGGCGATGTCGGCGTTGACCGCGTCGACCCACGCCTGGTTGTCCTTGGGGAGGAGGAAGCCGGTCTGTGCCGGCTGCTCCGAGGCTGCCACCCGGGAGTCGGGCTTGGCCTTCTCGATCTTCAGGGTCGTGTCGCCCTTGAGGGTCTCCACGGCGGACCCGTAGCTGTCGATGCCTACCTCGATGCGGCCGGCCTTGAGGTCCTGCTGCATGTTGACACCGGACGGGTAGAGCTTGAGGTTGTCGCCGAGGACCTTCTTGAGGTCCTCCACCCACAGGTAGCCATCGACGGTGCCGACGGTCTTGCCCTCCATGCCGGAGACGGTGTCGATACCGTCCTTGGACACGATGGCCATGTCGTCGAGGTACAACGGGTCGGAGAGGTTGATGATCTCCGCGCGCGCCTTCGTGCGGTACCAGTCACCGATGCCG
This sequence comes from Quadrisphaera granulorum, assembly GCF_003149145.1. Classification (GTDB taxonomy): domain Bacteria; phylum Actinomycetota; class Actinomycetes; order Actinomycetales; family Quadrisphaeraceae; genus Quadrisphaera; species Quadrisphaera granulorum. The sequence goes on along the minus strand of NZ_QGDQ01000010.1, from coordinate 134,473 downwards.
ACGTCGAGGCGCCCGTTCTGGACGCCGGGAACCATCGCCGCGGCGGACGTGTTGACAGGCTTCACCTCGAGGCACTCCAGCTTCGCCACCTCGCGGATGAGGTCAGCGTCGATGCCGCTCATGCCGCCTTCGCCAGTGGTGCTGATGAACGGGGGCAGGTCGTACACCCCGACCGTCAGCGTCCCCTTGTCGATGGTGTCGAAGGTGTGGGCGGGCTTGCAGTCACCCGAGGCCGCGGAGGAGGAGCTCGAGTCGCCGCCTCCGCATGCCGCCAGAGCCGGGACGAGGGAGAGCGCGAAGAGACCGGCGACAGCGCGGTGGCGGCGAGGGGCGGTGGGACGGCTCACGGCAGGACCTCCAGGACGGTCAGGGGTACGGGCATGGGGGCAGAGCAGCGGAGCGGGTGGTGCGGTCCGGGGTAGATCGGTCAGAGGTGGCGAGACAGGCGCCGTTCCAGACGGCCGGTGAGCCATCCGGAGGGCAGGGTGATGGCGAGGTAGAGCACGCCGGCCAGCAGCAGCACCTGGAAGTACAGGAAGGTGCTGGAGCCGATGGAGTAGGCGCGGCTGAGCAGCTCCTGGAGACTGATCGTGAAGGCCAGCGAGGTCGCCTGGAACATGAGGATGCCGAAGCCGACCAGCGCAGGGATCGCGATCCGCATCCCCTGCGGGATGAGGACGAAGCGCATGGTGTCGCGGTAGCTCATGCCGAGGGCCTGGGAGGCCTCGACCTCGCCCTTGGGGACTGCCTCCAGGCCGCCGCGGATGATCTCGCTGGTGTAGGCGGCGGTGGTCAAGGCCAACGCCGCGGAGGCGGCGGTGAAGGGACCCAGGGTCAGGCCCGCATTGGGAAGCCCGAAGTAGACCAGCTGCAGCACGACGAGGGCGGGAGTACCGCGGCCGATCTCGACGAGCACGATGGAGGGCATGCGGATGGCGGCTCGCCGGGAGGAGACCAGGACGGCGAGCAGCAGGCCGATCGGGATGCCGATCGCCAGGCTCACCGCGGCGAGGAGCACGCTGGTCTGCAGGCCGCGGCCGAGGTCGGGGAGCCATTCGAGCCAGTTCGAGAGCAGGTCGGCGTTCATCGGGCGACTCGCATGCGCAGCCGGGAGTCCATCCGCCGTGAAGCGATGGCCAGGGGGGTTCCGAGCAGGATGTAGATGGCGGCCGCCACCAGGAAGGGCGCGAGGGCGGCGCCGGTGGCGCGGGAGTCGCCGGTGGCCTGGAAGACGATGTCGGCGACGCCGATCGCCGACACGACCGAGGAGTCCTTCAGGAGGCCGATCGCGTAGGTGCTGGCCGCAGGCAGAGCGACCCGGAACGCCTGCGGTCCGACCACCCGAACCATGGAGTCGGTGCGGCTCAGGCCCAGGGCGCTGGAGGCCTCCCACTGGCCGGAGTGCACGGCGCCCAGCCCGCTGCGGTAGATCTCGGCGAGGTAGGCGGCAGAGATGAGCCCGAGGCCGAGGGAGCCGGCCTGGATCGGATCGAGCGTCACGAACTGGTTGCCGATGCCGAAGAAGATGATGAACAGCCACACCACCGGCGGGATGCCGCGCAGCACGTCGATGACGACGCGTGCCGGAACGTTCAGCACGGCGAGCGGGGAGCGGCGGGCGAGTGCCAGGGGAAGCCCCAGGACAGCGCCGATAGCCAGCGCGACGACCGTGACGAGCAGCGTGTAGGGGACGCCGAGCAGCACCGCTGAGACGTGCTCCACGCCTCAGCGCTCCGTGACCGCGCGCAGGAACCGCTGGCTGCGCTCGTGCTGCGGGTTGTTGATCACCTGGTGCGGCTCGCCCTGCTCGATGATCCCGCCATCGGCCATGACGACGACGCGGTCGGAGACGTCGCGGGCGAAGGGGATCTCGTGGGTGACCACGATCATGGTCATGCCCGACTCGGCAAGCTCACGCATGACGGCGAGCACCTCCAGGCCGACCTCGGGGTCGAGGGCCGAGGTCGGCTCGTCGAAGAGCATCACCTGCGGGTCCATGGCCAGGGCTCGCGCGATGGCGATGCGCTGCTGCTGCCCTCCGGAGGATCGTGCGGGGTAGGTGTCGGCCTTGTGGGCCAGGTGGACGCGCTCGAGCAGCTCCATACTGCGGGCGTCGGCCTCGGCGCGGGAGCGGCCGAGCACGCGCTCCTGGGCCAGGGAGACGTTGCGGAGCACGGTCAGGTGCGGGAAGAGGTTGAAGGACTGGAAGACCATGCCGGCGGTGCGGCGCAGGCGCATCGCGTCCTTGGCGGAGACCTCTTTGCCGGCGTCGACGCACTGGTCGCCCACGGTGACGGTGCCGGCATCGGGGACCTCGAGCAGGTTGATGCAGCGCAGCAGGGTGCTCTTGCCGGCGCCGCTGGGGCCGACCATGGCGACCACTTCTCCGGCGGAGACGTCGAGGTCGACCTTGTCCAGGACGACGTTTTCGCCGTAGTGCTTGCTCAGGCCCTTCAGGCTGACCACCGGCGGTCCCTTGCGGCTGACCTCGAGGCGGTCGGTGGGCTGGGCGCTGGCTCGCACGTCCACAGCGTCGCTACCGGTTCGGGTCTGTGGGTCTCGCACGATCTCCACGGGGTCCTCCGGGGTGGGTGGGTGCTCGGTCACGTCGTCACCGCCGTGCTGGGGGTTGGTCGCTGACAGGACTGTGGGGCGATGGCCCCGGCGCAGACGAGGTCCTGCCAGGCCATGCCCGTCCCCTTGAAGATGCGGGGACGCGTGGGGTCCGGGGCGACGTCGCCGGTGGCCAGCGCGGCGAGGGTGACGAGGTCGGCGATGTCCATCAGCCCGGCGTCGCGGGCGATCAGCACGTCGCCGGCTTCGCGCAGCGCGCTCCCGATCGACTCGACCACCACCTGGGAGCGGCCCACCAGTGCGGGCTCCAGCTCGGTGGTGGTCGGCTGGTAGCTGCCGATCGCGAGGACTGTCGTGCGCTCGTCGAGCAGGTCTGCGCCGAACAGTGGGGTGGCGGAACTGGTGGCGCAGACGACGACGTCGGCCCCGGTGACCGTGTTGACCTCGGCGGGGGAGAGCTCACGGGCCGTGCGCCCGGCATCGCGGGCCGCCTGCAGCAGCGGCGTGGCGGCTCCGGGGCGGCGTCCCACGACGTCGATGTGCTCCACCCCGGTGCACTCCAGCAGCGCGTCGACGTGCGCGGCGGCCTGGACCCCGGTGCCGATGACGACGGCTCGGCGCGGGGGCTCGCTGGCCAGCAGACGCAGCGCCAGCAGGGAGACCGCGGCGGTCCGGAGGGTGGTGAGTGCCGCGCCGTCGAGGAGGCTGTGCGGCGCGAGGGTGAGTCCGTCGAAGAGCACGTAGGTGCCCTGGATCAGGGGCAGGCCGCGGCCGGGGTTCTCCGGAGCGAGCGTGACGAGCTTGGTGCCGACCCAGGAGCTGGTTGCCGAGGGCATGAGCAGCAGCTGGCCGGAGGGGACGGCAGTGGAGGTGCGGGGCGGGTCCTGCTCGGGGTCGAAGCCCGCCCGCAGGCACTCCAGGAGCGCGTCGACCAACGGCGTGCGTGGCGCCCGCTCGATGGTCGCGGCGTCGATGGAGGCGGGCCGAGAGGGCGAGTTGTCGCTCGTCGTCGTGGTCACTGTCAAGCCCTCCTTCCGCGTGTCCACTGGCTGTCGTGAATCGAGCTAGCCCCTAGGCCGTGGCCTCAGAGGCTGGTACAACTGGTGACCGGTGATCGATCACCGATCGGGATGCCTCAAGGTCGCGGACTGAGCGGCTCTTGTCAACCACCTCCGGAGGACTTCATGTCGAGCTCCACCTCGCCCCTCGCGACCCCCGCACCGGTGGGTGCAGGGCGGTGGCCGCTTCTCATGTCCACGACCCGGGTGGGAAGCCGCGAGCTGCGCAACCGCATCGTCAGCACCCCGCACGCCACGGGGTGGGGCGCCGGAGGCGTCCTGAGCGACGCCGAGGTCGCCTACCACGTGCGCAAGGCCCGCGGCGGCGTCGGCCTGGTCATGACCTTTGGTTCGGCCTCGGTCGACCCGGACACCGCCGCCTCCTACGGCTCGATCTCGCTGTGGGACCCCACCAACGACGCGTCCTTCGCTGCCCTGGCAGACGGCGTCCACGAGCACGGCGCCCTGGTGATGTCGCAGATGACGCACATGGGCCGCCGCGGAACCTCGGTCACCTCGGGTATCCCGCTGCGGGGGGCCTCCGACCAGCCCGAAGGGGTGCACCGTGAGGTGCCGGTGGTCCTGTCAGCCCCTGAGCTGGCTCGTATCGCAGGGCGCTTTGCCACCTCCGCGCGCCGTCTCCAGGACCTCGGGTGGGACGGCGCCGAGGTCACCTCGTTCGGCGGCCACCTCATCGAGCAGTTCTTCGACCCCGCGATCAACCAGCGCGGTGACGCCTACGGAGGCTCGCTGGAGAACCGCACCCGCTTCGCCCGCGAGGTGCTCGCCGCGGTGCGTGAGGCCACCAGCCCCGACTTCATCGTGGGCTTCCGGCTCACCGCTGACCAGCACCTGCCCGCGGGCATGGGACCTGACGACCTGCTGGAGGTGCTGGCCGCCATCACCGCCGGCGGCGCCGTCGACCTCCTGAGCGTCTCCGGCGGCACGGGCGCTACCGACCGCAGCTCCTCGTTCTTCGTTCCCGGTGACGAGGTGCCCGAGAACGCCAACGGCACCCTCGCCGGGCGGATGGGCCGGCGCGCCGGCCTGCCCGTCATCGCTGCCGGGCGCATCCTCGACGCCGACACCGCCGAGAAGGCGCTCCGCGAGGACGGCGTGACGCTGGTCGCGATGACCCGGGCGATCATCGCCGACCCGGACCTGCCCGCCAAGCTGCTCGAGGGCCGCGCGCCCCGCCCCTGCACCAGCCTGAACGAGGGATGCATCGGGCGGCTGTACTCCGCCCTTCCGATGGCCTGCTCCATTAACCCGGGCATCCGAGAGCAGGACCTGGAGGAGGACGACGACGCAGCCGCCGCCGAGCACGCAGCCCGCACCGGTGCCCGCCGGCGCGTCGTGGTGGTGGGCGGGGGACCGGCCGGAGCGGAGGCGGCGCGTCGCGCGGCCCGCCGCGGGGCCGACGTCGTCCTCCTCGAGGAAAGGGACGAGACCGGCGGGCGTGCCCGCACCGCCGGTGCACGCCGCGGACGCGAGCGGTGGGACCTGTGGCTCGACTGGTCGGACGCCGAGCTGGCCGCCGCAGGTGTCGACGTGCGCCGTGGTCACGCCGCCGGCGTGGAGGACGTGCTCGCCCTGGACCCGGCCGCCGTCGTCGTCGCCACCGGATCCCGCCCGCGGGCGCACCGCTGGGCGGACGACCCCGCTCTGACCGTTCGCGACGCTGACGAGGTCATCGAGGCCGCACCGCAGCCCTCCGGCAGCGGAAGGGCTCTGGTGCTGGACACCGAGGGCGGTTTCGTCGCCCCGACCGCCGCTGAGGCACTGGTCGCGGCGGGCTGGTCGGTGCAGCTCGTCACCGACCTGCCGGTGGTCGCCGCCGGCGTCGACCCGACGCAGGTGTGGTTCGTGCGCCGTCGGCTGAAGCAGGCGGGGGTGGCGCTGGTGGGGTCCGCGACCCTGCGCAAGGCCGACCCCGACTTCGCCCCTGACTCCGACCCTGACTTCGACCGGGCCCACCGCTACGAGCTTCTCGACCTCGAATCCGACGAGGCGACCCCGCTGGCGCCCTTCGACCTGCTGGTCCTCTCCGGTGCGCGCAGCGCCAGAGGCTCCCTGGTCACGGCCCTGCGCGAAGCCCTCCCGCAGCACGTGCCGGTGCGCGCCGTCGGTGATGCCCTGGCCCCGCGCACCCTGCTGGACGCCGTGGCAGAAGGAGCCAGGGTGGGTGTTGAGGTGGCCACATGGTGATCAACGAACCCGCAGCCCCGCCGCACGGGGGACTTTCCGCGCTGGTGGCGGGCTCACGGGCGCGCCACCGGGGCAGGATGGGCAGGACCATGCTGCCGCCTCTGCCCGACGTGGCCCCGCCGCGACCCTCGCGGTCCTTGCTGAAGGACCACGCGATGGCCGTCATCCGCCGCGCGTTGGTCAGCGGCGCGGTGCAACCCGGGGAGATCTTCTCCGCGACAGCGCTCGCCGCCCAGCTGGAAGTCTCCAACAGTCCGGTGCGCGACGCCCTCCTCGAGCTGGTGCACGGCGGGATCATGGAGGTGGTTCCGAACCGGGGCTTCCGCGTGGTGCAGCTCGACGACCACGACCTCGCGGAGGTCTACCAGCTGCGTGAGCTCATCGAGGTGCCCGCGGTGGCCCAGCTCGCCGAACGCGGCATCCCCGAGGACGCCGCCACCGCCTTGACGCAGGCAGCGGAGCGCTGCGTGGCCGCGGCAGAGCAGTCCGACCTGCCGGCCTTCCTGGACGGCGACCGCGCCTTCCACCTCGGGCTCCTCGAACTGCTGGGCAACCAGCGCCTGGTGCTGATGGTCGACCGACTGCGTGACCAGACCCGGATCCAGGGCATGCGCCGCCTGGTCGCACAGGGTTCCCTGGCGGCCTCTGCCGCCGAGCACCACGATCTGCTGCTCGCCGTGGTGGAGCACCGCGTCCCCGACGCCGAATCGATCATGCGTCACCACATGGCCCACGGCTCCACCCCTCCGAACCCCCCTGTCTTCAAGGAGCCGACCCGTGGCTGACCCGCGCCGCCTCTCGACATCGGCGACGCGCGTGCAGCGCTCCGGGATCCGCGAGGTCCTCGCCCTGGCCATCACCCGACCGGGGCTGGTGAGGATGGAGATCGGCGAACCCGACTTCCCCACCCCCGCTCACGTCCGGGCAGCCGCCGCGCAGGCCGCTGACCGCGGTTCGGGGTACGTGCAGAGCGCCGGGATGCCCCGGCTGGTCGAGGCCGTGCGCCGCCGGCTGGCCGCACGGGCCGGCATCGAGGTGGAGCCCAGCCGCGTGGTCATCTCGCAGGGCGCCGGCCAGGGCCTGGCCGCGGTCTTCGCCGCGCTGGTCTCCCCGGGCGACGAAGTGCTCGTGCCCGACCCCGCCTGGCCGAACTACGAGATGCAGGTGACCCTGCTCGGCGGCGTCCCGGTGCGCTACCGCGTGGAACCCGGCGCCGACGAGCACGACGTCGTCGTGACCCTCGAGCGGGCCATGGGGGAGCGCACCCGCGCCGTCGTCATCAACTCCCCGTCCAATCCCACGGGGGAGTGCTGGTCGCCGGAGGTGGTGGCCGCCGTCGTCGACCTTGCCCGGTCCCGCGGGGTGCTCGTCGTCTCCGACGAGGTGTACGACGAGGTGCTGTTCGAAGGCCAGGCGGCGCGGGCGGTGTCCTACGGCGCCGACGACGTCGTCGGGGTGTACAGCCTGTCCAAGACCTACGCCATGACCGGCTGGCGGGTGGGCTACCTCGCCCTGCCCCGCTGGTTGGCCCCGACCGTGGCCCAGATGCAGGAGCCCCTGCTCTCGTGCGTCTCCAGCGTCACCCAGGCCGCGGCCGTCGCGGCACTGGAGGGACCGCAGGACGTCGTCGCCTCGATGGTGGCGGAGTACCGCTCACGCCGCGACGCCGTGCTGCAGCAGCTGGTCAGCGCCCTCGGACCGATCCCCGGGGGGCGCCCCCTGCTCACCCCCACCGGGGCCTTCTACGTGGTGCTGCCCCTGGCCGACGGCGTGGACAGCCGTCGCGCGGCGCTGGACCTCGTCGAGCACGGCGTGGGCGTCGCCCCCGGGTCGGCGTTCGGGGATGTTCTGCGTTCGAGCGTGCGCCTGTCCCTGGCCAGCTCCGTGGAAGACCTACGGGTGGGCGTGACGCGGCTGACCGACTGGTACGCCGTCACCGACGGTGGTCAGCGCCAGCTGGAGGCGGCGGCCCTCCGCTGAGGGCCGTCCGCGGTCGGACAGCCGTCCGCGGTGAGACAGCGCAGCGCTCACACCGCGCGCTGCGGGGTGAGGATGCCCAGCGGGTCGAAGGCGTCCTTGACCAGCCGGTGGGCGGCGTGGGTGGCGTCGTCGAGCTGACGCGGCAGCGCGTGCCGCTTGAGGGAGCCCACCCCGTGCTCGCCGGAGATCGTGCCGCCCAGGGCCAGCGCCGCGTCCGCCACGCGGTCCAGGACGTGCTCGGCGTGCGCCCGACCGGCGTCGTCGTCGCCGTCCACGATGACCGAGGGGTGCAGGTTGCCGTCCCCGGCGTGGGCGAAGGTGGGCATCAGCACGCCCTCCTCGGCGCTGATCTGCGCGATGGCGGTGAACATCTCGGCCAGGCGCGGCACCGGGACGCCGACGTCGCACGAGACGCGCAGCCCCGCCGCCGAGAGCACCCGCCCCGCCACCCGTCGGGCCTCCAGCAGGTCGTCGCTTTGCGCGACCTCGACCCGCTGCACCCCGTGGGCGCGGCAGACGCTCTCGGCTGTCCGGGCGTCCTGCTCGGCGTTGCGGCCCAGGAACTGGCCGACGAGCACCGCCGCCGAGTCCCGCAGGTCCAGACCCGTCGGGTGGTGTGCCTCGACGGCCAGCGCGGAGGCGCGGTCCATCAGCTCCAGCACCTCGGGGCGGGCGCCGCTCGCGGCGAGGGCCGTCACGGCCCGCCCGGCGTCGACGAGCGACCCGAAGACGGCCCGGAAGGTCCGTTCGGGTCCGGTGGGGCGGGGCCGGAGGCGCAGGGTGGCGCCGGTGACGACACCGAGGGTCCCCTCCGACCCGACGAAGAGTCGGGTGAGGTCGTAGCCGACGACGTCCTTGCGGGTGCGGGCCCCGGTGCGGATGACGTCGCCGCTGGCGAGCACCACCTCCAGGGCTGCGACATGGTCGGCTGTTACCCCGTGGCGAACACAGCGCAGGCCACCCGCATTGGTGGCGATGTTGCCTCCGATGGTCGACCAGCGGTGGCTGGCCGGGTCGGGGGCGTACATCAGACCGTGCTCCGCGGCTGCGGCATCGACATCGGCCGTCACGACCCCTGCCTCGACGTCGACCAGCATGGCCTCGGGGTCCAGGTGCACGATCCGGCGCATCGCCGCGGTGGAGATGACGAGCCCGTCCGGGTAGGCCACGGCTCCACCGGCCAGCCCGCTGCCTGCGCCGCGCACCGAGACCTTCACGCGGTGGCGGCTCGCCCACCGCAGCGCAGCGGAGACGTCGTCAGTGCAGGTGGCAGCCACCACGGCCAGCGCTGCGCCGACAGGTTGGGCGCGGGAGGCGTCGCGGCTGTGCTCGGCGAGCTGGGCGGGGTCCAGCAGCACGCGTGGCCCCAGCTCACCGACGAGTTCACCGACGAGCTCAGCCAGGTGCGGCGGCACAGGATCTGACCGCTGGGCGGTGCTGCTGAGGGCGCTCACCCTTGCCCTGCCAGGGAACGGCGCGCCGTCATCGCCGCCAGCACGCGTGACTGGGCCAGGTCCAGCGCCGCCTGGCGCGGGGTGACGTCGCGGTGCTGGGCGTCGGACAGCGTGCGGCGGGTGTTGTCGCGCAGGCGCCGGGAGATCATGGTGAAGACGCGCTCGGGTTCGACGACGAAGGGCGAGAGGCGAGCGTCTGTGGAGTGGGCGGCTGCCACGATGCCGCCGGCGTTGGCGATGAAGTCGGGCACCACCACCACGCCTCGGGCGTGGAGCACCTCCCGCGCTGCCGGCGAGGTCGGCAGGTTGGCGCCCTCTACCACCAGCCGCGCAGCGGTGGCTCGCGCGATCTCGACACCCACGGTGTCCTCACGCGCTGCCGGGACGAGCACGTCGGTGTCGACGAGCAGCAGCTCGTGGGCCTGCGCGGAGAACGACCGGTGCAGGCGCACCACGTCGTCACCGTGCGCCTGAGCCCCCGCCACGAGGTCCGGGACGTCGAGCCCGTCCGGGTCGTGAGCCCAACCGCTGGCCGTAGAGACGGCGACGACGACGGCGCCCAGCTCGGTGAAGCGCCGTGCAGCGGCGCGCCCGACCGCCCCGAAGCCCTGAATGGCGACCCGAGCGCCGTCCAGGGGCGTACCCGAGATGGCACAGGCCTCGTCGGTCACCTCGGCCACGCCGTAGCCGGTCACGCCGAGTTCGTCGTAGGGGAGTCCCCCCAGGGAACGGGGCAGTCCGGTGGCCACCCCGCGGCTGCCCAGTTCGTCGACGAGCACCGCGGCGTCGTCCTCGGACAGTCCCAGGTCGAGACCGAAGACGTAGTCGGCAGGGACTTCCCGGGCCAGCGCCCGCGCGAAGGCGCGCAGCACGGCCTCCTTGTCCCGGCCGCGGGGGTCGCCGAGGATGCCGGCCTTGGCTCCGCCGTGGAATAGGTCGACGGCGGCCCACTTCCACGTCATGGTGCGCGCCAGGCGGGCCACCTCGCTGACGGTCAGCGTGGGGCTCATCCGGGTGCCGCCCTTGCCGGTGCCCCGGGCGGTGTTGTCGATGACGAGCACCCCGCGCATGCCGGTGCGACGGTCGGAGACGACCACCACCCTCTCCGGTCCCCACTCGTCGATGAGGGACAGGGCGTCGGACACGGCGGTCTCCTTCGGGCTGAGGCTGCTGCGAGGGGCTGTGCGGTGTCACGGCAGGGCAGAAGCCGGGCCCGCATCGCTCTCGCGTGCCGCCCGTGGCGGGTGGTTCCTGCTGACCGCGGCGGAAGGCGCCGCGGTCAGCAGGAACCTGACCGTCAGACGAACTCGACGCCCTGAGCCAGTGGCAGCTGGCCGGAGGCGTTGACCGTGTTGGTGGCGCGGCGCATGTACGCCTGCCAGGAGTCGGTGCCGGACTCGCGGCCGCCGCCGGTCTCCTTCTCCCCACCGAAGGCGCCGCCGATCTCGGCGCCGGAGGTGCCGATGTTGACGTTGGCGATGCCGCAGTCGGACCCGCCGGCCGAGAGGAAGCGCTCGGCCTCCTCCAGGTCACGGGTGAAGACGGCGCTGGACAGGCCCTGGCGCACGCCGTTGTTGAGGGCGATGGCCTCGTCGAAGGTGTCGTAGGTGAGCACGTACACGATCGGCGCGAAGGTCTCCTCCTGCACCACCGAGGTCTGCGCGGGCATCCGCACGACGGCGGGCTCCACGTAGAAGGCGCCGGGGGCCTCGTCGGCCAGCACACGCTTGCCGCCCGCGACGACCTCGCCGCCCTGGGCCACAGCCTGCTCCAGCGCGTCCTGCTGGGCGGCGTAGGCGGCCTGCGAGACGAGCGGGCCGACGAGCACGCCGGGGGCGGTGGGGCTGCCGATCGGCAGGCCCTCGTAGGTCGCGGCGATGCGCTTGACCAGGTCGTCCGCGATGGAGCGGTGCACGATGAGGCGGCGCAGCGTGGTGCAGCGCTGACCGGCGGTGCCGGCGGCGGCGAAGACGATGCCGCGCAGCGCCAGGTCGAGGTCGGCGCTCGGGGCGACGATGGCGGCGTTGTTGCCGCCCAGCTCCAGCAGCGCACGCCCGAAGCGGGCGGCGACGCGGGGGGCGACCTCGCGGCCCATGCGGACCGAGCCGGTGGCCGAGACCAGCGCGACGCGCTCGTCGTCGACCAGCGCCTGCCCGGCGACACGGTCAGCCAGCACCAGCGGGTGCAGGCCGGCGGGGGCGCCGACCTCGGCCGCGGCCTTGGCGAGCAGCGCGTCGGTGCCCAGGGCGCACAGGTAGGCGGTCTCGGCGGGCTTCCACACCACGGTGTCGCCGCAGACCAGCGCGAGAGCGGTGTTCCAGGCGTAGACGGCCACGGGGAAGTTGAAGGCGCTGATGACGCCGACCACGCCCAGCGGGTGCCACGTCTCGGCGAGGCGGTGACCGGGGCGCTCGGACGGCAGGGTCTTGCCGAACAGCTGGCGGCTCTGGCCGACGGCCAGGTCGCAGATGTCGATCATCTCCTGGACCTCGCCGAGGGCCTCGGAGCGGATCTTGCCGACCTCGGCCTGCACGAGGGTGGCCAGGTGCTCCTTGTGCTCGGTGAGCAGCTCGCCCCAGCGCTTGATGAGCTGGCCGCGCACGGGGGCGGGCACGTCACGCCAGGTCAGGAACGTCTCGGCGGCGGTGGTGATGGCGGCCTCGACGTCGGCGGCGGTGTGCTCGGGGGTGTGGGCGAGCACCTCGCCGGTGATGGGCGAGCGGCACTCGTGGGCGCCGGACAGCAGGGCCTTGTCCACGCCGAGCGCGTCGAGCGCCGCGGCGACGTCCGCAGCGAGCGTGCCGGCGGCGGGGATGGTTCCGGTCAGGGCAGTCATGTCAGGTCCTCTCGAGAACTCCCGGCGACGATCAAGGAAGTTCTGCACACGACGGCGTGCACAACTTCCTTGATCGTCGCGGGGGAGGGGGTCAGTGGGTGATGGGGGTCTTCAGCTGGGCGGACAGGGCGTCCACCGAGCGCTGCATCTGCGCGGTGGCGAGCTCGATCGGGTCGAGCACGGTCTTCCCGAGGATCGCGGAGAGGCGGTCGGCGTCGTAGTCGGCGCCGTCCAGCTCGACGTCCTTGGTGCCGGCGTCGGTGAGGTTGGACTGGAAGATCCCGGCCGCGCTGCGCGGCAGGAAGTCCTCGTAGACGATCGGGTCGACGACGACGGCGCCGGCTTCCACCAGCGCGGCCAGCGAGAACGAACGGTCGGCCTCGCATGCGGGCAGCAGCGCGCCCTCGACGAGCCGCACCTCGCCGCACGCCAGGCCGGCGAGCACGAGGTCGGCTTCAGCGCGCGGTAGGTGCCGGCGCCACACGTCGAGGGCGACCTCGACCCGGGTGCGCTGGCTGTCGTTCTCATGGCCGTCGCTCTCGTGACCGGGCACCAGGCCCGCGCGGCGGGCGTCGACCTCGGCCACGAGCCTGTCGTACAGGTCGCGCCCGGCCGCGGTCAGCGCGATGCCGCGCTGCTCCACCTCACCGAAGCGCACCCGCAGCGCACCGGTCACCACCGAGCCGTCTGCCTCGCGGAAGGTCCGCTCCTCGGCCAGCGCCCGGAAGGACGTCTGGCGCAGCAGTACGTCGGGGCCCTCCCACGCGGGCGGGCCCTGCACCTCGTCGATCATCGTGATGCCGCGCTCGGACATCCGCCGGTACAGCTCGTCGATGTCCAGCACGCGCGGCGTGAGGTGGTTGATGTGGGTGGCGGGCACGCCGCCGATGTCCGCGGCTACCGCGGAGATCTTCTCCAGGTGGGTGTACCAGGCACGGTCCACCGGCTCAGTGGACAGTCGGAAGGCGTCGGTGGCCAGGCGCAGCAGCTCGTCAGCCTCGGCCGTGGGCAGGCCGCCCTCGGCGGCGGCGCGGTCGGCCAGGGCCAGCAGCTCGTCGCTGAACAGGTGCCGTTCCTCGACGAAGCGCTCGAGGCGCTGCCGCGTGGGCGCGTCGAAGAAGCGGGCGTCGTCGACGGCGAGCATCGAGGTGAACACGCGGAACGGGTTCTCGGCCAGCTCGGCAGGGTCGACGGGCCGGAACGCCGTCGACACCACCGGCACGGACGAGGCCGAGGCGTCGCGCAGGTCGTAGAAGCCCACCGGGTGCATGCCGAACGCCGCGAAGACCCGGCCCACCTGCTCCAGCTCACGGGGGGAGCCGACGCGGATGGCGCCGTGACGCTCCGCGGTGACGCGCTCCAGCGACCCCAGCCTCTCGGCGTCCGCGCCGCGGGCCGCAGCCACGTCGGCGTTCACCGCACGGCTGACCTCGACCAGCGTGGTGTAGGCGGGGACCTCCGCGCCGTACATCTCCGCGAGCGCCACCGCGAAGCGCGCGCGCAGCTCGGTACCGCGCACCAGCGTCGTCGTCGTCGTCATCGGTGTCCTCCCAGACTCATGACCCAGCCCATCAGATGATGTGCACTTCGCGCAGCAGGGGGGCTGCCGACTGCGGCGCGAAGCGCTCCGGTGAGAACCCGGACACGTCAAGCTCGGGCGTGTGCCCGAGCACGATGTCGCGCACCACCTCCCCGACCGCCGGCGCCTGCAGGAAGCCGTGCCCGGAGAAGCCTGTCGCGAGCACGAGTCCGGCCACGTGGGCGGACTCACCGATGAGGGCGTTGTGGTCGGGGGTGTTCTCGTACAGGCCCGCCCAGCCGTCGCGCAGAGGCAGCCCCACCAGGGATGGGGCGACGACGGCGGCAGCGGCGTCGAAGACGGGGACCCAGGAGTCGTCGTAGTCGCGGCCGAAGCCGGGGACCTGCCCGGCGTCGGAGATGCCGAGCAGCAGGCCCTCGGGGGAGCCGTGCACGTAGAAGGTGGTCGACAGGTCGAGGGTGAAGGGCAGTGGACGTCCGCCCGCGCCGCCAGGGGTGCCCGCGGGCACGTCGGCGAAGGCGATCTGGCGCCGGACGGGCTCGACGGGGACGTCGATGCCGGCCATCTCTCCCACGCTGCGCGACCAGGCACCAGCAGCGACGATGACGTGCTCGCAGCGCACGGTGCTTGTCGAGCTGGTGGGACCGGCGGTGGTGGTCACGCCGACCACGCGGCGGTGATTGCCGTCGTCGATCGTCTCGATGCCGGTGACCTTGACGCCCTCGACGACGCGCGCGCCGAGCGCCCGGGCGCTGGCAGCCCACGCGGCGACGGCCAGGGAAGGCTGGGCGTAGCCGTCCTGCGGGGAGAACGACGCCGACACCAGCACCGACGGGTCGAGGTAGGGGTTCAGCTCGGCGGCACGCGCCGGGCTGATGACCTCCGCGTCGGATCCCATGGAGCGCTGCAGCTCGGTGCTGACCTCCAGGGCCAGTGCCTCGGCCTCGGTGCGGGCGCAGAAGAGGTAACCCACGCGGGCCAGGCCGACGCCGCCCGGGGTGGCCTCGTGCAGGCGGGCGTACTTCTCCAGGCCCCGCTGGCCGAGGGCGATGTTGCCGGGGTCGGAGAAGGTGGCGCGCACGCCGCCGTACGGCTTGGCCGAGGAACCGGAGCCGAGCTGGTCACGCTCCAGGACGAGGACGTCGAGCCCGGCGCGCGCCATCTCGTCGGCCGCGGCGAGCCCGAGGGCCCCGCCGCCGATCACGACGACCTGGGCTGATGTGGGGAGCTGCACGGCATCAGCATGCAGCTCCCCAGCATCAGGCACCATCGATGATCTCTGGAGTCTGTCGTCAGAGATCCTGATGATTCCGGGGCGGCGCCCCGTGCGTCAGAGGGTGAAGCGACCCGTCAGCTCCTGCAGCCGCGCGGCCGAGCCGGCCAGCGACTCCGCGGTGGAGGCCGTGTTGCCGGCGCCCTCGCGGTTCTGCTGCGTGCCCGCCGCGATGCTGGAGATGTTCGCGGAGATCTCGTTGCTGCCGGTGGAGATCTCGGTGACGTTGCGGACCATCTCCGAGGTCGTGGCGGACTGTTCCTCCACAGCGGCGGCGATGGTGGCCTGCACGGCGTCGATCCGGCCGATGACGTCACCGATCTCGGTGACGGCCGCCGCGGCGGCGGAGGCGTCGCCCTGCGTGGCGGTGACCTTGCCGATGATCTCGTCGGTGGCCTGCGCGGTCTGGCGGGCCAGTTCCTTGACCTCACCGGCGACGACGGCGAAGCCCTTGCCCAGCTCACCGGCGCGTGCGGCCTCGATGGTGGCGTTGAGGGCGAGGAGGTTGGTCTGCTCGGCGATGGAGGTGATGAGCTTGACGACGTCGCCGATCTCCTTGCTGGACACCCCGAGCCGCTCGATCGCGCCGCCGGCCGAGCCCGCGGCGTTGACGGCGGAGGACGCCATCTGGGAGGCCTCGCTGGTGGCGGTCGCGATCTGGGTGATCGCGGCGGTCATCTCCTCGCCGGCGGCAGCGACCGTGGCGATCGACGCGCTGACCTCCTCCGTGGCCGCCGAGACCAGCACGGTCTGTGCGGCGGCCTCCTCGGCGCTGGCGGACAGCTGCGACGACACGCTGCTCAGCGATGACGACGACGACGCCAGCGCGGCGGCCTCGTCGCGGATCTCTCGCACGGCGCCTGCGAGGGCGTCCAGGGAGGCGTCGGTCGAGGCGGCCAGCTGACCTAGTTCGTCCTTGCGGGTCATGCCCAGGCGTTCGTTGAGGCGGCCGGCGGCCATGCCGCCCATGATCCGGACCACTGCCGCCAGGGGCTTGGTCACCGAGCGGGCCACCACCACGGCGATGGCCACCGCCAGCAGCAGCGCCAGCACCGAGCAGCCCACGAGCACGGCCACGGCCGACTTGTACGCGGCCTCACCGTCGGCGGCCATCTGGTCAGCGGCGTCGTTCTCGGTCTTCTGGATGTCCTGGAGCGCGGCCTCCACCACCTTCGCGGCGGGGGTCAGCTTCGCCTTTCGGCCCGCCGTGAAGGTCGCGAGGTCGCTGGCCTCGGCGGCAGGCATGAGCTCCTCGGCGATCTTGCGGTAGGTCGCCAGTGCGGACGTGTAGGCCTGCTGTTGGGTGGGGGTGCTGGCGGGGAAGGTGGCCAGGTAGTCCTTCCACTGCTGGTCCAGTGCGACTTCCGCGGCCTGGGCGTCCTTCACAGCCTGCGCGGTGCTCGCTTCGTCCGGGGCGAGTGCGACAGCCACGATGTCCAGACGCACCAGGCGGAACGCCGCAATGGTGTCTCCGGAGGCGTCCACGGACGCGACGCCGCTCTCGGAAAGGACCTTGAGGTTGTCCTGGGCCTGGTTGAGGCGGACCAGCGCGACGGTGCTGATCACTCCCAGCAGGAGGCAGACGACGGCGAAGCCGGCGTAGAGCTTGTGGGCGACCTTGAGGTCGGCGAACAGGCGGAGCACGGGGGCCTCCCGGAGGCTCAGGGTGTCAGCGGGGTCAGCGGTTCTCCGTGCCCATCGACCGGGATACGTCGACCTTGAGTCTGGGGGCACGAAGACTGAGCCTTGGCTGCGTTGCGGCCGCACGCCAAGACGCACAAGTGCCTGCAGCTCGCGCAGCGGCAGCTGGCCGCGGGGGCCGTCGGCCTGACGGTGGCCACCGTCAGCGAGGCCGAGATCTTCGCCGCAGCCGGCTTCGACGACCTGTTCATCGCCTACCCCCTGTGGGCCTCGGCGTCTCGTGGACGGCGGCTGCGGGCCGTGGCGGAGCGGGCGAGTCTGCGCGTCGGCGTCGACACCGCCGAGGGCGCCCGCGCGCTGGGCGCCGCGTTGGCGGGGACGGCGGCGCAGGTGCTCGTCGAGGTCGACAGCGGGCACCACCGCAGTGGCGTGGAGCCAGGCGCGGCAGCAGAGGTCGCGCTCGCAGCTGCCCGCGTCGGGCTGCGGGTGGCCGGAGTCTTCACCTTCCCCGGGCACGGCTACTCACCCGGGGCGCGCGCCCAGGCAGCCGCCGACGAGGCCGTGGCGCTGAGTCTCGCGGTCGACGGTCTGCGTCGCGCGGGCCTGACCGTCGCCGTCGTCAGCGGGGGTTCCACTCCGACGGCAGCCAGCGCCGACCCCGGAGCGCTCACCGAGGTGCGCCCCGGCGTCTACCTCTTCAACGACGCCCAGCAGGCCGAGCTCGGCACCTGCGACTGGGGCGACGTTGCGCTGTGGGCGCACTCCACGGTGGTGAGCCGCCGTGGGCAGCGCATCGTGCTCGACGCGGGCAGCAAGGTGCTCGGCGGAGACCAGCCCGGGTGGGTCAGCGGCGGCGGACGGCTGCTGGACCACCTCGACGCCAGGATCGTGGCGCTCTCGGAGCACCATGCGACAGCGCAGTTCCCCGACGGCGCCGTGGTGCCCGCGGTCGGCGACGTCGTGAGGGTGGTGCCCAACCACGTGTGCGTCGCGGTGAACCTCGCCGACGAGCTGGTCGCCGTCGCCGGCGGCTCGATCGTGGACCGCTGGCCGGTGGCCGCGCGCGGCGCCAACACCTGAGGCGGCGAGGGGTGCGCCGCCATGTGCACGCGGCTCACCTGCCTCACGCCTCCAGGGCGGTGACGCGGCGGCGCAGCTCCTCGGTCTTCTCGGCGCCGATCTGGGCCTGCGCCAGCGTGAGCGCCGCGCTGGCGGTGAGGGTCTTGGCCACCAGGAAGGTCGGGCTCTTGCGCAGGTCGGGGATGACGTCGAGCACGATCGCCTCGGCCTCCGGGTCGGTCAGCAGCTTGCCAAGCTTGATCTTTGACAGGTCGTAGCGGGGGGTCATGGTCGCTCCTTCGCGAACGGATGACGCTGGGGGCTTTATTGGGCATTCGTACTAACATCTGTCGCGTATGGCAAGAGAATGGCGCCATCGCCGTCCTGAAGCTGTACTGATGACCCACTGAACGTGATCGAAGGAGATCCCGTTGGCGCCTACCCATCCCCAGGTCGTCACGCTCGGCGCGCACGTGCTCGACACCGTGGTGCTCCCGGTCGACGAGATCCCGCCAGGCCAGGGCTTCGCCCTTGTCGACGAGATCCACGTCTGCGCAGCCGGCCCGGCCGGCGGCACCGCCGTCGTCCTGGCCAAGCTCGGTGCGCGCGTGCACACGGTCGGGGCGATCGGCGACGACGCCGCCGGTCGCCTCCTGAGCGACCTGCTGGCTCGCGCCGGCGTCGACACCACCCACCTGCGCACCTGCGAGCTGCCCACGTCCGCCTCGGTGCTGCCGATCCGCACCGACGGATCCCGCCCGGCGCTGCACGTGGTCGGGGCGACCCCGTTCTCCGCCGACGAGGTGCCGTGGGACCTCATCGCCACCAGCGACCACCTGCACGTCGGCGCCCCGGAGCTACTCGGACCGGAGAACGTCGTGGAGCTGCTCCGCTTCGCCCGCGCCCACGGCACCACGACCTCCGTCGACTTCCTCATCGGCGGAGACCCCGGCTTCTTCGGCCTCATCAGACCGCTCCTGCCCGAGGTCGACCAGGTGCTCCCCAACGCTGAGCAGGTGCTCGGCTGGACCGGCGCCGCGACGCTGCACGAGGCCGCGACGGCGCTCGCGGACCTCGGCGCGCGCTGCGCGGCGATCACGAACGGCGGCGAGGCCACGCTGGTGCTCGACGACGGTCGCGTCAGCGAGGTGCCGATCGCCCCGGCCGAGGTGGTCGACACCAGCGGCGGCGGCGACGCCTTCTCCGCGGGCTTCCTCATGGCCAGCCTGGCCGGGCACTCCGCGGAGGAGGCCGCGCGCTTCGGCTCCGCCACGGCGTCGCACGTCGTGGCGGGGATCGGCACCGACCACGGCGACTACGACTACGCCCGCGTCGAGGCGGTGGCGCTCGCGCTGGGGAGCCGGGTGTGAGCGCCGACGTTGACAGCGTCCGGGCCCAGGTGGTCGGGGTGTGCCGTGACCTGGCGCAATGCGGTCTCGTGAAGGGTTCCGGCGGCAACGTCAGTGCCCGCGTGGCTGGCGGCATCGCGATCACCGGCACCGGCGTGGTGCTTGCCGACGCCCGCCCGGAGGACGTCACCGTCGTCGATGCTTCCGGGCGCGTGATCGCGGGCACGCTGGTCCCGAGTTCGGAGCTGCAGCTGCACCTCGGTGCCTACGACGACGAGGCGGTCGGCGCCGTCGTCCACACCCACGCCAGCGCGTCGGTGGCGCTCTCGCTCGTGACCGACCGCCTGCCCTGCCTGCACTACCAGCAGCTGTCGCTGGGCGGGGAGGTGCCGGTGGTGCCGTTCGCCGTCTTCGGCTCCGCCGAGCTCGCGGCCTCCGTGACCGAAGCCCTGGCCGACAAGAACGCCGTGATCCTCGCCCACCACGGGGCAGTGACCACCGGCGCCGACCTCGCCTCCGCGGTGCTCAACACCGAGCTGCTCGAGTGGGCTGCCGACATCTTCCTCCGCGCCCGCGCGGTGGCGCCGCCGCGCGAGCTGTCCGAGGAGGAGCAGCTCGCCGTCGTCGTCGCCGCAGCCAGCACCGGCTACGGCACCACGCGCACCGTCGACGGTTCCTGACCTCCCGACCGGTACGCACGAGCGCGGCCCCACCTTCGCGACGTCGCTCCTACCCCTTCGCGACGATCAAGGAAGTCGTGCACGCTGACACGTCACGCTCCCTGGTCCGGCGTGCAGAACTTCCTTGATCGTCACGGGGGAGGGGGTGGGGTCAGGGGACGGACCTGACGCGGTAGACCGCGAACCCGCCGAGCAGGCCCAGTAGGCCGCTGGCGATGAACAGCCCTGCGAAACCCCCGAAGAGGACGACGGCGCCGGCTCCCACGAGCGGGCCCAGCGCCTGCGGCACGGCGAAGGCGATGTTCATGATGCCGACGTCCTTGCCGCGCGAGAGCGCCGACGGCAGCACGTCGGTGACCAGCGCCTGGTCGACCGCGAAGAAGCAGCCCTGCCCCAGGCCCAGCAGCACCGCACCCACCCACGCCGTGGTGGTCGACGGCCAGAACACGAGGATCACCGCCGACAGGCCCTGCGCCACCCCGGCCCAGCACACGAACAGGCGCCGGCGGCCGATGACGTCGCTGAGCTTGCCGAAGGCGATGGACGCGGTGAACGTCAGCACCATGTAGAGCAGCGTGGTGGCTACGAGGAAGCCGGCCGGGTCAGCCAGGTGCAGCTGGTAGGTGAAGAAGTAGATGAGCATCGTCGTGGCGCAGGCGTTGCCGAGGTTGACGAGCACCCGGCTGGTGATGGTCCACGCGAAGTCGGGATGGCGGCGCGGATTGACCCACAGCGACTCCAGCAGCACCCGCCCGCGCAGCCGCGGCAGCTGCGCGGCCTCGGCCGCGCTCAGTGGCCGTTCGCGCATCATGAGCAGGAACGGCACCGTCAGCACCACCGCGGCC
Source organism: Quadrisphaera granulorum (assembly GCF_003149145.1). Lineage (GTDB taxonomy): Bacteria > Actinomycetota > Actinomycetes > Actinomycetales > Quadrisphaeraceae > Quadrisphaera > Quadrisphaera granulorum. The sequence goes on along the minus strand of NZ_QGDQ01000010.1, from coordinate 113,976 downwards.
ACGCCCATGGCGGTGTAGCCCGAGGGGATGGTCGTGAACACGGTGGTGGCCAGCACCAGCCCGAGCAGCAGGCCGACGGCGTTGGGTGCGGAGATCCACCCCGAGACGAGGCCGCGCTGGTGCTCGGGCACCCGGTCTCCGAGGACGGCGGACAGCGCTGCCGACGCCGTGCAGAACCCGACCACGGCGAGCGTCCAGAAGACCGTGGTGCCGACCACGTGGTGGGCCTGCCCGAGGCCGACGAGGCCCACCCCTGACAGCACCGCACCGGCGAGCACCCACGGCCGCCGCCGCCCGAACCGTGACGTCGTGCGGTCGCTGAGAGCCCCGACCACGGGATAGGCGACGACGGCGAACGCGCCGGCCACCGCGGTCACCGCGCCGAACGCCACCAGCGAGCGGATCCAGTCGTCCTGGCGGTTCTGCGTGGCGATCTGCAGCGGAAGCAGCAGCTGCAGCGGAACCATCTGGCCCATCCAGGCGCCCAGCCACGCGGTGGCGAACGCCGCGATCCACCCCGCACGGACGCGGGGGAGCGCAGCAGCCGTTGCGGCCGCCGCCGTCGTCGTCGTCCCGATCTCCACCCCTGCTGCCGCGCTCATCGGGAGGCCAGCGGGGCGGTGGGCGAGGTCAGCGCGGCGAGCAGGTGGTCTGCGGCGTCGTGGACGGCGGCCAGTCCCTCGCGGGTGACGCCGCACGCATTGACGAAGCCGTGGATCTGGTGGCGGTGCTCGACCAGCGCCACCGGCACTCCGGCCTCCCGCAGGCGTGAGGCGTAGGCGACGCCCTCGTCGCGCAGCGGGTCGAACCCGGCGACAGCCACGTACGCCGGCGCCGCGTCGGAGAGGTCGTCGGTGAGCAGCGGGGAGATGCGCGGGTCGGCCAGGGAGTCGCCGCCGCTGGTGTAGTGCTCGGCGTACCAGTCCATCTGCGCCTCGGTGAGGAAGAAACCGTCGGAGAACAGCTCGTAGGAACGGGACTTGCGCGAAAGGTCGGTCACCGGGAAGAACAGCAGCTGGAAGGCGGGGCCGCTGCCGCTGCCGCCGTCGTCGCGGGTGTCGAGGGCGACGACGGCAGCGGTGTTCCCGCCGGCGCTCTCCCCGCCCACGGCCACCCGGTCGGGCGTGGAGCCGAAGGTGGCGGCGTGGTCGCGGACCCACCGGAACGCGTCGAGGCAGTCGTTGACACCCGCGGGGAAGGGATGCTCGGGGGCGAGGCGGTAGTCGACCGAGACGACGGTGACGCGCGCCCGTGCGGCGAGGGTGCGGCAGACGGAGTCACCGCTGGCCAGGGAGCCCAGCACCCAGCCGCCGCCGTGGAAGTAGACGAGCACGCCGTTCGGGCGGTCCTGCCCGGCGCCGGGGTAGACCCTGGCCCGCACGCTGCCCCCGCGGGTCGGGATGTCGATCTCTTCGATGCCCGGAAGCTGTAGTGAGCTCGCGAACGTCCAGGCCTCCTCCTCGATGACCGCGCGGGCCTCGGCCACGGGCATCGTCTCGAAGTGCGCTCCCGGGGAGGAGTTCATGACCTTGAGGGACACCTGGACCGTGGGGTCCAGCGGCACGCCCTCCACGGACACGGCCGGGCCGGCGAGGCGTCGCACCGCGGGTTCAGGGAGCCGCCCGAGGAGGCGCGCGGCGGTGCGCAGGGCGTGGTCTGTCAGGGACGGGCGCTCCAGCACAGGGGCCTCCGAACGTGGTCGTGCTCGACTGGTCCGGCATTTATGGCACAGATGTGCAGATTCTGGAAGGCAGTCGGGGGGATTCCCTCGGCGGATTCAACTTTGTGGGACAAGCGTGCAAGTATCTGCCTGTGGGGACCTCACGATCGATCAGTGCGCGCCTGCCCGTCGGCGGCGTTCAACGCCACGTAGCCGACCAGCAGGGCGCGCAGCCCGCGCGCCAGCGCCGCGAAGTCTTGCTGGCCCGCCCCGGCAATGCCGTGCAGGGCCATCCCGTCGATCATCGCCACGGCCGCGGTCGAGGCCGACGGGTCCTGCACCCCGCCCAGCTCCCACATCTCCCGGGCCAGCGACCGGGTCGCCTCCAGGATCCGCGTCACGTGCTTCTGCAGTGCCGGGTGGCGCGAGGCGAACAGGTACATCTCGAACTGCGCCACCGTGTGCTGCTCCTCGGCGACGCGCACCAGCTCCACGAACTGGTCGATGGCGGAGGCCCCCGACTGGTGCTCCTCGTGCAGCCGCCGTCGCAGGTCTTCCAGCCGTCCCAACTCACCCTCCATGGCGTGGGCCACGGCCTCGCCGATGAGGTCGTCGAGAGACTCGAAGAAGTACGTCGTCGACGACGCCGGCACGCCCGCCTCGGCCGCGACCGCCCGGTGGGTCACCCCGCCGACGCCCTTCGCGCTCACCACGCGCACGGCCGCCTCGAGCAGCAGCGTGCGCCGCGCCAGGCCGCGGGCGCGGAGGTTCCTCTGCGCAGGCTCCACGCCGCACCCCTCTCCCCGGTCTTTCCGAACCGCATCTGCACCGCTGACCACCACGTCATCGTCAGTTCCGGCATCGTCCCTGAGGAGCACACCGCATGAGCACACCGCCCCTTGTTGACGTCGTCGTCGTCGGTGCCGGCCTGTCAGGTCTGACGGCCGCCCGCCGCGCCACTCAACTGGGCCTGACCACCCGGGTCTACGAGGCCGCCGACCGCGTCGGCGGACGCGTCTGGTCCACCACCGTGGCCGGTGTCCACGTCGACCTCGGTGGCACCTTCGTCGGACCGGGCCAGGACCGCATCGTGGCCCTCGCCGCCGAGGTGGGCGTGAGCCTCTACGACACCTACGACACCGGCGCCAACGTCGTGCGCTGGCGCAGCCAGGTGAAGCGGTACCGGGGCACCGTCCCGCCGCTGGGCGCGGCCCTGCTGGACGTCGCCAGGATCCAAGCGACGATCGAGCGGGCCGCCCGGCAGGTGCCGTGCGGCAGGCCGCAGGACGCCCCCGGCGCCGCGGCCCTCGACGCCCAGACCCTCGGCGGCTGGCTGCGCCAACAGCACGCCTCCCGCACCGCACGCGACCTGTTCGACCTGGTCAGCCGCACCACGTGGGGCTGCGACGCCGACCATGTCTCGCTGCTCCACGTGCTCCACTACATCCACCTGTGCGGTGGCCTCTCCTCCATGCTCGACACCGCCGGGGGCGCGCAGGAGTCGCACTTCGTGCAGGGTTCCCACGAGGTGGCGGTGCGCGTCGCCGAGCAGCTCGGTGACGCGGTGCGCACCGACGAGCCGGTGACCCGCATCGATTGGGACGACGACGGCGCGCTCGTCCACACCGACCGGGGCAGCTGCCGCGCACGCCGCGTCGTGCTGGCCGTCGCCCCGACGATGCGCCGCAAGATCCGTTTCAACCCCGAGCTGCCCGCCGCGCACGAGCAGATGGCGCAGCGCTGGCCCGGTGGCGTGCTGTCCAAGGCGTACGCCGTGTACGAGACGCCGTTCTGGCGCGAGCAGGGTCTGTCCGGCCAGGGGCTGTCCGACCGCGGCCCCGTGTTCATCACCTTCGACGCCAGCCCTCACCAGAGTCGCGAGGGCGTGCTGCTCGGCTTTGTCGGCGGCCCCCAGGGCCGCGCCTGGGACGAGCTGCCTGAGGCCGAGCGGCGCGTGCGAGCCCTCGCCTCCTTCGCCGACCTCTACGGACCGAAGGCCCTGGAGCCCATCGGCTACATCGACCAGAAGTGGGGCGCCGACCCGTGGACCGGCGGTGGCCCTTGCGCGGCGCCGTCCGCGGGCGCCGTCGTCCCCTACTACTCCCACCTCGCCACGCCCGTGGGGCCCCTCCACTGGGCCGGCACCGAGACCGCTGACCGCTGGAGCGGCTTCATGGACGGCGCCGTGCGTGCCGGGGAGCGCGCCGCCGTCGAGGTGCTGCGCTCGATCTCCACCCAGGCCGACTCCACCCAGGCCGACCCCACCACCGAAGGAGCCCCCGCATGACCTGGCGCCGCGAGCACACCGAACTGACCACCGCCTCCCGCGACGCCGTGTGGCGACGCTGGACCACGGCCTCGGCGTGGGTGGAGGACGACCCGTCCCTCGCCGCAGCTGAGCTCCCGAGCGACCTGCGCGTCGGCTCCCGCGGCACGGTGAAGAACCACGGCACGCCCCGGCAGACGATCACCTTCACGCGCCTCGTGCCCGGGAGGGCGATGGAGTTCGTCATCAACCTCCCGCTGGCGCGGCTGTCGTTCCCGCACTCCATGACCGAGACCGAGCACGGGCTGCAGGTCACGCACGCCGTGGAGCTGCGCGGTCTGCTGGCGCCGCTGTTCGGCGTGCTCGTGGGCAACGGCATCGCCCGTGGGCTGCCCGAGGTGGTGCGTCTGGTCGTCACGAACGCGCTCGCGGAGCGGGCCGGCTCCGCTCCCGCCACCGCCGAGCAGGGCGACCGTGCCGGCTCCTGACGTCACCGACGTCACCGGGGTCACCGGGGTGGCGTCAGGCAGCGCGGCGGCCACGGTCGCCGCGCTGCGCGGCACCTTCGCCTCCGGAATCACGCGTCCCGTTGGGTGGCGCCTGGCACAGCTCGACGCCCTCTCGAGGATGCTCGTGGAGCACCGGGACGTCCTCGAGGAGGCCGTCCGCCGCGACCTCGGCAAGGCACCCCTCGAGACGCGGACCACCGAGGTGGCGCTCCTCCAGATGGAGGTCAAGCACACGAGGCGGCACCTGCGGCGCTGGCTGCGTCCCGTGCGCTCCGGCGTGCCGCTGGCCCTCCAGCCGGCCTCGGCGAGCACGGTGCTGGAACCGCTGGGGGTAGCGCTGATCATCGGCGCGTGGAACTACCCGCTGCTCCTGACGCTCTCGCCCCTGGTGGGGGCGCTTGCAGCCGGCGATTGCGCCGTGCTCAAGCCCAGCGAGCTGGCTCCGGCGACCTCCCGCCTGCTCGCCGAGCTGCTGCCGGAGGCGCTCGACCGGCGTGCCGTCGTCGTCGTCGAAGGTGGGGTGCCGGAGACGACGGACGTGCTGCGGGAGCGGTTCGACGTCATCTTCTACACCGGCAGTGGCCGGGTGGGTCGCGTGGTCATGGCCGCGGCCGCTGAGCACCTCACGCCCGTGGTCCTGGAGCTGGGCGGCAAGTGCCCGGTGTACGTGGACGCCTCGGCGGACCTCGACGTCGCCGCGGACCGCATCGCGTGGGGCAAGTTCACCAACGCCGGGCAGACGTGCGTCGCGCCGGACTACCTGCTCGCCACGCCCGCCGTCCTCGAGCAGCTTCTGCCCAAGATCGAGGCGGCAGCACGCAGGATGTACGGACCCGCGCCGATCCGGTCGCAGGACTACTGCCGCATCGTCAGCGAGCGGCACTTCGACAGGCTCACGTCCCTGCTCGCGGGGCACGCCCCCGCCTTCGGGGGCACCGCCGACCGCGGCGAGCGGCGGATCGCCCCGACAGCGGTGGTCGTGCGTGACGACACCGACCCGCTGCTGCAGGAGGAGGTCTTCGGGCCCGTCCTGCCGGTCGTCGAGGTCAGTGGCGAGGAGGAGGCCATTGCCCGGGTGGCCGCGGGTGACAAGCCGCTGGCGCTCTACGTCTTCACCGCGTCCGCCGCGTCGCGGCGCACGTGGTCGGAGCAGACGAGCTCGGGAGCGATCTGCTTCGACGGGCCGCTGCTGCACCTCGCCGTGCCGGGCATCCCCTTCGGGGGTGTCGGCGCGTCGGGGATGGGCAGCTACCACGGCCGTCGGTCGGTGGTCGCGTTCAGCCACGAGAAGGCCGTCTTCTCCAAGCCGACCCGCCCCGACACGACGCGACTGCTCAGTCCGCCGTTCGGGCCCCTCGGGCGGGCCGTGGTCGAGATGCTGGCTCGATGAGCGTCAGCAGATCCACCTGGAGCCGTCCCTCACTGCTGCGGTGGGTCGCGCACGTGGTGCTGCGGCGGCGCGGGGTCAAGCGGACCCTGATGAGCGTCGAGGCCACTCAGGCGGACCGACTCGTCAACGTGGCGGCCGGTGAGGCGCCGCCGCCGAGGCGCGTGCTGAGGTCCGTGGTGACCACGCGGTCGTCGCACGAGGAGCGCGACGTCGTCGCCGTTGTCCCGAGGAAGGGACCGAGGACGACGACGATCGTCTACTTCCACGGCGGGGCCTACATCAACCCCATGGTGACCGAGCAGTGGGACCTCGTGGCTGCCCTCGCCCTCCAGAACCACGCCCGGGTGCTCGTGCCCGCCTACCGACTGGCCCCGCAGACCACCGCGGAGACCGAGGTGGACTGGGCGGTCCGGTTCGTCCGCGACGCCGCGCAGGAGGCGGGCGGTGCGGTGGTGGTGGCCGGAGACTCCGCCGGTGGTGGGCTCGCCGCGGCGGTGGCGCTCCAGCTGGCCGGGCAGGGGATCGTCGCGCACGCGGTGCTCTTCTCGCCGTGGCTCGACGTGAGCACGGACAACCCGGGGATCCCCGCGGTGGACAGGGTCGACCCGAGCCTGGCGGTCCCCGGTCTGCAGTGGGCGGGCCGGGCCTGGGCGGGGAACCTGCCGCTCGACGACCCCCGGGTCAGCCCACTGCACGGTGACCTCGCAGCCCTGCCGCCCACCACCGTGCTCATCGGCACGCACGACCTGTTCCTCGCCGACTGCCGCGACTTCGCCGACCGGGCCGAGGCCGCGGGAGCGGACCTGCGGCACGCGGAGTTCACCGGCGCGTTCCACGTCTTCGCCGCCGTGCCCTTCCTGCCGGAGTCGAAGGCCGCGCTGCGGATCGTCCGGGAACGCCTCGCCTAGCAGCACCGCGCTGGCTGTCCGGCGCTGGCTGTCCGGCACTGGCTGTCCGGCACTGGGCTGTCTCGCACCGGCTGGATGAGGTGGAGTGGTGTCCGTGCTGCCGATCTCGGAGGTCCTGCCCGACTCCCTGCCCGAGTGGGCGGTGTGGCTCGTCGTGGCCGTCGGCGTGCTCGTCGGGCTGGTGGTCGCGGCCGTCATCGCCAACGACCGTCGGCCCTCGGCCGCGCTCGGCTGGGTGCTCGCCGTCGTCCTCATCCCCTACCTGGGGCTGCTGGCGTTCCTGCTCATCGGCAGCCCCAAGCTGCCGCGCGCTCGGCGCGAGAAGCAGCGCCGCTTCGACGAGCTGGTGCTGGAACGCACCACCGCCCAGCGGCCCGTGCACCTCACGCCGGAGCACGAGCAGCTGCCGGTACTGCGCACCATCCACGCCATGAACCGGCGTCTCGGCGCCATGCCGGTGCTGTCCGGGAACACCGCCGACCTGCTGGAGGACTACGTCGGCTCGCTGTGGGCGATGACCGCCGAGGTGGAGGCCGCGCAGCACTCCGTGCACGCCGAGTTCTACATCCTGGCCCTCGACGAGACCACCGAGCCGTTCTTCGCGGCGCTGGAGCGGGCGGCGGCCCGCGGCGTCGTGGTGAGGGTGCTGTTCGACCACCTGGCGAGCCTGCGGGTCAAGGGGTATCGGGCGATGGTGCGCCGGTTGCAGAGCTCCGGGGTGCTGTGGCGGCGGATGCTGCCGGTGTTCCCCACCACACCCGAGCCCCTGCGCATCGACCTGCGCAACCACCGCAAGCTGCTCGTGGTGGACGGTGCCGTCGCGTTCACCGGTAGTCAGAACGTCGTCGACGCCGCCTACGGCAAGCGCAGCAACCGCCGCAAGGGGCGCCGCTGGGTGGACGTCATGGCCCGGTTCGAGGGGCCTGTCGTCACCGCGCTCGACGCCGTCTTCGTCGCGGACTGGTTCTCCGAGACGGGGGAGCTGCTCGACGACAGGCTGCGCACCGACGTGCCGCCCGCCCCGGACGCGCGCCGTGCGCTGCAGGCGCAGGTGGTGCCCAGCGGCCCCGGGTACGAGCAGGAGAACAACCTGCGCCTGTTCGTGTCGCTGCTGCACGCGGCGCAGGAGCGGGCGGTGGTGGTCAGCCCGTACTTCGTGCCCGACGAGTCTCTGCTGCTGGCCATGCGCAGCGCCGCCGAGCGCGGCCTGGACGTGCAGCTGTTCGTCTCCGAGCGCGGCGACCAAGCCCTCGTGCACCACGCCCAGCGCAGCTACTACGACGCGCTGCTGCGCTCCGGCGTGCGGATCTTCATGTACCCGCCGCCGTTCGTGCTGCACGCCAAGACCCTGTCCGTGGACGACGAGATCGGCGTCATCGGCTCCTCCAACCTCGACATGCGCTCCTTCGAGCTCAACCTCGAGGTGACCGTGCTCGTGCGGGGCGCCGACTTCTCCCGGCAGCTTCGGTCCGTGGAGGACCTCTACCGCTCCCGCAGTCGCGAACTCACCTCCGCCGAGTGGGGACGGCGCGACCTCGTCGCCCGCACCGCCGACGGGCTCGCCCGCCTGGCCAGCGCGCTGGTCTGAATCAGCGCTGGTCGGATCGGGCGCTGGTCTGATCGAGCGGGGCAGGGTCAGGAGACCGTCAAGACCGTGCGCGAGGGGCCCGAGGAGGAGTTGACTGGCAGATCGTGACCACCTCCGCGTCGGCCGCTGCGGTCCCCGCCCCCTCGGGCACGGACCGCGCCGCCACCCACGGCCTGTCCGGGGAGCGCCTGCACGGCCCCGGCCGCAGCGCTCTCGTGCTCGGCGCCCTGGGGGTGGTGTTCGGCGACATCGGCACCAGCCCCATCTACACGATCCAGACGCTCTTCAGCCCCGACGACCCCCATCCGGTGCCGCTGAGCGCCGACAACGTGCTCGGGCTCGTCTCGATGGTGTTCTGGTCGGTGACCCTGGTGGTGACCGTGCTCTACGTGGGCGTGGTGCTGCGCGCCGACAACCACGGCGAGGGCGGCCTCATGTCGCTGATCACGCTGCTCGGCCGGCGCGGCCGCGACGGCAGCAGGCTCTCCCCGCGCCTCGTGGCGGGCCTCACGGCGGCCGGCATCGCCGGGGCGTCGCTGTTCCTCGCCGACAGCATGATCACTCCTGCGGTGTCCGTGCTCTCGGCCGTCGAGGGCATGGAGGTGGTCAACCCGGGCCTCAAGGCCTTCGTCGTCCCGGTCACCATGGTGATCATCGTGGTGCTGTTCGCGGTGCAGCGGTTCGGTACCGCCAAGGTCGGCGCGGCGTTCGGACCCGTCATGGCCCTGTGGTTCACGGTGATCGGCGTCGCCGGTCTGGCCCAGGTGGTCGGCAACCCCGGCGTGCTGCGGGCCCTCTCGCCCACGTACGCGGTCGGGTTCTTCCTGGCCGAGCCGGGCATCGCGTTCTTCGCGCTCGCGACCGTCGTGCTGTCGGTGACCGGCGCCGAAGCCCTCTACGCCGACCTCGGCCACTTCGGCCGCCCCGCCATCTCGCGGGCGTGGCTGTTCCTCGTCTACCCGGCCCTGCTGCTCTCCTACGCCGGCCAGGGTGCGCTGCTCCTGGGCGACCTGTCTGCCGACGGTCCGGTGACAGCCCCGTTCTTCAGGTCGATGCCCTCCTGGGCGCTGCTGCCCGTCGTCGTGCTCGCCACGGCGGCCACCGTCATCGCCTCCCAGGCCGTCATCACCGGCGCGTTCTCGGCCGTGCGGCAGGCGGTGCGGCTGGGCTACCTGCCGCGGCTGCGGATCACCCACACGTCCGCGCACACCATCGGCCAGATCTACGTGCCGTGGGTGAACTGGGCGCTCATGGTGGCCGTGGTGCTGCTCGTCGCGGCCTTCGAGTCGTCGGCGGCGCTGGCCTTCGCGTACGGGATGTCGGTGACCGGCACCATCCTCATCACCACCTCGATCATCACGGTGGTGGCGGCGCACCAGTGGTCCTGGCCGCGGCCGGTGGTCTACCTCGGCGGCGGTGCGATGGCGCTGCTCATGCTCCTGTTCCTCGCCGCGGGCCTGAGCAAGCTCGCCCACGGTGCCTGGGTGCCGCTGGTCATCGGCGCGGCGCTGTTCACCGTCATGAGCACGTGGGCGCGTGGCCGCGTGGTGGTCACCCGCCTGCGCACCCACCACGAGGGGCCGCTCTCGGCTCTGCTCACCCAGGTGCACGAGGCGGGCGTGGCCCGGGTGCCCGGCACTGCCATCTACCTCAACCGCGCCTCCGACGACGGCACCAGCACCGCCCCGCTGGCCATGCGCGCCACCGTGGAGCACCTCCACGTGCTGCACGAGCAGGTGGTGCTCGTGGCGGTGGAGACCGCGCAGTCTCCCTACGTGCCCCTGGACGAGGTCGCCCGAGTGCTCCCTCCGCCTCACGACGACGCCGGCCACGAAGAGGCCCCCGGCCGACCCGGCCGCCCCGGCGACCCCCTGCAGGTGGTGCTCCGCTTCGGCTACATGCAGCGCACCGACGTGCCCGACGCGCTCGCGGTGCTGCGGGAGCGTGAGGGCCTCGACCTCGACCTCGAGGGCGCCTCGTGGTTCCTGTCCACCATCGAACTGCGCAGGGCCTCCGGGGACGACGACGGCGACGGCCACGGAGTGCCCCAGGTGCACCTGCCGCGCTGGCAGCGGGGCCTGTTCACCGCTACCGCGCGGCTCACCACCGACGCGGCCCGCTCCTTCGACCTGCCCGCGGCCCGCACCGTGGTGATGGGCTCGCGCATCGAGGTCTGACACCGCCTCGGCGGGGTTCTCGCTGGGCCGGGGCTCACGGTTCACTCGTCGGGTCCGTGCCGGCCGGGTCTGCGTCGGTCTCGTCGGTGCCGGCGTCGTCGGTGCTGATGTCGACGACCTCACGCCGGCGGGGCGTCGTGACGGTGGCGGTGCCCGGCACGGACCTCACCCCGACGCGGACCCGCTCGTACGGGACCACCTCCAGGTGCACCACCGGCCGCTCCTCGGACAGCACGAGCTCCACCGACGGGGCCGGCGGCGCCCCACCGACCCCGACGGTGGAGTCCTCTACCGGCTCCCGCTCGACGCGGAGCACCTCCCGGCGCACCTCCACCCGCAGGAGCACCTCCTCGGTGACGACCTCCCGCCGCACCCGCACGCGCTCACGGGGCACGCGCCGCACCGCGAGGTGGATGCCCTCGGCCGACAGCACGACCTCGGCTGAGTCATCGAAGTCACCGGAGTCGCCTGGATCGTGGGGGGCTGTCACGGGGAGCCGCCGGCGAGACGCGTTCTCGGTCTCGTGGTCAGCGGGGCTCAGCGGCGGTCGCGACGGGTGTCCGCGCGGCCGGCTTCGGCGCGGGGAGCGTCGGCGTCGAGGTCGATCTCCTCCTTGCGGACGTCAGCGGAGACAGGGCGCTCCTCGCGCACCTCCTCGGTGCCCACGCGGACCCTCTCGACGGGCTCCACGGTGGTGGAGACCACCGGCACCTCCTCGTGGAGCACCACCTCGTGCTCCTCCTCGCTGAGCTCCGGCCCGGACGTCGCCGACTCGCGGTTGCCAGCGGTGATCGGCTCGCGCTCGAGCGTGACCTCCTCGTGGCTGGTGGGCACCTGCCGGGTCTGCGTCTCGGTGACGACGTGCTTGCGCAGACGGGCGCGGCCGGATTCCCGGCGCTCGGTGGCGACGTGCATCCGCTCCTCGGAGCGGGTCATCGCGTCGTCGGTGCTCGGGCCGGAGGTGTCGTGACCCCGCGCTGACCTGGGGCCGGTCGTGCCTATGCCCGCGCCTGTGTCTCTGGCCGTCCCCGTGCCGGTGCCCGCGGTGCCCTGGGCGGCCCCGAGCTCGTCGAGGCCCTCGTACTCGCCGCGGTGCTGGCCCGACCCGTCCGCGTAGCCAGCGCCCTCACCTCGCAGGTGCTCGGCGCCCGTGGTCCCCGCCGTGGTCTCAGCCGTGGTCTCAGCCGTCGTCCTCGCCGTCGTGTCGTCGGCCATCCCGTAGTGGCGGTACAGCCGCTGCTCCTCCTCGGGGGTCAGCTCGCCGTCGGCGTCCGTGCGCGGGGCGTCCTTGACGACGTCCTTGGTGTGCGGCACCCGCAGGTCGTCACCCTCCGACGTCGCGCCGGCGAGCGGCACGAACGTCTCGGAGGTGCCGAACAGACCGGTGCGTACGGTGACCCACTCGGGCTTGTCGGTGGCGTCGTCGAGGTAGACCTCGCCGACCCTGCCGATCTTGGAGCTGTCTGAGGCGACGACGGTGGCCCGTCGCAGGGTGTCGACGTCGAAGCTGCTTCCGCTGGCCATGGATCCTCCTCGGAGCCACCGGCCGGCGAATGGCGCCACAGGGCGTCGGGGCGAACGCCGACCGGGTGGAGACGGCGACATTCACCGTTCCCGCGTCGGGACCACCAGGGTTCTGCGGCGCCACCCGACGTGGCTCCACGGTTGCAGCGCGTGCCCCTCACCGCGAACCGATCACGCATGAGCCGCGCGGGGACGCACTGGACCCGGCCCGGACGTGCTGAGGGCGCCCACCCCGTTCGGAGTGGGCGCCCTCAGCGGCCTGAGATGTCAGCGCGTGAACGCGTCCTTGACGTGCTCGCCGCGCTGCTTCAGGTCACCGGCGACCTGGTCGCGCTGGCCCTCGGCCTGCAGGTCTCGGTTGCCGGACTTCTCACCGACCGCCTCCTTGACCTTGCCGGCGGCCTCCTGAGCGGCATTCTTGACCTTGTCGATGGCGGACATGCGCCCTCCTTCCGTGGGGTGCTCCGATCCTCAGCTCACGAGGCGTCCTTCGCACGTCGATCGGTGTCTGCCAGAAGGGTGCCGGCGATGCCGGCGAGGAAGACGTCCTTCGCGATGGCCTGGCCCTGCTCGGTCCAGCGCAGGCTGCCCGGCTCGCGCATGCCCGGCACCCGCAGGTAGAGCCCCAGCAGGCCACCGCTGAACGCCGCCAGACCGGCGGCGGCCAGACGCGTGGGCACGAACGGCACCAGCAGCGCCGCGCCGAGTGCGATCTCCGCGGTGGAGAGCGCCTTGACGAACTTCTGGGCCTCCACCTGCTGCAGGAACGGGTAGGCAGTGGTCGCGAAGCCGTGCAGACCAGCCGCCGTCTCCGGTGAGGCGTTCCGCTTGGACAGGCCCGAGTTGAGAATGTAAGCGCCGCTGGCGATGCGGGCCGGCAGGTGGGACATGCGCACGTGTGACTCCTCCGGGAGGGGCGGGCTCGGTGGGCCGCGCGGGCGCTCGCACCCGCTGCAGAGCGCCACGCTAGTCAGGGCGACACTCCGCCGCGACCGGCGCCGATCCGGTGAACTTCCGCTGGGGTGCGCATCTGCTGACTACCGTGGGTGCGCAGCGCGGCGACCGCCCGCGCGGTGGCGACGCGGAGGAGCACGGTGGGTCGACGGGCGAAACGAGGCTCCGGCCTCCGCCTTGCGCACCCCGCCGAGGGCATCGCCCTGGGGGTGGCGGGCTTGCTCGTCGCGGCCACGCTGACCATCTCGCTGGGCGGAGTGCCCGACGCTCTCGTCCCGGGCGGTGGCTCGAACTCCGGCGGCGGATCGGTCGCCGCAGGGTCCGCCGTGCAGGGCTCCGACGGCGCGCAGGCCGCCGGCGCGGGAGCTCAGCCGGGCGCCGCGGAAGCGTCCCGCGCGGTGCGGAATCGTTTCAGCTCCATCCAGGCGGCGCGCCTGGCGACCGTCGTGGAGGTCCAGGCTCCCCTGACCGCCGTCGACCCCGAGGGGCCGATCCTGCCCGGCGCCGGCGTCGTGCTCGACCCGAAGGGGCTGCGCGTCGAGGCCACCGACCCTGCCGCCGTCCTCGATGACGGCAGCTACGACGACGGCGCGCTGGACGTCAGCTCCGGCCGCACCCTGGGCGGCTCGTCCGGTGACGGCTCCGGGAGCGCTGGCACTTCCGGGAGTACTGGCCCCTCCGGCAGTGCCGGTGCCTCCGACGGCTCGCTGGTGGGTCCGGGTGAGGGCCAGAGCAGCAGTGCCACCGCCACGCCGTCTCCCGACGGCCAGCCCTCCACCGGCTCTGGCGGGCCGGACGGCAGCTCCACCGGGCCGGGTGCGGGGGCCTCGGACCCTGCGTCCTCGACGGCCCCGTCGAGTGCAGCGCCGAGCGAGTCCTCGACGGGGCCGTCCGCAGCGACTGGCTCGACGAGCGGTGCGGTGAACGGCTCGTCGTCGCGGTCGGGGACCTCGACGCTCTCGGCGCCGGCCCCCACCGACACCTCGTCCGTCGGAGACGGCGCGGCGGCGCCGTCGTCCCCGTCGTCGTCCTCAGTACCGCAGGCACTGACCGGCTCGGCGCCGCAGGCGAGCGCGGACGCCAGCGCCTCTCGCTAGATCGGTCACTCCGGGATCGCCGACGCGGGGCCTCAGCGGCCGTCGCAGTGTTGGGAGAGCGCCTGATGGGAGCTGCGTTCTGTTGGCCCCTTCAGCGTGAGCGACTGCTCACGCTGAAGGGGCCAACGCTGCACAGCTCCCGGCACGGAGCCGCCCCGCCGGCGAGGGTGTCGGGCTAGCTGCCCGACGAGCGCTGCTGCTCGCTGGCCAGCGCCGCGGCGCCGACGATGCCCGCGGAGTTCAGCAGCTGCGCCGGCACGATCGGCGTGCGCAGGCTCAGCTCGGGCAGGAACTTCTCCGACTTCTTGGAGACCCCACCACCGACGACGATGAGATCGGGCCACAGCAGCGCCTCGAGGCTGGAGAAGTACCTGTTGAGGCGCTTGGCCCAGTGCGACCAGGAAAGGTCGTCGCGCTCGCGGGCGGCGTCGGAGGCGCGGGTCTCGGCGTCGTGCCCGTCCACCTCGAGGTGACCCAGCTCGGTGTTGGGCAGCAACACGCCGTCGACCATCACCGCGGTGCCGATGCCCGTGCCCAGGGTGGCGAGGACGACGACGCCCTTGACGCCCTTCGCGGCGCCGTAGCGGGCCTCGGCGATGCCGGCGGCGTCGGCGTCGTTGACGACATGCACCGGGTGGCCGGTGACCGCCGTCATGAGGGTGGCGACGTCGAAGTCGATCCAGCTCTTGTCGACGTTGGCGGCGGTGCGGGCCACGCCGTGCTGGATGACGGCGGGGAACGTGATGCCCACGGGGATCCCGGCGCCGCCCTCGGGCAGCTGCGCGCTGATCTGGTCGACGATGTCCTTGACCACCCGGGAGACGGCGTCCGGCGTGGACGGCTGCGGGGTGGGGATGCGGATCCGCTCACCGGAGAACTCACCGGTCGCGAGGTCCACGGGAGCGCCCTTGATGCCGGACCCTCCGATGTCGATGCCGATCCCGGTGCCGGTCAGCGCGCCTGCGGCGCTGCCGGGCGCGGAGCCCGCGTCGGTGGTGGGCTGCGTCGTCGGCTCGGTGGAGGTCTCGGGTGCCACGGTGCCGCAGGCTAGCCGGACCTCCGACTCACGGCAGCGTCAGGACCTCAGCTCCGGTCTCGGTGACCAGCACCGTGTGCTCGAACTGGGCCACGCGGCCGCGGTCGCGGGTGACCACGGTCCAGCCGTCGTCCCAGACCTCCACCGCGGCGCTGCCCTCGGTGATCATGGGTTCGACGGTGAAGGTCATGCCGGTCTCGATGACGTCTGCGTGGGCGGGAGCGGCGTCGTGATGGGGGATGACCAAGCCGGAGTGGAACGCCGTGCCGATGCCGTGACCGGTGTACTCCTTCACCGAGCCGTAGCCGTGCCGGCGTGCGAACGTCTCGACCACCCTGCCGATGACGTTGACCTCCCGGCCTGGGCGCACCGCCGCTATGCCGCGGTCGGTGGCGGCGCGGGCGCGTTCCATGAGCAGCGCGCTGGCGTCGTCGAGCTCGCCGGCGCCGAACGTCACGCACGTGTCGCCGTGCACCCCGATGCCATCGAGGACGACGTACGCGGTGACGTCGATGCTGCACACATCGCCCTCGGCGAGCGGCCTGTCGTCGGGGATGCCGTGGCAGACCACCTCGTTGACGCTCGTGCAGCACGACTTGGGGAAGCCGCGATAGCCGAGCGTGGACGGGTAGGCGCCGTGGTCGAGGAGGAACTCGTGGACGACGGCGTCGATCGCGTCCGTCGTGGTGCCGGGCTGCACGTGCCGGCCGCCCGCCTGTGCCGCCTGGGCCGCGATCCGGCAGGCCGTTCGCATGCGCTCGACCACCTCCGCGGGCTGCACGTGGGAACCGCGATACGGCGCTGGACGCGGCTTGTCGACGTACTCGGGGCGATCGATGCCCGCGGGCACCGGCCGGCGGGGACTGACACGACCGGCCGTGAGGAAGGGGGCGCGCTGCGGCACGGCGGGGGAGTCTAGGTCGCGCGCTGCAGGCACCCGGAGGACGATCACGCGCATGAGCGACGGGCAGCAGTACTGGTTCAACACCAAGACCGGGCAGGTCGACGTCGGCCACCTCAAGCCCGGCGCCACCCTCATGGGCCCCTACGCCACCCGCGAGCAGGCGGAGCGGGCGCTGCAGACGGCCCGCGAGAAGTCCGAGGCGTGGGACCGCGCCGAGGAGGACTGACCCGGGGAGGCTTGTGCGGCGGCGCGTGTCGGGGGCGGCGTCTAGCGTCGTCGTCATGAGCGACGAGGAAGGCGCTTCCACGGCGCCGAGGGCCGTGCCGGGCGTGCAGGTGGTCATCGACTGCGCTGATCCCCACGCGCAGGCGGAGTTCTGGGCCGCGGCCCTGGGCTACGAGGTGGAAGACGTCGAGCCGCTGGCCCGGCGCATGCTGGAGGCCGGCTACGCCACCGACGCTGACGTCCTGGAGCGCGGGGGCGTGCTGGTCTGGCGCGACGCCGCGGCGGCCCGTGACCCCGGCGGGATGCGGCCGCGGCTGTATCTGCAGCGGGTTCCCGAGCCGAAGTCGGTGAAGAACCGGGTGCATCTCGACCTGCACGTGGGGCCGGAGCGCGTGGACGCCGAGGTGTCCCGCCTGGAGGCACTGGGGGCTGCCCGCGCGGGCGAGGGCCGGCAGGGCCCGCAGCGCTGGGTGGTCATGACCGACCCCGAGGGCAACGAGCTCTGCGTCAGCTGACACCGCCCGCCGCCCCCGGGGGGCGTGCACAGCTTCCTTGATCGTCGCGGGAGGGGACCTACTCGGGGAAGGTGTGCTCCGGGCCGGGGAAGGCGCGCGAGCGGACCTCCGCCGCGTACTCCTGCGCCGCCTCGCGCAGCGCCGTGCGCAGGTCCGCGTAGGCCTTGGCCAGCTTCGGTGAGCGCGCCGACAGGCCCGCCATGTCCAGCCACACGAGCACCTGCCCGTCGCAGCCCGCACCGGCCCCGATCCCGATGGTGGGGATGTCCAGCGCCGCGGTGACCCGCTCGGCCACCGGTCCCGGCACCACCTCCAGGACGACGGCGAACGCGCCGGCCTCCTGGAGCGCGAGCGCGTCGGCGAGCAGCGCGTCGGCGGCGGCTCCGCGGCCCTGCACGCGCGGGCCGCCCATGGCATTGACCGACTGCGGCGTGAAGCCGAGGTGCCCCATGACGGGGATGCCCGCCTCGACCAGCGCCTTGACGGATGCCGCCACCCGTCGGCCGCCCTCCAGCTTCACGCCGTGGGCGAGGCCCTCCTTGAGCATCCGCACGCCCGTCCGCAGCGCCTGTGCCGGCCCTTCCTCGTACGAGCCGAACGGCAGGTCGGCGACGACGAACGGCCGCCCACCCCGCGACGCGACTGCCCGCACGTGGGGGAGCAGGTCCTCCACGGTGACCGGGAGCGTGGTGGCGTGGCCGTGGAGGTTGTCACCGACGGAGTCGCCCACGAGCAGCACGTCGACGCCGGCCTCGGCGAAGATGTCGGCCGTTACCGCGTCGTAGGCGGTGAGCATCGTGATGGGCTGCCCGGCCGCCTTCATCTCTCGCAGGTGGTGGACCCGCACGCGCTTCGGTGCGATCAGCTCGCTCATCGGGACTGCTGCTCGCGCCAATGGGTGGTGATGGGCAGGCGCCGGTCGCGCCCGAACGCCACCGAGCTGATCTTCACGCCGGGGGCGAACTGCCGCCGCTTCCACTCCGCGCGGTCGACGAGCCCGACGACCTCGTCGACGACCTCGGCCTCGAAGCCCGCCGCGAGCAGCTCGCTGCGGCCCTGCGCGCCCACCACGTAGTGCTCCAGCATGTCGTCGAGCACCTCGTAGGGGGGCAGGGAGTCCTGGTCGGTCTGACCGGGCCGCAGCTCCGCCGAGGGCACCTTCGAGATGGAGTTCTCCGGGATCGGCGGCACCTCACCGCGGGCCTCGGCCTGCGCGTTGCGCCACCGGGCCAGCTCCCAGACGAGCATCTTCGGCACGTCCTTGAGCGGCGCGTAGCCGCCCACGGAGTCTCCGTAGAGCGTGGAGTAGCCCACGCTCAGCTCGGACTTGTTCGACGTCGCCAGCACGAGGTGGCCCTCGGAGTTGCTCAGCGCCATGAGCGTGGTGCCGCGCACGCGCGCCTGCAGGTTCTCCTCGGCCACCGGCGAGAGCTTCATCGCGTCGCTCAGGCCAGCGGTGAACGCGTCGACCATCGGTGCGATGGGGATCGTCCGGTAGTCCAGCCCGGTGCGCTCGGCGAGGTCGTCGGCGTCGGTGCGGGAGTGCTCGGAGGAGTACGACGACGGCAGCGAGATGCCCGTGACGGCCTCCGGCCCCAGCGCGTCGACGGCGATGGCCGCCACGAGCGCGGAGTCGATGCCGCCGGACAGCCCCAGCGCGACCTTCCGGAAGCCGTTCTTACGGACGTAGTCGCCCAGGCCCAGCTGGAGTGCCGCCCACACCTCGCCCACCGGGTCGAGGCGCTCGCGCTCCACCACGGCGACGGCGGGACGCTTGCTGCCCGGCGACGCCGGCCGGTCCCTGACGACGACGTGCTGCACGCCCGCGGGGAGCGCCTGCGGGTCGAGCCCGTTCTGCGGGAGGTCGAGGTCCAGCACCAGCAGGTCCTCCGCGAACTGCGCCCCGCGGGCCAGCAGCTCGCCGTCGGCGGCCACCACGAGGGAGTCGCCGTCGAAGACCAGGTCGTCCTGGCCACCGACGAGGTTGAGGAACGCCAGCGGGCACCCGGCCTCGGCGGCGCGGCGCTGCGCGAGGGCCAGGCGCGTGTCGTCCTTGTCGCGCTCCCACGGCGAGCCGTTGAGCACCAGCAGCAGCTCCGCGCCGGCCTCCCGGGCACGCTCGACGGGGCCGCCGTCCTGCCAGAGGTCCTCGCAGATGACCACCGCCACGTCCACGCCGCCGATGCGCGCGACCAGCAGGTCACGCCCCGGCACGAAGAAGCGGAACTCGTCGAAGACGCCGTAGTTCGGCAGGTGGTGCTTGGCGTACCGCGCCACGACCTGACCGCGGTGCAGCACCGCCGCGCAGTTCTGCGGCAGCCCCTTCGGCATGCCCACCACGCCCCGCTCGTCACGGCCGGACCCGGCGCGGGCCGCCGCTTCGGCGTCGAGCTGGGTTTCGGGGTCGGTGACCCGGTCGAGGTAGCCGACGACGACGGGCAGCTCACCCAGCCCGTCCGCCGCGAGATCGCGCGCAAGCTGCTGCACCGCGGTGCGCGACGCCTCGACGAACGACGTCCTCAGCGACAGGTCTTCCACCGGGTAGCCGGTCAGCACCATCTCGGGGAAGGCCACCAGGTCGGCGCCGGCGGCCGCGGCGCTCGCGGCGTGCTCCCGGACCAGGGCCGCGTTGGCGGTGAGGTCTCCGACCGTGGCGTTGACCTGGGCCAGCGCGAGGCGCAGCTGCGTCATGCGGCGAGCCTAACCAGCGTGTCTCCTCCCCTCGCGGCGCATTCGCCCGGGCGGCGGGTGTGGGTGCCGTCGCGCGGAGCTGTGCAGCGTTGGCCCCTTGGGAGTGACGGATCCGTCACTCCCAAGGGGCCAACGCTGCACAGCTCTCCGACGACGACCCCGGCCGCCCGACCGCTGAGCACCTCAGTCGGTGGACCCGCCGCCCGCGCCGCTGCGGCGCCCGACCGCTGAGCACCTCAGTCGGTGGACCCGCCGCCCGCGCCGCTGCGGCGCACGTCCACGAGGGCCACCACGAGCGCGGCCAGCATCAGCAGCACGCTCATGCCCAGGGCAGCGGAGAGGCCGTCGCGCGGGTCGCCGGCGTCGCTCACCGCGAGGAACACCGCGCTCACCACTGCCAGCCCGATCCCCGAGCCCACCCGCTGGAAGGTCTGGAACACGCCCGAGGCGCTGCCGGCGTCGCGGCCGTCGATGTTGGCCAGCGAGAGGTTGACGTTGGGCCCGATGACGATGCCGCTGCCGAACCCGGCCACGAGGAACGGCACCAGGAGCAGCAGCCCGGTCCATTCGACGCCCACGGCGGGCGCCACCAGTTCCACGACCGCGATCACCGCGAGCAGGCCGACGACGACGGCGACCAGCCCGCGCACCACCAGGTGCCGCCCCTGCGCCGCCACCCGGCGGCCGGCCCAGGGCGCGGCCACCGCGGAGGCCAGAGCGAAGGGCGTCTGCGTGAGGCCCGCCTCGAGGGCGGAGTAGCGCAGCGCGTCCTGCAGGTACAGCGTGACCGTGAAGAAGATCGCGATGAACCCGCCGAAGTACAGCGAGCCCAGCAGCACGCCGGGCCCGAAGCCCGGCGCCTTGAGCAGCCCCGGGCGCGCCAATGGCAGGTGACCGGCGGCGGCGTACCGGCGCTCCCACTGCACGAACGCCCAGCCGCTGGCCGCGGCCACGCCGAGCGCCACCACCACGAGTAGCGGGCCGAGCACCTCCCGCTCCTGCACCGCGCCCAGCACCAGGCCGACGGCGACGGCAAGCAGCACCGTGCCCACCCAGTCGAGCCGGGCGCGCTCGGCGCTGGCCCGGTCGGAGATGAGCTTCAGGCCCAGCACGAAGGCCACCGCCGCCACCGGCAGGTTGACGAGGAAGACCAGCCGCCAGGACTCCTCCCACGGCACCAGCGTGATGATCACGCCACCGAGCAGCGGGCCGACCGCCGTCGACAGTCCCACCGTCGCCCCGAACCTGCCGAAGGCGCGACCGCGTTCGGCGCCGCGGAACTCCGAGTTGATGATCGCCGTGATCTGGGGGTTGAGCACGCCCGCGCCGAGGCCCTGCGCGATGCGAGCGGCGATGAGCGCCTCGGGGTTCGGCGCGAGGCCGCAGGCGAGGGAGCCGAGGGCGAACAGCACCAGGCCCACGAGGAAGATCTTCTTGCGGCCGAAGGAGTCACCCAGGCGCCCGGCGGGCACCAGCGCCAGTCCGAAGACGACGGCGTAGCCGGTGACCACCCACTGCAGCTGGCTGCCGGAGGCGCCGAGACCGGAGCTGATCGACGGCAGCGCGACGTTGACGATGCTGACGTCGAGCAAGGTCATGAAGCCGGTGACCAGGCACACCCAGAGCACGCGCCAGCGGTTCGGGTCGACCCCGGCGTCGCCGCTGTGGTGCGAAGGTGAGACGGCGTGGGAGTCGGTAGCCACGACGCACCATCCTGAGCGCGCGGAGCGTTGCGCGCGCGTTCGGCATGATGCGTCCATGGACAGGCAACAGGAGTTCGTGCTCCGCTCGGTGGAGGAGCGCGACATCCGGTTCATCCGGCTCTGGTTCACCGACGTCAACGGCGCGCTCAAGTCGGTGGCCGTGGCGCCCGCGGAGCTGGAGGGTGCCTTCGCGGAGGGCATCGGCTTCGACGGGAGCGCCATCGAGGGCCTCACCCGGGTGTCCGAGGCAGACATGCTCATGCGGCCCGACCCGGCCACGTACCAGGTGCTGCCGTGGCGCACCGACTCCGTCTCGGGCCAGGGCACCGCGAGGATGTTCTGCGACATCCTCACCCCGGAGGGCACGCCCGCTGCCTCCGACTCCCGTCAGGTGCTCAAGCGGGTGCTGGCGAAGGCCGCCGACGCCGGATTCACCTTCTACACGCACCCCGAGATCGAGTTCTACCTGCTGCAGGACGATGCCCGCCACACCGGCGTCCCGGTGCCGATCGACTCCGGCGGCTTCTTCGACCACGTGGCCCGCGGCGAGGGGCAGGACTTCCGCCGCCAGGCGATCTCCATGCTGGAGGCGATGGGCATCTCCGTGGAGTTCAGCCACCACGAGGCCGGCCCCGGGCAGAACGAGATCGACCTGCGCTACGCCGACGCCCTCTCGACGGCCGACAACATCATGACCTTCCGCACGGTGATCAAGGAGGTCGCGATCCAGCAGGGCGTCTACGCGACCTTCATGCCCAAGCCCATCGCCGGTCAGCCCGGCTCGGGCATGCACACGCACATGTCGCTGTTCGAGGGTGACCGCAACGCCTTCCACGACCCGGGCGGCCAGTACGGGCTCTCCAAGACCGGGCGCGCGTTCATCGCGGGTCTGCTGCGCCACGCGCACGAGGTCACCGCCGTCACCAACCAGTACGTCAACTCCTACAAGCGCCTGTGGGGCGGTGACGAGGCGCCGTCGTACGTCTGCTGGGGCCACAACAACCGCTCCGCCCTGGTGCGCGTGCCGATGTACAAGCCGCGCAAGGCGGGTGCCGCGCGCGTGGAGTACCGGGCGCTGGACTCGGCCGCCAACCCCTACCTGTCGTTCGCGCTGCTGCTGGCGGCCGGCCTCAAGGGCGTCGAGGAGGGCTACGAGCTGCCCGAGCCCACCGACGAGGACGTGACGAAGATGACCGACGCCGAGCGCCGCGTCATGGGCATCACGCCCCTGCCCTCCAGCCTCGACCGGGCGCTGACGGTGCTGGAGAACTCCGAGCTCGTGGCGGACACCCTCGGCGAGCACGTCGTCGACTACCTCCTGCGCGACAAGCGTGACGAGTGGAGCCAGTACCGCGCGCAGGTCACGCCGTACGAGCTGCGACGGCACCTGCCCGTCCTGTGAGCAACGCCGTGGGGGTCGGCGCTCGTGAGGAGACCGCGGTGGAGATCGAACGGGAGACGGTCGTGCTCGTCGTCGAGCACGAGGTGGGGTGCCCGCTGGGGCGGCTGGAGCCACTTCTGGCGGAGGCCAGGCTCGACATCCGCCGTCCCTGGGCGGGCGATCCGCTGCCCAGCGGGCGCGACGCGCTGGACGGCGTCGACGCGCTCGTCGTCCTCGGCGGTGAGATGGCCGCCTGGGACGACGACGTCGCGCCGTGGCTGCCGGCCACCCGTGCGCTGCTCGCGCGCGCGGCGTCCGGCGGGGTGCCGGCGCTGGGGCTGTGCCTGGGGGCCCAGCTGCTCGCGCTGGCCACCGGCGGGCGCGTCGAGCGTGGCGCGGTCGGGCCCGAAGCGGGGCTGCTGCCGGTGCGCGCCAGCGCCGCAGGCCGCTCCGACGCGCTGGTGGGCGCCGTCGTCGCCTCCCTCGGGCAGGAGTGGACGGCGGCGCAGTCGCACGGTGACGCCATCACCGCGCTGCCCGCCGACGCCGAGCTGCTGGCCTCCAGCGACCTCTACCCGGTGCAGGCCCTGCGCGTGGGGGAGCGGGCCTGGGGCGTGCAGTACCACCCGGAGGTGGTCCCGGCCGACCTGCTGCGGTGGCTGCGGGACGGGCACACCGAGCAGCTCGCCGCCCGCGGCAGCACCCTGGAGGCCGAGAGGGTGGCCGTGGCGGACGCCGAGCCCTCGTTGGCGGAGCTGGCGTCGGTGCACGCGCGGGTGCTGCTGGAGCAGACCCGCCGCCAGACGACTATCGGGGGAGGGCGGCGGCGATGAGCCCGACCACCGGCTCGGGCAACACCCGCAGCGCCACCGCCACGCAAGACCCGGGCGCCCGCCTCGACAGCGCCGCGGCGCAGCTCCTGCGCACCGGTTTCACCGGCGGGCGCAGCGCGGTCAAGCTCCTGTCCGACCGTGCCCTCGCACCGCTGGCCCGGCGCGCCGGCGACCTGGACGAGATCATCACGGCGCTCGGTGCCACGGCCGACCCCGACCGTGCCCTGCTGGCCCTCGTGCGGCTGCTGGAGCGCACGCAGGACCGTGAGCTGCTCGCCGTCCTCGCCGAGCCCTCGCCCGTGCGCGCCCGGCTGCTCGCCGTGCTCGGTGGCTCGGTGGTGCTCGGAGAGCACCTCGTGCGTCACCCCGAACACTGGCGCGCGGTGCGCACCGACCCGCTGGTGCCCCCGGTCGACGACGACGTCGACGGCATCGGGGACGACGACGACGCCGACCGCGCCGGCGACCGGGCCGCCGTCCGCGCGCTGCTGCTGCGGGCCGTGGGCGCCGACCCGGCCGCCGCCGTCCCCGTCGCGACCGTGTCCGGTGACGTCGGCCGCGACGCGCTGCGCGTCGCCTACCGGCAGCGGCTGCTCGCGATCGCCGCAGCCGACCTCGCGAGCAGCGCGCCGCTGCTCGCCGTCGACGCGGTCACCCGGTCCCTGTCGGACCTCGCCGACGCGGCGCTGGAGACGGCGCTCGCGCTGGCCCGCGCCGTCGTCGACGGGTCGCTGGGGTGCCGGTTCGCCGTCATCGCCATGGGCAAGTGCGGGGCGCGGGAGCTGAACTACGTCAGCGACGTCGACGTCGTGTACGTGGTGGCCCCCAACCTCGACGTGCCGGGCGCCGACGAGGCCACCGCCATCGCCGTCGGCACCAAGCTCGCCAGCGAGCTGGCGCTGGCGTGCTCGGCCACCACCGCCGAGGGCGTGCTGTGGCCGGTGGACCCGAACCTGCGCCCGGAGGGGCGCGACGGTCCGCTCGTGCGCACCCTGGAGAGCCACCTGCAGTACTACCGCCGGTGGGCGAAGACGTGGGAGTTCCAGGCGCTGCTCAAGGCCCGCCCGGCCGCCGGAGACCACGGCCTGGGGATCGCGTACGCCGCGGCCACGGCCGACCTCGTGTGGCGCGCCGCCGACCGCCCCGACCTCGTGCCGGGTGCCCAGGCGATGCGCCGGCGGGTGGAGGAGCACGTGCCCGCGCGCGAGCGCGACCGCCAGCTCAAGCTCGGCCGCGGTGGTCTGCGCGACGTCGAGTTCAGCGTGCAGCTGCTGCAGCTCGTGCACGGACGCACCGACCCGGCGCTGCGAACCTCCAACACGCTCGACGCGCTGCAGCGACTGGCCGCGTACGGGTACGTCGGGCGCCACGACGCTGCCGAGCTCGACCACGACTACCGCTTCCTGCGGGTCCTCGAGCACCGGCTGCAGCTCAAGGCCGTGCAGCGCACGCACCTGCTGCCCACCGCCGAGGCCGACCTGCGCCGCCTCGGCCGCGCCGCGGGCATCCCCGGCGGGGTGGAGGGGCTGCAGCGGGAGCTCGCGGTGGTGCGCCGCCGCGTGCGACGGCTGCACGAGGCGCTGTTCTACCGGCCGCTGCTCGCCGCCGTCGCCGCGCTCAAGCCCGACGAGGTGCGCCTCTCGCCCGCGGCGGCACAGGCGCGGCTGGGTGCGCTCGGTTACCGCGACCCGGCGGGCGCGCTGCGCCACATCGCCGCGCTGAGCTCGGGCGTGAGCCGCCGCGCGGCGATCCAGCGGCAGCTCCTGCCCGTGATGCTGGGGTGGTTCGCCGAAGGCGCCGGACCCGACGAGGGGCTGCTGAGCTTCCGGCGGATCAGCGAGAAGCTCGGCGGCTCGCACTGGTACCTCAAGATGCTGCGCGACGAAGGCGCGGCGGCGCAGCGGGTGGCCGTGGCGACGTCGTCGTCACGGCTCGTGGCCGACGGGCTGGAACGCGACGGCGAAGCCGTGCGCTGGCTCGGGGACGACACCGAGCTCGCCCCGCGCTCGCGGTCCGCGCTGCGCGCGGAGGTCACACGTGCCACCGCCCGCCAGGACGACCTCGCCGACGCCGCCGCCCTCGTGCGCCGCCTGCGCGGCCGGGAGATGCTGCGGACCGCGCTGGCCGACGTGCTGGGGCTTGTCGACGCGCCCACCGTGCGGGAGGCGCTGAGCACCTCCACGGGTGCCGTGCTCGACGCGGCGCTGGAGGTGGCCTGGCGGGCGCCGACGGTGATGGCAGCCGGAGGCGGGGAGCGGCTGACGCGGTTCGCCGTCGTCGGCATGGGCCGCCTCGGTGGGGCGGAGATGGGGTACGGGTCGGACGCCGACGTCGTCTTCGTCCACGACCCGCTGCCCGGCGTGCGCGGCGCCGACGCGCAGGACCAGGCCCTGGCGCTGGCGTCGGAGCTGACGCGCATCCTCACGGCGCCCGGCCCGGAGCCGGCGCTGGAGGTCGACGCGCGGTTGCGGCCCGAGGGCCGCAACGGGCCGCTGGCCCGTTCGCTGGGCTCCTGCCGGGAGTACTACCGACGCTGGTCGGAGCCGTGGGAGGCGCAGGCGCTGCTGCGGGCCGTGCCGACCGCCGGTGACCTGGCCGTGGGGCGCGCGTTCTGCTCCCTGGTCGACCCGCTGCGCCACCCCGACGGCGGTGCCGACGAGGCGGTGCTGCGTGAGGTGCGTCGCGTCAAGGCGCGCGTGGAGGGCGAGCGGCTGCCGCGCGGCATCGACCCACGCCGCCACCTCAAGCTCGGACCGGGCGGGCTGGCCGACGTCGAATGGACCGCGCAGCTGCTGCAGCTGCGGCACTCCGGAGAGCTGCCCTCGCTGCGGACGCCTTCGACGACCGGTGCGCTGCGCGCCGCGGCGGAGGCCGGGCTGGTGGACGCCGGCGACGTCGACGTGCTCGTGGGGGCGTGGGAGTTCGCCTCGCGACTGCGCGACGCGCTGGTGCTGCACAGCGGACGGCCGACCGACGTGCTGCCGCGCGAGGCGCGCGACCTCGACGCCGCGGCGCGGCTCATGGGGTACCCGGTGGGGTCGGCCACCGCCGTCGAGGACGACCTGCGCCGCTGGGGCCGCCGTGCCCGCACGGTGGTGGAGCGCGTCTTCTACGGCTGACTTCCTGCCCCTGCCCCACCCTTTCCGCACTTTCCGCGGCAAGTGCGGAACCCGCGCCGCCGTTGGCGCACTTTCCGCGGCAAGTGCGGAATACGGGGAGGGAGGGTGGGCGTCGGAGTGCGGCCATCCGGTCGCCGGGGCAGGCTCGGGCGCGTGGACCTGCAGAACGCTCGGGTGCTGGTGACGGGTGCGACGGGAGGGCTCGGACGGCCGACCGTCGCCCGCCTCGCGGCGGCGGGCGCGCGCCTGGCGCTCACAGCCCGTGACGAGGCTCGCCTGGCGGAGCTGGCCGGTTCTCTGGGGAATGAACCGCCGCTCGTCGTCCCCGCCGATCTCACCCTCCCCGACCAGCCGCAGGCCGTGGTGGACGCGGCGGTGGAACACCTCGGCGCGCTCGATGTCGTCGTCCACCTGGCGGGCGCGTCGGGCTTCGCCTCCGTGGGAACCGAGGACGACGACGCCCTCGACGAGCTCCTCCTCATCGACTACCTGGCCCCGGTGCGCCTGCTGCGCGCGGCCCTACCGGCGCTGCGCGAGACCAAGGGAACCGCGCTGGTGGTGACCGCGGTGCTCGCTGAGGGGCCGGTGGCAGGCATGGCCGCGTACGGCGCGGCGAAGGCGGCGCTTTCCAGCTACGTCGGCGCGGCCGCCAAGGAGCTGCGGCGCTCCGGCGTACGCGTGGTCGACGCCCGCCCGCCGCACACCGAGACGGGCCTCGCCGACAGGCCGCTGACCGGCACCGCGCCGAAGCTCCCGCACGGGAAGCACCCGGACGACGTCGCCGCGCGTCTCGTGCAGGCCCTCGTCGACGACGAGCGCGAGGTCCCCTCGACCGCCTTCTGACCCGCCCCTCCGCGACGATCAAGGAAGTTCTGCACGCCCGGTGGACGAAGTCCGCTGCGCGGGCTGGAGGACGACGACGGCCATCACGTCCCCGACGCAGACGGAGGACGTCCGTCACGTCGGCCGAACGCAGCGAGGGCTTCGACATCGCTCGCGGGTGCCCGGACTGCATCGTCGAGCCAAGCCCGCGCGCCGGGGAAGGTGCTCGACGCGGCCGTGCGCTCGACGAGCTCCGTCGCGTCGATGAGGGTCCGGTGCAGTGCTACGGCGCCACGGTCGAGCGTGGCCCAGTGAGCGCCGGGGCGGCCGTAGGGCAGGCCCACGCTGCCGGGGTTTACCACCAGCCGACCGTTGACGAGCCGAACGAAAGGCATGTGCGTGTGACCGCAGACGACGGTCTGGACGGTGTCGGGCAGACCGCCGTAGACCTCTGCCCAACGCTCCGCCCGGCTGTCGACGAGGACCACTTCCTCGTCGCTGCGGGGCGTGGCGTGGGAGAAGAAGACCTCGCCAAAGCCGTCGACCTCAAGGGTCACACTGTCCGGCATCGCCTCGATGAGTGCCTGGTGAGCGGGCGTGAGCTGGGCCGCTCCCCACACCGAGAGCCAGGCGACGGCGGCGTGCAGACCTTCCTTGATCGTCGCGGAGGGGGGGGTCAGCAGCCGCAGTTCTTCAGCGTCGGGTCGAGCGGGGCGTGCTCGGCGATGACGCGGCCTTCGCCGTCGTACCAGGTGAACAGCTCCACGCCGTCGACGACGCCCTCGCTGACCAGCCGCACCTCGTCGCTCGTGCTCATCGGTCCATCCTCGGTCGGAAAGTGCTTTGGAGGTCCATGATCACGGAGGGGAGGTGGGATTACTGGCCCAGGGAGCGGGCCAGGGCCTCCAGCGGCGGCGGCACCACACGACGCGCCCGCAGGGCGCGCGGGGCGTCGCGTAGCGCCGGCAGCAGTGCCGCCCGCTCCGGCCCGCCCGCCCGCCACGCCCGCGAGACGCGCGCAGCCACCACCGGCCACGGCCGCCGCATGAGGGCCGTGAGCAGCGCCGAGCGCGTGATGCGGGTGCGGCGGCGCTCGTAGGTGTCGCGCGAGGCCGAGACCTTCGGGTGGTGGTGCACCGTCAACTCCGGCACGTAGGCGCTGCCCCACCCGTCCCGCGCGAGGTCCAACGCGACCCGCTCTTCCTCACCGGGGAACACGACGACGTCGTCGAACCCACCCACCGCGAGGAACGCCGACCGCCGCACCACCGCGGCGCACGCGATGAAGCCCAACGTCGACGGCCCGGGCAGGTCCGGCTCGACGCCCAGCGGCGCGGCGGCCAGGACGTCGTTGAAGGGGTCGGGTCGTTCTGCCTCACCCACGAGGATCCGCGCGGTGAGCAGCGCCGCCCGCGGGTGCGCGTCGAGCAGCTCCACGGCGCGCTGCAGCGAGCCGGGTGCCCACCAGGAGTCGTCGTCGGCGAAGGCCACATACCGCGTGGACGCGCGCTCCACCCCGAGGGTGCGCGCCGCCGCCCCGCGGTTGGCCGGCAGCGGCACCACCTCGACCTCCGGCAGCGCCTCCCGCACGGCCGCCACCGTGCCGTCGCGGCTGCCGTTGTCCACCAGCAGCACGCGCACGCCCTGCTCGAGGTGGCGCGGCAGGGATGCCAGCAGCTCTTCCCGGCGGTCCATGCTCGCGACGACGACGGTCACGGCCTCCTGCCAGGCAGTCGGCGTCGTCTGAGTCGGGGCACTCATCCGACGTACCTCCGCGCCGTCGAGCGGGTCTGGGCGTCTTCCAGGGCCAGGAAGCGCGCCTCGGCGTGCGGCGGCAGCGGCCGGCGCTCGCGCAGCACCCACGGCAGGCCGCGCAGCGCGTCACCCACGGCCAGCGCCGTCGTCCGGTCCTTGGGGACCTGCCGCGCCAGCACCCACAGCCGCCGCAGCGCCGCAGGCCAGGGGCGGCGCAGCAGGGTGAACCAGACGGTGTTGCGGATGCCGTGGCGGCGGCGCAGGGAGGAGTCCCGCAGCGTCGAGGCGTGGTGGTGCACCACCAGGTCGGGCAGGTAGCACAGCTCCCAGCCGGCGGCGGCGAGGTCGGCCGCGCACAGCTCCTCCTCCCCGCCGAGCCACAGCCGCGCGGAGAAGCCCCCGACCTGCTGGAACGCGGAGACTCTCACCACCGACGCCCCCGCGAGGAAGCTCCCCAGCGCCGGGCCCGGCAGCCCCAGCCGCGCACCGACCACGGGCGAGTCACGCAGCTCCGCGACGATCGGGTCTTCCACGCCGCGCGGCTCCACGACGATCCGCGCCGTCAGCACGGCGACGTCGGGATGCGCGTCCAGCACGTCCGCGGCGCGGGCGAGGCTGCCGGGCTCCCACCAGGTGTCGTCGTCGCAGAACGCCGCGTACCGCAGGCCCAGCTCCGCCAGGCGCGCCACCCCGACGTTGCGCCCCACCGCGCCCGCATTGTGAGCCAGCGCCACCACCTCCAGCCGCCCGGAGGTCACAGCGGCGGGGTGGGCCCGGCGCAGCGCGCCGGCCGTGCCGTCCGTGGAGCCGTTGTCGACGACGACGACGCGGGGCCGCTCCGGCAGCGCCAGCAGCCGCGCGACCGCGGCCAGCGCCTCCTCGCGGCGCTGCCACGTGATGACCACGACGCCGGTGCGCGGGTCGAGGCGCGCGTCGTCGTCGTCCTGATCGGTGGGGGAGGGGTGCGTCTCTGCCCGGGAGGGGGCGGTGCTGGACATCCCCGCCGATCCTGCCCTCGCCGGGCTCGGTTCGCGCGCTCAGCGGGAGTGGGGTCAACTGGCGTGCGGTGGCGCCGTCCCGGTCGAGCACAGCGGCTGCGGGGTGCCGTGATCGGGGAGCCACACCGTGACCCAGCCCAGCAGCCAGCTCAACAGCCAGCTCAGTGCCACCCCCTCGACCGTGCTGCCCCAGCGCGGCTTCCGTCGTGCGGTGGTGACCGGCGGCGCGGGGTTCCTCGGCAGCCACCTGTGCGAGGAGCTGCTGGCCCGCGGCACCCAGGTGGTGTGCCTGGACTCCTTCCTCACCGGCGGGCCGGGCAACGTGGCGCACCTGGCGGAGCGGTATCCGTCGTCGCAGTTCCGGGTGGTGCGCTGCGACATCACCGACTTCGTGCACGTCCCGGGCGACGTCGACCTCGTCCTGCACTTCGCCTCGCCGGCCTCGCCGATCGACTACCTGCAGCTGCCCATCGAGACCCTCAAGGTCGGCGCGATCGGCACACTGCACGCGCTCGGGCTGGCTAAGGAGAAGGGCGCGCGGTTCCTGCTGGCGTCCACCAGCGAGGTCTACGGAGACCCGCAGGTGCACCCGCAGCCGGAGGACTACTGGGGCCACGTCAACCCGGTCGGCCCGCGCGGGGTGTATGACGAAGCCAAGCGGTACGGCGAAGCGATGACGACGGCGTACCGCACCACCCACGACGTCGACACCGCCATCGTCCGGATCTTCAACACCTACGGGCCGCGGATGCGCCCGCACGACGGCCGCGCCATCCCCACGTTCATCCGCCAGGCGCTCGCGGGGGAGCCGATCACGGTGGCCGGGGACGGGCTGCAGACGCGGTCGGTCTGCTACGTCGACGACCTGGTCCGCGGCATCCTCGCGCTGGCCGGCAGCGGCCACCCCGGCCCCGTCAACGTGGGCAACCCGCACGAGATGACCGTGAAGCAGATCGCCGAGGACGTCGTCGCCGCCACCGGCTCGCGCTCGCGGGTGGAGTTCGTGGAGCGTCCCGTCGACGACCCGCAGGTCCGCCGCCCCGACACCACGCTGGCGCGCACCGTGCTCGGCTGGGAGCCTCGGGTCCCGTGGCAGCAGGGGCTGGCGAGCACCGTCGACTTCTTCGCGGGGCTGCGGCAGGCCGCGTGAGCGCCGAGCTCGCCCAGGCTGTTGGGGACGACGAGCGCCCGCTGGTGGTGACCCTGGCTCTCGACGACGTCAGCCAGCAGCGCCTCGACGGGCTGCGCCGGGCGCACTTCCCCGCTGACCGCAACCACCTGCCCGCGCACGTGACGCTGTTCCACGCCCTGCCGGGGCGGCGCGTCCGCAGCGTGCGTCACCTGCTGGCGGACGCCGCGCAGGAGGTGGGGTCGTTCGACGTGCGTGTCGGCGAGGTCATGAGGCTGGGACGCGGCACCGCGCTGCGGCTCGCGTCCGGTGAGCTGGAGGCCCTGCACGCGCGGCTGCTGTCACGGCTGCGCACCGAACTCGGCGACGACGCACTCACCGCTCAGGACCGGCACCGGCTGCGCCCCCACGTCACCGTGCAGAACAAGGTCGACCCGGCGCGGGCGAGGGCGCTCGCTGAGCGGCTCGAGGTGGAGGTGAGCCCGTGGACGGCGCGCGCTGCCGCCCTGGAACTGTGGCGCTACGACGGTGGCCCGTGGTCGCCGGTGGAGACCCTCCACCTCCCCTCTCCGTGATCATGGAGAGGGGAGCGTGTTGATGGCGTGCGGCAGCACGCCCCACAGGTGCTGCACCGCGTAGGAGCGCCACGGCGCCCACG
The DNA here is from genome assembly GCF_003149145.1 of Quadrisphaera granulorum. Lineage (GTDB taxonomy): Bacteria > Actinomycetota > Actinomycetes > Actinomycetales > Quadrisphaeraceae > Quadrisphaera > Quadrisphaera granulorum. The sequence continues at coordinate 82,134 of NZ_QGDQ01000010.1, read as the reverse complement.
CCGCCGCCGCACGGTCCAGCGGCCGCGCGTCACCGGGCAGTCCGAGTACCCGCGCCGCCGCGAGCACGCCGAGGTCGCTCGCGAGGAACGCGTCGGTGTCACCGAGGGCGCGCATCGTCACCGTCTGCGCCGTCCACGGACCGATGCCCGGCAGCGCCAGCAGCTGGGCACGAGCCCGCGCCGGGTCGCCGCCGTCGTCGACGTGGCGCAGGTCGAGCGTGCCTCCTGCCAGCACCCGCGCGAGGTTCCGCAGCGTCTCGCGGCGCCGGACGGGCAGGGCGAGCAGGCGCGTCGCGTCGTCGTCGTCGAGAGCGGCCACGGATTCCGCGCTGGGGAACAGGCGCAGTCCGCTGGACCCGGCGCGTTCACCGAGGGCCGCCACGAGCCGCGCAGCGTGCGTGCGCGCCGCCGCCGTCGACACCTGCTGCCCGAGCACGGCGCGCAGCGCGATCTCCTCCGCGCTGGGGGCTCCGGGGCTGCGGCGCCCGGGGACGGCGCCGACCAGCGGCGCGAGCACGGGGTCGTGCGCCAGCGCCGCGTCGGGGAGGGCCGGGTCGAGGTCCAGGTCGAGCAGCCTCCGGCACAGCACGGCGGCCAGCGGCTCGTCGGCGGGGTCGGTGGTGGTGATCTCGGCGCGCACCGACGTCGCCTCCGGAGCTGGGACGTGGACGACGACGACGCCGGGCCCGCCCGGCAGGCGCAGGCTGCGCCGCAGCGCGCCGCCCCCCGTTGCCGGGCCGGCCGGCAGCCACTCCTCGACGCCGGGCACGGCCGTTGCCGCGAGGTGGCCGAAGAGCTGATCGGCGTGAAGCGGCGGCGTGAAGGGAAGGTCCACCGCTGAGAGCCTGCCAGCCGGGTGCGCGCTCGGCGAGGGTGGCGGAAGTCCATGATCACCGCTGGAGGGGTCGTGATCACGGGGAGGGGGTGGAGGCCGCGTAATCTGGGGGTATGGCCAGCACGTCCACGGCAGAGCACCCCGTCAGATCCGCCGCGGAGCTGGAGACCATGCGGGAGGCGGGCCGCGTCGTCGCCCTCGCCCTGCAGGCCGTCAAGGCTGCCGCGGTGCCCGGCGTGAAGCTGCGCGACCTCGACGACATCGCCAGGACGGCCCTGCACGAGGCCGGCGCCGAGAGCAGCTTCTTCGGCTACGCCCCGGCATGGGCGCCGACGCCGTACAAGGGCGTGCTGTGCCTGTCACCCAACGAGGTGGTGGTGCACGGCCCGCCGACGGGCCGCAAGGTGGCCGACGGTGACGTGCTGAGCATCGACTTCGGTGCCGCCGTCGACGGGTGGCACGGTGACGCGGCGATCACCGTCATCGCCGGGACCTCCACCGAGGAAGACCGTCGCCTCGTCGCGGCCACCGAGGAGGCGCTCGCGGCGGGCATCGCCGCTGCGGTGCCGGGCGCGACGCTGCTCGACGTCGCCACCGCCATCGACGCGGTGGCCAAGAAGCACGGCTTCGCGCACCTGCCCGACCATGGTGGCCACGGCATCGGCCGGGCCATGCACGAGGCGCCTTTTGTGCCCAACCAGCCGCTGGCGTGGTCGCAGGACGTGCGCCTGGAGGCCGGGCACACGATCGCCATCGAGCCGATGCTCCTGGCCGGCTCGCCGGAGTACCGCACGGCGCGCGACGGCTGGTCGGTGGTCACGCGTGACCGCCGCCGTGCGGCGCACGTGGAGCACACGGTGGCGGTCACGGACGACGGCCCCGTCGTCCTCACCGCCCCCTGATTCCCGCCCCCCTACCGCGACCAGGCGCTCGGCTGCGGTTCCCGGGCCGGTGAGGGGCAGGGGTCAGACGGCGGCGGCGCGCTCCAGCTGGTCGACAAGGCCCGACAGCTGCGCGACCACCTCGCGGGCCTGCGTCGGCGTCAGCCCCGTGGCCTGGCACACCTGGAACGGCACCACCTCGAGCTGCTCACCGAGCTCGCGCCCCTCGGCGGTCAGCGAGACCTCGACGCGGCGCTCGTCGTCCGTGGAGCGCGTGCGCGTCACCAGACCGCGCTCCGCCAGACGCGACAGCAGCGGCGAGAGCGTGCTCGACTCCAGGCCGAGCTCGTCCCCGACACCGCCGACCGTGAGGGTTCCCTCCTGGTGCAGCAGCGCGATGACGAGGTACTGCGGGTACGTGATGCCGTGAGCCGCGAGCAGCGGCCGGTACTGGGCCGTCATCGCCCGCGAGGCGCGATGCAGGGCTAGGCACAGCATCTCGCGGAGGGGGATCACGTGTGCCTCAGCGGTCTGCGTGGCAGCCTCGTCGGTCTGGTGCATCGGATCACGGTACCTGCGCGAGCGACGCTCGCGGTCTAGTCGGCCGCCGCCGCGGGGACGGCACCACGGGCGAGGATGGACGTGGTGGAGCGTCCGTCGAGGTACGGCAGCAGCACCACGCGGCCACCCCAGCTGCGCACGAGCGGCGCCTCGGGCAGCTCGGCGCCGCCGTAGTCACCGCCCTTGGCCCACACGTCCGGGCGCAGCTCGGCCAGTGCCGCGCGGGGGTCGTCCTCGGAGAAGACGACGACGGCGTCCACGCAGTCGAGCGCCGCGAGCACGCGGGCCCGGTCCACCTCGTCGTTGACGGGCCGGGTGGGGCCCTTGAGCCGGCGCACGGAGGAGTCGGCGTTGAGCAGGACGACGAGGGCGTCGCCCAGTCGGCGCGCTGCCTCCAGCGTGGCGACGTGCCCGGCGTGCAGCACGTCGAAGCAGCCGCCCGTGGCGACCACCGTGCCGCCGGTGGCGCGGACCCGGGCGACGACGTCGGCCGCGGTGCGCGGCGCTGCGATTCCGCCGTCGCCGGCCGCGGCGGCAGCATCGTCCAGGGAGGCGGCTTCTCGCTGCGCTGCGCGCCAGCCGGACGCCCCGCCCGCCGCGACCCACGCGGACGCGTCGGCGACGGCCGCCACGACGGCCTCGGACGGCACCCGGCCGCTGGCCAGCGACACCGCGGCGGACGCAGCGAACCTGTCGCCCGCGCCGCACGGGTCGCCGCCGGCCACCACAGCGGCCGGCGCGAACATCGCTTCGGTGCCGGGGGAGGCCAGCCACGCACCCTGCGCGCCGGTGGTCACCACCACACCGCGCACGCCCCATGTGGAGGCGAGGTGCTCGGCGAGGATGTCGGGCGAGGCACCGGCCACCGCGGGCGACGCCGCAGCGCGCGCCTCGGCGAGGTTCGGGGTGACCAGTGCGCAGCCGGGCACCGGAACGCCACCGCGGGGGTGTGGGTCCCACACGACGGGCACCCGGCGGGCGACATCGGTCAGCGCGGCGCGCACCACCGGGTCGCGGGTGGTGCCCGCCCCGTAGTCGCTGACCAGCACGACGTCGGCCTGAGCCAGCACCGCGGTGAGCTGGGCGGCGTCGACGTCGGTGGGGGTGCCGGGGCCGCCCTCGTCGAGGCGGACCAGCGACTGGCCGGCCACCCTGACGCGGGTCTTGGTGCGGGTGCCACCGGCGTGACCGAGATGAAGCACCTCCACCCCGCCGTCGGCTCCGGCGAAGCCGGTCAGGGCGTCGCGCAGGCGGCGGCCCGCGTCGTCGTCGGCGACCGGGGCGACCAGCGTGGTCTGGGCGAGACCCGCCACCAGCAGCGCGGTGAGCCCGGCGCCGCCGGGGCTCTCGTCGACGCCGTGCAGGTCGACGACAGGCACGGGCGCGTCGGGTGCCACCCGGTCGCTGCGCCCGAGGAGGTCCCTGTCGAGCACGGCGTCACCGACGACGACGACGCGCGGCCGCGGCCGGCGCGCTCCCGCGGCGCGAGGGCGGCGGTCGGCGGGAGTGCGGAGGTCGAGCGGTTCCGAGGTCACCGCCGGTGCTGCAACAGCGGTAGCCGGGGCGGGCGTCTCCGCGATCTTCGCCGTCGCAGTGGTGCCCAGCAGGTGCGCATCGACGGCGGCGCACAGCGCGTGCACGGCCACGAGGTGGCCCTCCTGCACCGCCGACGTCGACGCACCGGGCGCGCCGACGCGCAGCACGTCGTCACTGGCCTCGCCGAGCGGGCTGACGCCGGGGCCGGTGAGCGCCCACACCCGCAGCCCGGCGCGGCGACCGGCCTGAGCGGCGCGCACGACGTTCTCGCTGCGTCCCGACGTCGAGAGCAGCAGCAGCACGTCACCGGGGCGGCCGTGGGCCTGCACCTGGCGCGCGAAGACCTCGGCGGCGCCGTAGTCGTTGCCGATGGCGGTCGTGGAGGACGTCTCGGCGTGCAGGGCGATGGCCGACAGCGGCCGGCGCTCGGCGACGAACCTGCCGACCAGCTCGGCCGTGAGGTGCTGCGCCTCGGCGGCGCTGCCGCCATTGCCGGCCGCGAGCAGGCGACCGCCACCGCCGAGGACGGCGGCGAGGTGGCGGCCCCACGCGTTGAGCTGCTCCGCCGCACCGAGCAGCCCGCCGAGGGTCGCCTCGACCTCACCGCGGTGGGCGGTGAGCCAGTCAGCCGCGGGGGTGGGGTCCATGCCGTGGTCGGGAGCGTCCGTGGTGCTCACACCGCCTCCTGCTCGTCGAAGTGCAGCGCCGAGGCACCCATCACCGACGGCACCCGGCGGGTGGGAGTGGTCGAGGGCATTGGCGCAGATCGCCGGGCAGAGCCCCGCTGCGCTCGACCGTAAGCGTCCTCGGTCGATGCCGCCACGCGGTCCCAGCCGTAGTGCGCGACGGCCCGTCGTCGTCCTGCTCGTCCCCAGCGGCGGCGACGGGCCGGGTCGTCGAGGAGGTCACGGATGACGGCGGCGAGCGCGGCGGTGTCACGCGGTTCCACGAGCGCGCCGGTGGCGCCCTCGGTGACGGTGTCGAGAAGGCCGCCCACCGCCGTACCGACCACCGGGAGGCCGCACGCCATGGCCTCCAGGGGGGCGATGCCGAACGGCTCGTACCAGGGCACGTTGACGGACACATCGGCCGAGCGCAGCAGCCGGGGCACGTCGGGCTGCTCCACCTGACCCACGAGCAGCAGCCGGTCGGCCACGCCCAGCGAGCGCGCAACACTGCGCAAACGCACGGCCTCGGGGTCGAGGTGCAGCTCGTGCGGCGGGGGACCGCCGGCCACCACGAGCTCGACGTCGGGCAGCACGGCGAGGGCCCGGACGGCGGTCTCGACGCCCTTGCGCTCCACGAGCCGGCCGACACTCACCATGCGGAACCGGGGGCTGCCGGCGGCGCGCGGCTCGGCGAGCCCGTCGGGGGTGAAGTGCTGGACGTCCACCCCGCACGGCACCACCGCGGGGCGGCGCCGCGGCGTGGCCAGGGCGTCCAGTTCGGCCACCTCGTCGCGGCAGGTCGCCACCACCAGGTCGACGTCGCGGACCAGCGACGCCTCCAGTGCGACGCGCTGCGGCGGGGAAGTGTCGTGGTCGCCCTGGTGGCGACGCTTCACCGACCCGAGCGCGTGGAAGGTCTGCACCACGGGCACACCGAGCGCGCGGCCCGCCTCCAGCGACGCCAGGCCGGACATCCAGAAGTGGCCGTGCACGACATCGGGCCGTCTGCCGCCGAGCCCTCTGCCGCCCCGGGGAGACCAGGCGCGCTGCAGCCACGCGGCGAACGCCGGCATCCACGGCAGCAGGTCGTCCTTGGGTACCGGCCGGGCGGGTCCGGCGTCGACGTGGACCACCTCCACGCCCGGTCCCATGGCCACGCGCGGTGGCAGGTCCGGCGCGTCGCGGCGCGTGTACACCTCCACCTCGTGTCCACGGGCGGCCAGCGCCTGCGCCAGTGCGGCGACGTGCACGTTCTGGCCGCCGGCGTCGACCCCTCCGAGGACGGCCAGCGGGCTGGCGTGCTCGGAGACCATCGCGATCCTCATGCGGTGTCTCCTGGGTAGAGCCAGGAGGGGCCGTGGGTTCGACCCCGGGGGCCTACTGCTGGACCCCGGCGCCTCCCGTGATGTCGTCGAGGACGTCGTCCCAGTCGGCAAGGAAGCGCGCCAGCCCGAAGCGGCGCAGAGCGTGCTCGCGGGCGGCCAGCCCACGCTCTCGCGCTTCGGCGGGGTCGGCCAGCCAGCGCTGCGCCGTCCGCTCCAGCGCGGCGGGATCCGTGCTCAGGAACCCCGCCTCCGGCGGCACCGACTCCGGCGCCGCCGTGGTCGCCAGGGCCAGCACGGGCAGCCCCATCGTCATGGCCTCCACGAGCGCCAGCCCGAGGCTCGTCCACCGATAGGGGTGGAAGTACGCGCGGTGGCGGGCCACCTCGGCGTGCATCCGTGCCTGCGGCAGGTCCTCGTGGAGGTGTCCGGCGAGGTGGGGCGCCGCCTGCTGCAGCGCATCCATCCCCATGCCGTACACGTCCAGCGGCACCCGCCGGGCGAGGTCCACCACGAGGTCGGTGCCGGCCACGCGCCAGCGGCGCACCGGCTCGTTGACCACCACGGCGAGCGAGGCGCGCTCCCCGGTGGCGAGGTGCCCGGGGTCGACGACGCCGTGCTCGACCACCCGGGTCGGGGCGTCGCCGCAGTCCCACATGAGTGCGTTGAAGTGCGTGACGTGCACCACGGGGACGGGCACCGGCCGCCCACCGCTGCCGTCGTCGTCGTGCACCAGACCCCCGGCGAGGGGGTGGCGGGAGCGGACGGCGTGCTCGCGGGGGGAGTCGTGCTCGACGTAGACGGCGGCCACGTCGACCCCGGCCCGCAGCCCCGTCCACTCCCGGAGCAGCGCCGCCTCGTGGGGGCGTTGGAGGACAACGACGTCGGGGCGCACGTCGCCACCCCCCGTCGCCGACGCCCCGAGCTGCTCGGGCGTGACCTCGCGCACGGAAGCCGGCCAGTCCCAGGTGCGGGCGCGGCCGCGTCCGTCGGGGCCGCGGTCGGGGAGCACGGGCACGAGGTAGGTGTGGCGACCCTGCACGAAAGCCGTCGTCCACGAGCCGTGGACGTGCCAGATCAGCACCCTCAGGGGTCGCGCGCCGCCCCTCACAGCGCCTGACCTGCCTCGACGCGGATCGGTCGCGCGGGAGCAGGCACGGGCACGCGTCCGGAGGCGAGGTCCGCCACGGCCGCCACGACGGCCTGCGGGGAGACGTCGAGACACGGGTGGGCCGTGCCGTCACCGACCGGACAGCGCTGGGCGCGCGTGAGGCGGCAGGGGGCGTCGAGGTCACCGAGGATGACGACCGGCACCCCGAACGGCGCCCACCGCTCCACGGGCATCACCGCGGAGAACAGGCTGGCCACCGGGGTGCCGACCGCCGCGGCGAGGTGCGCGGGACCGGTGTTGCCGACGACGACGACGTCCGCGGCGTCCAGCAGCGCGGCCAGCTCTGCGAGGGATGTGCGACCGCCGGAGTCGACGGCGCCCGGTGCCGCCGCCGCGACGCGGCCCGTGAGCTCCACCTCGCCCGGGCCGCCGGTCACCACCACGTGGTGCCCGGCCTCGACGAGGGCGCGGGTGGCGCGGGCGACGACGTCGGGCCGGGCCGCGCGCGCCGGCACCGAGGCGCCCGGGTGAACGACCACCAGCGCACCCTGCTGACCGGCGCCCTGACCAGTGGCGGCCGACGGGCCGCGCTCCAGGAGCCAGGCCGGAACCTCCGGCAGCGGGCGGCGCAGGGCCATCCGCGGGTCGTCCGGGATGGCACGGCCACTGGCGGCGACCAGCCCGAGGCTCGCGATCACCTCGTGCTCGCCGCCGGTGCCGTCAGGGTTGCCGGGGCGCTTGTGTCGCAGGTCGAGCAGGGAGCCGGGGTAGTCGTCGCTGGCGGCGATGACGCGGGGCACCCCCGCCAGCCGGGCGATGAGCGCCATCGGCAGCGGGCTCTGGTGGAAGGACGTGAAGACGACCACCTCGTCGTAGGAGCGCTGGCGCAGCTGCTCGACGAGGGCGGTGAGCGCCTCGGCGTCCGGGGCCGGAGGCTGGTAGCCCGACCACGGGACGTCGGCGACGAGCACCTCGTCGATGCCGGGCAGCAGGCGCGCGGCGCCCGCGCCGCCGGGCGCGGCGAGCAGGTCGAGCTGCTCGACCTCGGTGCCGCGCGGGCCGCACCGCAGGGCGGCGATGGCGGGGCCTGTCATGAGGACGTCGCCGTCGCTGTCCAGGCGGACGGCGAGCACGCGCCTCGGGTCCTGCTGGGGGTCTTGCTGGGGGTCCTGCTGGGTGGCGCTCATGCGGTCCTTCCGGACGTCGAGGGGCGGGTCCGGGCGCCGAGCAGCAGGTCGACGGCGCTGGTCAGGTCGGTGGTCACCCCGAGCACGGGGCCGCCGCTGGCGGCCGCGGCGCGCGCCGCGGTGACTTCGGTGGAGCGTGTCACGGGCGTCGGGACGAGCACCCCTCGAGCGCCGGCGGCCACCGCGGCGCCCACGTCGGCGGCGATGTCCCCGACCACCGCGACGCGCGAGGTGGGCACCCCGAGCAGCCGGGCGGCCTCGAGCACCATCCCGGGGCCGGGTTTGCGGCACGCGCACGCCCCCTCGAGACGGTCGGGGCCGTGCGGACAGGTCATCACCACGTCGAGCCCGCCCACCTGGCGGACCACCTCGGCGGTGACGGCGTCGGCCGCATCGCGCGTGATGATCCCGCGGGCGATGCCGGACTGGTTGGTGACCAGGCCGGTCCGCAGCCCGGCTGCCCGCACGCGGTCGAGCGCCTCGACGGCGCCGTCGACGAGGCGCACCTGCGCGGGGTCGCCGTTGTAGGGGACGTCGTGCACGAGCGTGCCGTCCCGGTCGAAGAGGACGGCGGCCAGCGGCTCGTCGCGCTGCGCGGCCGGCCACGGCGCCGGTGGCCGGGCGCCCGGCCGGTGCCAGCGCCACAGCGCGGCCAGCCGGTGCCGGACGGCGGCCACCGGGATCGCGGCCGACGTCACCACCATCCGGCGCACCTCGGCGGCGTCGCGCGGACCGGGGGCGATGCGCCGCCACGCGAAGTCGGCGGTGAGCCCCACCCACGCCAGGGCGCCGAGCGCCGCGGTGCGGCGCCGCCCCGCCAGCGCACCGAGACCCGCGAGGGCCAGCGCCGCCGTCGTCGCGACGTGCCAGCGCAGCCGCCCGGGCGGGGCCTGCGCATCGCGACGCCACGTCGGGCCGTGCAGGGCCGCCATGAGCACGTCGTCGGCGTTGCCGCGCTGCACGCGCAGGCTCACGAGGTCGTCCGCGGGGCGCACGGGGTGCACCGCAGTGCGCTCACCGCGCACCAGCGACCAGCCGGCGCGCTCGACGCGCAGGGCGAGGTCGGCGTCCTCCCGGTAGGCCCGGGGGAACCGCTCGTCGAACCCGCCCACGGCCACGAGCGCGTCGAGGCGGTAGGCCATGTCCGCGGTCGCCCACGCCGCGTGCTGCAGGCCGGCGGTGCCGCGCTCCCAGTCCGTCGGCCGCCGACCGGCGGGCAGCGGCACGAGCAGGCGCCCCTGCGACCCGCCGACAGGCCGACCGCCCGCGCCGCCGTCCCCGTCCGCGGCAGCGAGGTCAGCGCGCAGCTCGCGCGACCACGCCGGCGGCAGCTCGACGTCGTCGTCGACGAAAGCCACCCACATCAGGCCGTCGACGCGGGCGGCGGCGGTGCGCCACCCGAGGTTGCGGGCGGCCGCCGGGCCGCGGCCGCCCGAGCGCACCATCACCAGCTCGACGCCATCGAGCGCCAGGGACGGCCGCAGCGCTGTCGGTCCGGAGCCGCCGTCGGTGAGCTGTCGGTCGTCGACGACGACGACGAGCGCCGGGCGGCAGCCGCTGTCGCCGTCGCCGTCGCCGTCCTGATGAGCGAGAGAGTCGAGCAGCACCTGCAGGCTGGGGCGGCCGACCGACGGGACGACCACCGCCCAGCGCGGGCCGCCACCACCGGGTGTCACGAGGCGAACAGCGACTGCCGGCGCACGAGGTGCGGACCGAGGACCAGCACGTCGACGGGGGCGGACCCGAACAGCTCGAGCGCGTCGCGGGGGTCGTCGACCATGGGACGGCCGGCGGTGTTGAGACTGGTGTTGACGACGACGGGCAGGCCGGTGCGCTTCTCGAAAGCGGTGATGAGCGCGTGGACGCCGGGGTTCGCGCTCTCGTCCTCACCGACGGTGCCGTTGCTGACGGTCTGGATGCGGGCCGTGCCGTCGACGTGCGTCACGGCAGGGATCCTCTCGCGCCACTCGGCCTTCACGTCGTGGACGAAGAGCATGTACGGGCTGGGGAACGGCCCGTTCTCGAAGACGTCGGTGGCGCGCTCGGCCAGCACCATCGGGGCGATGGGGCGGAACTGCTCGCGGCCCTTGACGTCGTTCATCCGCTCGACGTTGTGCGCGTGGCCGGGGTGGGCGATGAGGGAGCGGCGGCCCAGGGCACGCGGTCCGAACTCGCTGCGCCCGTCGAACCACGCCACCACGCCGTCGGCGGCGAGCACGTCGGCGACCTGTTCGGCCAGCGCCTCGCGGCTGCCGGGCGTGGTGTACGGCACCTTGGCGGCGCCCAGCCAGTCGGCGAGCTGCTCGTCGCTCCACTCGCGGCCCAGCGCGGCGGTGCCCATGGGGCGGATCGCGTCGCCGTGCTCGGCGGCCACCTGCAGCGCGGCGCCCAGGGCCGTGCCGGAGTCTCCGGCGGCCGGCTGCACCCAGACCCGCTCGAACGGGGTGCGCTGCCAGATCTTCGTGTTGGCCAAGCAGTTCAGCGCGGTGCCCCCGGCCATGGTGAGCAGGGTGTCGCCGGTCTGTGCGTGCAGCCAGACCGCGAGGTCGACGAGGACCTCCTCGGTGAGCGCCTGGACGGAGGCCGCGAGGTCGGCGTGCTCCTGCGGCAGCTCTGCGCCGGCGGCCTCGGCGGGCGTGCGCCGGGGTGCGAAGCGTGTCCAGTCGGGCTCGGTGGCCACGAACCGGCCGTCGCCGGTGGCGTGCACGTGCTCGCGCAGCGCCTCGAGGTGGCGCGGCGTGCCGTAGGACGCCATCGCCATGACCTTGAACTCGTCGGAGGATCGCAGGAAGCCCAGGTGGTCGGTGAGCGACTCATAGACGAGCCCCAGGGAGTGCGGCAGCTCCGTGGTGGCGAGCACCTCGAGCTTGCCGTCGACGTAGCGGCCCGCCAGGTGGCTGCCGCGCTCGCCGCGCCCGTCCAGCACGAGCACGCTGCCCGTGGTCGACGGACCCGCCAGGCCTGAGCTCGCCGCGTGCGCGACGTGGTGAGGGACGAACACGACCTTGCCCCGATCCACTCCCGGCAGCGCCGTCGCGAGAAACCCGGCGGCGCGCTGGGCGTACGTGGTGCGCAGGTGGTCCCACGGGTCGCGCAGGCCGCGCTCGTGCCCCTCCTCCTCGGACAGCGCCATCGACGGGTCGTAGCCGTAGGCGACGGCGTCGAGGTCGCCGGGCGTCAGGCCCGCGTGCTCCAGACACCAGCGCATGGCCAGCTCGGGCAGCTCCCACGCGGAGAACGGCACCGGACGCTTGCCGTGCTTGCGGCGGGAGAAGCGCTCCTCCTCCGCGGCGGCCACCACGACGCCGTCCACCACGAGCGCGGCGGAGGAGTCGTGGAAGATCGCGTTGACGCCCAACACCTTCATGGTGACAAGACCTTCATGGTGAGCTGTCTAGGGCAGGCCGGAGCACCTCGAAAGTCGATCACGCGTGCGACGCGCTCGCAGCGCGCGCACGCCCACCGGCCGGTAGACAGGTCCGGTGAGCACCAGCACCACCTCCCTCCTGGCCACCGGATGCTGGCTGGACGGTGAGCCCGTCGAGGCCGCAGGCAGGTCCCTGCCGCTGGTCGACCCCGCCACGGGCGAGCCGTCCGGAGAGGTCCGCTGCGCCACTCCGGACCAGGTGGAGGCGGCGCTCGCCGGCGCCCGCGCCGCCCGCCGCGGCTGGAGGACGACGACGCCGGGCGCCCGCGCCGCCGCGCTGCGGGCCGCCGCCGCGTCCGTCCGTGAGAACGCTGACGCCCTCGGTGACCTTCTCGTCGCCACCACCGGCCGGCTCGTCGGACAGGCTCGCGGGTCCGCCGTCGTCGCTGCCGAACTGCTCGAGGAGGCCGCCACCACCGCCGTGCTCGACGCCGGCCGCTCCCTGGCGGGGTCGTCGGGCGCCATCGACGTGGTGCGGCGCGAGCCGCGCGGCACCGTCGCCGTCATCACGCCGTGGAACGACCCGTTCCCCGCGGCCGCCGGGCTGCTCGCCGCGGCGCTCGTGGCCGGCAACACCGTGGTGCACAAGCCGTCGGAGCGCTCCAGCGCCCCGGGCGCCGCGATGGCCGCGCTCATCGCCGCGGCCCTGCCGCCGGGGGTGCTCCAGGTGGTCACCGGCGACGGCGAGGTGGGCGAAGCCCTGGTCGCCGACGACCGCGTCGACGTCGTCGCCCAGGTCGGCTCCACCGCCACCGGGCGGCGGATCGGCGCCGTCACCGGCGCTCGCGGCGCGATCGCGCTGCTGGAGAACGGCGGCAAGGACCCGTTACTGGTCGATGCTGGCGTCGACCCCGCCTGGGCCGCCGCGCAGATCGCCGCGGGCGCCTTCACCAACACCGGCCAGCTGTGCACGTCCGTGGAGCGCGTCTACCTGCACGCCGACGTCGCCGACGCTGTCCTCGACGAGCTCGTGGAGCTGGCCCGCGGCGTCGTCGTCGCCGACCCCACCGACACGACCAGCGAGCTGGGACCGCTCGTCGACGAGCGGCAGCTCGCCCTGGTCTCCTCGCACGTCGAGGGCGCGCTCGCGGCCGGGGCGAAGGCCCTCGCCGGTGGGGAGCGGCTGGACCGGCCCGGGTCCTGGTACCCGCCGACGGTGCTCGTCGGCTGCACCGACGACATGGACGTCATGACCGAGGAGACCTTCGGACCCGTGGCCGCCGTGCGGGTGGTGGAGTCGTGGGAGGAGGGCCTGTGCCTGGCCGGCTCGGGCGCCTACGGCCTCGCGGCGACCGTGCTCACACCCGACACGGCCCACGCGCTGCAGGCCGCGGACGAGCTGGAGGTCGGCACGGTCAAGGTCAACGCCGTGTGGGGCGGGGCGCCCGGCGGATCGGCGGACCCGCGCCGCTCCTCCGGGCGCGGCCGCGGCTACGGACCCGACCTGATCGGGGAGCTCACGGCGCTGAAGGCGGTGCATCTGGAGCCGGCACCAGCGGTCCGGGGCCGAGCGTGACGCCCTCCAGCTCCAGCAGGCGGCGCTTGACGTCCACCCCACCCGCGTAGCCGGTGATCTTGCCGCCGGAGCCGACCACCCGGTGGCACGGGACGACGAGCGAGTGCGGGTTGCGCCCCACGGCCTGCCCGACGGCGCGTACCGCGGTCGGCTTGCCGATGGCCGCGGCCACCTCGCCGTAGGTCCGGGTCTCGCCCCGCGGGATGGCGGCGATCTGCGCCCACACGGCGCGCTGGAGGTCGGTGGCGGCTGGGACCGCGGCCGAGCTCAGCGGTACCTCGAGGACGTCGGTCTCGCCGCGCAGGTAGCCGAGGACGGCCGAGGTGACGGTGGCGATCTGCGGGTCGTCGGGGTCGGCGCAGCTGCCGAGTGCGGCCGGTCGCGGGGCGGGGGTGTGCCCGTCGGCGTAGTAGAGGCCGGCGAGGGCGCCGTCGTCGTCGACGACCACCACCAGCGGGCCGAGAGGTGAGTCCGTGCGGGCGTGCCGCAGCCCGTTCATCGAGGTCTGAGCCATGCGCCCACCCTGCCCGCCCGGCGCCCTCGCCCGCTGGCGCCCACCCCCGCCCTGTGGACAACCCCACCCTCCTGCCGCCGGGAGTTCCGCACTTTCCGCGGCAAGTGCGCCACCGCGGCGACGTATGGCGCACTTGCCGCGGAAAGTGCGCTCACGGGCGGATGCGGGAACGAGCAGTGGCAGCATGCGGGCCGTGCCGTTGCAGACCACCTCGCCGCTGTCCCTCGACGGGCGGCGCTTCGTCATGGCGTCCTCGACGGCGAGCGCCGTCGATCCGCACGCCCCGACGCGCTTCGCCTACCACGAGACCGCCGGAGCGGTCTGGGGCGAGTACGAGGGCGACACCGTGGTGCTGGGGCGGTTCATCGGCACCCGCGAGGGTGCGGCGCTGAACGTCTCCTTCGTGCACGTCCTCAAGGAGGGCGGCGCCGTCGTCACCGGGACCAGCACGAGCACGGTCGAGCCGGGGCCGCGTGGCCTCCTGCTGCGTGAGTCGTTCGCGATCGACGGTGTCGATCACGAGAGCGTCTGCGTCGAGCTGCTCTGAACTCCGCTGACTGGCGCTGACGCGCGCTGTTCAGGGGCGCGGCGGCATCGAGTCCCGGCCTGACGCGGCGGGCGTCCACCGCGTCATGCCGAGGCGCGCCTGCGCGGACGAACGGTCGGGGATGTCTCCCGGTAGCAGGTACGGCACCCGCGCCACCTCATCGAGGACGACGACGCTGACGACGGTGCGCACCTGCGGCAGCACCGAGACGACCCCCGTGACGAAGTCGTGGACGGCGCTCACGTCCGTGCTCCTGACCAGCATCATCGCGTCGTGCTCGCCGGTCGTGATGGCGCAGTACTCGACGTCGGGCAGCTGGAGCACGGACTGCCGGAACGAGGGCCACGTCTGCGGGTGCACCGTGACGAACACGAGAGCTGCGATGGCCAGCCCTGCTCTGGCGGGGTCGATGCGGGCACTGAAGCCGGTGATGACGCCGGCCGCCACGAGGGCCTCGACCCTGGCGTAGGCGTTGGCGCGTGAGATCCCGACCCGGGCGGCCAGCGCCGCCATGGAGATGCGGCCGTCGGTGCGCAGCACCGCGAGGATCCCGTAGTCGACGTCGTCGAGGGTGCGTGCACTTCGTCCAGGTGAGCCGCCGGTGCTGCTCCGGATCTGAGACATTTCGCGCCTCCTGGCGGCTAGGGCAGACGTTCTGTCCGGGTGCAGGCGAACTGCCTAGACGCATCATCGAGCATCGTGGGAATCTCACCATCGCGTCCAGAGGGGTCCGTCACACGGTCCACGGGTCGCCCTGCTCCTTCCCGCTTCCGAACCCTGGAGTCACCTGTGCGCTCTCCCCGACTGCTGGCCCTCGCCCTGGGCGCGGCGCTGGCCCTGTCTGCCTGCTCGGGAGGGAACTCGGCGCAACCTCAGGGCGGTGAGGGGACCGCCACCAGCGGGGGCTCGCTCGTCGTCGACACGGCCTTCTCCCTCGAGACCGCCGATCCGGGCAACACCTATGACCCGACCGGCAACACCATCGCCAAGGCCCTCTACGAGACGCTGGTTGACTTCAAGGGCTCCGACGTCTCCACGCCCGTGCCCGGCCTGGCCTCCTGGACGCAGAACGCCGACGCCACCCAGTTCACCTTCACCCTCGAGGGCGGCCACACCTTCTCCGACGGCAGCCCCGTCGAGGCCAGCGACGTGGTGTTCACCATGCAGCGCGTCCAGGGCATGAAGGAGGCCAAGCCCAACTTCCTGCTCAACGGCATCACCGTCGAGCAGGTCGACGACACGACGGTCCGCTTCACCTCCGCCACCCCGTCCCTGCAGCTGCCGGCCATCCTCGCCAACCCCGCGCTCGGCATCGTCAATGCCGACGTCGTCAAGGAGCACGGCGGCACCACCGACGGCAGCGACACGGCCAAGGCCTACCTCGACACGGCGTCTGCCGGGTCCGGCCCCTTCGTGCTCGACGCCTTCGACGTCACCTCGCAGGTCGTCCTGAAGCGCAACCCGAAGTACGAGGGCGACGAAGCCCCCGGCTACGACCGCGTCGTCGTCCGGAACACCAGCGAGAGCGCCACCCAGCTCATCAACCTCCAGGGCGGTGACTCCCAGGTGGCCCTCGACCTCAACGGCGACCAGGTCACCCAGCTCAAGGACGGCTTCACCGTCGCTTCCGTCCCGTCGGCATCGACGATCTTCCTGCTGGTCAACCAGGACCCGGCCGTCGGGGGAATCACCGCCAACGCGCAGTTCGCCGCGGCGGTGCGCTCCGCGCTCGACTACAGCTCACTGCTCGAGCTGGCCGGGGCGGGTGCCGTCCAGGCCACCGGCGTCATCCCGCCCGGCTTCACCGGGGCACTACCCACCGGTGCCACGCAGGACCTCGCCGCCTCCAAGGCAGCGCTCGCGGCGTCCGGGTACGACGGCTCCACCATCCGCCTGCAGTACCCCAACGACTACCCCGTGGGCGGTGTCGAGTTCACCCCGCTCGCGGAGCGCGTCCAGTCCCAGCTCAAGGCCGCCGGCATCAACGTCGAGCTGGCCCCGGCACCGATCGCCACCGAGCTCGACGCCTACGTGGCGGGCAAGGAGGGCTTCAGCATGTGGTTCTGGGGTCCCGACTACGCCGACTCCGCCAACTTCCTGCCGTTCGGCCCCGGCCTGAAGGTCGGCCTGCGGGCCGGGTGGACCGTCGAGGCGGCTCCGCAGATCGCCCAGCTGGCCACCACCGCCGGCTCCGCGACCGACCCGGCGGCTCGCGAGGGCGACTTCGCGGCGTTCGCACAGGCGCTGCAGGAGCAGGGCCCGTTCGTGCCGCTCATCGTCCCGGGCTCGAACATCGCCACCGCGAACACCGTGACGGGTGCTGCCTACAACTCGGTGTGGACGGTCGACCTCGCCGAGCTGAAGCCCACCGCCTGACGTGACAGCTCCTGCCTCACCGGCCCCCCAGCGCGCCCCGTCGCCTCCGCGACGGGGCGCGCTGGGGGGCCGGTCACCGCTGGCACGGTTCGTTTTGCGCCGGACCGCCACCTCGGTGCTGCTGCTCCTCGGGGTCACGCTCGTGACGTTCACCCTCACCAACCTCGTGCCGGGCGATCCGATCGCCGCGGCCCTGGGTGAGGGTGCCGCAGCCAACCCGGCGACCGTCCAGGCCTACGTCGAGCGGTACGGCCTGGACGATCCGCTGCCCGTCCAGTACCTCACCTACCTGGGCAACCTCGCCCACGGAGACCTGGGCCGCTCTCTGGCCACCGGGCGCCCCGTGGCGAGCGACCTGGCCACCGCCGTCCCCGCCACGATCGAGATCGCCGTCTGCGCGGTGGTGGTCAGCCTGCTCGTCGCGACCGCACTCGGCACGGTGGCCGCCCACCGCCGCAACCTCGTCACCGACCAGGTGGTGCGGGTGGTCTCACTGATCGGACTCTCGCTGCCGACGTTCTGGCTCGCGCTCGTCGCCTACGACCTCTTCTTCCGGCGCCTCGGCATCGCGCCCGGGTCCGGCAGGCTCTCCCCGTCGCTCACACCACCGCCCACCATCACCGGGCTGTACACCGTCGACTTCATGCTCGACGGCGACAGCGTCGGCTTCGTCGACGCCGCCGCGCACCTGGCGCTGCCGGTCGGGGTGCTCAGCCTGTTCACCATCGGCCTGCTCACGCGCTTCATCCGCACGTCGGTGCTGGAAGTGCTGGACAGCGAGTACGTGCGCGCGGCCCGCGCCAAGGGGCTCGGCCCCGGACGCGTCGTCGTCGGCTACGTGCTGCGCGGAGCGTCCCTGCCGATCCTCACCGTCGTCGGCATCGCCTTCGGATCGCTGCTGTCCGGGACGGTGCTGGTCGAGTCGGTGTTCGCCTGGCCCGGCCTGGGCACCTACGCCTACCAGGCGGCCAGCAACCTCGACCTCCCGGGCATCATGGGCGTCGGGCTCGTCGTCGGAGTGATCTACCTCGTCCTCAACCTCATCGTCGACGTGCTCTACGGCGTGCTCGATCCCCGCGTGAGGCTCGCGTGAGCCTCGACGGCGCCCTGACGCGCCGACCCCGCGGAGCGTGGCTGCGGTTGCCACGGGTCTGGCGCTCGCCGCTGGCGGTGGTCGGTGCTGCCATCGCCGTCGCCTGGCTCGTCGTTGCCGTGTCCGCACCGGCGTGGGTGCCCTACCCGCCCGATGCCCAGCAGCTCCCACGGCTGTCGCCGCCCGGGGAGGGGACGTTGCTCGGCACCGACGCGCTCGGCCGTGACGTGTTCTCCCGGCTGATGACCGGCGCCAGCACCACCATCCCGCTCGCGCTCGGACTCGTCGTGGCGTCCGCGGTGATCGGGGTCGTCGTGGGGGCGGTGGCCGGGTGGTTCGGAGGCTGGGTCGACGAGGCGCTCATGCGACTCACCGACCTCGTCATGGCCTTCCCCACGGTGATCCTGGCGATGGTCGTGGCGGCCTCGCTCGGGCCGTCGCTCTACAACGCCGTCATCGCGGCGGTCGTCGTGTCGTGGCCGCAGTACGCCCGCGTCACCCGCAGCCTCGTGCTGGGGCTGAGGACGCTCAACTACGTCGTAGCGGGGCGCCTGCTGGGCCGCTCGCCGGTGACGTCCCTCGTCGTCGACGTCGCCCCCAACGTCGTCGGGCCCGTCGTCGTGCTGGCCACGCTCGACGTGGGTGCCGCGGTGCTGCTGCTGTCCGGCTTGTCCTTCCTCGGGCTCGGGGCCCAGCCGCCCACCGCGGAGTGGGGGTCGATGATTTCCGGCGCGCTGGCGAACTTCGATGCGTGGTGGATCGGCACCTTTCCCGGTCTCGCCATCCTCACCGTCGTCATGGCGTTCAACTTCCTCGGCGACGCGCTGCGCGACGCCGTCGACCCGACGTCGCGCACCGAACGCACCGCCGTCGGTGTGGCCTCGGCCCCACAGTCTGTCGAGCTGCCCGTCGAGGAGGACCGACCGTGAGCCGTCCTGCCGGCGGTTCGCCGGTGCTGACCATTCGCGACCTCGGCATCACTATCGGCCGGCCCCTCGTGCACGGGGTCGACCTGGAGCTGCGCGCGGGACGCATCCAGGGCCTCGCGGGGGAGTCCGGCTCCGGCAAGACGCTCACCTCGATGGCCGTGCTCGGACTGCTGCCCCGCACGGCCACCACGACGGGCTCCATCAGCCTCGCAGGCACGGAGCTGCTGGGCCTGACCGAGCGGCAGCTGCGCGACGTGCGCGGTCGGCGGATCGCGATGGTGTTCCAGGACCCCTCGGCGAGCCTGCACCCGCAGATCACCGTCGGCCAGCAGCTCACGGACCACGTGCGCCGCCACCTGCGGCTCGGGCGTGCGCAGGCGCGGGCCCGCGCCGTCGAGCTGCTCGAGCGGGTCCAGGTCCCCGCACCCGCTAGCGCCCTGGGCCGCTACCCGCACCAGTTCTCCGGCGGACAGCGCCAGCGCATCGCGATCGCCATGGCGTTGGCCTGCGACCCGGAGGTGCTCCTCGCCGACGAGCCCACCACCGCACTGGACGTCACCGTGCAGGCGGGGATCCTCCACCTCCTGCGCGAGGTCGCCACCGAGCGTGGCCTGGCCGTCCTGCTCGTGACGCACGACCTCGGCGTGATGAGCGCGGTGGCCGACGACGTCGCCGTCATGCAGCAGGGTCGCGTGGTCGAGCGCGCATCCCGAGCGGAGCTGTTCGCCGCACCGCAGCACCCGTACACGCGCCAGCTGCTGGCGGCGCTGCCCGGCTCGTCCCTGGAGGAAGCACCCCGTGGCCTCTGACGACCCCGCACCCACAGCCGCAGCCGAAACCGCACCTGTCCTTGTCGTCGACGGTCTGGTCGTGCGCTACCCGGGTCCGCCGCCCGTGGTCGCTGTCGACGGCGTATCCCTGCGCATCGGCGCGGGCGAGGTGGTGGCCCTCGTCGGCGAGAGCGGCTGCGGCAAATCCAGCCTCGCCCGTGCCGTCATGGGGGTGGAGCGCCGCGCCTCCGGCACCGTCGAGGTGGACGGCGCCCCCGTCGCACCCCTCGGACTGCGCCGCAGGCCGCTGGCGCAGACGGGAGTGCAGATGGTCTTCCAGGACCCGAGCACCTCCCTGAACCCGCGGCGCTCCCTGGGCGCACAGATCGACGACGGCGCCGCGGTCGCCCGGGCCCGCGGTTCCGCCACGGCGGAGCCCGCGGTCTGGTTGGAGCGCGTCGGACTCGACCCGGCATGGACCTCCCGGCACCCGCACCAGCTCTCCGGAGGGCAGAAGCAGCGGGTCGCCATCGCTCGGGCCCTCGCGGCTGCTCCTCGCCTGCTCGTGGCCGACGAGCCCATCTCGGCCCTGGACGCCTCCACGCAGACCGCCGTCGCCGCGCTCATGAGGTCGCTGACCACCGCCGTGGGCGCGGCGCTCCTCTTCATCTCCCACGACCTCTCCGTCGTGCGACGCATCGCCGATAGCACGCTCGTGATGCACGCCGGCCGAATCGTCGAGTCGGGGCCCACCGAGCTGCTCTGGGACGACCCGCAGCACCCCTACACCAGGTCACTGCTGGGTGCCGTCCCGGTGCCCGACGGCGCGGGACGCATCCCCGCGGCCCCGACGGAGGCGGAGCGGGCCACGTGGGGTGATCCCGCGGTGCCCGAGCGGGCGTGATCAGCCGTTCCCCGTCGTCGTCGTCCTAGAGCCCCGCAGTGCCTGAGCGGTGCCGGAACCCTGCCGCCAAACGTCGGAACCCCGGCACGAAGTGTCGGAACCAGACCCCGGTTCCGACACGTCGTGCCGAGGTTCCGACATGTCGTGGCAGCCCTAGGACGCGGCCGGGCCTGATGTCAGGCCGGTGACATCAGGCCGGTGACGTCAGTCGGGGGCGTGGCCCAGCTCGCGGGGGAGCAGCTCGCGCAGCTCGTCGGGGAGCAGCGGCAGGTCGAGCAGGCTGAGCTTCACGCGGGAGCGCCGGTCGTGGCGGGCCCTGTCCAGGCGCACCACGTACCCGGCGTCGCGTTCCTCCACCACCTCGATGCGCGCGCCGGGCGCCAGCGGCGCGAGCACCCGCCCATCGACCTCGAGCGCCAGCACGCCGCTGTCGGGCAGCAGCTCCAGGGCGAGGTGGTCCTCGGGGGAGAGCACCACCGGCCGGGAGATGCCCGACCACGGCGATGCCGGCGCCACCACCATGGCCGACAGCGTCGGTGAGACCACCGGGCCACCCGCGGCGTAGCTGTAGGCGGTCGAGCCCATCGGCGTCGCCACGATGACCGCGTCACAGCGGTACACGCCGTACCCCTGGCCGTCGATGCTCAGGGCCGCCGACGCGATCCCGTCACCCGGGCAGCGCGACAGGGCGACGTCGTTGAACGCCACGGCAGAGGTGGCGCCGTCCTCGAACTCCACGCCGGTGACGCGCAGCGCCGGGCGGGCCTCCACGGAGTAGCGCCCCTCGAGGATCCGCTGCAGCGCGGGCGCGACCTCCGCGGGTTCGACCTCGACGAGCACGCCCACCCGTCCGAGGTTCACCCCGAGCACCGGCACACCCGTCCCCGCGGAGGTGCGGAGCGCGCCGAGCATGGTGCCGTCTCCGCCGAGGGAGACCAGCGCGTGGCAGGCCGCGGCCAGCTCGTCCGGCGGCACCTCGGTGACCGGCCCGGCCACCCGGCCCGCCTCGCCGGCGGCCACGAGCACCTGCGCGCCCTGCTCGGTGGCCCAGCTGACCACCTGCTCGGAGACGGAGAAGACATCACGGGTGGGGTGGAGCACCAGCCCGATCCGCGGCGGCCCCCCGGCAGTCGTCACAGCCCCACTCTGCCCCACCTGCCGAGCGACCAGTGGACGGGCACATCAGGACGACGACGTCAGCCGGCGAGCTCTGCGGAGCGCTTCGCCGCGGCCATGACCGCCGACACCAGCGCCGCGCGCATCCCCTGCGCGTCGAGCTCGCGCAGCCCCGCGGCGGTCGTCCCGGCGGGGGAGGTGACCTGCTCGCGCAGGAGCGCCGGGTGGGTTCCGGTCTCGACCATGAGACGCCCGGCACCGAGCACGGTCGCCGCGGCCAGCTGCAGTGCCACGGCGCGCGGCAGGCCGGCGCCCACCCCGCCCTCGGCGAGCGCGTCGGCGACGGCGAACACGAACGCCGGCCCCGAGCCCGACACCCCGGTCGCCGCGTCGAGTTGACCCTCCGGCAGCCGCAGCACGGTGCCGGTGGCGGCGAGCAGCTCCTCGGTGCGAGCCAGCTCGGCCTCGCCGGCGCCCGCGCCCGCCGCCAGCACCGTGACGCCCGCACCGACCACTGCCGGCGTGTTCACCACCGTGCGCACCACCTTCGCGCCGGGGAACGCCGCAGCCAGCCGCGCTGTCGTGACCCCGGCCAGCAGCGACACCAGCAGCGCCCCCTCACGCACGGCCCCTGCCACTTCGGCCGCCACGGCGTCGAGCTGCTGCGGCTTCACCCCGAGGACGACGACGTCGGCCGCGGCGGCCTCACGCACGGTCACCACGCGGACGCCGTGGCGCTCGGTGAGCTCGGCGGCCCGCTGCGGGCGGCGCGCCGTGGCGAGCGTCCGTTCGGCGGGCTGACCACCGGCCAGCACCGCGGCGAGCACCGCCTCGCCCATCGTCCCCGTTCCCAGGACCGCCACGGTCACCGCCGACTGCTCCGTATCCGCCACGGGGCGAGCCTAGAGCGGCGCTCTCCTGGCGGAGGCGTGAGCGCCGTGGCGCCAGGTGACGGGGGTAGCGGGGGTGTAGGCGCACCAGGTGCCTGTCGTCACCGAGGAGCGCAGGTGCTCTGCGAGACGGGGACAATCGCGCCCGATCCGCTCGATGGCGTCGCGCACGGTGCGCGTCACGTTGATCCGCGCCTTTTCGGCCTCCGACCGGTCCGGGCGCAGCCGCCCGCCCAGACCGGTGCCGCGGGCGAGCTCGGCGACCAGCGACTCCTGCTCCTCATGGATCCGCGCCGACCACGCGGGGTCCGCGCGGCGGTCCGCCTCGTCGGCCTCGTCGGCCTCGTCGCGGAGCGCGGCGAGGCGGGCGCGGTAGGCCACCACGGCCTGCTGGTCCAGCACCGGGCCCGCGTCACCGGCCGGAGGAACGTGTCCGTCGGCAACCCCCGCGAGGACGATCGCTGCGACCGGCTGTCCGGGTGCGCTGACCAGGGTCCGCAGGTGGCGCAGCCCCTTGCTGTCGGCCAGCGCCGTCGATTCCTCGTCCAGCCCCACCACCCAGCCGGTGCCCTGCCTGCGCAGGAACGCGACCGACGGCCTGACGGCCAGGAGCTCCAGCTCTTCGGCGCAGGCGGTGGCGGTGGCGTCGTCCTGCATGCGGGTCGCTGCGGCGCGTCCCTCCTCGGCGCAGCGGCGGGCCCGCTCGACGTCCCCGAGGCCGCGCGAGACTCGGCTCAGCGCCAGCAGGGAGAGCGGCAGGGACCCGTGGACGTAGCCCAGCCGCAGCGAGCCCAGATCGTGGCGCAGCTCCAGCGCCCGCGCGTAGTGCTCACGAGCTGAGGGGAGATCACCGCGGTGCTCGGCGAGCTCCGCGAGGCTGTTGTGGGCGATCATCAGCTCCAGCCGGCTGCCGTGCCCGGTCTGGAGGTCGAGCATCGCGCGGTAGCAGACCTCGGCGGCCACCAGATCCCCACCGCGCTGGTGGGCGAAGCCCACGTTCCACTCGGCGAAGGCGGAGCCCCACGGGTCGTCGTGCTGTGCGAGCACGTCGCGTCCGCGCCGTGTCAGGGCCAGCGCCGGCTCCACCTCACCGGCGACGGCGTGCGATTGTCCCAGCAGGCACAGCACGTACCCGAGCACCGCCGTGCGCTCCGGCGCCGCTCCCGACGGCTCCAGCAGGGCGAGGGCTTCGCGCAGCAGGGTGGCAGCGGTCTGCCAGTCGTCGCCGTCGTGCGCCCAGAGGAAAGCCACGCCGAAGAGCGCAGCGGCCCGCAGCTCCGCCGGGGCGGCGTCGCCCGTGGCGTCCAGCGCCCGGCGGAGCCAGCCGACCCCTTCGCGGTGCTGACCGCGGACCCACCAGTGCAGCGGCAGGGCGGCCGCAGCGGCCAGGGCCTGCAGCAGGAGCGGGCCCTGCGCGTCGAGGGCGTGAGCGAGCGCCGCTCGCACGTTCGCCTCCTCGACGGACAGCGTCTCCAGCCACGCGCTCTCGGGACCACTGGTCAGGCCCCGGCCAGCGCGGACGGCCGAGGAGAGGTAGTGCTCGGCGTGGCGCCGCTGGGCGCGCCGGCGTGCGTCGTCGTCGTCCCAGCGGTTCCCGGCCACCTGCCGCACCGTCTCCAGCAGCCGGTACCGGTCGCGGCGGTGGTCGCGCTGCACCAGGGAGGTCTCCACCAGTGCGGCGAGCGCACCGTCGAGCGGGGTAGCGCTGGCCTCGCCGACCACAGCGTCGACGGCGGCGATGTCGAAGCTGCCGGTGAAGACCGACAGCGCGCGCAGCAGCTCACGTTCGGCAGAGGAGAGGAGCTGCTCGCTGGAGTCGTACACGGCCTCGACGCTGCGTGCCGCGCCCGCCGCGTCGACCCCGCCGGTGCGCTGCTGCCCGAGGAGGGCGAGGTCGGTCTCCAGCCGGGCCAGGAGCCGCGGCACACCGAGAGCGCCGGCACGGGCGCCGGCCAGCTCCAACGCCAGCGGGAGCCCGTCGAGCCTGCGGCACAGCTCGCCGACGGCGGGCCAGTGCTCGTCCGGCACCACGAAGGCCCGGTCCCGGCCGCGGGCGCGCTGCAGGAACAGCGCGACGCTCGGAGCCGCCGCCACACGCTCCGGTGGCTCGTCCGGGGCGGGCAGGCCCAGCGGAGCGACGGTGAGCACCTGCTCGGTGACCAGCCCGAGGGGGCGCCGGCTGGTGGTGAGCAGGTGCAGCCGCCGTTCACCGATGTCTGGTGCGTCGTCCACCAGCGCATGCATGATCGGCAGGAGCTCGTCCAGGACGTGCTCGCAGTTGTCGACCAGCAGCAGCACCCGCTGCGGACGCAACCACCGGGCGAGGGCGCGCAGACGGTCGCCACCCCCGGTACGGGGAAGCTCGACGGTCGAGGAGATCGCGTCCAGGACACCGCCCACCCGCACCTCGGCGAGGCGCACCACCACGATCCCGTCGGGGAAGGACGGTGCGACGCCGCCCGCGACGGCGGCGGCCAGCGCGGACTTGCCCACTCCGCCGGGCCCCGCGACCGTGACCAGGGGGCACGCCGTGACCACGTCGGCGAGTTCGGCGAGCTCGCCGGCCCGTCCGACGAGCAGGTCCGGCCGGATGCCCGGAGCGTCCGGACCACTCGGAGCGGACCTGGTCTGCTGGGGCATCTGCTGGGCGCTCCGCTCCTCCTGAGCCGTCTCGCGGGGGTCGCGATGAGCACCAGGGTGCCGCAGCCCGTGGCGGGGGAGGCAGCCGGTCAGCAGCAGCCGGTCAGCGCAGCAGGGTCGTGCTGCCTTCCGCGTCGACGAGGAAGGCGTCACCGCTGGTGGCGGGCAAGCGACCGTCGAGCAGGTCCAACGCTGTCCGGGCCACGTCATCGGGGGTGGTGAGCTTCCCGCTGGGTGCGAACCCGGCGGCGAAGCCGGCCTTGTCGTCCGGTGCGCCGCCGGTGAGCCGGTCCACCATGGGCGTGTCGACGATCCACGGGCAGAGCGTGTAGACGTCGATGCCGGACTCGGCGAGCAGGAGGGCGGCGCTGCGACCAGCGGCGACCACCCCCGCCTTGGCCGCCGCGTAGGGGACGGCGATGGGCACCGGGAGGGCAGCGCCGACAAAGGACGCCGTGTTGACCAGGGTGCCCCCTCGGGACATGTGCTCCGAGCCGTGGCGCAGCCCCGAGAGCACGCCCTTGAGGTTGACGTCCAGGACCTCGCGCAGCGCAGCGTCGTCCCACCCCGACATCGGCCCGATCGGTCCCTCGGTGCCGGCGTTGGAGAACCAGTGGTCGAGGCCCGTCGGCGCTAGCGGTCTTCGCCAGAGCCGCGACCTCGGCGTCGACCGCCACGTCGACGCGCACGAAGCGCCCCTCGCCGCCGAGCGCGGTGACCTCGCGCGCCACCGCCAGTCCTCGCTGCTCGTCACGGCCCGCGACGTGCACCCGGGCCCCTTCCGCTCCCAGCAGGAGGGCGATCGAGCGACCGATGCCGCTGGTGCCGCCCGTCACCGCAGCTGTGCTCCCTGAGAAACGACCCACGACGACCTCCGACGTCTCACGACCAGCCTGGTGCCGGTCCTGCCCATGAGGCGTTCGGTGGTTGTTCGACGACGACGAACAGGTCCTTCGTGGAGGTCGCCTGCAGCGCCGGCGCGCACCCCGCAGACTGCGGGGGTGATCCCGTGGGACCGCGAGGCGGAGGTACTGGCCCGGCTGTCGCAGGAACGTCGGGACCTGTTGGCCCCTGGCCAGGTCATCGGCGGGCGCCTCGTGCTGGGGCTGCTGGGCCGCGGTGGCACCGCGCAGGTGTACCGGGTGCTGCGCGGCGCCGGTCACGGCGCCCGCGAGGAAGCGCTCAAGGTGCTCGAGCCGACCGCGGCGGCCTCCGAGACCGGGCGCCAGCGCTTCCACCGCGAGTGCGAGGTCGCCGCGCAGGTGCGCCACCCCGGCGTCGTCGCCGTCCTCGGCCACGGAGAGGAGCTACCCCGCGGCAGCGACCTGGACGCGCCGCTGCTCTGGGCGGCGATGGAGCTGCTGGACGGCGGCACGTCGGCCGTGTTGCGGCCGCGCGGGCGCGAGCGACCCGACGTCCCCCGCATCCTCGATGTGCTCGCGCAGGCGGCAGCCGGGCTCGACGCGGTGCACGCCGTCGACGTCGTCCACGGAGACGTCAAACCCACCAACGTGCTGCTCGCGGCGCCACCCGACCGCCGCGCCGCGGTCACCGACTTCGGGTTGGCGCGCAGCCTCGACGAGTCCCGGCCGCTGGCCCGGCACGGCCGGGTGGCCGGGTCGCTGCCGTACGCCGCGCCGGAGCTGCTGCAGGCGTTGCGCGTCACGTCCGCCACCGACGTGTACTCCCTGGCCTGCACCGCGGTGGAGTTGCTGTCGGGAGAGCCGCCCTACCCGTACGCCACGAGGTTCGCCGTGACGCGCGCGCACCTGGCGGGGCGCGCGCCGAAGCTCAGCCGCCGGCGCCGCTGGTTGCCGACCGCTCTGGACCGGGCGGTGGCCCATGGACTTGCCGTGGACCCGGCCGAGCGTCCGCCGTCCTGCTCCGCCCTGGTCGAGGAGCTGGCCGCCGCACTGACATGACGGCTGGGACAACGGGCTGGGACAACGGGGCTGGCCTGAGGGGTGTGTCACGCCGACGACACGCCCCCGTCGCGCATCAGTGCGCGTAGGCACCTAGTCTCGCCCCCGCCCGAACACGAGGAAGGGAGAGCCCATGAGCTCCCAGACGCGAAGCCAGGCGGACCTGACCGCCGAGGACGAGGGTTACCACAAGGGCCTCAAGCCGAGGCAGATCCAGATGATCGCCATCGGGGGTGCGATCGGCACCGGGCTGTTCCTGGGCGCCGGCGGGCGCCTGGCCAACGCCGGTCCGGGGCTGTTCCTCGTCTACGCCATCTGCGGCGTCTTCGTCTTCTTCATCTTGCGAGCGCTCGGCGAGTTGGTCCTTCACCGCCCGTCCTCGGGTTCGTTCGTGTCCTACGCCCGGGAGTTCTACGGCGAGCGCTTCGCCTTCGTCGCCGGGTGGATGTACTTCCTCAACTGGGCGATGACGTCCATCGTCGACGTCACGGCCATCGCGCTGTACGTGCACTACTGGGGGGCCACCAAGGTGGTGCCGCAGTGGGTGATCGCGTTGGTGGCCCTCGTCGTCGTCCTGACGATGAACATGATTTCGGTGAAGCTCTTCGGTGAGCTGGAGTTCTGGGCGGCGCTGCTCAAGGTGGTGGCGCTGAGCGCGTTCCTCGTCATCGGCCTGGTGTTCCTGCTGGGCCGCTTCACGGTGGACGGCGAGACGACCGGCCCGTCGGTCATCTCCGACAACGGCGGCTTGTTTCCCACGGGGCTCGTGCCGTTGGTGCTCGTCGTGTCCGGTGTGGTGTTCGCCTACGCGGCGGTGGAGCTGGTCGGCACGACCGCGGGGGAGACCGAGAACCCCGAGAAGATCATGCCCAAGGCCATCAACGCCGTGATCTTCCGGATTGCGCTGTTCTACGTGGGCTCGCTCGTGCTGCTCGCGCTCCTTCTGCCGTACACCGCGTTCGACAAGGACACGAGCCCGTTCGTGACGTTCTTCTCCCGCATCGGTGTGCCCGCCGCGGGCGACATCATGAACGTCATCGTGCTTACCGCCGCACTGAGCAGCCTCAACGCCGGGCTCTACTCCACCGGGCGCATCCTGCGATCGATGTCGGTGGCGGGCTCCGCCCCGAAGTTCACCGGCAAGATGTCCCGCAACGGCGTGCCCTTCGGCGGCATCGCGCTGACCGGCGTCATCACCCTGCTCGGCGTCGGCCTCAACGCCGTCGTGCCCGGCGAGGCCTTCGAGATCGTCCTCAACATGTCGGCGCTGGGCATCGTCGCTGCCTGGGGAACCATCGTGCTCTGCCAGCTCAAGCTCTTCAGCCTCTCGAGGCGGGGCGTGGTGGAGCGGCCCCACTTCCGGATGATGGGCGCGCCGTACACCGGTTACGCCACGCTGGTCTTCCTCGCCGCGGTGCTCGTGCTGATCGGCTTCGACTACCCGACCGGCACCTGGACCCTCGCCACCTTGGTAATCATCGTGCCGGGTCTCATCGTCGGCTGGTTCGCGGTGCGCCGGCGCGTGCTGGCGGTGGCCGCCGAACGTGAGGGCTACACCGGCGAGTACCCCGTGGTGGCCGAGCGCCCGGGCACCGACTTGAGATGATCTTGTTACGCGCCTGACATGAGATTGCTACCTAGCGCCTCCGCAGGCCCCTACGTTCCCCTCCGCCGATCATGTCGACACGAGGAGGCGGAGCCTTCATGAGCTCCCAAACGCGCAGTCAGACACCCGCCCCGGCCGGACTGGGGGCCGAGGACGAGGGCTACCACAAGGGCCTCAAAGCACGTCAGGTTCAAATGATCGCGATCGGGGGTGCGATCGGCACCGGCCTGTTCCTGGGCGCCGGCGGGCGCCTGGCCAACGCCGGTCCAGGGCTGTTCCTCGTCTACGCGATCTGCGGTGTCTTCGTCTTCTTCATCTTGCGGGCCCTGGGTGAACTGGTGCTGCACCGCCCGTCCTCGGGTTCGTTCGTCTCCTACGCCCGGGAGTTCTACGGCGAGCGAGCGGCCTTCGTGGCCGGCTGGCTGTACTTCCACAGCTGGGCGATGACCGCCATCGTCGACGTCACGGCCATCGCCGTGTACGTCCACTACTGGGGCCCGACCGAGGCGGTGCCGCAGTGGGTGATCGCGCTCGCCGCGCTCGTCGTCGTCCTGGCGATGAACCTCATCTCGGTGAAGCTCTTCGGTGAGCTGGAGTTCTGGGCGGCGCTACTCAAGGTCGTCGCGCTCTCCGCCTTCCTCATCATCGGCCTGGTGTTCCTCCTGGGCCGCTTCACCGTGGCCGGGCAGCCCACGGGACCGTCGATCATCGCCGACAACGGTGGGCTGTTCCCCTCAGGGTTGCTGCCCCTCGCGATCGTCACCTCGGGTGTGGTGTTCGCCTACGCCGCGGTGGAGCTGGTCGGCACGACCGCCGGTGAGACCGAGAACCCCGAGAAGATCATGCCCAAGGCCATCAACGCCGTGATCTTCCGCATTGCGCTGTTCTACGTGGGCTCGCTGGTGCTGCTCGCCCTCCTGCTCCCCTACACGGCCTTCAAGGACGGCGAGAGCCCGTTCGTGACGTTCTTCTCGCTCATCGGTGTCCCCGGTGCCGGCGACGCCATGAACGTCATCGTGCTGACGGCGGCCCTGAGCAGCCTCAACGCGGGTCTGTACTCCACCGGTCGCATCCTGCGCTCGATGGCGGTGGCCGGTTCCGCGCCGAAGTTCACCGGCAAGATGTCGCGCAACGGCGTGCCCTTCGGTGGCATCGCGCTGACCGGTGTCATCACGTTGTTCGGTGTCGGTCTGAACGCGTTCGTCCCCGAGCAGGCCTTCGAGATCGTGCTCAACATGTCGGCGATCGGCATCGTCGCCGCGTGGGGAACGATCGTCCTGTGCCAGCTGAAGCTGTACAAGCTCTCCCAGGAGGGCCTCGTGGAGCGACCGGCCTTCAGGCTGTTCGGCGCCCCGTACACCAGCTACGCGTCGCTGGCGTTCCTCGTCGCGGTGCTCGTGCTCATGGGCCTCGACTACCCGGACGGCACCTGGACGCTCGCTTCAGTCCTGATCATCGTGCCGTCGCTCATCATCGGCTGGTACGCCGTGCGCAAGCGGGTCATGGAGGTGGCCGCCGAGCGCGAGGGCTACACCGGTGAGTACCCGGTGGTGGCCGAGCGCCCCGGCGATGGTCGCGGCGGGCACGGCTGACGGGCGGCCGCTGAGGTTCGAGTGGGTGCGGAGGCGGTCAAGCCCCCACAATGGTGGCTCGTGACTGCCTCCGCTCCGCCCGTTCCGCCATCCACCCTTGTCCGGGAAGTATCAGCCCGGC
This sequence comes from Quadrisphaera granulorum, assembly GCF_003149145.1. Taxonomy (GTDB): domain Bacteria; phylum Actinomycetota; class Actinomycetes; order Actinomycetales; family Quadrisphaeraceae; genus Quadrisphaera; species Quadrisphaera granulorum. The sequence continues at coordinate 52,070 of NZ_QGDQ01000010.1, read as the reverse complement.
TGGAGCTCCAGCTGTCCTCAGCGACCGACCTGTCGCTCCTGATGGCAGCCGCGAAGCTGCCTGGCTCGACCGTCGAGGACCAGCTCGTCGTCACCCACGACGATGGCCCGCTCCCCGCCGCCTCCCGCCCCGTCGAGGTCCCGGTGGGACCTGCCGAGCGTGGCGAGCGCATGCACGTGCTCCGCGGGGTGCCCGCAGGGCGTGTGGTGGTGGAGTACTCCGGGCGCCTCACCCCCGGGACATCGGGGACGACGACGGCGAGCGCGGTCGACACGGACGAGGCTGCCGCTCTCGCGGAGCGGTTCGAGCTGTGCCGGCCGAGCCGCTACTGCCCCTCCGACGAGCTGACCGCCTTCGCCGCCTCCGAGTTCGGCACCCGCGCCGACCGCGGCGACGCGGAACTCGCCGAGGCCATCACCGCCTGGGTGACCGACCGGCTCGTGTACACCTCGGGCTCCTCGACCCCGTTCGACGGTGCCATCCAGACGATGCTGCGCGGGCAGGGCGTCTGCCGCGACTACGCCCACCTCGTGGTGACGCTCGCGCGGGCCCTGGAGCTCCCGGCGCGCCTCGCCGCCGTGTACGCGCCGGGCCTGTCGCCGATGGACTTCCACGCCGTCGCCGAGATCCGCGTCGAAGACGGCGACGGCTCAGACGGCCGCTGGCAGGTCCACGACGCCACGGGCCTCGCGCCGCGCAGCTCGCTGTGGCGGATCAGCACGGGCCGCGACGCCGCCGACACCGCCTTCCTCACGTCGCTGAGCGGCGGGGTGACGCTGCAGCAGATGGAGGTGCTCGCCGTCGTGACCGGTGGTGAGCTACCCCACGACCCCGCCGGGCCCGTGCTGCTCGCCTGACAAGCGCACGGCGAGCAGGGCGATGTCGTCGTCGACCCGACCGCCCACGAGGTCCAGCAGCCCGTCGCACACCTCGTCGGGGCTTGCGCCCTCGAGGTCGGCGGCGGCCTTCGTCAGCCACGCGAGACCCAGTGACAGGTCGACCCCTCGCCGTTCGACCAGCCCGTCGGTGTACAGCAGCACCGTTGCACCGGCGGGCAACCGGGTCCGATGATCGGTGCGGCGGGTGGCGGCCTGCAGCCCCAGCAGCAGCTCCGACGGTTCCTCGAGCAGCCGCGGCGCGGACCCGGGCTCGAGCAGCAGCGGAGGCAGGTGGCCGGCGCTGCTCCACACGAGCTCCCGCGAGCCGTCCGCCTCCGGCGCCGACAGTGACCCGAGCACGGCGGTGGCCAGTGACGTGACACCCAGGTGGGGCAGCGCAGCGTCGAGCTCGGCGAGCACCTGGGCGGGGGAGCGCTGCCCGCTGTGCGCGATGCCACGCAGCAGGTTGCGCAGCTGCCCCATGGCCGCTGCGGCCCGCTGGTCGTGACCGGTGACGTCGCCGATGACCAGCTGCAGGGCGCCGGTGGCGGTGGTGAAGGCGTCGTACCAGTCACCGCCGACCTGCGCGTGCTCCGCGGCCGGCACGTAGCGCACCGCCAGGTCGAGGCCCCTGACCCGGGGAGGCTCGGTGAGGAGGCTGCGCTGCAGCTCCTCGGCGATGGCGCGGACGGCCTCCGTCGCGCGCCGCTCCGCCTCACGGGCCGCGGCCCTGTCGAGTGCCTGTGCGGTGGAGCTGGCCAGCACCGACAGCACCGCCTGCTCCTCCTCGGTGACCTTGGTCTGCCGCTGGCCCTCGCCCCACACCAGCTGCAGCTCACCGAGGTGGCGATCACCCACGTCGAGGTGCACGGCTCCGCGCCCTTCCGCCACCCCCGCGGACGCCGCGCCCTGAATGCTCCCGGCGGTCTGCGCTGTCGCAGCGTCCTCGGCGCGGGGCGCGCCCAAGGACACCTGGGCCCCGCGGGCGCCGAGGAGCCGGGCAGCGCCGCGCGCGACGACGCGCTCCAGCTGCTCGACGTCGGTGGCCTCGGGCAGCTCCTGAAGCACCCGCACCAGCCCCACCAGCCGCCGGACCTGGGCGCCCTGCAGGTCGGCCCGGGCGTGCGCGGCTTCGGCAGCGCTCGCGACAGCGTGCGCGTTGCCGAGCGCCGCGGCCACCTGCCACAGGAAGCCGAGGTAGTGCTCGTCCTCGGCGAGGCCTGTCGACAGGCCCACCACGAGCAGCGGCCGCTCGGCGGGGACGGCGACACCGGGCACCCGCAGCCAGGCCGTGCGCCCGGCGGGGGAGGTGCCCAGGACGACGGCGTCCTCCACGGGCCGTGGCGGCGGCACCGCGAGGCGCGGGTCGACGCGGCGCGCTGCCTCACCGGGCACGAGCAGCTCGACCAGGGGCAGGTCGGCGGGGTCGGTACGCAGCACCGGCAGCGCCACGCGGGCCAGGTCGTGGGTGCTGCGCAGCACCGCGGGGAGGTCGGCCAGGCGCCGCAGCAGCGCGGTGCGCCGCCGCTCCAGCACCTGCTGGGTGGTGTCGACGGCGATGTCGAGCACGCCCTCGATCGTGCCGTCGTCGCCGGTGACGGGGGAGTAGCAGTAGTCGAAGTAGCCCTCTTCGGAGAAGCCGCGGCGGTCGATGTAGAGCTCCTGGTCGACCATCCGCACCGCCCCGCGACCGTCGAGGACACCCTGCATCAGCGGCTGGATCTGGTCCCAGATCTCGCCGAAGACCTCCGCGCACGGACGCCCGAGACCCCAGGGGTGCTTGCCGGGCAACATCCGCGCGTACGCGCCGTTGTAGAGCAGCACGAAGCGGGGACCCCACAGCAGCGTGACCGGGAACGTCGTCGCGAAGGCCAGCGACAGGGCGGTGCGCAGCGCCGTCGACCACGTCTCCGGTGAGCCCACGGGGGAGGAGGCCCAGTCGACGGCGTCGTAGGCGCCGCGCAGCTCGCCCGCTGCGGCGAAGGGCCCCCCGGAGCCCGTCAAGGGGACGTCATGCGGTCAGGTGCAGGGTGCGCGCGGTTTCTTCACGCACCTGATGCGCTAGGGAGGGGTCGTCCGAAAGGTTCCGGCCGTAGGAGGGGATGACGTCGGTGAGCAGCGGGCGCCACGCGTCGAGCTTCTGCGGGAAGCACCGCTCCAGCAGCGTGAGCATCGCCGAGGCGGCGGTGGACGCGCCCGGGGAGGCACCCAGCAGGCCGGCGATGGTGCCGTCGGCGCCGGTCACCAGCTCGGTGCCGAACTGCAGCACGCCACGGCCGCGCTGGTCCTTCTTGATCACCTGGACGCGCTGCCCGGCGGTGATGAGCTCCCAGTCGTCCTCGCCGGCTTCCGGGAAGAAGGTCCGCAGGGCCTCGAGCCGCTGCCCGCGGGTCTGGAGCACCTGCTGCACGAGGTACTTGGTCAGCGCCATCTCCGAGCGGGCCACGCCCAGCATCGAGGAGAGGTTGTTGACCTTGACCGAGCGCGGCAGATCGAAGATCGAGCCGGCCTTGAGGAACTTGGGGGAGAAGCCGGCGTACGGCCCGAACAGCAGCGACTGCTCGCCGTCGACCGAGCGCAGGTCGAGGTGGGGCACCGACATCGGCGGCGCGCCGACCTCGGCCTGCCCGTAGACCTTGGCGTGGTGCTGGGAGACCAGGTCCTTGCGGCGGGTGCGCAGGAACTGTCCGGACACGGGGAACCCACCGAACCCGCGGATCTCCTTGATGCCGGCGTGCTGCAGCAGCGGCAGGGCGCCACCGCCCGCGCCGACGAAGACGAACGGTGTCACCAGGGCGCTGCGGTGACCGGTGGCGACGTCCTGCACGAGCACCTGCCAGCGGCCGCTGGAGGTGCGCTTCAGCCCGGTGACGCGCGTGCCGGTGGCCACCTGGACGCCGCGCCGCTGCGCGGAGGCCAGCAGCAGGGAGGTCAGGGCACCGAAGTTGACGTCCGTCCCGGCGAGCGAGCGGGTGGCGGCCACCTTCTGCGACGGGTCACGACCGGCCATGACCAGCGGCACCCACTCGGCGAGCTCCGCCGGGTCAGCCGTGTGCTCCAGCTCGGAGAACAGCAGCTGTGACTTCAGCGCCTCGTAGCGGGCACGCATGTACCGCTGCCCCTGCTCGCCGGTGACGAAGCTGACGTGCGGCACCGAGGTGATGAAGGACTTCGGATCGTCCGTGAGGCCGGCGCGCACCAGGGAGGACCACAGCTGCCGCGAGACCTGGAACTGCTCGTTGATGCCGACGGCCTTGGCCGGGTCCACCCGGCCGTCGGGGCCCGCCGGCGTGTAGTTCAGCTCGCACAGTGCTGCGTGACCGGTGCCGGCGTTGTTCCACGGGTCGGAGCTCTCCAGGCCCACCGACGGCCCCGACTCGAGGACGACGACGGACCAGTCCGGCTGCACCAGGCCCAGCAGGGCCGCGAGGGTGGCACTCATGATGCCGCCGCCGACCATGACGACGTCGGGTGCGGCGCCAGCGGCACGCGCGTTCGGGACCGTGGACTCCTGGGCGCTCAGCGCAGCCTCCTCGGTGAGGACGTCAGGCGACGTCGGTGGTGCGTGCCAGCCCCGCGCAGGGCGCCGGGCGAAATCTCCGGCTCCTATCCTCCCGCGTCCAGCGACGCGTGTCGCACGCGGGCTGCTCAGACGGTGAGCAACGTCGCAGACCCACCCCGAAAGCCGGTCCCGGATTTAGGTGCCGGGGCTGGGTGGGGTGTCCTGGCTGGGTCTCAGCAGGAACCACACCTCCTTGCCGCGGTCGGTCGGTTCGGCGCCCCAGGCGGCAGAGAGCAGGTCGACCAGGGCCATGCCTCGCCCGTCGACGTCCGCCACCCGAGCCGTGCGGGGCCGGGGCTGGCGGGCGCTGCCGTCCGTGACGCGCACGCGCATCCCGCTGGTGGTGTCGCACTCCACCGCCAGGGTCACCGGCGGCGCTCCGTGGAGCACCGCGTTGGTCACGAGCTCGGACGTCAGCAGCTCGGCGTCGTCGAGGACAGTGGCGTGGTGGGCCGGGCACCGGGCGCTGCGCAGGAACACCCTCGCCAGCCGGGCGGCCCGGGGGTCGGAGGGCAGCGTGGTGCTCGTCGACTCCGTCACATCGCACACCGCCGCCCCCTTGGTGGTCCGGTCGCTGCCGGCGATCGCCGGCGCCCCAAGTCTGGCCTGCTCCGGCGCGACCCGCCGCGTGAGTCGAACCGGCTCGCCGGAACCGCCCTCGCGCTGTCTCCCGGTGGGGCATCCTTACGGGGTGGGGGCGAGCAGGGGGACCTCGTCCGCGGTGGTGCCGCCGCGCGGTCCCTCCGCAGGTGAGCAGGCCGATGTCCTCGGGGTGCCCGAGGGCACCCTCGTGCTGCCCGACACCCCCCTGGTCGACCGAGTGGAGGTGCTGACCACGTCCGCGCCAGCCCTCCTGCCTGCTGCCCTCCCGTCGACGCTCTCCGTCGTCCTGCCCCCCGCGCAGGCGGCCGCTCAGCAGCACGAGCAGGTCCTCCCCCCGGAGGAGGCCACCGAGCGTCCCGTTGCCGCATCGGGCCTGGTCACCTCTCATCCCGGCGGAGCCGGCGCGCGTGACGGCGCCCTCGACCGGCACGCCCGCCTGGTCTGTTCGGTGCTCGGCGTGCCCGCCGCCGTCGTCAGCCTGGTCTCACGGCGCCTGCAGCTGTTCCCCGGCGCCGTGGGACTGCCCGAGCCGTGGCAGTCGACCCGCCTGGCCGACCTGTCCCGCTCCTCCTGCCAGCAGGTGGTCGCCAGCGGCCGGCCGCTGGCCGTGCGTGACGCCCGCGAAGACCCCGCGCTGCGGGAAGACGCCGTGGTCACCGATCTCGGCGCCGTCGGCTACCTCGGGGCTCCCCTGCGCGGCCCGAAGGGCGAGGCGATCGGCGCGCTCGCCGCGCTCTCCCCGGAGCCCCGCGACTGGACCCGTCGCGAGGTGGCCCTCCTGGCCGACCTGGCCGCCGCCTGCTCCGCCGAGCTGCAGCTGCGCCGCGCGCTGTCCGACGCCGCGGAGGTCCGCGCCGCTGCCGAGAGCGCCCGCGACGAGGCGACCACCGCGCAGATGCGCGCCGTCGGCGAGCGCCGCGACGCCGAGATCGCCGCGGCGCGCAGCCGCCTGCTGCTCGACCTCAGCCAGGCGGTCTCCCGGGCTCGCGAGGCGGAGGAGGTCGCGGCGAGCGTGGTCGCCGCGGTGCGCACCGGGCTCGGCGCGCAGCTGGCGGCTGTCGCCCTCCACGAGCGTGGCTCCGGCGCCCTGCGCTACGTCGCCAGTGAACGGTCCCGCCCGGGCGTTCACCCTGGAGCGGCAGCGCCCGCTGGGCCAGCGGCTGGTCAGGTCGCCCCAGCGATGGAGACGACGCCGCCCGTCGACGAGCTCGCCGAGAGGTTCGGAGACCCGATCGACGTGCCGCAGGGCGCGCTCGTCGCAGCCCGCGAGGCCCGTTTGGTGTTCAGCCCCGACGCCGCCACCGCCGCCGCGACCGCCACGTCCGCCGTACCGGTGCTCGTGGGGGTCGAGGCCACCGTGCACGCCCCGCTGCTCGTCGAGGGTCAGTGCCTGGGGGTGCTCACCGTCGGTTGGAGTGCCCCGCGCACGCTGCTGACCGCCGAGCGCGACCTCGTCACCGCCCTCGCCGACGCCGCCGCGCACGCCGTGCAGCGGTGCCTGTCGCTGCGGGCCGAGCGCGAGGCCGCGCGCACGCTGCAGCGGGCCATGCTCACCGACCTGCCCGCACTGCCCCACCTGGAGCTCGCCGCGCGGTACGCGCCGGCCGCCGCCGGCCACCAGGTCGGCGGTGACTGGTACGACGCGCTGCGCCACCCCGACGGCTCCACCCTGCTCGTCATCGGCGACGTCACCGGTCACGACATCGGCGCCGCCGCAGCCATGGGCCAGGTCCGCAGCGCTCTGCGCACGCTGGCCGTGGCCACGGAAGACTCCCCGGCCCAGCTGCTGGCCCGCCTCGACGGCACCCTCGACGTGCTCGGCGCTGACCTGCTCGCCACCGTGCTGGCCATCCGCCTCACCGACGACGGGCACGGCCAGGGCGACCTGCGCCTGCGCTGGAGCAGCGCAGGGCACCTGCCGGCGCTGATGGCCGTGCCGGGCGCGGGTGTCGTGGCCCTCGACGGCCACGAGGCGGACCTCCTCCTGGGGCTCGCGCCCGGCAGCCCGCGCAGCGAGGCCGAGGTCGAACTCCCCGCTGGATCGACGCTGCTCCTCTACACCGACGGTCTGGTCGAGCGCCGCGACAGCGACCTCGGCGAGGGCGTCGAGCGGCTGGCGGATGCGCTCGCCGGGGTCGCGCACCTGCCGTTGCCGGACATGCTGGACGCGCTCCTCGTCGAGCTCGTGGGTGTCGGCGGCTCGGACGACGTCGCGATGCTCGCCGCCCGCACCCGCTGACCCCTGCTCCCCTCTATCCCGCACTTGCCGCGGAAAGTGCTCAACAGGGGGCGGGTCAGGTGGGCGCGCTCGCCAGCGCGAGCAGCCCGGTGCCGGCGCGCCACCCGCCGTCGTCGTCGCCCACCGCCCGCACCCTCCAGGAGCCCTCGGGCGGCACGGCAGCGGCCGGACGGTCCTTCGTCACGCGGTGGAGCAGCCCGGTAACGCGAGGTTCCAGCCCGGCGGCGACGCCGGAGACGAGGTTCCACGCCCGGTTGGCCGTGCCCTGGACGAGCGCGCCGAGCGGCGTGAGGGCGAAGGTCGGCCCGTCCACGCGCAGCACCGTCACCGGCCACCCTCCGGTGCCCGCCTCCACCGCGCGCGCCAGGCGCGCGGCGTCCAGCGGGCCGACGTGCGGGGCGTAGCCCGACCAGCCGCGGGGGTAGCCGGACTCGTCCGGCGTCGAGAGCACGAGCGCCCCGCCCGGCAGCACCGCGCCGGCGAGCGACGCGACGAAGCCCACCTGGTCGGCCGGCTCGAGGTGCTCGATGACCTCCATGGCGGTGACGACGGCGCCGCGCGGAGCAGCAGCGAGATCCGTGTGCGTCGTCGCAGTCGGGAACGCCGCCGCGGCCAGGGCCATGTGGCGGGGGTCGGTGTCGACGAGGTGCAGCTCGCGGCCCAGTCGCTCGGCCAGCAGCGGGGAGAACGCCCCCGTCCCGGCGCCGACGTCGAGCACCGGCCCCGCCACCGCCTCCCGCGACGCCAGCGCCTGCGCGGCGCGCACCGCCACGAGGTAGTTCACCGCGTGGCGCACCACCGTGCTGCGGTTGCGGTGCAGCCCCGGGTCGCCACCGTGGGTGTTGGCGGCGCCCCCGGCGACCTGCGCCCGCACCGCGTCGAGGCGGTCCATCGCCGCTTCCGAGGCCACCACGGCGTCCGCCACACGCTGCGGCTCCCATCGGTTCTCCACCCGCCCAGGGTCACAGACGTCCCGCTGGCCCGTGCACACCCCCCGTGCAGGCTCCCGCAGGGTGCGCGGGCGTGGCACGGTGACCGGCGTGGAGATCCCCGCGCCCTCGCCGTCGACAGAGCCGTCGACAGAGCCGTCCAGCTGGACCGGGCACGTCGTCGTGGCGGGGCTGCACGCCGAGGGCCTGCGGGCGGTGCAGCAGCTCCGGGCCGCGGGCGTGCGCGCGGTGGTGGTCGAACCCCGACCCGACCCTGCGCTCCTGCGGGCCCTGGAGGCCACCGGCGCGGTCCTGGTGCGGGGCGAGCCGAGCCGGCCGGAGGTCCTCGCGGAGGCGGGACTGGCCGGCGCGTCCGCGCTGCTGTGCGTCGAGGACGACGACCTCGCCACCCTCGCCACCGCGCTGCACGCCCGCGCGGCCCGTGCGGACCTGCGCGTGGTTGCGCAGCTCGGCAACGCGCCCGTGGGCCGCGCGCTGGCGGGTACCGGGGTGGCGGTGCTCGACGTCGCCGCCCTGTCCGCGCCGGCCGTGGTGCAGGCATGCCTGGCCACCCCGGTGCGAAGCCTGGAGGTGGGGGGCCGTGAGCTGCGCGTGCTGGAGGTGGAGGCGCACCGCGAGGGCGCGCTGCGGGAGCTCTTCGGCGACCTCGCCCCCCTGGCGGTGGTCGACGGACGCGACGGCACCACGGCACTCTCACCCGGGCGCGACCGGGTCGTGGCCGAAGGTGACCTCGTGGTGCTCGTCGGGACGGAGGACGACGTCCGCGCCGCCCGTGCGTCCCTGCCCGGGTTGCGGCAGACGCCGGAGCACCGGTCAGGGCAGATGCCGGATCAGGTGCCGGCGTTCGTGGGCGCCCGGGCTCCCCGGGCGGCCCGGCACCGGCCGTCGTCGCTGCTGCGCACCCTCGCCGGCGCCCTCGACGCCCGGCTACGCCTGGCGCTGACAGCGCTGGGCGGGCTCGGCGTGCTGTCCGTCGTCGTCCTCCTCTCCGGCTACCGGGAGGCCGACGGCACCCGGATGAGCCTGCTCGACGCCGTCTACTTCACCGTCGAGACGGTGGCCACGGTCGGCTTCGGCGACTTCTACTTCCGCGACCAGGCGTGGTGGCTGCGGCTGTGGGCCGTGGCACTCATGCTCGTCGGGGCCACGCTGGCCACGGTCTTCTTCGCGCTCCTCACGAACGCGCTCGTCACCCGACGCCTCGAGGAGGGCCTGGGCCGGCGGCGGGTCACCGCGTTGGACGCCCACGTCATCGTCGTCGGGCTGGGCTCGGTGGGGATCGCGGTGGTGCGTCACCTGCGCGGTCAGGACGTGCCGGTGCTCGTGGTGGACCCCGACCCGGCCAACCGGTACGCCGCGGCCGCGCGGGAAGTCGGCGCGCAGGTGCTCACCGGTGACGCGACGCAGCCGGAGGTCCTCTCCGCGGCCGGGCTGGAGCGCGCCCGCGCCGTGGCGGTGCTCACCAGCGACGACCTCGTCAACGTCGAGGCCGGCCTGGCCCTCAAGGACCTCCTCGGCGAGCGGTGGTGGACCGTGCCGGTGGTGCTGCGTGTGGCCGACCCCGGCCTCGCGACGGCGCTGGGCGGGGCGCTGGGGTTCCGCCACGTGCGGTCCACCGCGGCGCTGTCGGCTCCGTGGTTCGTGGGCGCGGCGCTCGGGCTGGAGGTGCTCGGCACCTTCTACGCCGGGGCGGCGCCGCTGCTCGTGGCGCGGCTGAGCGTCAGCGCCGGGGGCGGGCTCGACGGTGCGGCCCTGGCCGACCTCCCGCAGGGCACCCGCGTGCTCGGGCTGCTGCGCGCGGGCGGAGGCGCCGGCGGCGCTGTGGAGCTGTCACCCCGCAGCAGCGCACGCTTGGCCGCCGGAGACCGCGTCCACCTGGTCGGACCTTCCGACGAGCTCGTGGCCCTGCTGCGCTCAGACGGGGTCCGCCGTACCGCTCCAGCGCCGTGACTGCAGCCACGCGGCGGTGACGGCGGTGTCGGCGCGCTGCCCGGCCACCAGCCCCATCTCGCGCAGCAGAGCGGCGCGCACGTCCTGCAGGGGAGTCCACGCACCGACGAACGTCACCTCGTAGCGGTCCTCCACCCGGTGCTCGGAGATCGCCTGGCGCAGCAGCAGCCGCACCCTGGCCACATGGCCGTCGGAGGTGACCACAGCGACTCGCCGCACCGCAGGGTCGGTGCTCGTGAGCAGCGGCAGCGCGTAGGCGAGGTTGTCGGCGGTGGTGAGCGCGCGCTCCTCGAGCAGCAGCCGGCGCGGCTCGACCCCGAGAGCGATCAGTCGATCCCCGAGCGCACGGGCCTCCGAGACGGGCTGCCCGTCGGCCGGGGTCGGGCCGGTGACACCGCCGCTGGTGACCACCCACGGGTCGCCGCCGTCGTGACGGGCCTGCGCGACGAGGTCCGCCGCCCGACGCGCGCGGCTCTCCAGCAGCGGGGTCACCTGGCCGGCGTCGAGACTGGAGCCGAGGACGACGACGGCGTCGAGGTGGTTGGCGTCCACGCGACGGTGCGACCAGGCGGTGTTGACGGCGATGTCGACGACGGGCCACAGGAGCACCATCACCGCGACGCTGGCGCTGGCCAGCTGCAGGCGGCGAGACCAGCTGCGCCCGGCGAGCCAGCCGGTGGCCCGGGCGGGGTCACGACGCAGCACGGGAACCCCTGCTGCTGCGGCGGTGGGCGGCCATGACGCGCTCGGCCTCGCGGGCGTCCTGGCGCTCGCGCAAGGTCTGACGCTTGTCGTGCTCGGCCTTGCCGCGGGCGATGGCCACCTCGACCTTCACCCACGACCCGAGGAAGTACAGGCTGGTCGGGACGACGGTCCAGCCGCCCTCGCGGGAGCTCTCCGCCAGGCGCCGCAGCTGCGCGGCGTGCAGCAGCAGCTTGCGCGGGCGACGCGCGGAGTGGTTGGTCCAGCTGCCCTGGGAGTACTCCGGGATGTGCGCGCCGTACAGCCACGCCTCCCCGGCGTCGTCGATCTCCACCCAGCTCTCCGACAGCGAGGCGCGGCCCTGGCGCAGAGCCTTCACCTCGGTGCCGACGAGGACGACGCCGGCCTCGTAGCGGTGGGTCAGTTCGTAGTCGTGCGCGGCACGCTTGTTGCGAGCCACCAGGCGCAGCCCCTCCTCGCGGGGACGGGAGGGCTTGCTCTGGCGCGCCCACGCGCCGGCACCGCGGCGGGCTACGGCGCCACCGCTTCGGTCGTGGTGGGTAGTGCCGGAGCGGAGGGAGCGGCGTAGCGCTGGGCGGCGCGGGCGCGGGCCTGCGCGGCGAGCACCTCGCGGTCGCGTGGGGGAGCGGTGGTGGTGAGCGCCTCCAACAAGTGCTCGGTGGCGTGGGCGATCTCGGCGACCGCGCGGTCGAAGGCGTCCTGGTTGGCACGGGAGGGCTTCGTCGTGCCCGCTACTTTGCGGACGTACTGCAGCGCAGCCGCGTGGACCTCGTCATTCGTCGTCGCCGGCGCGAGGTTGTGCAGCGTGCGGATGTTCCGGCACATGTCACGGAACGATAACGGCGATGCGGCGCCGCGGGGCGAGCAGGGCTGGATTCGCCCAAACCGAGCAGCCTGACGTACCTGCCCGCACCTCGCACCCCGAGCCCACTCGGTGCGGTGATCATGGGCATCCGCCACCCCCGGGTACCCCCGGCGTGACGACGGACGTGCAGAAGTGCTCCGATGGGCCTCCCGGGGCGTCCTCGGGGGACTTCTGCACGTCGGCCGTCACGCACCCTCTGCGACGACGACGGCCCGCCGCCCCCGGGAGGTGGGGACGACGGGCCGCCGTCAGCGTCAGCAGGAGGTCACTCCCAGGAGAGGCCGCCACCGGTCTGGTACTCGATGACGCGGGTCTCGAAGAAGTTCTTCTCCTTCTTGAGGTCCATCGTCTCGCTCATCCACGGGAAGGGGTTCTCCGCGGGCGGGAACACCTCGGCCAGGCCCAGCTGGACGCAGCGGCGGTTGGTGATGAAGCGCATGTACTCGGAGGTGAGGTCGGCGTTGAGGCCGAGGATGCCGCGGGGCATCGTCTCCTTGCCGTACTCGATCTCCAGCTCGCACGCCTCCTTGAGCATGCCCCGGACCTCGGCCTGGAACTCCGCGGACCACAGGTGCGGGTTCTCGGCCTTGATCTGGTTGATGACGTCGATACCGAAGTTCAGGTGGATCGACTCGTCACGGAGGATGTACTGGTACTGCTCGGCGATGCCGACCATCTTGTTGCGCCGGCCCAGGCTGAGGATCTGCGCGAAGCCGGTGTAGAACCACATGCCCTCGAACACCACGTAGAAGGCGATGAGGTCGCGCAGGAAGTCCTGGTCGGCCTCGGGCGTGCCGGTGGAGAACTCACCCGACTCGAGGTTGCGGGTGTGCTTGAGCGCCCACGCGTCCTTCGCGGTGATGGACGGCACCTCGCGGTACATGTTGAACAGCTCGCCCTCGTCGAGGCCGAGGCTGGTGCAGATGTACTGGAAGGTGTGCGTGTGCACGGCCTCCTCGAAGGCCTGGCGCAGCAGGTACTGGCGGCACTCCGGGTTGGTGAGCTGGCGGTACACCGCGAGCACGATGTTGTTGGCCACCAGCGACTCGGCGGTGGCGAAGAAGCCGAGGTTGCGCTTGAGCATGAGGCGCTCGTCCTCGGTGAGCCCGTCACGGCTCTTCCAGAGGGCGATGTCGGCCTGCATGGACACCTCGGTGGGCATCCAGTGGTTGTTGCAGCCGGCGAGGTACTTCTCCCACGCCCAGCCGTACTTCAGCGGCAGCAGCTGGTTGACGTCGGCACGGGCGTTGATCATCGCCTTGTCGCTGACGTCGACGCGGGCGGCGCCGGACTGGATGGCGCCGAGACCCGTCACGTTGTCGACAGTGCCTTCGACAGCGCCGTCGACAGCCGGGCGGGCGCTGTCGGTGGTGGTGGTCACGGTGATCTCCTCGGAAGAGCTGGTGGATGCGGTGCGTGCTGCGGGGACGGTGCCGGCGGCGGCCGAGCTGCTCGTGGGAGCGGTCACTGGCAGGCCTCGCAGTCTTCGCCGTTCTCGATGGAGCACGCGGCGGCGTACTCCTCGGTGAACTGGGTGGCACGCTCGGCGGCGGCGGTGTTCGGCAGCGACACCACCGGCGACGGGCTCGCGGAGACGGCCGCGGCCGGGCTGGCGGCGACCGCGGCGACGAAGCCACCCGCGGCGGCGGGCGTGCCGCCCTGGGCGGGAACGCTTGCAGCCACCGCCGCCGGAGCGGCGGCCGGAGTGCCCGCCGAGACGGCGTTCAGCTTGCCGTCGGTGCCGCGCAGCGTCGACTTCTCCACGTGCGTGGCCGAGGAGGAGCGCAGGTAGTACGTCGTCTTCAGGCCGAGCTGCCACGCGGTGCGGTACAGGTTGTCGAGCTTGCGGCCGTTGGGGCTGGACACGTACAGGTTCAGCGACTGCGCCTGGTCGATCCACTTCTGACGGCGGGCGGCGGAGCGCAGCAGCCAGGACGGGTCGACCTCGAACGCGGTGGCGTAGAGCGCCTGCAGGTCGTCCGGGACACGGTCGATGGCGCCGAGGGAGCCGTCGAAGTACTTGAGGTCGGAGACCATGACCTCGTCCCATAGGCCCCGCTCGGCGAGGTCGCGCACCAGCGAGGCGTTCACCACGGTGAAGTCACCCGACATGTTCGACTTCACGAACAGGTTGCGGTACATCGGCTCGATCGACTGCGCGACGCCCACGATGTTGGAGATCGTCGCGGTGGGCGCGATCGCCATGACGTTGGAGTTGCGCATGCCCTGGCGCTGCACCTTCTCGCGCAGCGGCGCCCAGTCGAGCGTGGTGGAGGTGTCGAGCTCGACGTCGCCGCCGCGGGCCTCGCGCAGCAGCTCCAGGGAGTCGATCGGGAGGATCCCGCGGCTCCACAGCGACCCGTCGAAGCTGCGGTAGGAGCCGCGCTCGGCGGCGAGGTCGGAGCTGGCTTCGATGGCCGCGTAGGAGATCTGCTCCATGGAGGTGTCCGCGAACTGCACGGCCTCCTCCGAGGAGTACGGCAGCCGCAGCGTGAACAGTGCGTCCTGGAAGCCCATGAGGCCCAGGCCCACCGGGCGGTGCTGCTGGTTGGCGTTCTCGGCCTGGGGGATCGTGTAGAGGTTCAGGTCGATGACGTTGTCGAGCATCCGCACGGCGGTGCGGACCGTGCGGCGCAGCCGCTCGACGTCCAGACCGTCGGCGGTGGTGTGCGCGGCGAGGTTGATCGAGCCGAGGTTGCAGACCGCGACCTCGTCGGCGTTGGTGTTCAGCGTGATCTCGGTGCACAGGTTGGAGGAGTGCACCACGCCCACGTGCTGCTGCGGGGAGCGCAGGTTGCACGGGTCCTTGAAGGTGATCCACGGGTGCCCGGTCTCGAACAGGGCGGTGAGCATCTTGCGCCACAGGTCGACGGCGTTGACCGTGCGGTGCACGCGCAGCTCGCCGCGCTCGGCCATGCGCTCGTACTCCGCGTACCGCTCGGCGAACGCCGGGCCGTACAGGTCGTGCAGGTCCGGGGTCTCGTCGGGGGAGAACAGCGTCCACGAGCCGCCCGCGGCGACACGCTGCATGAACAGGTCCGGCACCCAGTTGGCCGTGTTCATGTCGTGCGTACGACGGCGCTCGTCACCGGTGTTCTTGCGGAGCTCGAGGAACTCCTCGACGTCGATGTGCCAGGTCTCCAGGTAGGCGCACACGGCGCCCTTGCGCTTGCCGCCCTGGTTCACCGCGACCGCGGTGTCGTTGGCGATCTTCAGGAAGGGGACGACGCCCTGGCTCTGCCCGTTGGTGCCCTTGATGTGGGCGCCGATGCCGCGCACCGGGGTCCAGTCGTTGCCGAGGCCACCGGAGTACTTGGCCAGCATCGCGTTGTCCTTGATGGACTGGAAAATGCCGGACAGGTCGTCCGAGACGGTGGTGAGGAAGCAGCTGGACAGCTGCGGCCGGGTGGTGCCCGCGTTGAACAGCGTGGGCGTGGAGCACATGAAGTCGAAGCTGGAGATCAGGCGGTAGAACTCGATGGCCCGCTCTTCCTTGTGCTCCTCGTTGAGGGCCAGGCCCATCGCCACGCGGAGGAAGAACGCCTGCGGCAGCTCGTAGCGCACGCCGTGCTCGTGCAGGAAGTAGCGGTCGTACAGGGTCTGCAGGCCGAGGAACGTGAACTGGCCGTCGCGGCCGGCCTCGATGGCCTGGCCCAGCTTGTCGAGGTCGAACTCGGCCAGGCGCGGGTCGAGCATCCCCAGGGCGATGCCCTTGGCCACGTACCCCTTGAGGTAGCGCGGGTACAGCTGCGCCATCTGCGGCGCGGTGGCCAGCGTGCGCTCGCCCAGCACGTGGGAGAGGGCCTCGGTGCGCAGCATGTCCATGAGCAGGCGCGCCGAGACGTAGGTGTAGTCAGGGTCGGCCTCGACCTTGGTGCGGGCAGCCAGCACCAGGGCCTGGGCCAGCTCCACCTCGCCGACGCCGTCGTACAGGGTCCGCATGGCCTCGGTGACCACGGCGTCCGGGTCGACCGTGGGCAGGCCGGCGCAGGCCTCGGCGACGACGGCGGCCACGCGGTCACGGTCGAGCGGGACCAGGGTGCCCTCGGTGGTGCGCACCGACAGCTGGCGCACCTTCTCCACGCTCGGCGTGGCGGCCTCGCGCTCGCGGCGGGCGCGGGCGTGCTCCTCGCGGTAGAGGATGTAGGAGCGGGCCACGGCGTGCTCACCGGAGCGCATGAGCACCAGCTCGACCTGGTCCTGCACCTCCTCGACGGCCACCGGGCGGCCGGAGGAGCCCGAACCCGCCAGGGAGCGGCGCACGAGGGTGTCGACGACGGTCCGCGTCATCTCGTCCACCAGCTCGCGCACGCGGGCGGAGCTGCCGGCGGCCTGACCCTCGGTGGCAAGGAACGCCTTCTGCAGGGCCACGGAGATGCGGCTCGCGTCGAAGGGCACGACCTCGCCGCGGCGGTTGATGACGGCGGTGGGCGCCGCGGAGGAGCCCTCGTGGCCGGTGCCGCTCGTGGTGACCTCCAGGACCTCGTCTGCCACCTGGGTCATGTGCGTCTCCTCGGCTCGTCAGCGTGCGTTCAGCGTGGTGAAACCCGAACGCTGCGTCATCGCCGCAGGTCCAGGGGGAGTGAGTGGCCGGTTCGCTCGTCGGGGGCGTCACCCGGCACACCAGACGCTACATCTAGTGGGCCGAGGATTCCAGCGAACTACTGGTAGTGGTCAGCGAGTCATCGGTCATGCCTGTTCGCACGGCGTGTCGAGACGTTCCGGTCACGCTGGGCACCCTGCCAGAGGGGTCTGACAGTCCGGTCCAGGCCCTGGTCCGGCTGATGGTCCGGCCCCTGTGCGAGCACAGTCGGGGCTGCTGTCGGAGGTGCCCTCTAGCCTGCTGGACGTGCCAGATGACGACGCCGTCTTCCGCTGGGCCGTCCTCGGTCCGGGGTCCATCGCCCGCCGCTTCGTGCGGGAGCTGCCGGCCAGCCGGACGGGCGTGCTGGTCGCCGTCGCCAGCTCTGACCCCGCCCGCGCCCGAGCGCTGGCCGAGGAGGTGGAGGCTGCCGGCCGAGACGGTGCTGCCCGCGGGGGACGCATGACCTCCGGGACCTACGAGCAGGTGCTCGCCAACCCGGAGGTCGACGGCGTGTACATCGCCGTCGTCCACCCCGGCCACGCCGAGCTCGCCGTCGCTGCGGCCCGCGCCGGCAAGCACCTGCTCGTGGAGAAGCCCCTCACGCCCGACCACGGCTCGGCGATGGGCGTCATCGACGCCGCCCGCGAGGCCGGCGTGGCGCTGCTGGAGGCCTTCGCCTACCGCTTCCACCCCGCCACCCGCCGCCTGCTGGAGCTCGTGCGTGAGGGCGCCGTCGGGGAGGTGCTCCACATCGACTCGAGCTTCTCCTTCGCCTCTTCCCCGAACCCTGACGGCGACCCGCGCGGCCCGGGCCGCCTGCACGACCCGGCCACGGCCGGCGGCGGCATCCTCGACGTCGGCTGCTACCCGGTCTCGTTCGCCCGCGCCGTCGCGGGCGCGGCCCGCCAGCACCACACGGGCAGGCCTTTCGCCGAGCCGCTCTCCGGCCCCGGGGGCGTCCGCGCCGCAGGGCACCTCGGTGCCACGGGCGTCGACGAGTGGGCGGTCGCCCACCTCGACTTCGGCGGCGGGCTGCTCGCCACCGTCAGGTGCGGCACCCGCCTGGAGGAGCCGCAGACCGCCGTCGTCCGCGGGTCCCTGGGAACCCTCGAACTCCACGACCCCTGGACCGTGCAGGCCGCCCCGAGGCTCGTGCTGCGCCGCGTCGGTGAGGAGCCGGTGGAGGAGACGTGGGACGGCGCCGCGCCCGCCCAGCAGGCGTTCGCGCTGGAGGCCGAGGCCCTCGCCGACGCCGCCCGCGCTCTGGCCGCCGGCACAGGGCCAGGGGAGGCACCCGAGCAGACCCACGAGGACTCCCTGGGCACCCTCGCCGTGCTCGACAGGTGGCGCGCCGCCCTCGGCCTGCGCTACCCGTTCGAGGCCGAGACCGCCGCCATCCCCACCGTGTCGCGCCAGCCGCTGCGAGTCCCGGCCCCGGGTACCGGAATGATCCCGGTGAGTAGCATCGCGGGCCTGGCCAGCCCGGTCTCCCGGCTCGTCATGGGCTGCGACAACCAGCCGACCCTCTCCCACGCGAGCGCCCTCTTCGACGCTTTCGTCGAGGCCGGCGGCACCACGTTCGACACGGCCTGGATCTACGGCGACGACGGCGACTACGAGCGCCGCTTCGGCCGGTGGCTCGCCCATCGCGGCATCCGCGACGAGGTCACCGTGATCGTCAAGGGCGCGCACACGCCCCACTGCGACCCCGACTCCCTGAGCCGCCAGCTGCGGGAGAGCTTCGAGCGGCAGGGCCTGGAGCGCGCCGACCTCTACCTCATGCACCGCGACAACCCGTCCGTGCCGGTGGGGGAGTTCGTCGACGTGCTCGACGAGCACGCCCGCGCCGGCCACATCGGCGTCTACGGCGGCTCCAACTGGACCCCGGAGCGCTTCGACGCCGCCAACGCCTACGCACGCGCCCACGGTCGGGCCGGCTTCGGGGTGCTCTCGAACCACTTCGGCCTGGCCCGCGCGCTTGACGTGCCGTGGGCGGGCTGCGTGCACGCCACCGACCCGGCCTCCCGCGCCTGGCTGGAGGAGCGCGGCGTGCCCCTGCTGCCGTGGAGCTCGCAGGCGCGCGGGTTCTTCGCCCGTGACGACGCCGAGATGCGCGGCGACGCCGAGCTCGTCCGCTGCTACCTCTCCGACGGCAACCTCGAGCGCAAGCGCCGCGCCGCCCAGCTCGGAGAGCAGCTCGGCGTCCCGACGACGGCGGTGGCGCTGGCGTACGTGCTGGCGCAGCCCTTCCCCACGTTCGCGCTCATCGGCCCCCGCACCCTCGCCGAGCTGCGCTCCTCGATGACCGCCCTGGACGTCGAGCTCACCGCCGAGCAGGTCGCCTGGCTCGACCTGCGGGAGGCCTGACACCCCACGGGTAGGGGCCTGACACAGTTCTCCCCGTGTCGTCAGCCAACCAGCGCCTGTACGTGACAGCGGACCGCGCGGGCGCCGGGAAGACGGTCGTCGCGCTCGGCCTGCTCGACCTCCTGGCCAGCTCCGTCCGCCGCCCGGTGGTCTTCCGTCCGGTGGTCTCCAGCCGCGACGAGCCCGACCCCCTGGTGGAGCTGCTGCGCCACCGCTACGACCTGGACATCGACGACGACGACGCCGTCGGCCTCACCTGGAGCGAGGCCGCGGCCCTGGTGGACACCACCGACGCCGGGCCGGACCCCCGCCGCCTCGTCGCCACCATCGTCGAGCGGGTCGAACGTCTGGCGGAGCGGTCCGACTTCGTGCTCGTCGTGGGCACGGACTTCACCGGTCCCTCGCCGGCCACGGAGCTGGACCTCAACGCGCTGCTGGCGGTGAACCTCGGCGCGCCCGTCGTCGTCGTGGTCTCCGCAGCGGGGGCTGATGGTCCGGCGGAGCCGTCGCAGGTGGCTGCGGCTGCGCGCGAGGCCGGCTCGGCGCTGGCGGCCCGCGGCTGCACCAAGCTCGCCACGGTGGTCAACCGTGTGGACCCGGCCCACCGGGAGGCGGTGCTCGAGGCGGTCCGCCTGGAGAGCGGCCACACCGGCGGCGCCACCCGGCACCCCGTCTACGCCGTCGACGAGGTGCCGCTGCTGAGCGCCCTCACCGTGGGCGAGGTGGCTTCGGTGCTGGACGGCACGGTGCTCATCGGCTCGGACTCGGCGCTCGAGCGCGAGGTCGGCGGGTACCTGGCCGGTTCTGCGCATGCCGACGTCGTCCTGAGGCTCCTGCGGGAGGGCACGCTGCTGGTCACCTCCGGTGACCGGCTCGACCTCATGCTCGTCTCGGCCGGAGCGGCCATCCACCGCCAGCTGCCGACGCCCGGCGGACTCGTGCTGACCAACGGCACCCGCCCTGACGACCTCCAGCTGACGCTGCTGCGCCCGAGCGGCCTGCCGATGATCAGCGTTCCCACCGACACGTACACGACCATCCACCGCCTCGAGGGCGCGACCGGCGCGATCCGCCCGACGAGCCAGCGCAAGGTCACCGCTGCGCTCGGCGCTTTCAGCGCCGGGGTGGACGCCGAGGAGCTGTCCGAGCAGATCCGGCTGGTGCGCACCGAGGCCGTCACCCCGGCGATGTTCAACGCCCGGCTGCTGGCCGCGGCGCGCGCTGATCGCCGCACCATCGTGCTGCCCGAGAGCGAGGACAGCCGCGTGCTGCGCGCGGCGGAGGAGCTGGGCCATCTCGACGTCGCCGACCTGGTGCTGCTGGGCCGTGAGGAGGAGGTCCGCGCCAGCGCGGACCGGCTCGGGGTGGACCTGGGCTCCGCGCGCATCATCGACCCGGCCACCTCCCCGCTGCGCGATCAGATGGCGGCGGTGTACGCCGAGCGGCGCAAGCACAAGGGCGTGACGCTGGAGGCGGCGGCCGAGCAGCTGCTCGATCCGACGTACTTCGGCACGCTCATGGTAGAGACCGGCCACGCCGACGGCATGGTCTCCGGCGCCACTCACACCACCGCGGCGACCATCCGCCCTGCGCTGGAGGTCATCAAGACGATGCCGGGCGCCAGCCGCGTCTCGGGTGCCTTCCTCATGTGCCTGCCCGACCGGGTGCTCGTCTTCGCCGACTGCGCCGTCAACCTCGACCCCACGGCCGAGGAGCTCGCGGGTATCGCGCTGTCCAGCGCTGAAACGGCGCGGGCGTTCGGGGTGGAGCCTCGGGTGGCGATGGTCAGCTACTCCACCGGCAGCTCGGGCGCGGGTGTCGACGTCGACAAGGTCCGCGAGGCCACCCGCCTCGTGGCCGAGCGGGCGCCGGACCTGCCGCTGGCCGGTCCGATCCAGTACGACGCCGCCGTCGACCCCGCCACGGGCGCCGCCAAGCTGCCGGGCAACCCCGTGGCCGGACGGGCGACGGTGCTGGTCTTCCCCGACCTCAACACCGGCAACACCACGTACAAGGCGGTGCAGCGCACCGGCGACGCGGTGGCGGTGGGCCCGGTGCTGCAGGGTCTGCGCCGGCCCGTCAACGACCTGTCGCGCGGCTGCACGGTGGCCGACATCGTGTCGACCGTCGCGATCACCGCGGTGCAGTCCCAGACCAGCACTGTGCACACCCAGACCAGCACTGTGCAGTCCCAGACCAGCCAGCAGACCCAGAGCAAGGAGCAGGCGCCCGCATGAGCAGGGTCCTCGTTGTCAACGCGGGCTCCTCGAGCCTGAAGTACCAGCTGCGCGAGCACGGCGCCGGGGCGGCCGAGGTGCTGGCCAAGGGCACCGTCGAGCGCATCGGGTCAGCCGAGGTCCCCGACCACGCTGCGGCGTTGTCGCAGGTCATGGGGGCCCTGTCCGCCGAGGGCGGCGGGCCGGGGCTGGAGGGGCTGGCGGGGGTGGGCCACCGCGTGGTCCAGGGTGGCACGCGGTACACCGACCCCACCGTCGTCGACGACGACGTCGAGCGCGGCATCGACGAGCTCTCCGCGCTCGCGCCGCTGCACAACCCGCCGCAGCTGGCGGCGATCCGCGCGCTGCGCAAGGCGCTGCCCGACGTGCCGCAGGTGGCGGTGTTCGACACGGCCTTCCACGCGACCATCCCTGCGCGTGCCGCGACGTACGCCGTCGACGTCGAGGTGGCCCGGCGGTACGGGCTGCGCAAGTACGGCTTCCACGGCACGAGCGTGCAGGTGGTCACCAAGCGTGCGGCGGCGTTCCTCGGGGTGCCGCTGGACGAGGCCGACCTCGTCGTCGCCCACGTCGGCAACGGCGTCTCGGTGACGGCCGTGCAGGGGGGACGCAGCGTCGACACGACGATGGGGCTGACGCCGCTGGCCGGTGCCGCGATGGGCACCCGCAGCGGCGACGTCGACCCGGCCATCGTCATGACGCTCGTGCGCGAGGCTGGGATGACGGCCGCCGACGTCGACGACCTGCTGAACAAGCGCAGCGGCCTCAAGGGGCTGACGGGGGAGTCGGACGTTCGCGCCGTCCAGGCCCGCGCTGACGCCGGCGACGCGGCGGCCCGCGCCGCCCTGGAGGTCTACTGCTACCGGTTGAGCGCGGCGGTCGGCTCGTTCCTGGCGCTCGTGCCGCGGGTGAAGGCGGTGGTGTTCACCGCGGGGGTCGGTGAGAACGCCGCCGCGGTGCGTGCCGCGGTGTGCGCGCCGCTGGAGCACCTGGGCTTCGGGGTGGACGCGGCCCTCAATGAGGCCGCTCGCGGCCCGGCGGAGCCGGTGCGGATCGGCGCGAGGGTCGTCGTCGTCCCCACCGACGAGGAAGCCGAGATCGCCGACCAGGTGCTCGCCGTCGTCACCCCCTGACAACCGTGATCATGGGCCTCCGCCACCTTCCGGGGTGGCGGACGCCCATGATCACGGACGGGGGTCAGGGCTCTTGAGCGTGGCGGTGCTCCGCCACGAGGCGCTCGGCGCGGGCGAGGTCTTCCTCGAAGTCGACCTCGACCGCCACGTGCGCGGAGATGTCGATCGGCAGCACCTTCATGCCCTGGGCGATGGACAGCTCGATGCCCCGCTCGAAGTAGTCCTGGTCACCGCATGCGCGCAGGTTCTCGATGAGCAGCGCCTTGTCGGCGGCGCCCACGAGGTTGATGCCCACGGCCTCCCCGAGGCCGCCGACCACGGTCTTGGACAGCTCCTTGATGTAGCCGTCGGCGTCGACCGTGTACTTCACCTCTTCCTCGGCCACCGAGGCGGTGTTCACGCACACGGCGCTCTCCCCGCGGGTGAGCGGGCCGAGCAGCAGGTCGAGGAGTTCCGGCTCGAAGACGACGTCGCCGTTGAGCCAGACCACCGGACCGTCGGCGGACAGCTCGAGGGCCCGCAGGAGCGACTTGGACGTGTTGGTGTCTTCGTAGTCCTCGTTGTATGCGAACAGCAGGCGCGGCAGCGCCTCCATGATCAGCGGGGCCTTGTAGCCGACCACCGCGGTGATCGACAGCTGCTCGCCGAGCACGGCGCGCAGGTTGTCGACCTGCTGCGCGAGGATGCTGCGCCCGTCGGCCAGCTGCGTGAGCGGCTTGGGCAGTGGCCGTCCGAGCCGGGTGCCCTTGCCCGCGGCCAGCACGACAGCCTGCAGCCTCATCGGGTCACCGCCTCGGTGCCGCGCGGGCCGGGCAACCCCGACGGCGAGGCAGAGGAGGACGACGACGACGACCAGCCCGCCTCCGCCACCCGGCCGGGCAGCACGAGATCCAGCGCCCGCTCGGACGCCCCGCCGTCGTCGAGGGGGCAGTGCTCGGCGCGGAAGGCGTCGGCCTGAGCCACCCACGCCTCGGTGGAGGCCACCGGGTCGGCGAGGGCGTCGAGCAGGTCGTCGCTGGTGCGCAGCACCGGGCCGGGCGGAGCCCCGAACAGGTCGAAGTAGAAGCCGCGCACGTCGTCGCGGTAATGCTCCAGGTCGTAGGCGAACAGGAGCAGCGGCTTGCGGGTGGCCGCGAAGTCGAACAGCGTCGAGGAGTAGTCGGTGACCATGGTGTCGGCGGCCAGGTACAGCTCGGCGATGTCGGGGTGCCGTGACACGTCGATGACGCCCGGCGGCAGCGCGGTGTCGGCGAGCCGGTCCGAGAGCATGTAGTGCAGCCGCAGGAGCAGCACGTGCGTCGGGTTCTGCTGGGCGAAGCGGCGGCTGAACTCGGCCAGGTCGATCCGCAGGTCGACGTCGCGGCGACCGTCGGCGTCGAGCACGTCGTCGCGCCAGGTCGGTGCGTAGAGCACCGCGGTGGTGTCCTCGGCCACGCCCAGCTGGGCCCGCACGGCGGTGCGCAGTTCGTCACGCTGGGGGGAGAGCAGCACGTCGTTGCGGGGCCATCCGGTCTCGGCGATCGGCCCGGTCCAGCGGAACCCGCTGGTCAGCGCGCGGGTGGCGACAGGCCCGGAGGAGAGCAGCAGGTCCCACCTGTCGACGTCGCGCCAGCCGGGCACCGGGTCGTCAGCGGTGACGTGCGGCTCGTCGGCGGCGATCCGCTTGAGTGGCGTGCCGTGCCAGGTCTGCAGGTAGAGGCAGCCGGGGGCCTTCGCCCACTGCGGCCGCAGGTGGTAGTTGGAGATGACGACGTCGGCCGCTTCCAGGGCGGCGACGGCTTCCGCGCCGTCGGGTGCCACCAGGGTGGGCCCGTCGGGGAACGTTTCTCGGTGTGCCGGCGCCGCGAGCCAGGTGTGCTCCAGCGGGACGCCGCGACCGGTGCGCGTGAGGGCTTCGTACAGAGCCCTCGGGCTGTCGGAGTACCTGCCGTCGAAGCTGTTGTAGACGATCTTCACGCGACCACTCCCTCCTGGCGCCCCTCCTTCGCAGGTAGGGCGCGGTTCGACCTTCCATCATGGGGCCACAGTTCCGGTGATCGTGCGACCTCGTAGACCGACCGGATGGTCGGGAAGTCCTCGCGGGTGATTGAGTAGAGGCACGCCGTGCGACGGCACGCCGTTGAAATGCCGCCCCAACGACGAGGAGCAGCGTGACCACCACCCCCACCTTCGCAGGTGCGCGCAGGGCCAGCAATCAGGTCTCCGTCCAGCTGTACACCGTCCGAGAGGCGCTCGCGGACGATGTCGCGGGCACCGTCGCCCGGCTGGCTGAGCTGGGCTTCGCCTCGGTCGAGCCGTTCGGCGAGCTGGCGCTGTCCGACGAGCTGGCGGCGGCGTTGGCTGCGCACGGCATTGCCGCTCCGACGATGCACCAGAGCTTCGTGGGGAGCGACGACGACGCCCTCGACGCGCTGTTCGCCGCCGCGGCCGCGCGAGGTACCCGCACCGTCATCGACCCGTTCACCCCGCCGGAGCGGTGGCGGACCCGCGAGGACGTCGAGGCCGTGGCCGCCGAGCTGGCCGCCGCTGCCGCCGTCGCCGCGCGTCACGGGGTGCGGGTTGGCTACCACAACCACGCGCACGAGCTGCAGAGCGACCTGGACGGTACGACGGCGTTCGAGGTGCTCGCGCAGCGCCTCGCCGACGTCGCGCCCGAGGTGGTGCTCGAGGTCGACACGTACTGGGTGGCCGTCGGTGGCCACGACCCGGTGGCGCTGCTGCGGCGCCTGGGCGAGCAGGTGGTGGCCGTGCACCTCAAGGACGGCCCGGCCACCGCGGACGTGCTGGATCAGGTGGCCCTCGGCCAGGGGACGCTGCCGGTGGCCGACATCGTCGCGGCGGCTCCGCAGGCCCTGCGTGTCATCGAACTCGACGACTCCCGCGGTGACAGGTTCGCCGCCGTCGCCGATGGCCTGGCGTTTCTGCGGGAGAAGGGACTGGCATGACCGAGCCGTCGGCAGGGACTGGGACGGGGACAGGGATGGGGACGACGACGGCGAGCGCGGCCACCGGCGGCCCCCGCGGCAGCGGGCGCGTCGGTGTGGGCGTCATCGGCGCCGGAACGATCAGCACGCAGTACCTGACCAACCTCACGTCCTTCCCGGATCTCGACGTGTTGGTGGTGGCCGACCTCGCCGTCGACCGTGCCCGCGCGCAGGGCGAGGCATTCGGCGTGCCCCGCTGGGGCACGGTGGAGGACGTCCTGTCCGACCCCGAGGTCGAGGTGGTGGTCAACCTGACCATCCCCGCCGCGCACGTGGAGGTGGCCACCGCGGCCGTCGCCGCGGGCAAGGACGTGTGGACGGAGAAGCCGTTCGCGCTCGACAGGGCCAGCGGTACGTCGCTGCTCGAGGCGGCCGCGAAGGCCGACCGTCGCGTAGCCACCGCGCCCGACACGTTCCTCGGGGCGGGGTTGCAGAGCGCTCGCCGGCTGCTGGAGTCCGGGGCCATCGGTGACCCGCTGACCGCGCTGGTGCTGCTGCAGAGCCCGGGGCCGGAGAGCTGGCACCCGGACCCGGCGTTCCTCTTCGCCGAGGGAGCCGGTCCGCTGTTCGACATCGGCCCGTACTACCTCACGGCGCTCGTGCAGCTGCTCGGTCCGGTGGGCCGGGTCTCGGCGACAGCGTCGAAGGCCCGCCCGCAGCGCACGATCGGCTCGGGGCCGAAGGCCGGGCAGATGTTCGACGTCGTCGTCCCCACCCATGTCTCGGCGCTGTTCGAGTTCGAGGGCGGGGCGTCGGCCACGGCGGTGTTCAGCTTCGACTCGGCGGTGAACCGCACCCAGCTCGAGGTGGCGGGCGTCGGGGGCACGCTGGAGCTGCCCGACCCGAACATGTTCGACGGTGACACGGTCGTCCACGCCCTCGGAGGCGAGCCGCGCAGCGAGGCGGCCGTCGGCTCCACGGCGAGCCGCGGCACCGGGGTGCTGGAGCTGGCCCGCGCCATCCGCGCGGGGCGGCCGGAGCGTGCCAGCGGTGAGCAGGCCTTCCACGTGCTCGACGTCATGGTCTCCACCATCGAGGCGGCGCAGCGGCACAGCCCGGTGGACGTCGAGAGCACGACGACGGTGGCGCCCGCGCTTCCTGCCGACTGGGACCCGACGGCTCTGACCCTCTGACCGATCGGGCGCTCTGACCCGCCGGTCGGCAGTATGACGGCGGCCCCGCACTCCCGACGCTGGGAGTGCGGGGCCGCCGTCGTGAGCTGGCCCGTCAGAAGACTCGTCGTCGGGTGCCGCCGATCGGGACCAGGTTGAGCACGAGACCCACGATGATCAGCACGATGCCGATCGTGACGAGCAGGTTCTGCGTGAGGAAGATTCCCAGCAGCAGCAGGATGAGCCCCAGAACGATCATGGCTGCACCTCCAGTTGAACAACTTCTGGATCACTCCAGCTAGCCGCGACTGTCCTCCCTGGGAACTCCCTGTGCGAGTCGATCTCCACACGTTCGCGCGCGCCGCCGTCGGCCCCGTCTGGCGCCCCTGCCCGAGCCCGCCGGTGGCCGGATGCGGAGAAGTCGTGAGGATGGAGAGGTGAAGACCCAGCAGCTCGGCCGCACCGGCCTCGAGGTCAGCAGCGTCGTCCTCGGCCTCATGCGCATCGACTCCCTGGATGACGCGGCCATCGACGCCCTCGTCCGCACCGCCCTCGACGAAGGCGTCACCGTGCTCGACCACGCCGATGTCTACGGCGGTGACCACCTCTGCGAGCGCCGCTTCGCCGAGGCCGTGAAGCTCACGCCGTCCGAGCGGGAGCGGGTGGTCATCCAGTCCAAGCGCGGCATCCGCGACGGCTTCTTCGACTTCTCCACGAGCACATCGTCAGCTCGGTGGACGCCTCGCTGGCGGCGCTGCAGACCGACCACCTCGACGTGCTGCTTTTGCACCGCCTCGACGCGCTCGTGGAGCCCGAGGAGGTCGCCGCGGCGTTCGACGAGCTGGAGGCTGCGGGCAAGGTCCGGCACTTCGGCGTCTCCAACCACACGCCGTACCAGCAGGAGCTGCTCAAGACCGCGGTGCGCCAGCCGCTCGTGGCCAACCAGGTGCAGCTGAGCATCACGCACTCGTCGCTGATCTCCACCGGTGTGGCCTCGACCATGGAGGGGCTGGAGCAGTCGGTCCACCGCGACGGCGGCATGCTCGAGCATGCGCGCCTGAACGGCACCACGCTGCAGGCGTGGTCCCCGTTCCAGGGCGGCTTCTTCACGGGCGTCTTCCTCGGTGATCGGGACAAGTACCCCGAGCTCAACGATGTGCTTGACGAGCTGGCCGACACTCACGGCGTCACCCCGACCGGCATCGCGACGGCCTGGATCACCCGGCATCCGGCCGACATTCAGGTGGTGCCGGGGACGACGAAGCCGGAGCGCGTGCGCGAGGCGGTGGCCGGTTCCGACGTCCGTCTGTCCCGCCAGGAGTGGTACCGCCTGTTCACTGCGGCCGGCTCCCTCGTCCCCTGAACACGAGGAATCAGGATTGGCGGGCGTTGTAGACCAGCGCCCGTCCGCCGTCGGCCTCCGCGCGGTACTCCCGGTAGACGGCCAGCGCCTCCTCGCGCAGCACGTCGGTCACGACGGTGATGCCGCGCGCGGCGAACTGCTCCGCCCAGTCGGCGCCGAGCGGCCCCTCGTCGAAGCCGGTGATCTCCTCCAGCTCCCGCCCCTCGCCGGCCACCACGAGCCGCCGCACGCCTGACCACATCGCCGCGCCGTAGCACTGGATGCACGGCCGCCAGTTCACGACCAGCTCGTGCTCGGGCTGCCCGACGCCCCCGAGGTCCCACGTGCCGGTGGCGACCTGCGCCAGGCCGAGCGCCATGACCTCGGCGTGCCCCGAGGAGATGCCGCTCCCGAGCACCACGTTGACGCCTGCGCTCACCACCTCGCCGGTGTCGGTGCGCACGACGAGCGCGGCGAACGGCCCGCCCCCGCCCTCGCGGTGGTTGCGCGAGGCGAGCCGGTTGACCACGGCCATGCGGTCTTCGAGGGTCGGCAGCGCCGACGGCACGTCGGCGAGCTCCTCGGCCACCCACTCAGGTAGGGCGAGGGTGAAGCGGGTGGGCAGGGCGTGCACGGGGGCTCCTCGTCGTCGTCCTCAATCAGCCGAGCCCGCACCGTGCCATGGCCAGCGCCGTGATGGAGGCCCGGTCAGTCGACGCCGCTCATGAGCCGGTCGCCGCCACCCGGCCGTGATCATGGGACCTGTGCACACAATCCGCCGTGATCATGGGAGTTGTGCACAACGACCGCTGTGCACAACTCCCATGATCACGGCCGGAGGGTCAGCGGGTGATGAGTTCAGGGGTGGAGGTCGACGGCGGCACGTCGTCGCCACCGCCGTTGCCGCCACCGCCGTTGCCGCCACCGTCCCTGCCGCCATGGTGCGACGCCCGTGACAGCGCCCCCGGCCACCACGCCCGCCGGTCCAACAGTGTGAACAGCACCGGCACCAGCAGGGTGCGGACCAGCAGCGTGTCGAGCAGCACGCCGATCCCGACGATGATCCCCAGCTCCGTCAGTGTGATGAGCGGCAGGACCCCGAGCACCGTGAACACCGCCGCGAGCAGTACGCCCGCACTGGTGATGACCGCGCCGGTCACCGAGACGCCCACCACCACGGCCTCGCGGGTGCCGCGCGCCGGCACCTCCTCGCGCACCCTGGTGACGAGGAAGATGTTGTAGTCGACGCCCAGCGCCACAAGGAAGAGGAACGCCAGCAACGGCACGCCCGTGTCGAGACCGGGGTAGCCGAGCACGGACGTCGCCAGCCAGTTGCCGGCGCCGAGTGCGGCGAAGAAGCTCGCTACCACGGTCACCACCAGCACGATCGGCCCGACCACGGCCCGCAGCAGCACCACGAGCACCGCCAGCACGACCAGCAGCACGAGCGGAGCGACCACACGCAGGTCACGCTCCGTGGCGACCTTCACGTCGAGGCTGTCCGCGGAGCTGCCACCGACCAGCGCCTCGCCGGCCACTGAGTCGAGCTCTGTCCGGAGCCGCTCCACGGTCGTCTGAGCGGCCGCGCTGCTCGGGTCTCCGTCGAGCACAGCGGTCACCTCGGTGAGCCCGGAGCCCCCGTCCGCTCCAGCGGCCTGCCGGCCAGCAGTGGCCGAGGCCACGCCCTCGGTCGAGCTCACCGCATCCACCACAGCCCCCACCACCGCCGGGTCTGTGCTGCGCACGATGATCCGCGCCGGGTCCGCGGCCCCCGCCGGGAACGCCTTCGCCAGCGTCTCCACCCCGGCCACGGCCTCCGCCTTGACGCGGAACTGCTCCGTCTGGCTCAGCCCGAGCCGCGCCCCGGAGAGCCCCGCCGCCATGACCGCGAGGACGGCGACGGCGACCGCCACCACGCGCCACGGCCTCTTCACCACGCCGCGCCCGATCCGCGACCACGGGCCGCTCAGCGACGTCTCCGCAGACCCGAGGCGCGGCACGAACGGCCAGAACACCCCACGGCCGCACACCACCAGCGCCGCCGGCAGCACGAACAGCGCGAACAGTGCCGCCACCGCGATGCCCAGCGCCCCGTACTGCCCGACGCTCCGGTTGGACCCGAGGACGGCGAACGACAGCATCAGCAGCGACAGCACCACGGTGCCGGCGCTCGCGGCGATGGCCGGGGCGGCGCCCCGCCACGCCCGCCGCATGGCGACGCGGCGGTCGGCCTCGCGGCGCAGCTCCTCGCGGTACCGGGCGATGAGCAGCAGCGCGTAGTTGGTGCCGGCGCCGAAGACGAGCACGTCGGCGATGCCACCCGTGGACGGGTCGAGCACCAGCCCGAAGGTTCGCGACACGACCGCGAAGAGCGCCGTTGCCGCGGCTGCCGAGGCGCCGACCACCGCCAGCGGCACGAGCCACAGCACGGGGCTGCGGTAGGTGACGAGCAGCAGCGCAGCCACGACGAGCACCGTGGTGAGGAGCAGCGTGAAGTTTGCCCCCTCGAACTGCGCAGCGATGTCCGTCGTGAACGCCGCCCCGCCCGTGACCTGGGCGGTCAGACCCGACGGCAGGTCGGCCGTCGCGGCCCGCAGCTCGGTCCGGATCTCCTTGACGGTCGCGGTGAGCGCGTCCGTGCCACCGGCATTGCTCAGTGGGACGGCGACCAGCGCCGTCGTCCCGTCCTGGGACGTCACTGGCGGAGCGACCCGGCCGCCCTCGGCGAGCGCGGCGATCGACTGCGACGCCTCCTGGAGCGCGGCGGTGTCAGCAGGCAGCAGCCCGCCGTCGCGACGGACGACGACGAGCGCCGACGTCGCGTCGGCGCCCGGCAGCTGCTTCGCGAGCTCAGCCACCTGGACCGACTCGGTGCTGGATGGCAGACCGGCGCTCACGCCGGTGCCGCGGTGGGGGGCGGGTGCGAGGACCGTCAGGCCCACCGCCACCAGTAGGCCCAGCGCCACGGTCAGCCACGCGCTGAGCCGTCCGACGGGCGCGGTGAGGACGCGATTCATGAAAACCTCTCGATGGTCGAATCTTTCGATGAGTGAGATGATGGAGTCTGGCAAGGGCGGATGCAAGGCGGGGGGAGGATGGTCGGCGTGGCGGGTTCGGAGGGAGCGCAGGACGACGGCGAGCGCGGCCAGCTGCAGCGCGTCCTCATTGACGACGTCCGCACGCTCGCCTACCGCACGCAGCACCTGGCGCATGCCTTCGCCGAGCAGCAGGCGATGCACCCCACCGACCTCGAGGCGATGGTCCACGTCATGCAGGCCGAGACCGACGGTGACCCGCTCACCGCCGGTCGCCTCGCCGGGGCGCTGAACCTCAGCTCGGCTGCCACCACGAGCGTCGTCGACAGGCTCGAACGCGCCGGCCACGTGCAGCGCGAGCGTGACGACATCGACCGCCGCCGCGTCCACCTGCGCATCACGCGGGAGGCGATGGGCGTCGCCGGGGCGTTCTTCGGCCCGCTCGGCCAGCGCACCGACGCGGTGATGGCGCAGTTCAGCGAGGCCGAGCTGTCAGCGGTACATCGCTTCCTCGTGGGGTTCAGCCAGGCCATGGAGGACGCCGAGCGCGCCCATCGGTCAGCGGGCGAGCGTTCCTCGGAGGGCGCGCCCCAGGCGTGACAGACCCTCACGGGTGCGCTCGGGGGAGTGCGTCGTGAACGACAGTCGCAGCGTCGAGCGGTCCGGCGTTCCGGAGTAGAACGGGGTCCCGGGCACGAAGGCGACGTCGTGCTCCAGCGCCACCGGCAGCAATGCGGAGGCGTCGAGCCCGTCGGGCAGACGCGCCCACACGAACATGCCGCCGTCGGGGTCGGTCCACGTCGACCCCGGCGGCAGCACCGACGGCAGGGCGTCGAGCATGGCGTCACGGCGCGCGCCGTACGCGGTGCGCAGCCCGGCGACGTGCACGTCGAGGTCGGTCGCCGTCAGGTACGCCGCGGCGGCGGCCTGGTCGATGGTGGAGGTGTGCAGGTCGGAGGCCTGCTTGGCCACGGCCAGTCGCGCCCGGAGCTCCCGCGGCGCCCGCAACCACCCGAGCCGCATCCCGGGGGCGAACACCTTGGACAGGCTGCCCAGGTAGATCGCCTGCTCCTCCAGCCCCGGCTGCGACGCCAGCGGCGCCAGCGCCTCGCCGCGGTAGCGGAGCTCGCCGTACGGGTCGTCCTCCACCACCCACGTCGGCCGGCCGGCGAGCACCGCTGCGACCTCCGCCCTCCGCTGAACGCTCAACGTGCGACCTGTCGGGTTGGCGAAGGTCGTCACGAGGTACACCAGTGCGGGCGAGTGCTCGTCCAGCACGCGCTCCAGCGAGGCGGGCACCACGCCGTCGTCGTCGCTGTCCACCGGCACCACGCGGGCCCCGGCCAGCGCGAAGCTCTGCAGGGCAGCCAGGTACGTCGGGTCTTCCACGGCGACGACGGCGCCCGGGTCCAGCAGCGCCGTGCTGAGCAGGGCCAACGCCTGCTGCGAGCCGGTGGTGATGAGCACGTCATCCGCAGTCGTCGCGAGGCCCCGGCTGCTCGTGCGGGCGGCGAGCAGCGAGCGCAGATCGGCGTCGCCCTCCGTCGTCGAGTACTGCAGTGCGGTGCGCGCTCGCGGACCGGCGAGCACCGCGTCGAAGGCGGCGCGCACGCCGTCGACGTCGAACAGCTCGGGGGCGGGCAGGCCGCCGGCAAAGGAGATGACCTCGGGCCGGGCAGCGAGGGCCAGCAGGTCGCGCACGGGTGAGCTGCTCACGCCGCGCAGGCGCTGCGCGAGGGGGAGGGAGGTACTGATGGTCGGGCTGATGGCGCTGGGCATGACGGAGCTCCGCGAGTCAGGGGGACCGGCGCGTCGCAGCCCGCGCGGGTGAACAGGGGGGGGGGAGCGCCTGAGGGGAGTCCTGGTCGAGGACGGCGCCAGCCTACCGACTCCCCCCACCCCCACTCTCCGTGATCATGGACTTCCGGAACGTGCGTCTGTGCCGAGCTGGCTCCCCTGCGTCTTCTTGAGGTCACGGTGGCCGGCCCTCAAGAGTTTGATGTTCGAGACGTCCATGATCACGCCCTGAAAGTGCTCCGGAGGCCCATGATCACGGAGGGGGTGTGTCAGGTGCGCCAACGGCGGCGGCGCGGTGCCTCCGCAGACGCCGCTGGACCCTGCCCGAGAGCCTGGGCAGCTTCGGTGATGTCCTGCGCCCACAGCGTCATGACTTCGTCGCGCTCGAGGATGCCGACGTCGTCCTTCGCCGACCGTGACAGTCGCAGCGCCTGCCGGTTGAGCGCCTGCTCGAACAGGGTCCGTACGAAGCGCGCGTTGCCGGAGTCTTCGCCGGCCCGAGGTCCGGACCGCAGCCCGCCCAGCACCTGCCGCAGCGCCTCGGAGGCTCCTGGCGCCAGCGCGTACTCGTGCTCGGCCACCACCAGGGAGAAGATCTGCTCCAGCTCCGCCACGGAGTAGTCGGGAAACGTGATCTCCCGCGCGAAGCGCGAGCGCAACCCCGGGTTGGAACGCCTCCATGAGCGCCGGGTACCCGGCCACCACCACGACCAGCCGGTGGCGGTGGTCCTCCATGCGCTTGAGCAGCACCTCGATGGCCTCGGGGCCGAAGTCGATGCGGCCCTCGCCCTCAGGTGCCAGCGCGTACGCCTCATCGATGAAGAGCACGCCGTCGAGGGCGGAGCGGATGACCCGGTCGGTCTTGATCGCCGTCGCCCCGACGTACTGGCCGACCAGCCCGGCGCGGTCCACCTCCACGAGGTGGCCCCTGCTCAGCAGCCCGACCGCCCGGTACATCTCGGCGAGCAGCCGCGCGACGGTGGTCTTGCCGGTGCCGGGGTTACCGAGGAAGGCGAGGTGCTGCGAGGTGGCGACCTCGGGCAGGCCGTGCTCCTTGCGCCGTGCCTGCACCTGCAGGAACGCGAGCAGCGCCCGGACCTGCTCCTTGACGTCGTCCAGGCCGACGAGGGCGTCGAGATCGGCCAGCACCAGCGCGAGTGGCCGAGCCGGTGGCGCGAAGCCACCGAACAGCTCCTCGACGCCGCGTAGCGTCGGGACGGGCAACCTGTCGTGCAGGCGCTCACCCAGCTGCCCTGCCTTCTCGCGCAGGCCGTCGAGGGGGTTGCGCCGCGGGGCCATGTCGCGAGCGTAGGACGGCGATCAGCGCCCCCGCCTAGCGTGGGGTGGTGCCGCCGCTTGACGTTGCCAGCTCGCTGCTCCCGCCGCTCATGCGGCTGCTGCACTTCAACCGCACTTTCGTCACCGAGCAGGGCGCGCACGATCGCATCCGTGAGGCCACGCTGCGCCCTGCCGCGTACGGGCCGCCGCGTTCGCTACGGCGTGATGTGCGTGTCGACGTCGTCCACGACCGCGGCTGGCCGGTCTACACGCTGACCCCCACGTCGCAGCGGCCCGCCGGCGGTGTCGTGTACGCCCACGGCGGCGGGTGGGTCAACGAGATCGTCAGTCAGCAGTGGCGGCTTGCCGCTGCCGTCGCCGCGGGGGCCGGCGTCGTCGTCATCGTCCCGATCTACCCGCTGGTGCCGTATGGCACCGCCGGCCCCGTCCGTGACCGCGTGGCCGAGCTGGTCCGCGAGAGCACCGAGCGGTACGGCCCGACGGGTGTGCTGGGTGACTCGGCGGGAGGGCAGATCGTGCTGTCCGCGGCCCTCGCCCTCCGAGACCGGGGACTACGCCTGCCGATCACCGTGCTCGTCTCGCCGGCCCTCGACCTCACGTGGAGCAACCCGCTCATCCCGGTCGTGCAGCCGAGCGATCCGTGGTTGGCGACCCCGGGCGGGCGGGTGCTCGCCGACGCCTGGCGCGGCGACCTGCCGATCACCGATCCCGCCGTCAGTCCGCTCTTCGGAGACCTCGCCGGACTGGGGCCGCTGACCGTCTTCACCGGCATGCGCGACGTGCTGAACCCTGACGCCCGCCTGCTGGTCGAGAAGGCGCGTGCCGCCGGCGTCGAGGTGGAGCTGCACGAGGCCGCGGGCCAGCTCCACAACTACCCGGTACTGCCCACGGCCCCGGGACGCGCGGCGCAGAAGGTGCTGATCAGCCGTGTGGCTCGTGGGCTGGGCCCTCCGTGCGGTCCGTCAGACAGCTGACGACGACGAGCGCCGCCCGGCCCATCGCGTGGGAGCGGAGCGTGATGCTTCTGCACGACTCGGAGAATCGGCCCCTTCAGCGTGACCGGATGACTACTCCGAAGGGGCCGATTCTCCGAGGGGTCAGGGCGTCGTCAGGCGGCTGGCGCAGTGGGGGGCGGGCATGCCGATGGCCCCACCAGCACGCTGGTGAGGCCATCGGTTCACTCGCGAGGTTCAGCCACTCAGTCCAGCCACTCGGTCCAGCCACTCAGTCCAGCCGAGGGCCACACGCGCAGCGGCCGGGTAACCCGACCGCTGCGCGTGGGAGTCATCAGAGGATGAAGAGCATCTCCTGGTAGGTCGGCAGCGGCCACAGGTCGTCAGCCACCACGGTCTCCAGCTCGTCGGCGGCCGCACGGACCGCCGCCATCGCCGGCAGGAGGGTGTCACGGGCGTACAGCGCGTGGCCCGCCGAGCCGCCGTCCGGGTGCGCCGCCACGGCCGAGCGCAGCGCGGCGACGGACGTGCGCAGAGCGGCGAGCGGCGTGGAGACGGCCTCCAGCAGGGAGGTGTCGGCCTCGACGCCGGCGGCCTTGAGCGCCGCGACGTTCTGCGCCAGCTCGGTCTGGTAGCGCACGGCGGCCGGCAGGATGATCGTTCCGCCGATCTCCAGGGCCAGCTTGGCCTCCACGCCGACGGACAGCGCGTACTGCTCCAGGGCCACCTCGAAGCGGCTGTGCGACTCCTGCTCGGAGAGCACGCCGTACTTCGAGAACAGCGCCAGCGACTCCGGCGTGATGAGCTCGGGCAGCGCGTCCAGCGTGGTCTTGAGGTTCTTCAGACCGCGCGCCGCCGCCTCGACCTGCCACTCGTCGGAGTAGCCGTCGCCGTTGAAAATTACGGCGCCGTGGTCGGTGACGATCTGCTCGAGGAGCTTCTGGACGGCGTGGTTGAACTCGTCGCCGGCGGCCAGCTTGGCCTCGAGCTCGTTGGCCACGTAGTCGAGGGACTCGGCGACGATCGTGTTGATGGTGATCATCGGCGGGGCGATCGACTGCAGCGAACCCGGGGCGCGGAACTCGAAGCGGTTGCCGGTGAAGGCGAAGGGGCTGGTGCGGTTGCGGTCGCCCGGGTCGGTCGGCAGCACCGGGAGGGTGTCGACGCCGATGGTCAGCGTGCCCTTCTCCTTCGACGACGTCGCGCCGCCCTTGGCGACCTGGTCGAACACGTCGGCCAGCTGGTCACCCAGGAAGATCGAGATGATCGCCGGGGGAGCCTCGTTGGCGCCGAGGCGGTGGTCGTTGGTGGACGACGCCACCGAGGCGCGCAGCAGACCGCCGTGCAGGTGCACCGCGCGGATGATGGCGGCGCAGAAGACGAGGAACTGCGCGTTCTCGTGGGGGGTGTCACCGGGCAGCAGCAGGTTGCCGACGTTGCCGCCGCCGTAGGAGAAGTTCACGTGCTTGCCGGAGCCGTTGACGCCGGCGAAGGGCTTCTCGTGGAAGAGCACCTCCATGCCGTGGCGCTGGGCCACCTTGCGCATGGTCACCATGAGCAGCTGCTGGTGGTCGGCGGCGAGGTTCGCCTGCTCGAACATCGGGGCGATCTCGAACTGGTTGGGCGCGACCTCGTTGTGACGGGTCTTGGCCGGAATGCCCAGCTTGAACAGCTCGCGCTCGGCGTCGAGCATGAAGGCCAGCACGCGGTCGGGGATGGCGCCGAAGTAGTGGTCGTCGAACTCCTGGCCCTTGGGCGGCTTGGCGCCGAACAGGGTGCGACCGCAGTTCAGCAGGTCGGGGCGGGAGAGCGAGAAGCTGCGGTCGACCAGGAAGTACTCCTGCTCGGGACCGGCGAAGCTCACGATGTTGCCGGGCTCGATGTGGCCGAACAGCGCCAGCACGCGCTTGGCCTGGTCGGCCATGGCCCGCTGGGAGCGCAGCAGCGGCGCCTTGAGGTCGAGCGCTTCACCCGTGAACGACACGAACACCGTGGGGATGCACAGGGTGTTGCCGTTGGCGTTCTCGAGGATGTACGCGGGGCTGGTGACATCCCAGGCGGTGTAGCCGCGGGCCTGGTAGGTCGAGCGCAGGCCACCGTTGGGGAAGCTGGACGCGTCGGGCTCGCCCTGCACCAGCGTCTTGCCGGCAAACTCCGCGATGGAGGAGCCCTCGCCGTCGGGCTCGAGGAAGCTGTCGTGCTTCTCGGCCGAGCGGTTGGTCAGGGGGTAGAAGACGTGGGCGTAGTGCGTGGCGCCCTTGTCCATCGCCCAGTCCTTCATGGCGGAGGCGACGGCGTCGGCGACGCTCGGGTCGAGCGGAGCGCCGCCCTCGATGGTGGCCATCACGGAGCGGAAGACGGCCTTCGGCAGACGGGCCTGCATGACGTCGCGGGAGAACACGTTCTGCCCGAAGATCTCGCCGGGGGCCTCGCTCGGGGCGAAAGACGGCGCCGGGGGCACAAAGGACTTGACGGCGTTGATGGCGTCCAGACGGGCGGCGCTGCCGCTCATGCGTTCTCCTCAGATCGGGGGCGCCCCGGGACCCGGGGCGGCTGCCAAGCGCGCCCGTGAACGTAGGCGTGCAGCCCGGTTTGCGTGTTTCCCTCATGTTCCAAAAGTGGGTCAATCTCGTAACTTCCGCGCGCCGCGCGCCCTCAGGGTGGGAAAGCGTGGAAGGCGACACCGGGTGACCTGGCGGCGGAGTCACGCTGCGCCACGGCCCGTGATCGAGGGCAACGATGCCGTCCAGGAGGCTCCCCGTCCCGCCGCTTCAGGAGCCGCGCCGCTGCCGAAGATGTCGGAACGGTGCTCCAGATGTCGGAATGGAGCCGCGATTCCGGCATCTGGAGCTCGGTAGCGACATCAGCGGCAGGTGCCTGATCGCTGAGCCTGCCCACGCCTTCAGTGCGGATGTGGCGCTCAGGTGCGTGATCGTCGCGCGGGGAGAGTCAGAGGGGGCAGCCGGCGCGGGCTAGCGCGAAGCTGGAGCGCACGGCCTGGAGTCGCGCCAGCGGCGGCACGCGGGGGTGCCGCCTCGCCCAGCGGACCACCGCGCGCGTGGTCGCGACGGCGATGCCCGCGGTGACGGAGGCGCGCAGCGCCAGCTGCTCGGCGCGCTCGTCGTCGTCCTGATCGTTCCCTGTGACGGCCTCGGCACCGCTTAGGCGGGCCACGAACAGGTCCGTGAGGCGCTCCTCCCAGATGACGAACGAGCGCGCCAGGCGCGCCGTGACGGGAGGGTCCGACACGTCGATCCCGCTGATGAGTGTGGTCATGCCCTGACCGCTCGCAGCCTGTCGGGCCATCACCGCGATGAGTGCGGCCTCGTAGGCGGTGAGCGGGTGCTCATCGCGAGGGCGCTCCGCGAGCGCCGCTTCGAGCTCGTCGAACAGCGCGGTGAGGTCGGGCAGCAGGAGGTCGTACTTCGACTCGAAGTAGCGGAAGAAGGTGCGCTGCGAGACGTCGGCGGCCTCGGTGATCTGCTCGATCGACGTCGCGGCGACGCCCTGCTCGGCGAAGAGGCGCCGCGCCGCGTCGCGCAGCGCGTCGCGCGTCTCGACCTTCTTGCGCTCGCGGCGCCCGCTCGGCGCCGTCACCTCTCCCACGTCGTCAGGTTACGGCGCCCCACCGGGAGGACTTGAGTGCTCGAGCAGCGATGTGGCACGAATGCCATATGGCAGTGTTGACAGAATCCAGTCGTGATCCCTAGCGTTCGCGGCGCCCGACACGCCCTCCGCCTGAGGAGCCCCTCCGTGCCGCACAGCACGCCGGCCACCGCACCGGCCCCGACACCGGCCCCGACACCGGCCCCGCCCCGCGGGCTCTTCCGCATCGGCGAGGCCTCCGCCCGCCACCCGTACCGCGTGCTCGCGATGTGGCTGCTGGCGGTGGTCGCAGCAGCCGTCGCCAACGTGCTCGCCGGCGGCACCTTCAACGACGACATCGACCTGTCCGGCACCCAGTCGCACACGGGCGCCGAACTGCTCACCGCGAGCGATCCCGCCGCGGGTGGCTCGGGCGGCAAGGTCGTCTTCCACGTGGAGAGCGGCTCCCTCCAGGCCGACGCCCCGCAGATCCAGGCAGCGGTCAGCGAGCTGGGCACGCTCCCGCACGTGCTCTCCGCGTCCGACCCGTTCTCGGCGACCGCGCCGACCGTCTCGCCCGACGGCCGGACCGCCTACACGACGGTCCAGTTCGACGTGCGGCCCAAGACCCTCGGTGAGGACTACGTCTCCGACCTCGACGACGCCGTGGCCGAGGTCCGCGACGCCGGCGTGCAGGTCGAGTACGGCGGCGCTCTCGACGAGCTGACCCGCCCCGGCGAGGGTCACGCCGGTGAGGTGGTCGGCCTGATCGTCGCCCTGATCGTGCTGCTCGTCGGCTTCGGGAGCCTGTTCGGCGCAGTGCTGCCGCTGGTCACCGCGATCGTCAGCACGGTGCTCGGCCTGAGCATCCTGGGTCTCGTCGCCGCGGTGGTCACCCTGGGGACGGCGTCCCCGACGCTCGCCCTCATGGTCGGCCTCGGCGTCGGCATCGACTATGCGCTGTTCCTCGCCACGAGGTACCGCCAGCTCCTCCTCGACGGTGAGGACCCGGTGCGCGCCGCCGGACGGGCCGTCGCGACCAAGGGCCACGCCGTCCTCGTGGCTGCCGGGACCGTCGCCGTCGCGCTGCTCGGCCTCTACGCCTCGGGGATCTCGTTCATCGGCGGGCTGGGCTTCGCCGCCGTCTTCACCGTCGCGACGGCGGCCGCGGGTGCGGTCACGCTGGTCCCCGCGGCGTTCGGTGTGCTCGGGCGTCGCATCGACAGGTGGTCCGTCCGCAAGCCCGTGGCCGAGGCGAGCGAGCCGCACGGCATGTGGCACCGCTACGCGGCCGCCGTGGTCCGCCGCCCGTGGCCGGCCTTCGTGGCGGGGATGCTCGTGCTCGCGGTCTTGACCGTGCCGATGTTCTCGATGCGCCTGGGTCACATCGACAACGGCGCCGACCCGTCGAGCTTCACCGACAAGCGCGCCTACGACCTCATCAGCGAGGGCTTCGGGCCCGGTGCGAACGGTCCGCTCACGGTGGTCGTCGATGTCACCGGGGCCATCACCCCACCCCAGCAGCTCGCCCAGACCCTGCAGGCCGACCTGACGGGCACCGCCGACGTGGCGCGTGTCAGCCCCATCAGGCCCTCGCAGGACGGCAAGCTCCTCATCGGCACGGTCATCCCGACCACCAGCCCGCAGGACGAGGCCACGAGCGACCTCTACGACACCCTCCTGAACACCACGCTGCCGACGGCGCTCGCCGACACCGGTGCCAAGGGCTACCTCACGGGGACGACGGCGAGCCAGTTCGACTTCCAAGAGGTGCTCGTCGACAGGTTGCCGATCATCATCGGCGTCGTCGTCCTCACCGCGTTCCTGCTGATTCTCGCGAGCTTCCGGAGCCTGTTGCTCGCCATCAAGGCCGCGGTGCTCAACCTCCTGTCGATCGCCGCGGCGTACGGCGTGCTCGTCGCGGTGTTCCAGTGGGGCTGGGGCAGCAGCCTGTTCGGCCTGGAGCAGACGGTGCCCATCGAGGCCTACGTGCCGATGATGATGTTCGCCATCGTCTTCGGGTTGTCGATGGACTACGAGGTGTTCCTCCTGTCCGCCGTCCACGAGCACTACGCGAAGACCGGAGACGACACCGCCTCCGTCCGCGAGGGCCTCGCCACGACCGGACGTGTCATCACCTCGGCCGCGCTCATCATGATCAGCGTGTTCCTGGCGTTCACGACGTCGCACGTCGTCGTCATCAAGATGCTCGCCGTGGGCCTGGCGGTGAGCGTGCTCATCGACGCGGGGATCGTCAGGATGTTGCTGGTGCCCGCGGCGATGGCCCTGTTCGGTCGCCGCACCTGGTGGATGCCCCGCTGGATGGACCGCGTGCTACCGAAGATCAGCGCCGAGGGTCACGACGTGCCCTCCGAAGCCCCGACCAACCCGGCACCGGCCCCGGCCGCGGCGGTCACCTCGGGCGGCGCGAACTGAGGATGTGACCGGTGCCCGTGGCCAGCTCCACGCTGACGAGGCTGGGATGCGTCAGCAGGGTCTCCCGCACCCTCGTCACCGCCGCGCGGTGCTCGGGCGCGGAGTAGCGGGCGAGGTCCATGTCGTCCACGAGCAGCACCCCGCCGGGCGCGAGGGCGGCGATGGTCAGGTCCAGGCCCGACCACTTGCCGCCCTCGGCGTCGGCGAAGACGAGGTCGAAGGTGCCCAGGCCTGGTAGCACGGCCTCGACGTCGCCGGTCAGCACGGTGACGGGGAGGTCGGGGTCCTTGGCGTTCCGGACGACGTCGGCCAGCGCGTCGTCGCGTTCGATGGTGACCACCTCGACGTCCTCGCGGCCCTCGAGCCCGGAGACGATCCACGCGGTGCCGACGCCGACGCCCGTCCCCAGCTCCAGGACGCGCCCGCCGGGCCTGACCGCCGCGGCGAGCGTCGCGAGCAGGGGCCCCGTCGGGGCAGCGCAGGAGCAGACGAAGGAGTGCTCAGCCGCACGGCGCTCCGCGGCGACGACGATGTCGGGGACGGTGGGGACGACGGGCGAGCTCACCGCGGCGACGCTAACCAGCAGCGTTCACGCGCGGCAAGCGCGTTCGCGTCAGGTCCGGCTGAGGTGTTCGAGCACGGCGGTGACCACGGCGTCGGGTTCGAGTTCGGGAACCCAGTGGCCGGTGTCCAGCGTCCGTCGCTGGAAGGGCCCGTCGACGTGGTCGGCCGTGGCCAGGACCGTGGCGGGGGAGTAGAAGGGGTCGCGCCAGCCGTGGAGGTAGGTGACGGGGACGGCGACCCGCCCCACGCCCCGACCCCGTCCCCCGGCTCGGCCCGCGAAGGGCACCGCGCGGTACCAGCCCAGCGCCGCCGTGAGGCGCCCGCCCGTGGCGGCTCGCTCGGCGTAGCCGCGGGCGAGGTCAATCGGCAGCCCCGTGTGGACCAGCAGCCGCTCGAGCGCCCCCGCACGCGTCAGCACCTGCTCGGGCAGGCCCGGCACCTGGAATGCGGCGATGTGCCACGAGCGCAGCGCCTGGGAGGACCGCAGCAGCGAGCCGGTCATGGCGTCGGGGTGGGCCTGCGACAGCGCCGTCAGCGACGCCACCCGGTCGGGGTGCCAGGCTGCCAGGGCCCACGCCACCACGCCGCCCCAGTCGTGCCCGACGACGGGCGCCCGCCGCGCACCGGCGGCATCGAGAAGGGCGACGGCGTCGGCCACCAGCTCAGGCAGCGCATACGCGCGGCGTCCGGGCGGACGTGCACCGGGGGAGTACCCGCGCTGGTCGGGCGCCAGCACGCGCACGCCGCGACCGGCCAGGCGGTGGG
This sequence comes from Quadrisphaera granulorum, assembly GCF_003149145.1. Classification (GTDB taxonomy): domain Bacteria; phylum Actinomycetota; class Actinomycetes; order Actinomycetales; family Quadrisphaeraceae; genus Quadrisphaera; species Quadrisphaera granulorum. The sequence goes on along the minus strand of NZ_QGDQ01000010.1, from coordinate 10,106 downwards.
CGACGGCGTCGTAGGCGGAGCGATCCTGCGGGAAGCCGTGCAGGCACAGCACCGCCGGTGCGTCGGGCAGGTCGGGCCCGACGTCGGTGACGTCGAAGTGCAGGCCCGCACGCGTGAACGACTCCACGCGTCGAGGCTGGCACATGCAGGTGGTCAGGCCAACAGGGCCTTCGCGTAGTGGTCGCTGGAGTCACGCACCCCCGGCAGCGTGAGGAAGTAGCCGCCGCCGAAGGGCTGCACGTAGTCGACCAGGGGCTCGTCGACCAGGCGCAGCTGGACGGTCTCGAACTGCCGCACGACGTCCTGCTGATAGCAGGTGAAGACGTGCCCGACGTCGAGGTTGCCGTTGGCGTCCAGCCCACGGTCGTAGTTGTAGGAGCGGCGCAGCAGCCGCTGGTTTGCGGTGTCCGGGGTGCGCGGGTTGGCCAGGCGGATGTGGGAGTCGAGGGGGATGACGTCGCCGTGGGGGTCCTTGGCGTAGTCGGGGGTGTCGAACTCGGCGTTGCCGTCCAGGGGCGCGCCGCTGTCGCGACGCCGCCCGAACATCTGCTGCTGCTCGTCGAGGGAGACGCGGTCCCAGAACTCGGTGAGCATCCGGATCACCCGCACCACCTGGTAGCTGCCGCCCTGCGCCCACGCAGGCTCGGACGGGTCGTCGATCCAGATGAGACTGGCTGCCTCGTCGCCGGTGGGGTTCGCGGTGCCGTCCTTGAAGCCCAGGAGGTTGCGGCTGGTGCCGCTGGGCCGCGGCGGGGAGTCGAAGCCGTCCATACGCCAGCGCGGCTGCAGCCCGCCGCGCGTGTGCTTGGTGATGTCGCGCAGCGCGTGGTGAACGGTGTCGGGGTGGTGCGCGCACAGCTGCAGCATCACGTCGCCGCCGGTCCACGCGTCCTCCAGCGCGTCGTTGGGGAACACGCGCATCGGCGTGAGCTTGGCCGGCTTCGCCGAGGCCAGGCCGTACCTGTCGTCGAAGAGGCTGGCGCCCACCGAGACCGTCACGGTGAGGCCGTCGGCGGGGATGCTCGGGCCGAGCACGTCGCTGTCCGCGGGTGGCTGCCCGACGCCGAGGTCGGGTGCGGGCCCGCCGGCGGTGAGGGCGCGTGCCCTGTCGGTCAGCGTCTCGAACACGGCCTTGAGGTCCTCGCGGGCTGCCGCCGTGGCGTCCAGGGCCACGAAGGCTGCTGCCTTCTGCTTCTCGCTGGGCCCGGGCGTCAGCACCCCTGCCTGGTGGGCGCCGTGGAAGGGGTAGGTCGCCGGCTCCGAAGCCTGCCCGCCGGAGCCGTTTTCTGCGGCCGCTGCGGCGTCGGCGCGGGCACCGCCCACGGCCAGGGCGGCGGCGAGGGCCGTGCCGGCGCCACCGGCCAGCCCTCCTCGCAGGAAGTTGCGGCGGTTCAGATCCATGGCATGACGTCCTTGCTGTAGTCGGGTGAGGGCACGGGCGAGGTGACGCTCGGGGAGCGGGGCGAGCGGGTCAGGAGCCCGGGGAAACTTCGAGAAGGTCGGGGACGGCGGAGAGCGTCTCCAGCACCGCCCCGATCGAGGCGCGCACGGCCTGCTGCTGGGCGTGCGGCACGTCGGCGGGCGCCGTCCACGTGCCGTCGGCGGTGCGCGTGGCGGCCAACGCCGTGTCGAGCCGGTCGAGCTGTGCATCGGCCGTGGCCACGAGGTGCGGACGGCGGGCGTCCAGGAGCGGCGCGAGCTCGCTGAGCACGGTCCGCGTGACGTCGACGTCGGCCGCTGTCATGGCGTACCGGGCGCCAGCGCCGTTGTCGTCCAGACCGGTGAGGTGGTCACGCAGGGCGTCTTCGAGGATCTCGTGGGCGCGCACCGGCAGCTGAGTCGGGTCGCCGGCGAGGTCGTCGTCGCCGAGGTGCGCCTGCGCCGCCGCGACGTCCTTGGCGAGCTGGTCGGCCACCGGCAGCAGCTCCTCGGCGCTCTGGCCGTGCCACAGCCCGAACTCCAGGCGGCGCAACCCGGTGAAGCCGGGGTCGTCCACGCCCTGAGGCAGCCCGTCGGGAAGGGCGTCGACGGCGGCGCCGAGGTCACCGAAGCTGTCGTAGGAGGCACCGACTCGCTCCCACGTCAGCTGCGGCGGCAGCCAGTCGCGGCGCGCGGCGGCCAGGTCACCGCGGTGCAGGTCTGCCTGCAGCGTCGCGACCTGGGCTGCGAGCTGCGTCAGCTGCCCCGCGGCGTAGGTCTGGTACGCGGCGTCGGGGCCCTTGAGGTCGTCCAGGGACACCGGCTTCACCGCCAGCGCGGCCGTATCCACCGTGCTCCCGGCGCTGCCCGTCACCTGCACGGAGCCGGAGCTCAGGGCGTCGCTGCCCGCAGGCAGGCACTTCACGGTGTACGTCCCGCTGCCGAGCGTCGCGGACATCGGCGCGGTGGTGCCGGGCGCCAGTGTCTCGATCTCCCCGACGATGCCGCCGCTCGCGTCGTCGAGGTTCACCTCCACGATCCGCGAGGAGCTGTTGGTCACCTGGAACACCTGCGTGCCGGCGCTCGCGGTGCTGAACCCTGGCGCGCACTGCGTGTCCGTCACCGTCAGCGTGGTGGCCACCGCGCTGCTGCGAGGGAGCAGCTGCACCAGCGCCACCGCTGCCAGGGCTGGGACGGCGACGACGACGCCCGCCGTGCGCCACGGCCGCGAGGCCAGCCGGGCGGCGAGCGCGTCACCGCGCCGTCGTCGTCCTGCTCCTTCTGCGGTGCCGGGAGCGACGGCTGCGGAAGCCGGAGCAGGCTCGGGCTGCGGCGTGGGGGCGCGGCCCGCCACGGCGAGCGCGCGCAGGGTCAGCACGAGGTAGACCGCCCAGGCGGTGACCTGCAGCACCGTCATCCGCGGGGAGAGGTCGGTCAGGCCCGTGACCAGGGCGACCCACCAGGTGCTGGCGTCGACGCTGCTCGTGAGGTCGAACGCCGTCCAGGTGTGACCGGGGATCCAGCCGGCGTCCTGCAGGTCGCCGAGTCCGTAGGCGAGCACCCCCGCGGCGATCACGACGAGCAGCACCGCCGTGCGGTTGAGGAAGGGGCCGACCTTCCAGCGGATCGCCCGTCGGAACAGCAGGAAGCACAGCACCGCCGCGCCGGCGAGGCCGATGGCCGCGCCGACGAGCGGGCCGGTGCTGGACCCCGCGGCGCGCGCTGCCGTCCACAGGAACAGCGAGGTCTCCAGGCCCTCGCGGCCCACCGCGAGGAACGCTGCCGCGGCGAGCGCCGCCGGACCGGCCAGTGATGCCACCGCCACCTTGCCGCGTAGCTCGCCGGCCAGCGACGCCGAGGCACGGCGCATCCAGACGACCATCGCCGTGATGAGGCCGACGGCCAGCACGCTCAGCAGCCCGCCGAGGGCCTCCTGGCCGGTGCTGGACAGCACCGAGTCCGAGACCGAGAGCACCGCGGCGAACGCCCCGGCGCAGGCGAGCGCGGCCAGGGCACCGAGCCACACCGGCGCCGTGGGGCGGCGCGAGCCGTCCGGGGCTGACGTGCGGGCCGCGGCCAGGAGGATGGTGAGGACGAGCCCGGCCTCGAGCCCTTCGCGGAGCCCGATGACGAGGTTGGGGACAGCTGTGGACCAGTGCACGGCCCTTGATCATGGTGAGGCAAGCCTCGCCAAACAACCCTTGTGCCTCTGGCAACTGCCTGGGAGATTCCTCGGTCGTGGCTGGTCTCGCTCAGCGACTCGTTGAGAGCTACGCGCTGTGCCGCACCACCACGGTCGGCGGTGGGGGCAGTGCGTCGACGTCGGGCTGAGACCCGGCGATGGCGCTCAGCACCACGTGCGTGAGGTAGTTGGCGATGGGCAGCACGCCCGGGTCGATGGTGGTCAGGCTGGGAACCGCCACCGCCGACAGCGGGATGTTGTCCGAGCCGATCACGGCCAGGTCCTCAGGTGCTCGGAGGCCGAGCCGTGCCATGCCCGCGAGGACGGCGAAGGCGACGTCGTCGTTGTAGGCGCAGATCGCGCTCACGCCGGGGTGGTCGCGCAGGCTGCTGACGGCGGTCGCGGCCGCTTCGGGGTCCAGGGTGGTCTTGAGGTGCACCGGGGCCGGTGCGCCGGCCTCCTCGCAGGTGCGGCGCACCGCCGCGAGTCGGCGGCCCGCATAGGCGGCGGCCCGCTCCTCGGTGGGGGTGGCGTAGGCGAGCGCTGTGTGCCCCTGGTCCAGCAGGTACCGAGCCTGCAGGGTGCCGAGCGCGTCGTCGAAGGTTCCCAGATTGGCGTCGAGGACGGGGATCCCCGCGGTCTCCAGGTCCGCGACGTCTGCGGCGGTGAGCTCCAGACCCACGACGAACGCCGGCGAGAGCTGCCGCCACACCTCGTGGGCGGGTCGGTCGGGGCGCGCCCTGCGCATGATGAAGTGGAAGCCCTCGTCCGACAGCTGGTCCGACACCTCGTTGAGCACTTCGAGTGCGAACGCGCCCAGCGCCACGGGGTGCGGGCCGGTGAAGACGACCAGGTCGCTGACGCCGCTGCGCAGGATGCGAGCGGCCCGGTCGGGGGTGTAGCCCAACTCCTGGGCGGCATCGAGCACCCGTTGGATGGTCGCTGGGCTGATGCCGCGCGCCTCGGCCCTGTCGTTGAAGACGAAGCTGACGGTGGTCCTCGACACTCCGGCGAGCCTGGCCACGTCGAGGGCGGTGGCGCGCTTCCTGCCGTCGGGCAACGAATCTGGCACTGGCTCGGCTCCTTGTCGGGGCACCGCGCTGCCGGGCCCACTGCTCCGGGGAGGTTACGCGCCGGGGGCGGTCGTTGACAGGTGAACCAGCACTCCGTAGCTTCAAGTCAACACGATTTAGTTAATCGTGTTCACAGGCGCGGCGGCGCCGCGGAGAGCCCCCCACTCCGCGGCGTCGTCGCTTTCCATGTCCCGGCATCGCCGGCGGCCCGGCGCGGCGTGATGACGAGAGTCTCGACGCTGGGATCAGGTAAGGCTAACCTCAGTCGCGTGGCTCACGATCACGTGTCCGTCCGGCCTGTGACGGACCCCTCGCACCCCGAACCCGTCGACGATCCGGCCGGCGAGGCGCGCGCCGCCGTCACTCTCGGCCTGTACACCTCGGCGGCACGATGCCTGGTGCAGTACGTCCTCGCGCCGGCCCTGGGAACCCTCGGTGTGCTGCTCGGGCCGCTGGGTCTCGTGCTGCAGGTGCTGGGGGCGGTGGTGGCCGTCAGCGGAGCCCGCCGCCTGCACCGCCTGCGGCATGCTGCGTGGCCCGCGTACGTGGTGGTCGCCGCGCTCGTCGTGGGGGTCACGGTGTGGTCGCTGCTCGACGCGGTGGGAGCGCTGCGATGACCGGCGCCACGACCGGCGCCGGACTGGCAGCGCCGCCGCGCCCTGCGCGGCCCGCTCGGAAGCGACGCTCGCCCGTGCGCCACGCCCTGGTGGTCACCCACCGCTGGACCTCCCTGGTGCTGGGCGTCCTGCTGGTGCTCATCACGACGTCGGGGGTCGTGGTGCTCTACCAGCCGGAGCTGCACCGCGCGTTCAACGCTTCAGCGTTCACGACCAGCACCTCCGCGGACGCCGCCCACCACGCACGGGTGCCGCTCTCTGCGGCCATCGACACCGTCCAGCGGTCGCATCCCAACTTCGCCACCGCGGCGGTCTACGACAACGGCGACGTCTACACCGTCTACGACGAGAGCTACACCGACGCGTGGACCGTCGACCCCGCCACCGGCGCTGTCCTGGGACATGTCAACCCTGACCCAGCCTGGCTGGACTTCGCCGTCAACCTCCACGAGTGCCTCCTCACCTGCGAAGGGCACGCCGGCTACATCGCGGCGCTGACGACACCGCTGCCGCACACCAACCTCGGAGGGTGGCTGGGGCACGACCGCGACCTCACCATCGGGAACCTCCTGCTCGGCGCCATGGGTCTGCTGCTGCTGTTCCTGTGCGTCTCCGGGGTCTGGCTGTGGTTCCCCCGCCCGAAGCGCTGGAAGCAGGGGTTCACCATCCGCTGGGACCGCGGTCGTTTCGCCCGCGACACCGACCTGCACAAGGTCATCGGGGTGCTGGCGCTGGCACCGCTGCTCGTCTGGGGCCTGACCGGCTCCGGGTACGAGCTGGGCTTCGTGGAGAAGGCGTGGTTTGCGCTGACGCCCGGTAGCGAGGTGGAGGGGCCCGAGCCCGTGCATCTGGCCGCCACGGTCACACCGCCCGCCCTCCCCGTCTCGGAAGAGGCCGCCGTGGCGCTCGCCCTCGCGGCCCACCCCGGCACACGGGTCGCGGCGCTGGTGCCGCCGACCCAGGAGACGCCCACCACCACGGTGTGGCTGTCCACCCCGCACGACCCGTACGCCCGCCTCCCGTACCCGGGCGACGTCGGCGTCGAGATCGACCCGTCCACCGGCACAGCCCAGACCACCTACGGCTTCGCCGGTCAGCCCCTGACCCCGACCTGGCAGGCGTGGAACTTCCCCGTCCACACCGGGTACGTGGTCAACGGCTGGTGGCGTCTCCTGTGGGTGGCCTTCGGGCTCACGCCGCTGGCGCTCGCCATCACCGGCACCTCGACGTGGCTGGTGCGCCGCAAGACGGCGAAGAACCGCCGTGCGGCCCAGCGGGCGCGGGTCCCCCTGGGGTCGTAGACGGGGGCAGCGTCAGTTCAGACCTCAGCGGGGTGTGTGCGGCCGCCGACGTGCGGCAGTTTCGGCGTCAGGAGAAATGAGCCTCTCCTGGACTGTGCCCGGCGGGACGCGGAGACGGCGCGTCCCGCCGAGCACCGTTCACCTCCGGGGCGCTGACCGAGCTAGCGTCAGACGGTGAAGATCGTGCTCCCCGGAGGCACCGGCCAGGTCGGCGGCCTGCTCCGCCGGGCGCTCGCGGCTCGCGGTGACGACGCCGTCGTCCTCAGCAGGCGCCCTGACGTGCTCGAACCGGGCATCAGGCATGTCCTCTGGGACGGGCGGACCCTGGGTGATTGGGCCGCGGAGCTGGACGGCGCCGACGCCGTCGTCAACCTCGCCGGGCGCACGGTGAGCTGCCGCTACACCGACGCGAATCTGCGGCAGATGATGGACTCGCGGGTCGACTCGACCCGCGCGGTCGGGCAGGCGATCGCCGCCGCGGCGAACCCACCGCGGGTGTGGCTGCAGATGAGCACCGCCACCATCTACGCCGACGCCCGCACCCGCCCCCACGGGCCCGCGCACGACGAGGCCACCGGCGAGATCGGCGGCGAGGAGCCGGACGTGCCGCTGTACTGGGAGTACAGCGTGCGGATCGCCCGCCGGTGGGAGGCCACGCAGGCCGAGGCGACCACCCCGAGCACGCGGAAGGTCCAGCTGCGCACCGCGATGGTCATGACGCCGGACCGCGGCGGCATCTTCGACTACCTCTCCTGGATGGCCCGGATCGGCCTCGGCGGACCCGTGGACGGCGGCGGGCAGTACGTCTCGTGGATCCACGGTGACGACTTCGTCCGCGCGCTGCAGCTGCTCCTGGACGACGACGACGTCGAGGGGCCGGTCAACCTCGCAGCGCCCGAGCCGCTCCCGCAGCGGCAGTTCATGCGCGTGCTGCGTCGGGCGTGGGGGCAGCCGATCGGCCTGCCCGCCACCAGGCTCATGGCCGAGGTGGGCGCGCTGGTGCTGCGCACGGACACCGAGCTGCTGCTCAAGAGCCGCCGCGTGGTGCCCGGCCGGCTGCTGGAGCGCGGGTTCGCGTTCGAGCACGCGACGTGGCAGACGGCCGCCCGCGACCTCGTCGCGAAGCGCCGCTCTTCACTGCCCGGCTGAGGGCGCGGCGGCGCGCGTGCCTCGTCCTTGTCCTGGTGATCTGTCGTGGAGTTCGGGGAGCTGTGAACAGTTGGCCCCATGGGAGTAATCGCCTCGTGACGCTGATGGGGCGCACGCTCCACAGCGACGCGACAGCGCCCCAGCAACGCCACTTAGGTGGTGGCTCGACGCGCCGACAGCGTCAGCGCGGCGAGCGCGGCGTAGATGCCTGCCGAGACCCGGTCCAGGACGACCAGCCGGACCCGCCGGAGCACCCCGGACATGCCGGCGCCGGCGAGGGCCCAGCAGCAGTCGAAGACCGTGGCCGCCGCCACGAAGAGCAGCCCGAGCGCGGCCAGCTGCGCCCAGGCCGGACCTCCCGCCGGATCGACGAACTGGGGGAGGAACGCGACGAAGAAGATCGCCGTCTTGGGGTTGAGCACGCCCACGAGCAGCCCCCGGCGGGCCGAGTGGTGCAGCGGTCCGCTGGAGGCCTGCGGGTCGGCGGAGGATTTCAGGTCCGCGAGCGTCCCGGAGGACCTCGACCGGAGCGCCGTGAGCGCCAACCACAGCAGCCACATAGCGCCGACCACCTTGACGACGGTGAAGGCGGTCGCTGAGGCCGCGACCAGCGCCGACAGCCCGACGGTGGCGGCCAGCACGTGCACCGCGTTGCCTGCCTCGACGCCGGCCGTGGCGGCCAGCCCGTGGGCGCGACCGTGCCGCAGGGAGACGGCCAGGATGACGGCGACCGCAGGACCGGGGAAGGCCGCCAGCGGAAGCGCTGCGGCCAGGAAGAGCAACACCGTGGACGACGTCAGCACCGGAGCAGTGTGGCGTCGAGATCCTCTGGGTGGCGATGGTCGGGACCGCGTTGGTGCCAGCGGCGGGCACCTACTGGCGTGCCGTGAAGATCATCGTGAGCTGTCCGATCTCTGCGGTGTTCTTCGTCAGTTCGACGTTGACCCAGGCCAGCAGGTCCGCCACCGAGCGGTCGGCCTCCCGTGGCCAGGGGAAGGTCACAGGCGCATCGAGGTCGGCCTCTTTCAGAGCGTCGAGCTGTGCGACCCACGCGTCGTGCAGCGCGCGTAGCCACGTCACGGTGGCTGCGGCGTCGCCCGGCCAGGTGATGTCCTCGCGGCCAGGCGGCGCCTGCCCGGTCAGCTGGGCGAGTGCTTCGGTCCACCACCACCCGAGGTGCCAGCTGACCCATGCCGCCGTCGGCGGCGGTGTCGGGTCAGGTTCGGGAACCATCCAATCCGGTCGCCACGTCCCCTCGCTATCGCGGTGGACGGTCCAGCAACTGGTGGATGGCTCCCACAACAGGCTCTCGGTAGTGACGCGTTGCAGGTGGTACTCGGCCAGTGACCAGGCCACCCTGAGCTGGCGTCGTAGCAGCTCACGTCGATCGATCACGGTGTGATCCTCCCGTCCGTCAGAGCCCGCCGGCGACGCGCAGCACCGCGCCGTTCGTGTAACTCGACTCGGGCCCCAGCAGCCAGGCGATGGCGCGGGCGATCTCCTCGGGCTGCCCGACCCGGCCGGAGGGGATGCGTGGCACCACGCGTCGCAGCCGGTCCGGGTCACCGGCTGCCGCGTGGATGTCGGTGTCCACCAGTCCCGGCGCGACGGCGTTCACCCGCACCCCCTCCGCGGCGAGCTCCTTGGCCAGGCCGACGGTGAGCGCTTCCACGCCCGCCTTGGCTGCGGCGTAGTGCACGTACTCGTGCGGTGAGCCGAGCGTTGCGGCAGCCGAGGAGACATTGACCACGGACCCACCGGCACCACCGCGCGCCGTCGACATCTCCTGGGCGGCGCGGCGGGCGCACCAGATGGTGCCGAGGAGGTTGGCCTCGACCACGTGCGCGATGACCTCGACGGGCGTGTCGGCGAGGTCTCCGATGTGTGCGGTCAGGCCGGCGTTGTTCACGAGCCCCGTGACCGGGCCAAGGCTTGTCGCGGCGTCGAAGAGCCGATCGGCGACGGCGGGGTCCCTCACGTCACCGGCGACGGAGACGACGTCGGCTCCGGCGGCCCGCGCGTGAGCAGCCACCTCGGCGACAGCGGCGTGGTCGCTGAGGTAGCCGAGGACGAGGTCGTGGCCCAGCTCGGCGAGGTGTCTGGCGGTAGCAGCGCCGATCCCGCGGCCAGCCCCCGTGATGACGGTCACCGGGCGGCGGGTCGAGAGCGCTGTCATGGATCGAGCGTGGAACACACCGACTGCACGATCAGCAGGCGCGGGCGAGCCTGGCGATGACGTCGATGGTGTGCCAGTGCTTGGGACCGCTGAACCTCGATCCACCGCGTCGGTGCGGGTGAGGGGCTGATCACGTAGGAGCGGGTGTCGATCTACCTGGAACGATGGGACTTGCGAAGGAACCCATCA
>NZ_QGDQ01000009.1 GCF_003149145.1 Quadrisphaera granulorum | reverse complement strand
CCTTGGGGGTGTGGGGGGTGCGGATGGTCGACGGGGTGCCGCACATCCGGCCGCCGCGGGCGGTGGACCCGCTGCAACGGTGGGTGATCAACCCGAGAAGGTCCTTGCGAGAACAGACCGCCCGTCAGCTCACGCTGGCGATCCCCGCCCAGGGCAGACGTGCCGGTAGCGGAGCGCGACGGGCAGGTGCTGGTGGTGACCCACCAGGGCCATCGGGACCGCCTCCGCCTTCGCCCCCACAACATCAACATCAACATCGTGACCCGTCCGACATTGCCGACCCTGATGTCGGGGTCGACGCGGGATGCCCGGACATCCCCTCTCGCCACGGCACCTGCGAGTGCTGAGGCACTCCCCCTGCGCCTCGGCTTCGTGCCGGGCTGCTCGGTGATGCCCGTACCGAGCTTGCTGGGGACGCCGGCTGCTGGCGTGCTTGCGCCTCCCCGCGCAGACTGTGCGCTGAGCTCGACATCCACCCTGGCACTGCGACCGTGGTGGACTCGGCGAGCGGTTGCTTGCCCTGGGCTGCATGAGGGCTCGACTGTGCATGCTGCGGGGTGCTGCCGTCGGTCTCGACGAAGTCTGCGGCGTGCGCGCACGCTTCCTTCAGCTCTGCTGCGGACAGCACGTTCGTGACTTCTCGTAGTCCACGGCCGACCGCACATGTCCCGCTTGCCGCTCTCAGCGGCGAGGACGCCACCCGGACGTCAGTGATCAAGACTCACGTTCAGGTGCTGGCCTGGAGGTCGCCGTCGGGGTCTGGCTGACCGCTGGAGCGTGGAGCGGGACGGTCCTTCGGCATGAGGACGACGGCGACCAGTAGCACCACCGCGAGCGCCAGCACGCCGAGGAAGACCAGGTGGACGGCGTCGGCGAGCTCTCCCGGCGCTACCCCTGCGCCCTCGGCGCTGCGCCCACCGAGACTCGCGTTGACCACGGCCCCGAAGACGGCGATGCCGACTGCGCTGCCCGCCGAGCGCGCGAACATGCTGAGACCGGTCACCACGCCGCGCTCACCCCATCCGACCGCGGCCTGCGCGGCGATGAGGGTCGGCGCGGCGGTCAGGCCCATGCCCAGGCCGATGGCAAAGGACGCGCCTGCCACGGCCAGCACGCTCGACGAACTGCCGAGCGGCAGCAGCAGGGCGCAACCACCAAGCACGACAACCGCCCCGACAACGGCCGTGGTGCGCATCCCCACGCGCAGGTAGACGCGTCCCGACTGGGACGCGGAGATCGGCCAGCCGATGGTGAGCGCCGCGAGCGCGAACCCGGCGACGAGCGGCCCGGCTCCCAGGGAGACCTGTACGAAGGTCGGGACGTAGGAGGTCAGGGCCAGGAGCACCGCCCCGATGCAGGCGGAGGCGGCGCTCGTGGTGACGATCAACCGACGCCGCAGTAGGTGCAGCGGCACGACGGGGTCGGCCGCGCGCCGCTCCACCAGAACGAACACCCCGAGCAGCAACGCGTCGGCCACCAGCACACCCACACCGGGCACGGACGCCCACGGCCACGCCTGGCCGCCCTCCAGCACCCCGAGCACCAGCAGGGTCAGGGCCACTGTGAGCACGGAGGCGCCGAGCAGATCGAGCGGAGCACGACGCTTCCGACCTGGCTCGTCACCGTCCTGGCCAGTGCGCCGCCCCCGCTGCTCGTCGAAGCGCCACCCGATCGCGGCGGCGGCCACAAGGCAGAGGGGGATGTTGATGTAAAAGATCCAGCGCCAACTCGTGTACTCGGAGAAGACCCCGCCGAGGGTCGGGCCCACCACGGAGGAGACGCCCCACACGCTGGCGACGTAGCCCTGGACCTTGGCGCGCTCCGCCACGGAGTAGACGTCGCCGATGATCGTCATGGACATCGGCTGCACCGCTCCCGCGCCGAGGCCCTGGACGGCACGGAACACGATGAGGGACTCCATCGACCATGCCGCGCCGCACAGCACCGAGCCGACGAGGAACAGGCCGATGCCCACGAGCATCACGGGCTTGCGGCCGAAGACGTCGGCGAGCTTGCCGAACACCGGCACGGTCACGGCCTGCGCGAGCAGGTAAGCGCTGAACAGCCACGGGAACTGCGAGAAGCCGCCCAGCTCAGCCACCACGGAGGGGACGGCGGTGGCGATGACGGTGGCGTCGATGGCCACCAGCGCCGTCGACAGCATGACGCCCAGCAGCACCGGGCCGCGCTCGGACCGAAGCCCGACGCCCCCGCTCGTCGCACTCACCCGCACCAGGCTAGGTGCCGCGAGCAATCGCGACCCAGAAGGTCGTGGCCGGCAGACAGTGGCCAGCAGACCGCGCCGGCTGGTCGTGACCACGCTCAGCCGAGGAGCCAGCCGTTCTGCTCGGCCAGCCGCACCGCCTCCGCGCGGGTGCGTGCCCCGGTCTTGCCGATGGCTGACGACAGGTGGTTGCGCACGGTGCCCTCGCTGAGATGGAGCACAGCGGCCAGGTCAGCGGCGGTGCCGCCGTCGCGGGCGGCGCGCAGCACCTGCGTCTCGCGCTCGGTCAGCGGGCTGGTCCCGGCGGCGAGGCTCTCCGCGGCCAGGGCCGGATCCACGACGCGCAGGCCCGCGGCCACGCGGCGGACGGCGTCGGCGAGCTCGCGGGCAGGGGTGTCCTTGACGACGAAGCCCGACGCCCCGGCCTCCATCGCACGCCGCAGGTAGCCGGGTCGCCCGAACGTGGTCACCACGAGGACCCGCGTGGCCGGGCAGGCCGCGCGCACCGCGGCGGTGGCGGTGATGCCGTCCAGGCCCGGCATCTCGACGTCGAGGAGAGCCACGTCGGGACGGTGCTCGCGAACAGCGACCACCACCTCGTCGCCGCGGGCGACCTCGGCGACGACGTCGAGGTCGGGCTCCAGCTGCAGCAGCGCCGCGAGCGCGCCACGGACGAGGGCCTGGTCGTCGGCGAGCAACAGTCGCAGCGTCGTCATGCGCGGACGCCCCCGTCGTCGTCCTGATCTCGTGGTGCGACGCTGCCATCGGTGCTGTCGTCCACCGTGACGGACAGGCGGAACCCTCCGGCGCTGGACCGCCCTGTGGTGACGCTGGCGCCGGCCAGGCGTGCGCGTTCGGACAGGCCGGTTAGCCCGGAGCCTGCGCTGCCCGCGACGGGGCCGCGGCCGTCGTCGCTGATCACCAGCTCGTTCGGCGTGAGCTCCACCCAGCAGTGCTGGGCAGCGCTGTGGCGCACCACGTTGGTGATCCCCTCGCGCACCGCCCACGCGAAGACCTCGCGCACCTCGGCGGGCAGCTCGGCGTCGACGCTGGCCGGCAGGTGCGCGGTGATGCCCGCTGCGGCCAAGGCCTGGCGGGCGCCGGCCAGCTCGGTGCCCAGGCTGGCCTCGCGGTACCCGGCGAGCGCGGCGCGGACGTCGGCGAGGGCGTCGCGGGAGAGGCGCTCCACCTCCTCCATCTCGGCGACCGCCCGCGCGGGATCCGCCTCCACCAGACGGGCGGCCAGCTGCGCCTTGAGCGTCACGACGGTGAGGGAGTGACCGAGCAGGTCGTGCAGGTCACGGGCCACGCGGCCGCGCTCTTCGACCACGGCGAGGCGGGCAAGGTCCCGCTGGGCCATGGCCAGCGCGCGACCACCCCGGGCGGTGGCGGTGACACCGAAGATCGTGGTGCCGGCCAGCGCGGTGGACAGGGCGATCCCGTCGAGGTCGCCAAGGCGGGGATCCACGAAGGGCGCGACGAGGCAGCCCACGACGAGACCCACCGTGATGACCACCCCGGCGAGGCGGGGCAACGCAAACAGCGCGTAGACGGCGAGGAAGACGAACGTCGCCGCGCCGTCGATCCCCGCCCCGACGAAGGAGATCGCCGAGAGCACCACGAGCGCGGCGAACGTGGTCCACGCGGCCTGTGGCTCCTGCTCCAGCGCCCAGCCGTACGGGTCGCGGGAGCGGTGACGGAACGCCAGCGACCACAGGTACAGCACGGCGAACGCGAGGATCGCCACCACCGAGACCGCCCCGGAGCTCCGGTCGGGGTTGCGCAGCGCCGGCAGCAGGGGGTTGAGCAGGAACACCAGCCACACGGCCGCCAGGAGCCAGCCCCACCGGCGCCACCGCAGGGCGGTGCGCGACGGCGTCAGCGAGGCTGAGGACGACGGGGACGACGGGGACGACGACGGCAGCGCAGCCCCGGCCGACGCAGCCGTCGCTGCGCCGGCCGAGGGCCGAGCCGTGCTCGCTGTCGAGCGCACGGGGGTGATGGTCACACGCGGGCGGTGTCCCGGCGGAACAGCCAGGCCGCGGCCGCCGCGAAGAGCACCCCCCACACGATGATGCTCGTCACGCCTGCGCCGACGCTGGCCTCGTGGGCGAAGGAGTACCGCGCCAGCACGCTCGGGCCCCACGCGGGCGTCAGGGCCGCTAGGTGCCGCATGGTGGTGCCGAAGACCGACAGCGGCACGAACAGGCCGCCCACCATCGCCAGCAGCGACATGCCGGCACCGATCACCTGCATCGCGGTCTCCGCGGGCACGAGGTAGCCGACGGCCAGCCCGAGCCCCGCGAACGGGATGGCCCCCAGCCACGCCGCGGCCGCCGCGCCGAGCCACTCCCCCGCGCTCAGCCGGCCACCCATCAGGGCTCCCACTCCAAGGACGACGACGACGGGCAGCGCAGCCAGCACGAGCGCCGTCAGCACCTTGGTGACCACCTGGGAGGTGGGACGCAGCGGCGTGAGGCGCAGCTGGCGGCTCCAGCCGGAGCTGCGGTCGATGGACACGGCGGCGCCCGTGACCGCCGCGGCGACCATCGCCCCGTAGACGGCGAAGTTGATGGCCACGTAGGCCTTGCCCTGCGGATCGGACTGGGCCCCGGAGAAGCTCAGGACGAACACCACCGGCAGCAGCACGCTGAAGATCAGCGTGCGGCGGTTGCGCAGCAGGCGCCGCAGTTCCAGCCGCAGGTACGTGGGGTTGACCAGGGGCCGGCGCACCGCCGGAGGCTGGTCGGGGCGGGCGCTCGCCGTCGTCGTCGTCCTCATCGGGGTCGTCGGGGTCGTCGGGGTGGTCTGGGTGGCCTGGGCGGTGGCGGTCATCGCTGCTCCTGCGGGAACGTCGTGGGTTGGGTGAGGGCGAGGAAGGTGTCTTCCAGACCGCGGGCGGTGACCTCGAGGTCGCGGCACGGCGTGGCGGTCAGCAGGTGGCGGGCCAGCGCGTCGGAGTCGGTGGTGTGCGCGGTGACGGTGCTGCCGGTCAGCGAGACGGACTCCACCCCGTCCAGCAGGCCGAGCCGGTCGACCTCGGCGGGGGTGGCTCCCGGCCAGGTGGCGCGGACGGTCCGCCCCGACGACATGGCCCGCACCTGCGCGGCAGTGCCGTCGGCGACCACGCGTCCGCGGCTGACGAGCACCACGCGGTCGGCGTAGGCGTCGGCTTCTTCCAGGTAGTGGGTGGCGAAGATGACCGTGCGGCCCTTCTGGGCATCCGCCTGGATGGCGCCCCAGAATGCGCGGCGGCCCTCGACGTCCATGCCGGTGGTCGGCTCGTCGAGCACCAGCAGGCGCGGGTCCGACAGCAGCGCCATCGCGAACCGCAGCCGCTGCTGCTCGCCGCCGGAGCACTTGCCAACGCGCCGTTCGGCGATCCCGGCGATGCCGGCGCGCTCCATGACGGCGTCCAGCGGCTGGTGGCTGGCGAACAGGCTTGCGGTCAGCTCGACCGTCTCCGCGACGGTGAGGTCCTTGAGGAGCCCCCCGGTCTGCATGACCGCCGAGATCCAGCCGCGGTCGACGGCGTCGCGGGGCGTGGTGCCGCACACCTGGACCATGCCGGCGGTGGGACGGGTCAGGCCCAGCACCATGTCGAGGGTGCTGGTCTTGCCGGCGCCGTTGGGACCGAGGAAGGCCACGACTTCTCCGGGCTGGACCGTGAGGTCGAGTCCGTCGACGGCAGTGACGTTCCCGAACCGCTGCGTCAGACCGCGCAGCACGAGCGCGGGGACGCTAGCGGAGGCCGTGCCCGGGTCCGGGACTGGGGTTCTCGCGATGCTCGCTGTGCTCATGGCACGAGCATCGTCACGACGGCGTCGTCAGCCCTGGGCCCGCCGTCACGACCTGCCCATGACAGACGTCACGGGGCTCCCCTCCCCGGTCCGCCGCAGCCCCTCACTACCGGCACCTCAGCGGCGGCGGGCGGTGCGGTACTCCACCTCGGGGCGGCCGGTACCGCCGTAGCGCTGGTGGCGCTCGAGCTCACCGACCTCGGTGAGGTGCTCGAGGTAGCGGCGCGCCGTGACCCGCGAGGTGCCGCAGGCGGCCGCCACCTCCGAGGCCGACGACGGCGCCGCGGCCACCGCACGCCGCACCGCGTCGACCGTCTCGGCCACCAGGCCCGAGGGCAGCGCGGAAGACGCCTCGCCGGGCGTGCGCAGCGCCGCGAAGGCCCTGTCGACGTCGTCCTGTCCCAGCGGGCCGCTGCCGTCGGCGGCGAGCTGGGCGCGGTAGTCGAGGTAGCGGGTGAGCTTGTCCTCGAAGGAGCGCCGCGCGAACGGCTTGAGCAGGTACTGCACCACGCCCAGCGACACCGCCGAACGCACCGCGGCGAGGTCGCGTGTGGAGGTCACGGCGATGACGTCACCGGTCCAGCGTGCCGCGCGCAACGAGCGGACGAGGTCCAGGCCGTGACCGTCGGGCAGGTCCAGGTCGAGGAGCACCAGGTCGACAGGGCGCCCCGCGGTCGCCGCCGCCTTGAGCTGGGAGACCGCGTCACGGACCGTGCCGACGGCGCCGGCGAGCTCGAACCCGCCCAGCGCGTCGACGTACTGCGCGTGGGCAGCGGCCACGAGCGCCTCGTCCTCCACGACGAGGACGCGGACCCCCCGGGTCGTGCGGGCGGGGGCGTTCGCCGGGCCGCTCACCGCAGACCGGCCAGCGGCAGCCGCACCTCAAAGCGGGTGCCCGAGACACCGCCGTCGTCGTCCTGGATGCCCTCGATGCCCTCGACGTCGCTGCGGGCCAGCACCTCGACCGTGCCGCCGCGGCGGCGGACCACCTGGTCGACCAGCGACAGGCCCAGACCGCGACCCGCAACCGAGGTGGCGACCTTGGTGGACCAACCGCGCGTGAACGCGGTGGCCACCAGCTCGGGGGGCAGGCCGGGGCCGGTGTCGTCCACGCGGACCAGCAGGTCGTCGCCGTCGGGGCGGAGCAGCACGTTGACGTCGCGAGGTCCGCCGCCCAGCTCGGGGGCTGCGCTGGCGTCGACGGCGTTGTCGAGGAGGTTGCCGAGCACCGTCACGAGGTCACGTGACGAGCCGGGCGCGGTGACGAGGTCGGCCGGGAGGTGGCTGTCCTCGTGGATGCGGACGGTGACGGCACGCTCGGCGGCCTGCGCGGTCTTGCCGAGCAGTAGCGCCGAGACCACGGGCTCCTCCACGCTCTCCAGCACGCTGTCGGTGAGGCGCTGGGACAGCTCCAGCTGCTCCACGGCGTACTCCACGGCCCGATCGGGGTGCCCCGTCTCGACGAGCACCACCACCGTGTGCAGCCGGTTGGCGGCCTCGTGGGCCTGCGACCGCAGCGCCTCGGACAGGGCGCGGGTGGAGTCCAGCTCCCCGGTGAGGGCCTCCAGCTCCGTCCTGTCGCGCAGCGTCACCACCGCGCCGTGCCGTCGGCCGGTCCACTCCACCTGCGACTGGCTCACCACGAGCACGCGATCGTCGGTGAGATGGGTCTCGTCCGTGGCGGCACGGCCCTCCACGAGCACATCGCGCACCGACGTCGCGATCGGCAGCTCGGCCACGGGGACGCCGACGGGGTCGGACTCCAGCCCCAGCAGGCGGCGCGCCTCGTCGTTGGCCACGCCGACGCGCCCGTCCGGGTCGACGACGAGCAGCCCCTCGCGCACCGAGTGCAGCACCGCCTCGTGCGAGGAGCGCAACCGCTCGATGTCGTCGCTGGCCATGCCGTGGGTCTGGCGGCGCAGGCGCCGCGACACGAGGGCGCTGCCCGCCAGCGAGACCCCGAGCATCGCCGCCAGCAGCGCCAGCGGCAGCGGCAGGCTCCGCAGGAACTCCTGGTTGAGCTGGGCCGTGGTCACGCCGACGGCGACGAGCCCCACGACGCGGCGGGCGCCGTCGTCGTCCTGATCAGTCGGGCCAGTCGCCCCAGTCGTGCCATTCGCCTCAGTCGCCTCCGCCGACGCGAAGACCGGGACCACCGCGCGGACCGAAGGACCGAGCGTGCCGGCGTAGGTCTCGGTGAACGGCTGACCCGACAACGCCGGCTCGCGCGACCCGAGGAAGGTGCGGCCGATCTGCGCCGCGTCCGGGTGGGTCCACCGGGTGCCGTCGGGCGCCATGACCGTGATGAAGGACAGGCGCGTCTCGGAACGGACCGCCTCGACGAAGGGCTGCAGCACCGCGGACCGGCTCTGCACCGTGCCCGGAGCGACGGCGAGCTCCTGCACCGTCGGGCTCAGTGCCAGCGACTCCGCAACCCCCAGCACCCGCTGAGCGGCGGCTTGCTCATCGCGCCTGACGTCCAGGACCGCATCGACGACGGCGACAGCGAGCATCACCACGACCAGCAACGCCACCTGGAGCACGAGCAGTTCACGGGCGAGCGAGGTCGACCTCCGCCACGGCCCCGTCACGCGCACAGCAGCAAGCATGCCTGGAGTTCACGGCCCATGAACACAACGACCACAAGCGCGACACCCGCGCGGCGGCAGCGCACTCTCTTCAACCAGGCGGGCTGTGACCCGCAGCACACACCCCGGGGCGGTGCAGCCCCGAACACGACGACGTGGAGGTGCGCTGATCATGAGCAGCTCAGCAGCAGCGGTCCCGGCCGGGACCGTCCCCCAGAAGCACAAGGACAAGTCGCACTGGCTGTACATCGCGGTGATCGTCGCGGTGACCGCCGGCATCGTGCTCGGCCTGGCTGCCCCGGAGACCGCCAAGGGCATGAAGCCCATCGGTGACGCCTTCATCTCACTGGTGAAGATGATGATCGGCCCGGTCATCTTCTGCACCATCGTCCTGGGCATCGGCTCCATCCGGAAGGCCGCCACCGTCGGCAAGGTCGGCGGCATCGCCCTCGGCTACTTCCTCGCGATGTCCACGCTCGCCCTGATCATCGGCCTGGTCGTCGGCAACATCATTCACCCCGGCGACGGGCTCACCATCTCCGACGCCTCCGCGAAGGCAGCCCAGGACGCCGCCGCCAAGGCCGCCGAGGCCTCCGCTGAGCACCCCGGCTTCATCGGCTTCGTCACCGGGCTCATCCCCACCACCCTCTTCTCCGCCCTCGTGCAGGAGCAGGTGCTGCAGGTCCTCGCAGTCGCCCTCGTGGTCGGCTTCGCGCTGCAGACCATGGGCGACGCCGGCAAGCCGCTGCTCGACCTGGTCGGCCACCTGCAGAAGCTCGTCTTCAAGATCCTCGCCTGGGTGATGTGGCTGGCTCCGATCGGCGCCTTCGGCGCCATCGCCGCGGTGGTCGGTGCCACCGGCGTCGACGCCCTCAAGGCCCTCGCGATCCTCATGGGCGCCTTCTACCTGACCTGCGCCGTCTTCGTCTTCGTCATCCTCGGCACGATCCTGCGGGTCGTCACCGGCCTGAACATCTTCAGCCTGCTGAAGTACCTCGGCCGCGAGTTCCTGCTCATCGTCTCCACGTCGTCCTCCGAGACCGCGCTGCCTCGTCTCATCGCCAAGATGGAGCACCTGGGCGTGGCCCGTCCGGTCGTCGGGATCGTCGTCCCCACCGGTTACTCGTTCAACCTCGACGGCACCGCGATCTACCTGACGATGGCCTCGATCTTCATCGCCGACGCCATGGGCACCCCGCTGTCGATCCCGGCGCAGATCGGTCTGCTCGCCTTCATGATCCTCGCCTCCAAGGGCGCCGCCGGTGTCACCGGCGCCGGCCTGGCCACCCTGGCCGGCGGCCTCCAGGCCCACGCTCCGGCCCTGGTCCCCGGCGTCGGCTTCATCGTGGGCATCGACCGGTTCATGTCCGAGGCCCGCGCCGTCACCAACTTCGCCGGCAACGCGGTGGCCACGGTCCTGGTGGGCACCTGGACCAAGGAGATCGACAAGAACCGCGTCAAGGCCGTCCTCGCCGGCGACCTGCCCTTCGACGAGAGCTCCCTGGCCGCCGACGGTGGCCACGGCGCCCCGACCGCCGGCCCGGACGCCCCGTCCGAGCGTGACGGTGCCCTGGACCTCTCGGGCGACCGCCCCCTGGTCGGCAGCGCCCAGCGCTGAACCGCCCCACCCCGACGCCCGAGCGCCGGTCTCCCTCGAGGAGGCCGGCGCTCGGTGCGTCCGGGCCCGCCGTCGTTTCGCGCTCACGCCGTCCCGCCGCCCCGTCCTGCCCTCGCCCCCTCCCTCCTCGAGTGGCACGGGGCCACCCCGTGCCATTCAAGGAGGGAGGCGGGAGGCGGCCGACGCCGGCCAGCAACCCCTCAGGAGCTGGTGGTGACCCCGGCCTGCTCGCGGTCGCTGGAGATCTGCCCGAGCACGGCCCGCTCGATGCGGGTGGCGTCGGCGTCGGGCAGGTCGATGAAGCTCAGTGCCACCTCGGAGCGCTGAGCGTCCACGCGGACCACCCGGGCCGAGGCAACGACGGTCTCGTGCGCGTCGACCTCGACGACGAGCTCCACGTGGTCATCGGCGGAGGCGCCGAAGTTGGCAAGCGCGGCGTCGGTGGCGAGCACCACGCGCGCACCGGTGCGCGACAGGTCGATGGTGCGGGCGGCCGCGGCCACCCGGCCGCGCAGCTGCGCGCGGCGCGCGATGTCGGCTCGGGGCTCGGCGCGCTGCTGCTCGGTGGCCAGGGCGAGCACCCCTGTGAGCAGGAGCTCGCCGGCGATGGCGGTGCCTTCGGCGACGGCCTCGAGCACGACGGCAGCGCCGCGGGCGCTCTGGAGGTGCGCCCACACCGGCTCGTCGGCGAGCGAGGCCGCCCCGGCGTCGTCGAGGGTGACGACGGCGGTAGCGACCAGCCCAGCGGGGCTGGTGCTCCAGTCGGACAGGGTGCCCCGCTGCTCGGGTCCCCCGGAGATCGGGAGGAGGCGTACGGGGCCACCCAGCGGGGGCACCTGGTCGGGAGTCAGCAACACGCCCACCAGACTAGGCCGGGCGGCGTGTCGCGGTCAGCCGTTCGATGGGAGCCGTCCGAGGCCGTGGCCCGGGACAGCTTCCACCGAACGCGCCGCGCGTGGCAGGTGCGGCCTGTGGAGCAGAGGGCGGCCCGTGGGGCCGCTGCGACCCGGACCGCCTCAGCAGCCGAGCAGGCGCCCCGCCAGGTAGCTCTCCACCTGGTCGAGGGAGACGCGCTCCTGGGTCATCGTGTCTCGGGAGCGGACGGTGACGGCTTGGTCCTCGAGGGTGTCGAAGTCGACGGTGAGGCAGAACGGGGTGCCGATCTCGTCCTGGCGGCGGTAGCGGCGGCCGATGGCGCCGGCGTCGTCGAAGTCGACGTTCCACGTCTTGCGCAGCTGCGCGGCGAGGTCGCGGGCCTTCGGGGAGAGGTCCTCCGAGCGCGACAGCGGCAGCACGGCGGCCTTGACCGGCGCGAGGCGGTGGTCGAGGCGCAGCACGGTCCGCTTGTCGATGCCCCCCTTGGCGTTGGGGGCCTCGTCCTCGGCGTACGCCTCGATGAGGAACGCCATGAGCGAGCGGGTCAGACCGGCGGCGGGCTCGATGACGTACGGCACCCACCGCTCACCCTTGCCCTGGTCGAAGTAGCTCAGGTCCGTGCCGCTGTGCGAGGAGTGGGTCTTGAGGTCGAAGTCGGTGCGGTTGGCGATGCCCTCGAGCTCGCCCCACTCGCTGCCGGAGAAGCCGAAGCGGTACTCGATGTCGACCGTGCGCGTCGAGTAGTGGCTGAGCTTCTCCTTCGGGTGCTCGTAGTGGCGCAGGTTCTCCCGGGCGATGCCGAGGTCGACGTACCAGTCGGTGCGGGTGTCGATCCAGTACTGGTGCCAGGTCTCGTCGGTGCCGGGCTCGACGAAGAACTCCATCTCCATCTGCTCGAACTCGCGGGTACGGAAGATGAAGTTGCCGGGCGTGATCTCGTTGCGGAAGGACTTGCCGATCTGGCCGATGCCGAACGGCGGCTTCTTGCGCGCCGAGCCCATGACGTTGGCGAAGTTCACGAAGATGCCCTGCGCGGTCTCGGGCCGCAGGTAGTGCAGGCCGGACTCGTCCTCGACAGGGCCGAGGTAGGTCTTGAGCATCATGTTGAAGTCGCGGGGCTCGGTCCACAGGCCGCGGGTGCCACAGTTGGGGCAGGTGATCTCCTCGAGGCCACCGTTGGCGCCGGCGGGCGCGCGGCCCTTCTTCTCCTCGAACTCCTCGGCGAGGTGGTCGGACCGGTAGCGCTTGTGGCACTGCTGGCACTCGGTGAGGGGGTCGGTGAAGACGCCGACGTGGCCGGAGGCCACCCACGTCTGCCGCGGCAGGATGACGGAGGAGTCCAGGCCGACGACGTCGTCGCGGCTGGTCACCACCGAGCGCCACCACTGGCGCTTGATGTTCTCCTTGAGCTCCACGCCGAGCGGCCCGTAGTCCCATGCCGAGCGCGTGCCGCCGTAGATCTCCCCGGAGGGGAAGACGAAGCCGCGCCGCTTGGCGAGACTGACGACGTCGTCGAGGCTGGACTTCTTCTTGCTGGGCTTGCTGGTCTTGCTGTCGGGCGTGGCGCTCATGGCGTGGACCCTCTCCGGCTGGGCTGTCGGCGGACCCTCGATCCTAGGCACGCGCAGCCCGGGGACCCAGGCGGTCCGACTCGCGGCGTTCGGGGTCAGGACGACGACGACGGCGGCCGGCGCGTCGAGGCCGGCCATGGCCGCGGCGCCCCACCGACCGACCGTGGCTCGGTGTCGACAGCTCGCCGCGGGTCTCTTGCCCCCCGTACGCATCGGATCCAGACTTCTGTATCGGATACAGGACTCTGGATCCGAAGAAGCGCACACAGGGGGCACCATGCGGGCTACCACGGGCACTGCGTCGGAGACCTCACCGAAGACACCACCGAACGTGGCTCAAGGCGGCCCACCGGCTTCCTCGGTGCGCACCCGGGCGGGCGTGCTGGCGGCCGGCCTCGCCGTCGTCGGGACCGCCGGAACGGGTCTGGTAGCTGGCGTCCACGTCAGCGGCGGACCGCTCGTCCGGGCCCTGCGACAGCTCGACCCCAGCACCTTCGTGCTCACCAAGCACGCCCTGGACGAGGCCTACCCGCTCCTCATGAAGCCGCTGCTGCTGGCCACGCTGATCGTGATGGCCCTCACGACCGCGGCAGCTGCGGTCTCCGGGCGGCGCAGGACCGCCCTGCTGGCCGGAACGGCCGTGGCCGCGCTCGTCGTCGTCCTGATGGCGATCCTGCGGGGCGACCTCCCGCTGAACCAGCAGATGGCGACCTGGGACCCGTCCGCGCCGCCCGCGGACTGGCGCGAGGTCCGCACGGAGTGGGAGCAGTGGTTCGCCGTCCGCGCGGTCGCCGCCTGCGCCGCGTTCGCGGCGTCCGTGGCCGTCGTCGTCTCGGCCGTGCGCCACCGCTGACACTGCGCCACCGCTGGATACCCGGCCACCCGGCCAGGTAGGTGCTGGCCCCGATGCGCCGGGGACGCTCCGCCCACCACAGTGACCGCGCCCTTCCCCCGGCGCCAGGAGCTCACATGCACCAGCAGGTATCCGCGACACCGCCGTCCACCGGGATCCGGCTGCTCCGGCACCTGCGCCCCGTCGCGTTCTGGGTGCGCCGGTACCTGCCGAGCGAGGTGGCGGGCACCACGCTCCTGCTGCTCGCCGGCACCGCGGTGCTCGGAGCCACCGGCTCGCCGCTGCGCGCGGCGCTGGCGGCCTCCGTGGCCGAGAACCTCGGCTTCTACAGCGTGGCCGTGGGGCAGGTCGTGCTGGAGCAGCGCCGCGCAGGCGCCCGCGGTCGCGCGCTGGTGCTGCGGTCCCTGCGCCTCGCGGCCGCCGAGTACGGCCCGGCCGAGGCCCTGGACGCCCTGGCGCGACCGACGCTGATCTGGCTGGCGACGCTGCTCGTTCCGCAGGCCGTCTTCGCGCTGCTGGTGGGCAAGGTGATCGCGGACGCCGCGTTCTACAGCTGCGCCGCGCTGGCGCACCGGGCCACGGTGGTGCTGGGCTGGCGCCAGCGCGTGGCCGGGCCTGTCCAGGCGGAGCGGTCCGTACCCCTGGCGTCCCTGGCGCCCCCAGCACCGCTGGAGGCCGAGGAAGACCTCGACGACGACGGCGGCGGCGGGATGCGTGCCCGGCGGCGCCGCGAGCTCGCCGACCGCTGGGGAGCGCACGGGCTGCAGGCTCTGGTGGCGCGCCACGGCAGCCCGCTGCTGGTGCTGGACCCCGCCGTCGCCGTCGCCAGCTACCGAGAACTGGGCGCGCAGCTGCCCGGGGTGCAGCTGCACTACGCCGTCAAGGCGCTGGACCATCCGGACGTTCTGGCGGCGCTCGCCGACGCGGGAGCGCGCTTCGACGTCGCGAGCACCGCCGAGGCGGAGCTCCTCGCGACGCTGGGCGTCACGGGAGACCGGATGCTGTGGACCAACCCGGTCGCCACGCCCGCGGAGCGCGCTGCCGCTGCCGCGCAGGGGGTACGGCTGTTCGTCGTCGACAACGCCACCGAGCTGCTGAAGCTCCGAGCGCTGCCCGCGGGCTGCCGGGCCCTGGTCCGTCTGGCGCACAGCGACGCGCGGGCGGCCGTCGACCTGTCCGGCAAGTTCGGGGCCGACCCGGCCACCGCGCGGCGCCTGGTCGCGATGGCCATCGATCACGGCGTGCCGGTGGCGGGCTTCAGCTACCACGTGGGCAGCCAGATGAACGCCGTCGAGCCGTTCCTGGGGGCCCTCACCACGACGCTGGCGCTGGTCGACGAGGTCGAGTCACGCCACGGGATCCACCTGGACGTCCTCGACATCGGCGGCGGGTTCCCCGCGTCCTACGACTCCCCCGCCACCCCGCTCGCGCACATCACGAGGGCGCTGCGGCCGGTGCTCGCCGCGCTCGACGGTCGGATGACGGTGATCGCCGAGCCGGGCCGCGCCGTCGTGGCCGAGGCGGGGCTGGCGGTCACCCGGGTGGTGAGCGTGGCCGAGCGCCCGGACGGTGCGTGGGCCTACCTCGACGACGGCCTCTACGGCAGCTGGTCCAACGTGCTCACGGAGCACGTGAGACCCCTGCTCCTGGCTGCGCCGGAGCTCGGCGGCGCCCCGCTGGTCGACAGCGTGACGGTCGCCGGCCCGACCTGCTGCGGCCTGGACGTCATCGCCCGCGCGTGGCCGATGCCCCGCCTGGCGGTGGGCGACGTCGTCGTGAGCCCCACCATGGGCGCGTACACGTCGGTGACGGCGAGCAGCTTCAACGGCCGCCCGCCCGCCGCCGTCGTGATCGTGGACAGCGGCCGCTCAGCGGCCGCTCAGCGGCCGAGCACGAAGTCGATCGCCGTCTCCCGGAACTGCCGGGACACCGGGGCGTTGAAGTGGTGACGGCCGGGGATCTCGTAGAAGCGGCCACCGGGGGTGGCCTCGGCGAGACGCCGTGAGCCGCCGATGATGCCGTCCTCGCTGCCGGTGCAGAACAGCACGGGCATCTGCGGCGGGTCGTGCGGGTCGGGGTCGTCGTCGGGGCCGCCGCGGCGCAGGCCTTCGACGAGCGCGACCAGGGCATTGATGTCGTTGCCGGGCACGGCGCTGGCCATGGTCAGGTAGCCGGCGGTGACGCGGTCGGACGGCGTCTCGCCGGTGGCCAGCGCGTGGCGGGCCTCGTCGGTGCGGAACCGGGTCAGCGGGGCGCCGTCGGGGATGCCCCCGAGGACGGCGCGGTGGATGCGGTCGGGCATGTCGAGGGCTGCGCGCCATCCGACCCGCGCCCCGAGAGAGTAGCCGACGTAGAAGACCTGGTGAACCCCGTAGGTGTCGAGCACCACGCGCAGGTCTTCGACGAGGTGCTCCAGGGAGTACGCGTCGCGGGTGTGCGGCTTCTCCGAGGCGCCGTGGCCGCGCTGGTCGACGCCGATCACGCGGACCCCGGCGCGCTGCAGGTCCCGTGTCCACCCGGTGCGCACGAAGTTGGCCTCGAAGCTGGAGGCGAACCCGTGGACGGCGAGGACGACGGGCGCGTCGGCCGGGGCGTCGGAGGCGCCCAGGTCGTACGTGGCGATCCGGCGGCGGTCTTCGGTGATGACGACGCGCGGCGTCAGCTGCGCTGCGTCACGGGCGGCGTCACGGACGGTGTCGGGCATCGGAGGATCTTCCCAGGTCTCTCGCGGGGGTGGTGGACGATCGGGGCAGCGAGTATCGGTGCCGCGTCAGTGCGCGTGGCGCTCCAGGAAGGCGTAGACCTCGGCGTCGTCGACGCCGGGGAAGGAGCCGGTGGGCAGCGGCGCCAGCACGTGGGCGTGCATGGTGGCCGACGGCCAGCTGCGCCCCGCCCAGCGGTCGGCGAGGTCGACCGGAGGACGGCGGCAGCAGCTCTCCTCGGGGCAGGTGGAGCGGGCCCGCACCGGGGTGTCGCGGCCGCGGAACCACTTGGCGTGCACGTAGGGAACGCCCACGGTGATAGAGAACCGCCTGCCGGACGCGTCGCGGCCGGTCTGGGCGCTGCACCAGAAGGTGCCGGCGGGGGTGTCGGTGTACTGGTGGAACTCGGTGGTGCGGTCGCGCTGGGAGAACACGGCGCGCGAGGCCCACCGTCGGCACACGTACTGGCCCTCGATGGCGCCGCCCGCGTCGGCGGGGAAGCCGACGCCGTCGTCCTCGTAGCCCTTGGTGAGGGAGCCGTCCTCGGTGACGCGCAGGAAGTGCACCGGGATGCCGAGGTCGTGCATGGCGAGGTTGGTGAGGCGCCAGGCAGCGGTCTCGTGGGTGATGCCGAAGGCGTCGCGCAGGTCTTCCACCGCGAGGTCCTTGGCGGCCTTGGCGGCGGAGAGCAGCTCCAGCGCCGGCGTGCGGGGCACCAGGCACGCGGAGGCGTAGTAGTTGATCTGCATGCGCTGACGGAGGAAGTCGGCGTAGTCGACCGGGGCCGAGTGCTTGAGCAGCTGGTGGGCCATGGCCTGCAGCGCCAGCGAGCGCAGGCCGTGGCCGCCGGGGATGGAGACCGGCGGCAGGTAGATGCGGCCGTTCTCGAGGTCGGTGACGGTGCGCGTGGAGTGGGGCAGGTCGTCGACGTGGATGATCGTGAGCCCGAGGTCGGCGGCCATGCGGGCCACCGTGCGGTGGGTGAGCGGGCCGGTGCTGTGCTTGGCGGCCCGCAGCTGCCGCTCGGCGAGCTCCTCGAGCTCCGGGAGGTGGTTGTGGACGGCGCGCATGGTCTGGCGCAGCTCGGTGTTGGCACGCCGCGCCTCTTCCGGCGTGGCACTGGCGGCCTCGTCGCGGCGCCGCAGCTCGCTGTGGAGCCCGACCAGCGCCTCGAGCGCCTCGGTGGGCAGCGTGCGCGACGGGCGCACCGAGGGCAGCCCGAGTCGGGCGTAGGCGCTGCTCGCCTGCGCGCGCTCCAGGGCGATCTCGAGCGCCGCGCGGCGCGTGGGGGGCTCCGGGTCGAGCAGGGAGCCGGCGGGCACGCCGAGCGCCGCGGCGAGGGCTGACAGCAGGCCGAGCTTGGGCTCGCGGTGCCCGTTCTCCACCAGGGAGAGCTGGCTGGCCGAGACGCCGGTGTCAGCGGCGAGCTGCTCGAGGGTGAGTCCGCGCTGGGTGCGCAGGTGCCGCACGCGGCGCCCCACGGTCAGAGGGTCAGCACCTCGATCGGCACCTCGATCAGCGCTGCGGTCGATCGTGTGATCGGCGTCACGGCCCCCAGCGGTCACGCTGTTGACGGTACCGCAAGAATCGCGATTCTTTACAGACTCCGACCCTTCAAGGTGGGTTGCGAACGGGGAACAGTAGAGGTCAGAAGCACGGAGCCCGCCCCAATGGAGGAGAGCAGCTATGACGCTCATCGACGACATCCCCACCACGACCGGCTCCCGCGTGCCTGACGTCCACGCGTGGGTTGCCCGTATCGCCGAGCTCACCCAGCCGGCCCGCGTGGTGTGGTGCGACGGCTCGGGAGCCGAGCGCCACCGTCTCATCGCGATGGGCGTCCGCAAGGGGACCCTCGAGCCGCTCCCCGAGCCCCACTACGGCAGCTACCTCGTGCGTTCCGCCCCGGACGACGTCGCCCGTGTCGAGGACCGCACCGTCATCGCCACCACGGACCCCGAGGACGCCGGCCCCACCAACAACTGGCGTGACCCGGTGGACCTCGAGGCCGAGCTCATCGAGCTCTTCGAGGGCAGCATGCGCGGTCGCACGATGTGGGTGGTCCCCTTCTCCATGGGCCCCGTCGGCGGCCCCATCTCCCAGCTGGGCGTCCAGGTCACCGACTCCCTCTACGCCGTGCTGTCCATGGGCACGATGACCCGCGTCGGCACCGCCGCCCGCGAGCTCATCGAGGCCGGTGCGCCGTGGGTGCCCGCCGTGCACTCGGTCGGCTACCCGCTGGAGAACGAGTTCGGCCAGCAGGTCCGTGAGGACGTGGCGTGGCCCTCCAACGAGACCAAGCTCATCGCCCACTTCCCCGAGACCCGCGAAATCTGGAGCTACGGCTCCGGCTACGGCGGCAACGCCCTGCTGGGCAAGAAGTGCTTCGCGCTGCGCATCGCCTCGGCGATGGGCCGGCAGGAAGGCTGGCTCGCCGAGCACATGCTGCTCGTACGGGTGACCTCCCCCGAGGGCAAGCAGTACCACGTTGCCGGCGCGTTCCCCTCCGCGTGCGGCAAGACCAACTTCGCGATGATGACGCCGACCCTGCCCGGCTGGAAG
This sequence comes from Quadrisphaera granulorum, assembly GCF_003149145.1. GTDB lineage: Bacteria > Actinomycetota > Actinomycetes > Actinomycetales > Quadrisphaeraceae > Quadrisphaera > Quadrisphaera granulorum. The sequence goes on along the minus strand of NZ_QGDQ01000009.1, from coordinate 137,430 downwards.
GTCGAGACCCTCGGCGACGACATCGTCTGGATGCGCCGTGACGCCGAGGGCCGACTGCGCGCCATCAACCCCGAGGCAGGCTTCTTCGGTGTCGCACCGGGCACCTCGGAGGCGACCAACCCGGCGGCCCACCACATGCTGTGGGGCAACACGATCTTCACGAACTGCGCCCAGACCGCCGAGGGCGACGTGTGGTGGGAGGGCCTGACCGCCACCCCGCCGCCGGGCCTCATCGACTGGCGCGGCGAGCCGTGGTCGCCGGAGTCCGGCAAGCCCGCCGCGCACCCGAACGCCCGCTTCACCGTGGCCGCCGAGCAGTGCCCGACGCTCGCCGACTCCTGGGACGACCCCGAGGGCGTCGTCCTCGACGCGATCCTCTTCGGGGGTCGCCGCGCCACCACCGTGCCGCTCGTGGCGCAGGCCCGTGACTGGGCCCACGGCGTCTTCCTCGGGGCCACCATGGCCTCGGAGAAGACCGCCGCGGCCGAGGGCGTGGTCGGCGAGGTCCGCCGTGACCCGTTCGCCATGCTGCCCTTCACCGGCTACAACGCCGCCGACCACTGGAACCACTGGCTCGAGCAGGGCGAGCTGCTGGGTGACAACGCGCCGGCGCTGTTCTCCGTGAACTGGTTCCGCAAGGGCGCCGACGGCAGCTTCCTGTGGCCGGGCTTCGGCGACAACAGCCGCGTGCTCGAGTGGGTGGTGGCTCGCCTGGAGGGCCGTGTCGACGCCGTCGACACGCCCGCCGGCCTGGTCCCGAACCCCGCGGACCTCGACACCGACGGGCTCGACCTTCCCGCCGACGTCGTCACCGAGCTGCTCACGGCCGACCCGGCCGACTACGCCCGCGAGGCGGACGGCGTCGAGGAGCTCTTCGCGAAGTTCGGCGCCCGCCTGCCGCAGGCGATGGTCGAGCAGCTCGCCGAGCTGCGGGCTCGCACGCAGGGCGGCGTGTGAACCGCTGGTCGCTGAGCGGCAGCCGGCGGCCCGGGACCTCCCGGGCCGCCGGCTCCGGCGTTCGTGCCGAAGCACGCTCAGCCGGGCTGACCGCCAGCCGCACGCGCACCCGCGGCATCGGCGTGCGTCGCTCCGTCGAGCAGCGTGGAGTCGAGCTGCGTGGGCTTGTCGAGGGCGCCGCCGTAGCGCCGGTCGCGGCGGGCGTAGTCCTCGACGGCGCGCCACAGGACGCGGCGGTCGACGTCGGGCCACGGCGTGTCGACGAACATCAGCTCGGCGTACGCCGACTGCCAGAGCATGAAGTTGGACGTCCGCTGCTCACCGCTGGTGCGCAGGAAGAGGTCGACGTCAGGTAGGTCGGGCTCGTCGAGGTGGCGGGCCAGGGCGCGCTCGTCGATCTTCTCCGGATCGAGCCGCCCGGCCGCCACCTCGCGCGCCAGCGCCTTCGCGGCGTCGGCGATCTCCGCCCGGCCGCCGTAGTTGACGCACATCGTCAGGGTGCAGGTGGAGTTGCCGGCGGTGAGCTGCTCGGCCTCCTCCAGCTCCTTGACCACGGAGCGCCACAGCCGGGGACGACGGCCCGCCCACCGCACGCGGACCCCCCACTCGTGCATGGTGTCGCGGCGGCGGCGGATGACGTCGCGGTTGAACCCCATGAGGAAGCGCACCTCTTCCGGTGACCGCTTCCAGTTCTCGGTGGAGAAGGCGTACGCCGAGATGTGCTGGACACCGATCTCGATGGCCCCGGCGACGACGTCGAGCAGCGCCCCCTCCCCCATCTTGTGCCCCTCGACGCGCGGCAGCCCGCGGGCGTTGGCCCACCGGCCGTTGCCGTCCATGACGATGGCCACGTGCTTCGGCACGAGGTCGGCGGGCACCGCGGGCGGACGCGCTCCGGAGGGGTGCGGCGGCGGGGGGACGACGGGCGCCGTCCTCCGGGCGGGTGCTCCCGCAGCGGGCCGGCGGCCCCTCATCGGACGGGCCCCTCGCCGCTGCTCACGGTCACTCGGTCGACCACTCCGCCTGCCGTGACCAGCCTCACGCGCTCACGCCCTCTCGACCAGGGGCAGCGACCTCACCGCCCGCTCCAGGTGCCACTGCAGGTAGGCAGCCACCAGCCCGCTGCCTTCCCGGCGCTGGCGCACCTCGGAAGCATCGGCACGATCCCAGTCTCCCGAGAGCAGCTGCTGCAGCAGCGCCAGGGTGCGCACGTCCGGAGCAGCGGCCCCCGGCGGCCGGCACTCGCGGCACACCACCCCGCCGGACGCGACGGAAAAGGCCGGGTGGTCGACTGCTGCGGCGCTCGGGTCACCGCAGACGGCGCATGCCGCCAGGCTCGCGCCCCATCCCGCCACCGCCATCGCCCGGAGCAGGTAGGCGTCGAGCACGAGCGAGGCGTCGTGCTGGCCACCGGCCAGCGTCCGCAGTGCCCCCACCACCAGCAGGAACTGCTGGGTGGCCGGCTCGCGCTCCTCACTCGTCATCCGCTCGGCGGTCTCTGCGATGGCGGCGGCGGCCGTCCAGCGGCCGTAGTCCTCCGCGAGGAACCTCCCGTAGGGGGCCAGGGTCTCGACCTGCTGGACGACGTCGAGGGAGCGGCCCACGTGCAGCTGCACGTCGAGCAACATGTACGGCTCCAGTCGGGCACCGAACCGGCTGGAGGTGCGTCGCACTCCCTTGCCGACGGCGCGGACCCTGCCGTGGTGGCGTGTGAGGAGGGTGACGATCCGGTCGGCCTCGCCCAGCTTGTGGGTGCGCAGGACGACGGCCTCGTCCCGGTAGGTGCGCACGGCGTCATCGTGCCGCACGGCTCTGACAGACCTACCGTGACTCGCATGACCGGCATGTCCAGCGTCTCGCCCGCCGCGGGCCACATGTCCAGGGGCCGCTCGTCCAGCAGCTCCTCGGACACCACGCGCGCCGTCGCCGTCGTCCTGGCCGCCGTCGTCGCCGTCATCGGTGGCTTCCTCGGGTCGGGGGCCGTCGTCGGCACGCCGATCGACCAGGCCGCCGGTGGAGCGCTCTCTGCCAGCGCCACCCTCGTGGCGCCCGCCGGCCCGGCATTCAGCATCTGGTCGGTCATCTACGCCGGGCTGCTCGCGCTCGCCGTCTACCAGCTCCTGCCCGCCCAGCGCCACGACGCCCGCCAGCGCGCCACCGGCTGGTGGGTGGTGGCCTCGCTGCTGCTCAACGCCGCGTGGATCCTCATCGCGCAGGCCGGGTCGGTGACCGGGGCGCTGGTGGTGATCGTGGCGCTGCTGGCGGTGCTCGTCGTCGCGTTCGTTCGGCTCACGAGGACAGGGCCGGTCACAGGAACCGCGACGACGGCAAGCCGCCCGCCCGTGCAGCGGGTGCTGCTCGACGGCGTGATCGGGCTCTACCTGGGGTGGGTGAGCATCGCGACGGTGGCCAACGCGGCCGCCGTGCTGGTCGCGGTCGGCGGTCTGCCGGTCACCGATCCGCTGGCGACCACGCTCGCCGTCGTCGTCCTGATCGTGGCGGCGGGGATCGGGTGGCTGCTCGCCGTGGGCGGCCGGGGCCGGGTGGCGCCCGCGCTGTCGCTGGCGTGGGGGTTGGTGTGGATCGCCGTCGGCCGCTGGTCCGGTCAGCCGGAAGCGCCGGTGGTCTCCGTGGTGGCCGTGGTCGCGGCCCTGGCCGTCATGGCCGCCACCCTGGTCGTGAGGGTCCGCCACCCCACTAACGATTAAGAACGCTGTGCACGCCGTCCCCGCGGTGGATGGACCGCCCCGCCCGACCGGTCCCTGACCAGCGACGATCAAGCGCGTCCGCGCCAGGTCCCGGTCGGGCACCCTCCGCGCATGGCCCCTTCGATGCGCAGATGGCCCCATCGACTTCAGCGATGGGGCCATCTGCGCACTCTCACGGCTCGCACGGCTCCGATGTGGCGCGGACACGCTTGATCGTCACCGAGTGGAGCGGTGCAGGGCTTCCTTGATCGTCGAGGGAAGGGCGGGGTCAGCCGCGGGCGGCGCGGTTCACCGCGGAGACGATCGCCTTCAGCGACGCGACCGTGGTGTTGGGGTCGATGCCGACACCCCACAGCACCCGCCCGCCGACCTCGCACTCCACGTACGCGGCCGCGGTGGCGTCACCGCCCGCACCGAGGGCGTGCTCGGAGTAGTCGCGCACCGCGACGGCCGTGCCCTGGGACGCCAGCGCCGCGACGAACGCGCTGATCGGGCCGTTACCGGCGCCGGTGGCCGTGACCTCGGTGCCGTTGACGAGGAGGTCGACCTCGATGCTGTCGACGCCTCCGGTGCCGCCCTCGCGGGTGGTGGAGGAGTCGGTGCGCAGGCCGCGCAGCGCGAACTTGCCCCACGCCGTCGCCGTTGAACCGGCGGGGGCGTGGTCGGCGGCAGGCAGGTACTCGTCGGTGAAGATCTCCCACAGCTGCGCGGCGGTCACCTCACCGCCCTGCGCGTCGGTGCGGGCCTGCACCACCTGCGAGAACTCCACCTGCAGGCGGCGCGGCAGGTCCAGGGAGTGCTCGGTGCGCATGAGGTAGGCCACGCCGCCCTTGCCGGACTGGCTGTTGACGCGGATGACGGCCTCGTAGGAGCGGCCCACGTCGCGCGGGTCGATCGGCAGGTACGGGACGGCCCACTCGGCGTCGTCGACGGAGATCCCCGCGGCCGCTGCGCGCTGGGCCATCTTGTCGAAGCCCTTCTTGATGGCGTCCTGGTGGGAGCCGGAGAAGGCGGTGTAGACGAGGTCGCCCGCGTAGGGGTGCCGCTCGTGGACGCCGATCTGGTTGCAGTGCTCCGCGGTGCGGCGGACGGCGTCGATGTCGCGCAGGTCGACCTGGGGATCGACGCCCTGCACCACGAGGTTCAGTGCCAGCGTGACCAGGTCGACGTTGCCGGTGCGCTCACCGTTGCCGAACAGGCAGCCCTCGACGCGGTCGCCACCGGCCTTGAGGCCCAGCTCGGCGGCGGCCACCGCGGTGCCGCGGTCGTTGTGGGGGTGCAGCGAGATGAGCACCTCGTCGCGGCGGTGGATGTTGCGGATCATCCACTCGATGGAGTCGGCGTACAGGTCCGGCGTGCTCATCTCCACCGTGGACGGCAGATTGATGATCATCTTGCGCTCGGGGGTCGGGTCGAAGACGTCGATGACCTCGTTGCAGATCCGCGCCGCGAAGTCGAGCTCGGTGCCGGTGTAGCTCTCCGGGGAGTACTCGTAGAAGACCTCGGTCTGCCCCGCCAGACCCTCCTCGAACTTCTTGCACAGCCGCGCGCCCTGCAGGGCCAGGTCGACGATGCCGTCGCGGTCCATGCCGAAGACGACGTCGCGCTGCAGCGCCGACGTGGAGTTGTACAGGTGCACGATGGCGGTCTTCGCGCCGCGGATCGCCTCGTAGGTGCGCTCGATGAGGTGCTCGCGCGCCTGGGTCAGCACCTGGATGGTGACGTCGTCCGGGATGCGGCCGGTCTCGATGAGGAACCGGACGAAGTCGAAGTCGGTCTGGGAGGCCGAGGGGAACCCGACCTCGATCTCCTTGTAGCCGATGGAGACCAGCAGGTCCCACATCCGCAGCTTGCGGTCGTGGCCCATCGGGTCGATGAGGGCCTGGTTGCCGTCGCGCAGGTCGACGGCGCACCAGCGCGGCGCGGTCTCGATGCGGCGGCCCGGCCACGTGCGGTCGGGCAGGTCGACGCCGAAGGCGAAGGGGGGGTAGCGGTGCGCGGCCATCGGGGACGGCTGCTGGGTGCTGCGCATGACGTAGTTCTCCTGGGGTCCGGGCTGCGACGAGCAGCCCCGTGGGGGGGCGGCCGGCAGGACGGGACTCCGCGACGAGGGAGCCGACCTAGGGCTGCGAGACCTCGTCGCGGCAGCCGAGGAGGAGGCTCACCGCGAACATCCCGGCCAACCTACCCCTCGGCCGCCCCGAAAGGCCACCCGCCCTGCCGCGCGCCGTCCAGGCGCGCCGCAGCCCGCCAACCGAGCTGCCGGCCGAGGGGTCCAGCCGGTCAGAAGCCCAGCCGCGCCAGCTGCCGGGGGTCGCGCTGCCAGTCCTTGGCCACCTTGACGCGGAGGTCGAGGTGCACCCGGGTGCCCAGCAGTGCCTCGATGCCCTGGCGGGCGGTGGTGCCGACCTCCTTGAGGCGGGCCCCGCCGCGGCCGATGACGATGCCCTTCTGGCTGTCACGCTCGACGTACAGCAGCACGTGCACCTCGAGGAGGCCGGTCGGCTCGCCGTCCTCCCCCAGCCGCGGGGTCATCTCGTCGACGACGACGGCCAGGCTGTGCGGCAGCTCGTCACGCACGCCCTCCAGCGCCGCCTCACGCACGAGCTCGGCGACCATGACGGCCTCCGGCTCGTCGGTGAGCTCGCCTTCGGGGTACAGCGGCGGCCCGGGCGGGAGGTGGGAGCAGAGCACGTCGGCGACGGCACCCACCTGGAAGTCTCCCGTGGCCGACACCGGCACGACGTCGGCGAACGGCCGATGACCGTCCTCCTCCCCCATCGCCGTGACCTCCAGCAGCCGCTCCGCCAGGCGGCCCCGGTCGACCTTGTCGGTCTTGGTGACGACGGCGACGACGGGCGTGCGGCGCACCTCCGCCAGCTGCGCCGCGATCCACCGGTCACCGGGGCCGGCGCGCTCGTCGGCCGGGAGGCAGAAGGCGATGACGTCGACCTCGGACAGCGTCGCGAGCACGAGGTCGTTGAGGCGCTGCCCCAGCAGCGTCCGCGGGCGGTGCAGCCCGGGGGTGTCGACAAGCACCAGCTGCGCGTCGGGCCGGTGGACCACCCCCCGCACCGTGTGCCGCGTGGTCTGCGGACGGGAGGAGGTGATGGCCACCTTCTCGCCCACCAGCGCGTTGGTCAGGGTCGACTTGCCGGCGTTGGGCCGGCCCACCAGGCACGCGAAGCCCGAGCGGTGCTCGTCCGGCCCCCGCTCGGTGGGGCTGCTGTTGTCAGTGATCACCGTGGACGAGCTCCTGCTCTTGCTGCTGCTCCGTAGCGCGGATGCGCTCCTCAGGGAGCGTCTGGTCATGGAGCGTCTGGCGTTCGCGCTCCTCTTCCTGCTGCTTGCGCTCGCGCTCCTTGCGCTCCCGCTTCTCCCGCTTGCGCTCGGCCTTCTCACGCTCGGCGCGCTCGCGGTCGTCGTCGTCCTCGTCGGGCTCCGGCTCGGGCGCGCGGTGCACCACCACCGTGACGATGCGGTGCCCGTCCACCTCGTCGGCGAGCAGGTGCAGCCCGGCGACCTCGGCCTCGTCGCCCACCGCCGGCACCGTGCCGAGGGCCTTGGCAAGCAGGCCACCGGTGGAGTCGACCTCGTCCTCCTCGACCTCCAGGCCGAACAGGTCGCCGAGGTCCTCCACGTGCAGGCGGGCGCTGACACGGAAGCCGCCGTCCTCCAAGGGCACGACATCGGGCTCCTCGGTGTCGGTCTCGTCGGTGATCTCGCCGACGATCTCCTCCAGGAGGTCCTCCAGGGTCACCAACCCGGCGACCCCGCCGTACTCGTCGATGACGAGCGCCAGGTGCAGCGAGGCGCTCTGCATCTCCCGGAGCAGCGCATCGACCTGCTTGGTCTCGGGCACGAAGACGGGACGGCGGGCGAGGTCTCGGGCGCGGTCGGTGGCGCCGCGGCGCCGGACCGGCCTGTCGTGGAGCACCCTCACGACGTCCTTGAGGTGCAGCACGCCGAGGACGTCGTCGACGGTGGACCCGATGACGGGCAGCCGGGAGTGGCCGGAGGCCAGGAACAGGTCAAGCGCCTCGCGGGGGCCGGCGTCCTCGGCGATGGTGACCATGTCGGTGCGGGGGCTCATGACCTCGCGAACGATGGTGTCACCGAGCTCGAAGACGGAGTGGATCATCTCGCGCTCGCCGGCCTCGATGATCGCGGACTCGCTCGCCCTGTCGACCAGCTCGCGCAGCTCACCCTCGGTGGAGAACGGGCCGTCGCGGTAGCCGCGGCCGGGCGTGACGGCGTTGGCCACCGCTACCAGTCCACGCGCCACCGGACCCAACGCCGTGGTGAGGGCGCGCAGCTGACCGGCAGAGCGCAGGGCCATGCCTTCCGGGTCCTGACGGCCGACGGTGCGGGGGCTGACGCCGAGCAGGGTGAACACCACCCCGCCCATGACGACGCCGGTCACCAGGCCCGCCCACCACTGCGAGAACAGCGCGGCAGAGGCCAGGGCAGCACAGACGGTGGCCAGCGCCTCGAACGTGACACGCACGAGGGTGGCCACGGACAGGGCGGGCACCGGGTCGGCCACGAGGGCCAGCACCGCTGGTGCCCCGCGACGTCCGTCGGCGGCGAGGCGCTGGGCCTCCGCGCGGGTCAGGCGGGACAGCGCCGCCTCCGCGGCGGCGAGGTAGCCCGCCACCACGAGGCCCAGCACCGCGGCGACGGCCAGCCACGGCAGGGAGGCGTCGGGAACGGGGGTCACAGCGGGATCACGACGGCTGGCGCCGACGCGCCAGGAACGTCAACAGCAGCCGGCGCTGCAGCGCGAACATCTCGCGCTCTTCGTCGGGCTCGGCGTGGTCGAAGCCGAGCAGATGGAGGATGCCGTGCGTCACGAGCAGCAGCACCTCCTCCGCGGTGGAGTGCCCGGACTCGCGCGCCTGCTGCGCGGCGACCTCCGGGCACACGACCACGTCGCCGAGGAGCCCGGCGGGCGTGGGGTCGTCTTCGCTGCCGGGGCGCAGCTCGTCCATGGGGAAGCTCAGGACGTCGGTGGGCCCGGGCTCGTCCATCCACTGCACGTGCAGCGCGGTCATGGCCGTCGTGTCGACGAGGATCACCGACAGGTCGGCGCCGGGGTGCACGTGCATCTCACCCAGCACGAAGCGCGCGAGCTCGGAGATCTCGTCGACCGAGACACCCGGGCCGCCGGTGCCGGCGGGGTCGGTGAAGCCCGACTCGTCGACCACCTCGACGCTCACTGCGCGGTCACCTGGGGCCTCCGCTGCGGCGGCCCTGCGGCGCGCGCGGTGCCGCCGCGGGCTGCTGGTGCGCCTCGTCCCAGCGGCCGTAGGCGTCGACGATCTCGCCCACCAGCCGGTGGCGGACCACGTCGAGGCTGGTCAAGCGGGAGAAGTGGATGTCCTCGATGCCTCCGAGGATCGACTCGATGACGCGCAGACCCGACTGGGTGCCCGTGGGGAGGTCGACCTGGGTGGAGTCACCCGTGATGACCATCTTCGAGTCGAACCCGAGGCGGGTGAGGAACATCTTCATCTGCTCGGCCGAGGTGTTCTGCGCCTCGTCGAGCACGACGAAGGAGTCGTTGAGCGACCGGCCACGCATATAGGCCAGCGGCGCGACCTCGATCGTCCCGGCAGCCATGAGCCGCGGGATCGAGTCCGGGTCGAGCATGTCGTGCAGGGCGTCGTACAGCGGCCGCAGGTACGGGTCGATCTTGTCCGTCAGCGACCCCGGCAGGAAGCCGAGCCGCTCCCCCGCCTCGACGGCGGGGCGGGTCAGGATGATCCGGTTGACCTGCTTGGCCTGCAGCGCCTGCACGGCCTTAGCCATGGCCAGGTACGTCTTGCCGGTGCCTGCGGGGCCGATACCGAAGACGATGGTGTGGCTGTCGATCGCGTCGACGTAGCGCTTCTGGCCGAGCGTCTTCGGGCGGATGGAGCGACCGCGCCCGGACAGGATGTTCATGGTCAGCACGTCGGCCGGGCGCTCGGCGGTCTGCGCGCGGAGCATGCCGAGGGAGCGCTCGACGGCGTCGACCGTGAGCAGCTGCCCCGCACGCACGACAGTGGTCATCTCGTCGAGCAGGCGCTCGACCAGGGCGACGTCGGCGGGGGCGCCGGTCACGGTGACCTCGTTGCCGCGGACGTGGACATCGGCCCGGGGGAAGGCCTTCTCGACGGCGCGGATCAGCTCGTCACGGGTGCCGAGCAGGGCCACCATGGGCACCTCGGGCGGCACGACGATGGTGTGGACGACGGCGGGCGGGGCGCCCGCGGGGCGCGCGCCCGAAGCGGACGCGGGGCCGGCGGGCGGGATGGAGTCGGGCATGGGAGGGGCTGGACGCCCCAGGCTCCTACGGGCCGGGCCCCTGACCGGGGCCGATCGAGGTCAAGGGTAGCCCGCAGGACCGACAACGCGCCGACAACGATCCGCTGATGAACTCCGGACGGCCCGCTGCTCAGCCGGGCGGCCACCCCATCGGACGCCCGCCGAGCACGTGGCCGTGCACGTGGAAGACGCTCTGTCCCACCCCGGCGCCGGTGTTGAAGACGAAGCGGAACTGCCCGTCGCCGAGCTCCTGCGCCACCTGCTGCGCGGTGCGCGTCACCTCGGCGAGCAGCTCCGGGTCCGCTGCGGCCAGGGCGGGTACGTCGCGGTGGTGGTCGACCGGGACCACGAGTACGTGCAGCGGCGCCTGCGGAGCCACGTCGCGGAAGGCGACCACGCGCTCGGTGCGCGCCACGACGGTGGCCGGGATGTCGCCGGCGGCGATCCGGCAGAAGAGGCAGTCGGGATCCTGGGACACGCCCCGACGGTACCCACGCCCGTGACGCCGGGTCGCGACGCATGGTCGCGTTCGTCCCCCCACCGGGTGCCCGGAAGGGTAGGAACGAGACATGCACGCCCACCTCCGGACCCTGCGCGCGCGGCGCGCAGCCACCGTCGCCGCCGGGTCCGCCGCCGCCCTGGCCCTGCTGCTGACCGCCTGCGGCCAGCAGTCACCGCAGACCGAGCCCGTGGGCGGCAGCGCCAGCAGCACGGACGGCGCGAGTTCGTCGTCGTCGCCCTCCACCACGAGCACCGCGACGGCCAGCGGCACCGCCGCCACGGCACCCGGCCCCGCGGCCACCGGCACCGGGCTCTCGAAGTCCGTGGTGATCACCGCACCCGTCGAGGGACAGCGCCTGCCCGCCGGCCCGATGGGCATCGTCGGGCAGGGCACGGCCTTCGAGGGCACGTTGCTCTGGAAGATCACCCAGGCCGACGGGACGGTGCTGTCCGACGGGAACACGATGGCCGGCGCCAACGGCGACATCGGCGAGTTCTCGATCTCGCAGACCGTGCAGAAGGGCACCTGCACGCCGTGCACCGCCGAGGTGTGGGCGCCCGACGAGTCCGGCGGCGAGGGCCTGCCCGAGGGGCCGGCCAAGGTCACCTTCTACGTCGACTGACCCCTCGAGCGAAACGTCGGCTGCGTCGTCGCCTTTCAGCGACCGCCGGCGAAGCCCCGCTTGAGGCGGGAGAACACCCCGCCGGAGGCCGGGGAGAAGCGGCCCTCGGGGCGTTCCTCCCCGCGCAGCCGGGCGAGCTGGCGCAGCAGCTCGGCCTGCTCGTCGTCGAGGGCCTTGGGCACCTGGACGTCGATGTGGACGTGCAGGTCGCCCCGGCCGCCCGAGCGCAGACGGGAGGCGCCGAGCCCGCGCAGGGTCACGACCTCGGCGGGCTGGGTGCCGGGACGCACCTCGACCTCGCGCGGCCCGTCGAGGGTCTCCATCTCCACGACGGTGCCGAGCGCGGCGGCGGTCATGGGCACGGCCAGCGTGGCGTGGAGGTCCTCGCCGCGGCGAGTGAACAGGTCGTGCTGGCGCTGGACGACCTCGACGTAGAGGTCACCCGCGGGCCCGCCGCCGGGGCCGACCTCGCCCTGGCCGGAGAGCTGGATCCGGGTGCCGGTGTCGACACCGGCGGGCACGCGGATGGTCAGCGTGCGGCGGCGCCGGACGCGGCCGTCTCCGGCGCACTCGTTGCACGGGTCGGGGATGGTGGTGCCGTAGCCGCCGCAGGCGGGGCACGGAGACGTGGTGAGCACCTGCCCGAGCAGCGAGCGCGCGGCGCGCTGCACCTGCCCCTGGCCGTGGCAGACGTCGCAGGTGCGGACCTGCGTGCCCGGCTGCGCGCAGTTGCCGTTGCAGGTGGGGCAGACGACGGCGGTGTCCACCGTGATCTCGCGCTCCGCGCCGAAGACCGCCTCCGCGAGGTCGACCTCGAGCCGGAGGAGCGCGTCCTGGCCCGGCTGTGCCCGCGGCACGGGGCCGCGGGCGGCACCGCCGCCGAAGAACGAGCCGAAGAGGTCGCCGAGGTCGAAGGCCTGACCACCGGCGCCGAACCCGCCGCCGAAACCGCCCGGCCCCCCGGAGCTGCCGGTGGCGTCGTACATGCGGCGCTTGTCGGGGTTGCTCAGCACCTCGTAGGCGGCCGAGACCTCCTTGAAACGCTCACCCGCGTCGGGGTTGACGTCGGGGTGCAGCTGGCGGGCCAGCTTGCGGTAGGCCTTCTTGACGTCCTCGGTGCTCGCGTCGCGCGGCACCCCGAGGGCGGCGTAGTGGTCGGTGGGCACGGGTCAGCTGCTCCTGAACGGTCGGGAGAGGAGTCGAGGGGTCCGACGGGGCGGGCGAGGCGAGGGTGCAGCCGCGGCATGGGGGCCGGTCACGGCGCGAGGACCTTGCTGAGGTAGCGGGCGACGGCGCGGACCGCCGCGATAGAGGTGGGGTAGTCCATGCGCGTCGGCCCCAGGATGCCCAGCCGCGCCACGACCTCGCCCCCCGAGCCGTACCCGGACGCCACGACCGCGGCGTCGGACAGGCCGCTGTGCACGATCTCGCGGCCGATGCGCACCGAGACGCCGCTAGCCGGGTCGTCAGCCATCTCCGCGAGCAGGCGCAGCACCACCACCTGCTCCTCGATGGCCTCCAGCACCGGCGCGACGGAGGCGGAGAAGCCCCCGGCGCCGCGCACGAGGTTGGCGGTGCCGGCCAGCACCATCCGCTCCTCACGGGTGGCGTCCAGAGCCGAGCGCAGCGCGGCCGCCACCACGGACGCAGCGGCGGAGTCTTCCGGGCGGGCCGCCGACCAGGTGGCCACCACGCCGTCCAGCGCGGCGACCGCCTCGTCCGAGCGGCGGCTGGCCGTGGCCGCGTTCAGCCGCCCGCGCAGCTCGGTGACCAGGTCGGCCACGACCTCGGGAGCGTCCGGGGGTATCTCCACCGACCGCTGCTCGACGCGACCGCTGTCGGTGATGAGCACGAGCACCAGGCGCCGTGGGGCCAGCTGCACCAGCTCGACGTGCCGCACCCGGGCACGCGCCAGGGACGGGTACTGGATGACGGCTACCTGGTGGGTCAGCTGCGCCAGCGCCCGCACGGTGCGCTCGAGCACCTCGTCGAGGTCGACCGGCTCGCCGTTGCCCAGAAGCCTGTCGATGGCACGCCGCTCCGCCGGCGACAGCGGCCGCACCGCGGGCAACCCGTCGACGAAGGCGCGATAGCCCTTGTCGGTGGGGATCCGGCCGGCGCTCGTGTGGGGCTGGGCGATGAGCCCCTCCTCCTCGAGCGCAGCCATGTCGTTGCGGATCGTGGCCGGCGAGACCCCGAGCGCGTGGCGCTCTACCAGGGCCTTGGAGCCGACGGGCTCCTGCGTGGCGACGTAGTCCTCGACGATGGCCCGCAGGACGGCGAGACGCCGGGGCTCGGTCACGTGCGTCCTCCCTGCTCGTCGGGTGCAGCACTTGCTCGTGGAACTGCTCGAGACTCTGCGCGAGCGCCGACCGGCGGCTGGCACTCGACGGCGCCTGGCACTCAAGAGTCTGGAGTGCCAATGCTACGCCGTCGGCGTGCCACCGCAGGTAGCGTCGAACGGGTGCCGACTCCCCCGACACCCCCGAGGCAGCCGAGCAGCTCCGCAGACCGCTACGGCGGGTGGGGAGCCCGTGGCCCGCTGCGCCGCGGTGACACCGTCACCGATCCCACCACCGGCCGCCGTCGCGCCCGTGCCGCCAGCCGCGAGGTGCCTGCCACCCCCGGCCTCGTGGTCGAGGACGTCGAGACCGGGTGGAGCGGCGCGGTCGTCCGGGTGGAGAAGGCCGGGGGCGTGCACGTCGTCGTCCTGGAGGACTGGAAGGGCCGCACCCGATCCTTCCCGCTCGGCGCCGGGTTCCTCGAGGAGGGCCAGCCGGTGAAGCTCGTGCCACCGGTGGGCCCACCCCCGACGGCCCGCACGGCCTCGGGGGCGGCGCCGCTGCGGCCGGGCCGCACCGCCAGTGGGTCGTTCTCCGTCGAGGGTGCCCGCGCCCGCGTGGCCCGCGGCTCGCGGATCTGGGTGGAGGGCAAGCACGACGCCGAGCTCGTCGAGAAGGTCTGGGGCGACGACCTGCGCGTCGAGGGGGTCGTCGTCGAGGGGCTGCAGGGCGTCGACCACCTGGCCGCCGCCGTCGCCGAGTTCCGCCCCGGGCCGGGGCGACGCGTCGGCGTGCTGGTCGACCACCTCGTCACCGGTTCCAAGGAGACGCGCCTGGTGGCCGACGCGCTGCGCGGGGTTCCGGGCGCCGCCGACCACGTGCTCGTCGTCGGGCACCCCTACGTCGACGTGTGGCAGGCGGTGCGCCCGGCGCGTCTCGGCCTGGACGCCTGGCCGGTGGTGCCCCGCGGACGCCCGTGGAAGGAGGGCGTGCTGGAAGCTCTCGGCTGGCCACGCGAGACCCCCGCCGACCTCGCCCGCGGTTGGCAACGGGTGCTGGCGAGCGTGCGGACCATCGGTGACCTCGAGCCCACCCTGTCGGGACGGGTGGAGGAACTCATCGACTTCGTCACCGGAGACCAGCTCGACCGCTGAGCCGCTCCCTCAGGACGACGACGACGCCGCCGTCCGGGCGTGGGGCGCTGGTGCCGCGCGCGGGTTTCCGCGACGCTGGGGGGCGGGTCCGCGGTCCCACCACGGGCCCCGAGGAGGAGAAGTGTCCGAGCAGCCCGGCCGACCGGCCGACCAGCCCGACGCGCAGCCCGGGGAGATGCCGCCGCCCGCCTACGGCCAGTACGGCCCCGGCTACGGCGAGCAGCCGACCGAGCCGAGCGCCTCGTCGACGCCACCGACGTCCCCGCCCTCCAGTGCGTCAGCCCCCTCCTACGGCCAGCAGGCCCCGTCGTACGGCCAGCAGCAAGGGCAGTACGCCCAGCAGCCACCGCCCGGTTACGGCCAGCAGCCGCCGCCCCAGCAGCAGTACGCCCACCCCGGCCAGCAGGGGTACTCGGCCCCCGGCCCACAGCAGGGCTACCCGCAGCCCGGGTACCAGCAGGGATACGGGCAGGGGTACGGGCAACCGGGGTACCAGCAGCCGTATCAGCAGGGTCACGCCGTCGAGATGAGCCCACAGGACCAGCGCCTGTGGGCCTGCCTGGCGCACGTCTCGTCGATCGTCAGCTCCCTCATCGGGCTGACGTTCGTGGGGCCGCTGGTCATCTACCTGGTGCTGCGCGACCGCGGCCAGTTCATCCGCAGCCAGTCGGCCGAGGCGCTGAACTTCCAGATCCTCGTGAACATCGTCGCGCTGGCGCTCGGCGTCGTCACCATCATCACGTTCGGCATCGGCGGGCTGCTGTACCTGCCCTTCGTGATCGTGGCCCTGGTCTTCGTGATCATCGCGGCGGTGAAGGCCAACCAGGGCATCGACTACCGGTACCCGGTCAACTGGCGGCTCGTGAAGTGACGCCGGTGACGTCGTCGTCCTGACCCTCCCAGCCAAGGAGGGCCCGGACGACGGCGTCGGCCAGCAGGCGCCCCCGCAGCGTCAGCCGCAGTCGCGGCTGGTCGCCGTCGGGGGCGTCGCTGCGTCCGGGCACCCCTGCGGCGGGGGGCTCGAGCAGGCCGTCGGCGACCAGGCGGGGCACCTGCGCCAGGCCGGCCGCCGGGACCAGCGAGGCCGGCAGTCCCTCGGCCAGGCGGACGCCGAGCAGCACGGCCTCGACCGCGCGCGCGTCGTCGTCGAGAACCTCCCGACCCACCGCCGGGCTGGTACCGGCGGCCAGGCGGCGGGCCCACGCGGCGGGATGCTTGGCATTCCACCAGCGAACGCCGCCGACGTGGCTGTGCGCGCCGGGGCCGGCGCCCCACCAGTCGTGGCCGCGCCAGTAGGCGACGTTGTGGCGGCAGGCGTCGGCGGGTGTGCGCGCCCAGTTGCTCACCTCGTACCAGCTGTAGCCGGCGTCACGCAGGACGGCGTCGGCGAGCTCGTACTGGGCGGCCTCGTCGTCGGGGTCGGGCGCTGGCAGCTCGCCGCGACGCACGCGCGCGGCCATCGCCGTCCCCTCCTCCACCACGAGGGCGTAGGCGGAGAGGTGGTCGGGCTCGCAGGCGAGCGCGGCGTCGAGGCTGGTGCGCCAGTCCGCGAGGGACTCCCCCGGCGCGCCGTAGATGAGGTCGAGGCTGACGGCCAAGCCCGCCTCGCGCGCCCAGCGGACGGCCTGCGGCACGCGGGCCGGGTCATGGGTGCGCTCGAGGACGGCGAGCACGTGGGGCACCGCCGACTGCATGCCGAAGCTGACGCGCGTGTAGCCGGCCTCCGCGAGCTGCGCGAGGGAAGCGGGGGTCACCGAGTCGGGGTTGGCCTCGGTGGTGACCTCGGCACCGGCGGCCAGGCCGAGGTGCTCGCGCACGGCATCGAGGGCGCGGGCGAGGTCGGCGGCGGGCAGCAGCGTCGGGGTGCCTCCGCCGACGAAGACGGTGGAGACCTCGCGGTCGGGCAGCCCCGAGGCGCGCAGCACGCGGGCCGCGAGCGCGACCTCCTCGACGAGCGCTCCGGCGTACCCGGCCTGGGAGGCGCCGGGCAGCTCGGGCGGGCCGAGCTCGGCGGCGGTGTAGGTGTTGAAGTCGCAGTAGCCGCAGCGGACCCGGCAGAACGGGACGTGCAGGTAGACGCCGAGGTCACGGGCGCCGGCGCCGGTCGCCGCTGTCGGCGGGAGGAGCCCGTCGGCGGGGGCGGGATCGCCGTCGGGCAGGGCGGGGCTCATCGCCGTCCATCGTCGCACCCGCGCCGCCCCGCCCCTTCCGCTCGCTTCCCCTCCTTCCCGCACTTTCCGCGGCAAGTGCGGAATCGAGGGGGTCGGTGGCGCACTTTCCGCGGCAAGTGCGGGAAGGGTGGGGCGGGTGGTGCGCGGGCTGCTGCAGCGCTGGTGCTGGGATGGGGGCGTGGGAGGAGGAGCTGCCAAGGCACCCCGGCCGCTGCCGGCGGTCCGGCTGGAGCCGCTGTCCGAGGCCAGCGACCCGCGCCTGCTCGCCTCCGTGCTGGCGCTCAAGCCCGGCCCAGGGCAGGACAGGTACTGCCTGCCCGCGTCGATGACGTACCCGCCCGCGAGCGCCGATGCGCTGCGCGTGCCGTTCGCGGTGATGGCACAGCTGCCCGGTCCCGGTAGCGGTGAGCGCGTGGTCGGCTTCGGCACGCTCGACCGGCGCGGGCACCTCGAGCACCTCCTCGACGACCCGGCGCGCGGACTGCTGCTGCGCGCCTTCTACATCGGCCGCCCCCACCAGGGCCGCGGCTACGGGACGGCGGCCGCGCGGCAGGCCCGGGCGCTGGCGCACGCGCTGGAGCCGGAGGCGGATCTGCTCGTGCTGTGCGTGCACGAGTCGAACGCCGCAGCGCGCACCGCCTACGCCCGAGCGGGATTCGCCGACAGCGGGGCGCGGTGGATGGCGCAGGCCGCCGACCCGCAGGTGGTCATGGTGGCGGCGCTACAACCCCGCTGACCCTGACCCTGCTGGCTTGCGCGCCAGGCGGGCCCCACCCGGCGGGTGGTCTCTCATCGGCGCGAGGCTGGGAGCAGCGCCTCGCGCAGGTCGGGCGCGAGGTCGAGCCCGCCATCCGCCGCGCACGCCAGCAGCGTCCGCGCGTCGGCGGGGTCAGCGTCGGCCAGCCAACGACCCACCCCCACGCCGTGCCCCGGACGGAGGAGCACCTCCACCGCATCACCGGCGCTGATCGTCCCCGGTCGCACCACCCGCAGGTAGGCGCCCGGGACGCCGGAGCGCGTGAACCGCTTCACCCACCGCTCCTCCCCCAGCCGCCGCGCGAACGTCGCGCACGGCGTCCGGGGCATCGTCACCTCGACCTCAAGGGCGTCCTCGCCGGTGCCGATGCGCCACCGCTCGCCGATCTCCGCGCCGTCGACGTCGACCCCTGACGTGCGCAGGTTCTCGCCGAACAGCCCCGGCGGCACCTCGCGCGCCAGCTCGGCGGCCCAGCGGTCGGCGGCCTCCTGCGCGTAGGCGTACAGCGCCTTGTCGCGTCCGCCGTGGTGCTCGCGGTCGGTCTGGACGTCGCCGTAGGCCCCGAGCGCCTTCACCCGCACCGGCCCGACGACGGGGCGCTTGTCGATGGCGGTGACGCCCACCGATCCCTCGTCGGGCAGCAGCTGGTGGACTCGGCAAACGGCGGTCAGGGTTCCCACGGCGCCCGATCATGCCGGGGATGTGGCGCGCAGGTGCATGATCGTGCGGGAGAGGGGCGAGGGTCCTCGCTGGCCCCCCGCCCCCTGGCGACGATCATGCGCTCCAGCGCCACAGCCCTGGGGGGAGGATGGCGGCGTGGGAGTGCGGCTCGTGGTGGTGGGGCCCGACGACGACGCGCTGCTCGCCGCCGCGAGCCGGCTGCGCATCAGCGCCGAGCAGCAGCGGTTCGCGGCGGTGCCGGCGGACTCGTTCCCGCTGGCGTTCGCGGACCCGGCCCGCACGCCCTTCGTCGTCGTCGCCAGCGATGACGACGGACACCACGACGACGACGGCGAGGTGGTCGGCGCCGGCGTCCTGCACACCGGCACCGCGGACCCCGACCAGGACGCCGAGCTCGCGCGCCTTCTTGCTGCCGCCGGCGAGGACCCGGCCACCGCGGTGCTGCTGCGCTCGGTCGTCATCGGCGCCGACCACCAGGGCCGCGGGTTCGGCACCGCAGCCGCGCGGGCGGCCGTGGCGCTGGCGCCCGAGGTCGCACGAGGCTCGGCGGGACCGGCGCGCGTCGTCGTCCTGACCGTCAACGAATGCAACCACGCTGGTCTGCGGGCCTACGCGCGCGCCGGGTTCACCGACATCGGGCAGTACCTGGGCGGCAGCGCCGGCCCTCAGCGGGCAATGATCGCCCGCTGCGGCTCCGACGACGGCTGAGCGCTACTTCTTGGTGGCGGCGTCCTTGCCGGTGGGCGCGTCGGTGGAGAGCGCGGCGATGAACGCCTCCTGAGGGACCTCGACGCGGCCGACCATCTTCATCCGCTTCTTGCCCTCCTTCTGCTTCTCCAGCAGCTTGCGCTTGCGGGTGATGTCACCGCCGTAGCACTTGGCGAGGACGTCCTTGCGGATCGCGCGGACGGTCTCGCGGGCGATGACCCGCGCGCCGATGGCGGCCTGCACCGGCACCTCGAACTGCTGGCGCGGGATGAGCTCACGCAGCTTGCTCGCCATCATCACGCCGTAGGCGTACGCCTTGTCCTTGTGGACGATGGCGCTGAACGCGTCGACCTGTTCGCCCTGCAGGAGGATGTCGACCTTGACGAGGTCGGCGGCCTGGTCTCCGTCGACGTCGTAGTCGAAGCTCGCGTACCCGCGGGTGCGCGACTTCAGCGCGTCGAAGAAGTCGAAGACGATCTCCGCCATCGGCAGGCGGTAGCGCATCTCCACCCGGTCTTCGGAGAGGTAGTCCATGCCCTGCAGCTCGCCGCGGCGCTGCTGGCACAGCTCCATGACGGTGCCGATGTAGTCGGCCGGGGTGAGCACGGTGGCCTTGACCACCGGCTCGCGGACCTCGGCGACCTTGCCGGAGGGGTACTCGCTGGGGTTGGTGACGGTCACCTCGCGGCCGTCGTCGAGGGTGACCTCGTAGACCACCGACGGCGCGGTGGAGATGAGGTCGAGCCCGAACTCCCGCTCCAGCCGGTCGCGGGTGATCTCCAGGTGCAGCAGCCCGAGGAAGCCGCAGCGGAACCCGAACCCGAGCGCCACCGACGTCTCGGGCTCGTAGGCCAGGGCGGCGTCGTTGAGCTTGAGCTTGTCGAGGGCGTCGCGCAGCAGCGGGTAGTCGGACCCGTCGATGGGGAACAGCCCCGAGAACACCATGGGCTTGGGGTCCTCGTAGGCGCCGACCGGCTCGCTGGCCGGCTTGGCGGCCGACGTCACGGTGTCGCCGACGCGGCTCTGCCGCACGTCCTTCACACCGGTGATGAGGTAGCCCACCTCACCGACGCTCAGGCCCTCGGAGGGCGTCGGCTCAGGGCTGGAGACGCCGATCTCCAGCAGGTCGTGCTGCGCGCGGGTCGACATCATGGCGATCCGCTCGCGGGGGCGGAGCACCCCGTCGACCACGCGCACGTAGGTGACCACGCCGCGGTAGGTGTCGTAGACGGAGTCGAAGATCATGGCTCGTGCCGGCGCGTCCGGGTCTCCCACGGGGGCGGGGACGACGTCGACGATCCTGTCGAGCAGCGCCTCGACGCCCACGCCCGTCTTGCCGGAGACCCGCAGCACGTCGGCCGGGTCGCCGCCCACGAGGCCCGCGAGCTCCTCGGCGTACCGCTCGGGCTGCGCCGCCGGCAGGTCGATCTTGTTGAGCACGGGGACGATGGCGAGGTCGTTCTCCATCGCCAGGTAGAGGTTGGCCAGCGTCTGGGCCTCGATGCCCTGGGCGGCGTCGACCAGCAGCACGGCGCCCTCGCAGGCCGCCAGCGAGCGCGAGACCTCGTAGGTGAAGTCGACGTGGCCCGGGGTGTCGATCATGTTGAGGGCGTACGCCTGGCCGGCGGAGCTCTCCAGGCCGGTGCCGCTCGGCGTCCACGGCATGCGCACGGCCTGGCTCTTGATGGTGATGCCGCGCTCGCGCTCGATGTCCATGCGGTCGAGGTACTGGGCCCGCATGGCGCGCGCGTCGACGATGCCGGTGATCTGCAGCATGCGGTCGGCCAGGGTCGACTTGCCGTGGTCGATGTGGGCGATGATGCAGAAGTTGCGGAGGCGCTCCGGCGCCGTGGACGCGGGCTGGATGCCCGCCAGCCCGGCGGACGACGACGTGGGGGACGCTGGCACCGGCCCATGCTCCCATGCAGCGCAGCTGCCGACGGCGGGGACGACGCCGGGCGCCGGGTCCGTGGTGGAGAGCTGTGAAGCACTGGCCCCATCGCCGACCGGCCGACCACTCCCAAGGGACCAACGCTTCACAGCTCCTGGCGACGACGTCCCCTCCCCGCTCGCCCGGCGCCCTCCAGGGGTCGGACTGCCCCACCCCCGGGAGACACCGGGACGAACCGCCCGTACGGTGACGAACCACCCGAACGCCCAGCCGGTCCATCCGTCGACGAGCCGGCGCACAGCACCCCGGGAGGCTGCCGTGTCACGTTCCGCCCGCCGAGCACCCCGCGCCGCAGCTTCGGCGCTGGCCGCCGTGCTGATCATGCCCGCGGGCGCGCTGACCGCGTCCGCCGCCGACCTCGACCCGACCGCTCCGCCGGCCGCAGACGTCGAGGCCGCCGGGCCCGCGGGCGTGGGAGCCGCGGGCGCCGCCGGAGGCCCCACCGCGGCGGATCCCGCCAAGACCGGCACCGCCGCCCCGGCACAGGCCGCAGAGCTGCTCGCCGCGGCCCGGGCAGCGGGGCTGCAGGTGCCCCAGCTCGACCTCGACCCGCTGACCGTCCCGGAGCTGCAGGAGCGCATCGGACGCGGGGGGCTGACGGCCGAGGGCCTGACCGCCGCGTACCTGCAGCGCATCCACGACGTCGACCCGCAGGTCGGCGCCGTCCTCGCGCTGGACCCGACCGCGCTCGAGCAGGCCCGCGCCAGTGACGCGCACCGCGCCGCCCACGGCGCCCGGAGCCCGCTGGAGGGCGTTCCGGTGCTCCTCAAGGACAACATCGGGTCCGCCGGGCTGCCCACCACGGCGGGCTCCCGGGCGCTGCTGGGCAACCTCGCGCCCGACGCCTCGCTCGTGGCGCAGCTGCGCGCGGCGGGCGCCGTCGTCCTCGGCAAGGCGAACCTGTCGGAGTGGGCCAACTTCCGCTCGACGTCGTCCACCAGCGGCTGGAGCGGGGTGGGCGGGCAGACCCGCAACCCGTACGCGCTCGACAGGGACCCGTGCGGCTCCTCCTCCGGCTCCGGGGCGGGCGTGGCGGCGTCGCTGGCGCAGCTGGCCATCGGCACCGAGACCGACGGGTCGATCGTGTGCCCGGCGGCCACCAACGGCCTGGTCGGCGTCAAGCCCACGCTGGGCATGGTCAGCCGAACCGGCGTGGTGCCGCTGTCGCTGGAGCAGGACACGGCCGGCCCGCTGGCACGGCACGCCGTCGATGCGGCGCTGGCCATGGAGGCGCTCGACGGCACGGACGCTGCCGACCCGGCGACCCTCGAGCGACCCGCCGACGTCGACACGTCGTTCGGGCGCGTGGTGGAGGGCAACGGGCCGTCGCTGTCCGGGGAGCGGTTCGGGTACTGGACGCTGACGCCGGAGCAGTCCGCCGCCGTCGACGACCGCACCGAGGCCGTCTACGCCTCGGCCGTGGCGGCGCTGCAGAAGGCCGGCGCCACGCTCGTGCCGGTGCAGCTGCCCGACCAGGACGCCGTGGGCGCCGGTGAGGGCCTCGCGCTGGGGCCCGAGTTCGAGCGCGACGTCGACGCCTACCTGGGCGGCCTCGCCCCGGAGGCCACTGGCGCAGCGCAGCCGAAGACCCTCGACGACCTCATCGCGTTCAACATCGCCGACCCGGTCGAACTGTCGCTGTTCGGCCAGGAGACCTTCACCTCCGCCGCCTCCGGCCCGCGCGCGGACTCCCCGCAGATCGCCACGGCCCGCGCGGACGCCCGGCGGCTGGCGCGCGCCGCCATCGACACCGTGCTCGCCCAGGGACCCGGCGCCGACGACGACCTGGCCGCCATCGTCTCGCTGACGAACACACCACCGGACCTCATCAGCTATCAGAACCGTGACGGCGAGCCGCCCGCCTTCGTGTACGCCAGCTCGACACCGGCCGCCGTCGCCGGCTACCCGGCCGTCACCGTGCCGGCCGGGTTCGCCGGCCCCGCCGACGTGCTGCCCATCGGCATCACCTTCACGGGCGCCCAGTGGGACGACGTCGATGTGCTCGGCTACGCCGCGGCATTCGAGGCCGCCGTCGACGCGCGCACCCCGCCGAAACTGCTGCCCACGGCCGGGTGAAGGCCGGTTGACGGTGGGTCGGCTGCCCATCGGCTGATCGGGTGACGTGGTGAACCAGCAGTGCGGCCGCCGCTGGGACGCTCGTCGGGGGGATGCTCTCCTTCGCACGACGACCCCACGAGCCGACGGTCCACCCTGGAGCCGCTGTGATCTCCTGCACCCCGCCGCTCCCCCGAGGCGGCGACGACTCCGTCGTCGATGCGCTGTTGCGCGCCGCCCGGCAGGGCAGGCGCGAGCTGGCAGTGGCGGACGTCGACCGCAGCCTCAGCTGGGAGCAGCTGCTC
This sequence comes from Quadrisphaera granulorum, assembly GCF_003149145.1. Classification (GTDB taxonomy): domain Bacteria; phylum Actinomycetota; class Actinomycetes; order Actinomycetales; family Quadrisphaeraceae; genus Quadrisphaera; species Quadrisphaera granulorum. The sequence goes on along the minus strand of NZ_QGDQ01000009.1, from coordinate 114,268 downwards.
GAGGCGGGCGCCACCGCGTGGTCGGCGCTCGTGGAGCGGATCGGAGCTTCCGTCGAGGCCGTACGAGCCGAGAACACGGCCGAACTGTCGGTCGCGGGGCTGCCCTGCGCGCCGGTGGCCGCCCTCACGGCGGGCAGTGTGGACGTGGCCGTCGCGACGGTCGCCGTCGTCCTGTCGGGCCGCCCTCTCGTCCTCCTCGACCCTGGGGTGCCCACCGCGCGCCTGCGTGCGGTGGTCGAGCTCACCGGGGCGATCGCGTGTGTAGCCGACGCCGCGCACGCCAACACCGCCGCGGACCTGGTGGGGGCGGATCGGGTCGTCGTCCTCGATGGTCCGAGCGACCAGGGGACCGAGCGGGAAGCCGGGCAACGGGCCGGGCAGAGAGCTGGGCAGCACGCCCTGCAACGGTGGCAGGCGGAGCGCCCGCGCCCCGCGCGTCGCGACGCCGCGTCCGTCGTCGTCACCTCGGGATCCACCGGCACCCCCAAGGCCGTGGTGCTGTCGCACGCCAAGGTGGTCGACGGGGCGCTCACCGGCCTCGACCTGCTCGGCGCCGAGCCGGGCTCCCGGCTCGGGGTGCTCGCTCCGCCGGCCTTCGCCATGGGGCAGACGCTGCTGTTCGCCGGTCTGCTCGGGGGCGCCTCACTGCACGTCATGGACGCCCGTGAGCGCGGCGCGGAGGCGCTCGTGGCGTTCCTCCGGGAGCAGGGCGTGCAGAGCACGTGGGTGACGCCGTCGCTGCTGCGGGGGCTGTGCGGTGCCACCCGCTCACCCCTGCCCGACCTGCGCCGCGTCGTCTGCGGTGGGGAGCCGCTGCAGGGGGCGGACGTCACGCGGGCGCGCGAGCAGCTGGGGCGGCATGTCACGGTGGCCAACTGCCTGGGCTCCTCGGAGACCTGGCACACGGCCGCGGAGGTGATCGGTCCCGACGACGACGTGCCCGCCGGTGCCGTCCCGCCCGGTCGGGCGCTGCCGGGGGTGGTGCTGGAGGTCGTCGACGACGACGGCGTCCCCGTCGCGGCAGGCACCACGGGCGTGCTGCAGGTCCGATCGGCGGTGCTCGCGAGCGGCTACCTCGGGAGTTCTGCCGGGAGCCCACCCGCCGCCGGGACCGCAGGGGGCTTCTCGACCGACCCCGACGGGTGGGCGGTGTTCCGCACGTCCGACCTGGCGCGCATCGGCGCCGACGGCGCGCTGCAGCTGCGGGGTCGCGCCGACGACGCCGTGAAGGTGCGCGGCTACCTCGTGGAACCGGTGGAGGTGGAGCAGGCGCTCCGCGGGCAGGAGGGCGTGACCGACGCGGTCGTCGTCGCGGTGCGGTGCACCGACGAGGGCCCCACGCAGCTGGTGGCCTACGCGGCGGTCGCCCCCGACGTGCGCTGCCCCTCCCCCGCGGCCCTGCGGCGGCGGATGCTCGAGCGGCTCCCCGAGTGGATGGTGCCCGCCGAGGTGGTCCTCCTGGCCGAGTTGCCGCGCACCGAGCGCGGCAAGGTGGACCGGGCCGCGCTGCCCGTCCCCCGGCGCCCGCCACGGCAGCCGCCCGTGGGCCGGTGGGAGGAGGCGGTGGCCGCGGCCTGGGGGCGGGTGCTGGGCCTCGAGGCGATCGGCCGCGACGACAGGTTCACCTCTCTCGGCGGTGACTCCCTTGCCGTGCAGGAGCTGCTCACGGTGCTGCGTGTCGAGCAGGGCGCGGCGCTGGTGGCCTCCGACGTCGCCGAGGCCCCGACGGTGCGGGAGCTGGCCGAGGTGGTCGCCGCGGCAGCAGCGGGCGCAGGAACCTGCAGCCCTGGGGTCTTCAGGCCTGGAGCCCGCAGGGACCGGCCGGACCTGCCCGCCAGCGTCGTCCTCCTGACCCCTCCGGAGCGGGCGCCCAGCCGCCCGCTGCTGCACTGCTTCGCCGGGGCGGGCGCGAGTGGCCTGTCGTTCCTGGGACTCGCCGAAGCGCTCGGGCCGTCGCAGCCGCTCGTCGCCTACCAGCCGCACGGGCTGGAGGACGGCGAGGCGCCCGACTGGTCGGTCAGCCGCGCCGCCCGCCGCCACCTGGCCGCGGTGCGGTCGCTGCAGCCGCGAGGGCCGTACGTCGTCGCCGGTCATTCCATGGGCGGCCTCGTGGCGCTCGAGGTGGCGCGCCTGCTCACGATGGCCGGCGAGCAGGTGGTGTCCGTGACGCTGCTCGACACGTACGCGCCGCGCGGGCCACGGGCCGTGCTGCGGGGTCAGCTGCCCGGCGGTATCCCCGTCCCCGCGATCGACGGCGGCCCGAGGGTCGACGTGGGCCAGCGCTGGGGCGGACGGATCGCCGCCGTGACGGCGCTCGCCAGCACGCTGGGAGTGCGCCGTGGCGCGTTGGACGCCCCGCAGCTCGAGGCACTGGCGGTGCGGACCTCGCAGCTGCACCGGCGCCGCCCCTGGTCAGGGCGGACCCTGGTGTTCCGCAGTCACCTCAACCCCGACGGACCGTGTGCCTGGGACGGTCTGCTGACGGGTGAGGTGGTGACTCAGACCCTGCCCGCGACCCACGCATCGGTGTTGCGACCACCCCACGTGGCGCGGGTCGCGGCGGCGCTGGCTGCGGAAGCCGAGACCGCGGTGAAGGGTGCCGCCGTCGTCGTCCCCGTCGCTCTCCGCGACGAGGACGACGACGGCGGCGTGCGGACCCGGCTCACGCCAGACGCGTGATGTCCACCTTGACGACCATCTCCGAGGGCGCGCCTCCCGCGTAGACACCCTTGAGGGGCGGCACGTCGGAGTACTCCCGGCCGCGCGCCACGATGACGTGACGGTCTCCCGGGGCGACGTCGTTGGTGGGGTCCCAGCTGAACCACTCGCCGGTCCACCACTCCACCCACGCGTGCGACTCTCCGGTGACGGTGGCGCCGATGGGGGCGGTCGGGTCGGGGTGGAGGTACCCGGAGACGTAGCGCGCGGGAATGCCCGCCGTCCGCAGCGCCCCCAGGGCGAGGTGGGCGAAGTCCTGGCAGACACCGGCGCGCTCACCCCAGGCGTCGGCGGCGTGCGAGTGCACTCCCGTGGCGCCCGGCACGTAGCGGATCTCGCGGTGCAGCTGCGAGCACACCTCGGCGGCGAGGTCGTCGGGGCTGGCGCCCGCGTCGACCAAGGCCGTGACGCGCTCGACGAGTTCCGGCGGCGGAGCCGTGGCCGGAGAGCACGTGAGCAGCTCGATCAGCTCGTCGCTGGTGCGGGGGTCGCGCAGCACGTCCCAGCCGCCGCCCGGGGGCGGGGTGCTGGGCCGGTCCACCTCGACCGTGGAGGTGGCGGTGACGGCGAGCTCGGAGTGCGGTTCGTGCACCTCGAAGACCGTGACCTGGGATCCCCAGTAGTCGTGGTAGACGTGCTGCCAGGGCGCCGGGCGCACCTCGAGGCGGGTGCGCAGCGCCGTCTGCTCCGGGGTGGTCATGGGAGCCACCCGCACCTCGTTGTAGGAGCTGGTGACCGGCGCGCCGTACCGGTAGCCGGTGTGGTGCGCGATGCGCAGCCGCGAACTCATGACATGCCCCCCACCCAGGTCAGCGCCTCGGCGCTGGAGAAGTACCGACGGGTCACCGCGTCGGAGGCGGCCGAGCACGTGCGCTGCACGCGCTCCATCTCGTCGGGCAGGTGCGCCAGGACGTCGGCGAACGGGCGGTACTCCAGCTCCGCGCGGGCCCGGCCCAGGCGCCGCTGCGCCTCGTCGAAGACACCCGCTCGCTGCCCGCTCGACTCCAGGTCCGCCAGGCACTTCTCCGCCTGCGCGAGGGCGTGGACGATGGAGCGCGGGAACAGCCTGTCGAGCAGGAGGAACTCCGCGGCCTCCGTCTCGTCCTCCAGGCCGCGGTAGGTCCGCAGGAAGGTCTCGTGGGCACCGCAGGCGCGCAGGAGCGACGGCCAGCGGCTGGCGGGACCGCCCAGGCTCGCGGTGGACGTGATGAGACGGGCGGTCATGTCGGCGCGCTCGATGCTGCGGCCGAGGGTGAGGAACAGCCAGCCGTCGTCGCGACTCATGGTGGAGTCGGCGATGCCGGTGACGGTGGAGGTGCGGTCGCGCACCCACGCGAAGAAGGTGTGCGGGCTCACCGCGCGCCAGCGGCCCGAGGGCACGGCGTTGTAGGCGGTGTTGAGCACCTCCCACATCTCCGTGGAGACGGTCTCGCGGGCCCGGCGGGCGTTCTCGCGGGCGCCGCCGATGGACGCGACGATCGAGGCGCTGGAGAACGGGTCGTACCCGAGCCTCTCCAGCACCGTGCGCCGGTCAGCCGGGGGCACGGAACCGTCCTCGGAGACCTCCATCGGGGCACCCATGACGGCGAGGAGGTTCGCGCAGGCGGTCTGCTCGTCGAGCCAGGGGTCTTCGACGAGCAGCTGCAGCTGCACGTCGAGCAGGCGGGCGGTGTCTTCGGCGCGCTCGACGTAGCGCCCGATCCAGAACAGCGCCTCCGCGATCCGGCTCAGCACGGCCGCTCCTCCCCTGTCCGGGCCTGCTGGGCCTGCTGCTGCTGTTGCTGTTGCTGCTGGTCCCTGACGTCAGCGGCGCCGGCGACTCCCGGCCCCCGGTCCGGTGGAGCACTCGGCAGCGTCGTGATGGCGGCGGCGCGCGCTCGCGTCGGCGCCTGCTCCTCGGGGCGGTCGTCCGCGAGCACCCAGGTGTCCTTGCTGCCACCGCCCTGGGAGGAGTTGACCACCAGCTCTCCCTCGGGCAGCGCCACGCGGGTCAGTCCGCCCGGCAGTACCCACACGCGGGAGCCGTCGTTGACGGCGAAGGGCCGCAGGTCCACGTGGCGCGGGGCCACGCGGTCACCGACGAGGGTGGGCACCGTCGACAGGCGCACCACCGGCTGGGCGATCCACCCGCGGGGGTCGGCGCTCACGGTCTCGCGCAGCTTCTCCAGCTGGGCGGGGCTGGCGGCCGGGCCGATGACGATGCCCTTGCCGCCGGAGCCGTCGACGGGCTTGACCACCAGCTCCGCGAGCCTGTCGAAGACCTCCTCGCGGGCCTCGGGCTCCTCCAGGCGCCACGTGGGCACGTTGGGGAGCACGGGCTCCTCGCTGAGGTAGTAGCGCACCAGGTCGGGCACGTACGTGTAGAGCAGCTTGTCGTCGGCGACGCCGTTGCCGATGCCGTTGGCGATGGTGACGTTGCCCGCGCGGGCCGCGTTCAGCAGGCCCGGGCACCCGAGCATCGAGTCGGCGCGGAAGTGCACCGGGTCGATGTACTCGTCGTCTACGCGTCGGTAGACCACGTGGACGGGCCGCAGGCCCGCGGTGGTGCGCATGTGCAGCCGGCCGCCGCGGCAGACGAGGTCACGCCCTTCGACCAGCTCGATGCCCATGCTGCGCGCCAGCAGCGCGTGCTCGAAGTAGGCGCTGTTGTAGACCCCGGGGGTCAGGACGACGACGGTCGGGTCTTCGATGCCCACGGGCGCCGCGGCGCGCAGCGCGGCCAGCAGCCGGCGCGGGTACGCCGAGACCGGGCGGATCCGCTGGTCGCTGAACGCCTCGGGCATGGCGCCCGCCATCGCCGTGCGGTTGGTGAGCACGTAGCTAACGCCCGACGGCACGCGGACGTTGTCCTCCAGGACCCGGAAGACGCCCTCCGCGTCACGGATGAGGTCGACCCCGGCCACGTGCACCCGCACCCCGTTGGGCGGTTCGATGCCGGCCACCACGCGGTGGAAGTGCGAGGAGGAGGTGATGACACCGCGCGGGACGACGCCGTCCTCCACGGCGCGCATCGGGCCGTACGCGTCGGCGAGGAACGCCTCGAGGGCGCGGACCCGCTGGGCGACGCCGACCTCGACCACGGCCCACTCCTGCGCGCTGACCACGCGGGGCACCACGTCGAGGGGGAAGGGGCGCTCCTCTCCACCGACGGCGAAGGTGATGCCCTTGTCGGTGTAGGAGGTGGCCAGCGCGTCCGCCCGACCGCGCAGGTCGCGCACCGCCGTGCTGGCCAGCGCTGCGTGCACATGCGCACTGGACTCGCGCACGGCGCCGTCGGCGGTGAACATCTCGTCCCATGCGCCGCTGGCCGCCGAAGCAGCGCCGTAGCCGTCGAAGAGCCCGCCGGACACCTCGTCAACCACCCCCGCGCTCCGCGTGCCAGCACCGCCACTACTGCTCAGCGACGACCCCAGGTCCATGGTGCGGACGGTACCGAGACGGGAGCCCCGCGGGCACACCGACAGGCAAGTCTTGGTCTGGATCTCGCCGTGCGCGAACGCCCTCCAGGCACTGGTAACCTGGGTGGCTGCGTGCGCACCACCCACATGCGGCGGGGCTGCGCGAGAGCTTCGGCGGAGACGCCACCAGCACTGCCCAGGTTTTTCGACCAGACACCCCAGAAGCGACGGAGAGACCGGCCCGTGGCCAACATCAAGTCCCAGATCAAGCGCATCCGCACCAACGAGCTTGCGCGTCTGCGCAACAAGTCCGTGAAGTCGGAGCTGCGCACGGCCGTCCGCCAGGTCCGCGAGGCCGTCGCCGCCGGTGACGCCGAGAAGGCCTCCAGCGCCCTGCGCGTCGCCGGCCGCAAGCTCGACAAGGCCGTCTCCAAGGGTGTCATCCACTCCAACCAGGCCGCCAACCGCAAGTCGGCCCTGGCGAAGGCCGTGAACTCCGCCTCCTGAGGCGGCTCCGGCTCACAGCTCCGCACGAAGGGCGGGGACGGACGCGGTCCGTCCCCGCCCTTCGCCGTCCTCACCCGCTTCGTCGCACCCCCTCGGCCACGATCGAGGACCTCAGCGCCACCTCGTCCGTGATCATGGGCGTCCGCCACCCTCTCGGTCACGATCACGGAAGCTCTGCACGTTTCCGGGGACGCTAAAGCCCGGTGGGGACGTTCGAGCCCGCCTGGGACCGCGTAAGACCGGGCCTGTGCGTCCCCACCGGGAGGATGCGTCCCCAGCTCGACGGGTGTACACGCCACCGTCGACGATCAAGCGTCTGCGCGCCACCTCCCCGCGGGGAAGCCAGCCGCGCGCGTTCGGCTCAGGCCGGCTTGGGCACGTCCATCGTCACCTCAGCAGGACCCGTCGATGGGGACGCCAGCGTCAGCCAGCGTTACCGGACGATCCAGGGCCCACGTCCACACCACCTCGAAGGCCATCACGTCGGGGCGGGTCACGATGCGCGCGGTCCCCGCGTCGAGCGCGGGCATCTGCGAGGCGTAGCACTCCAGGGCCGCGGACTTGGCGGCCACCTGCTCCTCGCTGAGCCGCCGCACCTGCAGTCGCCAGTGCTCGCGGTCCAGGCCGGTGGCGGCGAACGACTCGTCCCACTCGGCGGTGCAGCGCAGGAACGGCGAGTCGGGCTGGCCCGTGACGCACTCCGGCCACCCCCACCGCACGCTGTACGGGACGTCGGCGTACAGCGTCACCGGGACCCCGAGCCGCTGCGCCGCCACGAAGCCCGCGCGGTGCGTGCTCACGTGGTCGGGGTGCTGCCCGACGGCGGCGGGCAGGTACAGGTGCCCGCAGCCCTGTGCCGCGTCGGCCAGCGCCGCGCCCAGCTCGGCGAGAACCGGCGGAGCACCCGCCGCGCCGTCGTCGTTGTGGTCCCCCGACGGGCGGTGCTGCAGGTCCAGCTCCCCCAACCGCAACGCCGTCACCTGCGGAGACAGCGCGGCCAGGGCGGCGTCGTCCTCCCGGTGCCGGTCGCGGACACGGGCCGCGGCGTCAGGCGCTCCGGTGAGGACGTCCCACCCGCCAGGCGGCGTCCCCTCCGGCGGGACGCCGGCGAAGACGGTGATCACCCGGTCGGCAGTGGCCACCTCGATGCTCGCCGACAGCACGGCGTCATCGAGGTGCGCCGAGACCACCGCGACGCCCGTCACTCCCCCACCACTTCCGTCACGCGTCATCGAGCCACCCCGCCCACCAGCGCGGCGTGAGCCGTCCCTACCAGCTCGGCCTCGGCGCGGGCCAGCGCACCGCCGTCAGCTCCCGCCCGTTCCAGCGCCCGCAGCACCGCCCCCACCACCGGCGGCACGCGCAGGTGGTGGAGCTCCGCGTGCGGCGCGACGTCGTGCACCCTCGCGGCGATCCGGTCCTCCAGGCGCCGGTGCCCCGCCTGCAGTACCGACCCGCCGAGCACCACCGGGAAGGGCTCGCCTGCCAGGTCGAGCCGGCGGACGCAGGCGGTGACCAGCGCGGCCACCTCGTCGGCCTGCCGGTCCACCAGCGCGCCCGCCACCGCGTCACCGGCGTCGCTCGCGCGGAACACCTCCGGGGCCAGCAACCTCAGGTCGCCCTGGGAGCGGCGCCCGAAGTGCAGGTCGGCGATGAGTTCCGGCACGGACGGAACGTCCAGCACCCGGCAGATGCCCTCGGTCAGCGCCGTCGCCGGGCCACGCCCGTCGACGTGGCGCGCGGCGTGCCACAGCGCCTCCGAGCCCAACCCGCCCCCGCCGCCCCAGTCACCGGAGATCGCCCCGACCGCGGGGAAGCGCACCCGCGTTCCGCCGTGCCCCAGTCCCACCGCGTTGATGCCCGTCCCGCAGATCACGGCGACGGCGGCCTCCGCGGACGTGCCGGCGCGCAGCACCGCGAACAGGTCGTTGTCCAGCAGCGCACCCGGCGCCCACGGCAGGTCGGCGATCGCCTGCCGGTACGCCTCCTCCTCCGCGGGGAAGTCGAGGCCCGAGAGGAACAGGTCAACTCCCGCCAGGGGCGCGACGCCGGCGACCTCGCGCACCAGCGCGTCGACCACCTCCACCGACCGCGTGAGCCCCTCGATCTGGGGGCTGCTCCCTCCGGCACGCGCGCGGGACACCACGGAGCCATCCAGACGCACGGCGACGGCGTCGGTCTTACTGCCCCCGCCGTCGACGGCGACCACCACGGTCTGGTCCACGGTCTGGTCCCCGGTCACCGCGCCCACGGGAGGAACCTCGCGTTCTCGGCGAGCAGCAGGTCGGTGAGCTTCTCGGCACGCTCGTGCTGCAGCACGAGCGGGTGGCTGCGCATCGCCGACAGCACCCGTTCGCGCCCGCCGTGCACGGCGGCCTCCAGGGCCAGCCGCTCGTAGGCGGCCACCGCCGCGACCAGCCCCTGCGCCTCCACCGGCACCTCCTCGACGTCGCGCGCCACGAAGCGCCCGTCGTGGAACACCGCCGGCACCTCCACCACGTGGTCGTCGGGGAGGAACGGCAGGGCGCCGTCGTTGCGGAGGTTCACCACCCGCGGTCGCCCCGCCGGACTGTCGAGCGGACTGCCCGCCGAGCTGCTCATCTGCACGAGCAGCTCCACCGCCGCCTCGGAGTAGAAGGCGCCCCCGCGGCGCTCCAACGCCTCCGGCTTGGTGACGGTGCGCGGGTCGGCGTAGAGGTCGAGCAGCTCCCGCTCGATGGCGCGCACGGCGTCGGCGCGCGTGGGGGCGGCGAGCTGCTCGGCGAGCACCTCGTCGTGCGCGTAGTAGTAGCGCAGGTAGTACGAGGGCACCGCCGCCAGCTGCGCGAGCAGCGGCGCCGGCAGCTCCACCTCCTCGGCCAGCTCGCCCAGCCGCTCGGACAACAGGCCCGGCAGCTGGTCGACGCCGCCGACCACCGCGCTGCGCTCCCACGTGAGGTGGTTCAGCCCGACGTGGCCCAGAAGGACGTCGTCGGCGGGCACGCCGAGCGCCGCGGCGAAGCGGCGCTGGAAGCCGATCGCCACGTTGCACAGGCCCACGGCGCGGTGCCCGGCCTCCAGCAGGGCGCGCGTGACGATGCCGACGGGGTTGGTGAAGTCGACGATCCACGCGCCCGGCCGCGCGTGCTCCCTGACGACGTCGGCGATGGACAGGGCCACCGGCACGGTGCGCAGCGCCTTGGCCAGGCCGCCCGGGCCGGTGGTCTCCTGGCCGATGCAGTGCGCCTCGTGGGGCCACGTCTCGTCGGCGCTGCGGGCGTCCTGCCCGCCCACCCGCAGCTGCAGGAGCACGGCGTCCGCGCCGTCGACGCCGGCGCGCACGTCCGACGTCGTCGTGAGGGTGACGGGGTGGCCAGCGTGGGCGAGCATGCGCCGGGCCATGCCACCGACCAGCTCCAGTCGGCGGGGGTCGGGGTCGACGAGCACCAGCTCCTCCAGCGGCAGCGCGCTGCGGTGGCGGGCGAAGCCGTCGATGAGCTCGGGGGTGTAGGTCGAGCCGCCGCCGACGATGGCGAGCTTCACGGGGTCTCCTTGACGTAGGAACAGGACGGGGGACGGCGACCCGTCACGGGACGCCGATGCGGGACTCGAGCCGCGCCCGCAGGTCGTCGACGAGCAGCTGCCCGGCGCCCTGGAGCACGGGCTGCGGCCCGCTGCCGCTGACGAGCACCCGCAACCGTCCGAGCCGGTCCCGCGGGTCCGCCGTCTTGAGGTGCGCGGACGCCAGGCGCGCCTTGACGGCCGCGGCCAGCTCGGGGCCGCCCGCGAGGCCGGTCGGGCCGCCCAGCACGAGCACGCCCGGGTCGAGCAGGCCCACGACGGGCGCCGCGGCCAGCGCGATGCGGTCGGCGAGCTGCGCGAGCACGTCGTCGTCGAGGCGGGTGAGCGCCGATCGGAGCGGCTCCTCCGGAGGCCCGCCCAGCAGGCGCACGACCGCGGCGCCGCCGAGCAGGTCGGTGAAGTCGGTGGCATTGGGGTCGATGGCGGCGGCCGACCGCGGCACCTCGAGGTAGCCGATCTCGCCCGCCCCGCCGAACGCCCCGCGCTGCACCACCCCGCCGACCCCCACGCCGACACCGAGGCCCTCGCCGACCCACAGCAGGGCGAAGTCATCGGCGTCCGCCAGCTCGGGGGTGGCCCGCTCGGCGATCGTCGCGAGGTTCACGTCGTTCTCGAGGGTCACCGCGTGGCCGGTGGCGGCCTCCAGCCGCGACCGCGCGCCCCGCCGGGGCCAGCCCGGCAGGGTGTCGGTGAACGAGAGCTCGTCGTGGGCGACGCCGACGGCTGCCTGCACGCCCACCACGACCACCGTCACCGACGCCGGGTCGGCCCCCGCCGCGCGGCACGCCGCCTCCACGGCGGCGCCGACGTCGGCCTCGGGGGAGCGGTCCCGGCCGGCCAACGGCACCTGCGCCACCGGGTGCGCCGTGCCGAGCGGGTCGGTGAGCACTGCCTCGAGCGAGCCCTCCAGCACGGACACCGCCACGCCGGCGACGACGTCGGAGCGCACCCCGTAGACGACGGCATTGGGCCCGCGAGACTCCGAGATCTCCCCCACGGGCCCCACGAGGCCGACCTGCTCCAGGCGGGAGATCATCTGGCCCGCAGTGGGCTTGGACATGCCGGACAGCCGGCCCAGCTGGGAGCGGCTGAGCGGGCCGTGCTCCAGGAGCAGCGCCAGGGCGGTGCGGTCGTTGCGGGTACGCAGCCAGGTGGGGGTGCCCGGGTCGACGGGAGTCATGCGCTGGCGCTCCTCTCCTGGCCGAGGGGACGGAGGGAGCGCCTGACCTCGTCGCGCAGCGCGCCGAGGCGCTCCGGGTCTGCAGCGGCCTCCCGCAGTGCCTGGGTGTACGGGTGCTGCGGGCGCAGGATCACGTCGTCAGCGGGGCCGCGCTCCACGACGTCTCCCCGGTACATGACGAGCAGCTCGTCGGAGAAGTGGCGGGCAGTGGCGAGGTCATGGGTGATGTAAAGGACACCGAGGTGCTGCTCGCGCTGCAGGTCGGCCAGGAGGTTGAGCACCCCGAGCCGGATGGAGACGTCGAGCATCGACACCGGCTCGTCGGCCACCACGTACTGCGCGCCCGGGGCCAGGGCCCGCGCGATCGCCACGCGCTGGCGCTGCCCGCCGGACAGCTCGTGCGGTCGGCGGGAGGCGAACCTGTCGGCCGGTGACAGCTGGACCCGGTCGAGCAGGTCGCGCACCCGCGCCGCCACCTGCGCCGATGTCAACTCCGGGTGGTGGATCCGCACCGGCCGCTCCACGTGGTGCGCCACCGAGTGGAACGGGTTCAGCGAGGCGAACGGGTCTTGGAACACCATCTGCACACGCCGCCGGTACTCGGCGAGCGCGCGCCCCCGGGTGGGCGTGGGCACGCCGTCGAGGAGCACCTGACCGGAGGTGGGTGTCTCGAGCTTGGCGAGGATCCGCGCGATGGTCGACTTGCCCGACCCGCTCTCACCCACGAGCGCGACCGTACGGCCGCGGACCACCTCGAACGACACGTTTTTCACGGCGTGCACGGGGGTGCTCCGAAGGCCGGAGCGCAGGCGGAACGTCTTCACGAGGTGGCTGGCGCTGAGCACGCCGTCGACAGGCGTCATGCGCCGAGCACCTCCTCGCGACCCCTGACGAAGCCGCCGCGAGTGCCTGACAGGCTGGGGAAGCTTGCGAGGAGCTGCTTGGTGTAGTCGGCCTGCGGGGCGCGGTAGATCTGCTCGGCGGTGCCCAGCTCGACCACCTCACCGTCGCGCATCACGGCGATCCGGTCGCTGATCTCGATGAGCAGCGGCAGGTCGTGGGTGATGAAGATGACGGCGAAACCGAGCCGCTCCCGTAGCACCATGATCTCCCGGATGATGCTGCGCTGGACGACGACGTCGAGGGCGGTGGTCGGCTCGTCCATGACCATGACCTGCGGGTCGAGCGCAAGCGCCATCGCGATCATGACGCGCTGACGCATGCCGCCGGAGAGCTGGTGGGGAAAGCTGGCCAGGCGCGCCGGGTCGACCCCGACCAGCTCGAGCAGTTCGCGGCAACGCTGTTCGCGGACGCGGCGGCGCATGCCGGGGCGGTGCGTGGTGAAGACGTCGTGGAGCTGGTCGCGGACGGTCATCACGGGGTTGAGGGAGTTCATCGACCCCTGGAAGACGATGGAGACGCGGTCCCACCGGAACCTTCGCAGCTCTTCGCCGGTCAGGGCGACGACGTCGGTGGTGGCCTCGTCGTCGTCCTGGTCTCCACCGGCATCTCGACCGGCCCTGCCGTGCAGTACCACGCGGCCGCCGGTCATCACCGCGGGCGGCTTCAGCAGGCGCGTGATGCCGTAGGCGAGGGTGGTCTTGCCGCAGCCGGACTCCCCGGCCAGCCCGAGGATCTCGCCGCGGTGCAGGGTGAAGGAGACCCCGCGGACGGCGTCGACGGGTGGGTCGACCTCGTAGCGGATGGACACGTCCTCGACGGTGAGCACGGGCTGGACGGTGAGATCGGGCTCGGCCGCACGTTCGACGATCATGCGCTGGCCTCCTCGCGGGTGATGGCGGCGCGGGAGCGGCGCTGGCGGCGGACGGCCTGCGGAGCCTGGCGCAGGCGCGGGTCGACCACCTCGTCGAGGGCGAAGTTGACCAACGACAGCCCCGCGCCGAGCGCGGCGATGATGGTGCCGGGCGGCACGAACCACCACCACGCGCCGGTGCCGACGGCCTGGCCGGTCTGCGCGTCGTTGAGCATGGTGCCGAGGGTGATGGAGCCCGTGGGGCCTAGGCCCAGGTAGCTGAGGCCGGCCTCGCCGAGCACCGTGAAGATCACGCCGTAGATGAGCTGGGCGGCGATGAGCGGCACGAGGTTGGGGAGGATCTCCACGCAGATGATGCGCAGCGTGCCCTCGCCGGCCACGCGGGCTGCGGCGACGTACTCGCGGGTGCGCAGCGAACGGGCCTGCGCACGCAGTACCACCGCCGAGCCTGCCCAGCCGGTCACCCCGAGCACGAGCGCCACCATGAGCGAGCTGCGCGCCAGCGACCCCAGCCCGGGGGCGTTCTGCACGTACGCGGCGATGACCATCACCAGCGGCAGGCCGGGGATGACGAGGTTGATGTTGGTGAGGAGCATGAGCACCTCGTCCACCACACCCCCGATGTAGCCGGCGAGGATGCCGAAGAACAGCGCCAGCACCAGCGACACCAGCCCGCCGAGCACCCCGACGAACAGGGAGCCGCGGGTGCCGACGGCCAGCTGGGCCAGCACGTCGTTGCCGAGCTTGGTGGTGCCCAGCCAGTGGCCTGGCCCGGGCGGCAGGAGCGCGGGGTTGGCGCTGCTGCGCGGGTCTTGCGCCAGCAGGGGCACCACCAGCGCGAAGACCGTGATGAGGGCGACGGTGGCCACGCCGATGGCGAGCTTGCCGTCCCAGCGGGGCATCAGCTCACGCATGCGTCCTCACCCTCGGGTCGATGAGGCCGTAGAGGAGGTCCATGACGAAGTTGGCCGCCAGCACCGTGAGGGTGATGACCAGGAAGACGCCCTGCATGAGGGAGTAGTCCAGTCCAGACACCGCCTGGATCATGAGCCTGCCGACGCCGGGGTAGCTGAAGACCTGCTCGGTGACGATGGAGCCCGCCACCACGAAGCCGAGGGCGATGCCGAAGCCCGCCAGGCTGGGGATCGCCGCGTTGCGGGCGGCGTACCGGGAGCGGACCCGGCTCGGCCGCAGGCCCTTGGCCTGGGCAGTGACCACGTAGTCCTCCGACATCGTGGCGACCATCATGTTGCGCATCCCCAGCAGCCAGCCTCCGACGGAGGAGATGACGATGGTGACGGCGGGGAGGATGGCGTGGGTGAACGCGCTGACGAGGAAGGCCCAGCTGGCCTCGGGACCCGCGGGGAAGTCGAAGACGTCGTAACCGCCGACGATGGGGAACATCCCCAGCTGGACCGCCAGCACCGCCACGAGCACGAGGGCCAGCCAGAAGTACGGGATCGACTGCAGCACCGTGGTGACGGGCACGAGGTGGTCGAGCCACGTGCCGCGGCGCCACCCCACCCAGGCCCCGGCGACGATGCCCAGCACGAACGAGAGCACCGTGGCGGTGCCCACCAGCACCACCGTCCACGGCAGCGCCGCGGCGATGAGGTCGACGACGCGCGCCGGGTACCGGGTGGAGGAGATGCCGAGGTCTCCGTGCAGCAGCCGCCCCCAGTAGATGAGGTACTGCTCCCACAGGGACGTGCCCTTCGGCGGGCCCAGCACCGCGTTGATCGAGGCGATCACCTCCGGGGACAGCGGGCGCCCCCCGCTCGCGCGGCGCAGCTTGCCGATCATGATCGCCGCCGGGTCTCCGGGCAGCAGGCGCGGCAGGAGGAAGTTCAGCGACACCGCCGCCCAGACGGTGACCGCGTAGAACGCCGTGCGGCGCAGGTAGAAGGCCATCGGGTGCTCGTCCTCGTCGTCGTCCTGAGCCCGCTACTTCTGGACGGGCTTGAGGTGGGCGAGCACCACACCGGACGCCGTCGAGAGGTAGGGCAGCGGGTCGGCGTAGGGGTCCTCCACGGAAGGCCAGCCGGTGAAGTCCTTGGTGTCGAAGAACGCCTGCGATGCGTTGACCACCACCGGGATGTAGGGCAGGTCGGCCGCGATGTGCTGCTGGACCGTGGCGTAGGCGGCCTGCTTGGCGGCCACGTCCTGGGTGGCCGCGGCCGCCGTCACCGCGGCGTCGACCTCGGGGTTGGAGTACCGCGCGAAGTTCTGGCCGGAGGGCGGGGCCGTGCCGACCTCGGCGGTGCCCGAACTGGCGAAGTACTCGTGGTAGTTGGAGTACGGGTCGGCCACGAGCGACTGCGTCAGGCCCCAGAGCATGAGCTGGTAGTCGCCGGTGCTGGCCGGGGTGTAGTACTCCGCGTCGGAGACGGTCCGCGCCTCGATGCGGATGCCCGCGGCGGCGGCCTGCTCGCTGATGAGCTTGTCGGCGTCGTTGTAGTCGGTCCAGCCGTCCGGAGAGACGATCGTCATGTCCAGCGGCACGCCGTCCTTGGCGTAGATCCCGTCGGAGCCCTTGGCATAGCCGGCGTCCTCGAGGACCTTCTGGGCCGCGGCGATGTTCGGTGACTGCGGGCTCTCGCCGGTCGCCGGGTCGGCCAGCCACTGCTGGTCACGCGGCAGCAGCAGGAACGCCGGGTTGCCCTTCGCGGTCAGACCGGCGAACGCCTTCTTCGCGATCTCGTCGCGATCCAGCAGCAGGTTGATCGCCTGACGCACGGCCGGGTCGGTCTGCGGCCCCTTGCATCCGAGGTCGGCGTTCGAGCAGGCCATGATGACCGTCGGGTCCTGCTGGAAGTTCGCGGTGCCGATGCGCCCGCCGGCGGTGACGCTGTCGGGGTTGGCGATGAACTGCCCGGACCAGTCGAGCTTGTCAGTGGTCAGCAGGTCCTGCCCGGACTGGTTGGCGTCCAGCGCGAGGTACTGGACCTCCTTGACCGCCGGCTCGCCGTCGCGGAACTTCGGGTTGGCCTTGATCGTGTACGCGGCGTCGGAGAAGGAGTCGAGCACGTAGGGCCCTGAGCCGACCGGCTTCTCGTTGGTCTGGGAGGCGTAGTCGGTGATGGAGCTCCAGACATGCTTCGGGATGATCGTCGTCGAGCCGAGGATCAGCGACTCCGCGGTGAACTGGGGAGCGTTGTACGTCAGGACCACGGTGGTGGCGTCCGGGGCGGTCGCGCTGACCATCTGCGGGCTCTTGTTGGGGCCGTAGCCAAAGGTGAAGGCGACGTCGTCGGCGGTGAGGGGCTGACCGTCGCTCCACTGCAGGTCAGGTTTGATCTTGACGGTGATGACGGTGCCGTCACCGTTGATCTCGAAGGACTGGCCGATCATGCCGGTCGGCGGGTCGCTGGAGAGCTGGTTGTAGAAGAACAGCGGCTCGTAGATCGCACCGAACGTCGCAAAGACGGCGTCGGGCGAGAACGGGTTGAAGTTGTCGTTGAACGGCGTGGATTCACCGGCCCACACCCGCAGCACCCCCGACCTGTCGGCGGAGGACGAGGAACAGCTCGCCAGCGCTCCGGAGAGGGCCAGTGCCCCCGCGGTGATCAGGGCGGTGGTCGTGCGCAGTGCTCGTCTCATCGTGAGTCCTCGCTGCCGGACGGGGGACGCCTGCGGGCGTCGATGACGAGGAAGCTAACTGGCAAGGAACTATCCGTAAAGACTCTTGCCTGTTACTTCTGTGTGACGACGTTCGTAGGGCCCGGGACAGGGGGCCCACATCGGAAGGTCGTCGTGCTGCGCGGAGCGCACGGCCCGCCTTGAGGAGCCCGCGCTCACGTCCTTGATCTCAGGGACGTGAGCGGGTGAAGAGCACGGCTCCCGACGCGGACGCGCTCGGCGCGCGGCGTTGGGGCTGGGGTGCGGACTGGCCGACCCTCGAGGTCAGCCGGCGCGGGCGGCGGTGATGGCGATAACGGCCTTCTCCACCGCGTAGCGAGGGTCGCGCCCGCCGCCCTTGACGGCCTCGTCGGCCTCGGCAAGCGCCGTGATGCCAGCGGCGATGCCGTCCGGCGTCCACCCGCGCAGGCTGTCGCGCGTGGTGCGGACCTGCCAGGGGGCCATGCCCAGGCTCTTGGCGAGCACATCGGGCGACCCGCGCCCGGCCGAGGCGACCTTGGCCATGCCCCGCAGTTTCAGCGCGAGGGCGGCCACGAGGGGCACCGGGTCGAGTCCGGACTCGAGGGCCTGACGGAGCAGACGCAGCGCTTCGGCCCGCTGGCCGGCCACCGCGGCGTCGGCCACCTTGAAGCCCGTCACCTCGGCGCGGCCGCCGTAGTACCGCTCGACGTCGTCGGCGGTCAGCCGCGCGGCCCGTCCGCCGGCAGCAGTGCCGCGGGGCACGTCAGTGGCCAGCTGCGAGCACGCGGCCGCCAGCGATCGGAGGTCGGAGCCGATGGCCAGGAGCAGCGCGTCGAGGGCGTCGTCGTCGATGGTGCGGCCGTGGGAGCGCAGCTCGGTCTGGGCGAACGCCCGCTGCTCCGCCGGCGACTTCACCGCCGGGCACTCCACCAGCACCGCCCCCGGCACCACCCGCGCCGCCTTGAGCAACGCACCGGCGCGGGCCCCGCCGGAGTGGCGGAGCACGAGGACGACGTCGTCGGGGAGGCCCCCCAGCGCGGCGCTCACGTCGGTGACGAGGACGTCGGGGGCGGCCTCCAGACCGTTGACGACGACGAGCCGCGCCTCCTCGAACAGCGAGGGACTCGTCCACTGCGTGAGCTCTCCGGAGCGGTACGCCGCGGCCTCGACCGCGACGACCTCGAGCTCCGGCGACCGCTCGCGGCACGCGTCGCGGATCCGCTCGACGGCGCGCTCGGCCAGCAGCTGCTCCGGCCCCGTGACGAGCACCACCGGGCCGGGGACGGCCTGGTGCCACGGCAGCGCAGCGGTGCTGTCGCGGCTCGACGCTCCGGAGGCGCGGCTGCGGGACGAGGACCGTGGAGCGGGCACGGCCACACCCTGCCACGAGCGTCCGACGGTGATCAGACTCACCGGGATCAGCCCGCCGGTCGCCGATCGGGCGACCGACTCAGCCGCCGTTCGAGCCGGCGATCCGGGCGGTGCTGCAGCGCGGCGCTCACCGCGCGGACACCCCGCGGCGCGCTCAGCGCCACGACCGTGAGCACTGCGAGCGCGACGGCGGCCCCCGGCCCCTGCGCCCACGGGACCACCGCTCCCGGCACTTCGGCGCCCGTCCGGGCCACCAGCGCGATCCACTGCGCCGCCAGCCCACCGAGCCGCGCGGCGAGGCCGGCCAGTGCGGCACCCACCGGCCCCCACGGCTCCAGGAGCGCGGCCAGCAGTCCCAGCAGGGTGGCCGGGGCCACCGCAGGACCGGCCAGCACGTTGGCCGGCACCGCGAGCGCCGGCAGCCCGGGGGCCAGCAGCAGGACGACGGGGGCGCACACCAGCTGCGCCGACACAGGCACGGCGACGGCCACCGCCATCCCCGAGACCAGCGCGTCGCGAACGGGCGCCGCCCGCCGGCCCGGCACCCGGCCCCGTAGCAGGGGGCGTGCGAGCGACGCGGCCAGAGACGGCGCGAGGACCAGCAGCGCCCCGGTGGCCAGCACGGACAGCGTGAAGCCAGCCTGCCGGGCCAGCCATGGATCGGCCACCAGCAGCACCGCGACGGCGAGGCAGAGCGTGGGCAGTCCTCCCCCGCCGCGGGCCAGCAGGGTCCCGAGGAGCGCCGCGGTGCCCATCGCCGCGGCTCGCAGCACGCTGGGTTCGCCGCCGGCGAGGGCGGCGTACGCGAGCAGCGCGCCCACGGCCAGCACGAGGCGCGCCCGGCGGGACAGCCCGACGACGCCGCCGAGCAGCACCACTGCTCCGGCGACGAGCGCGGTGTTGCCGCCGGAGACCGACGTGAGGTGCGTCAGGCCCGTGGTGCGCAGGTCGGCGTCGAGGCTCGTGGGAACGGCGGTGGTGTCGCCGACCACCAAGCCCGGGAGCAGTCCGCGGGCATCGGTGGGCAGGGGCGCGCACACTCTCACCAGTCCCTCGCGCAGTCGCTGACCGGCCCGGGCGGCCCACCCGCTCGCAGGGGCGGTGGTGGGCGAGCGCATCGCGCGCAGCACGGCGGCGGACGGGTCGGCCAGGTCGGTGGGCTGTAGGCGCCCGACGGCGTGCACGCGGTCGCCGCGGCGCACGGCCTCCCAGCCGGCTCCCCCGATGACGAGCACCTCGGCGTGCGCCGCGGACGTGCTCCCGCGTCCGGTCACCGTCCTCACCGACAGGCGCACCGTCCAGCGCGGGCTGGGGCGCCCCCAGGAGCGAGCTGGATCTACCCGCACCCGGGTGGCGTCGGAGACGGCGACGCCGTCGAGCACGGCCGTCGCCTGCTCGGCCGCCAACGGCTGGAGCAGCCCGGCCGAGCGCTCCAGGCGCCCGGCACCTACCGACACCGCAACCGCCGCGATCAGCACAAGCGCGAGCGACGCCGTCCCGGCCCGGCGGCGCAGCGCCCACGCCGTGGCGAGGCCAACAGCTCCCAGCGCCACTGCTGCCAGCACCACCACCGGGACGACGAGCGCCAGCGCCGCCCACGCCCACGCCGCCACGGCCGCGGGGAGCAGCCGGGCGTCGAGGCGCCGGTCCGCGGAGGCCTCCAGCGACGGCGCCGCAGACAACGCCGACGACACGACGCCCCCGCGGTTCACACCGTTACCAGGGGCGTGAGCCGCGCCAGCGTGGCCGGGCCGAAGCCGGGGACCTCACTCAGCTCCTCCACGCTGGTGAACCGTCCGTGCGCCGCGCGCCAGTCGAGTACGCGCTGGGCGAGGACGGGACCGATGCCGGGCAGGCCGTCGAGCTCGGCCAGGGTTGCGTGGTTGAGGTCCACGGGCCCGCTCGCAGTCCGGGAGGCCCCCGCCGCAGCCGACGTCGCGGGCACGCTCGCCGCCCCGGGCGCGAACGTCGTGAGCTCCTCGCCCGGCGCGGGAACCACGAGCTGCTCACCGTCGACGAGCAGCCGCGCGAGGTTGACCCGCCGCAGGTCAGCACCGGGTCGGGCACCGCCGGCGGCGCGGACCGCGTCGTCAGCGCGTGATCCGGCGGGTAGTCGCACCAGGCCGGGCCGTTCCACCTCACCGACGACGTCGACCACGACCTCCCCGCCCGCAGCGCCCCCGGAGGACACCGCCGACCCCGGTACCGACGATGACGACGAGGGCGGCCCCGGGGACGAGGACGACGGCGGCGACGACGGCTGCAGCGTGCGCGTCGGCACCGCCACACCGGGGGTGGGCGTAGGCACCGACGCCCGCCCCGCACTCGCCGCGGACAGCACGAGCAGCACCACGACCGCCGCCACGAGGAGCACCGCTCCCGCCGCGGCAGGCGGCGCCAGGGACCAGCGCGCCTCCCGGAGCCTGTCGATCGCCGACGGGCGCCACACCTCGTGGGTGTCGCGGGCCTCGCGCCGCTGCGCCGCGCGCAGGGCGGCGCGGTCGCGCAGCGGAGCGGCCTCACCGGGGAAGCCGCCGTCGTCGTCGTCCTCCTCCCAGCCCGAGCCGGGCGCCCCGTCCAGCACCGGACCAGGCTGGCCCGCCCCTCCGATGCGGCGGGCCCCGCGCGGGCCCCTGTGGACACAGGCCCACGAACAGGGCCCGCCGGCCGCCCTGTGGGCGGACGACGGGCCCCGTCAGCGGAGGATCAGGCGGATCAGACGATCAGGCGGGCACCACGTTGACGAGCTTCGGTGCGCGCACGATGACCGTGCGCACCCCGCGGCCGTCCAGCGCCCGCTGCAGCGCCGGGGAGGCCAGCGCGAGCTCGCGCAGCGTGGCCTCGGTGATGTCGGCGGGCACCTCGAGGCGGTCGCGGACCTTGCCCTGCAGCTGCACCACGCACGTCACCGTCTGCTGCACCAGCAGCGCCGGGTCGGCCTGGGGGAACTGCTCGAAGGTCAGCGAACCCGAGTGCCCCAGCCGCGACCACAGCTCCTCGGCGATGTGCGGCGCGAGCGGCGCCACCATGAGGACCATCGCCTCGGCGGCCTCGCGGGGCACCGACGAGAGCTTGGTCAGCTCGTTGTTGAGCTCGATGAGCTTGGAGACCGCGGTGTTGAAGCGCAGGGCCTCGTAGTCGGCGGCGACACCCGCCGCGGTGCGGTGCACCAGGGCGCGGGTGGCCGGGTCGGCCGGAGCGTCGGTCACGAGGACCTCACCGGTGGCCTCGTCGACGACGTTGCGCCACAGCCGCTGCAGGAAACGCTGAGAGCCGACCACCGCGCGGGTCTCCCAGGGGCGGGAGTCGTCCAGGGGACCCATCGACATCTCGTACACGCGGAACGTGTCGGCGCCGTACGCCTCGTACATGTCGTCGGGCGTGACGACGTTCTTCAGGGACTTGCCCATCTTCCCGTACTCGCGGGTGACGGGCTCGCCCTGCCACGTGAACTCGCGTGCACCGGTAGGCGAGGTGGTCTCCTCCACCTCCGCAGCGGGCACGTAGGTGCCGCGGACGTCGGTGAACGCGTCGGCCTGGATGTACCCCTGGTTGAACAGGCGGCGGAACGGCTCCTGGGAGGAGACGTGGCCCAGGTCGAAGAGCACCTTGTGCCAGAAGCGGGAGTACAGCAGGTGCAGGACGGCGTGCTCGACGCCGCCGACGTACAGGTCGACCCCTCCCGTGTCCTTCACCGCGGTGCCGTCGGCCGCACGGACCGCCCTCTCAGCACGCGGGCCCATCCAGTACCGCTCGACCTCCGGGTCGACCAGCTTCTGGCCGTTCTGCGGGTCCAGGTAGCGCAGCTCGTACCAGCACGAGCCCGCCCAGTTGGGCATGGTGTTGGTCTCGCGGCGGTACTGCTTCGGTCCGTCGCCCAGGTCGAGGGTGACGTTGACCCACTCCGGCACGCGCGACAGCGGCGGGGAGGGCTCGCTGGTGACGTCGTCCGGGGCGAAGGTGCGCGGGGAGTAGTCGGGCACGTCCGGCAGCAGCACGGGTAGCTGCGATTCCGGGACGGCGACCGGCAGGCCGTCCTCGTCGTAGACGATCGGGAAGGGCTCACCCCAGTACCGCTGGCGGCTGAACAGCCAGTCCCGCAGGCGATACGTGGTCACCGCGCGGCCGGCGCCGGTGCGCTCCAGGTGCGCGGTGATGCGCTCCTTGGCCTCGGCGACCTCCAGGCCGTCGAGGTCGACATCGTCGTTCGAGGAGTTGATGGCCGGACCGGCGCCCGTGTACGCGCCGCCCTCGAAGTCCTCCGGGGGCTGCACCGTGCGGACGACGGGCAGCTCGAACCGCTCCGCGAAGGCGAAGTCGCGCTCGTCCTGGCCGGGCACGGCCATGATCGCGCCGGTGCCGTAGCCGGCCAGCACGTAGTCGGCGGTGAAGACGGGCACCGCCGTGCCGGTGATCGGGTTGACCGCGTGCAGTCCGGTGAAGACGCCGGTCTTGGTGCGGCCCTCGTCGGTGCGCTCGGCCTCGCTGCGGGCGGCGGCCTGCGCGCGGTAGGCGGCCACGGCCTCCGCGGGGGTGGCGGCGCCACCGGTCCAGTTCTCCGGGGTGCCGGCCGGCCAGGTGGCGGGCAGGTCATCCAGAGCGCTGTGCTCAGGGGCCACCACCATGAAGGTGACACCGAACAGCGTGTCCGGGCGGGTGGTGAAGACCTCTAGCTCACCGCCCTCGGCCGGGCCGTCGAGCAGGGCGAAGCGCACCTGCGCGCCCGTGGAGCGGCCGATCCAGTGCCGCTGCATCGCCTTGACGGGCTCGGGCCAGTCCAGCCGGTCCAGGTCGTCGACGAGGCGGTCGGCGTAGGCGGTGATCCGCATCATCCACTGGCGCAGCGGACGCTTCACCACGGGGAAGTTGCCGCGCTCGCTGCGGCCGTCGGCGGTGACCTCCTCGTTGGCCAGCACCGTGCCCAGGCCGGGGCACCAGTTCACGGGCGCGTCGGAGACGTACGCCAGGCGCTGCGCGTCGACCAGGCGGCGGCGGGCGACGTCGTCCAGATCGGCCCAGGTCGAACCGTCCTCGGGCTGGCGGCGGCCCGAGGCGTACGCCTCGCGCAGCTCCGAGATCGGCCGGGCGGCACCGCGGCCGCCGTCGGGCCGCAAAAACTCCGGGTCGTACCAGCTCTCGAAGATCTCGCGGAAGATCCACTGCGTCCACCGGTAGTAGTCCGGGTCGATGGTGGAGATCGAGCGGCGCGCGTCGTGCGCCAGGCCCAGCCGGCGCAGCTGGCGGCGCATGTTCGCAATGTTCGCCTCGGTCGTCACCCGCGGGTGCTGCCCGGTCTGCACCGCGTACTGCTCAGCGGGCAGGCCGAACGCGTCGTACCCCAGCGTGTGCAGCACGTTGCGGCCGTTCATGCGCTGGTAGCGGGCCCACACGTCGGTGGCGATGTAGCCCAGCGGGTGGCCGACGTGCAGCCCGGCGCCCGACGGGTACGGGAACATGTCCATGACGAACAGCGGCTCGCGCCCGGCCACCGCCGCCGCGTCGCCCCACGGCCCGCTGGGGTTCGGCGCCTCGAAGGTGCCCTCGTCAGCCCACCGCTGCTGCCACGCGAGCTCCAGCTGCGCCGCGAGCGCGGCGGTGTACCGCTGGGCAGGGGCGTCGCCGGGGCTGGCTGCGCCGCTCGCGGGGGCGGACTGGTCCGTGGTGCTCATGCGGTGGGGCGCTCCTTCTGGGTGCTCCGGTTCGCTTCCGGAGTCGCTGCTCCTCCGGGTTCGCTGTGCCGGAGGTCTCGCTCTCACGACCAGGGTAGTAGCGCCGGCCAGGCGGTTTCCGGCGCTCACCAGGTCCCGAAGGGAAGGCGATCAGGACGACGCCGGCACGCGGCCGTCCGCGCTGACGGAGTCCAGGGCCATCGCGGGCCGGTTCGCGACCCTGAACTCCGCCGCTGAGGCGCAGCCCGGGCGGGCGATCCCGCGTCCGTCGTCGTCGTGAGCGTCCACGCCTCAGCGCGTGGGTGGATCTGCGCCACTCCCTCAATGGCACAGGGCCACCCCGTGCCAGTAGGAATGGCACAGGGTGGCCCCGTGCCATTCAGAGCGGGGCGGTCAGCCGATCGAGCCGGGCTGGTCCTCGGAGCGACGTGACGGACGTTGGCGCGCGGGCTCCACGGCGCTGGGTGCACGCAGCGCGCGGCGCAGCGCCAGGTCCTGCTCGGCGCGGCTGACGAGCTCGGCCAGGCCTCCGGAGTCCCACGGTTCGAGCAGCCCCGAGCCCACGGTGAGGGAGCACGCCCAGCGCACGAGCGGTGCGTCCGGGCTGCCAAGCAGGCGCACGCGCAGGCGGCGCTCGAGCTCGGCGGGGGTGGTGCCGGTGCCCGGTCCGAGCACAACGAAGAGGTCTTCACCCCAGCGGCCGACGACGTCGGCGCCGCGGGTACTGGCACGCAGCGCATCGGCCACGCCGCCGATGACCTCCGCGACGGCCTGCGGCCCCCCGAGCTCGCGCACAGGCTCGAGGTCGCCGAGCTGCACGAGGGAGGCGTGCATCGCGCCGCTGGAGCGGCGCGCCGCGCCGAGCACGTGACGCGCGAGCAGGTCGAGCCCGTTGGCGTTGTAGCAACCGGTCGCTTCGTCGACCACGGAGACGGCGTCGGCGAGCTGGCGGGCGGCGTCGAGCTCAGCGATCGCCCGGTGCCGGAAGATCACGACGACGACGGCGACCAGCACGCCGAGCAGCACGGCAGCGCCGAGGCCCGCGGCGGCCACGAGTTCTCCGCGGCCGATGCTCGAGAGCGCGACGGCGATGGTGGCGGCCACCAGCGGCGCGACCGCGAGGGCAGTCGCCGTGCCGGACAGGGGGACGAGGGCCACCGCAGCGATCAGCGCGGGCAACGCGGCCGCCGGCCAGGACGAGTCGGTGGCAGCGCAGAGCACGAGAAACGACCCGGCGACACCCGCCGAAGCGCCCCACGTACCCACCACAGTGCCCACGGTTGCCCGCGTGCCTGTGCGCCGCTGCGCCGTCTCAGCCACCTCCACACCCGTCTCCTCGGCGCCCACCGCCTCGAGGATGAGCGGCCAGGCGTGACGTCCACCCGGGAGGGTGATCGCCCGTGCAGCACCGCACGGGACGAGACTGCCACACGAACCCCCCAAACCGCCCGCACCCGGTCGGCCCGTCGCAGCCGTCCGCGAGCGTGTCGGAGCGGCCGAGCCCCTCGCGCGCCCCGGGATGACCTCGCCCGGGCACGTCTACCCTGGGTGCGCCGACCCGCAGCACCCCGGAGGACACCGTGACGCAGACCACCGCCACCACCGCTCCCGCGCAGCCCCAGGCTGCCGCCGAGGACGACGACTGGCTCACCGGCGCCACCGCCTGCTCGATCGAGAACGGCGACGAGTGCGAGGCGTGCCAGTGACGGCTCGCTGAGCCGCGTGGCCCGCGACAGCACGGACGGGCCGCTCCCAGCTTCATGCCAGAGAGACCGTCAGGAGCCCGACCGGGCCCTGGCGGTCTCTCTGTCGTTGGCCCTCTGCAGCGCCGCAACGAGCTCGTCCTTGGTCATGGACGACCTGCCCGGCACGTCGAGACGCCGAGCCAGGTCGAGCAGGTGCGCCTTGGTGGCGTTGGCATCGACGCCACCTGCCGTTTCACGATCCGTGCCGGCGCCGCCAGCAGCCTGCGCGTCCGAGGGGCCACGCCGGCCGCCGTCCTTCGGCTCCCAGCGGTCGCCGACCTTCTCGTGCGTGTGCTTGAGCGCGGAGAACGCCGTGCGGCGTGCCCGCTCCTCGGTGTTCGGCTCGTCGGCGTAGGTCTGCTCTGCGGCGTCATGCGCCTTCGCGAAGGTCGCCTGCGCCTTCTTGTCCGAGCGCTGCAGCGTGCTCGGTAGTTCGTCCTCGCGAACGGCCTCGGACTTCGTGGTCATCGCCATGGCCGTCCCCTACCCCGCGCACGGGCGTCGACGCCCCTGAAACTGCGTCGGACGCCCATGATCACGGAGATCACGGGCGCCCGAAGCACCGCCGACCCGGCCGCGCGCCACCCGTCAGGCGGCGGGGGCGACCTCCGCGGTGCAGAAGGCGCAGCGCGTGGCCTTCACGGGGATCTTGGACAGGCACTCGGGGCAGTCGTGCACGGGCGCCTTGGGCTCGGGCTCGGTGCGGTAGCGCGACATGAGCACGTTGACCGGCTTGACGACGAAGAAGTAGAGGATCGCCGAGGTGATGAGGAACGCGATGACCGCGTTGATGAACGCGCCGATCCGGAACTCGCTGCCGTTGATGGCGAAGTGCAGCGAGGAGAAGTCCTGGACGCCGCCGAAGACACCCAGGAGCGGCGTCAGCATGTCGTCGGTGAAGGACTTCACCAGCGCTCCGAACGCTGCTCCGATGAGCACGGCGATGGCCAGGTCGACGACGTTGCCACGCAGGATGAACTCGCGGAAGCCCTTCACGGTGTCTCCTCGGGGGTCGTGAGCGGGAGCACAGCTCCCGCTCGACGTGATCGTGCGCGAGCAGCATGGCAGGGGCTCGCGTCTACCGGGAGGGGTACGGGTGGGGTCCGGATGCAGACCTCGACCTGCTAGTCGGTTGATTCCCAGCCGTGAGCTCGGTCGGCTCGGTGGTCCTGGGTGGCCAGATGCCCACTGGGTGGGCTCACGCCCGGGTAGAGCCCTCACACCCGGGAGCCAGCCCACCCACCGGTAGGCAGCCCACCCACCGGCAGGCAGCCCACCCACCGGCAGGCCCGCGGGCTGCTCAGCGACGCCCTGCAACGACTCGTCGATCGATGTGATCACCCGCGAAGGCGTGCAGGACGAAGGGAAAGCCCTGGTCGGGAGCCTTGCTGCGTCACGTGCAGCGCGCCCCTGGCAACGATCAGGCCTCATCGGGCCAGCTCCGCTGAGCGCGAGAGCTCGAGGTGGCCGACTGCCCATGATCACGGTGGTCAGGGGGTCGTCTTTCGCGGGAGGCCGGGAATCAACCATCGAGAGACGGGGGTACGAGTGGACCGACCGCGGGCGAGCGGACACCATGACCACCAGGCGTCGTCGCCGGTGATGGCGCCGGGAGGAGAAGACCCGTGACCACCGCCCCCGCGGCGCCGTCGACCCGCGCGCAGGACACCGTCGAGAAGGACTCCCTCGAGCTGATCAGGTGGCCCGACCCCCGCGCCGACGCCCTGACCGGGCCCGGCCTGGGGTCGCTGTCGGTGGCGTCGCTGCTCGCCTCCTCCGCCGGACGCCACGCCGACCGCATCGCCGTCGTCTGCGGCGAGGAGCGCGTCACGTACGCGGAGCTCTGGGACCAGGCCCGCGCCTACGCCGGCGCCTTCCGCGCCCGCGGCATCGGCCCGGGCGACCGCGTGGCGGTGCTCGTGCCGAACGTGCCCGACTTCCCGCGCGTCTACTTCGGCCTGCTCGCGCTGGGCGCCGTCGTCGTCCCCGTCCACCTGCTCTTCACCGCCGACGAGGTCGAGCACGTCATCCGCGACTCCGGCGCCACCCTCGTGGTGGCCGCAGCGCCGGTGCTCGCGGCAGCTCTGCCGGCCGCCGCAGCCGCCGGAGTGCCCGTGGTCACCGTGCTCGTGCCGGACGCCCTGCGCGACAAGGTGCCCGCCCCGCGCCTCGAAGACGAGGCAGCCGCTACAGAGCCGCTGGAGCGCCTCGTGCCGGTGCCCCCGCTGGCCCCCGCCACTGTGCTCTACACGTCGGGCACCACCGGCAAGCCCAAGGGCGCCGTCGGCAGTCACCTGGCGATCGTCGAGAACGTCAACGTCGTGCTCATCGACTGCTTCGACATGCGCACCGGCGACGTCGTCTTCGGCGGGCTGCCCCTGTTTCACACCTTCGGACAGGTGTGCGTCATGAACACCGCGTTCCGCGTGGGCGCCACCGTGCTGCTGCTGCCGAAGTTCGACCCCGCGACGGCACTGAAGATCATGGACGCCGAGCGCGCGACGGTGTTCATCGGTGTCCCCACGATGTACGGCGCGCTGCTGCAGGCCGCTGGCCCGCACCGCGACGGCGGCGCGGAGCTCCCGCCGCTGCGGTACGCCATCTCCGGCGGGGCAGCACTCCCCGAGGCGGTGCTCGACAGGTTCCAGCAGGTGTTCGGCGCGCCCGTGCACGAGGGCTACGGCCTCACCGAGACCTCGCCGGTGGCCTCGTTCAACCGGGTTGGGGAGCCGGCCGTCGCCGGCTCGGTGGGCTTCCCGGTGTGGGGCGTGGAGGCCGAGGTCACCGACCCCGCCCACCCCGAGCGCATCGTCGTGCTGCCGCGCGGGGAGCGCGGCGAGCTGGTCATCCGCGGTCACAACCTCTTCAAGGGCTACCTCGGCAACCCTGACGCGACCGAGGCGGCGGTGGTCGACGGGTGGTTGCGCACCGGTGACATCGCCACGAAGGACGACGAGGGCCGCATCCGCATCGTCGACCGCGCCAAAGACATGATCATCCGCAACGGCTACAACGTGTACTGCCGCGAGGTCGAAGAGGTGCTGGTCCGCTACCCCGGCGTCGCGTCGGTGGCCGTGTTCGGCGTCGCCGATGACGAGCACGGGCAGGAGGTGCACGCCGCCGTCGTCCTGGAAGACTCCGAAGCGGGCCGCGCCTTCGACGCCGACGCGATGGTCACCGAGGCGCGCCAGCACCTGGCCGCCTACAAGTACCCGCGGGTGGTGCACGTGCGAGAGGCGATGCCCCAGGGACCGTCCGGCAAGATCCTCAAGCGCGAGTTGGTGGCCGAGTACGAGAGCTGACGGCCCGGGCCGGCGAGCTCAGCGCAGCACGCCGCGTTCACGCGCCCGCGCGACCGCGGCGGTCCGCGACGTCACGTCGAGCTTGGTGAAGACGTGCACGAGGTGCGACTTCACCGTCGGCTCGCTGATGCCCAGCCCCTCGGCGATCTCCAGGTTGGAGCGCCCGTCAGCCACCAGCGACAGCACCTCCACTTCACGTGCGGTGAGCGACACCGCCGGCGTTCGCACCCTCGCGAGCAGTCGACTGGCGACGGCGGGCGCCAGCGCGCTCTCCCCCGCGGCCGCGGCGCGCACGGCCGTGAGCAGCTCGGCGGGCGGGGCGTCCTTGAGCAGGTAGCCGCTAGCGCCGGCCTCCACCGCGCCGAGGATGTCGCCGTCGGTGTCGTAGTTGGTCAGCACCAGCACGGGTGGTGCGTCGGGCAGGGCGCGGATCCGCCGCGTGGCCTCGGCGCCGCCCAGCCCCTCACCCAGCTGGAGGTCCATGAGGACGACGTCGGGCGCGTGCTCAGCCGCGGCAGAGACCGCGTCGTCGCAGGTGCCCGCCTCCGCGACCACCTCAAAGCCCTCCTGCTCCAGCAGCGCCCGCAAGCCCAGCCGCACCACCGGGTGATCGTCGACCAGCACCACGCGGGTCACGCCATGACCTCCGCGCCAGGGACGGCAGCTGCG
The DNA here is from genome assembly GCF_003149145.1 of Quadrisphaera granulorum. GTDB lineage: Bacteria > Actinomycetota > Actinomycetes > Actinomycetales > Quadrisphaeraceae > Quadrisphaera > Quadrisphaera granulorum. The sequence continues at coordinate 84,774 of NZ_QGDQ01000009.1, read as the reverse complement.
GCGGGGGCGTCCGGCAGCTCGACCTCCACCTCGGTGCCGCGTCCGGGTGCCGTGCGCACGGCGAGCGCGCCACCCAGCTGCTCCACGCGCTCGCGGACCGCGCGCAAGCCGAAGTGCCCAGCGCCGCCGGCAGTCCGCTCGGCCACGACTGCGGGGTCGAAGCCGCGGCCGTCGTCCTGCACCGCGAGCCGCGTCACGCCGGGTGACCGGTCCAGGCGCACCTGCACGCGACCAGCCCCGGAGTGCTGGAGGGCGTTGGCGACGGCGCCCTGCGCGATCCGCAGCAGCGCGGTGGCCACCTGCACGGGCGGCTCGCCGTCGTCGTCCTCTCCGTCGACCTCCACCTGCAACCCGGGCCGGCTCCACTGCGTGACCGCCAGCCGCCGCAGCGCCGCCAGCAGACCCTGCTCCGCCAGGGGCGGCGGCGTGAGCTCGGCGATGAGGGCGCGGGCCTCGCCGAGGCTTCCCGCGGCCGTCTCCCGTGCCAGGCGGATGTGCTGCACGCCCGCGCTGCCAGGGTCCGCACGCTCGGCGACGTGCAGCAGCATCTGGATGCTCGACAGCCCCTGCGCCACGGTGTCGTGAAGGTCTCGGGCGATGCGCGCCCGCTCCGCGAGCGCGCCCGCAGTCCGCTCGCTGGCGGCGAGGTCGGCGCGGGCGGCCACCAGCTCGGCGAGCAGCTGCTCGCGCTCGGCCGCCTCGCGGGCCAGCGCCCGGTAGCCCAGCCCGATGGCCAGGGCCACGCCCGCGGCGATCACCGGGCCGACCACCCCGCCCACGGTCAGGCCGCCGTCGGCGGCTGTCGCCACCACCGCGGCGAGCGTGGCGACGACGACGGCCGCCGGCCCCCACCGACGCGGCAGCAGATGCAGGTAGAGGAAATACAGGGGAAAGACGAGGTACGCGGCCTGCGGTGATGCGACGACCAGCGCCAGCCACAGCACGCTGAGCACGGCGAGCCACGCGCGTGTCCAGCCGCTGCGCCGGGCCCGGGCGATCGCCGCACCCGCGGCGTAGACGGCCAGCAATGCTGCGGCCAGCGCTGCCACCGCGGGACGGTCAGCGGGGTCTGCCAGGACGACGACGAGCGCCGCGACGCCCACCACGAGCAGGTGCAGGCCCACGCGCAGCCCGAGGAAGACGGGGGCGAGGGCGTTGCGGTGCACCGGGCGACGCTAGCGGCGCGCCGACCCCGACCACATCCGTCGAACGATGGACGCGCGGCTCCAACCCCCGCACCGCGAACTCCCGCATCGCGGGCGATGCCCCGGCGGGGCGAGCACAGGGAACGTGGACTCACTGCACTTCCCCTCGTCTCACCCCGGAGGTCCTCCCGTGTTCGTCGCCTGGCGCGACCTGCGCGCCGCCCGCGGCAGGTTCGCCCTGCTCGCCGCCGTCGTCGCCCTCGTCACCCTGCTGGTGGGTTCGCTCACCGGCCTCACCGCCGGCCTGGCCGCGCAGAACGTCTCCGCTGTGCTCGGTCTGGACGCCGACGCCGTCGTCCTCGCCCGCCCCGCGGGCAGCAGCGGCAGCACGAGCGGCGCGCTGACCTTCGCCGACTCGTCCGTCTCCAGCGCGCAGCAGTCTGCGTGGGCGAGCGCAGCGGGGGTCACCGGCGCGTGGCCGCTCGGGGTGTCCCAGACCCGCGCGACACGCCAGAGCAGCAGCGGGACGGCCAGCACTCAGTCGGCCGCCGTCGCCGTCCTCGGCACCGACCCCGGCCTGACCGCCACGACACCCGCCTCCCCCGCCACCGTGGTCCTGTCGACGCCCGCTGCCGAGGCACTGAAGGCCCGCACGGGCGAGACGGTCGAGCTCGGCGGTCAGCGCTTCACCGTCGCGCAGGTCAGCGGTGACGGCTGGTACTCCCACACGCCCGTCGTCTGGACGACGTTCTTGGACTGGCAGCAGCTCTCGCGCGCCACCGGAGGGTCCGGCGAGGCGAGCGCGCTGCTCGTGCGCGGTGACCTCGACGGCGACCAGCGCGCCGCGCTCGACACCCGCACCGGCACGACGGCGACGACGCTGCTCGGGTCTCTCGGCGCGATCGGCGCGTTCCGCTCCGAGGTCGGCTCGCTCGGGCTCATCATCGGGCTGCTCCTCGTGGTGAGCGCCCTGGTGGTGGGGGCGTTCTTCACGGTGTGGACGCTGCAGCGCACCGCCGACGTCGCCGTCCTCAAAGCCCTCGGCGCCTCGACGCGGTCGCTCGTGGTCGACGCGCTCGGCCAGGGCACGGCGGTGCTCGTCGGCGGCGTGGCGGCGGGCACCGCCGGCGTGGTGGCGATCGGCCTGGCCGCGGGGACGGCGGTGCCGTTCGTGCTGTCACCGCTGACGGCGTTGGCGCCGTCGCTACTCGTCGTCGTCCTCGGTCTGGTCGGCGTCCTCGTGGCCCTGCGGGCCATCGTCAGCGCCAACCCCCTCACGGCCCTCGGGAGCATCCGGTGATCACCTTCGACGACGTCACCCTGACCCACCCCGACGGCGCCGGGCGCGTCACCGCACTCGACCACGTGCACCTCGTCGTGCCGGACGGCGCCGTGACGGTGCTCACCGGACCGAGCGGCTCCGGCAAGTCGAGCCTGCTCGCGGTGGCCGCGGGGCTGGTCCGCCCCGACTCCGGCCGGGTACTTCTGGACGACGACGACGTCGCGCGCCTGGCCCCCTCGGCGGCGGCCGCGCTGCGACGCGAGCGCGTCGGCGTGGTGTTCCAGCAGGCCAACCTGCTGCCGTCACTGACCGTGCGTGACCAGCTGCTGGTCATGGGCGAGCTGGGTGCGGTCGCGGGAGGTCGGGGGCAGCGGCGTCGGGAGCTGCGCGAGCACGCCGACGCCCTGCTCGCCGAGGTGGGCCTGGACGGGCTGGGCCGTCGCCGTCCTCATCAGCTCTCCGGCGGGCAGCGGCAGCGGGTGGCCATCGCCCGGGCGCTCGTGCACGCACCGTCGGTGCTGCTGGTGGACGAGCCGACCAGCGCCCTCGACTCCGAGCGCGCCGCCGAGGTGGTGGAGCTGCTCGTGCGCCTCACGCGTGAGCGCGGAACGGCGACGCTGCTCGTCACGCACGACCTCGACCGGCTGAACAGCGTGCCCGGCCTGGAGCGTGTGGTGCGGATGAGCGACGGCCGCCTCGACGTCCCAGCACTCAGGTGAGCGTGGGGACCTCGAGGCAGCCCGGCTGACGTCAAGCCCCGCCATCGACGGGATGCCGGTCCGAGTACACCGACCTGGGCACCCTCGCCAGAGACGGGTCGTTGCCCCGCAGCTGCACGTGTTGGCCCCTTGGGTGAGCAGGATTGGCCCCTTGACCGTGTTCACATCGTCACGGTCAAGGGGCCAAGCGGTCGCGCTTCACGGGGCCAACATGTGCAGCTCCCGGCACGAGAGCTCTCACTCCAGGACGTCCGCTGCCGTTGGGGACGCAGCCATGGGAGCTGGTGACGCCTGGGAATCAACCATCCGTCGAGGTCGAGCGGGACGGCGACGAGCACGTGGTCACGCCAACGACGTGGTGAGCCATTTCTCCGCCCGCCGCGACGGGCTGGTACGACAGGCCGCATGACGCGCTCGCTCACCATCACGTCGGCATCCCTGGTGGTGGAACGGTTCGACGACCCCGAGCGAGACCGCACCGGGGACCTGGTGATAGGCGCAGACGGCCGGGTCGCTGGACCCGCGCCCGGACCGGGCGCGAGCGGAACTGGGCCCGGGTCACACGACGTGCTCGACGCGGCGGGCTGCATCGTCACGCCGGGGCTCATCAACGCCCACCACCACCTCCTGCAGTCGGGGTTCCGGACCCTGCCGGGCACCCGTGGGGTGCCGATGCGCGACTGGCTGCCCGCCATGGCTGCCGCGTACGCCTCCGCGGGGATCGACGCCTCGCTCGTCGCCGCGACCGCCGGTGTCGGCCTGGCCGAGTCGCTGCTGTGCGGGGTGACGACGGTGGCCGACCACCAGCTCAACTGGCCTGACCCCTCGGCGAGCCGTGACCCGGTCGGTGACACCGTCGCGATCGCCCGGGCCATCGCCGATGCGGCGGCGTCCCTCGGAGCCCGGCTGGTGTTCGTGCGCGGCTCCGCGCGGGACGCCCCTGAGGTGGCCGCCGCGAGCGCCGAGGCGATCGTCACATCCCTGCTGCGATCAACCGGATCAACCCGATCAACGTCCAGCCCCGCGGCACCGGGCGGCACAAGCACTGACGGGATGCTGCAGCTCGCGGTCGGCCCGGCCGGTGTGCACTCCGACTCCGAAACCACCTTCCGCGCCCTCGGCGACGTCGCCCGGCGGTACGGACTGCGACGGCGGACCCAGGCGAACGAGCAGGTGGACACCGAGATCGCCCTGGCCCGCTACGGCCGCCGCCCCCTCGACCTACTGGAGGACTGGGGCTGGCTCGCGCCCGATGTCACCGTCGCGCACCTGTGCGACGTCACCGAGGAGGAGATCACGCGGCTGGCCGCCGCAGGTGTCACGGCGACACACGCCCCGGGCTGTGACGTGCCGATGGGCTGGGGCATCGCCCCCGTGCGGCGGCTGCGCGAGGCGGGCGTCGTCGTCGGCCTCGGAACCTCGGGCGGAGGGTCGAACGACGCCGGGCACCTCCTCGCCGATGCGCGCCTCGCGATGCAGGTCTCGGGCCTGGTCGGTCCGCAACTGCCTGCGCGCGACGTCCTCGCGATGGCCACCTCCGGCGGCGCAGCCGGGCTGGGACGAGCCGAACTGGGTGTCCTCTCGCCGGGTGCAGCGGGCGACGCGTGCGTCTGGGACGTCTCAGGCGTGGCCGACGCGGGGGTCGCCGACCCGGTGGCGGGGCTGCTGTGGGCCAACCCGGGGCGCCGCCCGCGGCACGTGGTGGTCGGCGGGCGCGTCGTCGTTCGCGACTATCGGCTCGTCACCGGTGATGAAACCGCCCTGACCGCAGCCCTGCGCGCCCGCACCGGCCACTGAGGCCGCCCGCGCACGAGTCAGACATCGAGGACGATCCGCGGACCCGCAGCACGCGAGACGCACGCCATCATCACGGCGCTCTCCTCCCGTTCCACCGGCGTCAGCACCGAGTCACGGTGCTCGATCTCCCCCTCCAGCACCGGCACCTCGCACATGCCGCAGGTGCCGCGCCGACAGCTCGACAGCACCACGGCCGCGGGGCTCTGCTCCTCGATCGCCTCCAGCACCGACTGCCCGGGTGAGACGACGACGACGTCGCCCGTCGTCGCGAGCTCCACCTCGAAGGGCTCCGCCCACACCGGCTCGCCGTACTCCACGGCCTCGAACCGCTCGACGTGCAGCGACTCGGGACGGCCCTCGGCCGTGAAAGCCTCCTCCAACGCGGTCAGCAGACGCGCGGGGCCGCACGCGTAGACGCCGGCGCCGTGGTCCACGGCACCCTTGACCAGCGCGGCAACGTCGAGCCGGGCTCCCTGGTCAGCGGGGTGCAACCGCACGCGTCCGGTGCCGTCATCGAGGGCCAGCGCATCGTCGGCGAACGCCATCGTCGAGATCGAGCGCCCCGCGTAGTCGAGCGTCCAGTCGACGCCGGCAGCCGTGGCGGCGCGCGCCATCGGCAGGACCGCGGTGATGCCGATGCCCCCCGCCAGGAAGCGGTACGCAGCTCCGGGGAGCAGCTGGCAGGTGAAGTGATTGCGGGGGCCTCGCACGCGCAGGCGCTGGCCTTCGCGCACCTCGTGGTGCACACGCACGGAGCCGCCGCGTCCGCCGTCCTCCCGGAGCACCGCCACGCGCCACGTCGAGCGATCCGCGAGGTCGCCACACAGCGAGTACTGCCGTTCCACCCGCTCGGTGCCGGGTGCGCGGCCGTCGGCGAGGACGAGGTCGACGTGAGCGCCAGGTGCCCACGCGGGCAGGTCACGCCCGTTGTGGGCGACGAGGTCGAGCGCAACCACCCCGTCGGCGACCACGGTGCGCGCCGCGACCACGAGGTCGCGCTCGACGTCGCTGAAGAAGCTCATGGCCCCACTCTCACGATTCGCGGGCGGACGTGGTGTCCACGGGGTCAGGACGACGACGGCACCCAGCCCGATTTAACGCAACGGCAACGAGCACGGGTCTGGCGGGAAACGCACCGGACGTGTACTCCACCCACGCGATGTTGGTCACGCCAACAACGTTCCATCACTCAGAACCGTTCGCAAGACCACGAGGCGACCGCGAGGAGGTCCACGGGATGCACGCAGAACTCCTCGCGCCGGGCCACCGGATCAGCTCCCTCACGGGGCTGACGCCGGCCGGTGACGTCGGGGAGACGCTCTGCTTCTCGCAAGGAAGCGTGGCGGCCGAGGCCGAGACCGATCCGTCTGGCCTGACGGTCGATGCGACAGATTGGGTGGCTCTGCCGCCCCTGGCCGACCTGCACGCCCACCTCGACAAGGACTACACCTGGACTGCCTTCGGCGAGCCGGAAGGGCCTCTCGAGGACGCCATCGCCTGCTGGGCCGAGCACGGCGAGCACCACACGTACCGGGCCATCAAGGCCGGCGCTCGCCGCCACCTCCTGGCTGCTCTCCACTCCGGCGTCACCGCAGTGCGCTCCCACACGAACTTTCACCTCGGCGATGATCCGCTCCGCGGAGTCCGCGCGCTGGCGGAGCTGCGCACCGAGTTCGCGGGCGTCGTCGACCTCCAGGTCGTCATGGCGCCCGGCCCCTGGGACGGCCCGGACGACCTGGGCCGTGCCGGCATCCCCCTCGGGCCAGACCTCATCGGCGGGTTCCCGCACCTCGCCGACGACCCCGCCGCCGACCTGGAGAGGTGCGCCGCGTTCGCGGAGGAGTTCGGGCTCGGCATCGACCTCCACACCGACGAGACGCTCGACGCCTCCTCGGTCGGTCTGCTCCAGCTGGCCGAACGGACACGCCACTGGCCCGCCGGCCGCATCCGGTCAGCGGGGCACTGCGTCAGCCTGTCCACGCAGGACGACGCGACACGCGCCCGGACCCTCGCGGCGGTGGCCGCAGCCGGCGTCTCGATCATCACCAACCCGCTGACCAACCTCTACCTGCAGGGCTGGCAGCACCCCGTCGCCACCCCGCGCGGCATCCCTCCGCTGCGCGAGATCATGGAGGCTGGTGTCACGCTCGCCGCGGGCGGCGACAACGTGCAGGACCCGTTCAACCCCCTCGGCAACGCCGACATGGTCGACGTGGCCTGCGAGCTCGTCACGGCCGGCCACCTCACGCCCGCCGAGGCCTGGCACGTGAGCTCCCACGGCGGCCGAGCCACCTTCGGTCTGCCGCCCGCACGTGGCCTGGTGGGCGACGTCGCCGACGTCGTCCTCGTGCGCGCCGCCCACACCGCCGAGGCCCTGGCCGAGCGCGCTCCTGACCGCGTCGTCATCCGCGCGGGCCGGGTGGTCGCCGTTCGCCGCCGCGTCGTGAGCAGCGTGCTTGATCCCCACAGCCCGTCGGACCCGTCGTCCGTCCCCACCGCCGAAGGAGCCATGCAGTGAGCACCGGAACCGCGGCGCCGAAGGTCACAGGCCCTCCCCCCGAGACCACGAGCAGCAGCGACCCGGCCACGCCGACCCTCGCCTTCCGTGGCGTCGCCAAGGTCTTCCCCACGGGAACGCGAGCCCTGGAGGACGTCTCGATCGACGTCCGCGCCGGCGAGTTCGTCTCCGTGGTCGGCCCCTCCGGATGCGGCAAGTCGACACTGCTGCGGCTCGCGGCGGGCCTCGACGGGGCTACCGAGGGCGAGGTCGACGTCCGCGCCTCCACCACGAGCTTCGTCTTCCAGGAGGCCACCCTCCTGGAGTGGCGCACGGCCCGGCGCAACGTCGAGCTGGTGGGCGAGCTGGCCGGCGTCGCCGCCGCCGAGCGCCGTCGACGGGCCGCCGAGGCGCTCGAACTGGTGGGTCTGGCGGGATTCGAGGACCAGCACCCCCGCTCCCTGTCCGGCGGCATGCGGATGCGCGTGTCGATCGCCCGTGCGCTCGTCGCCGAGCCTCAGCTGGCGCTCTTCGACGAGCCGTTCGGGGCCCTGGACGAGATCACCCGCCTCAAGATGCAGACGGAGCTGCAGCGGCTGTTCCAGCTCAAGGGGTTCGCCGCGATGTTCATCACGCACTCGATCTCCGAGGCGGTCTACCTGTCCAGCCGCGTGCTGGTCATGAGCGGTCGTCCCGGGCGGATCGTCGACGACATCGAGGTGCCGTGGTCGTACCCGCGCTCCCCCGAGCTGCGGTACGAGCCGGAGTTCGGTCGCATCGTCGGTCGTCTGTCGCACGCGTTGGAGGCCCACTCATGAGCCACGACACGGCCGTCGGCGCCCCCTCGGCGCAAGCCAGCAGCTCCGCGGCCACCACGCCCCCACGCGCCGCCACCACGGCTGTGCGTCCCTCGGGCGGTCGAGCAGGGGCAGCCGCCGGCACCGTCTGGGGCCGCAGCGCCCCGATCGTCGCGGCGCTGCTGGGCATCGTCGCGATCTGGTACGTCGTCTCCTACGTCTTCCTCAGCGAGAGCCGCCGCTTCCTCCTGCCGCCCCCGCACCAGGTGCTGGCCGAGACGGTCGGCAACACGCTGGTGATCGCTCCCATGCTCGCGGCACTGGTGCAGACCATCACCGTCGCACTCATCGGCCTCACGATCGCCGTGGCGATCGGCATGACCTGGGCGCTCGTGATGTCCCAGTGGAAGCTCGCGGAGAAGATCCTCTACCCCTACGCCGTCATCCTCCAGACGATCCCCATCCTCGCGCTGACGCCGCTCATCGGGATCTGGATGGGCTACGGCCCGCCCGCACGCGTGGTGGTCTGCGTCATCATCGCGGTCTTCCCGATGATCTCGAACACGCTCTTCGGTCTGCAGTCCGCGACGGCGGCCGCCCATGACCTCTTCACCCTGCAGAAGGCCACGCAGCGGCAGCGGATGACCAAGCTCATGCTGCCCGCGGCCATCCCGTCGATCTTCACGGGTCTGCGCCAGTCCGCCGGCCTGGCCGTGATCGGCGCCATCGTCGGAGACTTCTTCTTCCAGCAGGGCAGCCAGGGCATCGGCGGGTTGCTGCGCACCTACACGCTGCGGCTCAACATGGAGCCACTGTTCCTGGCGATCATCTTCACCGCCCTGTTCGGCGTCGTCGTCTTCTCGATCTTCGCCGCGCTCGACAGGTTCGTCGTCGGCCGCCTGTTCGGCGTCTCCACCCGCTGACACGACACGTCCCTGAGCCCGCTCGCCCGTCGCGCGAGCCCCCCGCTCCCGGTACCAGCCTTCCCTACCGGCACCAGCATCCGCACCTGACGCCTGCCCGCCGCGCCGTCGGACCCACGTCGCGCGACCCCTCCAGGAGGACATCCGTGTCACCGACCAGCCACACCACTCCCCTGCCGACCCGCACGCCGACCCGCACGCCGACCCGCCGGCCGACCGCGCGCGTGCTGGCCGCCAGCGCCCTCACCATCGGCATGCTCGCCGTGGCGGGATGCGGTAGCTCCGACAGCAGTTCCGAGGCCGCACCGTCGACGACGAGTACCGCTACTCCCGCGGAGAAGGGCGGTCCGCTCGACCTCTCCGGCGTCTGCCCGTCCACCATCGTCATGCAGCAGGATTGGCAGCCCGAGGCCGAGCACGGCGCGATGTACAACCTCGTCGGCGACGGGTACACGGTCGACACGGACAAGAAGTCCGTCACGGGACCGCTCGTCGTCAACGGCACCGACACGGGCGTGAAGATCGAGGTCCGCCCCGGTGGTCCCAACACCAACTTCCAGCCGGTGCCGGCGCTCATGTACCTCGACCCCGACATCTTGATCGGCGCCGTCAACACCGACGCCGCCATCGTCGCCGACGCCGACCAGCCGACCGTGGCCGTCGCCTCGCAGATGACCTACAGCCCCCAGATCCTCATGTGGGACCCGGCCAGCCACCCCGGCGCGAAGACCATCAAGGAAGCCGCAGCCGGCGGTGACCCGGTGGTCACCTCCGGAGACGTCCTCCCGAACCTGCTGCTGTCGCAGGGGATCATCACCCAGGCGCAGATCGACACCAGCTACGAGGGCACTCCGCAACGGTTCGTCTCGGACCCGAAGATCCTCCAGCAGGGCTTCGCCACCGCCGAGCCCTACATCTACAAGAACGAGATCTCGCAGTGGGGCAAGGACGTCAGCTACCAGCTCCTCTCCGAGGTCGGCTACACCATCTACCCCGAGCCCCTCGCGGTGCGGAAGGCCGACGTCACCGACAAGGCAGACTGCCTGAAGAAGCTCGTGCCGATCATGCAGCAGTCGCAGATCGACTACCTGAGCTCCCCCGCGCACGCCAACGCCGTCATCGTTGACCTGGTCACCAAGTACGACACGGGGTGGACCTACTCCGCGGGCGTCGCGAACTTCTCGGTCGAGCAGCAGAAGAAGCTCGGCATCGTCGTCAACGACCCGGCGTCCGGTGTCTTCGGCCAGTTCGACCCCGACCGGATGTCCGCGATCGTCAAGGACTTCACGCCGTTCCTCGTGTCCTCCGGGAGCATGACGCAGGACGCCGCCTCGAAGATCGACCCCTCCGCGCTCTACACCAACGAGTTCATCGACCCCTCCATCAAGATGCCGTGACGACCCACCCGAGACTGCGCCCGGGGCTGCACCAAGCCGCTGCAGGCTGCCCCAAGCGCATGGTCTACGGCCCGTGCGGCGGCGTCCGAGCAGACGGAGGCTGTGAAGTGCCAGGTCTGACGTGCTCGTTCGCCGCCGCGGCGGACCACCTGCGCGATCTCGGGTTCGCTCCCGAGCTGGTGTCGGCGCCCGCGAGCGCTCGGGAGAGCGGTGACGCCCTCGCGACCATTCCCCGTGGTGCGGCAGCAACGTCGTTCGCCGAGGCGGTGACGACCGGCGGGGTCATCACCGCCGGCCTCCCTGTGCGGTCCCGCGACCCCGGGCTGATCGCCGAGGCGGGGTCGAGGCTGAGCGCCATGAGCGCCGTGGTGACGAGCGAGGGGCTGGGGACCACCCTCAGCCCCTCGCACACCGCCCTCCTCCTGGCCGGCACCGGGGCGACGGTCCTGTCGGCTCTGACCTGCCGAGACCGCAACCGCGTGGCGTTGGAGGGCGAGCTCGCCGCACTCGCCGACATCGGCGTCGCGGGGGTCCTAGCCGTCACGGGTGACCATTCGTCCTCGGCCGGGCTACCCGGCACCTCCAGGATCGGGACGACGACGGCGACGATGACGGAGCCCGTCTTCGACCTCGACTCGCCGCGTCTGGCGGCTCTGGCCCGCCGCGCGGGGCTGTTCGTCGCCGTCGTCGAGCGTCCGGCCGCTCCCCCGTCGTCCTGCCGTCCCTCCCGCCTCGCGCTCAAGGCCAGCGCCGGGGCGGAGCTCGTCATCGTGGACCTCAACGGTGACCTGGCCGACCTCGCGACGTTCACCGACGCGCTCGCCGCGACCGGTGCTGCGCTCCCGGTGCTCGTGTCGGTGCCGGTGGTGACCACTGACGCGGCGGCCGTCCACGTGGCCACCGCGTGGGCCCAGCTGGTGCTGTCCGCACCGGGGGTGAGCGGTGTTCACCTCTCGGCTCTCGTCGACGACACCGACCCGACGGGTCTGGGTACACAGGGTCTGGGCGCGGTCGACGTCCTCGTCAGGATGGCGACGCAGCTGCGGGAGCACCTCGAGCGGGTACCGCCCCCGCCACGGGTGGAGCCCGCCGCGTGAGCACTCCCGTGACATCTGCTCCGCTGCTGGCGCGAGCACCCGACTGTCCCAAGTCCATGACCTACGGGCCGTGCGGCGGGGTGAACCCCGACGACACGTGCGAGGTGGCCCCCACCACGTGCGTGTTCCTGCGCCGCAGTCTCCCGGTGCCCTGGACGCCGAGCGCCGCGGGCGGCGGCAAGGACGTGGCGACCCGAGCCGGCCGCGAGCTGCAGGCGATCGCCCGCCGTCGTCCTCTGGTCCTCACCGGCATCCCGGCGCGGGCCATGAGCTCGCAGACCGTCGCTCCCACGGCCGCGGAACTGGCCGGGAGTGTCGACGCGGTCCTGTCCGGTGACGCGGGACGTGCGCGCGTGCAGTTCCCGCCGTCCTACCGGGCGGCTCTCATCGCGGCGACCGGCCTGCGCGTGTGGATGGGGGTCACGTCCCGGGATCGCAACCGGACGGCGACCGACGCCGAACTCGCCTCCCTGGCCGCCCTCGGCGCGGCGGGCGTGCACTGCGTCACCGGTGACCACACACGCACCGGCGACCGCCCCGACGCGCGGCCGGTGTTCGACCTCGAATCGACGACGATGCTGCCGCGCGCCCGAGCTCTCGGGCTGTTCGCCTCCTTCGCGGAGTCACCCGCTGCGCCCGACGTTGCCTCGCGGGGCGCCCGCGTCGCGCAGAAGCAGCGCGCGGGAGGCCAGCTGTGCTTCACCCAGTACGCCGGAGACGTCGACGACGAGCTCGCCTTCGTGGCGCGGTGCCGAGACGCCGGCGCCACCGTGCCCGTTCTGCCCGGAGTTCCCCTCGTCGTCGACAGAGAAGGGGCCGAGCTGCTCGCGTCCTTCCACGCCGCCAAGCTCACCACCGGCTTCCTCGACCGGCTCTTCGCGGCCCGCGACGTCCGCGCGGAGGGCGTCCGGCTCGCCGTGGCGCACGGGAGCGCGCTGCTCGACAGCGGCGAGGTCGGCGGAGTGGTGGTGGCCGGCGGCGTACGCCGGGGGCACGAGGTGGCCTATGCCACCGCGCTGGCCACCGTGGCGCGAGAGCTCGGAGGAGGCTCGTGACGACGGCGTCGGCGTCACGATCAGCGATGTCACCGGCAGAAGACGCCGCCCTCCTTGACGCTGAGCACGCTCGCCGTCTCGCCCGGCTGCGTGCGCCAGCGGTGCCGTACGCCCCCCTGGTAGTAGACGGCGTCACCCTTCTCCATGACGAACTCCTCGTCTCCCAGCATCATGATCAGCCGACCGTCGACCACGAAGACAAACTCGTCCTCGTCGTGCACCCACCACAGGTCTTCGGTGAAGGTGCCCGACGTGAGCATGGGCACGAAGCGCGGGTGGTCACGCGCGAGCACCCGCGCGGGGTTGCCGCCCGCGTCGAGAGGTGTCGGCTCGTTCGCACGGAAGACGTGGAACGCGCCGGACGCCCGGGGGCCCGCGGCGACGTCGTCGGTGAGGAGCGCCTGCTGCGTCGTCCCCAGAGCCTGGGCCACGCGGAACAGCGACGTCATGCTCATCCGCTCGAGCCCACGCTCGACCTGGCTGAGGAACGAGTGCGACAGCTCCGCCTGGGCCGCCACCTGGGCCAGCGTCATTCCGCGGTCCTGGCGGAGCGCGCGGATCCGAGCCCCCAGGGCGCGAGCGGCCGAGGTGGGTCCGTCCTCAGCGGCGGACGCCCCCGGCTCCTCCATCGACTCCGATCCGGAGGCGAGTTGACCCGCAGAGACGACGTCCGTCATTCGGCGAGGCTACGACACCCGAAAGGCACTGCCCATGAACCGCGCGACCTCACCTGACGTGCTCGAGCACGTCACGGGCACACCAGCTCCCGACTACGCGGCGCTCGAGGCGGACCTCGCTGCCCTGCTCGGACCGCGCGGTGTCTCCAGTGACCTGCGCCAGCGGGAGAAGGCGTCCGTCGACGGCGCCCGGATGTCGCCGATCATCGCCGAGCAGCTGCCGCTCGGCGTGGCCGACCTCGTGGCGTTCCCGACGACGGCGGAGCAGATCGCCGACGTCGTGCGGCTGGCTGTCGCCCACGGAGCCCCCATCACCCCGCGCGGCAAGGGCACCGGTAACTACGGCCAGGCGATCCCCATGCCCGGCGGCCTGGTGCTCGACATGTCCCGGGCGCGCGCCGTGGTGGCGGTCGGCGACGGGTGGATCACCGCCGAGGCCGGCGCGCCGATGGCCACGCTCGAGCAGGCAGCCCGGCAGCACGGTCAGCAGCTGTGGATGTACCCCTCCACGGTGCACTCCAGCATCGGGGGCTTCCTCTCCGGCGGTTCCGGCGGCACCGGGTCGATCGCGCACGGGGCCAACCACCAGGGGTTCGTCGTCGCATTGGACGTCGTCACCCCGGCCTCCGGCGGCGCGCTCGTCCACGTCGAGGGGGACGAGGCCCTCGGCTACGTGCACAACTACGGCACGGCGGGGATCATCGCCCGGGCCACCGTGCGGCTCGAACCCCTGCAGGAGTGGCGCGGTGTGTACGCCTCCTTCCCCGACTTCGCGGGGGCGAGGACCGTCCTGCGGCAGCTGGGCGCCCTGCGACCGCACCCACGCCTGGTCTCCGCCGACGACCCGCAGGTCTCGGCGCAGCTCCCGCCCGACCCCGCCTTCCCCGAGGGCCGCAGCTCGCTGCGCGCCATCCTCGACGTCGCCCTCGTCGAGGAGGCCAGCCGGATCATCAGCGACGGCGGCGGGCGCGTCGAGGACGTCCGCGAAGGGCCGCAGGTCTCCGCTGCCATCTCGGTGCTCAGCTACAACCACCCCATCGAGTGGCTGCAGAAGTCCGAGCCGGGCGTCTACTTCCACGTCGAGGTCGGCGGTGATGCGCTCATCGACCGCTACGACGAGGTGGTCGCCGTCTACCCGGGCGCCCACCTGCACCTCGAAGCCAGCTCGACGTACCCCATCGGCATGCTCGCGGGGGTCTACGAGAGCCCCGAGCAGGTGGCTGACGGCATCGAGGCGCTGACCGCGCTGGGGGTGGGAGTGCACAGCCCGCACCAGTGGAACGTCGACTTCCGGCTCCCGGAAACGGTGGAGCTGGCCCGCACCACCGACCCGCACGGGCTGCTCAACCCCGGCAAGCTCAACGCCTCCTACGCGGGTCCGACCAAGGGCGCGATCCGATGACGAACAGTCCGGTGACGGCCCGCCCGTTCGCCCCCGCGTCGCGTCTCTGGGCGGACCTGTCCGGTCCCGCGCTCACCTCGCTCCTGACCGAGCGGTCGATCGCCGTGGTGCCGATCGGGGCGATCGAGCACCACGGGCCGCACCTGCCCCTGCGCACCGACGCCCTGGTGGCCGAAGCGGTGGCGACGGCGGCGGTCGAGCGCGTGGCCGCGCAGGGCATCGACGCCTGGCTCCTGCCGACCATCACCTGTGCGAAGTCCGACGAGCACCACTGGGCGCCCGGCACGCTGTGGCTGGAGGGGACGACGGTCCTCGACGTCCTGATCGACCTGGGCCGCTCCATCGCGGCGACACCCGCGCGCACGGTGGTCTTCATCAACGGGCACGGCGGCAACGTCATGCTCCTCGGGTGGGCCAACCGTGAGCTGCGGCGGCGCTTCGGCCTGCGGACCTTCTCGATGCCCGCCGGCGTCGGCGGCCCCGGTGACGGGCTCGACGGCCGTCCTGACGAGAGGGGTCAGGGCATCCACGGGGGGTTCGCGGAAACGTCGGTGGTCATGCACCTGGCGCCGCACCTCGTCGCTCCGGAGATGCCGGCGCGCAACGTGCCGGAGCACATCGCGGGGCTCAAGCACATCGGTTTCAACGGCAAGCCCGTGATGTTCGGGTGGACCAGCGACGACTTCGGCCCCGAAGGGGTCATCGGTGACGCGACCGGCGCCAACGCCGAGTACGGGGCGGAGCTGTTCGCCCGGGGCGTCGACTTCGTGTGCGAGGCGCTGGCCGAGATCGAAGGGTTCGTGTTCGGGTGACGCCTCCCGAGCCCAGCTCTCCGCTGGCACCCGTCGTCGTCGGCGTCCTGCCGGTGCCCGTCATCGACCACGACACCGATCCCGTCCAGTCCGACACCCCGTGGTTGGACCCCCTCGCGCTGGCCGCGGCCTGGCTGCCGGGGCCCGGCGAGGACCGGATGCTCATGACCGTCTCGACGACCGGCCTCGACGGAGCCCCCGACGCTCGCACGACGATGCTCAGCGACTTCGACGGTCAGCGATTCCACTTCCACACCGACGCGCAGAGCGCCAAGGCGGCCGAGCTGGCGCGGGACCCCCGGGTCGCGCTGACGCTGCTCTGGCCCGGGTTCACGCGGCAGCTCGTCGTCCACGGCACCGCCGCCCGTTGCAACCAGGAGGAGGCCGACGCGGCGTACCGGCTGCGGTCGCCGTACCTGCAGCAGCTGGCCTGGCAGAACACACCGGACTTCGCGAGCCTGCCCCTCGGGGAGCGGCGAGCCCGGTGGGCAGCGTTCCTCGAGGCCCACGGCGGACCAGACGCGCCCGCGTTCACGCCCCCCGACTCGTGGGCGGGCTTCGCCGTGACACCCCACCGGCTGACCTTCTGGGTGTCCAACCCCGCCGCCGCGAGCCGGAGGCTCTCCTACGTTCGCAACGAAGACACCTGGGACATGACCCCTCTGCCCGGCTGACGCTTGACGTCGAGTGCGATCGAAGGTCGAGGGTCAGGGCATGACCGACCTCGCAAGCTGGTCTTCTGGGTCGCCCAAGCCCGCTATGGCAAGCAGGGACTCTCCTAGCTGCTGGCAGAAGGCGCTGGGGACCTCACGCTCCGGCCGGGCCGAAGGCAGTTGGCGAGGGGTCAGGCTGTAGGCGACCCGGCGGTCGCGCCGGGCTTACACGTCTACGTGCCTCGGGTGATGAACGCGACGGCGTCAGCGACGCAGTCTGCCAGCGGCCGGCTCGTGTCCAGGGTGAGCGTGGCGGCGGGCCATGGGGTGAAGGCGGCCATGCGCGTCGTCACATCACCCCAGTCCCCGGCGTCGTACCAACCGGGGATGCCTCGTCGACGTCCCTCAACCCTGGAGCGGTGCAGTTCGAGGTCGGTGCACACGCAGTGCACGACGCGCAGCCGGGCTCCGGCCGCCTTCGCCATGCTGATCCAGCGCTCCCGTGTGGCGGCGTCCTCGGCGGGGGCGTCCAAGATCGAGGACTGCCCGGCAACCAGCTGCCGGAAGGCCAGCGTGGTCAGCAGCTCGTCCGCAATCTCGCCGGTGTGCTTCAGGTGGTGACCGCCGAACGGCGTCAAGGCGCCAAGCAGCCAGTCCATCGCGAAGACCGGGTCACCCAGGACGCGCCCCACCTCGTCGGCGATGGTGCTCTTGCCACTGCCGGGCACCCCGGTCATCACCACCAGGCGGGAGCCACCGTCGACGGCACGCGCACTCGGGACATCATCGACGCCAAAGACGACCGGAAGCCGATCCGTGAGGCCGTCGGGGACATATCCGAGCATCCACGTACGGGTGATCCGGTGCGGTTCGGCTTCCTCGACGTGACAGTGCACAACCGAGATCGCACCCTCCACGTCGGCCACGCTGGCCCGTGCGCTGTAATCGCCGTCAGCCTCCAGAGCAACGACGGTGACCGGGGCGAAGCGCTCGGCGCGCCGCTGGTAGGCGTTGACGAACATCTCCGGCGGCACGACATCGGCGAAGGCGGGAGCCATCACGACGGCAGCGTCGGCACCCCAACCAGGCTTGCTGTCGAGCCCTTCCAAAACCCACTCTAGGCGCCGGATCGCCACTGTCGGCCGCACCTCGATCATCCATCCGCTCCCTTCTGGTTGGGCAACAGCGCCGGCCGATGGGTAGCCGCAGCCTCCCCGCTGTCCCCTCGTCCAGGCGCTCATGGATGAGTCCAGGAACCACACCCGGAAGCCGTCCCTCCCACATGACGAGCAACACGGAGAGCGACGCGACGAAGGTCGCGACATCGGCCAGTCTCGCCGGCTGGCGACCGATGGGTTCGACCGTCTCGACGCCGTAGACCAGCTCGCCGTCTCTCCAGCTGGCCCCGGCAGCGGGCGTACCAGCGATGTAGTTGACATGGCTGGCCACGACGACGACCGAGGTGAAGAGCACCGACCTGCGAAGCCGGGCTCGCACGGTGACTCCGCGGCCACCGCCGAACGCTCGCGCTGACGTGCTCTCCCTCGACCTGATGGTGCCGTCGAAGCTCACGCCCCCGAAGCCTGGCAGAGATCGCGGCGGCCAGGAAGGCGAGCGATGCCGCTCGGGGGAGCACTCGACTTCGAGTGCACTCGAAGGTCGAGGGTCGAGGCATGACGAACCTGCACACCACTCCGTTGCCCACCCGAACTCTTGGCTCTGCCTGCTCCGGGAGCACGCTCACCGTCTCTGCCCTTGGCCTGGGCTGTATGGGCATGAACGAGTTCTATGGATCCGGCGATGACAGGAGTCCCTCGCCACGATCGCCGCCTTCCTCGACGCGGGCGGCACGCTCCTGGACACCGCCGACATGTACGGCCCCTTCACCAACGAGCGCCTCATCGGGCACGCCATCGCCTCCCGCCGCGACGAAGTGGTGCTGGCTACCAAGTTCGGCAACGAGCGCCTGCCCGACGGCACCCGCCGCATCAACGGTCGCCCCGAGTACGTGCGCACGGAGCGCGAAGAGAGCCTGACCCGCCTCGGCGTCGAGCACATCGACCTCTACTACCAGCACCGCGTCGACCCGGACGTCCCCATGGAAGAGACGTGGGGCGCGATGGGCGAGCTCGTCACCGCAGGCCTGGTGACCCACCTCGGCATCAGCGAAGCAGCACCCGCCACGATCCGCCGTGCCTACGCCACCCACCCGGTCACCGCGGTGCAGACGGAGTGGTCGCTGTGGACGCGGGACCTCGAGGAGAACGGGGTCCTCGCGACCACCCGCGAGCTCGGAATCGGCTTCGTGCCGTACTCGCCTGGGACGCGGGTTCCTCTCGGGGACGATCCGCAGCCTCGACGACTTTGCCGACGACGACTTCCGCCGCCACAACCCCCGCTTCCTGGGCGAGAACCTGCAGCGGAACCTGCGCCTGGTTGACGAGGTGCGTTCCCTCGCGGCCGAGCGCGGCGTGACCGCGGGACAGATTGCCCTCGCCTGGCTACTGGCGCAGGGCGACGACGTCGTCCCCATCCCCGGCACCAAGCGGCGCACGTACCTCGCCCAGAACCTGGCCTCGACGGAGATCAGCCTCGCCCCGGAAGATCTCGCTCGCCTCGACGCCGTGCTGCCGGTGGGCATCGCCGCCGGGGACCGGTCTCCGGACATGTCCAGCGTCCACCGCTGACGCCCGCACACCTTCGGAAACGCATGAGCGCCGACCTGCCCGGTCGGGCGGATCGGCGCTCATGATGTTTCGTGGGTGGAGCTGAGGGGATTCGAACCCCTGACCCCCTCCATGCCATGGAGGTGCGCTACCAGCTGCGCCACAGCCCCGTACCGTCACGCGGGCTTCCCGAAGGAACCCGCCGCTCAGGACGTGGGAGCAACTGTAGCGCGTCCCGACCGGTACCTCCGGATGGGGGGTGCTGGCTTGCCCGGCGCGTCGGATCGCCACAGGTTTGCTCCAGCAACCGGGGTGAGGGTGCACGGTGGTGCTCGCACGTCGGCCGATGTCCGCGCACGTCCCAGGGGGGACCGCTCCATGACGATCATCTCCGGCAAGGACCGTCGGCTGGGCCGCTTGTTCGGCCCCGACGGACGCACGTTTCTCGTGGCCGCCGACCACGGGGTGACCACGGGGTTCGACTCCGGGCTCGGAGACATGGCACCGCTGCTGCGGGCTGTCGCCGACGGCGGCGCGGACGGCGTGGTGGTGCACCGCGGCACCGCCAAGCGCCACGCCCCGGTGCAGCGCCGCACGGCGCTGCTGGTGCACCTGTCGGGCAGCACCAACCTCTCCCCCGCGGGTGACGTCAAGACGGCGGTGTGCAGCGTGGAGTCGGCAGTGGCGCTCGGGGCCGACGCCATCTCCGTGCACGTCACCCTGGGGTGCGGTGCCGCCGATGACAGGGCGGCCCTGGCAGACCTCGGCGCCGTCTCCTCCGACTGCGAGCGGTTCGGGATGCCCCTGCTCGTCATGACCTACGTCCGCCCGGGCGGACCGCGGTCGGCGGGGGCAGCGGCACTGCACGCCGCGCGCGTGGCCGCGGAGATGGGCGCCGACATCGTCAAAGCGACCTCCCCCGACCTCGAGACCAGCCACGCGCTCGCCACGATGATCGGCGTGCCCGTCGTCGTCGCCGGCGGTGAGACCGGCCAGGGCGCCACCTTCGAGGACTTCCTCGAGACCGCACGGCAGACGCTGCTGACTGGTGTGGCGGGGTTGTGCGTAGGCCGCTGGGTGTTCACTCACGCCGACCCCGCCGCCGCCACCCGCGCGTTGCGCGACCTCGTGCACTGCACCGGCTCCAGCACCGATGGGCACGGCACGGCCACGCCCTCGTCGTTCGACCTCACGCGCCCCTGAAGCTCCCTGAACAGGAGAACTCCCGCATGACCTCCGAGCTGTGGGCCGACGTCACGGCCCTGTCCGGCGACCACCTCGCCGCCGCCCTCGCCCACGTCCGCACGGCCGCCGTCGACGCCGTGCTCGTGCGCCCCGAGCAGCTGGACGGCTGGAAGCCGATCGAGCGGCTGGCCGTGGCCGTGCTGGTCGGACCGGCCTCGTCCGGCGCGGACCTGGCGGACGTGCCCGTCGACGTCGTCGTCGCCGATGGGGTGCGGTCGTTGACCGCGGCGCGGTCCCTGGCCGAGGGCCGCAGGCTCGGCGTGCGCTGCCTCATCGACGACGGCGCCAGCATGGACGAGGCCGCCGACCAGTGCGGCGTCGTCGACGTCCTCCTCTCGGTCTTCACCGACGAGACCAACATCCCGCTGGAGCTGCTGCTCGCGCGTGCCCAGGGCACCCGCACCGCGGTGTTCAAGGCACTCGCCAGCGGCTCGGAGACCTCCACGGTGGCCGGGGTGCTGGAGTCCGGACCGGCGGGGGTGCTCGTGGATGCCACCTCCCTGGTCGATCTCGACGTCGCCGCGCAGGTGGTGGCCCGCCAGGCCGAGCAGACCGCGCCGCTGGTGCCGCTCACGGTGACGGGCTCACGGCCGATCGGGATGGGCTACCGCGGCTGCATCGACACCACGACGCTCTTCGACGACGACGAAGGCATGATCATCGGATCGACGTCCTCGGGCGGCATCCTCGTGTGCGCCGAGGTGCACTACCTGCCGTACATGGACCTGCGCCCGTTCCGGGTCAACGCCGGGGCGGTGCACTCCTACGTCTTCTCCCCCACCACGACGTCGTACATCACCGACCTGCGGGCAGGGGCGCCCGTCTCGGGCGTCAACGCGGCCGGTCGCTTCCGCGACACCTCCGTGGGCCGCGTGAAGATCGAGCTACGCCCGCTGCGCCTGCTGGAAGCCCGCGACGAGGCTTCCGGCTCGCTCGTCAACGTCATCCTCCAGGACGACTGGCACGTGCGGGTCATGGGCGATGGCGGCGAGGTCCGCAACCTCACGCAGGTCAAACCCGGCGAGAAGCTCCTCGGCGGCATCTGGGAGCCCGGCCGCCACGTGGGCATCAAGGTCTCCGAGAAGATCCTCGAGAACTGACGCTCCCGGGGTCTCCCCCGGGGAACTGCCTCGGGGGAACTGCCCCGGAACCGCTCAGACGACGGCGCCCGCCGACCGCTCCGCCTCGGAGCGGGAGAGGGCGCCGTCGGCGTTGGTGCGACCCTCCAGCGCCTCTCCCACGCCACGGGGGCCGAGGTCGTACCCGCGCAGCACCCATCGACCGAAGCGGCGCTCCACCACGGCCCAGCGACCGTTGCCGATGGAGGCGAGGTTGGCCCACGCCTCCGGCGGCAGACCGAGCAGCGTCAGCACACCGGCACGCAGGGCACCGCTGTGCGAGGCCGCCACCAGCAGGCCGCCGTCCCGGGTCAGGGCCGCGTGGTGCTCCAGCGACGCCGCGACCCGTCGGCCCAGCTCGCTGCGCTTCTCACCCCCGCCGATCCTGACGTCCTCACCGGAGCGCCACGCTCGGTGCCCCTCGGGCCAGTGGTCCTCGATCTGGCGGTGCAGCAGGCCCTGCCAGGCGCCGGCGTGCAGCTCCCGCAGCGCCCGGTCTTCCACGGCACGCAGGTCCGTCAGCTCCTCGAGGTGCGCCGCAGTGGCCCGGGCGCGGGAGAGGTCGGAGCTGACGAGCCGGTCCGGGCGCATCGCCGCGATCTGCTCGGCGGCGGCGCGGGCCTGGGCATGCCCCACCTCGTCGAGGGGGATGTCGAGCTGCCCCTGGAAGCGGCCCTCGGCGTTGGAGGTCGTCCGTCCGTGCCGCCAGAGCACGAGTCGCGAAGCGCCACCGCCGGCCGCGCTCACCGGGCGATCCCGGCCGTTCCGCTGTCGTACGCGCTGCGAGGGCCGGTGACGTCCTCCGGGAGCTCGATGGAGGGCCCGTCCTTCCAGAGGCGCTCGAGGGCGTAGTACTGCCGGTCTTCCGCGAGCTGGACGTGCACGACGATGTCGGAGAAGTCCAGCAGCACCCAGCGGGCCTCGGACATGCCTTCGCGGCGGACGACGTCGGAGCCGAGCTGGTGCAGCGCGTCCTCGATGGCGTCGACCACGGCACGCACCTGCCGGTCGTTGGCGGCGGCAGCCAGGACGAACACGTCCGTGATCACCAGCTGCTCGCTGACGTCCAGGGCGAGCACCTCGGTGGCGCCCTTCTCGGAGGCCGCGCGAGCGGCCGCCACGGCCAGCTCCACGGCTCGGGGGGTGGCAGTCACCTTCCCAAGGATGGCACGGACCCGGCGCTGCACCCGACCGCGGGCTTAGGACAGGTAGAGGCCGTGCTTGGCGATGTGCTGCACGACGCCGTCCGGCACGAGGTACCAGACGGGCAGGCCCTGGCGCACCCGGTCGCGGCAGTCGGTCGAGGAGATGGCCAGTGCCGGCACCTCCAGCAGGTGCACCGCGCCAGCGGGCAAGGAGCCCGCCGCGGGGACGGCGAGGTCGTGGCCCGGGCGAGTCACGCCGACGAGGCTCGCGAGCTCGGCGAGGCGCTCGGCGTCCTTCCAGGTGAGCATCTGCGCGAGGGCGTCAGCGCCGGTGATGAAGTACCACTCGGTGTCAGGTCGTTCGGCACGCAGGTCGGACAGGGTGTCGACCGTATAGGTGGGGCCGGGCCTGTCGACGTCGACACGGCTGGTCGTGAAGCGGGGGTTCGACGCCGTCGCGATGACGGTCATGAGGTAGCGATGCTCG
Organism: Quadrisphaera granulorum; assembly: GCF_003149145.1. Lineage (GTDB taxonomy): Bacteria > Actinomycetota > Actinomycetes > Actinomycetales > Quadrisphaeraceae > Quadrisphaera > Quadrisphaera granulorum. The sequence continues at coordinate 61,860 of NZ_QGDQ01000009.1, read as the reverse complement.
GCCGGGGAGACCTCGCGCTCGCTCTTCTGCCAGGGCTCACCCGTGGGGACGAAGACGACCTCGTCGAGGTCGAAGCGAGCGGCGACCTCGCTTGCGGCCACCAGGTGGCCGTTGTGGATGGGGTCGAACGTGCCGCCCATCACCCCGACCCTGGGCCTGCCCGCAGACCGCTCCGGGGCAGGCACCGCGCCGGGGGTGATCAGTGGCGGTTGCCGACGTGGCGGAACGACCAGGTGATCCCCAGCAGCAGCAGGAAGACGGCGAACGCGATGAGTCCGTAGACGAGGGGGGGCATCCCCGAGTGCTCGGCCTCAGCAGAACCTGCAGCGCTCATGACCAGGGCGACGAGCACGGTGCCTCCACGAGGAGTTCAGGGGCACCAGCGCCAGGGGCGGCGGGTGCAACGATCGGACCGGGAACAGTCTGCCAGGTCACCACGGCCGAACGTCGCCAAGGGCTGCGGGTGGCGGCGTCCGATCTCCACGGGCTCGCAGGGTGGCGCGGTCGACCACTTCGATGCCCACGGCGCGCCAGCCCGGCAGGTCCGCCGTGCGGCGGTGCTCGGCCCACAGACGCAGACCGAGCGCGGCGGCGTCGTCGACGTCCTCCGCCTCGTCCCAGTAGCTGATCTCAGCGCGCTCGTCGTTGTAGCGGACGGTGGCGGGGAACGGCTGCGCCTCCACCAGGCGCACGAGCGCCGCGTGGAGCTGCTGGCGCGGCCGCCTCGGCCCGGCGAACGTCACGGTGACGTGCCACAGCAACACCTGGCCGGACTCGGTGAACGCACCGCCGTCGTCGGCGGCAGTGGACTCGGCCACATCGGACTCGGCCACATCGGGCGCCAGCGCCAGCCGGCGGGGCTTCGTCTGACTCGGGGCGTCGTCCACGGGACTTTCTCCGTCCTTCAGGTGCTGCGGCACCGCAGTGTCACGGCGTCACGGTGCTACGGCATCACCGCATGCTCGCGGCTACTCGAGGCTGAGGGAGCGACGGGCCCTGCTGGGCGACGCCGCGGCAGAAGCACCAGGTCGTCACGGTGGACGAGCACGCGGTCGTACCCCGGCCCGAGAGCGTCGAGCCGCTCCCGGGTCGAGCGCCCGAGCAACTCGGGCACCTCTGCCGATGAGTAGTTGACCAGGCCGCGGGCCACGGCGTGGCCGGTTTCATCGCACAGGTCCACCGGGTCGCCCGCTTCGAAGGTGCCCTCGGCGGCCACCACGCCCGCCGGCAGCAGCGACGCACCGCGCTTCACCACCGCGGCAACGGCGCCCGCGTCGAGCACGAGCCTCCCCAGCGGGTTGGCGGCGTGCGCGAGCCAGAGCATGCGGGTGCGGGGCCGGGCTCCGGTGGGAGAGAACCACGTGCCGACGTCGTCGCCGCGCAGCGCCTCCCCGGCCTGCGCCGCCGACGCTAGGACCGTGGCGATGCCGGCGCCGGTCGCGATGGAGGCGGCCTGCAGCTTGGTCGTCATGCCGCCGGTACCCACGGCCGAGCTGCTGCCGCCGATGACGACGTCGTCGAGGTCGGCCGCGGACGTCACCACGGGCACCCGCCGCGAGCCCGGCCGGCTGGGCGGGCCGTCGTAGAGCGCGTCGACGTCGGAGAGCAGCACGAGCGCATCGGCGTGGACGAGGTGCGCGACGAGCGCGGCGAGCCGGTCGTTGTCGCCGAAGCGGATCTCAGCGGTGGCCACGGTGTCGTTCTCGTTGACCACCGGCAGCACGCCCATCCCCAGCAGCCGCTCCAGCGCGCGCTGGGCGTTGCGGTACTGGGTGCGGCGGATGACGTCGTCGGCGGTGAGTAGTACCTGCCCGACGGTCAGGCCGTGCGCTGCCGCGGCCGAGGTGTACCGCGCCACGAGCAGCCCCTGGCCGACGCTGGCGGCGGCCTGCTGGGTGGCCAGGTCGCGCGGGCGGCGGGCCAGCCCCAGCGGTCCCAGCCCCGCGGCGATGGCGCCGCTGGAGACGAGCACCACCTGCGTGCCCGACTGGATGCGCTCGGCGAGGGCGTTGACGAGGGCGATGAGCCGGGCATCGTCGATGCCGCCGCTCGGCGTGGTGAGCGAGGAGGACCCCACCTTCACCACCACGCGACCCGCGGCGGCGAGAGCTGACCGGTCGGCCAGCCGTGCGGCCCCGGTCGCGCTCGCACCGCCCGCGCTGCTCACCCCTCGTCTCCGGCGTCCGTCCAGACACCGGCCCGACGCTCCTCGGCCAGCTCCTCGCGGGCCTCGCGCTTGGCGGTGCGGCGCTCCTCGTAGATCTCGCGCTTCTCCTCGCGGCTGGCGCGTCCGGTGCCCTCCAGGCGCAGGTCGGTGCCGCGCGGGCCGACGGCCATGTCGGTGCCCACGAGAGTGGGCTCCCAGTCGAAGACGACGCCGTCGTCCCCGGGGCCGATGACCACGGTGGAGCCGGCCACCGCACCGGCCTTGAAGAGCTCCTCCTCCACGCCGAGGCGGGCGAGGCGATCGGCGAGGTAGCCGACGGCCTCGTCGTTGGCGAAGTCCGTCTGGCGCACCCAGCGCTCGGGCTTGGCGCCGCGGATGCGGAAGACCACGTCCTCGTGAGCCTCGGCGTAGGCGGGCGCGCCCTCGCGGGTGACGGTGAAGCCTGCGTCGTCGACGGCCTTCGGCCGGATGATGACGCGCGGCGCGGGCAGCTCGGGCGCCTCCTCGCGGGCGCGGCGCACGAGCGCCGCCATCGCGAAGGACAGCTGCCGCAGGCCCTCGTGGCTCGCGGAGGAGACCTCGAGCACGGACAGGCCGCGGGCCTCCAGCTCGGGGCGCACGAGCTCGGCGAGCTCCTTGGCCTCGGGCACGTCGACCTTGTGGAGCACCACCAGGCGCGGGCGGTCGGGCAGCGGCACCGAGGCGGGGCCGGTCGCGTCGGGAGCGATCGGGTACGCCGCGAGCTCGGCCTCGATGACGTCGAAGTCGGTGATCGGGTCGCGCCCGGGGTCGAGGGTGGCGCAGTCGAGCACGTGCACCAGCGCGGCGCACCGCTCCACGTGCCGCAGGAACTCCAGGCCCAGGCCCTTGCCCTGGCTGGCGCCGGGGATGAGACCCGGGACGTCGGCGACGGTGAACCGCTCGTCGCCGGCGGTGACCACCCCGAGGTTGGGCACCAGCGTGGTGAACGGATAGTCGGCGATCTTCGGCTTCGCCGCGGAGAGCGCCCCCACCAGGCTCGACTTGCCGGCGCTCGGGTAACCGATGAAAGCGACGTCGGCCAGGCTCCGCAGCTCCAGGACGACGTCGGCGGACTCGCCGGGCTCACCGAGCAGCGCGAAGCCGGGCGCCTTGCGGCGCGGGCTCGCCAGGGCAGCGTTGCCCAGGCCACCGCGGCCCCCCGCCGCGATGATGAAGCGCGTTCCGTGCCCGACGAGGTCGGCGAGGAGCTCGCCGCCCTCGCTGCGCACCGTGGTGCCCTCCGGAACGCGGAGCACGAGATCGTCGCCGTCGCCGCCGTTGCGGTGGCCCCCCGCGCCCTGCTTGCCGTTGGTCGCCCGGCGGTGCGGAGCGTGGTGGTAGTCGAGCAGCGTGGTGGTGGACGTGTCGACCTCGAGGATGACGTCACCGCCGCGTCCACCGTTGCCGCCGTCGGGACCGCCGAGCGGCTTGAACTTCTCGCGGTGCACCGATGCGCACCCGTTGCCGCCGCTGCCCGCTGCCACGTGCACCACGACGCGGTCGACGAACGTCGCCACCGGGTCTTCTCCTCTAGTCAGACCGGCCGCGCTGATCGCACGGCCGTGCGGTGCGCACCGACGTCCGGTACGCACGAAGGGGCGGCCGGTGGTCCGGCCGCCCCCTCGGTGGTCCGCCGCGTCAGGCGCGGCGTCCCGGTGAAGCTGTTGCTGTGCTCAGGCCTCGACGGCTACGGGCACGACGGCGACGACGCGGCGACCGCCGCGCGTGCCGAACTGCACCGCACCGGCAGCCGTGGCGAACAGCGTGTCGTCACCACCGCGGCCGACGTTGTCGCCCGGGTGGAAGTGGGTGCCGCGCTGGCGGACGATGATCTCGCCAGCGCCGACGACCTGGCCACCGAAGCGCTTCACGCCGAGGCGCTGGGCGTTCGAGTCGCGACCGTTGCGGCTGGAGCTGGCGCCCTTTTTGTGTGCCATCTCAGTGCTCTCCCCTAGATCGTCGGCGTCAGCCGATGGCCGTGACGCGCAGGCGGGTCAGGTCCTGGCGGTGGCCCTGGCGCTTCTTGTAGCCGGTCTTGTTCTTGTACTTCTGGATGATGATCTTCGGGCCGCGCTCGTCGCGCAGCACCTCAGCGGTGACGGTGGCCTTCGCCAGCGCATCAGCAGCGCTGGTGACGGTCTCGCCGTCGACCAGGAGCAGCGGCGTCAGCGAGACGGACGTGCCAGCCCCACCCTTGACCCGGTCGACGACGAGGATGTCGCCGACGGCGACCTTCTCCTGGCGGCCGCCCGCACGGACGATGGCGTACACGTGTCGCTCACTCTCTGCTGGAACTGCTGGACTGGCTGTGCTGGGTACTGCTGGCACTTGCTGCTCTCCGGCGCACCGCCATCACCGGCGGCGACCGGTGGTGGGCTGCTGTGGAGCTCCCGGCGGGCGCGCGCCGTAGGCGCGCACAGGCGCACCGGGGGCGCACCGACTAGCCAGGATACTGACCCCGGCCTGCGAGCGTCAAAGCGGCTGGCACGGGCTTAGCTGTGGTCTCCCCCACCGTGCTCGGAGCCGCCATGCGGTGACTCCTCGAACGGCTCTCCGGAGAAGCCGGGCTGCTCGTCGAAGGACACCGGGGCAGGCTGGTCGGCCTCCTGGTCAAGCTGCCCGCTCGAGCGCAGCGGCGGCAGGTCCAGCTCGACGACGGCGGCCTCCGCCACCGCGACCTCCACGCTGTCGACGGGCGCATCGTCACCGGCTGTGGCGCCGGCAGTTTCCGCGGCGTCGGTGTCGGTGTCGGTGTGGACGGGTTCGAGGCCACCCAGCGCCGCCAGCAGCGCTGCCGCCTCCGGGGAGGGGGCAGGCGGTGCTGGGTGGGCGGGCTTCAGGGATGCGAGGGCGATGCCGTTCATGGCCTCGCGCACCGCGTCACGGGCGGCCTCCTCGCGGCTGCGAGCCGCGCCGTCGCCACCCTCAGCGCGATCGGTCGGCTCGACGCGCTCAGCGGGCTTGGTGCGCTCAGCGGGTGCGGTGCGGCTCTTGCTCTCACGCGCTGGGCGCTCGGGGCGCTCGGGCCGCTCCGACGTGTCGGGGCGCTCGGGCTTCTCAGACCTGTCGGACCTGTCGGCCCGCTCAGGCCTGTCGGCGGTGCGCGGCTCGCCGCGCAGTCGCGGCGGAGCCGGCAGGGGTAGCACGCCCGCCGGGTTTCCCCCGCCAGAAGAACCGGAGGTCCCCGCGTAGCCAGAGGGCCCAGAGTGGCTGGAAGGGCCGGAGTGCGACGAGCTGCCCCCCAGATCGTCCTGGACAACCACACCTCGGCCCGCGCAGTGCTCGCACGGCTCGCTGAAGGTCTCCAGCAGCCCCTGACCCACGCGCTTGCGGGTCATCTGGACCAGGCCGAGCGAGGTGACCTCGGCCACCTGGTGCTTGGACCTGTCGCGGCCGAGGCACTCGACGAGGCGGCGCAGCACAAGGTCGCGGTTGGACTCGAGCACCATGTCGATGAAGTCGACGACGACGATGCCGCCGATGTCGCGCAGCCGCAGCTGGCGCACGATCTCCTCGGCCGCCTCGAGGTTGTTCCGCGTCACGGTCTCCTCGAGGTTGCCCCCGGAGCCGGTGAAGCGGCCGGTGTTGACGTCGACGACCGTCATCGCCTCGGTCCTGTCGATGACGAGGGAACCGCCCGAGGGCAGCCACACCTTGCGCTCGAGGGCCTTGGCGATCTGCTCGTCGATGCGATAGCGGGCGAAGGCTCCGCCGGCGGGCGCGCCCTCGGCGTCGTCGTCCCAGCGGGTGACCCGCTCGGCGAGGTCGGGGGCGACGGAGTCGACGTAGGGCTTGATCGAGCTCCACGCCTCCTCGCCCTCGACGACGAGGTGGGCGAAGTCCTCGTTGAAGACGTCGCGGACCACCTTGATGACGAGGTCCGGCTCGCCGTGCAGCAACGTCGGGGGGCTGACCTGCTTGGCACGCGCGGAGATCTCCGCCCACTGGGCGGTGAGGCGCTCGACGTCGCGACGCAGCTCCTCCTCGCTGGCACCCTCGGCGGCGGTGCGCACGATGACGCCGGCGTCCTCGGGGACCACGTCCTTGAGGATCGACTTCAGCCGCGACCGTTCCGTGTCGGGCAGCTTGCGGGAGATGCCCGTCATGCTTCCGCCGGGCACGTAGACGAGGTAGCGGCCGGGCAGGGAGATCTGGCTGGTCAGACGGGCGCCCTTGTGACCGATCGGGTCCTTCGTGACCTGCACGAGCACCGGGTCGCCCGACTTCAGCGCCGACTCGATCTTCTTGGCCTGACCGGACAGGCCCGCGGCGTCCCAGTCGACCTCGCCGGCGTAGAGCACGGCGTTGCGGCCGCGGCCGATGTCGACGAAGGCCGCCTCCATGCTCGGCAGCACGTTCTGCACGCGGCCGAGGTGCACGTTGCCGATCATCGAGGTCTGCTGCTTGCGCGCGGAGTAGTGCTCGACGAGCACGCCGTCCTCCAGGACGGCGACCTGCGAACGGCCACCACGCGAGCGCACGACCATCGTCCGCTCGACGCTCTCGCGCCGGGCGAGGAACTCCGCCTCGGACAGCACCCGGGGACGACGACCGCCGTCACGGCCGTCGCGTCGCCGCTGCCGCTTGGCTTCCAGGCGGGTCGAGCCCTTGACGGCGGTGACGTCGCTGCTCTCGGTGCTCTCGCTGCGGTTCCGCCTCGACCGCGAGCGGCGGGACGTCGTGGACGTGGCCTCGGCCTCTGTCTCGGCGGGCTCGTCCTCGGTCTCACCGGCGCCGCGACGCCGCCGACGACGGCGCCGACGGGTCGAGGAGGACGACGCGTCGCCGTCGTCCTCGGTCTCCTCGCCGTCGCCATCGGCGTCGGTGTCGTCCGCGTCGTCGTCGGTGTCCTCCACGGCGACCGCCGCGCCCACGGTTCCCGTGGTGGTGCCCTCGGGCTCCTCGGCGTGGTCGGCGCTGGCGATGTCCGCGCCATCCGTCACTCGGCCGGTCGCACCCTCGGGTGTGTCCTCGGACGTGTCATCCGTGGCGTCGTCGCCGTCCTCGCCGGTGCGACGGCGACGACCGCGGCCGCCACGACGCCGACGGCCGCGACGTGGACGGGCGGTGCCGTCCTCGGACTCCTCGGAGTCATCACCCGCGTCGTCGGTTGAGTCGTCGGCCGAGTCGTCAGCTGCATCGACGTCGGGCTCGTCGGTGGCCTCGGAGTCTTCGGGGAGATCGAAGTAGAGGTCAGCGGCGTCGAGCGCGGCCAGGACGTCGAGGACATCGGCCGGGTCGGAGGTGTCCGTGTCCGCAGCGTCCACGACGTCGATGAGGTCGTCCGCGTCGAAGGGGTCGCTCACCTCGGCCGGCGCACTGTCCTGGGGGACCTCCACCGGGGGGCCGGCGGGGCGGGTGGCTGCGCGCCGGCGGGGGCGGCGCCCCGTCTGCGGGGCGGCCTGAGGAGCGGGCTCGGAGGCCGGCTGCTCGGAGGCCGGCTGCTCGGAGGCCGGCTGCTCCGCGGAGGCTGCGGGCGCGGGTGCCGGGGTGGCAGCGGGGGGCGCCACCGGAGCCGGGGCGGTCACCGCGGTCTGGAACACCGGCAGCGCGCTGCCGGTGGCCTGGCGCTCGACCGGCCCCGCCTCGGACGCCGAGCTGGCGTCGTCGTGCTCACCGGCGCCGGGGGCGCCGGACTCGAAGTGCAGTGCGGGGGGCCCGGCGGGACGCGACGCGGCGCGGTGGTGGCCCCGCCGGCGCCGCGGGCCCGGCGCTGTCGTCCCGTCGTCGTCGACGTCGTTGCTGGTGCTCACGGGAGCTCCGTCCACCCCGGGGACCGGCCACACCACCGGAGCCGCTCGGGTGCTCGGCCACCGCCCTCGAGCGGTGGGAAGTCTGGTGGCCGGGTAGGAGCGCCGCTGGGTTCGTGGCCCCGGCGCGGTCCTCCCCGGCGTCGGCGACGGCCCGGAGAGCACCGGGGGACCGGTGCCCCTGCAACCGCCCGTGAGGCGCGCCCCTGCGCCTGCGAGCCACCGGTGAGGGGCTGCGGCGCGGAGTCGGGCCACCACCACGAGCGGCGAGGACGTCGTCGGGACGGGCGTCAGGTGTGGAGTGCCGCTCGTCCACGGCCAGTTTCGCACAGGCCGTCCAGCCCCCTCGCCCCGGCTGGTCCCACCGAGCGTCGCCCGGGTGGACGACGCGTCAGAGGTAGCGCTCGGGGTCGAAGTCGGCCAGCGGGATGACGCGGACCCGGGGCAGCACTTCGGTGAAGGCGTTGACGTGGTCCTCCAGGTCGAAGACCTGCAGGCCACGGGTCACGAGATCGTTGAAGGTGGAGCTGACGAACTCGCGGAACCCGAGCAGGCCGACGCGGCGGCCCTCGCTCTCCAGCACCTGCCGCAGGTGGGCGGTGAAATCTCCGTCGTGGCTGGCCAGCAGCACGTCACCGGGGCGGTCGGCGATGGCGTCCAGCGTGCGTTGGATACCGAGGTCGACCACCTTCTCGCCCGGGCCGCCGGCCAGCGGGATCGGGCGGTAGTCCATGGCCAGCAGCGCCTGGACAAAGCTCATGGGCATCGAGCCCGAGGTGGCGTTGAGGAAGAACAGGGCGCGCACGGGCTGGCCCCAGGCCTGCTCGGCGAAGTCTCTGACGCGGTCCCACCGTGGGCGTTCCCCCGGGGAAGGACGGCGCCCGAGCACGCTCATGCCGAGCGTCGCGTCGATGTTCTCGCCGTCGACCAGCAGGTACGTCACCCGCTGCGGGGCACCGGGGGAATCACTGACGCCGACCACCTCCGCAGCCTAGCCACCAGCAGGGCGCCCCCGGTGCCCCGCCGACCACGACGGGTGGCCACGCTGTGCGACCGGTCGTCCGCGGAGAGACCATGGAGGTTCCACCCACTCCCGTCTCGGAGGCCCGCGATGATCGCTCCCCGGGCTGCCCGAACCGGTGCGCCAACCGATCAGCAGACCCGGGTGACGGAGCACGCGCGACACCGCGCCGCAGGCGGAGCCGGTCGGCGCGGGCGCGCCCTGCTCCCGACGCTCGCGCTGCTCGCGGCGGCCATCGTGGTCACGGCGGTGGTCGTGGAGCGGCCGCCGTCGAGCGGGCTGGACTCGGCCACCGCCGGCGCGCCACGCGGTTCCGCGGGGACGACGACGGCGACGGTGCCGTCGTCAGAGTCCTCGACGACCTCGGTGACCTCGTCCCCGCCGGCCGGAGCGCCGGCCTCGTCTCTCAGCGGCGCTTCCGCCACCGCGCAGGGGGCAGCTCAGGCGGCGGCGCTGTGGCTCGCCGCGCAGCCGCCGCAGGCCGGGCGCGTCGCCGTCGACCCAGCCCTCTACGACGACGTCGCCAGCTCCGCCCAGCTGGCCTCCCGCCTGGTGCCGGCCCCGACCTCCAGCACGGACAGGGACGTCGCGGTGCGCTGGGTGGTCGCGGGGTCAGCCCTGCGAGCTGAGGCCGAGCCTGGCTCGTGGTTGGCGCAGGCGCTTGCCACGTCGAGCGAGGTGGCCGTCTTCGGCAGCGGAGAGGACCGCGTGGAGGTCCGAGAACTGCCAGGAGGGAGCGCCCCGAGCCGGCCGGTGGTGCCTCTGGCGGCCGACGGCACGACGTCCCCCGCCGTCACCTCGGCTCCCCCGCCACCGACGGCCACCCCCGCGGACCCCGCGGCCGTCGAGCAGCTCCTGCGCAATCCTCGCCTCGACTTCTCACCGCAAGCCCGCGACGCGCTGCGCAGCCGGCCGATCGACCTGCGTCTGGCGGCCCTGCTGGTCCAGCTCGCTGCCGTCCAACCGCTGTCCGTGTCCGACCTGCCGCCGACGTTCGGCGCCTCCGAGCCGGTGCGGGCGGTGCTCGTCGACGGCCTGGCGGGGCGGGCCGTGGGAGCCGACCCCGATGCTCTCGCGTCGCTGGAACGGCAGCTCAGCGCGCAGGACAGTCCCTACCGCGCCAGCGCCAAGCAGCAGCAGGACGGCCCGACGACGCTGCTCCGGCTCGAGCTGCCTCCCGTCGGGACGTGATGGCGCGATAACAGGGCTGCGGGGGTGTGCCGGGTACGCGTCCGACGGGTGGCGGGCCTTCAGCGACCCGTGGATGATGACGCGCGACCGAACGCAGCGGTGAGCGACGACACCGCAACAGACGGTGCCCGCCGTTCGGCCGGAAGGGTGGGGACCCGTGCACGCTGCACACCGTGCGACGAGGAGGACTGCGCTCGTCGGCTTGCTGCTGGCGACGCTGGCCCTGGGTCCGGCATCCGGGGCGGCGGCCTCCGGACGCGCGGCTGGCGGGGCGGCCTCCGGCAACGACGCCTACATCCGGGTCGCGCACCTCGTCCCGGGCTTCGGCGGCGTCACCATGACGGCCACGCTCACGAGCTTCGACGGGTCGACCCGGCAGCTGACGCTGGCCCCGGAGGCGACGTACGGCGCCATCACTCCCTACGAGCCGCTCCCGGCGGGGTCCTACGCCGTCGCGGTACGACCGGTGGGCGCCTCGCCGAGCACGGCCCCGGTGCTCACGCAGACCCTCACCGCCCAGCCGGGCGCCGCCTACACGATCGCGGGCCTCGGCGACAGCACGGCGCCGCGACTGTCGGCCCTCGACGACGACCTGACCTCCCCCGGCCCCGGCACCGCCAGGGTGCGGGTGCTGCCGGCGGCCGAGCCCGGTCAGACCACCGATGTCACGGCCAGCGGGCGCGCCGTGGCGACGGGCGCGGCGTTCTCCGAGCCCACCGGCTACGTCGACGTCCCCGCCGGTGAGGTGACCTTCCAGGCCAGCACGGGACAGCGCCGTGGGCAGGAGACGACGACGCTGGCCGGGGGAAGCGTCTACACCGTGCTCGTCCTGGCCGACGGCTCCACCGGCATCACGCTCAAGCCCGTGACGGACGCCACCGGCTCCGGTGTGGTCCCCCGTGGCGGCGCCGCGACCGGCGGGGGTTACCTCGCCGAGCACGCCGCCGACGGGTCCTGGGCAGGCCCTGCGGCTTCCGCGGCGGCGGGGACGGCGCTGGCGGGCGGCGCCCTCGCCGTCGCGCTGGCGCTGGGCCGCCGTCGTCGCGGGGCTCACGCCGACCGATGACGGCGCTCCGGTGACGGCGGCCGGGTCACCGCGGGAACCGTCGGAGCCGTCGGAGCCGTCGGAGCTCTCGGAGCCGTCGAGCAGGGGCCGCGAGCGTCGGCGCGGTCGGCACGCGTCCTCGCGTCGTCCCGCGGTGCTCCCGCCCCTCGACGGCGAACGCCGCAGCACCTCGCCGGCAAGCCGCGCGGCAGCGGCGGTGGTGTGCGTAGGCCTGCTGGCGGTCGCCGGGTCGGCGGGGGCGGCGGTGCTGTCCGGCCCGCCGCCCGAGCTGACGGAGACCGCGGTGGTGGCGGGGGCATCAGCGGCGACCAGTGCTGGTGCCGCTGCTGAGGGTGGGAGCACGACCGCCCCCCAAGACTCCACGGGCAGCGCCGACGGCGCTGGCAGTGTCGATGGTGCTGACGGCGCGGTGCCGGCGCCGTCCGCCGTCCCCCTCGCCGCGGGTGTCACGGTGCCCGCGCCGACGGCGGTGCGGGTGCCCTCCCTCGGCATCACCTCGGACCTCGTCCGCCTCGGCACCACGGCTGACGGGGCCCTCGAGGTGCCCGCCGACGCGGCGCAGGCGGGGTGGTTCGCGCAGGGTGTGGCGCCCGGCGCGCAGGGTCCCGCGGTGATCGCCGGTCACGTCGACTCCCGCCGCGGGCCCGGGATCTTCGCCGACCTCGGCAGCATCGCCCGGGGGGCCGAGGTCGAGGTCGACCGCGCTGACGGCTCCACCGTCCGGTTCGTGGTGACGGGCGTGGAGCAGGTCGCCAAGGACGCCTTCCCCACGCAGGCCGTCTACGGCCCGGTGGCCGGGCCGGAGCTCCGCCTCATCACGTGCGGCGGTGCCTTCGACGAGGGCACCGGTCACTACGTGGACAACGTGGTCGTCTACGCGCGGCTGGCGCAGACGACCACGTCGTAGTCCAGCCGCTCAGCAGCACCTCACAGGGACGGGAACCAGATCCCGATCTCGTGCGCCGCCGACTCGGGAGAATCCGAGCCGTGCACGAGGTTCTGCTGCACCTTCAGGCCCCAGTCGCGGCCCAGGTCGCCGCGGATGGTGCCGGGGGCGGCGGTGGTCGGGTCGGTGGTGCCGGCCAGGGAGCGGAAACCCTCGATGCAGCGCTCGCCCTCGATGACCACGGCCACGAGCGGCCCGGAGGCCATGAACTCCAGCAGCGGCGGGTAGAAGGGCTTGCCCTCGTGCTCGGCGTAGTGCGCCGCCAGCTCGGCCTCGGTGGCCTCGCACTGCTGCAGCGCGACGATCCGGTACCCCTTCGCCTCGATGCGGGCGAGGATCGTGCCGGTAAGGCCGCGGCGGACGCCGTCCGGCTTGACGAGGACGAGGCTGCGCTCGGTGGTCGACGCGGTGGTCGGCTCAGTGCTCACGGCCCGGACCCTAGCGGCGCGCCGGGACCGGGCCGACCCTGCCGCACCCTCGCGGGTGACCCGCGACGGCCCGCGGTCGCCGCCGGGAGAGCATGGGGACGTGGACGACGACGCGGGCCGCAACACCGACGACGGCTTCGCCGCCCGGCTGCGCCGGGAGACGGCCGAAGCTCACGGTGCGGCGGAGCGCTCACCCTTCATGGAGGAGCTGCTCTCCGGCGCGCTGGCGCCGCAGGCGCTGACCACCTTCCTCGCCCAGGTGCACCAGCTGTACGCCGTGCTGGAGCCCGCCGTCGATGCGCTGCGCCACGACGTCGTCGTCGCGCCCTTCGCCGACGACCGCCTGCGGCGGCTGCCGGCGGTCTCGGCTGACCTGCGCGCCCACGCCGGGGAGGACTGGCACGAGCACCTCGTGCCGCTGCCGGCCACCGAGCGGTACGCCCAGCGGCTGCAGGAGGTGGCGGTGTGGCCGGCGGGGCTGGTGACCCACCACTACCTGCGCTACCTCGGTGACCTGTCCGGCGGGCAGGTGGTGCGACGGCTGCTGGCGCGGGCGTACGGCTGGCCGGAGGCCGAGCTGCGCTCGTGGGACTTCCCCGAGGTGCCCTCGCCCAAGCGGTACCGCGACCACTACCGGTCGCTGCTGGACGCGGCGCCCTGGGACGACGCCGAGCGCGACCGCGTGGTCGAGGAGGCTCGCCGGGGCTACCGGCTCAACGAGGAGCTGTTCACCGAGCTCAGCGCGCTGCTTCCGCAGTGGCGCCGCTAGTGCGACTGCATCAGCGCTGCTGCTCTGCGAGCTGAGCGGCCCAGCGTCGCCGGTCGGTGTCGATGCGCCTGCCGATGGACACCAGCCACCACCACAGTGCGGCGAACCCGATCGCGACGACGAGCGTGGCGATACCCGCCTCGAACACGAGCACCGCGAGCACCACGCCGACCGCCACCAGGAGCACCTGGACGGCGTTCCCGATCACCACGCCGCGCGGGCTCCGCGCGGTACCGGTGGCGAGGACGCAGACGACGACGAGCGCCAGGCCGATGCCCCACACCCAGCCGAGTCCCACGCCCAGCGGTGGCAGGAACGCGGCGGCCACCATGGTGCCGAAGAGGACGGCGAAGGCCTCCAGCAGCAGCGTGGTCGACGCGAGGCGGGCCGTCATGGTGGGCGGCGGCACCGTGAGGTCGCCCTGCTGCCCGTGCTCCTGGCCTGTCCTCTGGCCCTCGGGCGCGCTCGGCTGCTGCGGGCTGTCAGACACGCCTCCAGCCTACGTCGCCCCTCCCCCGCCCCGACGATCAAGGAAATCGTGCACAGCCGCCCTCGACCTCGTTCTCGCCGCTCACCGGGTCCACGCCGTGGAGCGTCCCTTGAAGGGTCGACGTCGTCGATCAGATCCACCGCCGCACGTGCTCCCGGTAGGCGTCGTACTGGGCACCGAAGCGGACCGCGAGGTAGGCCTCCTCGCGGTGGACCACGAGCCGGCCGACGAGGGCGAGGACGCCCGGGAGCAGCACGACGGGCCACAGGGATCCCAGCACGAAGGACACACCCAGGTAGATCACGGCGAGGCCGGTGTACATGGGGTTCCTCGAGCGGGCGAACGGTCCTGTGGTGAGCAGGGTCGTCACCGCGTGGTGAGGAACGATGGTCGTCCGGTGGCGCACGACGCTGCTGACGGCCCACGCCGCCACGGTCACGCCGGCAGCGATCAAGACCAGCCCGAGTGCCGTGGCCGTCGCACGGCCGGGCACGCTCCAGGGCAGCCACCGGTCCAGCGCCATGCCGCCCGCGATCCCGGCCGCCTAGTACACGGGTGGAGGGATGGGTGGCACTGACGCGCCGACGTGCCCGCGCTCGCCCGTCCCGTCACGGGGCTGATGGCCAGCTGAGCCATCACGTCGATGTCCAGAGCGCTCACCAGAGCTCATCGATCTACCTCCCCGTGCACCAGGCCTTCCTCATGGGCCGCTGGGCGTGCGCGAGTGGACGCCAGGCCACAGCGAGCACCTCCACGGCGTCGCAGCGCTCGAGCCCGGCGCACGGCCAGCGCACAGACCCTCTCCCGCCCTCATGTGCGCAGCCGTCCCGCCCGATCCGATGCACGCAGCTGGGCGTGCAGGGGCACTCGATGCGTGCTCGTCACCACGGCTCTCCCGGAGTGCGGTGCCTCGTCGATCCTCGCCGTCGGGCCGCCCCGTGCCACGGGGCCCAGCCCCCACGTCCCCGGGAAATGCACCGGGATGTGCCCCAACAGCGTGCCCGAGCGGAACACGGTCGCGGCCCATGACGGTGGCGGTCATGAGTTCCTCAGCCCTGCCGGTCGGCGTTCGCCTGTCGACACGACGTCGCGGTCGACATCCGACGGCGTGAACCGCTCCGGGGTCGTGTGGTCATCGCGTGCGGCTCGACAGGCACACGGGTGGCATCGTGCGCAGAGGTGACCGCTCAGCCAAGGACCCGAGGCAGGCTGATTCACATGGGTGGCCTACGACTGCTGATCCACTCCTTCGCGGACATGACCACCGAGCGAGCCCGGCGGGTGGGCCTCGCCTACGACGCCCACCCCCAGCTGCGCCCCCACAAGGTCGGCGGCGACCCAGCACGCATCAAGGTCGAACAGAGCATGGAAGCGGTCATCGCCAAGACCGGGCTGCCCATCGACTGGCTGACTGTACGAGGCGACGTCGACGACGACACCTACGAGTCCGGACAGATTTCCCTGTACCCCGGACGCGGCGGGGCCATCGGAACGGAAGACGCGCAGAAAGAGATGAACTACCTGCTCGTCGGCAACCACATCGAACACCGCTGGAACGCCACCACCATGAGCCAGTCCTGCGCGCTGCAGGAGGCAGTCGGACTGCTGATCGACCTGGCGCAGGCGATGGACGCCAGCTACGGATACCTGGACGCAGACCCCTCCCCGGTCAGCCGCGAGAACCCGAGCCCCACGCCGACCTCGGGGCTGCAAGGAGTGTTCTGGCTGAACTACTACGGCCGAGCCATCGTCGAGGCCAAGCCCGCGCTGCGATCCCTGCCCTTCGCGCAAGCCGCCGGCGAGCACGCGCTGCTGGTTCAGACCGCTACCAGCCCCTGGGAGTCACCGGACTCGCACCCTTCGGCAGACGTCACGACGGTCCGGACGCTCTTCGGTGAGGCCGCCTTCAGGTTCCGCCAGAGCAACCGCGCGCTACCAGGAGTGGAGCAGCACCTCGCGGCGAGTCCGGGCCCGATGGAGATGCCGTGGGTGGCGTGGGAGCGCGACAAGGACTTGGCCCGTCGGGGACGTCGCTACCGCGCCGCGCGGCGCCGGCTGGAGCAGGCGACGGCTCTCGCCGGTACTCGGCAGCTCGGTGCGTCGGCGGTGGAGTGGTCCACGTCCTTGGACACCTCGGACTGGGAAGCGTTCACCAAGCACCTCAGCCGCCGACTGCGCGGAGACTTCACGTCCCCGCTGGGCAAGGCCGCTGTCGCCGTCGCTCAGCTTGCACCGTTGGACGAGGAGGACTCGGTGCTGCTGGACACCGTGCACGGGACGGTGCGCTTCGGTTGGTCCACCTCCGATCTCGACGTCGTCGACGTCACCGTGCACGGATCACCCCCTGTGGTTGAGGTGTGCGGTGCGTGGTTCGAGCCGTCGTAGCCGTCAGGCAGAGGGGCGCTTCAACGCATGCGTCATCGGGAACGCAGGCGCTAGGGGGCGAGCGGCACGCTCCCGCACGAGGAGCGCGATCCCTGCCGGTGACCACCGAGGCGCCCCGCGCCGTGCCGGTCGGCGGTCGGGACCTGACCCCGTCTCGTGGACACGCTGAACCCAGGCCGGGCCTGGAGGAAGCGAGACTCAGCACGTGGCACGCAAGACCTCCTCCGAGGAGTTCCGCACGGCCGCCGTGGAGCTGTACCGAGCCAGCTCTGCTCGAGCAACCTCACATCGGCCGTCCTCGGGCAGGGTGCTCGACCGCCCACGGGCGGTTCCCGGTCCGGACTGCCGCTGCGTGGTGGGCCGTGAGCCTCAGAGGTTCTGGACGAACCAGACGACGAAGGCCGCGACGCCGAGGAGTGCCAGCGCCAGCACGATCCGCACGGCAGGAGGGTCCTTCGGTGCCTCCTGCGCAGGCCAGGGAAGTGTCAGAGCACGCAGCGGAGCGACGAAGGCGGCGGTCGCGCCCGCAACGCGGACCCAGTCCAGCAGGACCCAGCGATGAGCCATCGCGATCGACTCGGCGTCAGAGATCGAGTCCTTCGGCGAGTGGACGCCGTGGTAGTAGAGCGCAGCGTTCATCGGCCAGAAGGCGACCACCGTCAGGACGAGCAGCAGCAGGATGCCGATCGACGGGAGGCAGAGGAGCCACCGGTAGCGCCACGGGGTGCGCCAGCCGGAGACGAGAGCACCGAAGCCCGCCACCAGCATCGCCGCCGACAATGGGATGAAGAACACGCCGGTGTCGACAAGCCAGTCTTCCCCGTAGGGCATCATCGCCAGCGACGCTGGCGGGTCTGCACTCCACGCGCTGGCGAGGACGACCAGGTCGAAGAGCTTGGCGCCGAGGAGCGGTCCGCCCGCGAGCACAGCGAGCCACAGGAACGCCCGCGTGACCTTCTGCCTGCTGCCCATGCAACCCCGTCCCCGCTGGTAGCTCCGCGCCGGGAACGTAGCACCGGAATGATCACCGGGGAGAGGAGCTTCAGCGACCTTGCAAGCGCAGGGTGACGCGACCGCGCTCGTCGAGCCTCGTCTCGACGTGCAGCAGCTCCGGTGGCCGTCGGCCCCGTCAGTGGGGCGCCGGAGCGCGCAGCAGCGTCCGGGCGTCGCCGACCAGCGTGATGGAGCCGGTGACCAGCACGCCGGCGCCCAGGCCGCCGGGCGCCTCGGACTCTGCCCTGTCCACTGCCACCTGCAGCGCCTCGTCGAGGCGCTCGGCCACGTGGACGCGCTCGCCGAGGTCACCGCCGAAGATGTCCAGGGCGATGTCGGCGAGGTCGTCGACCTCCATGGCGCGCGGCGAGCTGGACCGGGTGACGACCACCTCGTCGAGTACGGGCTCGAGCACCTCGAGCACGCCGAGCGCGTCCTTGCCGTCGAGGATGGCCACCACACCCACCAGGCGGGTGTACTCGAAGGAGTCCTCCAGGGCCGCCACCAGCGACTGCGCGCCGCCGGTGTTGTGGGCGGCGTCGACGAGCACCACCGGCGAGCGGCGCACCACCTCCAGACGCCCCGGCGTGGTGACGTCGGCGTAGGCGGCACGCACGACGTCGGGTTCAAGGCCGTCCCCGCCGAGGAAGGCCTCCACGGCCGCCAGGGCGACCGCGGCGTTATGGCCCTGGTGCTCCCCGAACGCCGTGAGCAGCACGTCGGAGTAGACCGTGCCACCGATGCCCCGCAGCTCGAGTACCTGCCCACCGACGGCCACCACGCGCGAGGTGACCCCGAACTCCAGGCCCTCGCGGGCCACGGTGGCGCCCACCTCGACCGCGCGACGCAACAGCACCTGCGCCGCCTCGACGGGCTGCTGGGCGAGCACCACAGCGCAGCCCTCGGTGAAGATGCCCGCCTTGGTCTCGGCGATCTCATCGACGGTGTCGCCGAGCAGCTCGGTGTGGTCCAGGGAGATCGGGGTGACGACGGCGACGGTCGCGTCGGCGGCATTGGTCGCGTCCCACTCCCCGCCCACCCCCACCTCGACGACGGCGACGTCGACGGGCGCGTCGGCGAACGCCGCGAACGCCAGCACGGCGAGCACCTCGAAGTACGTCAGCGGCACCTCCCCCGCCTGGCGCAGGCGGCCGTCGACGATGGCGAGGTAGGGCGCGACGTCCTCGTGGACCGCCACGAACGCCTCGTCGGAGATCGGCTCGCCGTCGATGCTGATGCGCTCGGTGACGCTGCTCAGGTGCGGGCTGGTGAACCGTCCCGTGCGCAGGTTCATCTCGCGCAGCAGCCGCTCGGCGAACCGCGACGTCGACGTCTTGCCGTTGGTGCCCGTCAGGTGGATGACCGGGTAGGCGCGCTGCGGGTCTCCCAGCAGCTCCAGCACGTCGCGGATGGGCTGCAGCCGGGGCTGGACAGCGCTCTCGGGCGTGCGGGCGAGCAGCTCGGCGTAGACGGCGCGCAGCCGCTCGGCCGCGGCCCGCCGCTCCTCCGCCTCGTGAGCGGCGCGCTCCGGCGATGCTCCGTCGACGCGGCTCATCGGGCGGTCCCGACGGTCGAGCCTTCGGCTGATGGCGCCTTCGTGACCTCGACGAGCACGTCGTCAGCACCGGGCCGCACCTCGACGCTCGTGGCGAGCACCTCGGCGCCGATGCGGTCGGCGTGGGCGCGGGCCCATGCCTCCCGCTCGTCCGGCACGTCGAGCACCAGGGCGATCCGGTCGGAGACGTGCAGGCCCGCGGTCTTGCGGGCGTCCTGGACAAGCCTGACGACGTCGTTGGCCCAGCCTTCGGCGGCGAGCCCCTCATCGACGGTGGTCTCGAGGGCGACGAAGCCGCCGCCCGGCAGGGTCGCCGTGACGCGCTCGGCCCCCGCGTCGGCGTTCCCGACGACGGTGCTCAGCTCGTACTCGCCGGGGAGCAACTCGATGCCGCCTGCGACCACGAACTCGCTGCCGTCGGGCGCGGTCCGCACCTCGAAGGAACCGCTGCGGGAAGCCTGGATGGCCTGCTGCACCTGCTTGCCGATGCGCGGACCGGCGGCGCGGGCGTTGACGGTGAGCTTCTGGGTGACGCCGAAGTTCTCGGCGGCGGAGTCCTCCGCGTCGAGCAGCACCACGTCCTTGACGTTGACCTCGTCGGCGACGAGCCCCACCAGCTCCCTGAGGGCCCCCTCGGACCCGCCTCCGGGGACGGCGATCGTGAGGCGCGGCAGCGGCTGCCGCACGCGCAGGCCACCGGCCTTGCGCAGGCCCAGGGCCGCCGAGCACGCGGCGCGGACGGCGTCCATGGCCTCGACGAGGTCGGGGTCCGCAGGCAGGTCCTCGGGTGAGGGGTAGTCGGCCAGGTGCACGCTGCGCCCGCCCGTCAGGCCGCGCCAGATCTCCTCCGCGGTGAGCGGCAGCAACGGCGCCACCACGCGCGTGAGCACCTCCAGCACCGTGTGGAGGGTGTCGACGGCGTCGACGGCGTCCGGGCCGTTGCCCCAGAACCGCTCCCGCGAGCGCCGCACGTACCAGTTGGTGAGCAAGTCGAGGAAGACGCGGACGCTCTCGCAGGCCCCGGCGACGTCGAGGGCGTCGAGCTGGCCACGCACGTCCGAGACGAGGTCGCGCAGGCTGGCGAGGACGTACCGGTCGAGCTCGTGGGGCGAGTCGGTGCGCCAGCGGCCGACGAGCCCCGCTGACGGAGCGACGCCCTCGCCGTCGTCGTCCTGATCACCCTGGGGACGCAGCGCGCCGGCGTAGAGGGCGAGGAAGTACCAGGTGCTCCACAGGGGCAGGAGCACCTGGCGCACGCCGTCGCGGATGCCGGCCTCGGTGGTGACGAGGTTGCCGCCGCGCAGGATGGGGCTGGACATGAGGAACCAGCGCATGGCGTCGGCGCCGTCGCGCGCGAACACCTCGGAGACGTCCGGGTAGTTGCGCAGGCTCTTGGACATCTTGCGGCCGTCGTCGCCGAGCACGATGCCGTGCACGAGCGCGGTGCGGAACGCGGGCCTGTCGAACAGCGCGGTGGCCAGCACGTGCAGCGTGTAGAACCAGCCGCGGGTCTGGCCGACATACTCGACGATGAAGTCACCCGGGTAGTGGTGCTCGAACCACTCGGCGTTCTCGAACGGGTAGTGGACCTGCGCGAACGGCATCGAGCCGGACTCGAACCAGCAGTCGAGCACCTCGGGGACGCGCCGCATGGTGCTTTTGCCCGTGGGGTCGTCGGGGTTCGGGCGGGTCAGCTCGTCGACGAAGGGCCGGTGGAGGTCGGTGACCTTCACGCCGAAGTCGCGTTCGAGCTCGGCGAGGGAGCCGTAGACGTCGACCCGCGGGTAGGTCGGGTCGTCGCTGGTCCACACCGGGATCGGGCTGCCCCAGAACCGGTTGCGGCTGATCGACCAGTCGCGGGCGCCCTCGAGCCACTTGCCGAAGGACCCGTCCTTGACGTGGCCGGGCACCCAGTCGATCTGCTGGTTGAGCTCGACCATGCGGTCACGGATGGCCGTGACCTTGACGAACCAGCTGCTCACCGCCCGGTAGATGAGGGCGTTGCCGCAGCGCCAGCAGTGCGGGTATGGGTGGTCGTAGGTCTCCTGGCGGACCAGCACGGTGCCCTCGGTGACAGGGGTCGGCTCGGTCGCGTCGCCGCGCGTGGCGGCCTTGAGGTCCTTGATGATCACCGCGTTGGCGTCGAAGACGTGCTGGCCCTCGTAGTCGCTCACGCGGGCGTCGAACGTTCCCTGCCCGTCCACGGGCACGACGGCCTCGATGCCGGCGGCGTCGGTGACGAGCTTGTCGTCCTCACCGAAGGCCGGGGCGATGTGGACGACGCCGGTGCCGTCGTCGGTGGTGACGTAGTCGGCCAGGAGCACCTGGTGGGCGTTCTCGCGGCCGGTGAAGTACGCGAACGGCGGCGTGTACGTGGTGCCGAGCAGCTCACGGCCGAGCTTGGTTGCGAGCACGGTCGGCGCCGCGTCACCGCCGCCCAGCTCGCGGGCGTACGCGCCGACCCGCGCCGCGGCCAGCACGAGGCGCTGCCCGGCGAAGGCGCCCTCGGACGGCTCCACCAGGGCGTACTCGACGTCCGGGCCGACGGCCATGGCGAGGTTGGAAGGAAGCGTCCACGGCGTCGTCGTCCAGATGAGGGCCTTCGCGCCGGCCCAGTCGCCGCTGGTCAGCGTCATGCCCACGGTGACGGCCGGGTCCTGCCGCTGGCGGTAGACGTCGTCCATGCGGGTCTCGGTGTTGGACAGCGGCGTCTCGCAGCGCCAGCAGTACGCGAGCACGCGGAAGCCCTCGTAGACGAGGCCCTTGTCCCACAGGGTCTTGAAGGCCCACATCACCGACTCCATGTAGTCGGTGTCGAGGGTCTTGTAGTCGTGGTCGAAGTCGACCCAGCGGGCCTGGCGGGTGACGTAGTCGCGCCACTCGTCGGTGTACTTCAGCACCGAGGTGCGGCAGGCGTCGTTGAACGCCGCGACGCCCAGCTCCTCGATCTGGCTCTTGTGCGTGATGCCCAGCTGCCGCTCGGCCTCGACCTCGGCGGGCAGGCCGTGGCAGTCCCACCCGAAGCGCCGCTCGACGCGCTTGCCGAGCATGGTCTGGTACCGCGGCACGACGTCTTTGACGTACCCGGTGAGCAGGTGGCCGTAGTGGGGCAGTCCGTTGGCGAAGGGCGGGCCGTCGTAGAAGACGTACTCGTTGCTCCCCTTCTCACCGGCCTCACGCGCACCGACGGACGCCTCGAAGGTGTCGTCGGACTTCCAGTGCGCCAGCACTGCAGCCTCGAGGTCGGGGAAGCTCGGGGAGGCCGGTACGCCGCGCTCGGCGCCCAGCGCCGAGGCCAGGGGGTAGCTCTTGCGCTCGCTCACGTCACACCATCCGTCATCTGGCTGTCAGCTCGATGTCAGGTCGGTGCGAGGACGACGCCCGCCGTACTGGCCAGGCCCCGCGGTACCACCCCGCTTGCCGCCACCACCGTCCTCGAACCCGCCGAGGACGACGACGACGACCGCTCGTCGTGCAGCGCTGACGGGCTGCTCCCGTCCGGTTCTACTGGGGGCCGCTCACCGTGCGGCGCGGGCCCTGTTCTTCCGGAGGCTCACCGGTGATGGCCGGGTCGATGCCTGTGCCGCAGATCCTACGCCGGGGTCGCGTCGACCTTCACCCCTCACCCTCGGGCACGATCAAGGAAGTCGTGCACGCCCCCATGCACAGCTTCCTTGATCGTCGAGGAGTGGTGGTCAGGCGGCGCCGGCGGGGCGCTGGACGGCGTCGGCTCCGAGCCGGTCCAGCGCGTCGAGCTCGGCCCTGACCAGCCGCGCCAGCGGGCCGACGTGCGGCTCCTGGAGCACGCCGGTGTGGTCTCCGCCCGTCCGGTGCAGCGACCACGTGCCCGTCAGGTGCTGGGCCCACCGGGAGCGAGCATCGGCGTCGGGGTCGTCAGCGGCCACCAGCACGAGCGCCCGACCGGCCCACGGCTGCGAGCGGTACCGGCGCTGGAGCAGCTTGCCCTGCAGGTGGAACCTGTCGTAGTGGCCCAGGCCGCGGCTCTGCACCACGCCGGTGAGCAGGATCGACGCGAGGATCTTGGCGCGCTGCGGCAGCGGGCCCTCCAGCGCCGGGGGCGCGACGTCCGGGTCGGGCGGGAACGAGTCGATGATCATCAGCGACTCCACCTCCTCGCCGGCCTCGCGCAGCTGCTGCGCCATGTCGAGCGCCACCAGCGCTCCCAGCGAGTGCCCCGCCAGGCGGTAGGGCCCCTCGGGCTGCGCCCGCCGCAGCTGCTCCAGGTGGTGGCGGGCGCGGCTCCGCACCGACCACTCCGGGCGTCCGCCGCCCTCCAGGCCCCGGGCCTGCAGGGCGATGACGGGCTGGTCGCACCCGAGGCGCTCGGCCAGGCGCCGGAACGCGAGGGCCACGCCGCCGGCGCCGGCCACGACGAACAGCGGGCGGTGAGTGCCGGTGGCGTTGAACGTGACGACGGCGGCGTCGCGCCCGGGCCGGCGGCGCCGCCGCAGCGCCTCGGCGAGCTCGGCGACGGTCGGGTTCTCCGCGATGAGACGTGTGGTGAGCACGCCGGACGGCACGTCGAGGGAGGCGGCCATCGCCGCCATGAGCGCCTCGGCGGCCAGGGAGTCGCCGCCCAGCTCGAAGAAGTCGTCGTGGGCGCCGACGCCGTCGAGGTCGAGGGCGCGCGCCACGAACGAGGCCACCACCCGCTCCCAGTCGGTGCGGGGCGGCGCGGCTCCCACCTGCACGGCGGGCGGAGGCGGGAGGGCTGACCTGTCGAGCTTGCCGCGCTCGGTGCGCGGCAGCGCGTCGAGCAGCACCACCTGCTCGGGCACCATGAACGACGGCAGCACGGCGCGCACCGAGCGCCGCAGCTCCGGAATCTGCAGTGCAGCGCTCTCGGGCACCACGTACGCGACGAGCCGGGCGCGGCCCGTTCCAGCGCTGTCGCCGTCGTCGCCCTCATCAACGGAAGGCACGACCCCGACCACCACGGCTTCGCGCACCTCGGGCAGCGCGTGGAGCACGGCGTCGACCTCGCCGGGCTCCACGAGGTGCCCGCGGATCTTCACGCTGTGGTCGACGCGGCCGAGGAGGCGCACCACGCCGTCGTCGTCGATGGTGGCGGTGTCGCTGGTGAGGTAGGAGCGGGAGCCGTCGGCGTGGTCGGTGAAGACGGCGGCGGTCGCCTCGGGGGCGTTCCAGTAGCCGTCCGAAAGCCATCGCGAGGTCACCTCGAGGCGGCCGGTGCCGGAGTCGTGGCGTGTGCCGTGCTCGTCGACCACGTGCAGCGACACACCGTCTACCGGTCGCCCGACCGGCACGGCGCCGGCGGGTCCGCTGTCAGCAGGGGCAATGACGTGCTCAGCGATGAGCCAGGTCTCGGTGGAGCCGTACCGGTTGTGGACGGCGCACCCCGGGCCCAGCGCCGCACGCAGACGCTGCATCTCCGCGGCGTGGATGGTCTCCCCCGCCGTCGTCACCGCCTTGAGGTGACCGAGCTGCTCCCCGGGGGCGAGCGCGGCGACGGCGCCACGCAGGATGGCCGGGCTCGCGGCGAGCACGGTGGCACCGGTCTGCAGCAGCCAGCCGGGCAGCTCCGAGACGGGCCGGGTGCGCGGGTCGAACAGCACCTGCCCCGAGCCGGTGGCCAGGCCCGCCAGCAGCAGGCCGATGCCCGCGCTGAACGCCATCGGCAGGAGGTTCGCGATCACCGCGCCCGGGCCGTAGCAGCCGCGGCCGTTGGTGGTGGCGTCGTGAAGGACGGACTCCGAGTGCGCCGACACCCCCTTGGGGCGTCCCGTGGACCCTGAGGTGAACACGATGACGACGGGCGCGCGGCTGTCGAGCTGCTCCTCGCTGCAGGGCCACGCGAGGGCGGAGGCGGTGGGGTCGCCGTCCTCCCCGAGCGCCACCAACGACCTGTCGGCCCTCACCACGCGGGCGCACAGCTCCGCGCCGTCAGCGGCGCGCACGGCGTCGGTGACCACCGTGGTGGCTCCTGCCAGCTCGACGTAGTGGCGCAGCCGGGCCACCGGGGTGGTCGAGTCGAGGACGACGACGGGGGCGCCCGTGCCGATCACCGCCAGTACCGCCACGGCCACGGTCGCGCCCTGCCCGAGGAGCACCGCCACCGGCTCGCCCGCCGGCGCCACTGCCGCGATCCGTGCCGAGAGGGCGGCTGCGCGCCGCTCGAGCTCGGCGTAGTCGAGCCGGAGCGAGCCGTCGTCGACGGCGAGCGCACCCGGCTGGGCGGCGGCAACGGCGCGGACGCGCGTCACGACGTGCTGGTGCACCTCATGGGCCGTCAAGGCGACGAACGCCCCCCGGCCCTGCTCACGGTCCCCCGACCAGCCCATCTGAGCCCCCCTCGATCAACGGCCAACCCTACGGTCAGAAGCGGAAGCCGCCAGGTCACGTCGACCGCTCGGAGTACCCGCCCATGATCCAGCCGAACCCTCCGACCCCCCTCAGCGCGCCGCCGCTGCACCTGTCGGCGCTCACGCTCAAGACGACGGCGTTCGCCCAGCGGGTGCGCGCTGCAGCCTCCGCGGGATATGCCGGCATCGGCCTGGGCGCGGCCGACTACCTCAGCGCCCGCCGCAGCGGTATCGCCGAGGACGACATCCGCGGTTACCTCACCCGCACGGGGCTGGAGGTGGTGGAGCTGGAGTTCCTGCGCGACTGGTGGACCGACGCCGACGTGCGCGGCACACGCCTGGAGGAGGACATCCTCTTGCACCTGGCCGACCTCACGGGCGCGCAGCAGATCAACGTGGGGCTGTTCGACGTCGTCCCCGACGACGTCGTGCGCCGCGGCTTCGAGCGGCTCTGCACGCGGGCCGCCCGGCACGGGCTGCGGATCGGGGTGGAGTTCATGCCGTACGCGGAGCTGCGCACCCTGGCCGCCGCTCGCGCGCTCGTGGAGGACGTCGGCGCCCCGAACTCCGGGCTCATCCTCGACGCCTGGCACTGGCACCGCTCCGGCGGTTCGCTGGAGGAGGTTGCAGCCGCCGCGGAGGACGGGCTCGTCGTGTCCGTGCAGCTGTGCGACGCCCTACCGGAACGGATGCCCGACCTGCGAGAGGAAGGTCGCCACTACCGGCAGCTGCCCGGCGCGGGGGCGGTAGACCTGCTCGCCTGGCTGGACGCACTGGCCCCCGCGCTGGACGGCTCCGCATCGCGGCCACCGGCGACGGTGGCCACGGAGGTGCTCTCCGATGCCGTGGTGGCCGGTGGCGCCGGAGAGGCGTGCCGCCTCACCTACGACGCGGGCCGGCGGGTGCTGGAGGCCTTCGCCGCCCGCCGCGCCACCCCCCATCCGTGACACCCCGCCCCTGATCATGGACTTCCCGAACACTTTCAGCCGGAGACCTGACGCCGGCTACTGCTTCTCCCGCACCACCTTGTGCTGAGCGGCCTGGGCCAGCGGGCGCACCACCAGCAGGTCGACGTTGACGTGCCGCGGGCGAGTGAGCATCCACGCGACGACGTCGGCGATGTCCTCGGCCACCAGGGGCTCTTTCACCCCCGCGTAGACGGCATCGGCGCGAGCGGAGTCGCCGCCGGTGCGGTTGAGGGAGAACTCCTCGGTCTTGACCATGCCCGGCGCCACCTCGAGCACCCGCACCGGGTCGCCTGCGAGCTCCAGGCGCAGCGTCTCGGCGATGGCCGCCTCGGCATGCTTGGCCGCGGTGTAGCCGCCGCCGCCCTCGTAGACGATGCGCGCCGCCGTCGAACTCATGACCAGCACGTCACCGCCGCGGCCGGTGCGCAACGCCGGAAGCAGGGCCTGCGTGACACGCAGCGTGGCGAGCACGTTGACGTCGAACATGCGCTGCCAGTCCTCGACCTTGCCGTGCTCCACGGTGTCGGTGCCGAAGGCGCCACCCGCGTTGTTCACCAGCGCCGTGAGGTCACCGCCGAAACGGTCCTGCACGGCGTCGCGCAGACGGGCGACGTCGTCGCCGTGGGTGAGGTCAGCGGTCAGGACGGCGGCGCCGGTCTCGGCGGCCAGCGCCTCGAGGCGGTCGGCACGACGGGCGACGGCGAGCACGTGGAAGCCCTCGGCGCGCAGGCGACGCACCGTGGCGGCGCCGATGCCCGAGCTGGCCCCGGTGACGACGGCGGTAGGCGTGGAGGTGCGGGCGACGTCCGAACTCATGAGGAGATCCCACCACGTCGGGGCACCTCGTCGGCCATGCCCCGAGCCACGACCGCGCCGGCAAGCCTGCGCGCTTGCAAGCACGCAAGCAAGCTGGTGGGAGGATGACGGGGTGTCCGTGACTGACCGCCCCACCTCCCCGAGCAGCACCCCGGCCGGCGTGCCCGACCGCCCGGCCCTGGAGGGCCTGGAGCAGACCTGGGACGCCGCGTGGACCGAGCGCGGCACCTACGCCTTCCCCCGCGCCGACGCGCTGGCCGCGCCCGGCGGCATCTTCGCCGTCGACACCCCGCCGCCGACCGTCTCGGGCTCGCTGCACGTGGGGCACGTGTTCAGCTACACGCACACCGACGTCGTCGCCAGGTTCCAGCGGATGCGCGGGCGCACGGTCTTCTACCCCATGGGCTGGGACGACAACGGCCTGCCGACCGAGCGCCGCGTGCAGAACTACTACGGCGTCCGCTGCGACCCGTCGCTGCCCTACGAGGGGCCTGACTTCACGCCGCCGCACGCCGGTGACGCTGGGTCGGTCAAGGCCGCTGATCAGGTGCCCGTCTCACGGCGCACCTTCGTGGCGCTGTGCGAGCAGCTGACCGCCGAGGACGAGAAGGAGTTCGAGGCGCTGTGGCGCCGGCTCGGCCTCTCGGTCGACTGGTCGCTGACGTACTCGACCATCGGCGGCCCGGCGCGTGCCGCATCCCAGCGGATGTTCCTGCGCGACCTCGCCCGCGGCAGCGCCTACCAGGCGCAGGCCCCGGGCTTGTGGGACGTGACGTTCCAGACCGCAGTCGCCCAGGCCGAGCTGGAGGCCCGCGACTACCCGGGCGCCTACCACGAGGTCGCGTTCACCAAGGCTGACGGAACGGGCGAGGTGGTCATCGAGACCACCCGCCCCGAGCTGCTCCCGGCGTGCGTGGCGCTCATCGCCCACCCCGACGACGAGCGCTACCAGCCGCTGTTCGGCACCACGGTGGTCTCCCCTGTGTTCGGGGTGGAGCTGCCGGTGCTCGCGCACCCCGCCGCCGAGCCCGACAAGGGCGCCGGCATCGCCATGTGCTGCACCTTCGGCGACCTCACCGACGTCACGTGGTGGCGCGACCTCGACCTGCCGACCCGCCCCGTCGTCGCCCGGGACGGCCGGCTCGTGCGCGAGGTGCCGGCGTGGCTGTCCGGCGCGGGCGCGGAGGCGTACGGCGAGCTCGCCGGGAAGACGACGCACTCGGCCCGCGTCGCCGTCGTCGACGCCCTCAAGGCTTCCGGGGCCCTCAAGGCCGACCCCAAGCCCACCCAGCGCAAGGCCAACTTCTTCGAGAAGGGCGACAAGCCTCTCGAGATCGTCACCTCGCGCCAGTGGTACCTGCGCAACGGCGGCCGCTCCGCCGCCGGGTTCGAGGACCTGCGTGACCAGCTGCTGGCGCGCGGCAAGGAGCTGGGGTTCCACCCCGACTTCATGCGCGTGCGCTACGAGAACTGGGTCGGCGGTCTGACCGGTGACTGGCTGGTCTCGCGCCAGCGCTTCTTCGGTGTGCCGATCCCGGTCTGGTACCGGATCTCGCCGTCCGGCGAGGTGTCCTACGAGGACGTGCTCGTGCCGTCCGAGGAGTCGCTGCCGATCGACCCGTCCACCGACGTGCCGCCGGGCTTCACCGAGGCGCAGCGCGGGGTCCCCGGAGGCTTCGTCGGGGAGACCGACGTCTTCGACACCTGGGCGACGTCGTCACTGACCCCGCAGATCGCCGGTGGATGGGAGCGTGACCCGGAGCTGTTCTCCGCGGTCTTCCCCTTCGACCTGCGCCCGCAGGGGCAGGACATCATCAGGACCTGGCTGTTCTCCACCGTGGTCCGCGCGCACCACGAGCACGGGTCGCTGCCGTGGTCCGACGCCGCCATCAGCGGGTGGATCCTCGACCCCGACCGCAAGAAGATGAGCAAGTCCAAGGGCAACGTCGTGACGCCACTGGGCCTGCTGGAGGAGCACGGCGCCGACGGCGTCAGGTACTGGGCCGCGTCCGCGCGCCTGGGCACCGACGCCGCCTTCGAGGTCGGGCAGATGAAGATCGGGCGCCGCCTGGCGCTCAAGCTGCTCAACGTCTCCAAGTTCGCCCTGTCCATGGGCGCCACCGACCCGACCGCGCCGGTCACAGAGCCTCTTGACCGCGCGGTGCTCGCGGGGCTGGCGTCGGTGGTCAGGACGGCGACGGACGCGCTCGAGCGCTACGAGCACACTGCCGCTCTGCAGGCTGCCGAGGCGTTCTTCTGGGCGTTCTGCGACGACTACGTCGAGCTCGTCAAGGACCGCGCCTACGGCGCCCAGGGCGAGGCGGCCGCCGCTTCTGCCCGGGCGGCACTGGCCCGCTCGCTCGACACGATGCTCCGGCTGTTCGCTCCGTTCCTGCCCTTCGCGACGGAGGAGGTCTGGAGCTGGTGGCGTGCCGCGGAGGGTTCGGTGCACACCGCGCCGTGGCCGTCCGCCGAGCCGCTGGCCGAGGTGGCCGCCGGCGCCGACCCGGCGCTGCTGCCCGCCGTCGGCCGGGCGCTGGCCGGGGTCCGCAAGGCCAAGACGGTGGCAAAGGTCGGCATGCGCGCCGAGGTCCTCACGGCCACGGTCACGGCGCCGGCCGCACTCGTGCCGCTGCTGGAGGCGGGTGCGTCCGACCTGGCCGCGGCCGGCCGCGTGGCCGACCTGCGAATCGCTGCCGACCCCGCGGCGGCCGGTGGCGCCGAGGCGATCACCGTGACCGACGTGGAGCTGGCTCCCCCCGCCCCCACCGCCTGACGGGCGCGCTTCCTTGGTCGCCGCCCCTCCCCCGCGACGATCAAGGAAGTTATGCACAGCCGCGCCCTGGCCTGTGGATAACTTCAGCGGCTCTTCTCACGGAGCCGCCACAGTGCAGAGGTGACGACTCCCTCGTGGCTCTCGGATGAGCCGCCGCACCCGTTTCGCTACCGCGACCTCACCGGGCTCGGCATCTCACGCCGGGCCCTGGCTGCGTCGCTGAGATCGGGAGCGATGCTCCAGCCCGTGACAGGCGTCTACGTTGACGCGCGCCTCGCGGACGACGCCATCATTCGTGCCCAGGTCATCCACCTCGCCACGGGTGACGATGCTGTTGTGGCACGTGGGCTGGCGGCCTGGCTGCACGGGTTCGATCCCCGAGCACCCCACGAGCAGGAGCGGCCGCTCGCTCTCGAGTGCGTGGCGGTACCTGGCCGACGAACCCCAGACCGTCGTGGCCTCATCACCCACCGCGACAGGCTCCCTGACGACGATGTCACCACCATTCACGGCATCGCGGTCACCACGATCGAGCGGACGGTTCTCGACACATCGCGCTTCCTCGCGCCACACATGGGCCTGGCCGTCGCTGACGCCATCGCTCACGCGGGGCTCGTCGACCCGGTCGAGCTCCTGACGCGCTACGACGAATGGCCACCGCGACAGCGCTGGATGGCCCGGGGCAAGAGGTGCCTGGACCTCTGCGAGCCAGACACTGAGTCTTACGGGGAGTCGTGGACACGGCTGCGCATCGTCGATGCCGGCTTTCCCCGGCCTCGTCCGCAGATCTGGGTGCCTGAGAAGCGTCCAGGTGCCTACCGGCTCGATATGGGCTGGGAGGAACTACGGAAGGCCATCGAGTACGACGGCGAAGCCGACCACACTTCCCAGGAAGCACAGGACCACGACGACGCTCGCCGCGACGACCTACGCAACCGCTACGGCTGGACCGTGTGGCCAGTCCGCAAGGGCGAGGTGCTCGGACACGACATGGCGGTGGAACGCGCTGTCGGGGAACTCCTCGGCCTCGAACCGCAGATCCGGAAGCGGCTCTGGTGAGCAGAACTTCCTTGATCGTGAGAAAGGGGAGAGGAGCCGTGCAGAACTTGCTTGATCGTCGAGGGTCAGGCGGACTTGTCGCGGCGCTCGCGCTTGCGAGCCTCGGACGCCTTGTCCTTCGGTACCAGCGTCGGGTTGACGTTCTTCAGCACGACGTCGTGGTCGACGACGACGCGGGCGACGTCGTCACGGCTCGGCAGGTCGAACATCACGGGGAGGAGGACCTCCTCCATGATCGCGCGTAGACCGCGGGCCCCGGTGCCGCGCAGGATGGCCTGCTCGGCGACGGCGACGAGCGCCTCGTCGGTGAACTCCAGCTCCACGCCGTCGATCTCGAACATCCGCTGGTACTGCTTCACCAGGGCGTTGCGGGGCTCGGTGAGGATCCGGACCAGCGCCTCGGAGTCGAGCTCGCGCACCGACGTGATGACCGGCAGACGGCCGATGAACTCGGGGATCAGGCCGAACTTCAGCAGGTCCTCCGGCATGACCTTGCCGAACATGCTCGGCAGGTCGGACGCGGCGTGCAGCGGGGCTCCGAAGCCGATGCCCTTCTTGCCCATCCGCCCGGAGATCATCTCCTCGAGGCCGGCGAAGGCCCCGCCCACGATGAACAGCACGTTCGTCGTGTCGATCTGGATGAACTCCTGGTGCGGGTGCTTGCGACCACCCTGCGGCGGCACCGACGCCGTCGTCCCCTCGAGGATCTTCAGCAGCGCCTGCTGCACGCCCTCACCGGAGACGTCACGCGTGATCGACGGGTTCTCGCTCTTGCGAGCGATCTTGTCGACCTCGTCGATGTAGATGATGCCCGTCTCGGCCTTCTTGACGTCGTAGTCGGCGGCCTGGATGAGCTTGAGGAGGATGTTCTCGACATCTTCGCCGACGTAGCCCGCCTCCGTGAGGGCCGTGGCGTCGGCGATGGCGAACGGCACGTTCAGCATCTTCGCGAGCGTCTGCGCCAGGTACGTCTTGCCGCAGCCCGTGGGGCCGATGAGCAGGATGTTCGACTTGGCGATGTCGACGGGCTCCTCGACCTTCTTCGCCGGGTCGGACGCCTGGATGCGCTTGTAGTGGTTGTAGACGGCCACGCTCAGAGCGCGCTTGGCGTCGTCCTGGCCGATGATGTACTGCTCGAGGAACCTGAAGATCTCGCGGGGCTTGGGGAGCTCCACCAGGCCCAGCTCGCTGGCCTCGGCCAGCTCCTCCTCGATGATCTCGTTGCAGAGGTCGATGCACTCGTCGCAGATGTAGACCCCAGGGCCCGCGATGAGCTTCTTGACCTGCTTCTGGCTCTTCCCGCAGAACGAGCACTTGAGCAGGTCCGCGCCATCGCCGATCCGTGCCACGTGGGGGGCCTTCCTCGAGTCGTCCCGCGCACCCGCGCGGATAGGTCCATGGAACACCACTGACGACGCTGTGTCAGCGGGACAGCCTGAGTTGCGGGCGGTGCTCGGAGGTTCTTCCGGGCACCGCCCGCGGGGTCACGCAGAGGTGAGGGCAGAGGCCTTACGACTCTCGAGCACCTGGTCGACGAGGCCGTAGTCCTTGGCCTGGGCGGCGGTGAGAATTTTGTCGCGCTCGATGTCGATCTTGACCTGCTCGGCAGTCCGTCCGGTGTGGTGCGCCAGCGTGGTCTCCAGCCAGGAGCGCATGCGCAGCACCTCGGCGGCCTGGATCTCGATGTCCGAGGCCTGGCCGTAGTCACCGCCCGGGCTGGCCGGCTGGTGGATGAGCACACGGGCGTTCGGCAGCGCCAGGCGCTTGCCGGGGCTGCCCGCGGCGAGCAGCACCGCGGCCGCCGACGCCGCCTGCCCGAGGCAGACGGTCTGGATGTCGGGGCGGATGTACTGCATGGTGTCGTAGATCGCAGTCAGCGCCGTCATCGAGCCACCGGGGCTGTTGATGTACAGCGTGATGTCGCGGTCCGGGTCCTGCGCCTCGAGGACGAGGAGCTGGGCCATGACGTCGTCGGCGGAGGCGTCGTCCACCTGCACCCCGAGGAAGATCACGCGGTCCTCGAAGAGGCGGGTGTACGGGTCCTGGCGCTTGAAGCCGTAGGCGGTGCGCTCCTCGAACTGCGGGAGCACGTACCGCGACGTCGGAGCGCCGTGGGGGAAGGCCGGGGTGTTCATGGGAGTCTCCTGACTCTGCTCGTCGGCGCGCTCAGGCCGCGGCCGAGCCGGTGCCGCCACCCTCGGGCACGTCGGCGGCGCTGGTGATGACGTGGTCGATGAAGCCGTACTCCTTGGCCTGCGCCGCGGTGAACCAGCGGTCGCGGTCGTTGTCCTTGTTGATCTGCTCGATCGTCTGACCGGTCTGGTCAGCGGTGAGCTGGGACAGGGTGCGCTTCATGTCGAGGATCAGCTCGGCC
The DNA here is from genome assembly GCF_003149145.1 of Quadrisphaera granulorum. GTDB lineage: Bacteria > Actinomycetota > Actinomycetes > Actinomycetales > Quadrisphaeraceae > Quadrisphaera > Quadrisphaera granulorum. The sequence continues at coordinate 28,741 of NZ_QGDQ01000009.1, read as the reverse complement.
TGGATGGCGATGTCGCTGGCCGTGCCGCCGATGCCGCCCGAGGGCTGGTGCATCATGATCCGCGCGTGGGGCGTGGCGTAGCGCTTGCCCTTGGCGCCGCTGGCCAGCAGGAACTGGCCCATCGACGCGGCGAGGCCCATCGCCACCGTGGCGACGTCGGGCTTGACGTACTGCATGGTGTCGTAGATGGCCATGCCCGCGGTCACCGAGCCACCGGGGCTGTTGATGTACAGCCAGATGTCGCGGTCGGGGTCTTCGGCGGCGAGCAGCATCAGCTGGGCGCAGATCGCGTTGGCGTTGTCGTCACGGACGTCCGAGCCGAGCCAGATGATCCGCTCGCGCAGGAGGCGCTGGTAGATGTGCTCGTCGAGCCCCATCGGGGACGAGGGCTGGCTGCGGGCCGTCACGTCGGCGGCCTCGGGTCCGCGCGGCCGGGAATCGCTCACGGGGTCGGTCTCCATCCATCTGGGCCGGAACGCTCCGGCCACCGTCGTGGTCGCCCCCTGTGACGGGTTGGCGACCCTGTCGACCCTAGCGCCGGGCGCTGACGCGTCAGTCCCGGTCTGCGTTCCTGTTCGCTGCGAGCGCACGCCGCGAGCCGGAGGCCGACGCTCGGGCGTGCGCCGCGACAGGGGCCAGGGCGACATCCGAGGACGACGACGACGGCGGCCTCGCGCCCCAGGTCTGGGTGGATCTACGCCCGTCCCGGAATGGCACGGGGTGGCCCCGTGCCAGTAGGTCTGGCACAGGGCCACCCCGTGCCAGTCAGGACTGGCGGTGGTGGCAACGCCGTGGCTCCGCGGCAGAGGCGGAGCCACGGGCGTCAGCTCTGGGTGCCGGCAGCCTCAGCGCCCTCGGCAGCCTCGGCCGAACCGGCGGCCTCAGCGGCCTCGGCCTTCGGCTTGCGGGTGCGCTTCGGCTTCTCCTCGGCCTCGGGCGCCTCGGCGGCGTCCTCCGCGGGGGCCTCGTCGGCAGCGTCAGCGGCCGGCTTCTTGGCGCGGGTGCGCTTCGGCTTCTCCTCGCCGGCGTCCTCCGCGGCGGAAGCGTCGTCGGCAGCGTCAGCGGCCGGCTTCTTGGCGCGGGTCCGCTTCGGCTTCTCCTCGGCGGCCGGGGCGTCGGCCTCGGCGCTGGCCTCGGCGTCGTCGTCCTCGTCGTCCCCGAGGTCGACGGTGTTGCCGGAAGCGTCGGTCACGACGGCCTTCTCCAGGACGGCGGCCAGCGCCTTGCGGCGGGCGACCTCCTGCACCAGCGCCGGCACCTGGCCGGCCTGGTCCATGGCCTGGGCGAAGGAGTTCGGGTCCATGCCGTAGGCGGGCGCCTGGGCGACGATGTACTCGATGAGCTCCTGCTGAGCCACCGTGACCTCTTCGGCCTCGGCGACGGCGTCGAGGAGGAACTGCGTGCGCAGCACGCGGCGCGTCTCCTCGGTGACCTCGGCGCGGTGCTCGTCGTCCTCGAGGCGGGACTCGTTCTCCAGGTGGCGGTGCACCTCGTCCTCGACGACGCCGTCCGGCACGGGGATCTCGACCTGCTCCAGCAGCGCCTCGAGCACCTTGTCGCGCGCCTGGACGCCCTGGCGGAAGACGGCCTCGTCCTCGGCCTTGTCGCGCAGGTCGGTGCGGAGCTCCTCGACGGTGTCGAACTCACTGGCGAGCTGGGCGAAGTCGTCGTCGAGGTCGGGAAGCTCGCGGACCTTGACGGCCTTCACGACGACGGTGACCTCGGCGGTCTCACCCTTGTGCTCGCCACCGGCCAGCGTGGTCGTGAAGGAACGCTCCTCGTCGATGGTGGCGCCCTCGAGCGCCTCGTCCAGGCCGGGGAGCATGGTGCCGATGCCCACCACGTAGGTGATGCCATCGGCGGAGTCGATGAGCTCGCCGTCGATCTCGGCGCGCAGGTCGAGGCTCACGGTGTCGTCGGTCTGGACGGCGCGGTCGACCGGAACGAGGGTGCCGAACCTGACGCGCAGCTCCTCGAGCTTCGCGTCGACGTCGGCGTCGGTGACCTCGACGTCGTCGACGGTGACGGCGATGGTGGAGAAGTCAGGCAGGTCGATGGTGGGGCGGACGTCGACCTCGGCGGTGAACTTCAGCTCACCGGCGTCCTTGCCCTCACCGAGGGGCACCTCGGTGATCTCGACCTCGGGCTGGCCCAGCGGGCGCACCGAGCTCTCCTGAACGGCCTGCTGGTAGAAGCCCGGCAGCGCGTCGTTGACGGCCTCCTGGATCACCGTGCCGCGGCCGAACCGCTGGTCGATGATGCGCGCGGGCACCTTGCCGCGGCGGAAGCCCGGCACCGAGACCTGGCCAGCGATCGACTTGTACGCCTTGTCGAGGCTCGGCTTCAGCTCGGCGTAGGACACCTCGACGGTGAGCTTGACCCGCGTCGGGTTGAGGGTCTCGACGTCGCTCTTCACGGCAGGGGTTCTCCAGGTCTTCAGGTGGTCGGGCGTTCCAGCGATCAGGTCGTGCTCAAGCGTGATGGCGACGACCAGGTGCCAACTCACGCGGGCAACACCGAACCGCACAGCACTCATCGACGCCGGGCACTGCCGGTCACTCTATCGCCGCACGTCGGGGTACCCGGATTCGAACCGGGGGCCTTCCGCTCCCAAAGCGGACGCGCTACCTGACTGCGCCACACCCCGTGCCCGGCGGACGTACCGAAGGCTACGCGCCCGGGACCCTGCGCCGTGCCGCTACTCTCATCCTCGCGCCGTTGTGCACGACCCCTCGGGGTCAGTGACTCACGGTGTTGCGGGTGTAGCTCAATGGTAGAGCACCAGTCTTCCAAACTGGCTACGCGAGTTCGATTCTCGTCACCCGCTCCACAGGCTCCGAAGCACGGTCCCGGTGCCCGGAGCAAGATGCGGACATGTCCGTCCCCGCGCCGCACGCCGTCGACTTCACCACCGTCTCGACGGCCGGTCTGGAGTCATCCCCCGTCGCGCCGGCCCTCGCGGGCCTGCGCGCGAACGAGGCCCGCTACTTCCACACGAAGTACGGCCACGTCTTCACCACCGAGCCGGCGGGCGGCGGTGAGCCGGGCGCGGACCTGGCGGCCTGGGTGGCCGACCTGCTCGCCACCGAGCGCGACCTGGTCATCGCCTCCCCGCCGCTGGAGGCCACGACCTTCGTCGTCGAGGGCACCAGCTGGACGTACGTCTTCTACGCGTCGGGACTGAGCATCAACGTGCTCTACGGCCTCGAGCCCGGGTCCAAGCGCGCCGTCGGCTTCAAGCTCTCCGACGGTATGGAGGTGCCCCCGGAGCTGGCCGACAAGTTCAAGTTCGCCCGCCAGCGGTCCAAGCTGGCGGGCACCATCCGTGGCTCGTTCTTCATCATCAAGGGCGAGCACACCCCGCCGCGCACCTGACAGCACCGGGGCAGGATGACGGGGTGCACGTCAGCGCTGACAGGCTCGTCGCCGCCCTGGTCGAGGTCCTCCCGGCCGACGCCGTCCTCGTCGACGACGCCGCCCTGACCGCGGCCGGCCGCGACACCGCTCCGCTGCACGCGGCGCGCCCCGACGTCGTCGTCGAGCCCTCCAGCACCGCCGAGGTGGTCGCCGTCGTGCGGACCACAGCGGCACTGGACGCTCCGGTCACCGTGCGCGGCGCCGGGTCGGGCCTGGCGGGCGCTGCGGTGCCCAGCCGCGGCGGGGTCGTGCTCTCCACGCGCAGGATGGCCCGCGTGCTGGAGGTGAGCCGGCCGGAGCTGCTGGCGGTCGCCCAGCCGGGCGTCGTCCTCACCGATCTCGACGCCGCCGCCGACGAGCACGGCCTGCGCTACGCCCCCGACCCGGCAAGCTCGGCGTGGGCCACGCTCGGCGGCTCGGCCGCGACGAGCGCGGGCGGACTGCGAGGCCTCAAGCACGGCACCACCCGCGAGGCCGTGCTCGGGCTGGAGGTGGTCCTCGCCGACGGCGAGGTCATCAGGACCGGCGGTCGGCTGCGCAAGGACGTCGCCGGCTACGACCTCACGCGGCTGCTCGTGGGCTCGGAGGGCACACTCGGCGTCATCACCGAGCTCATCGTGGCGCTGCAGCCGGTGCCGCAGACCTCGAGCACGGGCGTGGCGGTCTTCGACGACCTCGAGGCCGCCAGCCGCGCCGTGACCGCCGTGCTCGCCGCGGGCGTGGTCCCGGCGACGCTGGAGTTCCTCGACCACCGCTCGATCACGGCCGTCGAGGACGCCGCCCACCTGGGTCTGGACACCACGGCCGGGGCGCTGCTGATCTTCGGGGACGACGGCGACGCGAGCGCCGTCCAGCGGTCGCTGGAGCAGATCGCGCAGGTGTGCGCGGCCGGCGGTGGTCGCGACGTCGTCGTCGCCGAGGGCGCAGCCCAGGCGGAGGACCTGCTCGCGGCGCGCCGCTGCGCCCTCCCGGCGCTGCAGCGGCTGGCGCCCGTGGCCGACCTGGGCGACGTCGGCGTGCCCCGCCCGCACCTGGCGCAGGCCGTGCACCGCATCGGCGAGGCCACGCGAGGCCGCGGCCTGGACGTCGCCGTGTTCGGTCACGCCGGCGACGGCAACCTGCACCCCGTCCTCTGCTACGACCCGTCCGACGACGGCGCCGCGGACGCCGCCCGGGCCACCTGGGGCGAGGTGTACCGGACGGCGCTCGAGCTGGGCGGCACCATCACCGGCGAGCACGGCGTGGGCCTGGCGAAGCTGCCCTACCTGGAACTGCAGCGCGGCAGCGCGCAGACCGCGCTGTACCGGCGCCTCAAGGCCGCCTTCGACCCCGGCGGCCTCTTCCCGGCGGGCGCCTGAGACCCGAACGCCGCAGACCCGAACGCCGCAGACCCGAGCGGCGGAGCTCAGCCGATGCGCGGGGGCTGCCCGGTGGCCTCCAGCACGGACAGCCACAGGTCGCCGTGGGGGTCGACGACATTGCGGCGGCTGATCGCCAGCTCGGTCGGCACGTGCACGAACCTGCCGTGCCAGCGACCCACCACCATCGCGGTACGGCCGGCCATGGCCGCGTGCACCGCGGCGTGGGCGAGGCGCAGGCAGAACACGGCGTCGTAGCCGTTGGCGGGCACGCTGCGGATGGCGTAGCTCGGGTCGACGTAGCGCAGGTTCACCGGGCGTCCCGCCTCGGCGAAGGAGTCGAGGAGGCGCCGCCGCAGGTAGCGCCCCACGTCACCGAGGACGGCGTTGCCGGAGGCGTCGACGCCTTCGCCGGGCACGAGGTCCTGACCGGCGCCCTCGGCCACGACGACGATGGCGTTGCCGCGCTCCGCCACCCGCTGCTGCACGAGCGAGAGCAGCCCCGGCCTGCCGTCGGCGTCGTCGTCGAGCCCGAACGGCACCTCGGGGACGAGCACGAAGTCGGCGTCGTTGCGGGCGAGTGCGGCGTACGCGGCGATGAACCCCGAGTGACGCCCCATGAGCTTGACCAGGCCCACGCCGTGCGGCGTGGAGCGGGCCTCGACCACCACCGACCGGATGGTCTCGGCAGCGCGCGCGAACGCGGTCTGGAAGCCGAAGCTGTGGTCGATGAAGGGAATGTCGTTGTCGATGGTCTTGGGGATGCCGACCACGCTGATCTTCAAGCCCCGCTCGGCGACGACGCTCGCGATCCGCAGGGCTCCGCGCATCGACCCGTCGCCACCCACCACGAAGAGCACGCCGATGCCGAGGCGCTCCAGGCAGTCGACCACTTCCTCTGGGTCTTGCTGGCCGCGGGAGGTGCCGAGCACCGTGCCGCCCTGCTCGTCGATGCCGCGCACGGAGGCGGGGGTCAGGTCGAGCACCTCGTGCCCGTAGGAGGCGATGAACCCCTCGTAGCCGTTGCGGATCCCGTGGATACGGCGCACGCCGTACTGCCACCACAGTTCGTCGACGACGCCGCGCACGACGTTGTTGAGGCCCGGGCACAGGCCGCCACACGTGACGATGGCGGCCCGCAGCTTGGAAGGGTCAAAGAAGATCTTGCGGCGCGGTCCGCCCGGCTCGAGCCCGGGCAGCTGCTCGACGGGCACCCCGCGCTCACAGGCGGTGGAGAGGACGTCGTCGACGAGGACGAGGTCGCTCTCGTCGACGTAGTTCTCGCTGCGCTCCCGGGCCTCGATGAGCGGCTTCAGCGGCGAGTCGAGTCGCGCCGTGCCGAGGGTCGCGATCTGCCACTGGGACGCGCCGCCCGGCTGCACAGCAGAGTCAGGCGCCGGGTGGGGGTTCGGGTGGTTCACGTGGCGGGAGTCTGCTCCACCGCGGCGCCGCGCGGGAGCCCACCCTGCGATCTCACCCTTCCGAGACGAGTGGACAGGCAGTGACCCAGCGGACCCGGCCTCATGAGGCGGCGATGGCGAGCACCGAGGCCGCGACCCCGAGAGCCGTGGCGACAGCGCCCAGGACGAGCCCTCGCCGTGCGCCTGCGAAGCGCGGAGACGTGCGGAACGGCTGCTCGACGACGACGAGCGTGAGCGCGGCCAGGGGCCCGGCCACGAGCAGCTCCAGGGCGAGCAGCGCGGGCCAGCCCGAGACGCCGAGGGCCTCCCCGGCGAAGACCACGGGCACGTGCCACAGGTACCAGGAGTACGAGGCCCGCCCCGCCCAGCGCACGGGCCGGGCGGACAACAGGCGAGCAGCGCCCACTGGTCGGGCACCCACGCCGTCGTCACCCTGACCCGAAGCGCCCGTCAGCCCCGGGATGCCCGCCGCGATGAGCGCGACCGTGCCCAGGGTGGGCACGAGGGCCGCCCAGCCGGGGTAGGGGACGTCGTCCGTCCAGAGCGAGCTGGTGAGCACCACGGCGAGTGCGGCCCAGCTGACGGCGGGCGCCCACCGCCGCAGGTGCCGCCTCTGCGACGTACCGGTGCTCCACCACTGCAGCCGGGGCACGGCCAGCGCGAGCAGGGCGCCGGCCGCCAGCTGCCAGGCGCGCGTGGGCGTGCCCAGGTAGGCGAGGGTCGGCAGGACCGGGGTGAGCAGCACCGAGCAGGCCAGCGACACGACGGCGACGGCGCCTGCGGCCACCGCGAGCGCCCGCCGTATCGAGGTGCCACCCGGCCCGTCAGATGACCTGCCACGGCGCCGAGCGGCGGCGAGCGCCAGGAGCACCAGCGGCGGCCAGAGCAGGTAGAACTGCTCCTCCACCGCCAGCGACCAGTAGTGCAGCAGCGGGCTGGCGGCGGCGTCGGGGTGCAGGTCCATCGGGTCGGCCAGGGCCGAGCGCCAGTTGGCCAGCTGCAGGGCCGCGGCCAGGCCGTCGCGCCCGGTGGTGGCGAGCTGGGCGGGCGCGAGGGCCGCCGTCGTCGTCAGGGTGGCGAGGAGGACGACGACGGCCGCCGGCAGGATCCTGCGGGCACGCCGGGCGTAGAACCCCGCGAGGTCGAGGCGGCCGGTGCGCTCGACCTCGCGCACCAGCAGCCCGGTGATGAGGAAGCCGGAGATGACGAAGAAGACGTCGACGCCGAGGCGGCCGCCCCCTGATCCCGGGACTCCGGCGTGGAAGAGCAGGACCAGACCCAGGGCGACGGCGCGCAGGCCCTCGACGTCCGGGCGGAAGCCGCTGCGCGTGGGCGCCGACTGAACGGCCGGTGAGGTGGCCGCCGAGCGGGCGGGGACGTGGTGGACCACGCATCCTCCGATCTCCTACTACTGAGAACGTAGTAGGAGATCGGAGATAGAGCATCTACGGCGCTCTGCCGAACGGGTAATGGCGGTAACTCGCCGTGAGCGACCGTCAGCCCCTCGACGGCACCAGCTCCTCGAGAGCTCGGTGGCCCACCTGGTGGGCGAGCTCCACGGACGCCAGCCCGTGCTCGGTGTCCTGGCCGCCGCTGCGTACGTGCTGCAACACCTCCGCGGTGTCCTCCACCGCGTGCCCCCCGGCCGCGAGGAGCAGGGCCAGGCACACCGCCCCCAGCCCCAGCAGGGGCCGCCCGCGGCCGGGGCGGTGCGCCAGCAGCGCCCGCACCCTCCGTACGACGTCGCCCTCACCACCTGCGAGCGCGACGCTCGCCCAGGCGGGTCGCTCCTGCAGCGCAGTGCGCGCCAGGCCGGCGCGGGCCACTGCACGCGCCACGAGCGGCCGATCACCGCCGAGCTCGGCCGCGGCGGACTCGTCGGCCCACCGCTCGCTGGCGTACCGCACCGCGGCGGGCACCCCGAGCAGCAGCAGGTCGATCGCGGCCGCCCATGCGGTGGCTGCGCGGAGCAGGTCGTGGTGGTCACGCAGGTGGGCCCGCTCGTGGGCCAGCAGCGCCGCCTGTTCGCCAGCGGGAAGCGCCTCGAGCAGCGCCCGTGAGACGACGACCCGTCCGCCGCGCGTCGGCAGGGCGAACGCCTCCGCGCCGTCATCGACGACGACGACCCCGCCGACCTGCCCGCCCAGCCGGGAGCACAGGTCGTCAGCGGCGCGCAGGGCCCGGTTGCGCCGACGGCGCAGCAGTCGCACCCGCACCACGGCGACCGCGAGCAGCGCCACGGCCAGCAGGGACGCCTGCCAGGGCACCGGAACGTGGTGGGCGAAGCGCGCGGGGTCGTAGCCGAGGGCCGCGGCGACGGAAGGCTGCTGCGCGACCAGCACGAGCAGGTGCAGGGCCAGGACCAGCGCTGTGGTCACGGCGCACCCGACGGCGCACGCGACGAGCACCATGACCGCCGCCCTCGGCGGGCAGCGGTGGGCCACGGCGCGCGCGACGAGGGTCAGCAGGAGGCTCGCCACCAGGGGCGCCTGCATCGCGTAGAGCACGCCGACCGCCCGCCCTCAGCCGCGGCGTTCGGCGTCGCGCAGCAGCCGTTCCAGCACCGGCACGTCTTCGGGGGGCAGGTCACCGACGAAGCGGGCCAGGACGGCGTCGCGCCGGTCGCTGGCCTCGAGCGCCTGCCGCATGCGCGCCGCGGCCACCTCGGCGGCGTCGGCCACCCAGTAGCGGTGGGCGCGCCCGTCGCGCTCACGCGCGAGGAGGCCCTTCTCGTGCAGACGCACCAGCGTGGTCATCACCGTGGTGTAGGCGAGGTCGGCGCTGATCCGCTCGCGCACCTCGGCCGGCGTCGACGGGGCTCCCGCGGCGGTCAGGGCCGCGAGCACCTCGCGCTCGAGATCGCCTCGCGCACGCCGCGCCCCGCCCCCTGCCATCGAAGCATCATGCCTGCTCAGCAGCCCAGTCCTCCAGCGGAACGACCTGTGTGGTCGGGCCGTCGAGACTGGCGGCGTGCAACAGCGCCTCGAGAGAGGCGATGAGTTGCTCCGTCGCGGTGTCCACGTCCGGGAGGTTGTCCTCTCGGCGAGGGGGCTGTCCACCGCGGAGCACTCCGGTCGGGCGACACAGGGGGCCGCCCGGGGCACTGCCCTCCCCCGAGCGGAGGCCCAACTGTCACCGGCGGACCACAACGCGGTCACGCGCCCGGTGATCTGCACGGTGATCTGCACGGTGATCCGCCCCATCGTCCGCGCGGTCAGCGCGGGCAGGCACAGCTGACCGGCCCGTAAGATGGACGCCGACCATCCCGAGCGGCCGAGAGACCTGGCTCAGCGACGCCGCAGCAACCACCCGCGCACTCCAGCGCGGGCCGGTGCTACCGCCAGGACCGATGGAGGCTCTCGTGTCCAGCGCTGTCAGCGCACCCGCGTCCCGCGCCGGCTCCGCCGCCGCGCCGCGCGGCGCAGGTTCCCCCGTGGCGGTCCAGCTGCAGGGTGTGGGCCGCACCTTCGGCGACCACGTCGTCCTCGCTGACGTCGACCTCGACGTCGCCGCCGGCGAGGTGGTGGCGCTGCTCGGGCCGTCGGGCTGCGGCAAGTCGACGCTGCTGCGGGCCGTCGCCGGCCTCGACGCACCGAGCACGGGCAGCGTGCTGCTCGACGGCGCCCCCGTGCGCGACCACGACCCGCGCTGCGCCGTCGCCTTCCAGGAGCCCCGTCTCCTGCCGTGGCGCACGCTGGCCGGCAACACGGCCCTGGGCCTGCCGCCGGGTACCCCGAAGGCCGAGGGCCGAGAGCGCGTGGCCGCCCTCCTCGACGTCGTCGGCCTGGCCCGCTTCGCCGACCACCGCCCCCGCAGCGTGTCCGGGGGCATGGCGCAGCGTGCGGCGCTGGCACGGGCGCTGGCGCGCCGTCCCGGTGTCCTCGTGCTCGACGAGCCGTTCGCTGCGCTCGACGCGCTGACCCGGCTGACCATGCAGGACCTCCTGCTCGACGTGCTGGCAGCCACGCCCACCACGGTGCTGCTCGTCACGCACGACGTCGACGAGGCGCTGCACCTGGCCGACCGCGTCGTCGTCCTGGGGCGCCCCACCGGCGCTCCCCCCGAGCAGGGCGCGGGCGTGCTGCGCACCACCGAGGTCGAGCTGGCGCACCCGCGCGACCGTGGCGACGCACACCTGGCTTCCTTGCGCGCCGAGCTGCTCGAGCTACTCGGTGTGCCTCGCGCCTGACGGCGCACCGACCTCGCACCCGCATCACCCACCGCGCCGACGCCCAGTGCCGACGCCCTGCGCCGACCCCCTTGGAGTTCCACCGTGCCCAGCCACGTCCTGCCCAGCCAGCCCTCACGCCGGTCCCTGCTCGGCCTGCTCGCCCTTGCTCCCCTCGGCGCGGCTGGACTGGCCGCCTGCGCGCAGGGCGAGGACGCCTCCGGGGCTGCTCCCGCCGCGACCGGCGGCGCCTCCTCGGCAGGTCAGGCCGCCCGCACGCTGACCCTCGACTTCGCCACCTACAACCCGCTCAGCCTGGTCATCAGGGACCAGAAGTGGCTCGAGACCGAGCTCGGCGGCCAGGGCGTCACGGTGGAGTGGGTGCAGTCAGCAGGCTCGAACAAGGCCAACGAGTTCCTCCGCAACGGCAACATCCAGATCGGCTCCACCGCCGGGGCTGCTGCCCTGCTGGCGCGTTCCAACGGCTCGCCCATCAAGGTCGTCGATGTCTTCAGCCAGCCGAACTGGTCCGGCGTGGTGGTCGGCAAGGACTCTCCGCTCACCGACGTCGCAGCGCTGCGCGGCAAGCGCGTGGCCGCGACCACCGGCACCGACCCGTACTTCTTCCTCGTGCAGGCTCTCGAGACGGCCGGGCTGACCACGTCGGACGTGACGCTGGAGAACCTTCAGCACGCCGACGGCCGCTCCGCGCTCGATGCCGGCAACGTCGACGCCTGGGCCGGACTCGACCCGATCATGGCCGCTGCGCAGGCCGAGAGCGGCGCAAAGATCATCTACCAGAACATCGACTTCAACTCCTACGGCGTGCTCAACGCCCGCGAGGACTTCCTCGCCGAGCACCCCGACCTCGCTCAGGCCGTGGTGAACGCCTACGAGAAGGCCCGTGCGTGGGTACCTGCCAACCTCGACGCCGCTACCGCGCTGCTCGCCGAGGTCGCCGGCATCGACCCGCAGGTGGCCACCACCACGCTGGGACGCACCAAGCTCGACATCTCCCCCGTTCCCGGCGCCACGCAGCAAGCGGTGCTGGAGAAGATCGGCCCCCTCTTCGTGGCCAACGGTGACGTGCCCGACCAGGCCACGGTGGACAAGGCCCTCGGGAGCCTCTTCGAGCCGACCTACGCGCAGAAGGCCGACCCGTCGTGAGCGCCGACGCTGTCCCGCTGAGCGGTCGCAGCGCGCAGGCTCAAGGCCTCGGTGGCTCGGACGAGCCGTCCTCACCGCGGGGGCTGAGAGCGGGGTTCGGCCCGCGTCGCCCCGCTGCGAGTGGTGAACCAGGCACGCGCAAGCGGCTCTCCCCGTGGTGGGGGGCGCTGCTGCCGCTGGTGCTCCTCGGCGCGTGGCAGCTGGCCACGAGCACGGGCAACTACCCCGCCTCGCAGCTGCCCTCCCCCGCCGCCGTGGTGCGCGCGGCGGGCGACCTGTGGGAGCGCGGGCTGCTGCAGCAGCACATCGCCATCTCCGCGCAGCGCGTCTTCGTGGGCTTCGCCCTGGGCGCCGCCGCGGGCCTCGCGGTGGGCTCGCTGGTCGGGCTCTCCCGCTGGGCCGACGCCCTGCTCGGCTCGACCATCGGCGCGCTGCGCGCGGTGCCGTCACTGGCGTGGGTGCCGCTGCTCCTCCTGTGGATCGGCTTGGGTGAGCCACCCAAACTGACGCTCGTAGCCATCGGGGCGTTCTTCCCCGTGTTCACCACCACGGCGTCGGCGCTGCGCCACGTCGACGCCGGGCTCGTGGAGGCCGGCCGCGCCTACGGTCTGCGCGGAATCGCGCTGCTCACCCAGGTGCAGCTGCCCGCCGCCGTCCCGGCCGTCATCGCGGGACTGCGGCTGGCGCTGGCGCAGTCCTGGCTGTTCCTGGTGGCAGCGGAGCTGCTGGCCTCGTCCATCGGCCTGGGCTACCTGCTCACCGAGAGCGTCAACAACGGCCGCACCGACAGGATCTTCCTGGCCATCATCACCCTCGCAGTGCTCGGCAAGCTCAGCGACGCGGTGGTCGGGCTGTTCGAGCGCTGGGCGCTGCGGCGGTGGGCGTGAGGCGTCACACCGCTGCGAGCAGGGCTGCTACCGCCGCGACGGCAGCGCCCGCCAGCCGAGCAGCGTCGGCGCGCCGCAGCCGGCGCACCAGCGCCTCGGACCGACCCCTGCTGGCAAGCTGCCCGTGGGCCGGGCCTGCTGTCGTCGCCGTGATGAGGACGACGACGACGACCGCCGCCACGGCCAGCAGTGCTGCCACGCCCCGCCACCCTGTCGGCGCTCCGACCAGCAGCACCCACGCGCAGGCGATCGCCAGCGGGCCGTACACGAGGCCGACCACGGGCGTGATCCGCCTCCGATGGAGATCGTGCGCGCGGCGCCAGCGGCCCTCGCCCCGCCCGTCGCCGTCGTCGTCCTGCTCGGTGCCGTCCGCCAGCAGCACCGGGTAGACCAGCAGCGTCACCACCAGCTGGAAGCCCAGGTGCAGCGCGGTGGCTGCGACGAGCAGCACGATCGCCAGACTCTCCACGCCACCGCTCACACCCCACTGTCGCCCGTCACCCGCATCCCTGCCCGGAGGATCCGCCCCATGCCGCAGCCCGCGAGCGCCACGCTGACCACCCTGCTCGCCGAGGAGCGCACGTTCCCCGCGCCGGCAGCCGTCGCCGAGGTGGCCAACCTCGACGCTGCCACGGCGGAGGCCTGGCGGCAGCGCGGTGAGGACGACCCGGAGGGCTTTTGGGCGGAGCAGGCGGCACACCTGGACTGGGAGACGCCGTGGCACACGGTGCTCCAGTGGTCACCGCCGCAGTTCGGGGATGGCGCCGACCCCGCCGACCCTCTGGCGGAGCTGTCCGTGCCGTCGGCGCGGTGGTTCGACGGGGGCACCCTCAACGCCGCCGTGAACTGCCTCGACCGGCACGTCGCCGCGGGCCTCGGAGACCGGGCGGCCACGCACTTCGAGGGTGAGCGCGGCGACACCCGCACCATCACCTACGCCGACCTGCTCGCCGAGGTCAGCCGCGCCGCCAACGCGCTGACGGCGCTGGGGGTGGAGCCGGGTGACCGCGTGGTGCTGTACCTGCCGGTCATCCCTGAGACGCTCGTCACGGTGCTGGCGTGCGCGCGCATCGGGGCGGTGCACTCGCTGGTGTTCGGCGGCTTCTCCGCGGAGGCGCTGCGGTTCCGGGTGGCGGACACGACGGCGAAGGTCGTCGTCGCCACCGACGGGCAGTTCCGCCGCGGCAAGGCGGTGCCGGTGAAGGCCGCCGTCGACGAGGCCGTCGCTGGGCTCGACCACGTCGAGCACGTACTCGTCGTGCGCCGCACGGGCGAGGAGGCCTACGCCGGGGAGCCCATCCCCTGGGCCGAGGGCCGCGACGTGTGGTGGCACGAGACCGTCGAGGTGGCCGAGCCCGTCCACGAGGCCGTCGCCTTCCCCGCGGAGCACCCGCTCTTCATCATCTACACCTCCGGCTCGACCGGTAAGCCCAAGGGGCTGCTGCACACCACGGGCGGCTACCTCACGCACGCGCGGTACGCGCACTGGGCGCACTTCGACGCCCACCCCGAGACCGACGTCCATTGGTGCACCGCCGACCTCGCCTGGGTGACGGCCCACTCCTTCGCCATCTACGGGCCGCTGCTCAACGGGGTCACGCAGGTCATGTACGAGGGCGTGCCCGACTTCCCGGCCCCGGGCCGGCACTTCGAGATCATCGAGAAGTACCGCGCGACGACGTACTACACCGCGCCGACACTGATCCGGGCATGCATGACGTGGGGCGACGACGTGCCCGCCCGCTACGACCTGTCCTCGCTGAAGCTGCTGGGCAGCGTCGGGGAGCCCATCAACCCCGAGGTGTGGATGTGGTTCCGCGAGCACGTCGGCGGGGGCACCGCGCCCGTCGTCGACACGTGGTGGCAGTCCGAGACCGGCGCCACGGTGGTCGCTCCCCTGCCGGGTGCGACCACGCTCAAGCCGGGCTCGGCCACGCGGCCGCTGCCGGGCCTGGACGCCGCCGTCGTCGATGACACCGGCCGTGAGGTCGAGCCCGGGCAGGGCGGCTGGCTGGTGGTGCGGAAGCCGTGGCCGGGCATGGCCCGCACGGTCTGGGGCGACCCCGAGCGGTACCGCAACGCGTACTGGCGCCAGTTCGCCGTGCAGGGCTACTACGCCGCCGGTGACGGCGCCCGCTACGACGCCGACCGGTACCTGTGGCTGCTGGGCCGCCTCGACGACGTCGTCAACGTCTCCGGGCACCGACTGTCGACCACCGAGGTGGAGTCGGCGCTGGTGGCGCACCCCGACGTCGCCGAGGCCGGCGTGGTGGGCATCAGCGACGAGCTGACCGGCCAGGCGGTGGCGGCCTTCGTCATCCCGTCCCGCCGGGTGGTGCTCGACGACGACGACGCGCACCCCGCGTTGGAGGCGGCGCTGCGCGCCCAGGTGGCCACCGTCATCGGGCCGGTGGCCAAGCCCAAGCACGTCGTGGTGGTGCGCGACCTGCCCAAGACCCGCAGCGGCAAGATCATGCGGCGCATCCTCGGCGACCTGCTCGAGGGCAGGGCGCCGGGCGACACGACGTCGCTGTCCGACGAGCGCGCCGTGGACGCCGTCCGCGACGGCATCGCCGCCCGCCGCGCCCGCTCCGCCCCCTGACCCCCACCCCCTCCGCGACGATCAAGCACGTGAGCGTCACGCCCACAGGCTGCGGGCCTGGCGGGGTGGCGCTGGAGCGCTTGATCGTCGTCAAGGGAGTGGACAGACAGGCCCCACGACAGTCAGAGAGAGGATGGACGCATGAGCCAGGACACCCCCGGCGGCGCCGCCGTCGACCCGGAGACCGCCGGCCAGCAAGCCACCCCACAGGCCGTTCCCGGCGCGGTCTCCCCGGACCCGCTCGCCCAGCGGCCCAGCGGCGAGCGCACGTGGGGCTTCCGCACCCGCTCGCTGCACGCCGGCGGCACCCCCGACTCGGCGACCGGCGCCCGCGCCGTCCCGATCTACCAGACGACGTCGTTCGTGTTCGAGGACACCGCCGACGCCGCGAACCTCTTCAGCCTGCAGAAGTACGGGAACATCTACTCCCGCTTGGCCAACCCGACGGTGGCGGCGTTCGAGGAGCGCATCGCCTCCCTGGAGGGCGGCATCGGCGCCGTGGCCACCGCGTCCGGGATGAGCGCGGAGTTCATCACGCTCGCGGCGCTGGCCGGCGCGGGCGACCACATCGTCGCGAGCTCGCAGCTGTACGGCGGCACGGTGACGCTGCTCGACGTGACGCTGCGCCGCTTCGGCATCGACACGACGTTCGTAGCGGGCACCGACCCGGCCGACTACGCCGCCGCCATCAAGGACAACACCAAGGCCGTCTACACCGAGGTGGTGGCCAACCCCTCCGGCCAGGTCGCCGACCTCGCCGGTCTGGCCGCGGCGGCGCACGCCGCGGGTGTGCCGCTCGTGGTCGACTCCACGCTCACCCCGCCCTACCTCGTGCGGCCCATCGAGCACGGCGCCGACATCGTCATCCACTCCGCCACGAAGTTCCTCGGCGGGCACGGCACCACGCTGGGCGGCGTCGTCGTCGAGAGCGGTCGCTTCGACTGGGGCAGCGGTCGCTTCCCGCAGATGACCGAGCCGGTGCCCAGCTACAACGGCATCCGCTGGTGGCAGAACTTCGGCGAGTACGGCTTCCTCACCAAGCTGCGCTCGGAGCAGCTGCGCGACACCGGGCCCACGCTGAGCGCGCAGTCGGCGTTCCAGCTGCTGCAGGGCGTCGAGACGCTCGCTCCCCGCATGGAGGAGCACCTACGCAACGCCCGCGGCGTGGCCGAGTGGCTCGACCGGGACCCGCGCGTGGCTTGGGTGAACTGGGCCGGGCTGCCCTCGCACGTGCACTTCGAGCGGGCCAAGAAGTACCTGCCGCTGGGGCCGTCGTCGGTGTTCTCCTTCGGGGTGGCCGGTGACCGCGAGGCTGGACGCCGCTTCATCGAGGCGGTGCAGCTCGCCTCGCACTTGGCGAACGTCGGCGACACCCGCACCCTCGTCATCCACCCCGCGTCGACGACGCACCAGCAGCTGAGCGCCGAGCAGCTCGAAGCCGGCGGCGTGAAGCCGGAGCTGGTCCGCATCTCTGTCGGGCTCGAGGACCTCGACGACATCCTCTGGGACCTCGACCAGGCCCTGACCGCCGCTGTGAAGGAGGGCTAAGGCGATGACCCTGACCGTGGACACCACCCGCACCTGGGTGGGCCCGACCGCCCCCGAGCGCCTCGTGCTGCTGCGTGCGGCGAAGAGCATCGCCATCGTGGGCGCCTCGGAGAACCAGGCGCGCGCGAGCTTCTTCGTGTCGACGTACCTGCTCTCCAGCTCCCCCTACGACGTCTACTTCATCAACCCGCGCGCGAAGGAGATCCTCGGGCACCCCGTGTACCCGAGCCTCGACGCGCTGCCGGTGGTGCCGGACGTCGTGGATGTGTTCCGCAGGCACGACGACCTGCCGTCGGTGCTCGACGAGGTACTCGCTCTCCGGGACGCGAAGGGGGGCAGCACCTCGCCGTCGGTGCTGTGGCTCCAGCTGGGCTCCTGGCACGAGGACGTCGCCCGTCGCGCCGAGGCTGCGGGACTGTCCGTGGTCATGGATCGCTGCGTGAAGATCGAGCACGCGCGCTTCCACGGCGGGCTGCACCTGGCGGGCTTCGACACCGGCGTCATCTCCAGCCGGCGCCAGATCCGCGCCTGACCGCCCCCTCCTCGACGATCAAGGACGTTGTGCACGGTGACCGTGCACAACGTCCTTGATCGTCGAGGAGGGGTGGGTGCGTGAAGTGGGGACTGCCCGGGTAGGGGGTCGCCGTGGCTGAAGACACCGACACGACCCCCGACCTCACGCGCGGCGTCCCACTGCGCGACCTCCCCCTCGACGGCGTGCTCGCCGGCACCCTGGGCACGGGTGACGATGCCGAGCAGGTGCTGCTGACCCGCTTCGTCGACGACGACGCCCGCGACGGCCCAGTGCGCGTCTCCGCGGTCTCCGCGACGTGCACGCACGTCGGTGCGCCGCTGGCGAAGGGCTTGCGCACAGGGAACCTCGTGCGCTGCCCGTTCCACCACGCGTGCTTCGACCTGCGCTCGGGTGAGGCACTGCTGGCTCCGGCGTACGCGCCGCTGACGCGGTACTCCGTGGAGGTGAGCGGGGACGGCGACGACGCCGTCGTCCGCGTCATCGGCCCCGCGGAGGAGCCGGCGCCCGGCCCGGACGCCGCGGTCGCGCCGCGCGAAGGGGCGCTGCACCGCGTCGTCGTCGTCGGAGGTGGCGCCGCGGGATTCGCGGCGGTGGAACGGCTGCGCCGCGAGGGCTACGACGGCGAGCTGGTGCTCGTCTCCGCGGAGCCGCACCCACCCATCGACCGGACGCAGCTGAGCAAGTTCTACCTCGCGGGCGCCAAGCCGAAGGACGCGCTGCCGCTGCTGGGCACCGACTGGTACGCCGAGCACGGCGTCGAGCTGCGCCTGGCCAGCGAGGCCACGGTGCTCGACAAGGCCCAGAAGCGCCTCACGGTGCGCGGGCCCGACGGGGCGCCCACGGTCATGGGCTACGACGCGCTGGTGCTGGCGCCCGGCTCGGAGCCGGTGCGCCCGCCGCTGCCGGGCTTCACCCGTGACGACGTCCACGTGCTGCGCACCCTCGACGACGCCGATGCGCTGCTCGCCGTCGTCGGTGACTCCCCCGAGTCGCCCGGTACCCAGCGCAGGGCCGTGGTGCTCGGCGCCGGCTTCATCGGTCTGGAGGCCGCGGCGGTGCTGCGCGAGAAGGGCGTGGAGGTCACCGTCGTGGCGACGTCGCCGGTGCCGTTGGCGCGGCAGATGGGCGAGGACGTCGGCCGTGCCGTCCGCGCCGCGCACGAGTCGGAGGGAGTCGCGTTCGTCACCGGGCGCGCTGCCCGCTGGAACGACGGGGTGCTGGAGCTCGAGGACGGCTCGCGGGCGCCGGCCGAGGGCCGCGCGGACCTGCTGGTGGTCGGGGTGGGGGTGACGCCGCGACTCGACCTCGCCAAGAGCGCGGATCTCGCGATGGCCGGCGACGACGACGGCGGGGGCGTGCTCGTCGACGCGTGCGGGCGCACCTCGGCGCCGGGTGTCTGGGCCGCGGGTGATATCGCCGCCTGGCCGGACGCCACCACGGGCCGTCGTCGTCGGGTGGAGCACTGGGCGCAGGCGCAGCGGCAGGGGGCGGCGGCTGCGCTGGACATCCTCGGTCGCGGCGAGGAGGGCGGTCTGGCGGAGCCGGCGTTCTTCTGGACCAAGCAGTTCAGCCGCCAGTACCGCCTGGCCGGAGACGTGCCGGACCTCTCTGACGGCTCCGCGGAGGTGGACGGCTCCCTGACTGACGGCGACGCCGTGATCCGCTACCGCGACGCCGATGGCCGGGTCACCGCCGTCGCCGGCGTCGGTCGCGACCTCGAAGTGCTGCAGCTGGAAGAGGAGCTGCTCCGTCCCTGAAGGTGCTCCGGAAGCCCATGATCACGGGGAAGTGAACGTGCTCCGGAGGTCCATGATCACGGTGACCATGGACCTCCGGAGCAGCTGTCAGGCGGAGGGCGCCAGCGTCGCGGTGTCGATGACGAAGCGGTAGCGCACGTCGGAGTTCACGACGCGGTCCCACGCCTCGTCGATCTGGTCACCGGTGATGACCTCGACCTCGGCGCCGATGTGGTGCTCGGCGCAGAAGTCGAGCATCTCCTGGGTCTCCGCGATCGAGCCGATGTTGGAGCCGGCCAGGCTCTTGCGGCCCATGATCAGCGCTCC
Organism: Quadrisphaera granulorum; assembly: GCF_003149145.1. Taxonomy (GTDB): domain Bacteria; phylum Actinomycetota; class Actinomycetes; order Actinomycetales; family Quadrisphaeraceae; genus Quadrisphaera; species Quadrisphaera granulorum. The sequence continues at coordinate 9,575 of NZ_QGDQ01000009.1, read as the reverse complement.
GGCCGGCACCTGGAACGGCTTGCTCGGCAGGCCCACGGTGCACAGCACGCCCTCGGGCTTGAGCGCGGCGATGTAGGGCTTGATGTCGACGTCGGCGGAGATCGTCGTGATGATGAGGTCGAAGGTGCCCTTGAGGGACTCCAGCGCACCCTCGTCACCGGTGGCGACGTAGTGGTCAGCGCCGAGGCGCAGGCCGTCCTCCTGCTTCTTGAGTGACTGCGACAGCACGGTCACCTCGGCGCCCATCGCGTGGGCGATCTTCACGCCCATGTGGCCGAGGCCGCCCATGCCGACGATGGCGACCTGCTTGCCGGGCCCGGCCTTCCAGTAACTCAGCGGCGAGTACAGCGTGATGCCGGCGCACAGCAGAGGCGCGGCGACGTCGAGGTCGATGCCCTCGGGGATGCGCAGCACGAAGTCTTCGTCGACGACGATCTTCTCGCTGTAGCCACCTTCGGTGGGGCGCCCGTCCTTGCCGATGGCGTTGTACGTACCGACATTGCCGTTCTGGCAGTTCTGCTCGCGGCCGGCCTGGCACTCGGAGCACTCGCGGCAGGAGTCGACCATGCAGCCGACGCCGACGCGGTCACCGACAGCGTGCTGGGTGACCTCGGAGCCGACCTCGGCGACGACGCCAGCGATCTCGTGCCCGGGGGTCAGCGGGTACAGCGTCTTGCCCCACTCGCCGCGAGCGGTGTGGATGTCGGAGTGGCAGATGCCGGCGTAGGCGATGTCGATGAGGACGTCCTTAGGGCCCAGGTCACGGCGCTCGATGGTGGCCGCCTGGAACGGCTCGCCGGGTCCGGCGGTGCTGCGGGCGTGCACGATGGTGGGCACGGGTCTCCTCCGTGGTCGAGGGTCGGGTTCCGTCACGAACGGTTGGGTTACCGAACCATCCTGGGGCCGGTTTGCGGGTCGCGCACGATGGGTCCTTAGCGTTGGTGCCCGTGATCCCTCCCGATCCCGGAGCCGACTCCGGTGGCAGCCCCGGAGCGGACGAGGGCTACCTGCCCGGCTCCTCCGGGTTGCGGCGGGCCTCGTGGGCGTTGTTCCTCGCCGGGGTCGCGGTGTTCGCGCTGCTCTACGCGCCGCAGCCACTGCTGCCGCTGCTGGCGTCGGACTTCTCCCAGACACCGGCGGCCGCCACCCTGGCGGTCTCGGCCACCACGGCGGCGCTGGCGGTCGGGCTCCTGGTCGCGGGGCCTGTCTCGGAACGCTTCGGGCGCACACGCCTCGTGCACAGCTCCCTCGTCCTGGCCAGCGTGCTCGGGCTGGTCGCGGTGCTCGCGCCAACGTGGGACTGGTTGGTCGCGCTGCGCGCCGTCCAAGGACTCGCGCTGGCCGGGCTGCCCGCCGTCGCCGTCGCCTACCTCCGAGAGGAGGTGCACCCGCTGGCCGCGGGCCGCGCGACCGGGCTGTACGTCGGCGGCAACGCCATCGGGGGGATGCTCGGCCGGCTGGTCTCCTCCGGGCTCGCCGAGCTCGGAGGGTGGAAGGCCGCGCAGGGCGGCGTCGCCGTCCTCGGACTGGTGTGCGCGGCGCTCGTGTGGTGGCTGCTGCCGCGCTCGCGGCGGTTCACCCCAGCGCCCGCGGGCCTGCGGGCGCTCGCGCACCGCACCCGCGGAGTGGTCACCGACCCGGCGCTGCTCGCGCTGTACGGGCTGTCGCTGACGCTCATGGGCTCCTTCGTGGCGGTGTGGAACGCCATCGGGTTCCGCCTCGAGGCTCCGCCGTACTCGCTGGGCCCGGCCGTCGCGGGGCTTGTCTTCACGGTCTACGCGCTCGGGTCGTACACGTCGGCGCAGGGCGGGCGGCTGGCTGATGCACTCGGCCGGCGCGTCGTCGTCCCCGTCTCGGTGGTGGTCATGGGTGTCGGGCTCGCCATCACGGTGGCGGCGCCACTGTGGGCCGTGATCGTGGGGATGGCGGTGTTCACCGCCGGGTTCTTCGCCGCGCACGGCGTGGCCAGCGGCTGGGTGGCCGCGCGCGCCGGGGCCGGTGGCCGGGCGACGGCGCAGGCGGCGTCCACGTACCTGTTCGCCTACTACGTCGGCTCGTCGCTGGGAGGCACCGGCGGCGGGGTCGCGTGGTCCGCCGGAGGGTGGTCCGCGGTGGTGCTGCTCGCAGGGGCGGCGGCGCTGGTGGCGCTGGTACTCACGGGCCTGCTGGCGCGAACGCGGCCGCTGCTGCCGCCGTCGTCGACCTCTCACCCCGCCCCCGGCGCCGGCTGAGCTGCGCCGCCGGGGTCCGTGGGCAACCGTCAGAAGGAGCGCGCGCCGCGCTCGACGGTGAAGTCGAGGACGACGGGCGCCGGGACCCCTCCCTCGGAGCCCGCTGTCAGCATCTGGTCCATGCCGAGGAAGGCACCGGTGGCGGGGTCTGCCATGAGCACCCACCGTTCGGTGCGGCCGCCCTGGGAGGTGTCCAGGACGACGGCGACACACGGGCGCCCCGCGCGGTCAGTGCCCGTTCCTGCGAGCTTCAGTCCGGGCTCGGCAGCCAGGACCTGCCACAGCGCAGCCTGGAGATCCGGAGGCAGCAGCTGGTAGGAGTACAGGGACGTGACGGCCTTCACCAGGCATACAGCGTCCTCGCCATCATCGCCGCCGGACGCGGCGGCCCCTTGCGCCGACGCGGCGAGGCAGTCGCCCCTCTGCACGAGGTCCCCTCGCAACGCCGTCGGGTCCCTCGGTAATGACGCCGGCAGCTGGAGGTCGAGGTAGCCGGGGGGAAACCGGTCAGTCTGGAGAGCAGGCCCGCCCGGAGGTGCGCTAGAGCCCGCGATGCCGCGCCCGTCAGGGGTCAGCGGAGTTCCCCGGTGGTCGACTCGGACGGCCGCGCCATCCGGGGTGACGGTGATGGTGGTCTCGAAGGGCACCACAGCGGCCCGAGGGTCCGAGGCGTCGGCCGAGGAGGACAACGCCCATTCCGAGCGGGTCAGTACGTACCCGCGGCTGCCGTCCACCGCGGGCTGTGCCGCGGCGCGCGAGGCCAGGGTGAGCAGCTCCGCGCGGGCGGGTTCGACATCGTCGAGGTCGGTGGAGACCGACACCTGGGAGAAGGTCAGGAGCGGCGGCGTGCCTGCCGCTGCGGACGGTGTACCCCCGGGCAAGACGGCGCTGACCACGACCGCCACCACCACTGTTGCGGCGACCAGTCCGGTCAGCAGCACCGGTCGCCGCAGCACCGAGCGGGGCGCTGCGGAACTGAGCGCTGCGGAACGGGCGCTGGTGGCCTTGCCCTCGGCCTCGGCTTGCCGAAGCCTCATGACTGCGTCGAAGCTGACGGCACGAGCCTGCGCTTCCAGCGCCGGATCAGGCGAGACGTTCGCGGCGAAGCCGCCGGCGGCGAGGTCCGCGCGCGCCTGAGCCGCTGCCTCGTCGGCGGCACGTCGCTGATCGGCTGACGCTTCACCGAACGCGCGTCGCAGCCGGCGGCGGTTCATGACCTGTCTCCCGCGGTGTCCTCATGCGGGGACTGCTGCAGGTCCGCCAGGTGCCTACGAGCGCGATGCAGGCGAGTGGTGACCGCCGTGATGCTCACGCCGAGCACCGCCGCTACCTGGGCCGGAGTGAGTCCCTCCCATGCGGTCAACGCCAACACCTCCTGGTCTCGTACCGGCAGTTGGTCCCACAGCCGCCGCGCGGCGTGGGTCTCCAGGACGTCGAGCGCCACGTCCTCCTCGACGACCGGCGCCCCGACCCCCAGCGCGGCACGCACCCTTGCCCCGATGGTGCGATGGCGCTCCTCTGCGGCCTGTGCCCGCAGCAACTGGCGGCGAGCCACCCCGAACACCCACGCCCGCTGCTCATCGGGTGGCTCAGGGATCTTGTGGCGGCCGGTCCACAGCGCCATGAACACCTCGGCCGTCACCTCCTCAGCCGTGGCGTGACTGGTACGGCGAGCGGCGAAGCGGTAGACCTCGTCGGCCATGGTCCGGTGGAGGGCATCGAACTGCGCCTCCTGCACCGATACCCACCCCGGCACCTCATAACTGCGCCCGATGGCGGGCCTGTCCGGACCGCAGCGTACGGAGTCCGACCGCCGCCCCCAGAGATGATCCGGCGTAAGGGTTCGATGGTCAGCACCATGGAACGTCAGCAACCGCTCGAGAGCAGCGTGATCGAGCCGGGGCTGGCCCGCCAGCCGCTGAGGGAGCTGACGGCCCGGCCAGGGCGGATGCACACGGCCGAACCGGTGCCGTTGCTGCCGGAGTGAAGCCTCACTGCTCCCGAGCGGTTCACGTACAACGACGAGTAGGTGCCACTGACGTTGATCACCGTGGAGGAGGAGGGGACCACCTGCATCCGCCCCTGGAACCCTGACTCCGGCCAGCGGCAGAGGCGACTCGAAGGGCAATCCTCTGTGCCCTGCACCGTGTAGGCACCGGCAGCAGGGGCTCCTGCGAGCAGCAGTGCGATCATGGCGATGGCGCCGGAAAGAAGGCGGAATCTGAGCTGAGTCATGCCCCCTCATGCGGAGGTCAGCGATGGCGATCACAAAACGCCCCAGTGATTCGCATCACAGTTCGGTGATGTCACGGCGAGCCCTCCTGGCCAGCGCCGCCCTGCTCACCACAGCGTGCGGCTCCAACACCGTTCATTCGGCACCGGCACCGGCGACGGCGCAGGGGGCGGCCTCATCTGCTTCGACGCAAGCCCCGCTGCGGACGTTGCCGGCTCCTTTCACCGGAGAGCCTCCGCGGGTGGTCATCCTGCGCGACACACCGCCGTCGAGCACGGTTGACGGCCGCTGGCAGGCCGGGATCACCGCGCAGGCAACAGCAGCCCACCTCGATGCCTTCGTGGACCGCTCAGCCACAGACGGCCCGACCCTCCAGGGTCGCCGCATAGTCGCGTGATCATGCTGATGAGCTGGCCGGTAAGGGGTCCGACAGGAGCCCGAAGGTGTGCAACGCCAGCGTCGGTACCAGCTGATGCTCGTCTTGGGCGGCTTCCATGTTCGTCCACCCCGCCAACCGATGGGCGTTCAACGCCAAGGTGTTGAACGCGGCCAGGTTCGCCGGGCCGTTGCGCCGCCGCACCCGGCAGGCGTCCTGGCCCCAGGTCACGTCCTTGATCCAATGCAGGCGCACCTCGATACCCCAATGATCTTGCACCCAGGTTGCCAGCAACGCCGGGTCCACCTGCCCCGCCCCCAACGAGGTGATCACGTAGACGGTGCGGACCTGCCAGCGGCCGTTGACCTTGCGCCGGCGCACGATCTTGGCGGCCTGCACCGCACCGGGGTAGAACCCACCCCGACGTGCGTAGGCGGCGTCGCGGGAAGCGGCCAGGTCGATGACGCGGATGGTGCGGGTCTCGGCCCGACCATGCCCGACGCTGATCACTTTGGCTGCCTCAGGAACGGCCGACCACGGCAGCGCCTTGAGGCGGTCATGGACGGTGCCGGCGTTGCCTTTGATCCGCAGCAGGTACTCCCAGCCGATGGCGAGGATGTGTCCGGCCAGGTCACGGCAGGTGAAGCCGGCATCGCCGGTGATGACAGTGCCCTTCATCAGGCCCGGTCGGCGAGGTCGTCGATCAACACGCGGGCGGCGGCGACCTCCCCGCCCTTGCCGGAACGGTCACTGCCGTCACGGCAGGCAGCTGTGCAGGCCGCAGGGTCGACCTGGGAGTGCTCGTCGGTGCTCACGTCGGCGTCGACCTGCGGGTCCTCCCGCTGTGAGCTGGACTCCGTGCTCGTCGTGCTCGTCGCAGTGTGTGCGTGGGTGTTGTGGGCGCCGGTGGCCACCTGGCCCAGGGTCAAGCCGCTGGCGTGCTCGTAGGCCGAGACGATGTGCACCCGCCCGTCCGGGCCGGTGTTCTGCGTGCCCGACCCCCGAGCGGTCTGGCCGTCCATGCTGATGACCATCCGGCGGGCATTGACCGGCACGAACGGCCGCGTACCAGCGCCCGTGCCAGTACCACTGCTGGTGCTGGTGCTGGTGTTTGTGCTGGTGGGGGCACCAACGCTGGTGCCGTTCAGGCCGAGAGCAACAGCTCGGGCGGCGGCCAGGGAGGCGATGGTCCAGGTCGCCAGCATCCCCGCCAGCTCCCCGGCGGGGATGTCGGCGATGGTGCGGGCGAACACATCCTGGCTCGGCATCGCCCCGGGGGGCGGTGACGTTCTTGCCGCCCTTGCCCTTGCTGCCCTTGCGGCGAGAACGACGGACACCACCGACACCACCGCCGCTGAGGTCGTCCTGGGGTTCTGGGGGGATCCATCCTTCGGCGATCAGCGCGGCGCGGATGGCGGGGCCACGCACCGCGGCGTAGCGAGCGATCGAGACCCACCTGTTCTTGCCGGCCAGCACCGCGCACGCCGTCACCACCACGATCAAGATGAAGGGGTGGCGCACCCCTCGGGGGTCACGAGGGTCGACCAGGGTGGCTGCGGCAGCGGCCAGGGAGGACACCGCGACGCGGTTGGCGCGTCCCAACGCTGCTGCCAAGGCTTTCAGCTCGGCTTTGCCGAGCGCGGCCAGGGCGTCGTGCACAGCGGTGAGGTCCTCGGGGCCGCGTTCGAGCTGCATCAGCAGCGAAGAGTGCGCCGAGGTCGCGGGTTCGGTGCGGGCGTCGGTGACCAGCGCAGCCAGCGACTCCGGCAGTACATCGACGGCGTGATCGACGGCGTGATCGACACGGTCGGCAGCGTGCCCGGCAGGGTGCTCGAGATGGTGGTTGGCGACGTGGTGGACGGTGCTGACCGGTGTGGGGTGGTCGATCACCGCGGCAGTCGGGGAAGATGCCATGCGGGTCCGGGCTCTCTTGGTGGGACTGGTCTAGACACCCACATCCTCACCCCAGGGTCCGGACCCTTCTGCGAGCGGCATCCCCGCAGTTCAAACGCCCAGGTCACGCACCGTATTCGCGACTATGCGGTGACCCTGCCGAGGTGGCCCGTGTCCGCGTTCCCATCTTCCCATGTCCTGCCTGCCCTGAGTGCTCTCCCCGCCGACGTCCTGCCCACCCTGGAGGAGGTCAGCGCCGCTGACGCGCACCTGCTCGTAGCTGAGCTGGCCGCCGACGCCTTGAAGATCGACGGCCGCAGCCGCCAAGGGCTTCGTCCGCGTTGCGTTACCGATCCTGGTTCTGGCGATCTGGGCCGTCATGGGCGGAGCGAGGTCGTTCGCCGCCATCGCTGACGCTGCTGAAGACGCCGCCGAGAAGCTGATCGACGTCATCGGGCTGTGTCACCCACGCTGGGGGTTGCCGCACCGCTCCACCATCCGCCGGGTGCTGATCGCGGCCGGCGCCCCGGCGCTGGAAGCAGCGCTGCGGCGGTGGGCGACCCGGCGGATGCTGGCCCACGCCCAAGCTCGCACCGCACAGCTGCGCCGCCGCCCGGGCACAGCCACCGAGATGGCGTGGGCCACCAATGCGTTCGCCCTGGACGGCAAGGTCGCCACGGGTTCAGCCCACCCCGAGCCCGTCGAGCAGCCCGTCGGCGCGGCTGATGACCAGCCCAGCCAGGAGCCCGCCCAGGAGCAGGAGCAGGCGGCGCGCACGGTGCGGGCCGCGTTCGTGTCAGTCCTGCACGTGGACTCCGGCATCACCATCACCCAGAGCGCCATCGAAGGCGGCGATGAGGTCGCCGCCGCCCAGGCCGCACTGGAAGACCTCGCCGCAGCGGTTGACCTGCGCGGATGCGTCATCACCGCTGACGCTCGGCACACCGTGCGCGCCACCGCCACCCAGATCCTGGGCTACGGCGCGCACTACGTGTTCGCGGTGAAGGCGAACACCCCCACGCTGTATGACCTGCTGGCTGAGCAGCCGTGGGTGGCGATCCCGCCGGCCCCCGGGCAGGCAGGCGGTGGACGTGAACGCGGCCATGCCCGTAAGGAGTCCCGCTCGATCAAGGTCTTGGGTTGCACCGAGGAGCAGCTGGCCGAGTTGCGCAAGGCGATCCCCGGCGCGACGCAGATGCTGCAGATGACCCGGACCCGTACCACCCTTGCCGACACCCCGGTGCCGCGTCCGCGCACCGCCCGCAAACCCAAGAAGGGCAAGGGCAAGGCCGCCTCCAAGGCGTGCAAGACCAGCAAGACACCCAAGAGCACGACGCCCAAGAAGACCAAGGTGCGTGAGGTGGTCTACTACGTCACCTCGATGGACCACACCACGGCGACACCGGCGGCGTTGGCGGCGTGGATCCGTGGTCACTGGACGATCGAGAACCGCGTCCATCACGTGAGGGATGTAACTCTGGGTGAGGACGCCTCGCGGGTGCGGACGGGTTCGGGACCGCAGGTGATGGCCGCGATCCGCAACACGGTGATCTCGTTGGCCCGGCTGTTCGGCAGGTCGAACGTCGCCCGTACGACCCGTCGATGGTGCCGCCGCGAGGAGGAAGCCCTCGCCGTGTTACTGGCCGCATGAGCTGCCCACTGGCTCACAGCAGGGCAGGCCGAGGCTGGCCCGCCGAGGCGCATCAGTGCAGGTCACACACAGTTATTGCGACCTTGCACTGGCCCTGGGGGAAGAACTCCACCACGCCGTAGCCGGGCGGTCGAGGATGTTCTCGATGCTCATCACGTAGACCGTCCGGGTCTCGCGGCGGCCGTGGCCGACCTCGCGGATGCGCTCCCCAACAGGGACATCAGCCCAGTTCAGCGCCTTCAATCGGGCCAGCAGGATGGGCTGGTTGCCCTTCGCTGTGAAGATCCAGTCCGCTCCGGCGGCGTGCAGGTAGTCGGCATGGGATCGCTGGGCGTGCAGCGCATCCATCGTCACCACCGCCCCCGCGAGCAGCCCACGTTCGTGCAGTTCTCCAGAACGTGACGTGCGGTGGCGATCTCTCCGCCCTTGCCCTCACTCATGTCGCCCTCTGCCTGCCCGAGGACGACGCCGGCTTCGACGACCAGGGCGGCGACCAGGGCGGCGACCAGGTGGATGCGGCCGCCGCCGGCGGCGGCCGCATCGGCTTCGGGGGTGCCGCGGGCAGCCGAGCCGCGGCGGGTCTTCCCGTCCAGCGCGATCACCCTGGTCGCCTCGGCGCGGGGCAGCAGCAGCCGGGTGGGGTCAAGGCGCGTCGTCGGACGGCCAGGTGGCGGGCAGCCCACGAGCACAAGGCCGCTTCCAGGGCAGGGGCATCGATGCTGCTCAGGAGCCTGCAGATCGTGGACTCGCATGGCAGACGCCGACATGAGTGAACGTCGTTCCACCCCAGCGCGTCCAGGACCGCCGGTCCGCTGTGGCTGACCCATTCGGCGATGGCGACGTAGAAGGAGTGCTGAGCGAGCACCGCGCAGCACGCCAGCAGCAGCACGACGAGTAGTTGGTGGCGTACTCCTCGGGCGCGGCGTGGGTCGGGCAGGGCGGCGAGGGCTTCCTGCAGCGAGGGGGCCTGGTCGGCAGGGTTGACCGGGTCGGCGAAGCGAGTGGCGGACGAGGTGGCAGCGCTGGCCAGTCTGGTCGGCAACGTGGACTGCCGGTGGTCGCTGGCCGCAGTCACGTCCCGTGAAGTGGTGTAAATCCCGGAGCCGCTCCCGATGATCAACGGGCCGTCCACATCGACGGCTCGCAAAGATCAAGTTGAGCGGTCACCGCGCGATGTCAGTGAGAACCGAC
>NZ_QGDQ01000008.1 GCF_003149145.1 Quadrisphaera granulorum | reverse complement strand
CTGATCGTGGGGTGCTGGGACCGGTACCGCTGGGAGAACCGGCCTCGCTCCAAGCGCATCCGCGCAGCATGATCACACCTACTGGCGGACGTTCTAAGCGAGAATAGTGAAGCAGCCGCTCTCATTAATGAGCGGTGCTCACTCTATGAGCTCAGGCGACTCTGCCAGCTCGGCAGCGAGTCCGGAGAGCAGCAGGTCAAGGCCCACGAGGAACTGCTCCCGGTCGTCGTGATGCCGCATGTCTCCGGCCACGTCGGCAAGAAATGGGTGGCTCCCAGCGAGCTGCTCCAGCCGCGCAGCACTTCGCTCGAGGAACGCCTGCCGATCCACGCGCTCCCCGCCCGCCTCGGCCCGGGCAGTCATCTGAGCACTGACCGCGAGGACGTGGGTGAAGACGACGGTCGCCAGGGTGAAACGCCGGTGCGCGGGCACCCCGGCACGAACGAGCAGACCTCCCACGCGATCGAAGAGCGCGAGGGCGCTGGGCAGCACAGGGCTTGCCGTGACCTGCGGCCCCGCCCATGGGTGGACGTCGAGCGCGTCGTAGACCGCGACGGCGAGCCGCCTCAGCGCCTTCACGGGAGCCATGTCGCCTTCACCCTGCCCCCCCTCCGTCGCTGAGGACGCCGGCGACGAGAGCGCGCTCGCGAGTACGCGGTCCGCGGCGAGAGCGACGAGCTCGTCCTTGTTCGCAACGTGCCAGTAGACGGCGCCCGGTCCGGTCTCGAGGCGCTCCACGAGCAACCGGACGGTGAACCCGCGCTCGCCGAGCTCGTCGAGCAGGGCGACGGCGGCATCGACGACGACGTCGCGGGAGAGCGCGTCACTCCCGCGACCGGGACGGTGGCGGTTGCCTGCGCGAGCGGGGGGCACGACCCCATCTTGACACTTTCTGGAACGCGGTTCTAGCGTCGCCATCCTTCTGGAATGACATTCTAGGGAGCGCTCATGGACACCACTCGTCCCGCAACACCCACCCCCTCGCTCCGCACAGCGACGCTCGCGATCGTCGGGCTCTCGGTGGTGTTCCTCGTCGAGATGCTCGACGGATCACTGCTCACGGTGGCTCTGCCGACCATCGCCCGAGATCTGCACGCGTCAGCCTCGGATCTGCAGTGGGTGGTCAGCGCCTACGCCCTGACCTTCGGTGGCCTCATGCTCGCCTTCGGCGCCGCCGCCGACAGGTTCGGTCGCAAGCGCGTCATGCTCGTCGGACTGGCGCTGTTTGGCGTGGCCAGCGCCGCTGTGCTGGCGGTGCGGACCCCTGCAGGACTCGTCGGCGTACGAGCCGCGACCGGGGTCGCGGCCGCCGTGACTGCTCCCGGCACGATGGCACTGGGGTTCCGGCTCTTCGACGACGACGCCCTGCGCGTCCGCGCAACTGCCTTCATCTCCACTGTGGGCCTGGTGGGCATGGCCATCGGCCCGACGCTGGGCGGGTTGCTCCTGTCCGTGTGGCCGTGGCAGGCACTGATCGCGCTCAACGTCCCCGTCGCGGTGCTCGCTGCATGGTGTATTGGGCGCGGGATCCCCCGTGACCGCCCCGACGAGCTGTCGCGAGCCCCGCTCGATCTGCTCGGAGCGACCCTGGGGACAGCGGCCACGGCGATGGCCCTGTGGGCCGCGACCCTCGTGGTCGAGGCCGGCCCACCGACCGGTCCCTGGCTGGCTGCCGCCGGTGCCGTCGTGTGCGGCGTCGCCTTCGTCGTGCGAGAGCAGCGCACGGCTCACCCCGCGCTCCCCCTCGACCTGCTGCGCCGTCCACTCGTCGCGAGCGGCCTCGCCTACCAGGCAGCCTTGGGACTGGCACTGGTAGCCATCAGCTACACAGCAACGCTCCAGTTCCAGCTCGTGTGGGGCTGGTCCCCCGCGCAGGCGGCGCTGGCCAACCTCCCGCAGGTACTCACGATGATCGCCGTCGGCCCGCTCGTGGAGAGAGTGGTGGCGAAGGTGGGACTGCTGCGGGCGGGACCGCTCGGCGCGTCTGCCGTCGTCGCCGGGCTTCTCGTCTACGGGTTGCTCGGTCGCCACGCCTACCTCTGGGTGGCTCTCGCGTTGATGCTGACCGCCGCAGGGATGCGTCTGGTGATGATCACCGCTGCCATCAACGTCATGCGTGGCTTGCCCCCGGAGCGCACGTCGCTGGGGGCCGCACTCAACGACACCAGTCAGGAGGTTGCGAGCAGCATCGGACTCGCTGTCACCGGCACGGTGGTCACGGCCTCCCTCACCGGACCGTTGATGTCTGTGGGGTCGAGCGCTGCCAGCGCCACTGCCTTCGAGGACGCCGTCACCACGGCCACGCTCGCGCTCACGGGCGCCTGCGTACTCCTCGTCGCCTGGGCTGCCCGGCAGGCCGCCATGAGCCGCCGCGCCTCGACGTGACCGACCCTGTCCCCGAGCTGAGGGTCCTCTGCACCTCCCCTGACAGCCCTGGACGACGACGCGCGCGGCCCCGCAGGGTGGCTGTCGTGAGCAACAGCGTGGACACCTCCGCGGCAGGGGCTACGACCCTCCCGACCGAGGATCGCCTGAGACGGCGCACCACTTTCGACGACGACGCCGAGCGGTACGCCCGCACCCGCCCGACCTACCCTGCGGAGCTCTTCGACGCGTTCGCCGAGGCCACGGACCTGCACGCGGGGTCGCGGGCGCTGGAGGTCGCCCCGGGCACGGGCCAGGCGACGGTGCCGATGGCTGAACGCGGCTGGAGCATCACGGCGGTGGAGCTGGGCGTGCAGATGGCGGCGCTCGCACGTCGGGCGCTGAGCGCGGTGCCGGCGGCCGACGTCGACGTCGTCGTCGCGCCCTTCGAGGACTGGCCGCTGCCGTCGGAGCCGTACGACGCCGCCCTCTGCGCCACGGCGTGGCACTGGCTCGACCCGGCCGTGCGCGCACAGAAGGCGGCGGCTGCCCTGCGACCCGGCGGTGTGCTGGGTGTCGTGAGGTCCCATCACGTGGCCGGCGGTTCGCAGGAGTTCTTCACGCTGTCGAACGCAATCTGGCGCCGGTACTCCCCTCAGGACAGCAACGGCAGCGCCCGGTTCAGGCTCCTGCCGGAAGAACAGGTGGAGCCCGCCACTGCGGAGTTCGAGGAGTGCGACGCCTTCAGCGAGGTCACCTGGCGCGGTTTCCCGCTCGAGGTGGAGTACTCGACGGCGCAGTTCCTAGACCTCATCAGCACGTACTCGCAAGTGGCGGTGCTGCCGCCGCAGAACCGCGCGGCGCTCCTCCAGGCGCTGCGCGCCCTTGCCGACGACAGGTTCGGCGGGCGCATCACCCGGCGATATCTCTTCGAGCTCGTCCTCGCACGCACGCCGCTGGCCCACTGACGGCCGCATGCCCCCAGGCTCCGCCCGACGTGCAGAACTTCCTTGATCGTCACGGAGGGGTGGGGAGCGCCGGACGAGAGGTAGGCGGCGAGACGTCAACGCCGTCGTCCCGCCACGACGAACGTACCTCGCGGCAGGGGGCTTGCCGCAAGACCCCACGCCGGGTCCAGGATCTGCGACCGTCCCCCTTTCGCAGGCCGTGATCGGAGCCATGTGGCGCTGACCCCCGGCAGCTTCTCTGTGCTGCCCGCATCCCTCTCAGCCAAGTCCGCCCCTGCCCTCACCGCCGCCGACGACGAGCACTTCGCCGCCGTCGCGGCGTACCTCGACCACGCCCGCACCGACCTCGCCGGTCGCCTCGCTGCGGCGCGCCGGGCGCCCGGCGGCACCGGCCAGCACGCCCTCGATCGCGACCAGGAGGTCCACCGCCTCACCGCGCGGCTACGGGCGCTGAGCCGCTTCGACGCGGACCTGTGCCTCGGCCGCATGGTCACCACGGACGGCACCACCATCTACATCGGCAGGTTCGGTCTCACCGACGACGACGACGAGCAGCTCCTCGTCGACTGGCGCTCCCCCGCCGCCGAGCCGTTCTTCGCCGCGACGCACGCGCACCCGATGGGCCTGGTCAGCCGTCGGCGCTACCGCTGGGGCCGCCCGGCCGGCGCGCGGGCCGTCGTCGTCGACTTCTGGGACGAGGTGTTCGACCCCGCGCTGCTGGTGGACGAGACCGAGCGGGCGGCCCTCGACGACCAGTCGGCGTTCATCGCGAGCCTCGGCGCGAGCCGCAGCGAGCGGATGCGCGACGTGCTCGCCACCCTCCAATCGGACCAGGACGCGATCATCCGATCCGAAGCCCGCAGCCCGCTCGTCGTCTCGGGTGGTCCGGGCACGGGCAAGACGGTGGTGGCGCTGCACCGCACCGCGCACCTGCTGCACGCCGACCCACGCCTGGCCGCCAGCGCCGCACGCCGCACCGGCGGGGTGCTGGTGCTGGGCCCGTCGGAGCCGTACCTCGCGTACGTCGCCGACGTGCTGCCGAGCCTGGGCGAGGAGGACGTGCTCACCGCCACCTTGCGCGACCTCGTCCCGGAGGGCGCGGGCGCTGTCGAGGAGACCGACGCGCTCGTGGCGTCGCTCAAGGGGTCGGTGGAGATGGCGACGACGGTGGTCGACGCCGCCGTCGCGCTCTACGAGGAGCCGCCGACCGAGCCGCTGTGGGTGTCCACCGAGCTCGCGGACGTGCGCGTCGGCCCAACCGACTGGGCCGCGGCCTTCGACGCGGTGGAGTCGGGCACCCCGCACAACGAGGCGCGCGAGCAGGTCTGGGACGCACTGCTCGATCTGCTCGTCGATCAGGCCGCCGACGCGCTGGACGAGGGGTTCGACGACGACGACGACGGCGAGCGCGCCGGCCAGGCTGCGTCGGAGCTGCGCCGCGCGCTGAGGCGTCACTCGGAGCTGCGGCGGGCGGTCGAGCGGGCGTGGCCGCTGCTGCGCGCTGCCGACGTCGTCGGTGACCTGTGGACCGTGCCCGCCTACCTGCGCCGCTGCGCGCCACACCTGACCCGCGAGGAGGTGCTCGTGCTGCGGCGACCCGACGCCGCCGCTTGGACGACGGCCGACCTGCCGATCCTCGACGCCGCCCACCGGCGCCTCGGCGATCCCGACGGCGAGCGACGTCGCCGTCGCCGCGAGCGGGTGGCCGAGGCAGAGCGGCGGCAGCGCAACGAGGTGGTGGCCGATCTGCTGGCTGGCGTCCACGAGACCGGCGGGGACGAGTACGGCGTGGGACTGCTCAGCTCGCTGCGGCACGCCGATGCGCAGAGCGTGCTCGTGGACGAGTCCGGGTTGGACGGGCTGGACTCATCTGGCGCAGGAGGTGGTGGCGTGGGCGTGGAGAGGCTGGCCGGGCCGTTCGGGCACGTCGTCGTGGACGAGGCGCAGGAGCTCAGCGACGCCGCGTGGCAGTGCGTGCTCGCGCGCTGCCCCTCACGGAGCCTCACGGTGGTCGGCGATCGAGCGCAGGCGCGGGACGGGTTCGCGGAGTCGTGGGAGGAGCGGCTGGCGCGCGTGGGCCTCGGCGCGGTGCGCGTCGCGACGTTGAGCACCAACTACCGCACGCCCGTGGAGGTCATGGCGGAGGCAGAGCCGGTGATCCGCGCGGCGCTGCCCGATGTCGACGTCCCCACGTCGGTGCGCAGCACGGGCGTGCCCGTCCATCACGGGCGGGCGTCTGAGCTGGAGCCGTTGCTGCGCGCGTGGCTGGCGGAGCACGCCGAGGGGACGGCCTGCGTCGTCACCGGCGATCCCTCGGCGGTGAGCGGCCTGGTCGCCGAGCGGGTGAGGGTGCTGACGCCGGCGCTGGCGAAGGGGCTGGAGTTCGACGTCGTCGTCCTCCTCGACCCGCTGACGGACGGTCTTGGGGTCAACGACACGGCCGCGGCGGTGGACAGGTACGTGGCGATGACCCGCGCGACCCAGCGCCTCGCGGTCCTCACCCCCTGATAGCCCCCCTTGACGATCAAGGAAGTTGTGCACGCGAATCGTGCACGACTTCCTTGATCTCGGAGGGGGTGTGACGATCAATGACCTCCGCACGACCTCCAGGCAGCGCAGCTACGGTCCGGTCGTGGAGATCTCCCGCCGCCGGGCGCTGGCGCTGTTCGCCGGTGGGGCAGCCGTGGCGGCCGGCGGCTTGGGAGCGGCGTGGCGCGAGCTGCGACCGGCTCCCGGCCCTGGACCCGACGCCATGCCGACCTCCAGCCCGGGCGCGCTCGCCGGCGGGACGTTCGCGTCGCGGGCGTGTGGGCGGGAGGTCGCCTGGCAGCTCGCGCTGCCGCCCGGCGCGTCTGAGAGGACGGGGCTGCCGGTGGCCCTGGTGCTGCACGGGCGCGGCGGTGATGTGTCGGCGGCGTTCGCGCAGCTGCACCTCGACGGGTTCCTCGCGGAGGTGGTGACGGCAGGGACGCCGCCGTTCGCGCTGGCATCCGTGGACGGCGGCGACCACAGCTACTGGCACCGCCGCGCCACCGGCGAGGACCCGCAGGCGATGCTCCTCGAGGAGTACCTGCCTTTGCTCGCGTCGCGCGGGCTGCGGACCGAGCGGTTCGGCGCGTTCGGCTGGTCGATGGGCGGATACGGCGCGCTGCTGCTCGCGCAGACCCTCGCGCAGTCCGGAGGCCCGCAGCGCGTGGCGGCGGTCGCGGCGAGCAGCCCGGCGCTGTGGAGCCGCGCCCGGGACACCGCCGACGGTGCCTTCGACGACGCGAAGGACTTCGCGGCGCACGACGTCGTCGGTCACCCCCAGCAGCTGGCAGGTGTGCCGGTGCGGCTGGCTTGCGGCGACGACGACCCGTTCGCGCCAGTCACCCACGCCTTCGCGCCGACCGTGCCCGACCTGGCCGGCACCGACTTCGGACCCGGCTCCCATACGCGCGGCTACTGGCGTGCCACGGCCGCGGGGCAGCTGCGCTTCCTCGGTGAGGCTCTGGCCGGAGTCTGATCGACGTGTTCAGCGGTGCTGCTCACGCAGGCTCCGCGGCGCCTGCACCTCCCATGCCTCGCGGAGCACCTCGGCGAGCTCGTCGACCTCGAGCTCGGCCAGGCGCGCCAGCACATACGGGTAACCCGTGTAATGCGAGGTACGGAAGAAGGCGACGGGGTCAGCGACGGCGAGCTCCTCGGCGTCCTCGATGCTCGGGCGTCTCAGCGCGAGGATCCCCGGCTCGTCGTGCAGCCTGGCGAAGAGCTTGTCGTGCACGCGGAACCCCGGAGTTCCCCAGGACGGTTTCTCCGTGGTGTCGGGGAGCGCGAGCGCGAGACGTCTGACGTCGTCCTCATCAGCCACGAACATCAGCGTGCTCCTGGCAGAACCGGAGCGGTAGACCGCCGCCCGATCCGCAGCCGAGCGCCTGGTTGCGGTTCCGGAGGGTCCGGGAACCGCAACCAGGCGCTCGGCTGCGAAAGGGGAGGGGGTGGGTCAGTGGGCGGGCGCGGCAGCCGGGACCGTGACACCCGTCCGTGCGGCGCGCTCGGCGGGGGTGCGCAGGCGGAACGCCGGGATGGTGCGGTGGACCATCGGCCCAATGGCCAGGGCGTACACGAGCGTGCCCCACCCGACGGTGCCGCCGAGCACAAAGCCGATGCCCAGGACCAGCAGCTCCACACCCGTGCGCGCCACGCGCAGGGGCACCCCCTTGCGGGCCAGGCCGATGCTCAGGCCGTCGCGCGGGCCGGGGCCGAGCCCCGCGCCCACGTAGACGCCGGTGGCCAGGGCGTTGAGCAGCACCCCGCCGAGCAGCAGCCCCCAGGCCGCAACGGGGCCGCTGGCGACGGGCACGAGCGCCAGCGTGGTGTTGATGGACAGCCCCACGAGGACGACGTTGACCAGCGTGCCCAGGCCGGGCCGCTGCCGCAGCGGGATCCAGCACAGCAGTACGAGCACCGCGGTGGCGATCGACCAGGTACCCACCTCGCCACCGAACGTCCGCGACAGGCCTTGGTCGAGCACGCCCCACGGCATGACGCCCAGGTCGGAGCGCAGCATGAGGGCGGTGCTCGCACCGTAGGCGGCCAGGCCCACGACGAGGACGGCGATGCGCAGCGGCCGGCGGTCGGGGACGACGGGCAGCAGCACCCGGGAGAGCAGCGGCGCGGAACGGTGGGATGTCGGCACCGAGCCACTGTCTTCCACTTGGCCCTCCCGCAACAGGGCCAAGTCCGGCACGATGGACGGGTGGATCCCGGTCGTCTCTCCTCGCTCCTCGTGCCGTGGCTCGGCGCGGGCGCCGCGTACACCGCCGTCGCCGACGGCGTGCGCGGGCTCGCCCTCGACGGTCGCCTGCCCGTCGGCGCCCGCGTGCCCAGCGAGCGCGCACTGGCGGCGGCGCTCGGCGTGAGCCGGACGACCGTGAGCGCCGCGTACGACGTCCTGCGCTCCGAGGGGTACCTGCGCAGCGCCCACGGGGCCGGCAGCCGCGTGTCCCTGCCGACCGGCTCCAGCCCGGTGGAGCGGCCTGACGTCGAGCCCGGCGGCGAGCGCGAACCGGAAGGGGTGCTCGACCTCACGATGGCGGCGCTGCCGGCGCCCGCTGCCGTGCTCGACGCGGTGGCCGCCGCGAGCGCCGACCTGCCGCTGCAGCTGGCGCACCACGGCATGCACGCCTTCGGGCTGCCGGTGCTGCGCGACGCCGTGGCGACGCACCTGACCGGGCGCGGGCTGGCTACGCGGCCAGAGCAGGTGCTCATCACGAGCGGGGCGCTGCAGGGGTGGAACCTGCTGCTGCGGGCGCTCGCGCGCCCGGGTCAGCGGGCGCTCGTGGAGCAGCCGACGTACCCCGCCGTCGTCGACGCGGTCCGCGCCCACCACGTGCGCCCGGTGGCGCTGCCGATCGGCGAGTCCGGCTGGGAGCTGCCGGCCTCCCCCGCGGGCCGGAGGGCGATGGCGCAGGCGGTGCTGGCGCACGTCACCCCGGACGCGCAGAACCCCACGGGCATGGTCCAGGACGACGACGCCCGCGCCGAGCTCCTAGCTGCTCTGACGAGCGGCGCGGGTGCGGCGGGCGGCCCGGGCAGTTCCGGCGCCGGGCCCGTGGTGGCGGTGGACGAGACCTTCGCCGACCTGGTGGCGCCGGGCGAGGCGCAGACGCCGCTGGCAGCGCTGGCCGAGACGCGCCGCCGGTTGTCGGGTGACGAGGTGGTGACGCTGGGCTCGGTGAGCAAGAGCTTCTGGGCCGGGCTGCGGCTGGGCTGGGTGCGGGCGTCGCCGGAGCTGGTGTCGCGGCTGGCGCAGGTGCGGGCGGGGCTCGACATCACCTCCCCCGTGCTCGACCAGCTGGTGGCGGTGCACCTGCTGGCGCGCGCGCCCGAAGTGCTCGCGGAGCGGCGGGCGCTGCTCGCGGAGCGACGGACGGGGATGCTCGCGGCGCTGGCCGCCGGCGTGCCCGATTGGACCGTCCGTCCGGCGCAGGCCGGGCTCGTGCTGTGGGTGGGCCTGCCGACGCCGAGCGCCACGCAGCTGGTGACCCACGCCCTCGACCTCGGCGTGCGGCTGGTTCCCGGTCCGCGGTTCACCGTCGACGGGACGGGTGACCGCTGGATCCGGGTGCCGCTGACGGTGCCCGCCGAGGACGCGCCGGCGCTCGTGGCGGTGCTGCGCGAGGCGCGGGCGCGGGCGCTCGCGAGCGCCCCGACGTCGCGCACTCCCGCGCGGTGGACCGCATGAGCACCCCACCCGAGCCGCAGCCGAGCGCCTCGCTGCGCTTCCAGCCCCCCTCCGAACCGCAGCCGAGCGCCCCGTTGCGGTCCGGGAGCCCCCCTGAACCGCAGCCAGGCGCTCGGCTGCGGGGACGGAGGGAGCGGGAGGGGATCGGGCGGCAGGTGACGGCGGGTGTCGTCGGGGGCGTCGCCGGGTACGCCAGCTCGTTCACCGTCGTCCTCACCGGCCTGGCGGCCGTTGGCGCGACCCCGGCGCAAGCGGCCTCCGGCCTGGTGGTGATGTGCGCGCTGCAGGGTGTGCTCGCCATCACCGTCTCCTGGCGCACGCGCATGCCGATCTCCTTCGCCTGGTCCACACCGGGCGCGGCCGTCCTCATCGCAGCGGCCGCGAGTGGGGTGACGTGGCCCGAGGCGATCGGCGCGTTCCTGCTGTGCGGCGCGCTCGTCGTGCTCACCGGCGCCTGGCCGGCGCTCTCGCGCCTCGTCACGCGCCTGCCCGCGCCGCTGTCGGGAGCACTCCTCGCCGGGGTGCTGCTCCCCCTGTGCCTGTCACCCGTCACAGCTGTGGCCCGCGAGCCGCTGGCGGGCGGCGTCGTCGTGCTCGTGTGGCTGGTGCTGCGGCGTCTCGCCGCGGCGTGGGCGGTCCCGGCGGCGCTCGTCGTCGCCCTGGCCCTCACCCTGACCGTCGAGGGCGGCTCCGGCGGCGCGGGCGCCGACGGTCTCGGCTGGACCCCGGTCCTGGAGTGGACCACCCCGCAGTTCGACCCGCTGGTGCTGTTGAGCATCGGCGTGCCGCTGTACCTCGTGACCATGGCGGGCCAGAACCTGCCCGGTATCGCCGTGCTGCGCGGCGTCGGCTATCCCGACCCGCCAGCCCGCGCCGGACTCATCGGATCGGGGGCGGGCACGATCGTCGGCGCACCGTTCGGCGTGCACGCCCTCAACCTCGCCGCGCTGTCCGCGGCGATGATGGCCGGCCCCGACGTCCACCCCGACCCGCGCCGCCGCTGGCCCGCGGCCGTCACCGGCGGGGTCGCCTACCTCGGGCTGGCCCTCGTCTCGACGGCGGCGGCCGCGCTGGTGTCGTCGGCGCCGCCGCTGCTCGTGCAGGCCGTGGCGGGGCTGGCGCTGCTGGGCGCGTTCCTCGGCGGTCTCGCGTCGGCGGTGCAGGACGGGCAGCCCGTCGAGCACCGCACGGCTGCCGTCCTGGCGTTCCTCGTCGTCGCCAGCGGGGTGAGCGTCGCGGGCATCGGCAGCGCCGTCTGGGGCTTGCTGGCGGGTGGCCTGTGCTACGCATGGCTACGACCGCGGACGATCATGAACACCGCACAGAACCACCCTCAGGACTTGGAGAAGGACGACGATGACGGCGAGAGTCGCTGACGCGAGCGTGGCGCCGGCACCGCTGGAGGCCACCTCGGCCCTGGTGCCGATGCTCCTGGTGACGTTCGGCACCGGTGTCCTCGACGCGGCCACCTACCTCGGCCTGCACGGCGTCTTCACCGCCAACATGACCGGCAACGTCATCTTCATCGGGCTGGGGGTCGCCGGCTTCGAGACGCAGGTGCTGCTGCGCGCCGGCCTCGCGCTGGCGGGCTTCATGGTGGGCGCGGCCGTGGTCGGTCGCGTCGCCCGTGGGCGCCCTGCCCAGCGCGGCGCCGACGCGTTCGCCTCCTGGACCTTCGTGACGGTCGCCCTGGTCATCGGCGCGACGGCCGTGCTGCTGTCCGCGATCGACCTCCCCGTCAGCGGCCTCGACGCCGTCACTGTGGCGATCTCCGCCGCGATGGGAGCGCAGGCCGTGGCCGCCCGGCGGATCGGCGTGCCCGACGTCCCGACGGTGGTGGTCACCGCGGCGATCGTCGGCCTGTCCGCCGACCACCGCTGGAGCGGACGCACCCACGACCGCGCCGTGCTGTTCCGCCGCGCGGGCGCGGTGGCGGCCATGCTCGTGGGAGCGCTGGTCGGGGCGCTCTTGATGCGGTGGCACGTCGGCGCCGGCGTGGGAACGTCAGCGCTGATCCTCTTCGCCATCGGTCTGCACGGGGTGCGCGTGGCCCGCCGAGCGCGACGCCTCCCGAGCTGAGCCCCCGCGTCACCCGTCCCGGCGCAGCGCTCGCAGCCGCAGCGCCGCCTGCACATCGAGGCTGCGGGGCGGTGCGTCCCACCCGGCGCCGAGCAGCGCGTCGAGGCGCTCCACGCGCTGGCGCACCGTGTTGACGTGCACGTACAGGCGCGCGGCTGCGGCGCTGCGCGACCCCTCCTCCAGCACGGCCGCCGCGGTCTGCTCCAGGTGGGTGCCGTGCTCGGCGTCGTAGACGAGCACCGGGCCCAGGAGGCGCTCGACCATCGCGTCGACCACTCCCTCGTCGGCGCCGCCCAGCAGCAGCCCCGCCACACCGAGGCGCGCCCGGTCGGCGTGGCCGGTGCGCCACCCGAGCACCTGCGCCGCGCGCGCCACCTGCGCGGCCTCGGCGTGGGCGCGCCCGAGCGGACCGGCGCCGCGTCCGTCCGCGTCGGCGCACCCGACCACCGCCCGCACCCCCACCTCGCCGAGCACGGCCTCCACCGCCCCGCCCAGCTCGTCGGCGGCCGCGCCGCCGCCCGTGCACACCACGCAGACGTGCCCGGCGTGCACGGCCACCAGGCCCCGGCCGCCCAGCAGAGGTCGCACGGCGGCGATGGTCCGCTGGCGGTCCGACGCCGGCACCAGCGCCACCAGCGACGAGGCCGGGGCCCTGAGGTCGAGCCCCAGCGCCAGCGCCCGCGCCTCGAGCACCTCGCGGCGCACCCCGCGGTCGTCGTCGCCGGCGCCGCCTCGGTCACCGCGCTCGTCGAGGAGGTCGTCCAGCAGCGCCGACGGCGACCTGTCGGCCGCCTCGGCGAGCTCGTGCTCCACCTGCAGCGCCAGTGCCACCGCGAGCGCCCCGCGGTCGAGCGCGGCGCGGGCGCGCTCACCGGTCGCGGAGCTCACCAGCTCGCCCTGGTGGCTGGTGGTGCGGCTCGGGACGACGACGAGCGCGCGCGTGCCCTCGTCGTCGTCGCCAGTCCCCGCGGTGGTGCCGCGAGCGCTGCAGCGGGGGCGTCCGTCGATGTCGACCAGCCAGACCGGGGCGTCCAGCGCGTCCGCCAGCTCCTCGACCACGGCGCGGCAGCCGCCCCCGCCGCCGAGGGCGGCCAGCAGACGTGCGTCCAGGGCTAGCAGGGCGGCGGCCTCGGCGACGTCCCCCGTGCTGCGGGCGGCCGCGGCGCGCGCGGCGGCCTCCGCGGAGCGCAGGGCCGCGATCTCGCTGGCCCGGCGCGTCTGCTCCAGCGCCACAGCCGCCTGCAGGGCCATGAGCCGCAGCGCCTCGCGGCCCGCCGGCGGCATCGCTACGGGTGAGCGCTGGGCCACCAGCAGCGCGCCCACGAGGTGCCCGTCCACGCGGAGGGGCTCCCCGCTGATGGCGCGCACGCCCTCCCCGGCGACCGCGGCGTCGATGTGGGTGAGGTGGTTGAGGTCGGCGTCGGCGAGGTAGTCGTCGGTATGCACGGACGTACCCCCCGCGGCCACCGTGCCGAGGATGCCGGTGCCCAGCGGCATCCGGATCTCGGCGTAGGCGGGGGTGCGGACGCCGTCGGTGACGTGGATCCACGTCTCGCCGGCGTCGAGGTCGTTGAGGGACAGGTAGGCCATGTCGGCGCCCAGCAGGGCCCGGGTGCGGCGCACGATCGCCCGCAGGATGACGGCGCGGTCGCGCACGCTGGCGAGGTCGGCGGCGGAGTCGTGGACGGCGCGCAGCAAGGCGTCAGCCGTCGGCGCGGCGAAGGCGGCGGGCGCCGTCGTCGTCGTCCCAGGAGTCACCCCAGCCGTCGTGGCCTCGCCCTTGAGGAGGGTCACCCCACGTGTGTACCGCCGACACCCGCGGCCCGCCACTGTGTGCGTGGCCTCCATGGTCCAGAGGCCTCCGCTCGGCGCAGGGTGGGAGTGCGCCGCCCCTCCGACGGCGCCCTGCGACGACGCAGGACAGTGCACGACGAGGAGACCCCCGTGATCGGTGCCGCTCCCGAGATAAAGCTCCACGTGCTGTCCACCGGCGTGATGGAGACCGATCTGACCTGGCTGCTGCTCAAGGGCGGGCGCACCATCCGCGACCGCCACCACAAGGACGACCCGGTGGTCTGGGGTGACTGCCCCACGCACGCGGTACTCATCGAGCACCCCGAGGGCCGGGTGCTGTGGGACACCGGCGTGCCGCGCGACTGGGAGGAGCGCTGGGCGCCCACCGGCTTCCACGACTTCTTCCCCGTGAAGGAGCCGATCGACGGGCCGGGCTACCTCGACTCCTCGCTGGCGTCGCTGGATCTCACCCCGGACGACATCGACATCCTCGTGCTGAGCCACCTGCACTTCGACCACGCCGCCAACGCCCGCGACTTCGCCGGCGGGAAGACCCGGATCATCGCCAACGACAAGGAGGTCGAGGGGGCCTCGCAAATCCAGGGGTACAGCGCGGGGGCGCACATCGTCAGCGACTACCAGGGCCTGCCGATCGAGACGGTCAGCGGCGACGTGGAGATCCTTCCCGGCATCTCGGTCATCGAGACCCCCGGCCACACCTGGGGAACCATGTCGCTGCGCGTGGACCTCCCGCAGGAGGGCACCAAGATCTTCACCTCCGACGCGGTGTACCTGCGTGACTCGTGGGGCCCGCCCGCCGTCGGTGCCGCCATCGTCTGGAACAACCTGGCGTGGCTGGAGAGCGTGGAAAAGCTGCGGAAGATCGCCGAGGAGACCGGCGCCGAGGTGATCTTCGGGCACGACGGCGAGCAGGCCGCCCAGCTCCGCTACGCCCCCGACGGGGTGTACCGCTGATGGTGCTGCACGACTTCACCTGCGAGCAGGGGCACCGCTTCGAGGCGGGCGTGCCGTCGATGACCTCGCCGGACCCGGCGTGCCCCGCCTGCGGCTCCGCCACCCGGCGCCGTCCGTCGCGGCTGAACATCGGTGGGCGCGCGTCCACCGGCGTGCCGCGCGAGCGGATGCCGCGCAGCTGGGAGGGCGTCGGCCGGGGCGACCGAGAGACGGTCGCGCACTGGCGTTCCGTGGCCGAGCAGCGCGAGAAGCTGGAGGAACGGCACCCCGAGCTCGCGGGCGACCGCCGCCCGGTGCTCGCGCACGAGGGTGTCTTCGCGGGGCGGCCACTACGAGCCGGGGACGACGTCGCCGCGTCGCTCGCGGCGGCCAAGGCCGCGAAGGCTGCGGAGGCGGCGTCGTGAGGGCGCGCGGCGCCGTCCTGGTCGAGATCGGCCGGGAGCGCCCCTACGCGAGCAGCCGGCCGATCGAGGTGGTCGACGTCGAGCTCGACCCGCCTGGCCCCGGCGAGCTGCTGGTCCGCATCGAAGCGGCAGGGGTGTGCCACTCGGACCTGTCCGTCGTCGACGGCAACCGCGTCCGTCCCGTTCCGATGCTGCTCGGCCACGAGGCGGCCGGTCGTGTGGAGCAGGTCGGGGACGGCGTGGACGACGTCGCGGTTGGGCAGCGCGTGGTCATGGCGTTCCTGCCCCGCTGCGGACAGTGCGCGGGCTGTCGCACGGAGGGCCGACTGCCCTGCACGCCCGGCTCGGCCGCGAACAACGCCGGCGAGCTGCTCGGCGGCGGACGGCGCCTGCACGCCGTCGGCGGTGTCGGGACCGTCGAGGCCGGAGGCGAGCTGCACCACCACCTGGGCGTCAGCGGGTTCGCGACGCACGCCGTCGTCGACCGGCGCTCAGTCGTTCCTGTCGACGACGACGTGCCGCCCGAGGTGGCGGCCGTCCTCGGCTGCGCGGTGCTGACCGGCGGCGGCGCCGTGCTCAACGCCGGCAAGCCGGCCCAGGGCGACACCGTGGTGGTGGTCGGCCTGGGCGGCGTGGGCATGGCTGCCCTCATCACCGCGGTGTCACTGGGCCTGGGTGACGTCATCGGTGTCGACGCGGTCCCGGAGAAGCTGGCCCGCGCCCGTGAGCTGGGCGCCTCGGCGGTGTTCACCCCCGCCGAGGCGCTCTCATCAGGCCTCAAGGCGCCCGTGGTGGTGGAGGCCGCCGGCAACGCCCGGGCCTTCGAGACCGCGGTGGCGCTGACCGGTGTCGGTGGCACCACCGTCACCGTGGGGCTGCCCGCCCCGACGGCCGAGGCCACCGTCAAGCCCCTCGGCATCACCGCCGAGGCACGCACCATCGTCGGCAGCTACCTCGGCTCGGCGGTGCCCGCCCGCGACATCCCCACCTACGCGCAGATGTGGCGTGAGGGGCGGCTGCCGGTGGACGCGCTCATCTCCTCGCGGACCACGCTGGACGGCGTCAACGAGGCGATGGACGCGCTCGCCGAGGGTCGCGCGGTGCGGCAGGTGCTGGTGTTCGACAGTGCTTTCGACAGTGCTGACGGACGTTCCGGGTCCGACGATGTCGACGGTGTTGACGGTTCGGGTGCCCCCGTCGGCGCGGAATCAGCGGTGGGAGGAGGATCTGACGCATGACCACGGATTTCTCGACGGAGCAGGCCACGCGCGAGGAGACGCTCGTCGCGAGCGTTCCCACCGACCTCCTCATCGGCGGGCGCTGGGTGCCGGCGTCCACCGGCGCGCGGTTCGACGTGGAAGACCCGGCCACCGGTGCCGTACTCACCACCGTGGCCGACGCGTCCGTGGAGGACGGTGCCGCCGCGCTCGATGCCGCCGTCGCCGCGCAGGCGTCGTGGGGCCGCACCGCTCCGCGCGAGCGTGCCGAGCTGCTGCGCCGCGCGTTCGACGCCGTCACCGCCCGCGCTGACGACCTCGCCCTCCTCATGACCCTGGAGATGGGCAAGTCCGTCGCCGAGGCGCGCGGTGAGGTGGCGTACGGCTCGGAGTTCCTGCGGTGGAGTTCCGAGCAGGCCGCGCACGTCGCGGGCCGCTACCTGCCCGCACCCGACGGCAAGCAGCGCCTGCTCGTGGTGAAGAAGCCGGTGGGTCCGTGCCTGTTCATCACGCCGTGGAACTTCCCCCTCGCCATGGCCACGCGCAAGATCGCTCCGGCGCTGGCGGCGGGGTGCACCGTCGTCCTCAAGCCGGCGGCAGAGACGCCGCTGACGGCGCTGCTGTTTGCGCAGATCCTCCTCGACGCGGGCCTGCCGGACGGCGTGGTCAACGTCATCCCGTGCACCGCGGCCGGAGACGTCACCGGGCCGCTCATCGCCGACCCGCGCCTGCGCAAGTTGTCCTTCACCGGCTCCACCCCGGTGGGCAAGCACCTGCTGAAGCAGGCCTCCGAGCAGGTGCTGCGGACGTCGATGGAGCTGGGCGGTAACGCCCCGTTCCTCGTCTTCGACGACGCCGACCTCGACGCCGCCGTGGAGGGCGCGCTGCTCGCGAAGATGCGCAACGGCGGCGAGGCGTGCACCTCGGCCAACCGGTTCTATGTGCACTCGTCCGTGGCGTCGGCGTTCTCCGAGAAGCTGGCGGCGCGGATCGGGGCGATGAAGGTGGCGCGCGGCACGGAGGACGGCGCGCAGGTGGGTCCGATCATCAACCAGAAGGGCCGCGCCAAGATCGCCGGCCTTGTCGACGACGCCGTCGCCAAGGGCGCCCGCGTACTGACCGGCGGTGGCCCCGTGGACGGGCCGGGGTACTTCTTCTCCCCCACCGTGCTCGCCGACGTGCCGCTCGACGCGCGACTGCTCAAGGAGGAGATCTTCGGTCCCGTGGCGCCGGTGACGACGTTCGAGACCGAGGACGAGGCCGTGGCCCTGGCCAACGACACCGAGTTCGGGCTCATCGCCTACGCGTACACGGCCTCTACGGCGCGGGCGCTGCGGCTGACCGAGCGGCTGGAGACGGGCATGCTCGGCATCAACGCCGGCGTCATCTCCAACCCGGCAGCCCCGTTCGGCGGGGTGAAGCAGTCGGGTCTGGGCCGCGAGGGCGGCGAGGAAGGCATCGAGGAGTACCTCGAGACGCTCTACGCCGGCATCGCCGACCCCTGGGCCTGATGGTCGCGTGACGGCGGTGGTCGAGCCTGGTCACGGCTCCGCCGTCACGCGCCGCCCGACAGCTCCGTTGCCGTAGCGGCGACGGCCTTCATGGCCTGGTCCACGGTGATCGATCCGGTGGCCGCGTCGTGGAGGTTCGTGAACACGGCGCGGGAGAACTGCGGGTACCAGGTCGGGGCTCCCTGAGGGAAGACCGGCCGGGAAGTCTTGAGCATCCCGGCGATCTCCGGTCCTCCCGCGAGCTTGCCCGACGTCGCCATCTTCTCCACCGAGGACACGTGCGAGGGCAGCGTGTACGCGGCCCAGGCGAGGCGGGGGTCACCGAGGCCGGCCATCTCCTCCTGGACCGCAGCCGAGGTGAACCAGTCGATGAAGCTGGCCGCCGCTTCGGGGTGCTGGGCCTGTCGAGGGATGCCGATGCCGTCGGGGTTGGAGATGTTCTGTGCCGGACCCGAGACCCCAGGAGTCATCAGGTACTGCACGCGCCCGGGCACCGAAGAGTCGATCAGCGACTCGTACAGGGAGCCCACCACGCCCGAGTAGTCCGCGAAGGTGCTGGCCACCTGCCCCCTGGCCATCTGGGTGCGCTGCGCTTGCTGGTCGGCGAGGTCGATGTTGCCCGGCGGGACGAGTCCCTCCTGGAAGGCGGCCACCATCCACCGCGCGGCCCGGTGACCTGCTGAGTCGGGGCTGGCGAACTGCGGCGCGCCCAACTCGTCGAGGACTGTCCCGCCGAAGGCGTTGGTCGTCTGGTACCAGTACGTGGACAGCCCCTCGGCGGCTGCGAAGGGGATGCTCAGCGGGTACGTGACCACGCCGGCCTTCTTGATCTTCCGGAGATCTTCGGTGTACTGGTGGATCGTCGTCGGCATCGTCGTGATGCCAGCGTTGGCGAAGTGCTCGGTGTTGACGGTGGTCACCAGGTAGGACGCGTCGTAGGGAATGCCGACCACATGGCCGTCCTTCGTGAAGGATTCCAGCTGTGGGACCTCGGCCCTCATGGCGTCGACATCGAGCCTGTCCTCCAGCGGGTAGAACCAGTCCAGCTCGCCCAGCTCACCGACGCGGGACCAGTCGACGTTGGTGGCATCCGCGAAGAACGCCTTCGCCGTCGCAGCCTCCGAGATCTTGGCCTGCAAGTCGTCCCAGGGAAGGGTCAACCAGTTCACCGTGATCCCGGTCTTCTCGGTGAACTGGTTCAGCAGTGCCTGCGGCGGTGGATCGGCGGCGAGCGCGACCGTGATGGTCACCCGGTTGGTCTTCTCAGCGCCGGTCGTGCTCGTCGGCTGGCCAGCGCCAGCGCCAGCGCCAGACGGATCGCCCGATGACTGACCCGCTGATGCACCGCACCCGCTGAGGGCGACCGCGAGGCCGACAACACCAGTGAGGCCGATCACCGCGCGCCGAGACACCTCGCCGGACGGCCAGGTCCAGCTGATGGGTGTCGTCGGTGTCCCCATGGCATGAACCTTTCTCAACGTGGTGCACCACAGCGCGGTCCGGGCGAACGATCGAACGAGAGACCACACCGTGGAGGCGCGGGAGCGGTACCGGGCGCTCCCCTCACCATCATCGGCACGTGCTCCGGCGACATGAGCCTGCCGGCCCGAGCGCCGCCCGTAGCAGCAGCGCCAGGCCGTCCCGCCGGACATGCAGAACCCGGTCGAGCCGCCTTCAGGACGCCTCCGGTCCCACTTCTGCATGCTGGGAGGGACGATTCAGCCGGGCGAGCAGCCGCCAGCGCGCCCACGACAGCACCACGACGATTCCCGAGGCCGCGAGGACCCCCGCGGCCATCGCCGCCAGCACCGCGACGCCCTGTTCGGCCGGCATCGCGGCGACGAAGCCCCACGTGACGACCCCGCGCACCAACGCCAGCATCCCGAGCAGCGCGGCGGCCCCCAGCCATCCGCGGTCAGCGTGACGCCACCCGGCACCCAGCGCGAAGGCCGCCACGACGACGTCAGCCGCAAAGGACGCACCGCTCACGCGGACCTGTTCGAGCCCCCACAGCGCGAAGACCAGCGCGACGCCCGCCGGTAACGTCCACCACCAGCGCGGCGACGGCGCGGGCGCGTCCCGGTGCCACGCCGCGACCGAGAGCAGCGGCAGGAGCAGCACCAGCCAAACCACGAGCTCCCCCGGCGGCAGCGCCCACGGTGGTGGCAGCTGCGCCCCCGCTACGACCCACGGTACGACCAGCCCCGTTACCGCCGCACCCGCCGCAACCCGCCGGTGCCCGGCGACGAGCAGCGTCCACGTCAGCAGCGCGACCACGCATCCCGCCACCCACTCGACGCCGTCCGCGACGGTCAGCTGCGACCAGCCGGGCTGCTCGGCCCACCAGGGCATGAGGACGAGCTGCTGCACGCCGTACGCGGCGGGGAGCGGCAGGCCCAACAGCGCCGTCAACCGCACCGCGTCGCCCACCGCACGGCTGCGCGCAGAGGCCCCCGGCGTCGACGGGGCCGCCAGGTGCAGCCGCAGCGCCAACCCCAGCACACCGGCCACCTCGCGCAGCGGGGGCCGCTGCAGCAGCGCGAGCTCGAATTCTTCGTCCTGCCGCTGTGCGCCTTCGGAGGCCACGGCCTGTGCCGCGGCCTCCTGCTCGGTGTCCAACAGGACGGCGACCATGTCGTCCTCCCACCGCTCGCGGTAGCCGCGGGGCAGCACACGCAGCAGCCTGCGGTAGCTGCGCTCCAGCGGTGACGCGGCGGGTGCCGGAAGCGGCGACGGCGACGGCGACACCGCCGTCACACCGCCCCGGCGGCGCGCAGCCGGCCACTCGCGGCGGCGGCCAGCTGCGCCAGCCGCTCCGCCTCCGCCGCGAGCGCGGCGGCACCGTCGTCCGTGAGCCGGTAGTAGCGGCGCGTGCGCCCGGCGTGCACTTCCTCGCGGTCGCGCGCGATGAGCCCCTCGCCGGTGAGCCTGTCGAGCAGGCCGTACAGCGTGCCGACCGACAGCGTCACGCGACCGCCGGACAGCTCCTGCACCTCGCTGATGAGTGCGTACCCGTGCCGCGACTCACCCACCAGGGCGGTGAGCACTAGTACGGCCGGCTCCGTCAATGCCATGCCTGACAATACATCGCCCGACGAGCTATGGGTGTCTCCGGTCACAGCGGCGTGCAGAAGTCCTCCTGCACCCTCTCCGAAGCGCCTTCGCGCGGAATTCGGCACGCCGCAGTGACCGCCGCTACGCTCCGCCCCGCGGAGGTGTCCGGATGGAGCAGCGCAGGCTGGGTGGATACGAGCTGCTGTCGCTGCTCGGCGCGGGCGGCATGGGCGAGGTGCACCGGGCTTTCGACACGGTCCGGGGCCGTCATGTGGCGCTGAAGGTGCTGGCCGACGGCATCGGCGCCGACCACGAGTTCACCGTCCGGTTCCGCCGCGAGCAGCACATCGCCGCGAAGCTCAACGAGCCCCACATCATCCCCATCCACGACTTCGGCGAGGTCGACGGCCGCCTCTTCATCGACATGCGCCTCGTCGAGGGGCGTGACCTCGCGCGCGTCCTCGATGACGGCCCCCTGCCGCCCGAGCGCGCCATCCACGTGGCCGACCAGGCAGCCCAGGCTCTCGACGCCGCCCACGCCGCGCACCTCGTACACCGTGACGTCAAGCCGTCCAACCTGCTGCTGACGCCGCAGGGCTTCCTGTACGTGGTCGACTTTGGCATCGCCAGGTCCACCACGGCCACCGCGACGTCGCTCACCTCCACGGGCGCGACGCTCGGCACGCTCGCGTACATGGCCCCGGAGCGATTCACCGCCGCACCGTTGGAGCCCGGCAGCGACATCTACTCCCTGGCGTGCGTGCTCTACGAGAGCCTCACCGGCGCGCGGCCCTTCGCCGGTGACGACCTGCCGAGCCTTCTCTACGCCCACTTCCACGTCCGGCCCGTGCCGCCGAGCCAGCGTGTTCCCGGTCTGCCGCCCGCCCTCGACGACGTGGTGCTGCGCGGCATGGCGAAGGACCCCTCGGTCAGGTTCGCCTCGTGCGGCGAGATGACCGCGGCCGCCCACCGTGCGCTGGGCGGGCGGGCCCTGCACGCCCCCGCCTGGGCACCAGCGGCCCCCACGGCGGGCACCAGCACCACGACGACGACGGCGACGGCCGGCAGCCCGCTGGGCGACGAGCCGCCCCTCGCGCCCACGTGGGCCGCTGCCCCTGCCCCCGCCCCGGCCCCGGCCCCGGCCCCGGCCCCGCACGCTGAGCCGACCGTCGTGCGCGCACGCCCTGAGCAGTCGTTCCAGGACGCACCGACATCGCCCTTCGGGTCGAGCTTCGAGCATGCCTCCGGCCCGGCGACGACCGTCCCTCATGCCGCCCCACCCACGTGGCAGCCGACCGCGCCGCTCCCTCCGAGCGCCCCGCGCCGCCGTCGGCGGCGCCGCACCCCGCTGGCGCTGGCGGGTGGCCTGGCGCTCCTGCTGCTCGCCGGGGTCGGGGTGGCGATGCTCATGGGCCTCGGCCCCTTCGCCCGGGAGGACACCCAGCTCGCCTCCGACTCGCGGTCCGCGCCGGACGTCACCGCGGCGACGGGAACGACCGCATCCACGGAACCGTCAGCGGGGACCAGCACGACGGCGAGCGGCGGCACGGCGAACGCGTCGACCGACGACACCACCGCCAACTCGGCAGGCATCTACCCGGACTCCGTACTGGCGGACTACCCGGACCCCGAGCGCGCGGACGGCACGATCGACGTCCGGGCCTCGATGGTGCGCTGGGCTTCCCGGGAGAAGTTCCGCGAGGTGAACGGCGACGGCTGCAACCCCTACACCGCCCTCCTCCCGGGGCAGAGTCCCGACCCTGCGTGTCGGTCCGGGCAGGGGAAGGCCGACTGGAACGCCGACTTCGTTGCGGTCGCATGGGGTGTGGCGGGGTGCCCGGGCTACACGCTGACCAGGGATGACCTCCGGACCTTCCAGCAGGAGGGCGACTACACGCCGTACTCCCCCGGTGCGGCGGTGACGCCCGGTCCGGGAGACGCGGTGCTGTGGACGGACCCGTCGGGGCGCACCGGAGCTGCCGGCCTCGTGCTAGAGGCGGCCAGCTCGAACAAGATCAAGGTGATGGTGGGCGACGACGACGACGCGCTCGTGACGCGCTGGGTCGACCCCGCCGTCTTCACGGAGCGCGGGTACCCCGTCACCGGATACGTGCGCTCCACCCAGTACGCCTGCCAGGACGCCCCCTGAGGTTCGGCGTCGGGCCCTGTCGGGCGAGGCCCGTCGCGAGTAGCGTCCGCCCGCGGAGGTGGCCTCATGGAGCATCGCTCGCTGGGTCCGTACACGCTGGAATCCCTGCTCGGCGCGGGAGGAATGGGCGAGGTCTACCGCGCCCACGACACGGTGCGCGACCGCCGCGTTGCTCTGAAGGTGCTGCCGGAGGCGTTCAGCCATGACAGCGAGTACAGCTCGCGGTTCCGGCGGGAGCAGCACATCGCTGCGCGCCTGCGCGACCCCCACATCATCCCCATCCACGACTTCGGCCAGGTGGACGGGCGCCTCTTCATCGACATGCGCCTCGTCGACGGGCGAGACGCCGCCAGCCTGCTGGCCGAGAGCTCGCTGACACCGCAGCAGGCGGTGCATCTCGTCGAGCAGACAGCGCAGGCGCTCGACTCCGCGCACGCCGAGGGCCTCGTGCACCGCGACGTGAAGCCGTCCAACCTCCTCGTGACGCCGAGCGGCTTCGTGTACGTGGTCGACTTCGGCATCGCGCGCTCGGTCGGCACCACCCGCACGTCGCTGACGGTGACTGGCGCCACGGTCGGAACTCTCGACTACATGGCGCCGGAACGCTTCACCACGCAGCCGCTCGACGCGCGCGCCGACGTCTACTCCCTCGCCTGCCTGCTCTACGAGTTCCTCACGTCGCGGCGGCCGTTCCCCGGGCACGACCTGCCCTCTCTCATGTACGCGCACTTCTACACCGAGCCGGAGGCGCCGTCATCGGTACAACCCGCCTTGCCGGGTGCGCTCGACACGGTGGTGCTCCGCGGCATGGCCAAGAACCCCGACGACAGGTTCGCCACCGCCGGTGAGCTCGCCGCCGCGGCTCAGGAAGCCGTCGGCGGCACGACTCCGGCGCGCTGGTCGCCACTCGTGACGCCCGTGGCCGCACCGCAGCCGGAGCGGGAGGTCATCGACCTGCGAGACGCGCCGAGCCCCCTCGCCCCACCGAACTCGAAGGACGACGACGACCGCACCGCTCCCACCGAGCCACGCGTGCCCGCGGCCGCCGTGGCGGAGACCAGCGGCGTCAAGCTCGGGCTCGTCGTCGCCGGTGGCGCGCACCGCACCACCGACCCGCTGCCAGCTGCCGCTGCGGCCGCCGAGCCGTCTCACCTCGAGGCGGAGACCGTCGAAGCACCTCGTGGGAGAGCGCCGCGCGTCGAGGCGCCCCCGGCCGACGCCGAGACCGTCGAGGCGCGCTGGCCCCCTGCGCCGGTGGCGCGCGCGGCGGAGCCGCTCACCGTTCTGCCTTCGCCAGTGGCGCAGGCACCCGCCACGCCTGCACCGGTCGCATCTGCGCCTGCCGCGCAGGCACCCGCCGCACCTGCGCCGCCCGGCCATGCCTACCCGGTCCCGCCTGGCCCGGTCCCGCCTGGCCCGGTCCCGCCTGGCCCGAGCGCCCATGGCCCGCATGCCGATGGTCCGGGCGAGCAGCGCCGCAGGCGCCGGGGTGGCGCGCTCGCCGTCGTCGTCGTCCTCCTCCTCCTGGTGGTGGGGCTCGGCGCGGGCGCCTGGTGGCTGCTCCGGCCTGACGACTCGACGCCCGTCGCTGCCGGCGACACCCAGCCCGCGGTGCAGACGCCGGCCGCCTCCCCCGAGCCCAGCACGCGGGCGCCGATCGTGCCGGCGAGCAGCGTCGCGATTCCGGCGGTCGGTCCCACCATCGACGTCGGTGCCACGCCGGGCTTCGTGGAGATGACCCCCGACGGGCGGTTCGCGTACATCGCCAACCGTGACGCCGGGATCGTCACCGTCGTCGACACCGCCGTCAACCAGGTCACCGCGAGGATCACCGTCGACGCGGGGCCGCCGCAGTTCCTCTCGTTCTCCCCCACCGGAGACACCGCCTACATCAGCACCTACCGCAAGACCGGCGAGGGCACCTTCGACGACAACGACGTTGTCTTCCTCGACACCGCCACCAACAAGATCACGCACGTGGTTCCGGTGGGCCAGCGGCCCTTCGCGTCCGCGACGACGCCCGACGGGTCCCAGCTGTGGGTGCCCAGCCACGACACGGGGAAGATCGACGTCATCGACATCGCCAGCGCCAGCGTGGTGAGCGAGAAGCCCGTGGCACCCAACCCGCACTGGGTGGCCTTCGGCAAGGACGGCAAGCACGTGTACGCGGCCAACCACGAGTCCGGCGTCGTGACGGTCATCGATGCCGCCACCCAGGAGACGGTCAAGGAGATCCCGGTCGGCAAGTCGCCGCACAGCACGGCCGTCTCGCCCGACGGGACGCACGTGTCGGTGGTCTGCTACGACAGCGACGAGGTCTGGGTCATCGACACGAGCACCGAGGACGTCGTGGCGACCATCCCCGTCGATGCCAAGCCGCAGGACATCGCGTACGCGCCCGACGGTCGCTACATGTACACGGCCAACGTCGACGCCGGCACCGTCGACGTCATCGACACCGCCACCAACACCGTGACCGCGAGCATCCCGGTGGGCGGCAACCCGACGAGCGTCACGGTGCGACCGGACGGGAAGCAGGCGTACGTGACGCTGCTGGATCAGGGGCAGGTGCGCATCCTCGACGTCGGCCGCTGACCTCCCGGCGGTGACGTCGGACGTGCAGAAGTCCCCCGCGGGCCTTGTTCGAGCCCCGACGGGGGACTTCTGCACGTCGCTCGTCACTGCCGAGCGTCAGCGGGGGTCACGATGTAGGTCACGGGGTTCCCGCGGACCTTCGAGGTGGCGGGATTGATCCACTTGGTGGCGATCTTGTCGTTGATGTCGCCGATCACGACCTTGACGTGGGATGCGCTCGTGGCGTCGATGACCACACCGACCGCCCCGCTCTTGCCCGACGGGTCGGTCCACAGCACCAGGTCACCGGGGTTCGGCACGACGTCGTACTGCGGCGTGTCCTCGTGGTGGTAGTAGGGCGCACCCGATCCGAGGCCCGTGAAGGTGGTCAGGTCGCTGCTGAGGCCCGTGGTGTTCAGCCCGCTCGACGCCAGGGCCGAGACGACGAAGTCGGTGTTCCAGTCGAACTTCTGCTTCTGGCCGCTCGGGCACTCGGTCGTCGTCGCCAAGGTCTCCATGGACGTCTTGCTGTACGGGTTGCACCCGTCGTGGTGCGACTCGGTGAAGCGCTGCCCGGCGACGAACCATGCCATGGCGCTGCGGCCGTCGGCCTGCCCGTCGGGCTTGTTGACGACGCGGTGCTTGCCGCCCAGGGCGTCGGTGGTCCGGCCCTGGCTGTCCTGGACGAACGTCGGCTCAGCGGCGCTCGCAGCTCCGGCGAGCGCCACGGAACCGACTCCCAAGGGCAGCGCCGCCAGGACGGCGACGGCGGCGGTGCGGGACAGACGGACGCGCAGACGGCGGCTGGTCTTCATGGCGGTCTCCTCGACGTTCTGTGCTCCGGCCGGTGTGCCGGCGGCGATGAGGAGAGACAACTCCGATCGGCGCCCGCGCAGCAGGGCACGGGTGCCCGGTGCCGCGCCGGTGCGGTGTCGGGCCGGGCCGGTTCGAGTCGGGTCGGGTCGGGGATCAGCCGGCCAGGGCCTCGAAGTCCGAAAGCTCCTCGGTGGTGACGTTGCCGGACAGCCGTGCCCAGCGCGCCAGCCGCGGCAGGTACGACTCCCGCCCCGCGCGTTCCGCACCGGGCTCTTCCCACACACCGTCGACGCCGTGGGCGGTGGCGAGCTCGCGGCGCAGGTCATCGAGGACGTTGCGGATGGTCTTGGCGCTGGTGCGGTGCCCGCGCTCGGCGAGGATCTGCTCCATCTCCGCGTACGACGGCGTGCCGTGCTGCCCGTTCCACCCGAAAGCGGACGGCAGACAGAGGGCGCAGAGCAGCATTCGGTGCCGCGGGGTGAGCGACTCGATGCGGGCGAAGCCGACCGTCGCTCCGCTGGCCGCCCCGATCACCGCCGTCATCGGCAGCGGCGCTCGGGGCGGTCGTCGCGCGGCCCGCAACCCGGTGACGTCTACGGAGACGGAGTACACGCCGTGCTCGCCGTCGATCGTCACGGTGACGAGGTCGTGCGGGCCAGTCCCGCCCACCATGAGCGGGAGCACCTCGAACGGCTCGCCCGGGAAGGTCTCCACCACCAGCGACCGCTTGTCGGAGGTGTTGTGGATGAGCACGCCGTCGGGGCGGCACTCCAGACGGCCGGCGTAGCGCGGGATGCGCAGGTCGGCGGGGTCGTGACCGATCCGCAGGTCGTTGCCTTGCCCGCGTCCGAACGCCAGCTGCTCGCCCGGGGCGAGCTCGCGGCGTGCGGACCCGCTGCGGATGACGGCAACGGGGGCGCGGGCTACCGGTCCGGGCACGCCGCGGAGCGTAGTCGCCCAGCCGTGATCATGGACCTCCCGAACACTTTCCCCCCGTGATCATGGGCGGTTGGCCACCTCCGGAGCCGGTCGCCCCTCGAGCCGCCCCTCGAGCCGCTGCTCCCGGGCCGCAGCGGCCGGCGTCCCCGGCGTCGGCAGCCACCGCAGCAGCGCCGCGCTCTGCACGAGCGACCACACCGCCGAGCTCGCCCAATACACGAGCAGCCCCAGTGGCACGGCAGCGCTGGTCGCGGCCATGACGAGCGGCATGACCCATACCGTCATCCGCTGCGCCTGACCGACCGGCCCCTCCAGCACTTCGGGCGTGGTGCCGAGACGGAGCTGCCGGTGGGTGGTGACCCAGGTCGCCACCGCGACGACGGCGACCAGCACCACCGCCAGCAGCGCCCCTGCGCCACCACCGAGCAGCGACCCCGACAGCGGCGCACCGAGCACCGTCGCCGCCCCGGCCTGCGCCGCGAGCAGCGGCGTGAGCAGCCCGACGGCGTGCTCACGGGCGGCACCGTCGAGCACGTGCGCCAGGGCGAGCATCACCGGGACCTGCAGCAGCACCGGGAGGAACGACAGCGGCGACGCCCCCGCCTCGACATGCAGCGCCTTCTGCTCAGCGCGCCAGCGGGCCAGCTCGGCCGGGTCGCGCGTCAGCTGCTGGCGGCCGCCGGGCCCGGTCGGTCGGGAGTAGCGGGTCTGCAGGGCGCGGAGCTGCGGTGCGATGCGCGCCAACCGGTGCGACGCGCGGACCTGCCGCAGCACGAGCGGCAGCAGTGCCAGCCGCACCGACACCACGAGGACGACGATGGCGCCGACCCACGCGGCACCGGACGCGGGATCGAGCCCCAGCGCGCCGAGCAGCGCGTGCGCGACGACGAGGACGCCGGAGACCGCGGTCTCCAGCCAGGCGAAGGGGTTGAGCAGGGACCAGGACGACGGCATGCGGAAACTCCAGACGACGGGCAGACGGGGACGGGGAGTCCCCGCGCCGGGCCGCCGGGCGTGCTCGGGTGAGCAGTCGTCAGAGGGCGAGCGGGCGCGGGGAGGTTCCCGCGCCCGGAGCCCGCGAGCGCGTGCGGCCGGGACGTCCCGGCCTGTCGTCGAGGCGGACGACGACGTCCGCCTGCCAGCGCACCGCGGCGGGCGCGCGCGGTGGGGCGGTGAGCAGCAGGACGGCGAGCGCCGACGCCACGGCGGGCCCGACGGCCAGCGCAGACCCGGCGAGAACCGCCGCGGCCAGTGCGCCGTTGGCCAGCGCTTGGGGCAGGCCCTGGTCGGAGACGGCCGACGGGAGCAGCAGGAGCAGCGGGCCGAGCAGCACCGCCAGCGCGAGGATGAGCCGGCGGACGGCTCCGCGCTGGCTGCTCACCTCGCCACTGTGCGGCCCGGCGGCCCGCCGGCGCAACACCGCCACACCCTCGCACTCCCCTCCCGTTGCCCCGTGCCATCGCCACCGCCTTCCGGCGCCGCGAGGCGCGCACCAGGATGATCGTCGTGACCAGTGACGTGGTGGTGCGGACGGCGACCCTCGACGACGTCGAGGAGGTCGCGCGACTGTTCCGCGGCTACCTCGAGTTCTACGAATGCCCCCGCGAGCCCGCGGCGGTGACCGCGTACTTGACGGCGCGCATCGCGAACGGGGAGAGCGTCGTCCTGATCGCTGAAGCCCCCGCCGCTGAAGCCCCCGCCGCCGAAGTCCCCGCCACCGAGGACCCCGCGGCCGACGGCCCTGCCCACCGTGGGGCGGCGCTGGGGTTCGCGCAGTGCTACCCCACGTGGGCCTCGCTGGAGCTTGCTCCGGCGTGGGTGCTCTACGACCTCTTCGTCGATCCGGCTGCCCGCGGCCGTGGCGTCGGTCGGGTGCTGCTGCGCGCCGTCGCCGAGCGCGCCCGTGCCGCCGGCGCGACGACGGCCGTGCTGGAGACCGCGCACACGAACACCGCGGCCCAGGCCCTCTACGAGAGCGAGGGCTGGGTGCCCGACACCACCTACCGGACCTACGCGCTCACCCTGTGACCCCCACCCTCGAGGTGGCCAACTGCCCATGATCACCGCGGGAATCGAGAGCTCTCTCACCGTGATCATGGGCGGTTGGCCACCTCACCCACAGCGAAGGGTTGGCGCACGGCGATCGCGAGAGTAAGTTCCTGCGACCGTGCGTCACGACGGGCAGCCAGCCTCCGGCACTGTCGAACTCACCGTGACCTGGCTCCGCGTCCACGGGCGCCTGTTCGCCTCCGGCTGGCGCCGCGGCGCCACCTACCGCGCGGCGGCCCTCGGCGGGCTGGTCGCCAACGCCACTTTCGGTCTGCTCAAGGCGAGCATCCTCACCGCCGCCGTGCGGGCCGCCGGCGGTGAGCTCGGCGGCTACGACCAGGCCGCGATCCTCGCCTACGCCTGGCTGACCCAGGCGCTGCTCGGGTCGGTGAACCTCTTCGGCCGCAGCGACCTCGCCGACCGCATGAAGGACGGCAGCATCGCCATCGACCTGCTGCGCCCCGTCGACGTGCAGACCGCCAGCACCGCGCAGGAGGTCGGCCGGGCACTGTTCTCGCTGCTGCCGCGCGGCGTGCCGCTCGTCGTCCTCGGAGCACTGTTCGGAGGGCTGCGGCTCCCCACGGATCCAGCGCAGCTGGCGCTCGGCGTGATCAGCGTGGTGCTCGCCGTCGTCCTGAGTTCCCTGCTGGTCTACCTCGTCGCAGCAAGCGGCTTCTGGACGGTGGAGACGCGCGGCCTCCAGGTCTTCTACATGATCGTTTCCGGGTTCCTCGCCGGACTGTTCGTGCCCGTGACGCTGTTCCCCGACTGGCTGCTCACCCTCGCGTGGAGCACGCCGTTCCCGCCACTGCTGCAGGTGCCCGTCGACGTGCTGTCGGGGCGCGTCACCGGCACCGCCGCGCTGGCGCTGGTCGGGCTGCAGGTCGGGTGGCTCGCCGTCATCTACGCCATCGGCGCTCTCATGACGCGCGCCGGGCGCCGTCGCCTAGAGGTGCAGGGTGGCTGACGTGGCTGCGGCATGGCGCCCGTACCGCGCGGTGCTCGCCTCCCGCGTGCGCTCGCAGGCGAGCTACCGCGGCGGCTTCGTGCTCGACCTGGCGAGCTCCCTGCTCGTCGGCCTCGTCGAGCTGGCCGAGGTGTGGGTGCTCTACCGCGCGATCAGCGACCCGGGCGGCATCGGCGGGCTGGACCTGGCGGCCGCCGTCCTCGTCTTCGGGTTGGCGGACCTCAGCTTCTCGATCGCCGACATGCTCGTCGGCCACGTCGACACCCTCCCCCGCTACCTGCGCTCGGGCACGCTCGACGTCTTCTACCTGCGCCCGCAGCCGCTGCTCGCGCAACTCGTCACGAGTGAGATCAGCGTGCGTCGCATCACGCGCATCGCGGTGGGCGCGGTGGCGCTGGGCATCGGACTGGTGATCAACGACATCGCGTGGACGCCGCTGCACGTGCTGTTCCTGGCGCTCGTCGTGCTCACGAGCACCGCGACGTTCGCCGGGGTGTTCGTCGCGGCGGCGGGCGTGCAGTTCTTCCTCGTCGACGCCTCGGAGATGACCAACGCCATCGTCTACGGCGGCCGGTACGCCGCCAGCCAGCCGGCGTCGGTGTGGAGCAAGCCGCTGGTGGCGCTGTTCGGCTTCGCCGTCCCGATCGCCTTCACCGCCTACCTGCCGACGGTCGCCCTGCTGGGTCTGCGGGGCTCGGCCTGGTTGCCCGGATGGGTGGGCTGGCTGGCGCCGCTCGCGGCGGTGTGGACCTGGGCGGTGGCGCTGCTGGCCTGGCGCACCGGCATCCGGCACTACCAGGGAGGTGGAGGATGAGGACGACGACGACGGCGCCCGCCGTGCAGGTGTCGCAGCTGACGCGGACCTTCCGCGTGCGGTCGGGGGTGCTCGGGCGGCGCGAAGTGACCGCCGTCGACGACCTCACGCTGACGATCGAGGCCGGCGAGTCGGTCGGGTACATCGGCGCGAACGGCGCCGGCAAGTCGACGACCATCAAGATGCTCGCGGGCATCCTTGTCCCGACGTCCGGCACCGTGCGGACGTGCGGGCTGGAGCCGGTGGCGCAGCGCAAGGCGCTGGCGCGGCGGATGGGCGTGGTGTTCGGGCAGCGGTCGCAGCTGTGGTGGGACCTGCCACTGGCGGAGTCGTACCGGATCCTCGCGGCGGTGCACGGGCTCAGCGCTGCGCGTGAGCAGGAACGGACGGCCGAGCTGGTGGAGCGGCTGGAGCTGGGCGCGTTTTTGGCAACGCCGGTGCGGCAGCTGTCACTGGGGCAGCGGATGCGCGGGGAAGTGGCGGCGGCACTGCTGCACTCCCCCGCCCTGCTGGTGCTCGACGAGCCGACCATCGGCCTGGACGTGCTGAGCAAGCAGCGGCTGCGGGAGTTCCTCCTGGCCGAGCGGGCCGCGCACGGCACCACGCTGCTGCTCACCACGCACGACATGGGCGACGTCTCCCGGCTCTGCGAGCGGGTGCTGCTCGTCGACCACGGCCGCCTCGCCTACGACGGGTCGCTGGCGGGGTTGTCGAGGGAAGTCGGGGCGCGTCGCGTGCTCGTGGTCGACCTGGCGGCGCCGACCCCGGATCTGGTGGAGGTGCCGCACGCGGAACACCTTGGCAGCGAGGGTGGCGGGCTGCGCCAGCGACTGGCCTTCGATGACGCGGCGACCACCGCCGCGGCGGTGCTGGCCGCCGTGAGCGAGCGCGTGCAGGTGCGCGACCTGTCCGTGGAGGAGCCCGACGTGGAGGACGTCGTCCGTCGCGTCTACCAGTCCCGCGGCCGCTGACCCTCCCTGATCATGGACTTCCCGTGCACTTTCCTTTCGCCATCCTCGCTACCCAGGAGCGGAAGGCGCCACCAGCTGGAGGTGCTCCAGCACCTCGTAGCGCCCGGTGGAGGTGTGGCTGCGCACCAACCGCGCCTCGGTGGCGGTCCACGTCGGCCCCCGCAGTTCGGCCAGCTGGTCGGCGAGTCGTCCCAGCGCACCGGAGCCACCTCGGCCTGTCGCGCGAGCCAGCGTGACGTGCGGCCGATAGGGACGCTCTTCGAGCGCCACCCCGCCCGCCCTCGCCGCACGGGCCACAGCGGCAGCCAGGGCTGACAGTCGCTCGAGGTCGCCGGCCACCCCCGTCCACAGCACGCTACTCCCGAAGCACCCGGCGCCACTCAGCCGGAGCCTCACCGGCCCGGTCGATGCTGCCGCCCAGCGCAGCAGCGGCACGAGAGGGTCGACGACGTCGTCGTCGAGCTCACCGAGGAAGGCGAGCGTCACGTGCCAGCGGGACGGCGGCGACCAGCGCACGCCGGGCACGTGGCCGAGCTCGGTGACAGCTTCGGCCACCTGCTGCAGTGCCTCGGCAGGAGGCTCGAGGGAGACGAAAAGCCGCATGGCTGTGCACAACTCCCATGATCACAGCCTGTCCCATGATCACGGTCTGAACGTGCTTCGGAAGTCCATGATCGCGGTGGGGTGGGGGGTCAGCGGGTGGAGGCCAGCACCCGAGCGGCCTCGCGGGCGGCGTCGGCGTTCTTCTGCAAGTCACGCGATCCCGCGAGCTTGGCCGCGATGTGCTCACCGACGGTCATGGGCGGATAGAGCGGCTCCTCGCCGTCGTCGACGGTGCCCGGCAGGGCGGTGATGACGGCGTCGACGTCGCCGTCGTGGAAGAACGCCGCGGAGCGGCGCCGCTCGATGGTGCCGTCGACGATCGGCGGCTTCACCCGGTGCAGCGTCGACATCCAGCGCTCGTTGGTCCAACGGGCCATGACGTCGCCGAGGTTGACGAGCAGGGCACCGTCGGCGGGCATGACGTCGTGCCAGCCGCCGTCGGCGCCGAGCACCTGCAGGCCGGGCACCTGGTCGGCCCACAGCACGGTGACGATGCCGAAGTCGGTGTGCTCGCCCATGCCGGTGAGGTCGCCGTCGAGGTCGACGGTGCCCGGCGGCAGCGCGTAGTTGTTCATCCGCAGCACGTCGAGGCTGTGGCCGGTGACGCCGCGGAACCAGCCGGGCTCGAGGCCGAGGGCGTCGGCGAAGACGTCGGTCAGGGTCCGGGCGACCCGGCCGGCCTCGGCCTCCCAGGCCTGCACCCGCTGACGGAAGCCGGGGACGAGCTCCTCCGACGGCCAGAGGTTCTCCGGGTAGTGCGCCGGGTCGAGCGGTACGGGCGCGTCCGGGTAGTCGCTGACCGCTGCGCCCGTGTTGAACGCCTCGAAGAAGTCATTCATGCGGCTGGCGGACTCGACCCCCAGCGACAGCGAGAGGTTCTCGCTCTTGGGCGGGGTGTAGCCGCGATTGACGCCCTTGGGTGCGCGCAGCTGCTTCTTGGTGTCGAGGGGCAGGGAGAAGAGATCGTCGATGGCGGACGCCAGCCCGGCGGCGACGTCATCCGGCACGCCGTGCCCGGTGACCTGCACGAAGCCGACGGTGCGACAGGCGGCGTCCATCGCGGCGGCGGTGGCGGCGCGCTCCTGCGGTGTGCCCCCCGTGACGTAGGAGGAGATGTCGACGACAGGCACCTCGAATGCTGCGCTCATGACCCTGATCGTAAGTGCTACTTACGACCTATGGGTGACACCAGCGTTACGGCTTCCTCGCCGCGGTGACGACGGCGAGGGCCTCGACCGGCTGGACGTCGCCGTCGGGGCCCGGGCGCAGCACCCAGCGGTGCGGGACGTCGCCCTCGTGGTGCAGCGAGTCGCCCGCGCCGAGGTCGGTGCTCGTGCCGTCGGCGAACTCGACGGTCAGCGCACCGCGCAGCACGTGCACGAACACCTCCCCCGACTGGGAGAACCAGTCCTGCTCGGCGTCGCCGGGGTGGATGACGTAGTGGTGCGCCTCCAGCAGCACGCCCTCCCCAGTGCGCGTCAGCAGGCGGGAGCGCTGGGGCGGACGCCCCTCGTCGTCGTCGTCGCTGACCCGGTAGCGGGGGCCCTCGCCCGCGCGCGTGGTGCGGCGGACCTCCCCGGTGAGCGGCAGGAGGTCGTTGGCGGCGCAGCCGAGCGCCGAGGCGAGCCGGTAGAGCACCGGGATGCTCACCGACGAGCGGCCGCCCTCGAGCTGGCTGACGAACGGTCCCGACACCTGCGCGCGCCGGGCGAGCTCAGCCACCGACAGCCCCGCGGCCGTGCGCCGGGCGCGCACGGCAGCGCCGACCAGCGCGCCGGGGTCGTCCTGGGTGTCCGGCGACCCTCCGGGAGCCGTCACGACCTGTCGGGCTGCGGCGCGCTGGCCACGCCGCCGCTTGACGCGGTGGGCGCCGCGTCGTCGGTGGCGAGGTCGGTCCAGCACGGCAGGCCCGCGGGCCACGGATGGGAGCGGCGGCTCATGCCCCGATCCCAGCACCCGCCACCGACACCCGTCGAGACCGGCATCCTGCTACGTTTGCTACAGGATGCACGACCGTTGCACACGGGCGTTGCACACGGGCGTTGCACACGGTCGTGACGAGCGGTCGAGGAGCTGACGTGGAGAACATCGCTCACCGGGACCTCCGCAACAACAGCAGCGAGGTGCTCCGCCGGGTGGCGGCGGGCGAGAGCTTCCAGGTGACCAACTTCGGTGCTGTGGTAGCGCGCCTCGTCCCCGCGGGTCGTCCGGAGTCGGCTCCCGGTCTGACGGTGCGACGCGCCATCTCCCGCGAGCCCTTCTCCCCCCCTCCTGCCTCGACCCGTCCAGCGCCGGAGGGTGACGACGCTCGGGGCGTCCTCGAGGACCTCGACGAGCTCCGCGCCGACAGGTGAGCACCTACGCAGACACCTCTGCTCTCGCGAAGCTGCTGGTGGCCGAGGCGGAGTCGAGCCAGCTCGCCGACCACCTCAACGCCGTGGTCAGCGCCGGGGGCAGCATCTCCTCGAGCAGCCTGGCAGAGACGGAGCTGCGGCGACTCGCCGTGCGCCGGGGCGTGGAACAGACACGTGTGACCGCCCTGCTGCAGCGCGTCGACCTGGCCGAGCCCGACCGCGCACTGTTCACGGAGGCCGGGTTGCTGCCCGACGCCTCCCTGCGCAGCCTGGACGCCCTGCACCTCGCGACCGCACTGAGGCTCAGCGCGGACGTCGTAGTGGCCTACGACGTTCGGCTGCTCGCCGCGGCGACCCGGCTGGGACTCCCGACGCTGAGTCCCGGGTGGGAGACGCCCTGAC
Source organism: Quadrisphaera granulorum (assembly GCF_003149145.1). Lineage (GTDB taxonomy): Bacteria > Actinomycetota > Actinomycetes > Actinomycetales > Quadrisphaeraceae > Quadrisphaera > Quadrisphaera granulorum. The sequence continues at coordinate 122,101 of NZ_QGDQ01000008.1, read as the reverse complement.
CGCGCACGACCACCCGCAGGCGCCTGTCAGGTGAGTCGGGCGGAGACGGCCTCGCCGTGGGCGGGCAGGTCCTCGGCGTTCGCGAGGGCCAGCACGTGGGGGGCGACGTCGGCCAGCGCCTCCCGTGTGTACTCGACCACGTGGATGCCGCGCAGGAACGTCGCGACGCTCAGACCAGCGGTGTGCGCGCACGTGCCGCCGGTGGGCAGCACGTGGTTGGACCCGGCGCAGTAGTCGCCGAGCGAGACGGGGGCGTACGGCCCCACGAAGACGGCGCCGGCGTTGCTCACCCGCGCCGCCACGCGCGCGGCGTCACGCGTCTGGATCTCCAGGTGCTCGCTGCCGTACGCATCGACGACGGCAAGGCCCGCCTCGACGTCGTCGACCAGCACCACCAGCGACTGCGGGCCGGCCAGGGCCACGGCGATCCGCTCGCCGTGGCGCGTCGCCGGGACGCGGCGGGCGAGGGCCTCGTCGACGGCGTCGGCCAGGTCCGCGCTATCGGTGACGAGCACCGCGGCGGAGGCCTCACCGTGCTCGGCCTGGCTGATGAGGTCGGCGGCGACGTGCTCGGGGTCGGCCGTGTCGTCAGCGAGGACGGCGACCTCCGAGGGGCCGGCCTCGGCGTCGGTGCCGATGACCCCGCGCAGCAGGCGCTTGGCGGCGGTGACGTAGATGTTGCCGGGGCCGGTGACGAGGTCGACCGGGGGGCAGCTCTGCGAGCCGTCGACCTCGCGCGCGCCGAGGGCGAACATCGCCACGGCCTGCGCCCCCCCGACGGCGTAGACCTCCTCGACGCCGAGCAGAGCGCACGCGGCGAGGATGGTCGGGTCGGGCAGGGCAGCGTCAGGGCCGTTGCCGCGGCGGGGTGGGGTAGCGACGGCGAGGCTCTCCACGCCGGCCTCCTGCGCCGGGACGACGTTCATCACCACGCTGCTGGGCAGCGGCGCGACACCACCGGGCACGTACAGCCCCACGCGCTGAACGGGCACGAAGCGCTCGGTGACGGTGCCACCCTCGACCACCTTCGTCACCACGTCGGTGCGGCGCTGGTCGGCGTGCACGCGCCGTGCGCGGCGGATCGACTCCTCGAGGGCGGCGCGGACGGCCGGCCGCTCGGCGGTGAGGGCGTCCAGCGCCTCGGTCAGCGCCGCCGCCGGGACGCGCAGGTCGGTGACGCGGACGCCGTCGAACTTCTCGCCCAGCGCGCGGACGGCGTCCGCGCCACCCTCGCGGACCTGCTCGACCACGGGACGGACGACGGCGAGCGCCGCCTCGACGTCGACCTCGGCGCGCGGCATGCGGCTGCGCAGCTCGCGCGCGTCGACGTGCTGGCCGCGCAGGTCGAGGCGTCGCATCGTCACGGGGGCGCTCGTCGAGGAGGTCGTGCTGCTCACAGGGGTCAACCCTAGAGGCGTCCCCGACACCCCTCGGTGATCATGGACCTCCGAAGCACTTTCCCACCGTGATCATGGGCGATTGGCCACTCGACGGTGGCCGATCGCCCATGATCACGGCCGGGTTTACGCACAGCGTCCATGATCACGAAATGGGGACCAGGGCGGCGCGGGCTGCCGTGACAAGCGCCGACGCCACGGCATCGAGTGCGGGGCTGCGCAGCTTCCACTGCTGCCAGTACAGCGGCACGTCCACCGGGGCCTCGTCGAGCTGCACGAGCCGCCCGGACGCCAGGTCGCCGCTCGCGTGCGCCTGCGGCAGCAGCGCCCACCCCCACCCGAGCTTCACGGCCTCGGAGAAGTCGATGGACGCCGGCACGTGGTGGCGCGGCGGATCGAGTCGCTCCCCCGCACCGGCAGCCGAGGCTCGCGCGGCAAGCCAGACGTCCTGCAGTTCGTCGTCGCGGTCGAAGACGACGACGGGGGCCCGCCGCAACGCCTCCCCCGTGACGCCATCGGCGAACCAGCGGTCCACCACCTCGGGTGTCGCCACCGCGAGGTAGCGCAGCGCGCCCAGCGGCTGCACCGAGCAGCCGGGTACCACCTCCGCGTCGGAGGTGATGGCACCCACTACGGACCCGTCGCGCAGCAACCGGGCCGTGTACGACTGGTCCTCCCGGCGCAGGTCCAGGCACACCTCGGCCTCGGGCCCGGCGAGGTGCGCGAGCGCGGGCAGCACCCAGGTGGCGAGGGAGTCGGCGTTCACGGCGATCGGCAGCACCGGCGGCCGCACCCAGCGCCCGTCGTCCGCCCCGCCACGGCCCGGCTCGTCGTCGGCGGCGCCTCCCAGCGCCGCCGTCGTGTCGGCCACGAGCAGAGACACCTGCCGCGCCAGCTGCAGCACCCGCTCCCCCGACGCCGTCGGCCGCACCGGCCGCGAGCGCACGAGCAGCACCCGCCCGGTGGCCTGCTCCAGCGCCCGCAGCCGCTGACTGACCGCCGAGGTGGTGATGTGCAGATGGCGCGCTCCCGCTTCCAGGGTGCCCGCGTCGACGACGGCGGCCAGCGCCCGCAGCTGCCCGAGGTCCAGGTCCATGCCCTGATGTTAAGCAATGCTTCACCAACTGCAGAAGATGTCGATGGACTGCAACACCGGCTCTGCCTAGCGTCGACAGCGTGATCCAGACGTCCGACCCCCACCTCATCGCCGCGGCCTCCGGCCTCGGCCTGGGCCTGTCGCTCATCGTGGCGATCGGCGCACAGAACGCCTTCGTGCTGCGCCAGGGGCTGCGCGGGGAGCACGTGCTGGGCGTCGTCGCCATCTGTGCCCTGTCCGACCTCGTGCTCATCCTCGCCGGGGTCGCCGGAGCGGGAGAGGCGCTGCAGGCGTGGCCTGCGGCGCTCGTCGTCGTCAGGGTGCTGGGGGCGGTGGTGCTCGCCGGCTACGCCGTGCTCGCCGCCCGCCGCGCGCTGCGCCCCGCCGACGGTGAGGCGGCTGCGCTGCGCGCCGACACCACCGGCAGCGGGACCGCGCTGACCGCCGCGCTCGTCACGTGCCTGGCGCTGACGTGGCTCAACCCGCACGTGTACCTCGACACGGTGGTGCTGCTGGGTTCCATCGCCAGCACCCACGGCGACGAGCGCTGGTGGTTCGGCGCGGGCGCTGGCGCCGGCAGCGTCATCTGGTTCACCGCGCTGGGCTTCGGCGCGCGACTGCTGCGGCCGCTGTTCGCCAAGCCCGTGGCGTGGCGGGTGCTGGACGGGATCATCGCCGTGATGATGGCCGCACTGGCGACCTCGCTCCTGCTCGGCGCATGAGCTCGGACCTCACCTGAGGACGACGACGGCGAGCGCCGTCACGATCACAGGCGCTCCGCGATGGCCCGCCGGAGTGGGTCGTGCTGGGGTCCGAGCGCGGTGGCGGGCTCGTGCCACCGCTCGATCGGGTAGACCCAGACCGGGCGCCGGACCACGTCGGCCGGCTCCCACTCGTAGCGGGGCCAGATGTGGGTGTGCAGGTACGGGCTGGCGTTGCCGAGGATCTCGATGTTGACGCGCCGGAAGGCAGGATCAGCAGCGGCGCAGGCGCCTTCCACCGCTGCGGCGAGCGCGGCGACGCTGTCCATGTAGTCGCGACGTGCTGCCGTGCTCAGGTCCGACAGGCGCGTGGCCGCCGGGTCGTCGGTGAGCAGCACGCAGTACCCGGGCAGGAACTGCGTGTCACCCATGGCGGCGAAGGAGGCCGGGAGCCGCGCGAAGACGCGGGGGTTCTCCCCGCGGAGTGCCGCGCCCACCTTGTCCCCACGCCACGCTTCCGAGCTGTCCGTGCTGTCTGAGCTACCTGAGCTGTCCGAGCTGTCCATTCCGATCACGCGCCGATCCAACCAGCGGCCAGAGCCAGACCCTGGTAGCAGCGGCGTGCAGAAGTCGCCGCAGACCGCCTCAGGGGGCCCGATCCGGGACTTCTGCACGCCGCTGTGACCACCCCGCCGTTGCGCGAGACGTCAACGCCGCCGCACCTCCCGCGCCACGAGGTGCACGAGGTAGGCGCCGCCCAGCGACACCGTCACCACGCCCGCGGGCAGCGGCACGGGCAGCACGTGCTGCGCCACCACGTCGGAGGCGAGCAGCAGCAGCGCCCCCACCAGCCCGGACAGCAGCAGCGGCTGGTGAGGCGTGCGGGCGAGGCGCCGCGCGACGTGCGGTGACACCAGCGCCACGAACGCCACCGGCCCGACCACGGCCGTGGCCACGCACACGAGCAGCACGCCGAGCAGCAGCGCCACCCCTCGCACCAGCGCCACGCGCACGCCGGTGGCGGCGGCCACGTCGTCTCCGAGGTCCAGCTGTCGTAGGGACGTCGTCAGCGTCAGCGCGCCGACCACCAGCAGGGCCGTCACCACCGCGGCGGGAGTGGTCTGCACGGCGGTCACACCGTTGAGCGACCCGGCGCCCCACGCGGAGGCGAACATCGCCACGTCGAGCTCCACCTGGAGCAGCAGCCACGTGTTCACCGACGCGAGCAGCGCCGAGACCCCGATGCCGACCACCACCAGCCGCAGCCCTCCGACCGCTCCCCCGCTGGCCAGCAGCCATACCGCCAGCGCCGCCGACAGCCCGCCGGCCACGGCGCTCGCCGTGAGGGTCAGCCAGCTCCCGGCACCGAGCACCAGCGCCACGAGCACGCCGGTGAACGCCCCGTGCGCGAGCCCGACCACGTCGGGGCTGGCCAGCGGGTTGCGCGTCACGGTCTGGAACAGCGCCCCGGCCACCGCCAGCCCGAACCCCAGCACCACCGCCGCTAGCGCCCGCGGCAGCCGCCACTGCACCACCACCACGTGCCCGAGCCCGTCTCCGGTCAGCGCCGCGACCACCTGCGCCGGCGACAGCCGGAACTGCCCCAGCCCGAGGCTCACCACCAGCAGGACGAGGACGACGACGACGAGCGCGGCGCCCACCACCGCTCCGCGCGATCGCCGGCGCTGCGGCCTCAGCGCCCTCACTACAGCACCCGTCAGCGCGCTCACCGGGTGCTCCGCCGCGCCACGGCGATGAGCAGCGGGGCGCCGACCACGCCGATCACCACACCCACGGGGACCTCGGCGGGGGCGATGAGCACCCGGCCGATCACGTCGGCGAGGAGCACGAGCACCGGACCGAGCAGCAGGCAGGTCGGCAGGAGCCGCCCGAGCGACGGGCCGACCAGCCACCGCGCCACGCGCGGCGCCACCAGCCCCACGAACACGAGCGGTCCCGCGACGGCGGTGGCGGCACCGGCCAGCAGCGTCACCGCGGCCACCACCGCCAGGCGCAGCCGTGCGACGCGGACGCCCTGGGAGCGGGCGAGGTCGTCGCCGAGGGAGAGCGCGTCGAGGCCGCGGGCGCACACGACGGCGATCAGCAGACCCGCCAGCACGAACGGCAGCGCCGGCCCCAGCACGTCCCAGCCGCGGCCGAGCACCGAGCCGGCGTTCCAGCTGCGCATCGCGTCGAAGGCGTCCGGGTCGCTGAGCACGAGGCCCGTGGTGATGCCGGACAGCGCGGCGCCGAGCGCCACCCCAGCGAGCACCAACCGCAGTGCGCCGCCGCCGACTGACCCGCCGCCCACTGACCCGGCGGCACCGGATCCGCCGGACCTGCCGGCGCTGCCTGCCCCGCCGACCGCTCCGCCGACCACGATGACGGCCGCACTGAGCACGAGCGCCCCGGAGAGCGCGAGCCACAGCACCGACCACGGGTCGTGGAGCCCCAGCAGCGCCACGCCGAGCGCGACGGCGAAGGCCGCCCCGGCGTTGACGCCCAGCAGGCCGGGGTCGGCCAGCGGGTTGCGGGTGAGGCCCTGCACGAGCGCACCGGCCACCGCGAGCGCGGCGCCGGCGAGCACGGCCGCGGCGGTGCGGGGCAGCCGCAGTCCCATGACGTACTGGGCGTCGGCGCTGCCGCGCCCGGCGAGGGCGTCCAGCACCGCTGCCGGCGCCAGCGGTTTGGCGCCGACGGCCAGCGACAGCACCACGGCCGCCACCAGCGCGGCAAACCCCGCGAGCAGGACGACGGGCAGACCGACGGTCAGCGGCGCCCGCCGTCGTCGTCGTCCTGATCCGACCTCGGGCGAAGACGACGACGACGGCGCAGCGGCTTCCAGCGAGCGAGGTGGCATCAGGAACCGGCGCTGAGGATCCTGTCGAGGTCGTCGAGGACCTTCTGCCCGCCGAGCGGCCCCACCCCGGAGATCCACCAGCTCGTGTCGACGGCGACCACGCGGGGGAAGTCGGCGGGGTTGGCGGTGATGGCTGCGGGGATCGCGGCCGGGTCGGCCGCGGTGACGAGCACGAGGTCGGCCTTGGCCTGGGCGATCTGCTCCGGGGAGATGTCCGTCTGGATGCCCTGCGCCCACTCGCGCGGCGGGATGGTCAGGCCCGCGCACTCCATGGTGCTGCCGGCGAACGACGTCGGGCTGTAGAGGCTGAGCGTGGTCTCGTCGCGGGGGCGCACCAGCTGCGCGGTCATGCCGCTCGTGGGATGGGCACTGCGGACCTGCTCGCACCGCTGGGTGTACGTCCCGAGCGCGGCCGTGGCCGCCTCGGGCTTGCCAAGGGCCTCGCCGACGAGACGGACGCTGTCCTGCCAGGGGTCGGTCTGCGACGTCTGGAAGACCGTCGGGGCGATCTGCGACAGCTGGTCGTAGAGCTTGGAGTGCCGCGCCTCCGTGCCCAGGATGAGGTCGGGCGCGAGCGCGGCGATGGCCTCCAGGTCGGGCTCGGAGACCGTGCCGACCGGCTTCACGCGGTCACCGACGCCCAGGTAGGCAGGCACGCCGGCAGTCGCGTTGACGACGGCCGCGCCGACCGGCACGACATCGAGCGCCACCGCGGTGTCGAGCTGCACGGGCTCGAGCACCACCACGCGCTGCGGGGCATCGGGCACCTCGGTGGTGCCGCGGGCGTGCGTCACGGCGTGGACGCCGGACTCGCTCACGGCAGGTGCGGCCTCGGATGCCGATCCGGCGCTCGACGAGCTGGCACCTGCGGCGGAGCAGCCCGCCAGGAGGGCCGCGGAGAGGAGCGCGGTCGCGAGGGCGGCCGGGCGGAAGAGGGCAGGGGTGGTCACAGCATTCTCCCGATAGTTAGGTGAGGCAAGCCTAACCTAGAGCCGATCGGGGACCGACCGCACAGCGCCCCGTCAGTGCTCCGCGGGAGGGGTCCGCAGGCCCCGCTCCACGTGCAGCGAGCGATACACGCCCGTGCGCAGCTCCACCTCGTACTCCAGCGCCAGGGGCATCGCCAGGTCTCGCGCCACGGCGACCTCGGCGTCGACGTCGTACGGCACCCGCACGAACTGGTAGCTGAAGGGGGCGCGTTCCGGGGAGTCGAGCTCGCCCTCCAGCAGGAGGTAGCTGAGCTGGGGGTCCTCGTCGAGGGGGTTGCCCGCCGAGCCGCAGTTGATGAGCGTGCGCCCGTCGATGACCTCGCTGTACGCGTGGTGGAGGTCTCCGTAGACGACGACGTCGGGCGTGGGCGTCGGCCCGTCGCGCTCCGTGAGCGGCGTCGCGGCGAAGAAGGAGTCGAACTCCTCCTGCGAGTGATGCCGCCAGATGCGCGTGAACGGGCTGTCGGTGGAGGCGTGCACGAACCGCACCTGCCGCCCCGACAGCAGCAGGTGGTGCGCCAGGGGCAGGGTGCGCATCCAGGCACGGTCGTCGTCGGACAGCTCCGCGCGCCACCACTGCATGCCCGGGTGCGTCATGCGGCGAGACAGGTCCGAGAGCACGACCTCCCAATTCCCCATCACCGTCAGCGCGCACCGCTCGCGCGTGAGCTGCACGCACTCCGAGCCCCGGGGCCCCTTGCCGGCGACGTCACCGAGGTTGAGGACGACGTCGGCGCCGCGGCGGTCGGCGTCCTCGAGCACCGCGCGGTAGGCGGTGAGGTTGCCGTGGACGTCCGAGACGACGGCGATGCGCACCACGCCCCCACCTTCTCGCACCCCCCGCGGCGGCGCTGCCCCGGCTCGCCACTCCCCTCTGCCCTCCCGTCCACCGCGACGATCACGCGATTCCACGCCACCTCCCCGCCGCGCCTGCGCAGTTCAGGGACGTCCCGCCGCCCGTCAGGCCCCTGATCTGCGCACCCGCCCCTCTCGCAGCGACCGGACAAACTGGCACCGTGCCGTGGAACCCGCCCTTCCCTGAGCAGCCACCGCCAGACGATCGCATCGAGCGGCTGCATGACCGCGTGGCACGGGTGACCCGAGGCGACGACGAGGGCATGCTGCTCTGCCGCGTCGACACGCGGTGGACCCAGGTCGGCGGCCACACGACTCGAGCGCGACGTCCCTGGAGTCCCGGCGGGGCAGCTGTGGAGTGTTGGCCCCTTGCGAGTAGTCACCCCGTCACACCGAAGGGGCACCTTCAGTACAGCGAGTGCGGCGCACGCGCAGGGATCTCACCCCTCACCGCGGTCTGCGGGACGCGAGCTTCGCGAAGGACCACCAGGGTGGACCGCGTGGACCTCGACCAGCTCCGCCGCCGCCTCGCGATCGCGCTGGCTGTGGGACCGGAACCACTCGGCGTTCCCGGCCCCCTCGTGGAGCTCACGGGCGGGTGGGCGGGCACGTCGGTGCTCGCCGTCACGCTGTACCGCGCGGACTTGCCGGGGACTCCGACCACGGGCGGCCGGCCCCACGAGCTGGCGACCACCTCACCCGGTGGAGCCTGAAGCCCCGACGCCGGACAGCAGCTTGCGCAGCAGCTGCACCAGCTGACGGCGCTGCGACTCGTCCAACTCTGCCGTCAACCCGCCAACCTCGCGCGCCATCCGCTCCTCCACGTCGAGAGCCACCTCGCGCCCGCCGGTGGTGAGCGACACGGTGACCGCGCGCTTGTCGCGAAGATCCGGTGCCCGAGCGACCAGCCCTCGACGCTCGGCGCGATCCAGGAGACCGGTGGTGCTGGACGCGGTGAGCCCCAGGTGGTCGGCCAGCTCACGAGCACCGGGTGTCCGGTCACGCAGCACGCCGAGCATCCGCACCTGCGTGAGGGACAGGTCGTGCCCGTCGGTGGCACGAGTCAGGGCCGCCTGCACCTCGAACGACAGCTGGACGAGCGCGTCGACGACGTCGCCATCCGCAACACCCTCTGCGGAGCCGGGATCTGAGGCCACGACTTGACAGTACTACGTGGCACGAACCATATTCGTTCGTGCCACGTAGTATCCCTCCCTCGCTGTTGGAGCCGTCATGAAGGCAGCAGTGGTCCTCCGCTTCAACGAGGCCCCGCAGTACCGCGACTTGCCCGAACCGAGCGCAGCACCCGCCGGTCGCGAAGTGATCGTCAACGTGCTCGCCGTTGGGCTCCACCCCCGGGTGCGGTCGCAGGCCTCCGGCTCGCACTACACGAGCACGGACCAGCTGCCGTTCGTCCCCGGCATCGACGGCGTCGGACGCGACCCGCAGGGCCAGCTGCGCTACTTCGTGCTGCCGGACACCGCTCTGGGTTCGCTCGCCGAGCGAACCCTCATCGATCCGCGTCGCAGCGTGCTACTCCCCGACCACGCCGACCCGGTCGCCATCGCCGCGACGATGAACCCCGCGATGTCGTCCTGGGTCGCGCTGCGTCGTCGCGCCGACTTCCGCGCCGGCCAGAGCGTGGCGGTGCTCGGCGCCACGGGCAGCGCCGGCCGCCTGGCGGTGCAGATGGCCCTGCACCTGGGTGCCTCCCGTGTCGTCGCCGTCGCCCGCAACGCCGAGCGCCTCGACGCCCTGACCGCGGCCTTCACCAGCAGCGGGACCGCCGCACGCGTGGAGACCGTCACGTTCACCGGCGACCAGGGCGACGGGGACGACGACGGCGCCGCGCAGCTGGGTCTTGCCTGCTCGCGCGTCGACGTCGTCGTCGACTACCTGTGGGGGCAGCCGACAGCGCAGGCGCTGCGCGCCGTGATCCCCGCGCGAGCCGACGACGACCAGCGCCTCACCTGGGTCCAGGTGGGCTCCGTCGCCGGCGCCACCAGCCCGATCCCCTCGGCGGCGCTACGCGCCACGAACCTCGCACTGCTCGGGAGCGGACAGGGTTCGGTGAGCACGCGCGACATCGTCGACGAGCTCGGTGAGCTGGCCGCGCTCGTTACCTCCGGCGGCTTCCAACTGACGACGCGCACCGAGCCGCTCTCCCGCGTGGAGAAGGTGTGGGCCGCGCCGGGCGACCCCGACGAGCGGCTCGTCCTCATTTCCTGACAGCGGGGGACGCCCCACACCGCGCCGGCTCCGTGAGCGGACCGCCGCGGCATGCGCCTCAGGGTGGGTGGCTCAGACGGTGAAGCGGCCTGTGAGCTCCCGCAGGCGCGCCGCCGACGTCGCCAGTTCGGTGGCGGTCGAGGCGGTCTGCCCCGCGCTGGCGCGGTTGAGGTCGGTGCCGCGGGCGATGTCGGAGACGTTGGCGGAGATCTGCGAGGACCCGGCCGAGATCTCGGTGACGTTACGCACCATCTCGGAGGTGGTGGCGGACTGCTGCTCCACGGCCGCGGCGATGGTGGCCTGGACCTCGTCGATACGGGCGATGACGGCACTGATCTCGGTGACCGCGGAGGCGGCCGCAGCGGCATCACCCTGGGTCGCGGACACCTTCGCGACGATCTCGTCCGTGGCCTGCGCCGTCTGGCGGGCGAGCTCTTTGACCTCCCCGGCGACGACCGCAAAGCCCTTGCCCAGCTCGCCGGCGCGGGCAGCCTCGATCGTGGCGTTCAGTGCCAGCAGGTTGGTCTGCTCGGCGATGGACGTGATGAGCTTGACGACGTCCCCGATCTCCTGCGAGGAGACCCCGAGCCGCTCGATCGCCCCGCCGGCCGAGCCCGCCGCGGATACCGCGGAGGACGCCATCTGGGATGCCTCGCTGGTGGCGGTGGCGATCTGAGCAATTGCCGCTGTCATCTCCTCACCAGCCGCGGCCACCGTGGCAATGGATCCGGTGACCTCGTCCGAGGCGGCGGACACGATCATCGTCTGCGCGGCGGACTCCTGCGCACCGGACGCCATCTGCGTAGAAACGCCGGCCAGTCCCTCGGAGGTCGCCACCAGGGCATGAGCCTCCTGGGTGATCTCACGCATGGCGGTGGACAGCGCGTCCAGCGAGGCGTCAGTCGAGGCGGCCAGCTGTCCAACCTCGTCCGATGAGGTGAGCCCGACACGCCGGTCGAGCCGCCCCTCAGCGACTCCCAACATCACGTCGACGACCTGAGACAGCGGGCGGACGACGGCCCGCGTGGTGCGCCACGCGACGAAGGTCGCCACGACGGCCGCGAGCACGAAAGCGGCGACCATCAGGGTGAGGAAGCCGTCGACGATGCTGCGGGCCTGGTCGCTGGCGGTCTTGTTCATCGACTCCTCGAGGTCGATGAACACGTTGATGGAGTCCAGCCAATCGTTGAAGGCCGGCTTCGCCTGGGTCATGAGCACGGTCTGCGCCTCGGCGTCGCGGCCCCGGGCGTGGAGGTCGAGCACCTGCTGGATGAGAGGCAGGGTCCGCTGCTGCACCTCGGCGATGGCTGCGCGGGCGTTCCTCTCCTGCTCCGTGATGCCGTCGTCGGCGGCGAACATCGCGTCGAGCTTCTTCTCGGAGTCCGTGTAGTCGGCAGCAAGTGTGGAGATGAGCGCGATGTCCTGCTGCTTCTCCGCATCGGTCGGGTCCAGCAGCACATCGCGCAGGGCGATGGCGCGGTTGTGGACGCTGCCGCGGAAGTTGATGGCGTACCGCTGCTTGACGCTGTTGTGGTCGTTGATCTGCACCAGGCTCGCCTGGACCTTGCCGACCTGGACGACGCCAAGCGCGGTCACGGCCCCCAACATCAGGATGACGACAAGGAATCCGAGGCTGATGCGCCGGCCGATGGTGAGGGAGGGCAATGCCACGGCTACTCCATGGTGGTCCTCGAAGCCCCGCACGGCGCAGGAGCTGATGGGCTGCGGGCCCACGACGCCCGCCCATAGTGCGTCGTCCATCGCAAGGGGACCTTTAGCCATGACGAGCGGCGGATTCATCGCCCGCACGAGCGGCCTACGCCGCCCCCTCCGCTCAGGGACCCAGTGCGGCGACCGCCTCGATCTCCACCAGCTGGCCGTCGTAGCCGAGGACCGTCACGCCGAACAGGGTGCTGGGGACGTCGTGCTCGCCGAACGCGTCACGGACGACCTCCCACGCGGCCACGAGATCTGCCTGCCGGCTGGAGGCGACGAGCACGCGCGTGTACGCGACGTCGCGCAGCTCCGCGCCGGTGTCGCGTAGGGCGGTGAGGAGGTTCTCGACGGCGACGGCAGCCTGACCGCGGTAGTCACCGGGGTGCGCCGTCGTCCCATCGGGGTTCAGCGGACACGCCCCAGCCAGGAAGACCGTGCGCGCTCCCGGCGCGGTGACCGAGGCGTAGGCGTACTCGGCGACATCGGACAAGGTCTGGGAGCGGACGAGGGTCACAGCGTTGGCCACGAGATCGACCCTACGCAGGGCGCTCCGACCCGGTCGCGCCGCGGAGCCATCGCTCTCGGCACATCTCGAAGCCCAGGTACCGCGAGGGTCGCCGAAGAAACTCCGCCAACTCGCGGGGGCCGGTCGGCTCCATGCCGATGCGATGCAGCACCCGGACGAGCTGGTCATCGCAGCACCAGCATCCGGTCCGCTCCACGCTGAAAACGGTAGGCCGTAGGCCGCAGCTCGGCGACGACGCCGTCCGCAGCCAGCAGCGAAAGCAGCTCCGCCAGACCCTCGTGCTCTCGGTCTCCGCCGACGACGACGAGCGGGTACACCCGCACCTCACCCCGCGCGACACGCACGAGCTCCCTCAGGGCCGCGAGGTGGAAGGCGTCGTCGAGGCGGTCGGCGTAGGTGAACAGCAGGTGCGAGCTCAGTACGAGGTCGAAGGCGCCGTCGTCGAACGGCAGCCGCGGAAGGGACGCCTGCACGTAGTGCTCCGGCTCCGCGGCAGCGTGAGTGGTGAAAGCCGCCGCGGCGCGACGGCGCTGGGCGAGGTGGTCCTCAGGAGTGGCGAAGAACGTCCAGACGAAGCCCTCAGGGTGGGTGCGGGTCCAGTCATGCCCGCGCTCGGCCTCCACCGACGCGCGCTTCCCCAGCTGCCGGAGCCCCTCGGCACGGAGTGCCGCCGGACCCGCGGCGGGGTAGGTCGGGTCGACGGCGACGACGTCAGCGCCGAGCTCGCATGCCTCAGCCGTGAACGACGCGGCTCCGCCGGGGCAGTCGAGCACGCTGCCGGACAGGTCGGTGTCGGACAGGTCGAACATCGCGCGGTACTCGGCGAGGGACCGGGCGCTGACAAGCACGTCGCCGAAGCCGGACGTGCCTTGCCGGGGAGTGGTGGGCTGGGGTGTGGTCACGGTGCGCTCCAGGGGTTCCGGCGGTTGAACCGGCCTGGAACACCGCTAGCGCGAGTCCGTCAGCCGGTGAGGGCAGAGGGACTGCGATGCGCCAGTGCGCTGCGTCAGTGCCCGCCCTACGAGGGCGGCCACCACAGACGGCGAGCAGCGGAGATCACCGGCGCACCGTATCAACCCGCGCCGTATCAACCCGCGACGAATCAACGACAACCACGTCAAGGGCAGCTCAGCCGTCGGAGCGTCTTCCGATCGAGAGACGGATCATGGGGCCATGGGGGACTTTGGTCCCATCATCAACCTCCCCATGACCGACAGACAGGAGGAGACACCAGGAGCGGCACCGACGACGGTCCGCCGGAGTGAGGAGGAGCTCGTGATGAAGCCCGCCAGGGGCCCTACGGCGACGGCAACAGCTGCGGGAATCGTGGCCGAGGCTGAGGCTGACGTGCGTGCGGTGGTGGAGGTCGTCAAGGCCGTCGCTACCGCCACCACCTCCGTCCAGGCCGTCGCCACTGCCCTGGACGCCGTCCGCACCCAGTTCGGCTGGCTCTACGGCTCCTACTGGCAGGTCGAAGGCAAGGGCACCCCCTCCTCACCGGCCCAGCTGCGCTTCACCCAGGAATCCGGCCACACCAGCCAGGAGTTCGCCCAGGTCACCCGCACCGCCGCTTTCGGCGAAGGCGTCGGCCTGTCAGGACGCGCCTGGAAAGCCCGCGACCTCGTCTTCGTCCAGGACATCGCCGAGCTCACCGACTGCGTCCGCGCCCCCGTCGCCCAGCGCTCCGGCGTGCGCTCAGGGGTCTGCTTCCCCATCATCGAAGCCGGCACCGTGATCGGCACCATGGACTTCTTCACCGATCACACCCTGAACCCCTCGCCCCGCCGCCTCGACGTGCTGCGCTCCATCGGTGTGATCGTCTCCCAAGCCCTCGAACGCGTCCACGAGGCCGAGCGCCAAGCCAAGGCCGCCCAGGACGTCGAGGCCGTCAACGCCGTCCTGCGCGAACTGTCCGGCGCCGCAGACCCCACCCGCGCCGTCCGCTTCGCCCTGGACACCATCAAGACCGGATTCGGGTGGGACTACGGCTCGTTCTGGAAGGTCGACTCCACCGGCAAAGCCCTCGCCTTCGACCAAGAGGTCGGCCAGGTCGGGGAGGAGTTCCGACGCGTCACCATGACCGCCTCCTTCGCCAGAGGGGTGGGTGTGGCCGGACGCACCTGGGCCGCCCGCGACATGCTCTTCGTCGAAGACCTCGCCGAGGTCACCGACTGCGTGCGCGCCCCCGCCGCCCGCAACGCCGGCGTCAAGTCCGGAATCTGCCTGCCGATCGTCGTCGACGGTGACGTCGTGGGGACGATGGACTTCTTCGCCACCCGCACCCTGGTGATGTCCCCCAGCCGAGAGTCTGCGCTGCGTAACACCGCCTACCTGCTGGGGCAGGCGCTGGAACGCATCTCCGCGCGGGAGAAGCTCACCGTGGCTGGGCGCGAGCTGGTGGTCTCCATCGAGGAGGTCGAGCGCAACGTCATCGCAGCCTCCACCGTGGCCGAGCGGGGACGGGCGCTGACCGAAGAGGCCAACGCCGACGTCTCCGGCCTGGGTGAGTCCAGCGCGCAGATCTCCAAGGTGGTCTCCACCATTCAGGCCATCGCAGCCCAGACCAACCTCCTGGCACTGAACGCCACCATCGAAGCCGCCCGCGCCGGACAGGCCGGCAAGGGCTTCGCCGTGGTCGCCGGGGAGGTCAAGGAACTGGCCAACGGCACCGCCAAGGCCACCACCGAAGTCGACGAGCGGGTCCGGCGCATCCAGACCCAGGTCACCGACGTCATCGAGCGCCTCTCGGCGATCACCGCCGTCGTCGACGAGATCAACGAGACCCAGAACGTCATCGCCGGCGTCCTGACCGAGCAGGTCGCCGTCACCCGCGCCATCCTCGGGTGACGACGTCAGGGCAGCCGCGGGTACCGCGCGGTGGGCTCGCCCGAGGCGACCTCCTCCCCAGCGGGGATCGTCTCCGACAGCGCGACCTCCTCGGCGCCGACGCGCACCAGGAGGAGCGCTCGGCCTGGTTGTGCCCGGCGAGCGAGGTCGCCCTGGACCGCACCAGGCTGGTCGTGACCACCGGCAGAGCCGGAGCAGACCTGGCTCTGCTGAGGGCGGTCGTCGGTGTCCGGGGCTCCAAGACCCGGCTGGCGCCGGCCACCGACACCAGCCGGCAGCACCTCTGCGCGGCCGTGGCGCGGCTCGGCAGGCACCTCGACGATCCCGACGTGCTCTGCTCCTGCACGTGGCGCTACTGGTTCGCGAGCTGAGCGCGAGCACCACCGGGACCAGCGCCGGAGGGTGAGGGGCGTGGATCACGCGAAGGCGTCGGTCAGCGAGCGCAGTGCCTGTGCGGCACGTCCGATGACAGGCTCTCCGTGGCCGAAGCAGGCAACGTCCACCTCGAGACTCGCGAGGCGCGCGGCGTCTCGCCACGCCTGCTCCCTGTCAATGCCGAACGGGCCGAGCACGATGCGCCCCTCGTGCTCGGCCACGGCGTCGCCCGTCAGCACCACTCCCACCGCCGGCAGGTGCAGCGCGATGCTGCCCGGTGTGTGACCCGGGAGGACCAGGACGTGCGCGGCAACGCTCGGGCCGCCAGCGAGGTCTCCCAGATCGAGCAGGTCGCCGTCGTCGACCTCGACATCTACCGGGCACGCCGCCACGGGCTCGAGGGCCTCAGCCACAGCGGAGGAGGTAACGGCGGCGTGCAGTCGGACCTCCGCTGCGGTGAGCACCGGCACCGGTCCCGGTGTCTCACCGCGGATGTGCGGCGCGTCCGCGCGACCCGCGACGACGCGGGCGCCGCTCCATGCCACGACCTCCGCGGCGGCGGCGGTGTGGTCGTCGTGGAAGTGGGTCAGCACCACCCGCTCGAGCTGGTGCGGAGCGACGCCGAGATCGGTGAGCGTGCGGCGGAGCCGGGGAAAGGTGCCGACCGGGCCGGTGTCGACGAGAGTCGCCCGCTCATCTCCCGCCGGGCGCCACAGGTAGGCGTTGCTGATGCCGCACCGCACTCGGTGCAGGCCCGGAATGACCTCGTCGTACTCCCAGGCCGATGGTGAGTCGGGTGCGTGTGCGGTCATGGCAGCGACGCTAGGAGCAGCCGCTCGTGCAGCACCCGCACCGTTCACTGCCGCCGAACGCGCCCGCTCGGACAGACATCAGCGCACGGTCGCGCCATAGACCTTGTGCACACGCAGGGTGACCAGGACGCGGCGGTCGGACACCATCACCGCGCGGTACTCGTCCCAGTCGGGGTGCTCCCCGGCTGCCCGCCGGTAGTAGTCGACCAGCGCTTCGACCTCCGGGGAGTCCGGGGCGACACCGGGTCCGATGAGCTCCACCGTCCCCTCGACCGTCGCCCACGACCAGCCGTCGGCACTCGTCACCTCCAGTGCCGCGCGCGGGTCTCGCCGCAGGTTGGCCGTCTTGGCCCGCCCCTCGGTCACCGAGACCAGGACGACGCCGCGGTCGCGGTCGTAGAACGGGGTCACGGGTGACAGTTGTGGCATCCCGTCTCGCTTGAGGGTGGCGAGCACCCCCAGTCGAGACGACGCCAGCAGTGCGTGCAGCTCCTCGTCGGTGCTCATGCCCGTCCAACCCCGCCGGGCACCGCGGGACTTCCCGCCCCAGGCTCACGCCGGGGCGAGCGTGGCGGCGAGCACGCGCCACCGGTCGCCATCGCGCACCCAGAGCCGGGTGTAGCGCAGGCGAACGCTGACGGGCGAGCCATCCTGTAGCGCCTCCACAGCAGCCAGCAGTCGCGTCACACCCGTAGACGCTGCCTCCTCTACCTCGAGGTGCTCCTCCACCAGGCTGGTGATGCGCAGCGCGCCGGAGCGGTGGCTGCGCAGGTCGTCGTCCTTGGTGAAGACCGATCCGTCGGGACCGGCTGCCACCGACCGGGGGTGAAGCAGTGCGTCGAGCGCGTCGACGTCAGCGCTGCGCTGGGCGGTCTGGAGAGCACGTTCGGCCGAGAGGAGATGCCTCCCGGCACCCTGCCTCGTCGGCACCGGCATCAGCGAGGGCTGTCTTCCCTCGGCGAACGCTCTCCCCGGACACCGCTGACGACCTCACGCGCCGGCTCCGCCTGGACGGCGTCGGCCGGCTGACCGACGTCGTCGTCGTCCTTCACCGATCTCGCAGGACAGGTGGGGCCGAGTCATCGCGAGGAGCTGTGACGCGTTGGCCCCTTGGGAGTGAGCAGGCGGTCACGCTCAAGGGGCCAACACTCTGCAGCTCTCCGGACCGGTCACAGGAAGTAGCGGTTGGTCAGCGGCAGGGTCTCGGCGGGCGGGAGGTCGACCATGCGGCCGTCCACCTCGACCTCCAGGGAGTCCGGGGAGACCCGCACCTGGGGTGAGGCGTTGTTGCGCACGAAGTCGGACTTGGTCAGGCCGCGGGAGTCGCGCACCGCGGACAGGCGACGCCGCACCCCCTCGGCGCGCAGCTTCCCCTCCACCCCGGCATCGAGCGCCGGCTGCCCGACGAACGCCACGCCCAGGCTGCTGGGGGCGACGCCGTAGGAGCCGAACATCGGCCGGTAGACCTGCGGCTGCCCGAGCCGCGTGGAGTCGTTGCCGCCACCGACCGGGCCCCACACGACGAAACCGCTCTTCACCACGAGCTGCGGCTTGACGCCGAACGACTCCGGCCGCCACAGGACGACGTCGGCGAGCTTGCCGACCGCCAGCGAGCCGACCTCGTGCGCCAGTCCCTGCGCGATCGCGGGGTTGATCGTCAGCTTGGCGAGGTAGCGCAGGATCCGTGCGTTGTCGTGCCCCGGTGACTCCCCCGTCACCGGGTCGGTGGCGCCGGTGGCCTCCTTCATGCGGTGAGCCATCTGCCAGGTCCGCAGGGACACCTCGCCGATGCGGCCCATGCCCTGGGAATCGCTCGACATCATCGCGATCGCCCCGAGGTCGTGGAGCACGGACTCGGCGGCCACCGTGCTGCCCCGGCCGCGCCAGGCCAGCGAGGCGAGATCCTCCTCGAGGTGGCTGTGCATGCGGTGCACCGCCATCTTCATCTCGCCGTACTCGGCGTAGGAGTTGGTCGAGTAGGGGATGGTCGGCGTCGTCGAGCTGCCCAGCACCGCGTGCTGCGAGGCCAGCTCCAGCACGTTGGGGTGACCACCCCCGAGGCCTTCGATGTGGTACGCGTGGATGGTCCGCCCGGCGATGGCGTCGAGAGTGTCCGCGAGCTCCCCACCCTCCTGGTTGGAGTCGGTGTGGACGCACACCGGGATGTCGACGTCGTCCGCCACCGACAGCGCCCTGTCGATGACCGAGGTGAAGCTGGCGGTGTCTTCGTGGATCTTCAGCCCGCCGCAGCCCATCTCGACGTTGCGCTCCAGCGACGCGCGGTCGGAGGCGCTGCCGCGGGCGAGCAGCGAGACGTTGAGGGGGTAGCCCTCCCACGCCTGCATCATGAGGTGGAAGTGGCGCTGCGGGTTGACGCCCAGGTCGGAGACGTGGCCGTAGCCCATCCCCACGATCGTCGTGGTGCCCGCCGAGAGCGCGGCGGGGATGAGGCTCGTGGTCGCCAGGTGCACGTGGGGGTCGACGATGCCGGGGGTGGCGATCATCCCCTCGCCCATGATCCAGCCGGTGTTGGCTCCGGCGACCAGCTCGATGTCGTCGGTGATGTCGGGGTTGCCGGCGCGGCCGATGCCGGCGATGCGCCCGTCCTTGATGCCGATGTTCGTCTTGATGACGCCCAGCAGCGGATCCACCACCACGACGTTGGCGATGATGAGGTCCATCGTGCTGTCGCTCGCTCGCCTGTCGGGCAGGCGCGCTGACTGGCGCTCGAGGTGGCTGGACATGCCCATCGAGTCGCGGATGGTCTTCCCGAACCCCCACAGGGGCTCGTCGCCGTAGGCGGTGTGGTCGGACTCCACTTGCGCGACGAGGTTGGTGTCGGCCAGGCGGATCCGGTCGCCCGTGGTGGGCCCGTACAGCCGGTGGTACTCGGAGTGGTCCATCGTCCAGCTCACGGCCGGCTCCCCTCAGCGCTGTCGGTGCTGTCGGTGCTGTCGGTGTGGGCGGTGGCTGCGGTGTCGAGGTACCCCTGCGACCGAGCGCGTTCCAGGGCCGCGACGCGCTGCGCCTCCAGCTCCTCGCCGTCGCCGAGCACGCAGTTGGTGAGGTCGTTGAAGCCGAAGACCGCCCGGTCGCCGCGGTAGGGCGTGAGGCGCACCAGCTTGGTCTCCCCTGGCTCGAAGCGCGCCGATGCCCCGGCGGGGATGTCGAGGTGCAGCCCAAACGCTTTCTCCCTGTCGAAGGCGAGCTGCTTGTTGGCCTCGAAGAAGTGGAAGTGCGACGTGATGACCACGGGCCACGCGGAGGTGTTGGTGACCTCCACCTCCCGCGTCGGCGCCTGCGGGCTCTGCAGGGTCCCGGCAGCAGGGAGCACCTGACCCACAGGGCCGTCGAGGGGCGAGATCGGCACGGTGCCCGTGGTGTCGGGGCTGGTGGTGCCGGAGCCAGCCGACTCGGGGCGCGCCGGCTCGGCGGGTTCGCGGATGGGCCGGCGGACCGTCACCAGCTTGGTGCCGTCCGCGAAGGACACCTCCAGGTAGATGATCGGCACCATCTCCGCAACGCCGGGCATGACGTCCGCCGTCGTCACGCACCGCGATCCCAGCTCGGTGACCTCCTCGTAGGAGGCGCCGTCGCGCGCGGCCTCGTGCATCTCGTCGCAGATGAGGCCCACGGCCTCGACCTGGCCAAGCAGCGTGCCCCGCCCCCGGCGGCGGCGGGCGAGCTCCGCGAGGCTGAACACGGTCAGCCTGTCGAGGTCGCGGGGTGTCAGCGTCATCAAGCGTCCTCTGCCTGTCGTGTCGGCCTCAGCGGATGGCGGTGACCGTACGCCGCATCTGGGGCAGCACACGGGTGCCGTAGGCCTCGAGCGTCGACTCCCGGGCATCGTGCTGGAGATAGAGGGCGAACTGGTCCACGCCCAGCTCCTCCAGCTCGCGCAGGCGCTCGACGTGGCGTTCGACGGGCCCGACCAGGCAGAACCTGTCGACGATGGCGTCGGGCACAAAGTCGACGTGGCTGTTGCCCGCCTTGCCGTGCTCGTTGTAGTCGTACCCCTGCCGACCCTCGATGTAGTCGGTGAGGGCCCTGGGCACGCCGCCGTCAGCCCCCTCGACTCCGTAGCGCCCCACGATGTCGGCGACGTGGTTGCCCACCATCCCGCCGAACCAGCGGCACTGGTCGAGCATGTGGGCCCGCTCCTCCTCCGGCCCCACGTAGGCGGGCGCCGCCACGCAGAACGTGATGGACATCGGGTCCCGGCCGGCGCGCTCGGCGGCCTCGCGGACCGCGGCGATCATCCAGCGGGCGATGTCGGGGTCGGCGAGCTGGAGGATGAACCCGTCAGCCACCTGACCGGTGAGCTCCAGCATCTTGGGCCCGTAGGCGGCCACCCACACCTCCAGCGACGGCGCGGGACTCAGCCCGGCCGTCCAGGGCAGGGTCAGCGTGCGCCCGTTGTGGTCGACGCTGCGCCCGTTGCCCAGCTCCCGGATCACGTGGACCGCGTCGCGCAGGGCCGCGACCGTGGTCGGCTTCCCCGCGAGCGTGCGCACGGCCGAGTCGCCGCGGCCGATGCCGCAGACGGTGCGATTGCCGTACATCTCGTTGAGCGTGGCGTAGGTGGAAGCCGTGACCGTCCAGTCCCGTGTGGCGGGGTTAGTCACCATCGGGCCGACCACGATCTTGCGGGTGGCCGCGAGCATCTGGCTGTGCACGACGTACGGCTCCTGCCACAGCAGGTGGGAGTCGAAGGTCCACGCGTGGGTGAAGCCGTGGGTCTCCGCCTGCCGCACGAGCTCGACGGCGCGCGAGGACGGAGGCGTGAGCTGGAGGACGACGCCGAAGTCCATGGAGGGTCTCCTTGACGGTGTTGGTCAGTGGTGCCCGCGCTCGTAGCGACGGGACGGCGACGGCGGTCAGGCGTCGCGGTCGTTGTCGAGGCGGTGCAGGTCGAGGGCCACGAACACCGACAGCCGCACCTCCGGGTCGTTGACGAAGTCGCCCAGCTGCTCCTGCAGGCGCACGATGCGCTGCCGATAGGTGTTGTGGTGCAGGAACACCTGCCGTGCGGCCTCGCTGAAGTTGCCGTTCGCGGCCCGGTAGCTGCGGAGCACCCGGCGCCCCTCGGCGGCCACATCCCCCGTGCCAGCGACGGCGCCCAGCACCTCGCGGGTGAACTCGCGCCGCTCGTACTCCGGCAGCTGGTGGAGCAGGCGGGTCACGCCCAGGGAGTCGTAGGTGGCCACGCGGTTGGCCCAGCCGAGCGCCTTGGCGATGACCACGGCGCGCTGCGCCTGGCGGAAGGCCCCGGCGAAGCGGCGGACGTCGTCGACGGGCCTGCTGGCACCCACGCACAGCGGCAGGCTCACCCCCCGGTACACGGTCCGCTGCACCCGGTCGAGGTCGAGGTCGGCCCCGACGACGAGCACCACGTAGCCCTCGTGCTCGATCACGACCGCCCTGGGATCGATGCGCAGCACCGCGGCCTCGACCTCCCGCGAGAGCCGCTGCAGGCCGGTGCTGCCCAAGCTGGTGCCGAACGGGACGACGGCCAGGAAGACGGCGGAGCGCACGGGGAAGGTGCCGAGCCTGCGGCTGCGGCGGATCTCGTTCTCCCGGGCTGCGAGGTCGTCGTTGAGGATGGCGGCCAGGGCCGGCCGAGCGGCGGCCCGGTGGCGGTGGTCACCCTCGTGGGCGCTGAGGCTCAGAGCGAGCAGCCGCGCGGTCAGCCCCGCGTGGTGGAGCTCCGGAGCGGACAGCGGCGCAGCGCGGGCGAGGCGCACCGCACCGATCAGGCGCCCGGCGTGCCGCAGGTCCAGCACGACGTCGGTGGCAGCAGGTGGCTCGGCGCCGTCAGGCGCGTCCACGAGGGGGCTGGCCGTGTCGAATGACGGCTCTGCGCCGCTGAACCCGGCACCGCGCGCGTGCGCCACCTCCACGCCGTCAGACGTGCCCTGCCCCCTCGACGCGGCGGTCACCGTCACGTCAGCCCCCAGCGCGTCAGCTAGCGCGGCGGTGAGACTGGCGACATCGAGGTCCCCTTCCAGCAGGGTTAAGACCATGTCGTCGGCTTCCCGACCCGTCGCGCTCGCGCGCCCCATGAGGGAGAGGAGACGGGCGGCCAGTGCCTCCGGCTCCTGCGGCGGGCCCCACAGCACCGCGGTCGGTGATCCTGCGAACAACGCGGTCAGCTCCGCTGGCGGGTGGACCGAGCGGTCCGCTGGCACGACGACGACGGCGGTAGCGGCCGTGCGCAGCACGCCCTCTAAGCGGTCGGCCAGTGGTGGAAGCGGAGCTCCACGGCGCACCGGCTTCCAGGGGAGCACCAGGACGGTGGGACCGTCGTCCCGACCCGGTTTCCCTTCGACGCGCACGCCGGTGACCGGCCGGTCGGCGCCAGCCCCCGTGCTGACCACCGTCAAACCAGCAGCGGCCGCCAGACCGCTGATCGACATCGGCACCCGGAGGCCTCCTGGGATCCCTGGCTCACCCCCGGTGTTCAGGGGTGCGGGCACCTTAGGCTCCGGACGGTGCGGACGATCCCGGTCATTGACATCTCGGCTGCTCGCCGTGGGTCCGGCGGCGACCGCGGGGTCGCGCGGGCGGTGAGCGGGGCGTGCGAAGAGGTCGGCTTCTTCCAGGTGACGGGTCATGACATCTCCGCCGCGCTCGTGGAGGACCTGTTCCGCGCGACCCGCCGGTTCTTCGCGATGCCAACCCCGGTGAAGGCGACCGTCGCGCAGCCGGCACCGGACCAGGTGCGCGGCTGGGCGCCCGTGGGCAGCGAGAGCATCACGTTCTCCCTGGACGAGGAGTCGCCCGCCGACCTCAAGGAGAAGTTCGACATCGGGCCGGAGGTCGGCCTCGGCGAGGGATGGGCAGACGGCACGCCCGAGCACGCGCCGAACCGGTGGCCGGCACTCCCCGGCTTTCGGGAGGTGTGGGTCCGGGCGTACCGCGCCTTCGCCGAGACCAACCTCGCTCTGACCCGCGCCGCAGCGCAGGGCCTGGGCGTCTCCCCCGAGGCGATGGCGGCGCGGTTCGACCGGGAGATCAGCATGCTGCGGGCCCTGTACTACCCGAGCCAGCCCGAGCCGCCCCTGCCCGGGCAGCTGAGGGCGGGGGTGCACTCCGACTACGGGGCGTTCACGCTGAGCGTGGCGGAGCCGCGGCCGGGTGCTCTGCAGGTGCTCGACTCCGGGGGCGAGTGGGTCGACGTCCCGGTGATCCCCGGCGCGGTGGTGGTCATGGTCGGTGACCTGTGGACGGAGTGGACCGACCACCGGTGGCCGGCGACGTTGCACCGGGTGGTAAACCCCCGCCGGGACGTGGCGTGGGACAGCGACCGGCTTGCGGTCGCCTTCTACGCGCACCCGAACGCCGAGGAGCCCGTCGACGTGCTGCCCGAGCTGGCCGGGGACGCGTCCGGCTGGCCCGACGCCCCCACCGCTGCCGAGCACCTGAGGGAGAAGTACCTGCGGCAGACCTCGGTGGGGTCTCCTCACGACCCCAGCCGCAGGTGATTGATGCGGAACGCGTGCCCGTCGGGGTCCAGCAGCACCGACTGCCAGGCGCCGTAGTACGTGCGCCCGGGTCCTGCGGCCAGCACAGCTCCGCGGTCGGTGGCCCTGCGCGTGAGGGCGTCGACCTCGGCCTCGGACGCGGCCTCGAACGTGAGGAAGGTCCTGACGGCGTCAGTCCCGGGCGGCGGCTCGGCCAGCCCCAGGAGCTCGTAGGCGTGGGGGTGGCTGAACCCGAGGACGATGCCTCCCAGGTGGAGGCCGCGGAACCACGCCGAGGTCAGCTCGGTGACCTCGGCCAGGCCGAACACGTCCTCGTAGAAGGCGGAGGAGCGCACGGGGTCGGGCACCACGAGGCTGGTGAACGACAGGGTGACCACGGCAGGGCTCAGATCTTCGCGGCCAGCGCCGCGTACTGCTCGTAGCGGTAGGGGTTCTTGGCGACGACGTCGTCGATGGTGTCCTTCGTGGCCATGACCTGGTCGATGGTGTCGGGCATGCTCGACGTCGTCCCCTGGATCTTCGCCAGCACGGCCTGGGCCGCCACCACGCCGGTCTGGGCGGCGGAGTAGTACCGGGTGGCCGCCAGGTACGGCGTCTTGAGCCACGTGATCATCTCATCGTCGGCGTCGCTGGAGACGTGGGTGATGGTGGTGGTCCCCTGCCCCTTGAGGAAGGCTGCGATGCCGTTGGACATCGAGGCCGAGTAGGCCACGATCGCCGTCACGTCCGGATGGGCCTGTAGGGCCGTCTGGACGATCTGAGTGGCCTTGTCCCGGGCGAAGAAGCCCTGCTCGCGCACCACCACGGAGAAGCCCGACCCGGCGAGGGCCGCGTCGAGGCCCTCGTCGATCTTCTCGGAGAAGCCCTGTCCCACGATCCCCTGGACAACCACCACCGGGCCGGGCTTGGCGTTGGCCTTGAGCCACTCGCCGATCATCTTGCCGCCCTCCACGCTGTCGAGCGTGGCCTTGCCGGCGAAGTCGTCCGCGCCCTCGCCACTGCCAGGCCACAGGGCGTTGCCCACAGGTACCTGCTGCTGAACGCAGAGCTGGGCCGCCTTGGCGATGGTGGTGGCGTCAGCGGGCAGCACCACGAGGCCCTTGATGCCCTGGGCCAGGAGGTTCTGCACGTTGCTGAGCTCGGTGGCGGAGCTGAAGTTGTTCTGCACGCCGGTGGCGGTGAAGCCGGTGCCGTCGAGCACCTTGTAGACGCCCTCGGCGACGTAGCTCGAATAAGCGTTGTTGCCGTTGAGTGAGATGCCGATCACGCCGGTCCCCCCGCCGCTGCCGGCAACGCTGCCGCTGCTGGCTCCTGCGCTGGCGGTGGACGAGGAGCCGCAGGCAGCGAGCAGGCCGCTCGTGGTCAGCAGGCCGCCGGCGAGCAGGAGCGAGCGCCGGCTGGGCTGGGCGGTCAGACCGGAGCGCGGCGCGGTGGGGGCGGGGCGGTGCTCGGACACGGGGGACCTCCGGGGTCGGGAGCGGGCGTGCGGCGATGACCGGGTGGCGGTGCCACCCGGGAGCAGGAGGGAGTGATGGAACTGAGGACGACGACGGCAGAGAGCCGCTGCGAGCTGCAGCGAAAGGCCCCTGCCTGAGGTGTCAGGTGCGCTTCAGGCGCGGCAGCGACCGGCGCAGGGCGCCGGCCCATCCCGCCGTCCCCGAGCCGCCTGCGCGGCGCTCCGCGAGCGCGGTGGCGACGACGGCGAGCACGAGGATGCCTCCGGAGACGAGCGACTGGAACGCGCCCGGAACCTGCAGGAACGTCAGGGAGGCGCTGACCACACCGAGCACGAGCACGCCGGCGAAGGTGCCCACCACGGTGCCGCGGCCCCCGGCGAGCGTCGCCCCTCCGAGCACCACGACGGCGATGACGGACAGCTCCAGGCCGAGTCCCGCGCGAGGGTCTCCGGAGGCGATGCGGGCCATCATGAGGAGACCGGCGAAGGCGGCGAGCGTGCTGTTGCCGACGTACAGGAGCACGAGGTGGCGCTTCACGGGGACGCCGGCGAGGAAGGTGGTCGAGCGGCTGGAGCCGAGGGCGAAGGTGGTCCGGCCGAAGCGGGTGAAGTGCAGCAGGAGCGCGCCGAGCACCACGACAAGCAGGAGCATCGCGACCGGTGTGCGCAGGGGCCCCCAGGTACCGAACCCCCAGGACGACAGGCCGTCGCGCACTGGCACCGGGGTGTTGTCTGACAGGACCAGGGCGAGCGAGCCCAGCACGCTGAGCCCGCCGAGGGTGAGGATGAAGGGTGGCACGTCGAGCAGGGCGACGGCGGTCCCCCAGACGAGACCCGTCGCGGCGCCGATCGCCAGGGCGAGGACCACGACGGCGGGCGTGCTCCACCCGTCGGCGAAGCACCGCGCGGCGACCACCCCAACGAGGCTGACCAGGCTGCCGACCGACAGGTCGATCTGGCCTCCCACCACGAGGAAGGTCTGCCCGACGGCGAGGATGCCGAGCACGGCCACCTGAGCGAGCACGTTCTGCGCGTTGACGGAGGTGAGGAACGCCGGGTTCTGGCTTCCAGTGACCCAGGAGAGCACCACGACGACCACGAGCAGCGGCACGATCGAGCGGGCAGCCGCGACGGTGGTGAACTGCAGCCGCGCCGGGGTGCGAGTCGGGACGGCGACGCCGGCCTCGGCTGCGGTCCCCGTCTCCGTCGAGCTCGCTCGGGTGAGGGAGTTGCTGCTCACAAGGCCTCCTGGAGGTCGCGCTCGGTGGGGGACTCGAGGGCAAAGAGCTCCTCGGGAGTGGTGCTCGCCCCGTCCACCTCCGCGGACGTGCGGCCCGCGGTCATGACGACCACGCGGTCGGCCAGGGCGGAGATTTCCTCGTAGTCGCTGGAGACGACCACCACGGCCATGCCCTGCGCCGTCAGATCCAGCAGTTGGCGGTAGATGGCGAACTTGGCGCCGATGTCGACGCCCGCCGTCGGCTGGTCGAGCACGAGGACGCTGCAGGAGGTCGCGAGCCATCGCCCGAAGACGACGCGCTGCTGGTTGCCACCCGAGAGGGAGCGGACCGGCCGGGTGCTGTCGGTGGTGGAGGCCCGGGCGGCCGCGAGCACCCTGCATGCGCCCTCGTGGGCGCGGCGCGGGCGGTGCAGCCACGACGTCGCCGCCGGTCCCAGCCAGACGTTCTCGCTGATCGAGCGCTCGAGCAGGAGGCCGTCGCGCTTGCGGTCGGCCGGCACGAACCCGATGCCGGCGCTCGCCGCCCCGCTGCGGGTGCGCGGCGCGGGCGCTCCGCGCAGCAGGACCTGGCCAGTGACGGGTCTACGGGCACCCGCCAGCAGCTCGGCCACCGCGGTGGTACCCGAGCCTGCAGGGCCAGACAGCGCCAGCACCTCCCCGGGGTGGACCTCCAGATTGACCGGCGCACTGAGCCCGGGGGCCGTCACGCCCCGCAGGGCCATGACCGGCTCGGTGCGGGCGGCCCGGGGTGCCCGGTCGAGGCGGCCGCGGTCGAGGTCGGCGGCGAAGACGTGGGAGAGGAGGGTCTCGGCGTCCGTGTCGGCCACGGACGTCTGGTGGACCAGCGAGCCGTTGCGGAGCACGGTCACCTGGTCGGCGAGGGCGAAGACCTCGTGCAGGTGGTGGGAAATGTAGAGGACCGACGTGCCGGTGGCGCGCAGGCGCCGGACAACGCCGAAGAGCACCTCCACCTCATCTCCCGCCAGGGAGGCCGTCGGCTCGTCGAGCACGAGCACCCGGGCCGGGCGGGCGGTCACCCGCGCCAGCTCGACCAGCTGCTGCTGGGCGGCGGTGAGGTCGCCGGCACGATAGGAGGCGTCGACGTCCACGCCGAGGGTGTCGAGATGCTGCTGAGCGGCCGAGCGTACGGCCCGACCGGAGACGAGCCCGAGCCCGGTGCGGGGCAGGCCGCCGAGCATGACGTTCTCGGCCACGGACAGGTCGGGCGCCACATGCCGCTCCTGCGGGAGCAGCCGCACCCCCAGCCTGCGGGCAGTGACGGGGGTGTGCGGGTGCAGGTCCCGACCGGCCACCCTGACGTGGCCTCGGTCAGGCCGCTCGACGCCCGTAAGGATCTTGACGAGGGTCGACTTTCCGGCGCCGTTCTCCCCCAGCAGGGCGTGCACTTCCCCGGGGACCAGACGCAGGGACACATCCGTGAGCGCGGTGACGCCCGGGTAGGCCTTGGACACGCCGCGGCAGTCGATGGCTGCCGTCTTCCCGCTCTGGTCGTTGCTGTCGGTCACAGGTCCAGCTCCAGGGTCGGGGTGAGTGACCTGTCGACGCACAGCGCGATGCGCCGGCCGGCGGCTCGGGCCCGCGGTGACAGGACGGTGTTGCGGTAGTCGGGGGTCCCGGCCAGCAGCGTGGTCACGCACGACCCGCAGTCGCCCGCGCGGCAGGTGAAGGGCACGTCCACCACCTGCTCGACCACGTCGAGGATCGAGCGGTCGTCGGGCACGTCGAGCACCCGACCGGTCCGCTGCAGGACCACGCTGAAGGTGCCGCGTGCGGGTGCCGGCTGGTCGGGACCCATCGGCTCAGACCCTCTGGTGGGTCTTCTCGAACTTCATGGTGAGGTGGTCGCCCGAAGTGATCGGGGCGTACTTCGGGGCCACGCCGGGTTCGACGCAGGTGGGGAGCACCTCGATGACGGCGTCGTAGTTGGGTTGGTGGAAGAAGACGATGGACATGCGCTCGGTGTTGGCCACCACGTCACGGGGCGGGTTGGCCACCCGGTGGCGGGTGGAGATCCACTGGTCGTTGGTCCACTGCGCCATGAGGTCGCCGATGTTCACCACGAGCGCCCCGGGGATCACCGGGACGTCCTTCCAGTCGCCGTCCTGGGTGAAGACCTGCAGACCACCCGGGGCCTCCTCCGGCCGCACGATGGTGAGGCTGCCGTAGTCGGTGTGGGCTCCAGCGCGCATCTGCCCCGGCAGCGGCGGCTCGTCGCGGTGCGGGTAGTGGATGGCCCGCAGCATCGAGATGTCCTTGTCAATCTTGTCCTCGAAGAAGTCCTCGGGCAGGTCGAGGCCGAGCGCGAAGCCGCGCATGATCGTGCGGCACAGCGCGTCGGCCGCCTCGAAGTAGTCCTCCCACGCCAGCTGCATGCGCGCGGGGTGCTCGGGCCACTGGTTGGGGATGAAGTGGGGGCCGGCCACGTCCACGGAGAAGTACGGGTCGTCGGACTCCACGAACGGGCCGACGTCGAACTTCTCGTGCAGGTCACCGGGGGCGGAGGTGTCCTCGTTGTAGGCGAAGGCCTGCTCGCCGACGGCGGTGTACCCGCGGACGGTCTTGGGGTTGGGCTGGGCGACCTTGCGCTTCTCGGCCAGGGGCTGGGCGAAGAACTCCTTGGCGGTGTCGTAGACCTCCTTGATCACCGCGTCGGAGAGGCCGTGGCCGGTGATCTGGAAGAAGCCGATCTCGCGGCACGCCGCGTCGAGCTCCTTGCCGACGGCGCGGCGCGCCTCGAGGTCGTCTCCGAAGAGCGGGCTGATGTCGATGACGGGCACGACGCCCACGGTCTGGCTGCTCATGACCTGGTCCTTCCGGCGAGCGGGTCTCGGCCTGACAGGGAGTCTTTCCGCGGCAGGAGGGACCGACAACGACACCGGATCACCGTCAGCGGCGCTGCGACAGTGAAGACCTCACGGTCGAAACACGGCAGTGATCGCCCGGAAAGCCACAGCGCCACGGGCCCCACCGGGCACGAGGGCGCGGCGGGTTCAGGCGTCGCGCCAGGCGTAGTCCATCTGCCGGGCCGTCGCCGTCGCCAGCTCCGGGCTCTCCAGCCGCGCCACGAGGTGCAGTGCCAGGTCGAGGCCGGCGCTGATGCCGGCGCTGGTGGCGAGGTCGCCATGGTCGAGATAGCGGACGTCGCCGACCACGTGCAGGTCAGGGTGGGCGGTGCGCAGGTCGTCGAGGTCCTCCCAGTGGGTGGTGACGGGCCGCTCGTCGAGCAGTCCCGCGGCCGCGAGCACGAACGCACCGGTGCACACCGACGC
The DNA here is from genome assembly GCF_003149145.1 of Quadrisphaera granulorum. Taxonomy (GTDB): domain Bacteria; phylum Actinomycetota; class Actinomycetes; order Actinomycetales; family Quadrisphaeraceae; genus Quadrisphaera; species Quadrisphaera granulorum. The sequence continues at coordinate 92,228 of NZ_QGDQ01000008.1, read as the reverse complement.
GACCACTTCGGCTCCCGGGCGGCACCGCTGCAACCACGCCAGTACCGCGGTGTTGGCAGCAACGACGTCGACCACTCCCCCGGGAACGAGGACGACGTCGCAGGTCGGGGCGTCATCCACGCGCACGTCCGCGCCGAGGCGCAGCCCGCCTCGGGCGCGCACACGCGGCGCGGCGTCGTCGTCCTCAGCAGCCTCGGGACGGGCGCTGACGAGCAGCACCTCGAAGGGCGGCTGCGCCCCCGACCGGGCTACCACCCGGTTCGCCACGGAGAACACCTCGAAGGGGCCGCAGGCGTCGAGCACCTCGACCTCGTCGAACAGGAGCAGGCCCACGCGTCGTGTCACCGGCGCATCGTGCCCGATGCCCGTGTGCCCGCCCCGCGAGGCTCGTGGCCACGGAGATGGCTCGCAGCACCGCCGGTGTCCCGAGGTAGATCGACAGCGGGACGACGACGGCGGTCAGGACGGCAGCCCGTCCCACCGGCCCGATGGCGGTCATCGGCGCGAGCAGCCACTGGCCGGCAGCGACGCTGGGGAAGATCACCAACCAGGTCGCGACGGCCCGCAGCCACCGAGGCGTAGGTGGCGCGAGCCGGACGCAGTCACTCACCGCACCGCCACTCACCGCACCGCCACCGGTGAGGTGCCGAATCGCTGCCGGAAGCGCTCGGAGAACCGGCTGCGCGAGAGGTAGCCGCAGGCCTGGGCGATGTGGGACAGGCTCCACCCGGTGGTCTGCAGCAGCATCACCGCGTGGTGCATGCGCACGTCCAGCAGCAGCGCTTCGAAGCTGGTCCCCTCGCGGGCGAGATGACGGCGCAGGGTCGCTTCGCTCACGGACAGCGCCCGGCCAGCCTGCGGGGCGGTCCAGCGCAGTTCCGGAGCATCGGCCACCAGCTCGCGCACCCGGTCGGCCGTGGTGGGTTCGCCGGGAGGCCTGAAGGTATGGCCGCGCTCAGCGAGGGCCAGCAGCAGGTCCAGGATCCGGTACCGCGCCCTGGCGTCACTGACTCGCTCGTCGGCAACGCTGAGGGCCACGTGGGTGAGGGCGGCGCTGAGATCGTCATCGAGGTCCACCTGGCGTACGTCACTGCTCCCGCCGGTGGACGCCCCGGCTAGGACCGCGGGGTGCTCTCGAACCAGAGCACTGATCTGCCGCGGAGCGACATCGAGGAACACAGACCGGAAGCAGCCCTCCGGCCCTCCGGGGAGTTTGACCAGGTCAGCCGTGGTGCCGGCCTCCACCAGCAGCAGTGCCGGCGTTTCCCTGCCCGTCATGCCGAGGTGCTGCGCCGGGTCCGCGCCGAGCCGCAGCTCACCGCTGAGGAGGAGGAGCACGGTGGCCGCCTGGAAACGAAACCGGGGCGTGGTCTGGGGCTGCTGCAGGCGCGGCTGGGCCAGGCGGCACACCCCCGCCCGCGAGACCGGCGGGCCGGAAGGCAGCTGCCACGTCGGCGGGTCTGGCGCCGCCCCGACGGCGCGGAGAGCACTCACCGGCGCAGACGGGGGTTCAGCGTGTAGGTGCCGGTCAGCGCAGCCGTCGCCAGGACCGGCGCCGCGCTGAGTGCGGCACGCACCGCCGCGCCGTCCAGCGTCGTCCCCGGCTCCTCCACCACCGGTAGGGACGGGACCGCGAGCGCGTACAGCGTGAACACGTAGTGGTGGATCAGAGAGTCGTTCCACGGCGGGCAGGGACCGTCGTAGCCGTAGTAGCTGCCGGCCATCGCGGGGTCCGCAGCGAACCAGCCCGTGTAGTCGTTGGTCGCGTGGCGCAGACCACCGGGAGCTTCCGGGCCGGGCTTGCCGCGGGGCACGACGCCGTCGGAGTGCGAACCCGTCTCGATCGCGCGGACCTGCGCGGGGATGTCGAGCAACGCCCAGTGCACGAAGTCGACCCGAGGCAGCGCGGACGGCACCTCGCGACCCTCCTGGTTGACGTCCTCGCCGCTGCTGGGCACGTCCGGGTCGTGGCAGACCAGCACGAAGGACAGCGTGTCCGCGGGGACGTCGTCCCACGCCAGGTGCGGGTTGCGGTTGTCCGACAGCGCCAGGTGCGCGGTCGCATGTGGGACGGCGAAGGCCAGTTCCGCAGGCAGAGGGGCTCCGTCGGAGAAGTCGTCGCTGCGCAGGAGCACGGTGGGTTCCTTTCATCGGGGGCGGGAGCCGACCACGATCGGCACCGACGACGCTAACCTCGGCGAGCAGCACGAAGGGCGCCCGTTCCGATCACCCAGGCGCCTGGGTCGATCAGAACGAGCGCCCTGGGCGCTGAGCGTCAGGCCCCGACGGCAGCGAGAAGGTCGCGGGCGACGACGTCGGGGCGAGTGAACATCGCCTCGTGGCTGCCCTCGCTGGTGATGACGGTCGGGCTGGAGAGGCGCTCCGGGAAGCGCGGCGCCCAACCGAACTCGCCGGGTGGGAGGGCGAGGTCGTCCGGGGAGATGACATAGGACTGTGCGACGTCGAGAGCGGCGTAGTCGATGCGCCCCACGGGGTCGGTCATCGTCGCGTACGGCTGCGGGGTGAGCAGGGAGTGCGTGAGCAGCTGCACCGCCTCGGTCGCGTCCTGGATGAAGCCGCCCTGCAGCACCGGCAGCGGGAAGGTGAGGGAGTTGTCGTCGCTGGCGCCGGCGAGCCCGTCAAACATCTCGCGGTACGGCGGCGGGCACAGGTCGCGCAGCGACTCACCCTCCAGCGGCACGAAGGCGCCGAAGTAGACCAGGTGCGACAGGCGCGGCTCGAGGTCGTGCGCGACGGCGGACAGGACCATGCCACCCCAGGAGTGGCCGACGAGGGAGACGTCGTGGAGGTCGCACTCCTTGACGTAGGCGATGAGGTCACGGGCGACGTCGTCGAGGCCGATGCCGCGGCGGTCGTCGTCGGCACCGAGGCCGGGCGGGGTGTAGGCGTGCACGGTGTGGCCGGCGGCGCGCAGGTGGCTGGCGACGGGCTGCCAGGCCCAGCCGCCGTGACAGGCGCCGGGGACCAGGACGAAGGTGCGGGACACGGGGACCTCCGGGTGGGATCTCGTCATTGGGATCACGACCCATGAAATGTAACGGCTAAGCGTCGGGCAACGCAACAGTGTGGTTAATGGTGGGTGGGCGATAGCACCAACGCCGCCGTGCGCCACAGCTTGGGCCCGTGACCGCTGATCACGGACGCGTCGGCAGGCGAGCGGCAGCGACCGCCGCGGCGAGCTCATCGAGAGTGCGGACACCAAGCTCGTTGTCCGGGCTCACCGGGTGCAGGCCGCCGGTCGCGTCGACCTGCCACGCCGCCTGGTCTTCGTTGAGCTGACCCCACGGCGCCCCTCGCTGACCGCTGACGGCGAGCACGTAGTCGGTGTCCGGTCCGATCGGCAGCGGCCGATCGGTGCAGGTGCCCTGGTTGACCTCGATGGTGTCGCCGATGGCGAGGTCGCCCTTGAGCACCTGGGTGACGCGCACGGTGATGGCCGTGGCAGCAATGCCGGGCAGCTTGTCGATCTCCTCCTGCGACATCCCGTACTGCGGGTTCACCGCCGGATTCGGGTTGTCGGTCGGCGGCAGCGGGCGGATCTCGTAGTCCCTCGACGGCCCGACGGCAGTCACCCTCACGACGGCATCGGCGTCCGCCACGAGCTCGGCAGCGTCGGAGTACCAGTGGTACTCGGCGAAGCAGTGAGGCTCGACGACGGGGATCTCAGGCACGGACGCGTCAGCCGTCGGGCCTGTCGGCAACACGGCGGCTGCGCCCACCACGCTCTGACCACAGCCGGAGAGAAGGACGACGAGGACCGCTGCCGCCGTCCATCCCAGGACTGTTCGCGGGTGACGTGGCATCGGAGTGGCTCCTGTCATCGAGGTGTGAGGGGCAGCGCGGGGAAGAATCACTGGGCGATGAGGGAGCCGCCGGGCAGCGCCTGCGACAGGTCGCCGTCGCGGACCTGGCCGAGCAGCGGCCAGACCACCTGGCCATCAGCGGCCTGCAGGGCGATGCCCTGCGGGCTGGTGACGCGGTAAACGTCCTGGCAGTCAGCCGACTGGCCCGCCGAGGCGTAGATCAGCACGCGCGTCCCCAGTGGCAGCCCCCTCGGAGCCCCGCCGCCTTCACGGGGCACGACGACGAGCACCGTGAACATCTCCTGCTGCCCCTTCACGACCTGGAGGCGGTCGAGGCGCATCACCACCTCGGGGATGGGGGCTGTCTGTCCATCAGGGCATTCGCTCCCTCCACCTTCCGGTGCCATGGCGACGAGCTCGCCGACGGCCACGAGGTCCGCCTCGGAAGCGAGCTCGGTCGGTGTCGTCACTGGGGGGTAGTCGTAGGCGGGCTGCGGTCCCCACGCGGTGAGCAGCGCTGGGGCGTCGACCGGTGGCAGCCTCACGGGGGGACTGCTGGCCCGGGCACTGGGAGCGCCCGGCGTGCCAGCGGCAGCGAAGGTCGGGCCGCGACGGTCGCCGTCGTCGTCGTGCTGAACCACCGTGACACCGACCCCGACAGCTCCGAGGACGACGACGGCCGCCGCCACGGCCAGCACCAGCGGTCGCCGTCGCGACGGCGCAGCAGCACCGACCTGGGTGGCGAGGGCTGCCTGCAGGTCGGCTTCGGCGCGCTCGTCGAGAGCGGTCGGCCGTGCGGGGTTGGCAGCGCGGAGCCTGGCCATGAGCGCCGCGTCGGCGTCGGGCGAGCGGGCCATCAGTCCTCCTCCTGCTCGTGGCTCTCGATCTGCTCGAGGGCGGCGCGGAGTCGCTTGCGCGCCCGGTGCAGTCGCACATGGGCGGTGGGGGTGGAGCAGCCCATGACGCGGGCGGCGGCGGGGACGTCGAGCTCCTCCCAGGCGATGAGCGCGAGCACCTCGCGGTCGGCGTCGGACAGTTGCGCGAGGGCGCGGCGCACGGAGTCGCGGGCGGCGTGATCGGTCGCGTGGTCGTCTGGGGCGGGTGGTGGGTGCTCGCTGAGCCGGTCGGCCGCGGCGGCAGCGCGGCGCTCGCTGCGCTGGTGGTTGCGCAGCACCAGGGCCGCGGTGGCGTACAGCCACGGCAGGCCGCGCTGCTCGGCGATGTCGCGGCGTCGCCAGGCGGTGGTGAACACCTCGGCGGTGACGTCACGGGCCACGTGCTCCACCGCGCGACGCCGCGCGTACGCCAGCACCGCCGGGTAGTGCTGGCGGTAGAACGCGGCGAAGGTCACCTCGGGGTCGCTGCTGCGACTCACTAGCACCTCCGCTCTGGTCTGCACACCCTCATCTGTCCGCCAGATGCCCTCCTCTTACCGGCGTCGCGTCACCGGCTTTGGAGGCGGCCTCTGGTCGCACAATCCCGCCGTCGCTGAGCAGATCCACAGGTGTGTGCACCACGACGACGACGCCGAGGCCCGCCCTGCAACATCGCCGCGGCCGCCACGGGCGCGGGGCGACGAGAACTGGGACGGCCCCTTCGTCAGCGGCTGAACGTGAAGCGGTCGTCAGACGGCGGAGGGGTCTGCGAGCACGTCGAAGCTCTTGATGCGCCGCAACGTCAGGCGAGTGCCCCGCACGTCCAAGTCACCCACGACGACGACGCGATACCCCTCCCGGTGTGCGCGGAGCGCGTCAGCGTAGTCGTCCTCGGACAGGTTGACGGCATAGCGCCGGGTGACGCCGCTGTCGTCATCGACGCCCTCCACTGTCACATCCCCCGCGCCGTGAGCTCCCGAGCGTGCGAGCCGGACGACGAGGCCTGTGACCGTCACACCGTCACGAGATCGGCGCTCGCGCAGGTAGGTTGCGGCCTCAGCGAGCACTGCCTGGTGCGCAGGCGTGATCGTGAGCACGGAGGGCCGCACCGCTTCTTTCCCCCACAGCGGGGTCTGCGCGACGCGAAGCTGGTAGCGGTGGGCTCGGCCCTGGCCTCGGCCGAGCTGCGCGAGGGCATCAAGCTCGGTCGCGTTGCCTGTCACCGCCGCGCTCTGCGCAAACTGCGTCACGTCGCGGTCTCCGTCACCGATCTGCGCAGCGAGAGCCGTTGCCCCGGTGGCAACCGCCCGCACCCGGTCGGTGATACGACGGCCGAGCGGGGTGCCAGCTTCCAGCTCTAGCGCGTCTGCGGAGAGTTCATCACCCGGCAGTTCGACGTCGACGACGAAGCTGCCGGGCCGTGTGCTGACCTGAGCGCGGCTGACGTAGGCCTCGACGTGTTGCGGGCGGCGAGGCGGCAGCACCAACGGGTCTTCGGTCTCCACCCCAACCGCAGCGCCGACCACGAGGTTGCGGACCGCGACCAGGAGGTCCGGTGCCGTTGCCAGGGAGACCTGACCGTCGAAGGCATCGGCAGGCAGGCGGACGGAGAGGCGGTCGGCGCCACCGGTGACGACGTCGTGGCGGACCTCGTCGAGGCCGCGCTTCTCAGCCCACGCGACGACCTTCAGCGACTTCTCGATGAGCTCTGACGCATCCGTCATCGACGGATCCGCGGGAAGGACGGCCTGCAGACCGTGCTGCTCCGTCACGGCTTCCGGTGGCAGCCAGAGCGAGGTGCGGTGGTCGGCATCGACGGGGCGCCACGAGGTGCGCTTGAGGTAGCGGACGAGTGCCTCAAACCCCTGCGAGACCTCAGACATCGTCGGCACCTCCACTCCACGGGTCGACATCGGCGACGGGGGTCGGTGTCCGCACGCCGTGCTGCAACAGCAACCTTCGCAGTCCCTCCGGATCGACGGCCTGCGAGGCAGGCAGTGTCACGCTGACGGTGGAGGTGTTGGTCGTCGGGGGCGCACCTTCAAGTGAGATCCAATGAGCCCTCCCCACGAGCAGGGTCCCGTCCTCGGTGACGCGAACTTTGGCTGCCTCGCCTTCCGGCAGGGACACGACCACCAGCACGCGGCGCACAGCGTGGTCAGTCCTTCTCAGGAGCTCGTACGTCGTCACGTCGAGGTCGTAGACGAGGTCGCCAGCGTCGGTCATCCGAGCGGTGACTGTCGTCTTCACCTGAGCCTTGACGGTCGGATAGGCCGTGCCAGGTGTCAGCTCTCTCAGGACCAGCTCGACGTCGGCCTTCTCGAAGTCCAGCGTGAGCGGCCGACCGTGGAGGATCTTAGCTCCCGAGGCCACCACCTGTACCCACTGCTCGCCGAAGTCGCCCCAATAGGCGTTGTCGGCGGCTGAGGACACGGAGTGATCCTGCACCCCGCCACCGACAGGCCGTCATCTTCGGTGTTCTGTGTGGCCTCAGCGCGTCCGCTCCAGGCGCTGGCGATTCAGCAGGTAGACGTGGTCGCTGAGCGCTTCGATGTCCTCGCGCTGGTGGCTGGTGAACAGGATCGTCCGGCCCTGGTCGCGGTAGCGGCGCAGCAGCGCATGCATCGCCTGGACGCTGTCGGGGTCGAGGGCGTTGAACGGCTCATCGAGGATCAGCAGGCGCTGGTCCTCCATAACCGCCTGCGCCAGGGCCAGCTTCTGCTTCATGCCCAGGGAGTAGTGGCGCACCTTCTGGCGTAGGTCCGGTGACAAGCCCACCTCGCTCATCGTGGCGCGGATCTTCTCCGCGGAGATGACCCCGCGGATCGCGGCCAGCTGCTGCAGGTTCTGGAACCCGGTGCGGTCGGGTAGGTACCCGGGCCTGTCGATGACGACGCCGACGTCACGCGGGTAACCACCCGGCTCAGGGCGGTGGGCGTCGGCGAGTTCCACCGTGCCGGCGTCGGGGCGCACGAACCCGCAGATCACCTTGAACAGCACCGACTTGCCGGCGCCGTTGTGACCGACGATGCCGTGGATACGCCCGGCGCCGAAGTCGGCACCCAGGCCGTCGAAGAGCTGCTGGCCGCGGTAGGCCTTGGTGATGCCGCGCAGGGTGATGACGTTGTCGCTGGTCACAGGGAGCTCCTGACAGGGGCGGGGTGGAGGGCCGTCGCGGTCGCGCGGTCCGGTGAGCAGAGGTGACGGGGCCTGAGGGACCGCACGGCGACGACGACGGCGACCGTCAGCCCCGCCGCGCTGCCGCCGAGCAGGGCGGTGTGCCCCATCGCCGCGGGCCACCCGCCGATGGCGTGTCCGGCGCCGCCCAGGCCCGCGGGCAGGACGGCATGGTCGGCGATACCCGGTGAAGAGGCGACCAGGAACGCGGCGAGCACCGCCAGCGGCCACAGGCTGGTCCGGCTGGTGTCGCTGCTGAGCGCCGAGCCGCTGGCTGCGGTGAGCAGGCAGACCAGGACGACGGCGAGGACGACGACGAGCTGCTGCAGCGCTCCGTTGACCAGCAGCTGGTAGGCCAGCGCGCCGGGGGTGACGCCGGGCAGCAGCTCGCTCGCTGCGCCGTCGGCGGTGGTCAGGCGCAGGGGCTGGCCGGCTGCTGCCATCTGTACCGCCTGCAGTGTCGTCGTCGCGGCGAGAAGGACGACGGGGAGCGCTGCTGCGCCCAGCAGGGGGCCGGTGACCTGACGGGCCACCCAGCGGCGCGGGGTGCCGTGGCGCAGCAGTGCGTGCAAGGACTGGGGTCCGAAGGCGCGGTCGAGGTGGGTCAGGACGAGGTAGCCGTAGCCGAGGGTGGCGATTGAGGAGAACGCCCACAGCAGGGGGCCGGCGCCCTCGGGTGAGGCGGTGTAGAGGGCGGTCACCGAGCAGTCCCACAGCGTCGGGGTCGCTGGCTGCCACGACGCGGCGACAGTGCGCAGGCCGAGCAGTCCGAGGACCACCGCGGCGGCGTAGGTCAGCCATCCGGAGGGCACGCGCGGCAGCCGATCGGCCACGCGGCTCAGGGCCGCGGCCGTGTCGAGCAGCACGTGCTGCCAGCGCAACAGTGCCCAGCAACAGACCGCCAGCAGGATCCAGATTGCGACGGCGCTCCACGGGCCGCCGGGCAGATGAGCAGCAGGAGTGAGCAGCAGCAAACAGGCGGGGTCAAGCCACTCGGGCAGCACCGCGAGCTTGAAGTTGACCAGGATCGCGACCGGGCCTGCCATCGCGCCGGCCACGACGAGGGCGCCCTGCTGGCGGTGCTCCCCGACCAGGGCGACGAGGGTAGCCAGCAGCACCTGCCCGGTCAGCAACGCGGTGCTCAGCAGGATCACCCCTGCCCCAGCGAGGGCCTGCGGGGACAGGCCGCTGGTCGCCAGGTGCGGCAGCAGGTACCCCGACCCCGGCATCTGGCCTGCGGTGGGCTGGAAAGCGGCGAACCACGGCAGGCCCGCCGTGGGCATGAGCGCCGCCAGTGTCCAGGCGAAAACCAGGGCTCCGATGCGGCCCAGGCTGCTGCGGGTGGTGGATGCCAGCCAGCGCGCCCGCGAGCCGTGGCGGATGAGCTCGGCGTGGTCACCACGGCGGGTGACGTGCTCGGCCGCGAGGCCGGCCGCCACAGGCAGCAACACGAAGATCGTGCTGTAGGGGTCAGCCAGGCAGCTGAGGAAGACAGCCCACCCGTCGAGGTCACCACCTTGACGACCCACCAAACCCTCGAGGTCACGTCGCACCGTCCATCCGGAGCCGGCGCTCAGGGCGACCGTGCCCAGCAGGAGCCCTGTCAGCACCAGCGCCGGGCGGCCGACCCCCGGAGCCTGAGTGCCGCTCACGAGAGCACGTCACGGTGGGGCGCACTGCGCAGCACGGAGACGAGCAGCACCGCGGTCAGCGTGAGCAGCACCGTGAACGGCACGAGCACCGTCCACATCGGCTGCTGCGCGAGGGTGAAGGGGAAGACGCTCGTGAGAGGGCCGAAGATGTCCCACCCGGCGAGGGCGGTAGCGAAGGAGCCGAGGTGGTACCCGAGGAGCGGTGCGCTGAGAGCCAGCAGTGGACTGCGGAGGACCACGAGCAGGACCATGGGCAGCACCGTGTAGAGCGCGCCGTTGAGCCCGGCCCAGCCGGCGTGGAGGAGGGCGTAGAGCCACGGCCCCAGGCTCGGACCGGCTGCGAACACCTGGCTGAAGGTGTAGCGACCGGGCCTGGTGCCGACCACCTGCTCAGCCGTCAGTAGCACGGTGTCAGGGTGGAACTGAACCAACCCCATGTGAGGGACCACGCCGAAGGAGACGACGATCGGCACCAATGCGGCGAGCGCGAAGACGACGAAGCCCAGCAGCCCCCCGGCGACGACCTTGGCCAGCAGGTAGCGCCGCACCGGGGTGCGAGTGCGGGTACTGGCCAGGAAGTGGTGTCGCAGTTCTGAGGCCATCGAGGGGGCGGCCAAGGCCGCTGCGAGCAAGGGGAAAGCCATCGGGACGGCGCTTCCGACGAGCAGCGAGGACAGGTCCAGCTCGTCGATGAGCGCGTAGCCAGGGACGACGAACAGCAGCCCCACCGCACTCGGCAACGCCACCACCGCGGCCGCGAGGGTCAGCTGAGGCCAGCGCAGCAGAACGCGGATCTCGCGGCGCACGTCACTGGCCAGTCCCCTGCGAGGGGAGGTGAGGGTGAGGTGGGCCGGGCGTCGCGGCGCGGTGGGTTCGTGGGTTGAGGTGGCGGTGGAGGACATGGCGCTCCGTTCCAAGGGTCGGCAAAGCCAGCCACCGGCTGGTGGCTGTGCGGTCCAGGTAGGGGAGAAGGGAGCGGGCTACTACTACCGTGCCAGGCCTGCAGTGAGCTCGGCGGTCAACACGGCGTCGAGAGCGGCTCGGGTCTGCTCGGGGGTACAGCCCAGGCGGTGGGCAGTGGCGGCGTACTCAGCAGCCGCAGCGGCCAGCGCCCGTTCGCGCTCCGCAGCGAGCGGGGAGCCGACGTCGTCGTCCTGCTCAGGAGCACCTGTGGGGTGGTCCGCGACGATGGTCCCCTTCTTGCCCGCGGTGACGACGGTGCCTTCACGCTCCAGCTCCCGGTAGGCCCTGGCCACAGCGCCGTTGGACAGGCCCAGGTGCCCGGCGAGCTGACGGATCGGGGGCAGGCGCGTACCGGCGGGAAGGGCGCCGGTGAGCACCAGCCGAGTCACCTGGGCGCGGATCTGCTCGTAGTGCGGGGTGGGGCTGCGGACGTCGACCTGGAGCTGCACAGCTCACACCTCCGAGTCAGCGTCAGCGTCGGCGTCGGCGGGCACCTTGGCGCGGTGCGACCAGCGCAGCAGTCCGACGGTCAGCCACACCATCGCTGCTCCCACCGCGACGGTCCCCACGAGCCCGGCGGTCTGCCCGACTACAGGGTTCAGGATCTCGGGCGCGCCGACGGCCACGGTGAGCGTCGGTGACAGGGAGAGCAGCACCGCGGCGAGCGTCACGAGGGCGGCACCCGCGCCGAGGAGGGCGCGCCGGCGGCTGACCTCGCGCAGTGCGGCGTCGACGGCGGGTTCGACGCCCGGGAGGGCCCGGCGCAGGCGGATCCTGCGGTCTACGCCCAGCAGAGCGAGGCCGGTGAGCAGCGAGCAGCCTGCGGTCACGGGCAGGATCCACTGCTCGGACTCCGGCATCGCCGTGTCCGGCCCGTTGTAGGGCCAGCCCATGTCCATGTGGGCGGTGATCGCTCCCCACCACGCCATGGTCGCCACCGCTATCACCACCGCCGCGCTGGCCAGCACGGTCACGGATCTGCGAGAGGCAGACCTGGTGGTCAGCTGCAGCAGGTCGACCCGCCGGGTGCGGCCGCCGTCGGCACCCGTCGCCGCCCCCAGCAGGACGGCCAGCCCCAGACCCCACGCGGGCGCGGCGGCCTTGAGCTGCACAGCGAGCGCGGGGATGAGGACCACCACGAAGATCACCAGCGTGACCAGGCAGGTGCGCGTCAGGAGGCCTCGAACCTGGCTGGTTCGGACGTCTTCGACGTCCTGGCCGGCGACAGCGGCAGCCCAGCTCTCCACAACGCTCCAGAGCGGAGGACGCGCGGCGATCACGATGGCGAGGAGACCCGCCAGGCCGGAGGCGTAGATCACCGGCACTTCCAGAGCAGCCACCATATCCAGCACTCTCATCCCCTTTTGCACTTCTGTATCGGGACAGAAGTACATAAGAGTTGAGGGGTCGAGTCAAGGTCGACACGCCCACCCACAACCCCCTTCATCGAGTGGCAAGATGCTGCGATATTCGCAGCATCTTGGAGGAGCCTCATGCGCGTCACGGTGTTCGGTGCCAGCGGGCCCACCGGTCAGCTGGTCTGCCGACTGGCCCTGGAAGCCGGTCACGAGGTGCGCGCCGCGAGCCGTCGCACCGACTGGCCCGCGCCAGCCTCGACGTCGTTGACCACAGTCAGCGCCGATGTCAGCACCGGCCGGGGCGTCGAGGAGGCCATCCGCGGCGCCGACGCCGTCCTCTCCGCGCTGGGCACCGCCTACTCGCGGCACCCCATCTCGGTGTACTCCGTCGGAACCCGAGCCATCCTCGACGCGCTCACCGCCGTCGGCGACGGCCGACGGCTGGTCGTGGTCAGCTCGGGGCTGACCTATCCCCCGCCGCCGGCGTTCGGGTTCCTCGCCGACAAGGTCGTCTTCCCGCTCCTGCGCGGCATCATCGGAAGGAGTCTCTACGCCGACATGCGCCGTATGGAGGAGCTGCTGCGCGACCGCCCCGACGTCGACTGGACGGTCATGCTGCCCGGCCGACTCATCGACGCGCCCGCGCCGTCGACCTACCGACTCGACCTCGACCACCCCACTCAGACGTCCACCGCCCGCATCGACCTGGCCGCCGCCATGGTCGCGGAGCTCGAACCCGCCACCGCGCACGTCCACCAGGCGGTAGCACCCACCACCGCACGCCGGTGACGCAGCTACCCGCCCCGGCGCCGGACGCGACCGCCGTTCAGCGCGCCCTGCAAGACCTGCGCATCGACATGGACACGGTCACCGAGCGGGTCGCTCGCTCTCTGGGGGTCAACCCGCGCGACCTCAGCGTGCTCGACGTGCTCCATGCCCATGGCCCGGCAACCCCCACCGAACTCGCCGACCGCACCGGCATCACGACGACGACGCTCGCCTCCACCCTGCAGCGGCTCCAGCGCGGGGGCCACGTGCATCGCTCATCGCACCCGTCCGACGGCCGCTCATCCCTCATCACCATCACGAGCAGCACCGTGCAGACGTTGACGGACATGTACCGGCCACTCAACGTGCGCCTGGCAGAGGTGCTCGACGCACTGGACGACGAGCACCGCCACGTCATCCACGCCTTCCTGCGGAGTGTCAGCACCGCCCTCACCTCCAGCGGGGTCCGCTCCGTCGACTCGACGCCAGATGTCGTTCCCCCGCACTGAGCCGCCGCCCTGTCCGCGCAGGGCGAGGAGGAGGCGGACGACGACGAGGGCCAGCGGCACATCCCTCACATAACGACGGAGCGTCACTCCCCCGACAGAAGGGTCGGAAACGCGACGCTCACGTTCATGGCGAGACGAACCAGGGACGATCAGCCCTGCGCGCGAGGCGAACGACGAGACTGCCCCCGCGCCCAAAGGACCGCCTCAAGCTCAGCTGCTCTTTCAGAAGGTGGGCTCGTCGGGGAACGACTCCGCGATCTCTCGGCGGGGTCGCGGCCTCGGGTCCGGCTCAGGTATCTGCGGTGGCAACGGGGGCCACACCCCGACACGGAACTTCGGCACGGGCAGCCCGGGACGCCTCGGCTTGATCACGTGGTCCACGCCGAGGGGTGAGCGGTAGTGCGAGGAACCATGAGTGCACCGGTACTGCTGCCAGCGCTGAGTCCAAGGGACCGCGGCGGGATCATCGTCGTGATTGCGCCAGGTCTGCCGGTCGGTGGCGTGCTTGAGCAGATGCACCCGCCGGCTCTTGGGTTCCAGGTTGCACGAGCACGTGGGACCCCCACGCCCATCCGGGCGCCAAGGGATCACGTGGTCGAGGTCACTGTCGGAGGCACGCACGGTGGACCCCGGACCCGTGCACCGTGCCCAGGCCCGCCGCACCCATCGGTCCAACGCCGCCGGTGGCCGGTAGGGACCATTAGGAGCGGGGCAGTCGTTGGGGTCCAGCGGACGGCAGGTGCCATCGCGGCAGGGATCACCCACCTCCAGACCAGCCAGACCGGCCAGAGGGAGGTCGGCGTCGTCAGCGCCGTCGAGGGAGACGTCGACGGGGTCGTCGATGGGGTCACCGAGGACGTCCTCCTCGGTGCGCGTCGGGGGAAGGATCTGTATCGGCATGCCGCGGAACGACCCCGGCGAGGAACCCGCCGAAGAGCCCTGTGAGGCACCTGGCGCGGGACGGCCAGCGCCTGGCCCGGGCGCTGGCCCGCCACCCGGCCCGCTGTCCGGGCCGCTGTCCGGGCTGTTGCTCGGCCCGCCGTCCGTCCCGCCACCCGGCCCATTGTTGGGACCTCTACTGGGCCCGTTACTCGGCCCGTTACTCGGCCCGTTACTCGGACCGCCGTGGGGGCCGGCGTCGGGCCCGGTGTCCGGACCGTTGCTCGGACCGGTGTCCGGGCCGGCATCAGAGTCGGGGTCCGGGTCAGGGTTCGGGTCCTCTGCGGTGAGCCAGGACGCGGGATAGGTGTGCCCGTCCACGGTGATCAGATCACCGGTGAACGGATCAGTCAGCACCCGCCGCAACCGGCACCCACGCCAGGTCAGACCCTGACGGACCAAGAACGCCGGCACCCACCCATACCCCTCCAGGTAGCCCGGCTCATCCTCCACCCCCACCGCCCCCGGCAAGCTCACGTGCATCTCCACGGTGGCACCCGTCCAGCCCGCCGCATGCTCAGTCAACGACGCCGGACGGACACCACCCAGCGCGGCCAACCCCGCATCGAAGCGGTGCGCATCGATCCCACGCTCATCGGGCAGCAGACCCGTCACCGGGTCACGACCCTCCAACGGGTCCGCATACGGATCACCACCGTCAGCAGCCTCACGCCCCTGCCGGGCCGCAGCCCGCGACTGCGACAGGTTCGCCCGCGCCGCCGCACTGATCTGCGCGTGCGCCGCCGCCAACGCCGGCGCCGGCCCCGTGAAACTCAACTGAGCGATCCCGTCACCCAACGGGCGGTACACCACCTCCCGCGCCCGCACCCGCCGCTTGGCGCGGGCCTTCACCGCCGCGGCGTCCAGGTGATGCAGCACCGCATCGGCCTCGTGACGCAGCTCAGCGGTGCTCAAACCCACCCCGGTGCCGTCGTGACCGAACAGGACCTCATCGACCTGCTCAGCCACCACCGCCTCAGCCTGGGACAACCTCTCCACCACCACCTGCAGCTGCGCCAGCTGCAGCTCCCCGGCGCGAAGACGCCCCATCGCCCGCGGCATCGCCGTCGTCGCCACCAACGCCGTGGCCAGCACCCGCCGCGCCGAAGCGTTGGTCCACCCCAACGACGTGGCGACCTCCGCCAGCAACGACTCCAGCCCCTCGGTCAGCTCCTCCACACCACGCCGAGCCCGCTGCCGCGGCGAGGCGTCATCACCACCACCGGCACCGAGGTCGCCGTCGTCGTCACCGCTGTCGTTGTCGTCGCGCACGCGGCGGCCCGGCTGCTCCGCACGCCGGTACAACCCCGCCATCGCCGCCACCTCCTCCAGCTGAGCGACGTGCACCCGCCCCAGGGCGCCCAACCCCGACCGCAACGCCGCCAGCCGCCCCTGGGCCTCACGCACCTCCCGCCGCTCCCGACGAGCACGCTCCACCGCGGCACGCTCACGCTCCGGGGTCATGGCCAGCCAGGCCGTGAACTGCTCCGCCAGTACCGCGCGCTGGCGATGACGGGCCGCGCCGGCCAGCACCGAGGTCCACTCCTCGGCCCACACCCCCAAGTCGGACTCGCTGATGTTCACCCCAGCGCGCCGAGCCCGCTCAGCACGAGCAACGACCTCAGCGCACCACGCCTCGCGCTGCTCCTCCGGTGACAGGGCAGAGTCGGCTGCCCCCGCGCATCCCTCGAGGCGGTCCAGCGCTACGTAGGCGGCTTCCTTCTGCTCAGCCGACCACCCGTGCGGACCGGGCAACTCCAGCAACGCCGCCGCATCCGACGCCAACGGCCGCGGACGACGACGCCCGCCGCCACGGCGGCGCTGCTGCGCCTGCGCGTCACGACGCCAGGCCTTCACAGCTTCGAAGTCGACGTCCTGCACCCGACAAGACTATCGAACACCTGTCGGACACGCAAGCCTCTGACCTGCACTAATGAGTCGTCGTTGCAGGTCAGTGCGTGTGTGGACATCCGACTGGCGGTGACGGTCACATCGACCTCACCGCGACGCCGCCCTCCGCACTCTCGCGACTCCGACACGGCGGGACGGGCGCCGCTGGGAGCAGCCAACACGCAGAGCACAGTGAGAGCGGGGAGGTGCACAAGGCCCAGGCGTCGAGCAGCGTCAGGTCGTTCACGCCTTCTCGCACCGTGTCAGCGCCGCCTCACACCCCGCCGGGGAGACGAGTCGCGAAGGTGGGGGTCACCCTGAGGTGACCCCCACCCCGGACCCTCACCCGGCGGTCGACGCTCCTCCCGCACGGCGAGCGCGCCACCACTGGGCGCAGCCGTACAGGCTGATGAGCAGCCAGAACCCCTCGATCACCGCCGAGGACAGGTTCCAGTGGAACGCCAGGGAGAACAGGACGAGCACCGAGGCGACCGCGTTGGTCGCCGAGTACCGCAGATGCTGCACCTGGAGTCGCCCTGACTGGAGCAGGTAGTAGGTGGTGACCACGAGGCTGACTCCGACCAGCCCGAGCACGTTCGCGATGTCTGAGATGGACACAGAGCTTCCTTCGGCTCAGACCGCTGCCGGCCACGCGCCGCAGCGGCACGACGGAGGGCTCCGTCACCGGCGGTGACGGAGCTGAACCGAAGGAAGGTCAGTAGCCGAAGTCAGCGAACACGTCCCGGACCCTACCGACGCTCGCGATCGTTCGGCTGGACACAGGGCTGGACACGGCGTCCTCCGTGTCACACCGTCACCTCACGGATGAACGCTTCCGCCCGCTCACAGAGTGGGCGTCAGCGCGACCGTCGTCGTCCTGGGAACCTCATCGACAAGCGGCGGGGCAGGCGCAGCGGCCGGAGCTGCTGCAGCTCCTCGGCCTCGGTGTGCGTCAGGAAGAGGTAGACAGCGGACGCCATCCAGGCGACCTCGGCGTCGGGCGTGAAGGTGTCGGCGTGTGGCACGTCGAGGCCGCGAGCCCGTGCCCACGCGGCGCCGTCCTCGGTCTGCTCACCGGAGTAGCGCAGCGCTGGGACCTCCTGACGCGCGAGCGCGAGCAGCGCCGATCCGATGCCCCGGCGTCGGTGGCTCGGCGCGGTGTGGATGAGCTCGACCTCGTCGTCGAAGGCGAGGAAGGCGACAGGCAGGAGCGCATCGCGCCGCTGCTCGAACGCGGCGAGCAGGCGGCACGTAGTGAGGTCGCTCGCGTCGACCTCGGCGACCACCAGACGACGCACCGCGACACCTCCTCACGCCAGCGCCAGTGCTGTGAGCCCGCCACGCCGAGGGTGAAGCGGCGCCCCGAACCATGCCATCACCGGCAACTCTTCCGCCCGGAAATCGCGATGATCTGCGCATCGGGGTCCCCGGTCCGGGGCGGTCAGAGATCTCCGAGCGCACGGTGGGGCACCCAACCCTCCGCGCCCTCGTCGGAGCGGCACCACGACCATTCGCTCTCCGCGTCGTCGACGAGCACGTCGACCTCGGTGCCCGCAGAAGCGGTCAGCTCAGTGGTGTCGTAGCCGGTCACCACCGTCGCGGATGCTCCAGAGATGGCCAGGTACCTCGCTGGTACCCACCCCGAACCGCTCGACGAGGTGACGAACACGAACGCGGGCCACTGGGTGTCTCGCTCCCCCACCGCGACCTGCTCGCCTGGCGCGACGCTCAGCGGAGGCCGGTCGGGGGCCTGATGGTCGCTCGTCAGGACTCGACGCATCACTGCATGATTGCCGATCACGCGACGGCGGGAGGCTCCGGCACGTCGGTCTGCAGCACAGAGGCCACGTGGGCGCGCGCAGCCGGCCCCAGCGCCGCGTGGGTCTGCGTGAACAGCTCCCACGCGCGCTGCCCCGGCCAGCCGTCAGGACACAGGTCGGGGGGCAGCCGCGGGTCCTTGAAGGGGAAGTGCCGGTAGGTAGAGATCAACTCGGTGCGGGCCACGAGCGCCGCCGTGCCCTCCAGCTTCTCCGGGTGCGCGGCGAGCGCGGCGTTCGCGTCGACGAACTCCTGGTACTCGGCCGCGAGCGCCGGCAGGTCCCAGCAGCGGGCCGCGAGCGCGCGGTCGTGCTCGGTGTCGCGCGCGGCGCAGGTGAACACGTCGGTACGCTCCACCAGGTCGCCGTCGAGGAGCTCGGCCGTGGCTGCCTCGATCTCCGCACGCCGGTCACCGGGAGCCAGCCATGTCGACGTCGCCATCTGCCCGAAGCCGTGCCAAGCGAGGGTGCGCCGCAGCTCGTCGCGGCCGCTGCGCTCGGACTCCGCCAGCCCGTAGATGAGCATGGTCCAGGTGCGGTCCCAGCTCCCCGGCGGTGGCGCGAAGATGCGCCGCCGCCCCTGCTCCAGCAGCGAGAGCATCTCGTCGGAGAGTCGGTAGACGGTCTCGCGGCCGACGCGGCGGGTGGTGAACCAGTCTTCGCGGCGCAACCGCGACAGCGTCATCCGGACGGTGGCGGGGGCGACGTCGAAGGCGCCCAGCAGCTCGGTCATGTGCCCCAGGCGGACCTCCTGCCCGGTGTAACGCAGGTAGTCACCGAACAGGTCGAGCACGAGCGAGCGTGGAGCAGGCGACACCTGCCCATTCTCGCCACGGCGTCCGGTGACGGCTGCGGGCAGTGACGTCAGCGGCGCGGCAGGGGGAGCAACGAGGGCGGTCATACCCAGAGCGGCGCCACCTGCGGCCCCTCCCCCGACCAGGACAACCCATCACCGTACGGGTCAGCGGAGCGGCCCGTCGCCCACGCCACGAGGTCGGGCAGGGCGCCCGAAGCCACGGCTGTCGCGGAGTCGGCGTCGGCACCCCAGGCCCGGCCGGAGCTCAGGTCACCACTCACGAGCCGCAGCCCGGCGCCCTCGCCACGACGCGCCCAGGCCCCGAGGACGTCGGGCACCAGCCTCTCGAGGAAGTCCGCCGGGAGGTCGCGCATCCGCAGCCCGGTGCACAGGTCGACGGCGTGCAGCCACACCTCGCGCTGGCGCAACCACAGCGTCTCGCTCACCGGCAGCTCCCGGCCCTGCGCGGTGCGCACGGGCGCCGCCCACCGGTCGTCGGGGAGGTCGCGCCAGCGCACGTCGAGCTCGATGGCGGCGTGCTCGGCGAGGCTGCGCAGCGCCTGAGGCCGCAGGGTGGCGCCCATCTCGATCTCGGCGTTGCGCGCCTCCGCCGAGGCGTACATGGGTGTCTCCACGCCGGTGTCCGCCCACACCACGAGTCGGGAGAGTGCCCGGGCGTTGTAACCGACGTGCGCCACGAGGTGGCGGCGCGTCCAGCCGGGCAGCAGCGTCGGCGCGTCAAAGCCGGCGTCGTCCACACGGGAGAGCTCCCGGCGGAACGCAGACTCCCCCAGCCGCACCGCGGCCAGGTCGGCGAGGACGGCGGGGTCGGCTGCGAGCACCTGGCGGGCGACCACGTCAGTCCACCTCCCCTGCCAGCCGCTCGGCGATTGGCTCAGCGACGACGACGTTGCGCAGCGTGCCGAGCCCGTCCACCGACACCTCCACGACGTCGCCGTCCACGAGGTACCGCGGAGGCTTGCGCGCCCTGCCCACCCCGCCGGGCGTGCCGGTGAGGATGAGGTCACCGGGAGCCAGTTCCAGCATGGTCGACACGTAGGCGACCAGCTCGATGGGGCCGAAGAGCAGGTCGTCGGTCGGGGCCGACTGCACCTCCTCGCCGTTGACCCGTGTGGAGATGGTCGGGCCCGGCTGCCAGGAGTCAGCGGTGGTGAGCACCGGGCCGACGGGCGTGGAGGAGTCCCACACCTTGCCCTGCAGCCACTCCTTGGTGCGGAACTGCCAGGTGCGCATCGACACGTCGTTGGCGACGGCGTAGCCCGCGATCGCCTCGGCGGCCGCGGCGACGGACGCGCGACGCACGCGCTGGCCGACGACGACGACGAGCTCGCCCTCCCAGTCGAGCGCGTCGTCCTCGGGTGGCAGCGGCACGTCGTCGCGGGGGCCGGTGAGCGTGGAGGCCCACTTGGCGAACAGCGTCGGGTGGTCGGGCAGGTCGCGGCCCATCTCCAGGATGTGGGCCTTGTAGTTGAGCCCCACGCACACGACCTTGGCCGGGTTCGGCACCAGCGGGGCGAGGTCGAGGTCGCCGTAGCGGTGGGTGGGCCCGTCTGCCGGGCCGCCGCGGGTGGCGAGCTGTTGCCACCCGTCGACGGCGAGCAGCGCCCCGACGTCGGTGGCGCCGCCCCCGCCGGTCGGGTCCAGCGCAGCGGGGTCCAGCTCGACGACGCGCGCTTCGTCGTCGTCCTGAGGACCGTCGAGCCGGCCGACGCGGGTCGTCCCGTCGGCGCGGCGCAGGGTCAAGAGCTTCATGCGTTGTCCTCGATGTGCGTGCGGGCGAGGGCGAGCTTCTCCACCACGGGGTGGTCGCTGAAGGTGAACAGATCGAGCCCGGCGCCGTCGGCCACGACCTGGTACGGCACCCAGGACGGGACGACGACGAGGTCGCCCTTGCCCACCTGGTGCTCGGTGCCGTGTTCTGGGCCGCCGAGCACCACCGTGCCGGTGCCGTCGAACACCTGGAACACGCTGGAGCCGACCTCGCGGCGCGTGCGCGTGGCGGTGCCGGCGGTGAGCCGGTGGAACTCCGCACGGATGGTCGGCATGACGTCGCCGCCGGTGGTGGGGTTGACGTACCGGACGGCGGCGTGGCCGCGCTCCACCGTGGCCGGGTGCCCGGCGGCCTCCAGCTCGAGCTGCGCGCGCAGCGCGGCGTCGGTGTGCTCCCACCGGTAGGCGCCGATGGGCGAGGAGACCGTGTTTTGCAGCTGCGAGAGCGGCCGCAGGCCGGGGTGGCACCACAGCTCCTCCGAGCGCGACAACCGCGGGGTCGAGGAGTCGGTGACCCGGTCCGCACCGAACTCGAAGAAGGACGTGTCGGTGTAGTGGACCAGCGGGATGTCGAGCCCGTCGATCCACGCCATCGGCTGATCGGTCTCGTTGTGGTGGCCGTGGAAGCGCCACCCCGGCGTGAGGAGGAAGTCACCGCGGCTCATGCGGACGGGGTCGCCGTCGACGACGGTCCACACGCCCTCGCCCTCCACCACGAAGCGGAACGCATTCTGGCTGTGCCGGTGCTCCGGTGCCACCTCGTGGCCGCCGAGGTACTGGATGGCCGCCCACAGCGTGGGCGTGGCGAACGGCTGCCCGCCCAGGCCGGGGTTGGCCAGCGCGATCGCGCGGCGCTCGCCGCCACGCCCCACGGGCACGAGGTCACCGGCACGCTGGGCCAGCGGCAGCAGCGTGTTCCAGCGCCACACGTGCGGCACGGCCTTCGGCCGGGGCGACGACGGCATGAGGTCGCCGATCTGCGTCCACAGCGGGATGAGGTTCTCGCTGCCGAAGTCGGTGTACAGCTCCTCCAGGCGCCGCTGCTCCTCCGGCGTGGGCGGCGGCGGGACGGGGGTCCCGGCGACGAGGTCCTCGTTGTCCTCGAGGTGGTCCGTCGCGGGGGTCTGGTGCTCGAGGGTGGTCATGCTCCGCTCCCAACGGTCTGTGCGGACTGGGCGTGCTGGAGCCGCGTGGCGACATCGGCCCGCAGCGCCTTCTTGTCGATCTTCCCGACCTTGCTCATGGGCAGCTCGGCCACCACCTCGAGCCGCTCAGGGGTCTTGTAGGCGGCCACACCGAGGTCAGTGAACGCGGCCTTGAGCTGCTCCAGGCTCATCACCCCGGACCCCGCACTGGGGACGACGTAGACGCAGACGCGCTCGCCGAGCACCGGGTCGGGCATGGCGACGGCGGCGGCCAAGTCGACCCCGCCGGCGCGGTAGACGAGGTCCTCGACCTCCTCCGCGGAGATCTTCTCCCCGCCTCGATTGATCATGTCCTTGTCGCGGCCGTGGACGACGAGGTTTCCGTCCGGGCGGCGCACCACGACGTCGCCGCTGCCGTACCAGCCGTCGTCCGTGAACGCCGTGGCGTACTGCTCCGCGGGCGATCCGGGCGGGCTGTAGTAGCCGCGCGGCGTGTACGGGCCGCGGGTGAGCAGCGCCCCCGGGGTGCCGTCGGGCACGTCGCGGTCCCAGGCGTCGACCACGCGCACCTCGTCGGCCTCGTGCACCGGGCGGCCCTGCGTGGTGGTGACGACGTCGTCCGGGTCGTCCAGGCGCGTGGTGTTGATGAGGCCCTCGGCCATCCCGAACACCTGCTGGAGCGTGGCGCCGAGAGCGGGCTTCACGCGCGCGGCGTACTCGTCGGGCAGCCGGGATCCGCCCACCTGCAGCGCCCGGAGCGTGCGCAGCTGGCGCCTGGCCTCCTCGCCCAGCTCGGTGGCGTGGTCGACCCACCGCTGCGCCACCGCGGGGACGGCGGCGGAGACCGTGACGCCCTCACTCTCGATGGTCGCGAAGGCGCGCACCGGCTCGGGGCTGGGCAGCATCACCGCCCGACCGCCGACCAGCAGCACGCCGAGCACGCCCGGGCACGCCAGCGGGAAGTTGTGGCTCGCGGGCAGCGTGCCGAGGTACACGTCGTCACGGCCCAGCTCGACCGCCGCGGCGGTGGCGCGCAGGTTGAGCGCGTAGTCGTCGTGGGTCCTCACGATGAGCTTGGGCAGCCCGGTCGTCCCCCCGGAGATGAGGAGGACGGCGACGGCGTCCGCGGCCGGCGCGAGCCCGTCGGCGACGACGCGGTCCGTGGCGGCCTCGTCGTCGTCCGTGGGAGGCGCGAGCAGCGCGCCGAGGTCGTGGGAGCGGGCGTCGCGCGGGGCGTCGTCGTCCTGGTCCGGAGCGCCCAGCACGAGGACGTGCTCGAGGTCGCCGAGCTCGTCGGCCAGCTCGTGCGCGAGGGCCTCGTGGTCGAAACCGCGCAGCACCGACGGCACCGCGATGGCGCGGGCCTGCGACAGCGATGCGAGATGGGTCAGCTCGTGCTTGCGGTGTGCGGGCAGGGCCATGACGGGGATGACGCCGCTGCGCAGGCAGGCCAGCGTCAGCACCACGAACTCCCAGCCGTTGGGCAGCTGGACGAGCAGCCGGTCGTCGGGGCGCAGGCCCAGGTCGAGCAGGCGACGGGCCGCGGCGTCGGCGCGCTGCGACAGCTCGCGGCGGGTCAGGCGGACCTGCGCGGGGCCGGCGTCGACGACGGCGACCTCGTCGGGGTGGGCATCGGCGACCTCCCACAGCAGGTCGCCCAGCGGCCGACCCTCCCAGTAGCCGGCAGCGCGGTAACGGACAGCGACGTCAGCGGGCCACGGGACAACGCCGTCCCGGCTCGGGCAGCTCATGCTCGGTCCTCTCGAGTCTGCGTGGTGCGGTGAGCTTCGGTGGTCACGATCACGGCGTCGAGGGCCAGCAGCCCGTCCGCAGTAGCGCGCAGCGGGTTGACCTCGACCTCCTCCAGCGCGGGGTTGCTCGCCAGGAGGGCGGCCAGCGCGGCGAGCACGTCGGCCAGCTGCTCGCGGTCGACGGCGGGGGCGCCGCGGTGCCCGTCGAGCAGCGCGCGGGTGCGGAGCTGGTCGGGCAGGGCCAGCAGCTGCGCGCGGGTGAGCAGCGCCGGGTCGGCGGCAGCGATGGCCACGTCGGCCAGCACCTCCGTGGCGATGCCACCCGCTCCCAGCACGACGACGGGCCCGAAGACGGGGTCACGACGCGCCCCGACCACGAGGTCGACCCCCGGAGCGGCCATCGCCTCGACAAGGCACGGCTGGTCACCCAGGCGTGCGAGCGCGTCGAGCGCCACGTCCAAGCCGGCACCGTCACGGACGCCCACGTGCACGCCGCCGACGTCGCTCTTGTGGAGGATCGCCGCGTCGCTGACCTTGACCACGACGCGGCCGCCGTCGCCCAGCGGGGCGAGGTCGGCAAGCGCCGCGTGGGCCTCGGACCGGCTGTGGCAGACGCGACGCGGTGGCGTGGCGATGCCGAGCTGACCGAGGAGGTCCTTGGCACGGGCCTCGTCCCATGGGCCCGCCTCGACCACGGGGACGACGGCCGGTTCCGCCGCCGCGAGCATCGCCGTGGGGGTCTCGTCGCGGTGCAGCGCGGCCTGCGCGCGGGCGTCATGCACGAGCGCGGTGAGCGCCGTCGCCAGAGCCCCCGGACCGACGGCCACGGGCAGCCCCGCCGCGTGCCCGGCGGCTCGGGCCCTGTCGACCTCGCCCGACGTTCCGTCGAGCCCGACGACGGCCACCGTCCCCCCGAGGTCCGCTTCGGCGATCGCGCGCGGCAGGTCGACCACGGGCTCAGCGAGGGCGTACACGCCGACAGCGCTGATCGCTGGGTCGGCTGCGACCGCCGCGACGACGTCGCGGTGCTGCGGTCCGGGGCGGCCGGTGTCGACGGGGTTGGCCTGGTAGGTCATCGGCGGCAGGAGCTCGCCGAGGCGCTCGCGCGTGGTGGGGCTCAGCTCCGGGAGCGACACGCCGGCGCGGTGCAGCGCGTCGGCCACGAGCAGACCCGGGCCGGCCTGCGCCGTCACGAGTCCCACGCCTGCGTCACCGGGACGCAGGCGTCCGCGGGCGAGCGCGCTGGCGGCGGTGAGCAGGTCGTCCTCACGGTCGACGACGACGGCGCCGGCCTGGCGCAGCAGCGCCCGGGTGGTGCGCCACGACGTCGCGAGGGCGCCGGTGTGCGATGCAGCGAATCCGCCGATGTCGTTCTCGCCCACCACCAGCGCGACCACGGGCAGGTGGCGGCTGACGCGGTGCACGGCGTACAGGAGGGCCGGGCCGTCGGGCACGGTCTCCAGGTGCAGAGCCACGGAGCGTGCCCCTGGGGATGCCTCAGTGCGGACAGGCCCGTGCCCGCTCTCCGCAGTGGCGGCGAGGTGGTCGAGCACATCGGCAGCGGTGACGTCGACACCGGCGCCGATGCCGACGCCCAGCGCGACGCCCTCCCCGGACCGCTGCAGCGCGAACGACAGCGCGTGGTTGAGCCCGCCGCTGGCGGCCACCACGGCCACGTGGCCGGGCAGCACCTGCGCGGCGTCGGGCACGAAGCTGGCGCGCAGCCGCGCCCCGGGCACGAAGTACCCGGAGGTGTTGGGGCCGAGCAGGCGCAGGCCCGTGCTGCGCACCACCTCAAGCAGGCGCCGCTCGTGCTCGGCGCCCTCCGGGCCCGACTCGCCGAACCCGCCGGAGCAGACCAGCAGCGCGCTCACGCCGGCCTCGGCGCAGGCGGCCGCCGCGTCGGCGCATGCCGCAGCCGGCACGCAGAGCACCGCGAGGTCGGGGACTCCCCCGGCGTCGATCACGTCCGCGGCGGCCTCAGCCACCGTGGTGCGCGTCCCCGCAGCGCCGCGGGCGTTGACGAGGCCGACGGGCCGCTCGCCCGCGCTGAGCGCCACGGCCATCGCCCCGCCGAGCTTGGTGGGGTCGCCGCTGGCGCCGACCACCACCACGCCGCGCGGCGCGAACAGTGCGTCGAGGCCCGTGGATCGAACGACCTGACGTGACGCGAGCGCGGTCACGACGCCGCTCCTGCCAGCTCGGGCTGCTGCGCAGCATCGGTCTCGCCGGCGCCTGCGGGCACGACGACGGCGACGGCGTCCGCCCGCCCCGACAGCAGCAGGGTCTCCACCCCTGCGTCGGTGGCGACGGGGTCGTGGGCGTCGACGGCGAGCACCGCCACAAGCCCGCGGCGCAACCGTGCCTCCTCGCAGACGAGCGTGCGGGTGAGTGGCGTGCCACCCGAGACCACCACGACACCGGACGCCGGCAGCGCGGCGAGCACATCGACGAGCCCCACTTCGCTCGCCGGAGCGGTCACGGCCGTAGCGGCGGATCCGTCGATAGGGAGCAGTGTTCTCGTGGAGTGATCAGTGCTCTCGTGAGCGAGCCAGGCCGTGCCCTGCTCGTCGGTCACCACCTGCAGCCGGCGGCCGGGCGCCGTGACCGCGTCCGCCGTCGTCGTCCTGCTCACCAAGGTCAGCGGGGTGGTGAGCGGAGCGGCACCGTGCTCGACGGCCCAGTGGCACCGCACCCGGCCGGCGAGCGCGGGGTCTCGCTGCGCGACCTTGTCGATGCCGATGCTGCGCGAGAAGAAATGGAAGGCGAACGTGGTGGTGTCGAGGTCACGGGCGTAGTCGCCGAAGCGTTCCCACCACGCCAGGCTCGGGACGGCGGCGCGCTGGATCTTGGCAACGGCAGTGGACCGCTCCGCCTGGTAGGCGCCCAGCGCGTGCGGCAGGGCTGTGCTGAGCTGGTCGGCCGTGGACGCGGCGGCGACCTCGCGAGCCAGGACGACCGCGTCCTCCATGGCCATCTTCGTGCCGGAGCCGACGGAGAAGTGGGCGGTGTGCACGGCGTCGCCGAGGAGGACGACGGGCGCGAGGGCGCCGTCGGCGGTGCTCTGCCCGGGGACCCACCAGTCGCGGGTCGCGCGGGTGCGGAAGCTCGCCCAGCGCGAGTTGTTGGCGACGAGGCGCGCGCCGGCGATGTCATCGGCGAAGAGCGCTTCGAGGTAGACGCGGCTGGTCTCGTCGGAGGGGCCGGGCGGCTGGTCGGTGTCGAAGGCGTCCAGGCCGGCGCGCTTCCACGTCTCCGGGTCGGTCTCGACGATGAAGGTGCTGAGGGTGTCGCTGATGGGGTAGCCGTGGACGGCGAAGGCGCCGTGCTCGTCGCGGCGGTGCAGGAACGTCAGCCCGTCGAAGAGGTGCTCCACGGCGAACCAGATGAACTTCGCGGTGGCGGTGGTGACGGTGTGGCCGAGGTCGTGCCCGGCTTCCTCCAGCTGGCGGCGGATCGCGGAGCCGGTGCCGTCGGCGCCGACCACGAGGTCGTACCGCTGGCGCAGCTCGGTCAGGGTCGGGGCCTGCTCGCCGAAGCGGATCTCGACGCCGACGGCCTCGGCCTCCTCCTGGAGGCGGCGCAGCAGCACCCTGCGGTGGACCGCGGCCATGCCGTTGCCGGCGAAGGTGCGGCTCTCACCGCCGACGCGGACGTCGATGGCGTCCCAGTGGGTGCCGTGGTCGCGCAGGGCGTCGCGGAGCACCGGGTCGGCCTCGTCGATGACGCGCAGGGTGGCGTCGGAGAAGACGACGCCGAAACCGAAGGCGTCCTCGCGGCGGTTGCGCTCGTGGACGACGACGCGGGCGGACGGGACCTGACGGGCGAGGAGGCTCGCGAGGAAGAGGCCGCCCGGCCCTCCCCCGACGACAGCGATGTCGTGGCTCATAGGGAGGACGGTAGAACGGCCATCCACCAAATGCAACAGGTTGGCGTTGCGCACCTCGCTTCACGTCACATCTCACTGATCCGGACGCTCGCGGGGCCGGGGGGCACCCGAGGCCACGTCCCCGCGTCCTTGATCGCCGCGGACGCAAGCCCTGTGCCCCTCCTCGGGGAGGTCGATCCTCACCGTCGGGCCACCAGCGCGGACCGAGATGCGTCCAGCGACGCTTGGCGCATGTCAATGCGCGAGCGGTCAGGGCGGGCGAATGGGGGACTCCAGGGCGCGCCACTCGCGGCACGCCATGTCACAGTGGGACTGCTGTGACCGCTGATGCTCCTGCCGACCCCGCCGCGCCCGCCGTGCACCGTGAGCACGCCCGGGTGGTGCTGCGGCACGCCACCAGCACACCGGGCGCCGCACGCCGCTTCACCCGCAACCACCTTTGTGCGGCGCACGCCAGCCAGGCGTTGGACGCGGTGCTCGTCGTCGTCAGTGAACTCGTCACCAACGCCGTCGAGCACGGGCAGCCGCCCGTCGTCCTGACGCTGATCTGCAACGTGGAACAGGTGGTGGTGGGTGTGCACGACTCCTCCACCAGCGAGCCTCGGCCTGCCGACGGCGACGTGCCCTGGTACTCCGAGACCGGCCGTGGCATGCAGCTGGTCGAGGGCCTGTCGGTGCACTGGGGCGTCAGCGACGAGGGGCCCGGCGGCGGCCCCGGCAAGGGCGTCTGGGCGACCATCACGCTCGCCCCGGCCTGACCCTTCCCGCACTTTCCGCGGCAAGTGCGGGAAGGGGGGCGGGGTCAGCCCGGGGAGCCGAGACCGGCCAGCAGGTTGATGGTGGCGCCGAGCACCACCGCACCCAGCAGGAACGACAGCAGGGCGTGCCGCAGCGCAGCACCCCGCATGGCTCGCGACTGCAGACCCGTATCGGAGACCTGGTAGGTCATGCCGATCGAGAACGCCACGTACGCGAAGTCGAGGTAGGACGGCGGCCCACCGTCGAACTGGATGCCGCCGGGCTCGTCGCCGTCGTAGTACAGGTAGGCGTAGTGCAGGCAGAAGGTCGTGTGGACGACGAACCACGACGCCGCCACCACGAGCAGCCCGAGCGCGGCGAGCACGTCCTGCGCCGCTCCGTGCGCGTTACCCGCCTGGACGAGCAGGCCACCGACCCCGACCAGGCTGCCGAGGCAGGCAAGCAGCAGCACGGTGCGGCTGGCCGGGCGAGAGGGGTCGTCACGGGTGGCGTGGACGGCGGTGGCCGCGGCGTCGAAGCGGGCGATGAGGCGCAGGTCGCGCGCCAGCACCACTGCCGCCACCACGACCCATCCGGCCGCGAAGGCCGCAGCTCCCGCGCCAGCGAGGACGGCGAGCGCCGCGACCACCGCGCCCGTGACGAGCGCCGCCGCCAGCCGGCGCGAGGCGCGACGCTTCGGGCGGCTGGCGGGCTCGGCGGACTCGGCAGAGGAGCGGTTCACCACGGGCTTCGACGGCACGCGCCGGAGGCTATGCCGGAACCCAGGTCGTGGCGCAGCGTCAGGACGTCACGGCCGTATCCGGCCTGGAGAACCTGACACTGCACCAGAACCTGACACTGCAAGAGGGCGGCTAGTCGCGGTCGGGGTCGCGGTGCAAGGCAACGAACAGCGACAGCGGCGTTGCGCCCACAGACCCAGGACGTTGGGCGAACTCGTCGAGCAGCGCATCCAGCCGCTGCTCCAGCTCCGCTCGCCCCTCACGGTCGAGGCGCAGCCCGAGCCGCGCGACGCGCAGGTCGGGGTCTGCCGGCGCCTCCTCAGTGCCGTCACCGAGCAGCACCGGCAGCGTCTGTGTAAACGCCTCCACCATGGCCCGCGCGGAGCGGTGCTCGTCGAGCTGCCAGGACTTGCCGGTGGCGCGGTAGGGCACCGAGCGCGCCCCGCGGCGGCCTCGCGTGGACGGCATCGGCTCGAGGAAGCCGGTGTTCACGAGCGTGCGCACGTGGTGCAGGGCCGTCGCGGCGTTGAGCCCGAGGCGCTCCGCGATGGCCGCGTTGGTCATGGGCGTGTCCAGGCACATCCGCAGGATCCGCAGCCGCACCGCCGACGCCAGCGCCTTGGCCTCCGCCTCGGTGGCCACGCGTCGATGCGGGATCTCCCAGGTCTGTGCACTCACGCACCCAACGTAGACACGAGATGACGCAGCGCGCTCAGTGATTGACATTCCCCAACCACTCCCGTCGCATGGGTCTCGTGAGCACTGACCCGACCAGCGCGCCGGTCCCAGAACCGAGCCCAGAGCCGAGCAGCCTCCTGCGCGCCCCCGAGGGCCGCGACTTCCGCCGGCTCTGGGCCGGCGACTCCGTCTCGCAGGGCGCCACGCAGGTGGGCGACCTCGTCGTCCCCCTCCTCGCGGTGACCGTGCTGGCGGCCTCGCCCCTGCAGATGGGCGTGCTCTCCGCGGCGCAGTCGGCGGCGTTCCTCCTGCTGGGCCTGGCGGCCGGGGCGTGGGTCGACCGCTGGTCCAAGCGCCGCGTGCTGCTGCTGGGCAACCTGGTGCGGGCGGTGGCCCTCGCCGTCCTTCCCCTCGCGTGGTGGGCCGGGGTGCTCTCGTTGCCACTGGTCGTGGCGGTGGCGTTCGTCGTCGGGGTGGCGACGCTGTTCTTCGACGTCGCCTACCAGAGCTACCTCCCCTCGCTCGTGCGCTCCGAACGCCTCGGCGAGGGCAACTCGCTCCTGCAGATCTCTGCGTCCGTGGCGCAGGTGGGTGGGCCGGCGGTCGGCGGGTGGCTGGCGCGTCTGGTCGGCGCACCGCTGGCGGTGGCGGTCTCGGCTGTGGCGTTCGCCGCATCCAGCGGGCTGCTCTCGCGGATCTCCCACGTCGAGCCCCCGCCGGACCCGGCCGCGCGCCGGTCGCTGCGCGCCGAGGTGGCCGAGGGGCTGTCGTTCGTGGTGCGTCAGCCGCTGCTGCGCCGCATCGTCGCCACCACGAGCATCTCCAACCTCGGCGGCAGCGCCACGGGCGCGCTGCTGGTGCTCTACGCCGTGCGCGAGCTCGGACTGTCGGAGGGGCAGGTCGGGACGGCGCTCGGCATCGGCGCGGCGGGCGCGCTGGCCGGAGCGCTGAGCGTGCAGGCGATCGTGCGACGGCTCGGCGAGGGCCGCACCATCGCGCTGGCGCTGCTGCCGGGTCTTGTCGCCGGCGCGCTCGTTCCCCTGGCGGCACCTCTCGTGGCCACGGGTGCTCTGGACGACGACGGCGCCGTCGTCGTCCTCGCTGCCTCCGGCGCCGTGCTCGGCGTGAGCATCGTGCTCTACAACGTGGCGCAGGTGACGTACCGGCAGCGCCTCACGCCCGCGCCACTGCTGGGGCGGATGAATGCGTCGGTGCGCTTCCTCGTGTGGGGCACCATGCCGATCGGCGCGCTCCTCGGCGGCGTACTCGCGGAGCGGATCGGGCTCGTGCCGACCCTGTGGGTCGCGCTGGCGGTGGAGGCGCTCGGCGTGCTGCCGGTGCTGTTCAGCCCGCTGGTCCGCTCGGGCCCGTCCACTGACCCGACGCCCTGAAACCTCGCGACGATCAAGGAAGCTCTGCACGCTCGGCGTGCAGAGCTTCCTTGATCGTCGCGGGGGTGGGGTCACCAGCGCTCGCGCAGCCAGGTGAGCGCGACCTCCGCCTGCGCCCCCTGGAACGCGCGCAGCGCAGGCAGGCCCGGCACCGGCGGCTGCCGGGAGCCATCGAGGAAGAAGGCGGCTAGGCCGCACAGGACGGCGGTGGCGTCGTCCTCGGCGCCGGGCAACCACTCGACGAGCAGCGCGTCGACGTCGACGTCGCTGCCCGACAGCCTCACGTTGAGCAGCAGCGCCACGACATCGAAGACCGGCGACCCCAGCATGGCGTGCGGCCAGTCGACCACCACCACTCCCCCGCCGGGCCGGTGCAGGAGATTGTCGGCGCGGACGTCGCCATGACTCAGCGCCTCTCCGGCCAGAGCCCGGCTGCCGCGACGCGCGAGCGCCGCGAGCTCATCGAGGTGCGCAGCCGACCACGGGTCGATGCGCTCCAGCTCCGGCCACGGGTCGGTGAGGAGCCGCTCGAAACCGGCGACGTCGTGCGCGAGACCCTCCTCCGCACGAGGCAGCACCGTGCGCAGAGCGGCTGGCACCTCCGCAGCCGCCACCGCTGCCAGCGCGTTCAGCGAGGCCTCGACGGCGGGCAGCTGCCACGGCAGGGCGGGCGTCTCGCCGTCGACGTCCTCGGTGACCAGCGCCACCCACCCGCTCGTCTCCACCAGCGCCAGCAGCGTCGGCACCGGTAGGCCGCTCGGAAGAGCACCGAGGACCTGTGCTTCGCGCCGGTGGAAGTCGTCGGAGCCCGGGTAGCGGCCTCCATCGAGGGATTTCACGAACGCCCGCCGGCCGGACGCCGTCACCACGCGGTCCGCGGAGCCCGGCGAGAAGCCGCCCGACTGCGACGTCGCACGGACCACGGGCGAGCCCAGCTCACGCGCGACGGCGTCGCGCAGCTCCGCCGGTAGGTCCTGCCACTGCGCCCGGCCGCCGCCCTCGCCCCTCATGCCGACCACCCTGGCCGAGCGACAACATGACGATCAACGAGGTTTCTCGCAGCGTGCACAGCTGGGAGCACCTCCCGCGCGCGGGGGCCATGATCACGGCCGGCCCTGTGCACAGCGTCCATGGTCGCGGTGACGGGGGGGCTGCTGGCGCAGTTGGGCACGCAGCCGCTCCGCCCGCGCGGGGTGACGCGCGGCGAAGTCAGGGGTGAACCACGCGCCGGTGCGCGACGGCACGAGGCGCTCCGTGCCCTCGGCGCGCACCCGCGTCGTCGTCGTCGAGACGGGCCAGCAGGTCGATGGCGAGCGACCCACACTGGGTCGACGCCCACGCACCACCGGCGAGCAGCAGCCTCATGCCGGCGGCGCCGTGGACGACCTCGACATCCAGCACCGGCCCCACAGGGAGCCCACGCCCCACCTCGAGCCCACGCCCTCCGTCGAGCACTGGCCCGACATCGAACGCAGGGCACCCCAGCGGCAGCACCCGCGCGCGGTAGGGGCCCTCCGCCAGCCGCGCCGCACCGGCGTCGAGAGGTTCCACGACGACGCGGGCGGGTCCGGCCGCGTGACCACCTGTCAGGGCGTCGGGCACACCGACCGGCACGGCCTCCACCCGGTGGGGCCTGCCCAGCAGGTCGGTGAGGGCGTCGACCCGACCCTGCGCCGCCAGCTGCCGCGCCAGCGTGGAGGAGCACCGCTCGGCATCCCGCAAGACGGGGCGCACCCCGACCACTGCGGCGCCCGGCCCCAGCGTCCGCCGCAGGGTGGTGAGGTCTCCCGTGCCGCCCGCGCCGAAGCGGAAGTCGGCACCGACCACCACGCCCCGACAGCCGAGGCCCCTGCGCAGGACACGCTGGACGAAGCACTCCGCGGGCTCGGCGGCCAGCTCCTGGGTGAACGGCAGCACGAGCACGTCGTCAGCACCCGCCGCCCGCAGCAGCTCGGCTCGCCGGCGCACGGAGACGAGCGCGGCCGGCTCCTGCCGTCGGCCGAGCACCACCGCGGGGTGGGGGTGGAACGTCACCGCCACCGAGCGCACCCCTCGGCTCCTCGCCAGACGGGCGGCCTCGGTGACCACGGCGGCGTGTCCCCGGTGCACACCGTCGAAGACGCCCATCGCCGCCACCCGCGGACCGGCCCCCGCCGGGACGTCGTCGAGACCCCACCACGCCTGCCCGGCCTGCTCCCACCAGGACCACGACGAGGACGACGACGGCGGCCGCGATGCCGGCGGGAGCTCCGCGGCCACGCTCACGGGTTCTCCGCGAGGGCTGAGGGGTGCGCGGTCAACGCCGTCACCTCGATGGTCATGTAGGGGAACAGCGGCAGCGACCACAGCAGGTCGTGCAGGGCCCCGCCGTCCGGCACCTCGAAGACCGAGATGTTGGAGTAGCGCCCGACGACGCGCCACAGGTGCACCCACACGCCCTGACGCTGCAGCTCCAGGGCACGAGCCCTCTCCCGCGCGAGCAGGTCGGCGCGCAGGGCGGGGTCGAGGTCGTGGGGGATGGCGACGTCCATCCGCACGTGGAAGAGCACGGGAACCTCCGGGCGGTCGGCGTTGACAGTCAGGTGGCAGGTCAGCGGCGGGTCAGGCGCTCGACGACGTCGGGGTCGAGCTCCACCCCGAGCCCGGGACCCTCCGGCAGGTGCAGGTGACCGTCGGCGTACCGCAGCGGCTCGACGGTCAGCTGCTCGGTCATGAGCAGCGGCCCGAACAGCTCGCTGCCCCACGTCATCCCCGGTGCGGCGCACGCCAGGTGCAGGGACGCCGCGGTGCCCACGGGGCTCTCGATCGAGGTGCCGGCATGGCAGGGGACGCCGGCCGCGGCAGCGATGGCCGTGATCTCGGCGCTGCGGCGCAGACCGCCGGACTTGGTGGTCTTCACGCTGAAGACGCCGGCCGCGTCGGCGCGGGCCAGCCGGTAGGCGTCCGAGGGGGTGCGCAGGGACTCGTCCGCCATGACCGGCACCCGCAGCGCCGCGCTGATCTGCCGGAGCCAGTCGACCTCGCCCGCGGGCACCGGCTGCTCGACCAGTTCCACACCGGCGTCGGCCAGTGCCGGCAGCCAACGCAGGGACGTCGCCAGGTCCCACCGCGCGTTGAGGTCGACCCGCACGCCGGCGCTGTCGCGCAGCTTCTCGGTCACCTCGACGATGCGGGTGACGTCGGCAGCCGGCTCCGCAGCGCCCATCTTGAGCTTGAAGGTCGTGTGGGCACCGCTGCTCAGCTTGGCCTGGGCCTCGTCGACCACCTCGCCCGCCGACTCGGTGCCCAGCGCCCAGGTCACCGGCACGGAGGTCCGCGCCAGACCGCCCAGCAGGGTGTGCACGGGCACGTCCAGGGAGCGGGCCCAGGCGTCGTGCAGGGCCACCTCGACGGCCGTCTTGGCGAAGAGGTTGCCACCGACGACGTCGTCCATGTCCCGCTGCAGGCCGGCGATGTCGTCGACGCGTCGCCCCAGGAGCACGGGGACGAGGTACCGCTCCACGATCACCTGCATCGTCTCGACGGACTCACCACCCCACCAGGGCCCACCGGGGACGACGCCCTCGCCGGTACCGGTGACGCCGCCGGCGGTGGTGAGCGTGAGCAGCATGACCGGCTGCGCTGCCATGCCGGTGCGGGCGAACCGGTGCGGCCGCACGAGGGGGACGTCCAGCAGCCGGGTCTGGACCCTGTCGATGGTGAGGTCGTGCACGGGGTGGCTCCTCGGTGCTTCTCGGTGCTGGTGTGCGGAGCGCCTCAGGGCGGCCCACCGGTCGGGTGGGCCGCCCCGGGGCAGCTGTCAGGCGCGCTCGAGGACGAAGTCGTACTCCGCCACGCGCTCGCCGGACGGCGTCTGGACGGGGTTGAGCACGAGCTCCGGCTTGGTGGCCTCGGCGACGTCGTTCTCGAGGTGCTCACCCCCGGCGAAGTACAGCTGCGTGGTGACCGTGCGGTGACCGGGCGCACCCACGAGGAGGTGCAGGTGCGCCGGGCGCCACGCGCTCCAGCCGGCCGCGCGGATGAGCGCGCCGGTGGGTCCGTCAGTGGGGATCTGGTACGGCGCGGGCTCGATGGTGTGGATCTCGAACCGCCCGTCGGCGTCGGTGGAGACGACGCCGCGCAGGTTGCCGTCGGGGATACCCGGGGCGAACCCGGAGTAGAGCCCGTCGGAGTCGGCGTGCCAGATGTCCAGGGTGGCCCCCGCGAGCGGGTTGCCGTCGAGGTCGGTCACCCGGCCGGTGAACAGCAGCGGGGTGCCCACCTCCTCCGCGCGGGAGGGAAGCGTGGCGGGGCTCGCCAGCTGGGCCTGGCCCGGCAGGTAGTAGGGACCAAGGATGGTGCCCTTCGTGCCGTGCTGGGCCTTGGAGGCCACTTCCTCCACCGCGTGCTCGACGAAGACGTCGAGGAACAGCGGCCACTCGCCGAACTCCCCCACGTCCATGAGCCACTTCTTGGCGGCCTGGAACTCCGGGTAGGAGACCTCGTGCTCCTCGATGACGGCGTGGACCGCCTTGAGGACCGCGCGGGCCACGGTGTGGACGCGCTCGGTGGAGACGTCCGCGGTGGCGCCGCTGTAGACCTCGTTGGTGCGGAAGGAGGCGCTGGCCTGCGCACCGGAGGCGGCAGCGGTCGCGGTGAGTGGGGTGACGAGCTCGTCGGTCCTGTCAAGGGTGCTCATGTCTGCTCCTGCTGTGCTGTGGCGTGAGGGGGTGCGGTGCCGCTGGTCGGTGCCGCTGTGAGGGGAGCTGGCCGGTCAGCGACCGCGGCAGCTGAAGATCGACACGTCGTCGTTGCCGATGAGGTCGGGCACGGTCCAGCCGTCGAGGTCGTACTCGGCCAGGCAGGCCTCCGCCAGACCCGTCATCTGCGCGGTGGTGCCCTGGGCGTTGGCGGCGAAGAGCAGCTCGGCCTTGACGTTCTCGTGGTTGCCCGAGTAGTTGCGCTCGTACAGCTCGTGGCGGCCACCGAACTCGGTGCCGACGGCGTCCCAGAGGGCCTTCATCACCTTGACCCTGTCCACGGCGTCGTAGCCGTTGGAGCCGCGGACGTACTTGTCGAGGTACGGCCTGACCTCGGGGGTCTTGAAGTCGATGGAGTGGGAGTTGAGGTAGATGAGTCCGCTCGCCACGTCCGACTCGATGATCTCCTTGATCCGCGGGTACGCCTGGATCATGAGCATGCGGTAGGTCAGCCCGTAGTCGAGCTTGGGCAGCAGCGCGCCGTTGGTCCACTCGTCGGGGTTGCGGGCCATGGCGTCGGCGAGGGCGTAGAAGGTGTTGCGCCAACCGATGACCTCACCGACGCGCGTCTGCACGCCACGGAAGTCCCTGCTGCCGGTGATCTCCAGAGCCTTCAACAGCAGCCCCGCGATGAAATCGATCTTCGTGGCGAGGCGGATGCATCCGTGGAAGGTGAACCGCGGGATGAAGCCGGAGACCGGGAAGAACCCATTGATCTTCTCGACGTCGCCGTAGAGGAAGACGTTCTCCCAGGGCACGAGCACCTTGTCGAAGACGAAGATCGTGTCGTTCTCGTCCATGCGGCTCGAGAGCGGGTAGTCGAACGGGCTCCCCATCACCGCGGCCTGCTGGGTGTACGAGGGACGGCAGATGAGCTTGATGCCCGGGGAGTCCATGGGCACCGTGCAGATGAGCGCGAACTCCTTCTTCTTGATGGGGAGTCCGTAGTGGGCGATGAAGTTGTAGTTGGTGATCGCCGAGCCGGTGGCCACCACCTTGGCGCCCGAGACGACCAGGCCCGCGTCGGTCTCCTTCTCGACCTTCATGAACACGTCGCCCACCTCGTCGGGGCTCATGTTCCGGTCGACCGGGGGGTTGATGATGGCGTGGTTCCAGTAGAGGAGCTTCTCCTGCGACTCCTTGTACCAGCGCTTGGCGTTGTCCTCGAAGGGCGCGTAGAAGCCGCTGTTGGCGCCGAGGGTGCCGAGGAAGCTCGCCTTGTAGTCCGGGCTGCGCCCCATCCAGCCGTAGGACATCCGGGCCCAGCCCTCGATGGCGCGGCGGTCGGCCAGCAGGTCGTCCACGCTGTGGGGGCTGCGGAAGAACGGGTGTGTGTAGCCGCCGTTGCCGGTGTCGGTGGGCACCGTGAGCATGTCGTGGGTCTCGGGTGCGTGGACGGCGTCGTAGAGGCGGGCCGTCATCCGCACCGGGTTGCGGAAGGCGGGATGGGTGGTGACGTCCTTGACGCGCTCGCCGTAGATCCAGACCTCGCGGTCGTCACGGAGGCTGTCGATGTACTCCTGCCCCGTCATGGGTCGCTGCGTGGGCGCCTCGTCCGCGCCGGTCGCGCTGGTGAGGGGAGCGGGGTTGTCCTGCAGGGTCATGGTGTTCCCTTCGTCGTCGGAGGTGACTGACCTGTTCTGCCGGCTCGCGGGCCGGGGGCTGTGGCGTCAGGACGCCGCGCGCTCCAGGTGCGGGCGGAGCCTGGTGAAGGTGGTGCTGGCGTCGAACCAGCCGGAGGACGGCGAGTCCATCGAGCCCTGCCAGTGGACGTCGCTGACCAGGGCGGACAGCTCGCGGAACCGACCGCCGTGGTACACGAGCGGCTCGGCTGCGGTGACGACGGCGTCGACGACCTCGCCGAGCACGATGAGGTGGTCACCGCCGTCGTACGTGCGCCACGGCGTGCACGAGATCGTGGCCGCGGTGCCGGTGAGCACGGGAGCCACGGGCCCGTCGGTCCACTCCG
This sequence comes from Quadrisphaera granulorum, assembly GCF_003149145.1. Classification (GTDB taxonomy): domain Bacteria; phylum Actinomycetota; class Actinomycetes; order Actinomycetales; family Quadrisphaeraceae; genus Quadrisphaera; species Quadrisphaera granulorum. The sequence continues at coordinate 54,829 of NZ_QGDQ01000008.1, read as the reverse complement.
GCTCGGGATCGCGGGGGCGCCCCGCGAAGTGGAGGGCCGTCCGCAGCTGGTCTGCGGCGAGGACGTTGACGGCGAACGGCCGCCCGTCCAGGTGGGTGCAGACCTTGGCGGTGCGGGTGAGCGTGACCTGGCAGAGCGCCGGCTCGGTGGAGACGGCGGTGAAGGCGCTGATGGTCGCGCCGTGGGGTACACCGTCCTCACGGGCGCAGGTGACCACGGTGACGCCACTGGCGAAGCTGTTGAAGGCGCTGCGGAGGATTTCGGGAGCAGGCATCGTCGCATCTCCTTGTACGCTCTGCGTGCAACATGCACGCTGTGCGTTCACAGGAACTCTGCCGATGCAGGGCGGCGGCGTCTACCCGTGAGATCACCCCCTCTGTCCCCCGCCCTGGCCCCCGGAAGGGAGTGCGCGTGGCAGCCATCAAGACCACCTCCGAGCCCCGCCCCGAGTCCCGCACCGAGTCCATCAGCGCAGGTAGCGACCGTGACCACGTCCAGTCGCTGGAGCGCGGCCTCGCCCTGCTCCTCGCCTTCGACGCCGAGCACCCCGAGCCGACGCTCACCGAGCTCGCGCAGCTGACCGGCTACTCGCGGCCCGCCGTCCGGCGGTTCCTCATCACGCTGGAACGGCTGGGCTACGTGAGCTCCCGCGCCGGCCGCTGGTCCCTGACGCCGCGCGTGCTGCTCATCGGCCAGCACTACACCGAGTCGCACGCGCTGGTCGCCGTCGCCCAGCCGCACCTGCTGGCGCTCGCCGAGCAGACCGGCGAGTCCGCCTCCCTCGCCGTCCTCGACAGCGGCGAGGTCGCCTACGTGGCGCGCGTGCCCGTCCGCCGCATCATGAGCATCAACGTGCAGGTGGGCACCCGCGTCCCGGCGCACGCCACGTCGATGGGGCGGGTGCTCCTGGCGTGGGCTCCCGCGGGCGTCGTCGACGAGGTCCTCACCCGGCACCCCCCGCGAGCGCTCACCGCTCGCACCACCACCGATCCGGTGGCGCTGCGCAACCTGCTGCACGAGGTGCGCGCCCAGGGCTTCGCCGTGGTGTCCGGGGAGCTCGAGTCCGGGCTGCTCTCCGCGGCCGTGCCCGTACGGGACCGCTCCGGCACCGTGGTGGCGGCGCTGGCGTCTTCCACGAGCACCGGGCGCGCCAGCGAGCAGGTGCTGCGTCGCGATACGGTCCCGCTCCTCCTCGAGGCGGCCGACCGCATCGGCACCGAGCTCGGCCACCGCAGGCAGACGCAGCGGTCCGTGCCGTCCGAGGGGTTCTACTGACGGGAAGTGCCCCGACCGCACCAGGAGGCGCGAGCGATGACGCAGGAGCCACCGACGACACCCGGACGCGATGCCCGAGGGCTGCTCCGGTTCCAGCACGACGTGCGCGCGCAGCGGGTGGTGTTCGCCACCGACCGGGCCGTCGCGGCCGTGGTGGAGCAGGTCCGTGACCGCGGCAACGACAAGAACAACGACGACGGCGCGCGCCGGGTGCTCGTCACGGCCTCGGGCTCGAGCCGCGGCACCGCCGAGGCAATGGCCGAGGCGCTGCGCACCTCCGCCCCCGGGGTCGACGTCGTCAGGTGGGACGGCGCCGCGCAGCACGTGCCCGTCGACATCGCCGACCGCGCTCGCGCCGTGGTCCGCGAGCGCGGGTGCGACCTGGTGGTCGCCGTCGGCGGCGGGTCGGTCATCGGGCTGGCCAAGGCCGTGGCCGCGCAGCTTCCCGTGCGCGTCGTCGCCGTGCCCACGACGTTCTCCGGGTCGGAGGCCACGGACGTGTGGGGGCAGACCGTGGGAGACCGCAAGGCGGTCACCGCCGACCCGGCGGTGCTGCCCGCGGTGGTGGTCTACGACGCCGCGCTCACGGTCGGGCTGCCTGCGGCGGTGGCCGCTGCCTCCCAGCTCAACGCCCTCGCCCACTGCGTCGACGCCTTGTGGGGCCCGCGGGCTGACCCCCTCAGCGCGGCCCTCGCGGAGCAGGGCGCGGGTCTGCTCGTGCGGGCGCTGCGACGGAAGACGAAGGACGACGACGGCGACGGCGCGTCCGAGCTGCGGCTCCGGGAAGACGCGCTGCTGGGCGCGCACCTGGCCGGCCGCGCGTTCGCGTCGGCGGGCTCCGGCCTGCACCACAAGGTGTGCCACGTGCTGGGCGGCACCTTCGGGCTCCCCCACGCCGACGTCCACGCGGTGGTGCTGCCGCACGCGGTCGCGTTCAACGCACCCGCCGCCCCCTGGGCCGCGGCGCGGCTGAGGTCGGTGCTGGGCGAGCGGCCCGCCGTCGTCCTGTCGTCCCTGGCGTCCGCTGCGGGGGTGGCGACATCGCTGGCGCAGCTCGGCCTGGCACGGGACGACGTCGCGGCTGCGGCCGAAGCCGCGCTGCCGCTGATCCCCCCGAGCAACCCGCGGCCCGTGACGCGCGAGGGCCTCGTCAGGCTTCTCGACGCGGCGTGGGAGGGGCCGTCAGCGCTGCGCGAGGGCTGACCGCTCCGCCACCCACCGCGCCACCTGGGCACGGGAGGTGAACTCGAGCTTGGCGAGGATCCGTTCGACGTGACCGTCGACCGTGCGGACCGAGATGACCAGCCGGTCGGCGATGGCCCGGTTGCTGAGGCCGTCGGCGATGTGCTGCGCGACCTCCAGCTCGCGCGGCGTCAGGGGGCAGGCACCCTGCTCCGTCGCGAGCGCTCCCCCGCCCCCACCCCTGACGGCGGCTCGGCGCCCGAGGGCGAGCTCGACGGCGTCCGCCTTCGACAGGCCTGACTGCGCGGCCCGGAGGGCCTCCGCGCTGGCCGGGCCGAGTCGGGCGTCGATGAGTGCTGTCATCCGGTCGCCGTCGGCGGTGATGCCGGGCCCGAACGCCTCGATCGTCGTCCCCAACCGGCGCCACACCGCACGGGCGGCGCCAGAGAGCTCGGCGGCTCGTTCGACCTGCCCCTCGCCGCAGGCCAGCCACGAGGTGAGCTCGAGGGTGAGCGCGGTGCAGATGCCGTCCTGGAACGCGCGCTGCAGCTCCAGGGCGGCCAGGGCGGCGCGCCGGCTCGCCGCCAGGTCACCCAGGTGCCAGTGGCCGACGCCGCTGACCCACAGCGCGTACGCCCGGCACCACTGCTCCCCGCGGGCGGTGCAGCGCGCCAGCACCCGCTCGCACGTGCGCAGCGCCGCCTCGGGTGACCCGTCGTAGGTCTGCGCCATGGCCAGCTGGAACAGCGCCGTCTCGGCCCCGGCGTGCTCGCCGACCTCGTCGAACACGGCGATCGCGGCCTCGTAGCGGGTGATCGCCGCCGCGGTGTCGCCGCTGAAGAGGTGCATGAGCGCGGTCCAGTGGTCGGCGCGGGCCGTCAGCACCGCATCGTCCAGCGCCGCAGCGACCTCACGGCACGCCGCGAGGTGCCCGGCCGCGGCGTCGCGGTCTCCTTGGATGAGGCAGACCCACGCGGCCACCCACAGCGCGGCTCCCCGTTCGACGGACGGCCCGGCGCTGGTGGCGAGGATCCGCTCCAGCCAGCGGCGTCCGTCGCTGAGGAACCCCCCGGCGATCCAGTGGTAGCGCAGCAGTGAACCCAGCTGGGCGGCCCGCGCCCACTCCCCGGGGGTGGTGGTGGACCACTCCAGTGCCGCGAGCAGGTCGGCGTGGCTGCGTCGCATCCGCGCCAGCGCCGCGGGCTGCTCGGGGCCGGACCAGTCACGCACCACGTCCGAGGCCAGGCGGAGGAAGTGGTCGCGGTGGCGGCACCGCACCTCCGCTTCCTGGCCGCGCTCGGCCAGCCGGGTCAGCCCGTACTCGCGCATCGTCACGAGCATGCCGAAGCGCACCTCCTCCCCCGTGGCGTCCGCGGTGACGATCGACTTGGCCACCAGGCGGTCGAGGACGTCGAGGACGTCGGCAGCGAGGAGGTCCTCGCACGTGCCGACGGCCTCCGCGGCAGCGAGGTCGAAGGCGGCGGGGAAGACGGACAGGCGCGCCCACAGCAGGCGCTCCTGCGGGGTGCACAGCTCGTGGCTCCAGTCGACGAGGTCCCACAGGGTGCGGTGCCTCGGCACTTCCGCCCGCGAGCCGCGGCTGAGCAGGGTGAACCTCTCGTCGAGCCGGTCCAGCACCTGGTGCACCGACAGCGAGCGCAGCCGTACCGCGGCGAGCTCCAGGGCGAGCGGCATCCCGTCCAACCGCTCGCACAGCTGCAGGACGGCCGACCGGTTGGCGTCGGTCACCTCGAACCCGGGCACCAGAGCCCGGGCGCGGTCCACCAGGAGCCTGACGGCCTCGGCACCGTCGACGGCGGCGCGATCGGCCCGCCGCTCGGCGGAGGGCAGGCCGAGCGGACCGAGCGCGTACACCTGCTCGCCGGGCAGGTCGAGCGGTTCGCGACTGGTCGTGACCACGGTGAGCCTCTCGACCTCGCTGAGCAGGTGCTCCACCAGGTCAGCGGCGGCGTCCAGCACGTGCTCGCAGTTGTCGAGCACCAGCAGGCAGTGCCGCCCCTCCAGGTGCAGCGCCACCTGCTCGGGGATCGGCCGTGTGGACTGGTCGGGCACGGTCAGCGCCGCGGCGACCGCGGAGGCGACCTCGGAGCCGTTCACCACGGGCGCCAGCTCGACCACGGTGACGTCACCGCCGAAGGCCTTGCGGGCACGCCGCGCCACCTCGACCGCCAGACGCGTCTTCCCGATCCCGCCGGTGCCGGTGATGGTGACGAGGCGCGAGGCGCCGAGCAGGTCTCTCACCTCTCGCAGCGCCACGTCGCGCCCCACGAAGCTCGTGAGAGGACCCGCTCTGGTCATGAGCGCGAACGCTACGCGCCGGTGACCACACCGTCACGGGACGGTTGCCGGGCAACGGCTGCGGCGGCGTCCACGGCGGGCAAGTGGGGTGCCCGAGGGGGTGATCTGCCCCGTGCCCGAGCGGTGTGGCCGGGGTCACCGTCGGGCTCCGTCGGACGCGATGAGGCGCACCGACCACTCGGGAGATCCCCCTCCCCGACCCGCAGGAGGCTCGATGAGCACTTCGACTGCCACGCCTGACGTCGACGTCGTCGTCATTGGCGCAGGGTTCACCGGCATCTACGCGATCCACAGGTTCCGTGACCGGATGGGCCTGACGGTCCACGGTTTCGACGCGGCCGCCGACGTCGGCGGCACCTGGTACTGGAACCGCTACCCCGGAGCACGGGTGGACATCGAGAGCGTCCACTACTCCTACTCCTTCGACGAGCAGCTCCAGCAGGAGTGGCACTGGACCGAGCGGTTCCCGGCGCAGCCGGAGATCCTGCGCTACCTCAGCCACGTGGCGGACCGGTTCGACATCCGCAAGGACGTCACCTTCGGGGTGCGGGTCACGTCAGCGACCTGGGACGACGACGCCTCCTTCTGGCGCGTGACCACGGACGACGGCGCGGTGACCACGGGGCGCTACCTCGTCTCCGGCGCGGGCACGCTCTCGGTGCCGAAGGTGCCCGACTTCCCCGGGGTCGAGACCTTCGCCGGTCGCACGCTGCTCACCGGCAACTGGCTGGAGGACGTCGACCTCACCGGCCAGCGCGTCGGCATCATCGGCACGGGGTCCAGCGGCATCCAGGCGATCAGCGAGATCGCCAAGCAGGCCGCGAGCCTGACGGTGTTACAGCGCACCCCGAACTACGCGACGCCGATCGGCAACCACTCCACCGACCCCGAGCAGGAGGCCGCGGAGAAGGCCGCCTACTCCGACATCCGCGCGAAGTCGCGCAACCACTTCCTCGGGGTGCCGTACGACGAGGTGCAGCCCTCGGCGCTGGCGGTCTCCCCCGAGCAGCGGCGCGCGGTCTTCGACGACCGCTGGAACAAGGGCGGCTTCCGGCTGTTCATCGACAGCTTCGCAGACCTGCTGCTGGACAAGGCCGCCAACGACACCGCCGCCGAGTACATCCGCGAGCGCATCCGCGAGCGCGTGCAGGACCCGGCGACGGCCGAGCTGCTGTGCCCGACCGGCTACCCGTACGGCACCAAGCGGCCTCCGCTGGAGACCGACTACTACGAGGCGTACAACCGCGACACGGTGACGCTGGTGGACGTCGCGGCCAACCGCATCGACGCCGTGATGCCCCAGGGCGTGCGCCTGGCCGACGGCACGGTGCACGAGCTCGACGTGCTGGTGCTGGCCACCGGGTTCGACGCGTGCACCGGCCCGCTGCTGGCGATGAACGTCACGGGGCGCGACGGCCTGCGGCTGGCGGACTCCTGGGCGGACGGGCCGCAGACCTACCTCGGTCTCACCGTGCACGGCTTCCCCAACTTCTTCATGGTCACCGGCCCGCAGAGCCCGTCAGTGCTCTACAACATGCCGCTGGCCATCGAGGACCACGTCGACCTCATCGGTGACGTGCTGGCGCACCTAGCGGAGAGCGGCCACACAGTGGTCGAGCCGAGCGCCACGGCGCAGGACCAGTGGGTGGCCGAGACGAACGCCCTGTCGGAGATGACGCTGCTGCCGACATCGGCCAGCTCCTGGTACATGGGCGCCAACATCCCCGGCAAGCCGCGCCGGGTGCTGGTGTACCTCGGTGGTGCGCCGCGGTACCGGGCCATCTGCGAGGACGTCAAGGCCGGCGGGTGGCGCGGGTTCGCCGTCGCCGACAGCTCGCGCGGTCTGGAGACGGCGACACCGGGCCAGGAGCTGGACCCGTGCTTCATGTTCGTGGCGGAGACGCTGCGCCAGCAGCAGTTCCCCGGCTTCCGGGCCGCCGGTGTGGAGACGGCACGGGCGGTGGTCGACTCCTTCGTCGGCATGCAGGCCCCGCCGCAGCGGGTCGCCGCGGTGAGCGAGCACTCCTACGGCCCCGACCCGGAGCAGCGGCTGCGGGTGTACCGGCCAGACGTCGACGGCGACGACGGGCTACCTGTGCTGTTCTACGTCCACGGCGGCGGCTTCATGGCCGGCGGTCTCGACGTCGTCGACGAGGTGGTCCGTGACCTCGCCGTCCGCACGCGTTCGGTGGTGGTGTCCGCCACCTACCGCCGTCCCCCGGAGCACCGCTTCCCCGCTGCCCACGACGACGCGAGCGCCGCTCTGCGCTGGACCGTGGGGCACGCCTGCGAGATCGGCGGTGACGGGCACCGGATCTCGGTGGCCGGTGACTCCGCCGGGGGCAACCTCGCCGCCGCGGCAGCCGTGCAGGCGGTGCGTGACGGCGTGCACCTCACGTCACTGCTGCTCGTCTACCCGCTGGTCAGCCCGACGGCGCAGACGGCATCACGGGAGCAGTTCGCGAAGGGGTACGTCATCGAGCTCGACGACCTCGCCTGGTTCGGCGAGCAGTACACCTCCTCCGAGGCCGACGTGCGGGACCCGAGGCTCGCCCTGGACACCCTCACCGCGGCCGACCTGGCGGGGCTGCCGCCGACGCTCGTCATCACCAACGAGTGCGACACGCTGCGCGACGAGGGCGAGGCCTTCGCCCAGCAGCTGCGGGCGGCCGGTGTGGACGCCCGCGCGCAGCGCTTCGAGGGCCTCGCGCACGGAGCGTTCTGGATGTCGCTGGCGGTGTTCGGGTGCTCCGACCAGCGCCAGGCAGCCGCGGACTTCCTCGTGGCGCAGGCAGCTCGCGACCGCGCGCCGGCGCTCGCCTGACGGGTTCGGGGCCGGTGGCCGCGCGTCCATGATCACGCCCGGCCCCCCGGTTTCGCGGCGGTCAAGGAAGTTCTGCACGGAGACCGTGAAGCTGTGCAGAACTTCCTTGATCGTCACGTCGGTGTCAGGGGGTGAGGAGGCGAACGCTGGCGCGCACCGGGCCCGTCACCTCGACGGCAGCAACGGCCGTCAGGGCGAGATCGCTGCTGGCCGCGGCGCGCCCGTCGCTGGTGAACACCTCGACGATGCCGGTGTCGACGTAGACCTCTGCCCACTCCACCTGCGATGCCTCGGGCGTCCAGGTGCCGTCGACGAGCACGTCAGTGGTGGACCGAGCGAACACCGCTAGGTCCACCGAGGTGCGGTGCCCGTCGGGCCCCACGAGCACGAGACTGCCCTCGACCAGGGATGCACCGCCATCCACCTCGAGCCGCACGACCAGCGCTCGCACCGGCTGAGGGAGCTCCCCGACGACGACGTCGCCCGCCAGGTCCGTGATCTCCGCCGTCGGCGTCTGGTGCAGCCGTCTGCCGACCACGCTCCAGCGCCGCGGCAGCGACTGCGCGCCGACGCTGGAGCGGCCGACGATCGCCGGGTCGTCCTGGGTGCGCAGCCAGCCGAACGCGATGCGGCGGCCGTCCTGCGCGGTGTACGACTGCGGCGCGTAGAACCGCGAGCCGAGGTCGAGCACGCCCCGGCGCTGAGGCACGAAGCGCGCAGCGCCAGCGCGACGAGCTCCGCCGTCGTCGTCCTGCTCCAGCCGACCTGTCAGCCACAGCGCTCCGGAGGAGTGGTGCAGCTCCGCGTCGGCGTCCTTGGAGTACCAGGAGAGCACCACCACCAGCTCACCGCCGTCGGCGGTGAACACGTCGGGGCACTCGAAGACATGCGCGTCGAGCCCGGCAGCGGCGGCGTCGAGGAAGACGCCGTCGTAGGTCCACGCCCGCAGCTCCGGGTCGGAGCTGGTGTAGGCGAGCAGGCGCCCGGCGCCGTCGTGCCCCGCGGTGCCGGCGGCGACCACCTGCAGCAGCCCCTGTCCGCCGTCGCCGTCGCCGCCATCTCCACCGAGGGGCAGCACGGCGTGGTCGCGCCAGTCGGTGAGCGGCGGGTCGAGCGTGGGCCAGTCGGCGATGACGGGCTCGTCGTCGACCTGCCACGCAACCAACGACGCGTCGGAGGCGACCGCACGCACCGCCGCCGCCCGCTGCGGGCCGCCGAGCTCCGGCGGCTGGACCCCGGTGTACAGGACGGCGGTGCGACCGTCAGCCAGGCGCACCGCGCACCCCGACCAGCAGCCGCCGGCGTCGGCGGCCCCGGGGCGCGATGTCAGCGCCGTCGGGTGCTCGGTCCAGTGGACGAGGTCGGTGCTGGTCGCGTGGCCCCACCGCATGACGCCGAAGGTGGGGGCGTCGGGGTTGTGCTGGAAGAAGAGGTGGTGCACGCCGTCGACCTGGGTCAGGCCGTTGGGGTCGTTCATCCAGCCCGTGGTGGGCGTGAGGTGCAGGAGGGGCCGGGTCACCGCCCCATCCAAGCCTGCCCGGGAAAGCTCAGCCGACCTTGGGGCGGGCCGTGGGGACGACGGCGATCGGCCCGGGCACGAGCCGCGCCCATCCCACGCCGGTCCAGACGTGGCTGGCGCGTCCGCTCCAGCTGCCGCACCGCAGGTCGATGACCTCGTCGGCCGGCACGTCAGGGTCCAGGTAGAGGTGGCCGGGCATGGGCTGCTGCACGACGTCGAGGGCGTGCGCACCCCGGCTCCCGGGAGCCTTCGGGCGCCCCGGCGCGGGGGCGAGCATGGGGGGTGCGGCGTCCGGAGAGACCTCGCCGCGAGCACGGCGGAGGCGCGGGAGGCGCGGCGTGCGGAGGGGGCGGTCGGAGCGGGTCACCGGAAGACCATAGATCGCACTGCGTGATCACTTGGGGCAACTCGGGGCAACACGCCGCGGCGGGAAGGGAGCCGTGACGCGGCTGTGATCTTCCTGTCACCACGCAGCGTCACCCTTCCGTCAGGCGCCGTTCCAGCAGCTCGACCAGGGCGATGGAGTCTCCGTCGCGCCCTCCACGACCCCACACGAGCGGCGGATCGCTGGGCGAGATGCGCACCCCGCGCAGGCGTGCCACGAGGCGCTCCGCGCCGGTGAGTGGCACCGCGAGCAGGTAGAACGCGCCGTCCTCCCCCACCCCGGCGCGGCCGTCGCGGCGCAGCACCCAGCCCTGCACGCCCGTGCGGTACCGGGTGCCGGCGGCGTCGACCACGCGTAGCTCCTCGGTGGGAAGCCCCGCGGCGCGCGCCCGCTCCACGAACTCCCGGACCTGCCCCCGAGCGGTCTCGGTCTCGGCGGCCTCCGCGCGGGCGAGCCGGTCGGCTTGGGCGGCCGCAGCGTCGCGCCGCCGCGCCACCCACGCCTCGTCGCGGCCGTCGCCGCCGTCGCGCTGGCCCGAGGTCTCCACGCGGTCATCCTCGCCCGCCCGCCACCAGGGCCCCATCGGGAGCATGATCGGCGCGTGCGCAGCATCCGGGTCCTGACCGTCGCCGTCGTCGTCGCCCTCGTCGTGCTGGGCGGGCTGGTGACCCGGGCGCTGGTCGCCGGCCCACCAGCGGGGTTCGGCTGGTCCGCGTACACACCGGACCCTCAGATGGACGTGTTCGGAGGCGACGGCAGTCCGCTCGTGGTGGTGGGGCGGGGCGAGGCCGTCGCCGTGGTGGTGGCGGCCGTGGTGCTGGCCGCCGCGACCGGGCTGCTCGGCTACGCGCTGGGACGCCGCCGAGCAGCCGGTGCTGGCCGGCGCTGACCAGCACAGACCCGGCGCGGAATCAGTGACCCGCCCCGCTGAGGCGCGCCGGGATCATCCGCCACGCGATGACCGCGGCCACGGCAGTGAGCGCAGCGGCGCTCAGCGATGTCACCTGCATGGCGTGGACGAAGGCCTCACGCGCCGCCTCGAACACGGCGCCCTCGGCACCCGCGGCGCGGGCACCGGCCAGGGAGTCACCCGCGGCGGCAGCGACAGCAGCATCGGTACCCACGGGCAGTTCGAGCCCCACGCGGTAGACGATGCCCAGCAGCGAACCGAGCACGGCGATGCCGAGGGCGGCCGCCAGCTCGTACGCCGTCTCGGAGATCGAGGAGGCGGCGCCGGCGCGGTCGGACGGCACGGCACTGACGACGGCGTCGACGGCCACGGTCTGGCTGAGCCCCACGCCCAGGCCGATCGGCACGAGGGTGAGCGCAAGCCACAGGTAGCTCGACGCACCCTCGGCCAGCGCGAGGAGCACCAGCCCGAGTGAGGCCGCGAGCAGCCCGACCGCCGCGGTGCGCCCGGCACCGAGCCTCGGCAGCACCACGCCGATGACGGCGACGGCGCCGATCGCGGAGAGCATGAGCGGGGTCTCCTGCAGCCCCGCCTGCAGCGGGCTGGAACCGCGCGCCAGCTGCAGGTACTGCGAGAAGAAGAACAGCAGCCCCATCAGCGGGAACACCGAGGCGAAGTTCACGGCCACCGCACCGGAGAAGGCCCGGTTGCGGAACAGCTCCACGTCGATGAGCGGGTGCGCCAGCTGGCGCTGACGGCGCACGAACGCCACCAGACCGAACACGCCGATGGCGGCGGAGAGCAGCACCACGGCGTCCGGCCCCTCGTGGGCGAGGTGCTTGATGGCGTACACGGCGGCCACCAGGCCGACCAGCGAGAGCGCCACCGAGCGCAAGTCGATCGGGCCCGGGGTGGGGTTCTTCGACTCCGGCAGCAGCCACGCACCGGCGACGAGCAGCACGGCGACCACCGGCACGTTGATGAGGAACACCGCGCCCCACCAGAAGTGCTCGAGCAGCGCCCCGCCGACCAGCGGACCGAGCGCGGCACCACCGGAGGCACCGGCCGACCAGAGGGCGATGGCGAGGGTGCGCTGCTTCGGCGCGGTGAAGATGCTGCGGATCAGCGACAGCGTGGACGGCATGAGCGTGGAGCCGGCCACACCCAGCAACAGCCGGGCCGCGATGAGCGCCTCGGGCGTGGGCGAGAACGCCGCGAGCAGCGAGGCCCCACCGAACGCCGCGGTGCCCACGAGCAGCAGGCGCTTGCGGCCGACCCTGTCGGCCAGGTTGCCCATGGTGACGAGCAGGCCCGCGAGCGCCAGGGAGTAGACGTCGCCGATCCACAGCACCTGGGTGGACGTGGCGCGCAGGTCCGCCGTCAGGGCGGGGACGGCGAGCGCCAGCACGGTGGCGTCGACAGCGAGCAGGACGACGGCGAGCACGAGCACACCCAGTCCGCCCCACTCGCGCCAGCCCGCGGCGCCCTGCGCGACCTGCGTCTGCGCGGTCGGGTGCTGGGTGGGCTGTGCCTGGTGCGCGTCGAGCGCCGGCGTAGCCATCGTCGTCATCCTCCATCAAGAAACTGCACTGACTGGTCAGTACAGTAACTGTCGACGTCGGGGAGCTGTCAACCGGACGCGCCCACGGAAGGGCACAGTGACCCCATGGGGCGCACCACCGGCAGGACCTCCGGACAGACGCAGCAGCAGGTGTTGCGCGCCGCCGCCGAGGTGGTCGCCGAGCGCGGCGGCAGCGCGGGCCTGGAGGAGATCGCCTCCCGCGCCCAGGTGACCAAGGGCGGGCTGCTCTACCACTTCGGCAGCAAAGAGGCGCTCCTGCATGCCGTGGCGCAGCAGCTCCTGGACGACTTCACCCGCGACGTCGAGGCGGCCCTGGCCGCCGAGGACGGCATCGACGGCTCTGATGACGGGGCTGACGACGGGACTGACGACGGGACTGACGACGACGGCGGGGCGCGCACGCCCGGCCGGCTGACGCGCGCCTACGTCCGGGCGACCTTGGCGGCAGCGGCCGACGCCGAGCGCACGCGCCGCGCCACCACGCTGCTCGTGCACCTGCAGACCGACCCGGCCGTAGCCGCGATGATGCAGGCCGACGCGGAGCGGTGGCGCGAGCGACTACTCACCGACGGCCTCGACCCCCTGGTGGCGACACTGGCGATCGCCGCGGCCGACGGCATCTGCATGGCACCGCTCTACGGCGACGCCCCCCTCGTCGATGACAAGGACCGCGTGCTCCAGGCCATCCTGGACCTCACCCGCCGCCCACCCCGTCCGTGATCATGGGCGTCCGCCACCCTTTCCCGCCGTGATCATGGACTTCCGAAGCGCAATCCAGCGTGATCATGGACGTTCTGCACACCTGCTGATGCGCATCGCCACCATCACACCGAGGAAGGCCGCCACCGCAGGTGGTTCGATGCCACCGTGAGCACCCCCGACGTCGCCCCCTCCCCGGACGGCCCGCGCGTGGTCAGCGCCAGCCGGGACGTCGCGGCCGACGCGGCGACGCTCTTCGAGCTCATCGCCGACCCCGCCCAGCAGCCCCGCTGGGACGGCAACGACAACCTCGCCCAGGCGGCGCCCGGACAGCGCGTCACGGCGGTCGGCCAGGTCTTCCGGACCACCCTCACCAAGGGCAGCGTCCGCGAGAACCACGTCGTCGAGTTCAGCGAAGGACGGCGCATCGCCTGGAACCCTTCCGAGCCGGGCGCCGAACCGCCGGGGCACCTGTGGCGGTGGGAGCTGGAGCCGCTGGGGCCCTCGCTCACGCGCGTCACGCACAGCTACGACTGGTCGCAGCTCACCGACCCGCAGCGGCTCCCCCGGGCCCGCGCCACCGGCCGGGAGCAGCTGCTCGCCTCCATCGACAGGCTCGCAGCCCTCGCGCAGCGCACCTGACTCTCCCATCGACCCCCTGCACTCAGGGCAGCGTCAGCTTCGCGTTGTCGCCGCCGGAGTACGGCTGTCCGGTGAGCTTGGCCTTGGCGAAGCTCAGCGCCGTTGCGAGGCGACCGCCGGGGCTGTCCCAGAACTCCGCGGAGTCGCCATCGACGTGGAGGAGGACGATCCCGTCGTCGTCCTTCCCGTCCGGGAACCACGCCTCCACCACCGGGTTCCACAGCTCGCGCTTCTTGGTGAGGTCGCGGACCACGGACGCCCGGCCGGTGAGGGAGACCCAGCTGTCGTCACCGGAGAAGGTGACGTTGACCTGCGGGTCGCGGGTGAGGTGCTCCACCTTGCGGGAGCCGGCCTCGGCGAAGAACCACAGGTCACCACCGAACTCCGCCTGCTGCACGGCCATCGGTCGGCTGATGAGCGTGCCGTCGGGGGCGGTGGTGGTGAACATCGCCTGCCGTTCGTCGGCGATGAGCTCGGAGAGCTTGGCCGTCTGGGCACCGTCGTCGTCGAGGTTCATGACCGCTCCCTACCCCGCCGATGATGCTCCACCCTGATCAGCACGACCACGCTGCGCTGCGTCGAATTGAAGGGCGGCGACCAGTCACGGCCCCCGCAGCGTGCGCTGAACGGCCCGGCGTGGAGCGTTCCGCTGCGGAAGTACGGGGCCTACCGTGATCGCATGTTCGGTGTCGGCTTCCCGGAGTGGGGCTTCCTTGCGTTCGTCCCGCTGCTGTTCTGGGCGCTCGTGCTCACGGGGCTGTACTGGACGGTCCGCATGGCCGTGCGGCACGGCCTGCTCGACGCGCGCCGCCGGCAGCTCCCGCCGGGGTCGGGCGCCCCTCCGACGAACGGGGTGTGACCGGTGCTCTTCGACAACCCCGCCCTGCTGCTCGTCGGGTTCGCTGCGCCACTCGTGCTCGCGGCGCTCGTGCTGTTCGGGCTCTACTGGGTGGTGCGCCTCGCGGTGGGACACGGCGCCGCCGACGCCGACCGCACCCTCGGGGGCGACACCGCGGGACCACCTGCCGGCTCGGACTACGGAGCTGACGGCTGACGGCTGACGACAGGTCGCTCTTCGTGCTGGCTGCCGGGCCGGGTGGGGATTCGCCGGCTCGACCCTGCTGACGTGCTCGGAGACGATGGCGGGATGTTTCCCGTACCCGAAGGCGTCCCCACCCTGCTGCTCGCCGCCGTACCGGTCGCGGTGCTGGCCGTGATCGTCGTCAACCTCGTCGTGCGGAGCCGCCGCGGCGAGTTCGGACGCGACGCGGGCGGCCGTCGACGCGCCCCGTGGTTGTGGCCGGTACTCATCGGCGTCGGCGCCTTCGCCGTCCTCAAGCTCGTCACCGACCGCTGAACCCGTCACTCCCCTCCCCCTGCCGCACTTTCCGCGGCACGTGCGCCACCCGGTGCCGGGGAGCCGCACATGCCGCGGAAAGTGCGAGAAGACGTGCGAGGGGGTCAGGCCTCGACGGAGACGTCGGACAGGGGCTTGGAGCAGCAGAGCAGCACCTTGCCCATCTTGATCTCGCGCGGGCGGATGCCGCCCTGGTGCTGCATGTCGACCTCGCCGTCCACGAGGGTCGTCTTGCAGGTGCCGCACACACCCTCGCTGCACGAGGACGGCGGGGTGAGGCCCGCGCGGAACGCCGCCTCGAGGATCGTCTCGTCGCGCCCGCAGCGGATGGTGCACCCGCTGCGGGTGAACGCCACGGCGAACCCCGTCTCGGTGTCCGCGGAGGCACCGTCGGCCGCGCCGGCGGAGTCAGCGGAGGCGTCGGCCACCCGCTCGACCTCGGTGGCGTCCAGGGAGAGCTCCCCGTTCGCCCCCTCTGAGGACGACGACGGCGCGTCGGCCAGGTCGAGCCGCTCGAAGCTGAACGTCTCCTGGTGGTACTTCGCCTCCGGGAGCCCGGCGGCGAGCAGCGCGGCGCGGACGGCCTCCATGTACGGCGGGGGGCCGCAGACGAAGACCTCGCGCTCGGCGTAGTCGGGTACCGCCGCAGTGAGCATCGGGCCGTCGAGCTGACCGGTGAGCCCCGACCAGCTCGGTTCGTCACCGGCGCTGGCCACCACATGCTGCACCCGCAGCCACGGGTGCAGCGCCTCGAGGGCCTCAAGCTCCTTGCGGAAGATGATGTCCGCCGGGGTGCGGGCGCTGTGCACGAAGACGACGTCGGCGTCGCGGCCGAGGTCGGCCAGGGTGCGCGTCATCGACATCAGCGGGGTGATGCCGCTGCCGGCGGACAGGAACAGGTACTTGTCCGCGGGGTGGCGGCTGGTGGAGAACACGCCCAGCGGGGGCTGCACCCGCAGCGCGGTGCCCGGACGCACGGTGTCGTGCAGCCACGGGGAGACGACGCCGCCGGGCTTGCGCTTCACCGTGATGGACAGGGTGTGCGGGCGCGTCGGCGGGGAGGAGACGGTGTAGGAGCGCAGCACCTCGGTGCCGTCGATGTCGAGGCGCAGGGTGATGAACTGCCCCGGCTCGAAGTGGAACAGGTGCGCGTCCGGCGAGGCGAAGGTGAAGGTCTTGACGTCGTGGGTGACGTCGAGCACCGCCTGGCACACCAGCAGTGACTCGTCTTCGGCGTCTCCCCAGGTGGCCAGTCCGGCGGGGTGCGGCGGACAGTGGGCCTGGTGATGAGGAGAGCGCGTCTCGGCGACGGTGGCGGAGCTCATGCGCTGGCCTCCACACCCAGGTGCTCGCGCAGGCGCGTGACGTACCAGTTGACGAAGCCCTCGACCTGGTCCTCCACCATCGAGTACGGACCGGGCACGTAGCTCGGGTCGCTGCAGCCGATCTGGGTGTTGGTCACCAGCACGCGGTCCTGGTCGTTGGTGGCGTTCCACACGGTGCACAGGGACTCGAGGTCGTAGTCCACGCCCTCCTCCGCGTCCGGGTGCACCAGCCACGTGGTGCGCAGCACGCTGGTGGTCGGCGAGGTCGGCATGACCGAGAAGACCACCGCGTGGTCACCGAGGAAGTGGAACCAGCTGTTGGGCTGCATGTGCAGCGACAGGTCGCCGAAGGCGGCGTCCTTGACCTCTCCGATGAGCTTGGAGCAGACCGCGGCACCGTTCGCCGCGAACGACTTGCCCTCGCCGTCCAGCGGCAGGTGGGAGAGCTGGAAGCCGACCACGCGGGTGTCGAGCTGCATGTGGTCCTGCAGGGGGGTGCCCTGCTCCTTGCGCTTTTCTTCCAGCGCCTCGGCGGCTGCGGTGTAGCGGTCGTAGAGGGGCTTGAGCCGCGGGGTGATGTCCTCTGCGTCGTAGGCGAAGATCGGGAAGTAGGCGCTGATGAGCTCCGGGTGCCCGTCGCAGTGGTAGCACTCGCGGTTGTTCTCCATGACCAGCTTCCAGTTGCCGGCCTCGGGCAGGTCGACCTGGCGAGCCACCTTGGCCTTGTCGAGCTGGTACGGCAGCAGGTGCGGCTCGACGATCTTGGCGACCTCGTCGAAGTCCTCCGGGGCGTCCTGCGCGAGGCAGATGAAGACCAGGCCCGCGAGGTTGCGCACGTGGACCTTGCGCAGGGAGAAGCAGGTCTTGTCGAACGTCGGCGGCTGCGACTCGGCGTGCAGCAGCGAACCGTCGAGCGCGTAGGTCCAGCGGTGGTAGGGGCACACGATGTTGCCCACGAAGCCCTTGTCCTCCAGCAGGCGGGACCCGCGGTGGCGGCAGACGTTGTGGAAGGCGGCGATCTCGTCGTCGTCGTCGCGGACCACGATGACCGAGGCCTTGCCGATGTCGACGGTGACGAAGTCACCGGCCTCGGGGATCTCGGCCGCAGTCGCCACGAAGATCCAGTTCTTGCTGAAGATGACGTCGATGTCGAGGTCGTAGATCTCGGGACTGGTGTAGAAGCCACCCTCGAGGCTGTAGCCCTTGCGACGGCGCGCCACGAGCTCGGCGGCACTGGCACCAAGGGCGGGGGCGCTGTCGGCCGGGGAGACCGGGGCGCTCGCGGAGGTCGGCGGCGTGAGCTGGGTGGTCATGGGACGTCCCTTCGAGACCGGATTCTTCAGGGTGTGGAGCTGCGGAGCTGACTGGCGCGGATCAGGTGGTACTGGTGACTCAGGGGCAGTGCTGATGTGGTCCGGGTCTCATCGCAGCACCCTTGCCGCGCGAGTTTCGTTCAGTGAAACTGTTTCGCTCTGTGGTCCGGCAGATCTTTCGCCCCCCCCAGAGTGGCTGTCAAGAGGGTGACGCGCGATCCACGGCGAGTCATCGGCGGGCCTCTCCCCGACACGCCCACCCGGCCCTACTGTTCCGGGATGCGGAACGACGACGGCGGTGGCGGCGCGCCTGGGAGCGGCCCGCGGGAGGCCACGGTGCAGTCGGTCGACAGGGCCGTCTCCCTGCTCCAGGCCCTCGCGGCTCACGGCCCGTCCGGCCTCACCGACCTGGCCGCCGGCGTGCGGATCCACAAGGCGACCGCCTTCCGCCTGCTCGCGACCCTGGAGGCGCGAGGCCTGGTCCAGCAGGACGGCGACCGCGGCCGCTACCGCCTGGGTCCCTCCGCGGGACAGCTCGCGGCGGGCGCGGCGGGCGCCCACGACGTCGCCGTACTGTGCCGGCCGTTGTGCGCACAGCTGGCCGCCGAGGTCGGCGACACGGTGAACCTCGTGGTCAGTGACGGCGCGCAGATCACCACGGTCGATCAGGCGACCGGAAGCGCCATCGTCGCGAGCACGGACTACGTCGGGCGCCGCGGCCCGCTGCACGCCACGGCCGCCGGCAAGGTGTTCCTCGCCGAGTGGCCGGCGCAGCAGGTGGCCGACCTGTGCGACATCGGACTGGAGCGGTTCACGGAGCACACCCTCGTCGACCTCGCGGCCCTGTCCGCGGACCTCGAGCAGGTCCGCGCCCGCGGGTGGGCCGTGGCGCAGGAGGAGCACGAGGCGGGGCTCGTGGTGGTCGGCGCACCCGTGCGGGGCGCCGACGGCAGCGCCGTGGCAGCGCTCACGGTCGGTGGCCCCACCTACCGCATGACGGCCGAGGCGCTGCCGGTCATTGCCGATCGGCTGCTCGAGACGGCGGCGCGCGCCTCCTGGCGCCTGGGAGCGGTGAAACCCGGCTGAGCCGGAGGTCGTCAGACCCCCGGCCCAGCCGGCCCGCACCACATCGCCACACGCTGGACGCTCGTCCCGCGGCTCTCGCCCCGAGGAGATCAGTCGGCGACGCCGACCTTCTCCGTCTCGGGTAGCTGCACCGAGCGAGGCGCGGTCGCCTGGGGCGCCGCACCGTTCCGCCGACCCGCCGCCGGCGGCACGGCCGGGAACTGGCCGGTGACGGGGGCGCGGTCACCCTTGAGGTCCTTCAGGAGGGCCCAGCACAGCAGCACCATCACCACGAGGAACGGCGTCGCCGCGATGATCGTGAGGTTCTGCAACGCCTGCAGGCCGCCGGCCTGGAGCAGCACGATAGCCACCAGGCCGGTGAGGGCTCCCCAGGCGGCCGTCAGCCAGCGGCGGGGCTCGTCGTCACCGTGGCTCGACAGCGACGCCATGACGATGCTCGCGGCGTCGGCACCCGACACGAAGAAGATCGCCACGAGGGCCACCACGAGCAGCGACGTGAAGCCCGACCAGGGGAACAGTGCCAGGAGGTTGAACATCTGGGTGGTCTGGTCGGAGATGCCTTCCAGGTCGAGAGCACCGGTCAGCTGGGCGTTGATGGCAGTGCCACCGAAGACCGAGAACCAGATGAGGCTCACGAGGGTCGGGATGAGCATGACGCCGATGACGAACTCGCGAATGGTGCGACCGCGGGAGATCTTGGCGAGGAACGCGCCCACGAAGGGCGTCCAGGACATCCACCACGCCCAGTAGAAGATCGTCCAGCCGGACAGCCACTCCTGGCCACCGAAGACACCAGTGCGCAGCGACATGTGCGGCAGGGCCGTGAGGTAGTTGCCGGCGGCGTTGGGGGCCATGTCGAGGATGAAGACCGTCGGACCGACGACGAAGAGGAAGAGCAGGAGCAGCCCGGCCAGCACCATGTTGGTGTTGGACAGAATCTTCACGCCCTTCTCGATGCCGCTGACGGCGCTGATGATGAAGCACAGGGTCAGGACGACGATGATCGTGATCTGGACGCCGGTGCCCGAGGCCACGCCGAACACGTGAGACAGGCCGCCGTTCATCTGGGCAGCACCGAGACCGAGGCTGACGGCGGACCCGAAGACGGTGGCGAAGATGGCCAGCACGTCGATGGCCTTGGCGGCGCCGCGGCCACGGGGGCCGCGCAGCAGCGGGGCGAACGCCGCGGAGAACCCTCCGGGACGGCCCTTGCGGTAGCTGGAGTAGGCGAGCGCGAGACCGACCACGGCGTAGATGGCCCACGGGTGCAGGCCCCAGTGGAACAGCGTGTACTGCATCGCCTGGTCGGCGGCCGCGGGCGTGCCCGGCTCGACGCCGCCCTCCGGCGGCGTCATGAGGTGGGTGACGGGCTCGGTGACGCCATAGAACATGAGGCCGATGCCCATGCCTGCGGAGAACATCATGGCGATCCAGGAGGCGCGGCTGAACGCCGGGCGCTCGTCGTCTCGGCCCAGCCGGATGCGGCCGGTGCGGCCGAAGGCCAGCACCAGGGCGAGCACCACGAAACCGGTGGCGCTCACGGCGAAGGCCCACCCGAGATTGGTGGTGATCCAGCTGAGCGCGTCACCGCTGGTCTTGGCCAGCTGGTCCGGCACGGCGATGCCGACGGCACACAGCGCTACCACCACCACGGCCGAGATGGTCAACACGGGCTTGTCGATGGGCAGCTTGCGGTGTTCGAGCGGAGGAGCTCCGTGATCGAGCGACATGGTGTGGTCCTCTCACGTCAGGCCCGCGGGCCTGGTCCAGGTGGAGCGGGCACGTGCACCCTAGAAGCGGCACGGGCAACTCTGCCGCGTGTGATCTAGATGTAACAGAATCACTGATGCATCAGTTGCCCGTCAAGTGCCTGAAGCACGCGACGCGCCCGCTCCCCCTGGCTCGGTACCGGCTCAGCCCTTCCCGGGCACGCTGCCCTCTGCGTGGCTCGCGTGGCTCGCGTGGCTCGCGTGGCTCGCGTGGCTCGCGAGCACACCCGAGCGGTGCCGCAGCCGCGCCCGGTAGTACAGGGCGCCGCCTCCGACGACCACCACGATGAAGAGCACCGCGCCGTACTGCAGGTACCAGTGGTACGGCTCGGAGGCGTTGTAGACCTCGCGACGCGGCCACAGCAGGTTGGTCATCATCGCCACACCCCAGAGGACCGCCAGCACGTTGACCGGCAGGCCCCAGCGGCCCAGGGAGAACGGCGCGCGGGTGCCGTCGGGGAGGGGCCTCGGCCACGTCCCGCGCAGTCGGGCCACCAGCAGCGACACCGTGACCACGAGGTAGGCGAGGTAGATCATGCCGACCGCCAGGCTGGTGATGACCGTGAAGATCTGGGGCTGACC
Organism: Quadrisphaera granulorum; assembly: GCF_003149145.1. Taxonomy (GTDB): domain Bacteria; phylum Actinomycetota; class Actinomycetes; order Actinomycetales; family Quadrisphaeraceae; genus Quadrisphaera; species Quadrisphaera granulorum. Next base: position 34,060 of record NZ_QGDQ01000008.1, on the reverse strand, counting down.
CACGTTGACCACCAGCACCACCAGCGCGAGCACCCCGACCACCACGGCCGGCACCACGGGCGTCTTGAAGCGGGGGCTGATGTGCGCCAGCTGCTCGGCGAACGGCAGGTTGTTGTCGCGGGCCATGGCGAAGGCCATCCGCACGGTGGCGGTGTGCACGGCCAGGGAGCAGACCAGGACGGCGACGACGACGCACGCGAGGAACGGCACGCCGAAACCGCCGCCCACCGTGGTGAGCACGAGGTGCTGCAGGCCGCCGGAGGCGTCGCCGATGAGCGGGTCGTCGAGGTCCGGCGCCGACATGAGTGCGAGCAGCAGGATGAGCCCGCCCAGCACGAACGAGGCGACGACGGCGCGCAGCACCGCCCGCGGCGCCGTGCGACGCGGGTCCTTGGTCTCCTCGCCGAGGGAGCTGGCGGTGTCGAACCCGTACATGACGTACCCGGACGCCAGCGCCGCCACGAGGAAGGCGCCGAAGTAACCGCCCGGGTGGTCGACGCCGATGCCGCGGGTCTCCAGGACGACGCCTGGCCCGCGCTTCACGTGCAGCGCCAGCAGGATGATGATCGCGACGGCGGCGATGAGCTCGATGAAGACGCCCGCGGAGTTGATGCGGCTCATGAGCTTGACGCCGAAGGCGTTGACCACGGTGGTGAAGACGATGACGACCCCACCGAGGATGACGGCGTTGAGGGCGTAGTCGACCGGGTCGTCAGCGGACCCGACGAACTGGAAGCCCGACCACAGTTGCGGCAGCGTCAGCTGGAAGGCCAGCACCACCGCGGACAGCGTGACGATCGAGGCGATGAGCATCGTCCACCCGGCGACCCACGCGACCGTCGGCGAGGCGAGCTGCTTGGTCCAGTTGTAGAGCGACCCCGCCACCGCGAAGCGGCTGGAGAGCTCGGCAAAGACAAGCGCCACGAGCAGCTGGCCCACGAAGACCATCGGCCATGACCACAGGTAGGCGGGCCCGGCCGTGCCGTAGCCGAAGTAGAAGAGCTGGAACGTGCCCGTGAGGATCGAGATGTAGCTGACGCCCGCGGCGAAGCTCGCGAAGGAGCCGATGCTGCGCTCGAGCTTGGGGGCATAGCCGTACTCGTCGAGCCCGTGACTGTTAGCACTGTTTGCACTGTCAGAGCTGGAACTCGAGCCCGCCGGGGAACTGGTGCTGATGCTGATGCCCGGACCTGAGCTGGGGCTCGTGCTGATGCTGATCGGGCTGGCGGTGGTGCTTTCTCCTCGTGTGGTGCTCACCGGGACCTCCTCGGTCCGTCGGCGCCGGTGGTGCGTGGTCCGGCGCGGCTGCTGGGTGGCTGGTGGTGCTGGATGGAGCGCTTGCGGCGGAGCCCGGTCAGCCGGTGAACCAGTCGGCGGGCTTCGGGGCGGCGTTCCGCCAGACGTGCTTGCTCTGGCGGTACTCGGCCAGGCCCTCGGGGCCGAGCTCGCGGCCGTTGCCGGACCGACCCCACCCGCCCCACTCGGCCTGGGGGACGTAGGGGCCGAAGTCGTTGATCCACACGGTGCCGTGACGCAGGGCTGCGGCAACGCGCTCGCCGCGGGCGACGTCGGCGGTCTGAACCCCGCCGGCCAGGCCGTACGCGGTGTCGTTGGCGAGCGCGACGGCCTCGGCCTCGGTGCGGAAGCGCTCGACGGTGAGGATCGGCCCGAAGGTCTCCTCCTGGACGATCCGCATCGACCTGTCGCAGCCGTCGAAGACGGTGGGCTCGTAGAAGAAGCCCGTCTGCAGGTGCTCGGCCGCCGGGCGCTTCCCGCCGGTGAGCAGCCGGGCGCCCTCGGCCAGCCCGAGCGCTACGTAGCCCTCGACCTTCTCGCGGTGAGCGGCCGAGACCAGCGGACCGGACTCGCTCGAGGGGTCCAGCCCGCTGCCCAGGCGGATGCGGCGAGCCCGCTCGACTACTCCGGCCACCAGCTCGTCGGCGATCGACTCCTCGACGATGAGCCGGGTGCCGGCGGAGCACACCTGCCCGGAGTGCAGGAACGCGCCGGTGAGCACGAGGTCGACGGCCGTGGCGAGGTCGGCGTCGGCGAACACGACGTGCGGGTTCTTACCGCCGAGCTCCACCGTGACGCGCTTAACCGACTCCGCCCCTGCCCGCAGGATGCGCTGGCCGGTGGCCAGGCCGCCGGTGAAGGAGACCAGGTCGACGTCGTCGTGCTCGGTGAGCGCCGGACCGACCGTGGGGCCACCGCCCAGCACGAGGTTGACGACGCCGTCCGGCACGCCCGCCTCCGCGAGCAGGCGGACCAGGTGCACGGTGCTCAGCGGCGTCACCTCGCTGGGCTTGAGCACGGTCGTGCAGCCCGCGCCGAGCGCTGGGGCCACCTTCCACGCGATCTGCAGGAGCGGGTAGTTCCAGGGGGCGATGAGCGAGCAGACCCCGACGGGAGCGTGGACGACGCGGGAGACGACGTCGTCGCGGCCGACGTCGACCGTCCTGTCGACGTCGACCAGCACCTCGTCGGCGTAGTAGCGGAACACCGCCGCGACGTCGTCGACGTCGATCCGGCTCTCCGCGAGGGTCTTGCCGGTGTCGAGGGTCTCGGTGTGCGCGATCTCCTCCTTGTCGCGCTCGAGCAGCTCGGCGGTGCGCCGCAGGATCTTCGACCTGTCGTCCACGGGGGTGGACGGCCAGGCGCCGTCGTCGAAGGCGCGTCGCGCCGCCGCGACCGCCGCGGCCGCGTCGTCAGCGGTGGCCTCGTCGACCGCTGTGAACGCCTGGCCGGTGAAGGGGTCGATGACGTCGCGCGTCCCGCCGTCGCCCGAGGCCCGCCAGGAACCGTCGATGAACAGGTCCGGCACGGCTCAGACCTCCAGCGCCGTCTGCAGGGCGGTGGGCTGGGCGGTGGGAGTCGCGTTGCGCGGGTCGCCCTCGGGGTAGAGGGGCATGCCGTCGCGGTAGCGGTAGAAGGGCACGTGGAGGGGCGGCAGCGGGGTATTGCCGGCGATGAGGTCAGCGGCCTTCTCGGCCATCATCATGATCGGCGCGTAGATGTTGCCGTTGGTGACGTACGGCATCGCCGAGGCGTCCACCACCCGCAGGCCCTCGGTCCCGTGCACCTTCATGGTCAGCGGGTCGACCACGCTGTCCGGACCGGTGCCCATCTTGGCCGTGCACGAGGGGTGCAGCGCCGTCTCGGCGTCCTTCGCGACCCAGTCGAGGATCTCCTGGTCGGTCTCCACCGACGGTCCGGGCGAGATCTCGCCGTCGCTGAAGGCCGCAAACGCCGGCTGCTCGAGGATGGTGCGGGCGGCGCGGACCATCTCGATCCACTCGCGGCGGTCGTTATCGGTGGACAGGTAGTTGAACCGGATGGCCGGGTGCTCCAGCGGGTCCTTGCTCTTGATCTTCAGGCTGCCTCGGACGTCGGAGTACATCGGGCCGATGTGCACCTGGTAGCCGTGCACCGAGGCCGGCTTGGACCCGTCGTAGCGCACCGCGACGGGCAGGAAGTGGAACATGAGGTTGGGGTAGTCGACGCGGTCGTTGCTGCGGATGAAACCCGCCCGCCTCGAAGTGGTTGGACGCGCCCACGCCGGACTTGAAGAACAGCCACTCGGCGCCGATGCGGGGCGCGCGGGTCTTGCTGAGCCACGGGCCGAGCGAGACGGGCTGCTTGCACGCGTACTGGACGTAGACCTCGAGGTGGTCCTGCAGGTTCTGGCCGACCCCGGGCAGGTCGACGACGCTGCGGACGCCCACCGCGGCGAGGTCGGAGGCATCACCGATGCCCGCGAGCTGCAGCAGCTGGGGCGACCCGAACGCGCCGCCGCACAGCACGACCTCCCCGGCCATCGCGGTGCGCTTCAGCTTGCCGCCCCGCAGGTAGTCGACGCCCACGGCGCGCGTGCCCTGCATGCGGATGCCGGTCACCGTCGAGAGCGTGTGGACCGTGAGGTTCTTGCGGTCCATCACCGGGTGCAGGTAGGCGCGGGCTGCGCTGAGGCGCTTGCCGTGGCGCACGTTCCTGTCGAAGGGCGCGAAGCCCTCCTGGCGGTAGCCGTTGACGTCGTCGGTGAGGGGGTGCCCGGCCTGCTGCACGGCCTCGAAGAACGCGCCGAACAGGGGTGAGTTGGCCGGGCCGCGCTCCAGCTCCAGCGGGCCCGAGCCGCCGCGCCAGGCGTCCGCGCCGGCCAGGCAGTTCTCCATGCGCTTGAAGTAGGGGAGCACGTGGGCGTAGTCCCAGGTCTCCATGCCCGGGTCGGCGGCCCACCGCTCGTAGTCCAGCGGGTTGCCCCGCTGGAAGATCATCCCGTTGATGCTGCTGGAGCCTCCGAGCACCTTGCCGCGGGCGTGGTAGACGCGACGCCCGCCCATGTGGGGCTCCGGCTCGCTGGAGTACTTCCAGTCGTAGAAGCGGTTGCCGATGGGGAACGGCAGCGCCGCCGGCATGTGGACCAGCGGGTCGATCGAGAAGTCGCTGCGGCCCGCTTCCAGCACGAGCACGGAGGTGGAGGGGTCGGCGCTGAGGCGGTTGGCCAGCGCGCAGCCGGCCGACCCTCCTCCGACGATGACGTAGTCGTAGTGCTTGGCCACGGATGCCTCCGGAGTGGTTGCTGATGATCAGTGCTGAACGGTCAGTGCTGATGGGGGGAGCTGGTCGCCTCGGTGAGGACCTCGGCGAGGTGGGCTTCGATGACGTGCCGGGTCTCCTGCTCGCTGTGGAGCAGACCCGCGCGGCGCGCGGCGTCGGCGTCGCCACGGGCGATGGCCTCGACGATGGCGGTGTGGTGCTCGACGGCGGCCGCCGTGGGGAGTTCGCCGTCGACGGCGTGCCACAGCAGCGGGGAGACCTCTCCGCGCACCTGCACGCTCGCCGCGGTGAGCCGGCGCGACTGGGCGGCCCCGGCGATGGCGATGTGCAGGCGACTGTCGGCGAGGCGCAGCTGCTCCAGGCTGGCGGCCGAGACGAAGGCCGTGGCGAGCTCGCGCAGCCTGTCGATGTCGGTCGCATCGGCCCGTTCGGCTGCCAGTCGGCACGCCGAGGCGGTGATGCTGCCGGACAGGTCGCCGAGGTCGCGCAGCCACTCGGTGCTGAGGCCGCGCAGGCGCGCGGCGACCTCCTCCCGGGAGACGGCGGAGGCGTCGGCGACGAAGCTCCCGCCGCCGTTGCCGCGGCGGGTGGTGATGATGCCGCGCTCGCGCAGGATGGCCAGCGCCTGACGCAGCTGGAGCACGGTGACGCCCAGCTGCTCGGCGAGCTCGCGCTCGGGAGGCAGGCGCGTCCCGGCGCTGAGCAGCCCCACGCAGACAGCCGTCTCCAGCTGGGCGGCCACCTGCTCGGCCCGACCACCAGCACCACCGGCGCCGCCACCAGCGCCCCCGGGAGCGGCGGGAGCGCTCGGGACGAGACCGGTGACCAGACCCAGCGGTGCGGGAAGGAGGGTGTCGCTGCTCACCGCTGCTCCAGGGCCACGAGGCGCCAGGAAGAGAGGCCGGGCACGGCGGACGGCACCGCCACCTCGACCTGCACGTCGTCCTTGAGCTGCTGCGGCATCCGCGAGCCGGAGGTCAGCAGCGCCGTGTTGGACACCACCACCCGGTCGTTGCTGGCCACGAGGGCCAGCGCCGGCGAGCGCCGGCCCACCGCCCGCAGGAAGGTCGCCTCCAGCCACGCCATGTCGAGGTCTCCCCCGACGACGACCTCCTTGCCCTCGGCCAGCAGCAGCGGCTCGACGAGGGTGGTGGTGTACACGTCGCAGCCCCCCGCATCGAGGTACGGACCCACCACCACCTGGCCGCCCACCTCCAGCGGGGCGCGGAACCACGGGCGGGACTGATAGTCGTAGAAGCCCAGTGCGCTGGGGTCGAGCACGTACTTGGCGAACGCGGCCCGGCCCGACGGCCCGCGGCGCCACCACTCCATCCAGCGGTCGGCGTCGGCGAGCACGCCCGTGCACACGGCGACACCGATGCCCTCCAGCGGATTGGGCTCGGGAGCAAGCACCTGCTGGAACAGCGGGTGAAGAGCAGAGAAGGACGACGTCGAGGGCGCTCCCCTGCCGGTGGTCAGCACCTGGGCTGCGCGGTCCCGGACGAGCTCGACGGCGTCGAAGGCCGCGTCGACGGCGCTGCCGAGCTCCTCGCCCGTGCGCCGCAGCAGGTCGGTGACCTCAGCGCGGTCCATGCACACCTCCGGTGGGCTGTCGATGACAGGGGACGTCGGGGATGGCGCCGTCGATGCAGTCATCAAGACCGCGGGATCGAGGGCGTCGGCTGCTCCAGCAGCTTCAGAACTTCTACTTCGAAGTTTCGAATCCGAATGTTTCACGCGCGTCTCCTGGCGGTCAAGGCCTCATCACGGCTCCCTCACCGCGCCGGCCCGCCCTCCTCCGGCCCGTCCTCCTCCGCCACGATCAAGGACGTGCGCGCCACAACGGCATTGCCCCCGCCTGCCGCGTGCGCGCAGCGCCAGGGGCCCGTCGACCGCTCCAGCCCCTCGTCGTCGTCCTCATCCCCAGCGGCCCAGGCCAGCGGCGTGGCTCCCTGCACGTCGTGGCGCTGAGGTCCTTGATCGTGGCAAGAGGGGACCGAGGCGACCCCGGGTCGGTGACGTCCAACCCGGAAACGCCGACGAGCCCCCGCCCGGATGGGCGAGGGCTCGTCGAGAGGTGCTGTCAGAGACTCAGCGGAAGACGACGGTGCGGTGACCGTTGAGCTGCACGCGCTGCTGGCAGTGCCACTTCACCGCGCGCGACAGCGCGAGGGCCTCCGCGTCACGCCCGACCGTGGCCAGCGAGGCCGGGTCGTGCGTGTGGTCGATGCGGATGACCTCCTGCTCGATGATCGGCCCCTCGTCGAGGTCGGGGGTGACGTAGTGCGCCGTGGCGCCCACGAGCTTCACGCCCCGGTCGAAGGCCTGGTGGTACGGCTTGGCGCCCTTGAAGCCCGGCAGGAAGGAGTGGTGGATGTTGATGGCGCGCCCGCGGAGCTTGCGGCACGCGTCGTCGGAGAGCACCTGCATGTAGCGGGCGAGCACCACGAGGTCGGCCTCGTGCTCGGCCACCAGCTCCAGCAGCCGCGCCTCGGCCTCCGGCTTGGTCGCAGCCGTGATCGGCACGTGGTGGAACGGCAGGCCGGCGGCCTCGGCCATGGGGCGCAGGTCCTCGTGGTTGGACACCACGGCCACGAGGTCACCGCCGAGGGTGTCCGAGCGCCAGCGGAAGATGAGGTCGTTGAGGCAGTGACCCATCTTCGAGACCATGACGAGCACCCGCTGGCGCTCGCCACCGCTGAAGGTGACGTCCATGCCGTACTTGTGCGCGATGGGCGCGAAGGCCGCCTGGAGCTGTGCCACGTCGACGGTGCCGTCCACGCTGGAGAACGCGGTGCGCGAGAAGAGCCTGCCGGACAGGGCGTCGTCGAACTGCTGGTGCTCGACGATGTCGTGGCCCTGCTGGTACAGGAACGACGTCACCGCGTGGACGATGCCGGGCTGCTGCGGACAGCTCAGCGACAGGACGGCGGTGCGGGTGGTGCCGGGGGTGCGTGTTGCGGCCGCGGTCTGCGTGGGGGCCGCGGTCTGGGTCGTGGTCACGGGGTGCCTCCTCAGCACTCGACGATGTTGAGCGCGAGACCGCCTCGGGCGGTCTCCTTGTACTTGTCCTTCATGTCCGCGCCGGTCTCGCGCATCGTCTTGATGGCCTTGTCCAACGACACGTGGTGCGCTCCGTCGCCGCGCACGGCCATGCGTGCCGCGGTGATGGCCTTGACGGAGCCGACGGCGTTGCGCTCGATGCAGGGGATCTGCACCAGGCCACCGACGGGGTCGCAGGTCAACCCGAGGTTGTGCTCGATGCCGATCTCCGCGGCGTTCTCGACCTGCTCGGGCGTCCCGCCGATGACCTCGGCCAGGCCGGCGGCGGCCATCGAGCAGGCCGAGCCGACCTCGCCCTGGCAGCCGACCTCAGCGCCGGAGATCGACGCGTTGAGCTTGAAGAGCATGCCGATGGCGGCGGCAGTGAGCAGGAAGCGCACCACGCCGTCGTCGTCGGCACCCTCCACGAACCGCTCGTAGTAGTGCAGGACTGCCGGGATGATCCCGGCGGCGCCGTTGGTGGGCGCCGTGACCACGCGCCCGCCCGCGGCGTTCTCCTCGTTGACGGCGAGGGCGTACAGGGTGACCCACTCCAGGGCGCGCAGCGGGTCGCGCTCGTCGGCGTCGGACTCGAGGCGGGCCTTGAGGGCCGCCGCGCGGCGACGCACCTTGAGACCACCCGGGAGCACGCCCGTGGTCTTGGTGCCGTGGGCGATGCACTCCTGCATCACCGACCAGATGTGCAGCAGGCCCTCGCGGACCTGCGCCTCGGTGCGCCACGACAGCTCGTTGGCCATCATGACGTCGCTGATGCGCAGACCCGTCCGCTCCGTGATGGCCAGCAGCTCTCCGCCCGTGGTGAACGGGTAGGCCACCGGCGTGGAGTCGGGGACGAGCTGCGGCTGGCCGGCCTCGTCCTCGTCGAGCACGAAGCCGCCGCCCACCGAGTAGTAGTGCCGCTCGGCGAGCAGGGACCCGTCGGCGCCCACGGCCTGGAAGACCATGCCGTTGGTGTGGAAATCCAGCCGCTTGCGGCGGTGGAGCACCACGTCGTCGTCGATGGAGAAGGGCAGCACCGGGCCGCCCTCACCGCCGAGACGGATCAGCCCCTCCTCCCGGGCCCGCTGCACCAGGGGTGCGGCGGCCACCGGGTCGACGAGGTGGGGCTGCTCCCCCGACAGGCCGAGCACCACGGCGCCCACGCTGCCGTGGCCGTGCCCGGTGGCGCCGAGGGAGCCGAAGAGCTCACAGCGCACGCGGGCGATGGCGGACTGCGGAACCTCGAGCAGCCCCTCGGAGCGCAGGCGCTCCACGAAGGTCCAGGCGGCCTTCATCGGGCCCACCGTGTGGGAGCTGGAGGGCCCGATGCCGATCTTGAACAGGTCGAACGCGGACAGGCTCACCGGCGGATCCGCGCCATCTCGGGGTCGACCAGCGGCTCGGCGGCCACCGTGGCGGTGACGGGCTTGCCGAAGTACTCGATCTCGACCTTGCTGCCGACCGCGGCGGCCGAGGCGGGCAACCAGGCGTAGGCGATGGGCTTGCCGACGGTGTGGCCGAAGGCGGCGCTGGTGACGTAGCCGACCGGCTCGCCGTCGACGACCACCGGCTCGTGACCGAGGACGACGGTGGTGCCGTCGTCGACGGTGAGGCACGCGAGCTTGCGGGAGACGGTCTCCTCGCTGCGGCCCGCGATGGCCTCGCTGCCGGTGAAGGTGCCCGTAGCCGAGCGGACCGCGAAGCCGAGGCCGGCCTCGTACGGGTCGTGCTCGGTGGTCATGTCGGAGCCCCAGGAGCGGTAGCCCTTCTCCAGGCGCAGGCTGTTGAACGCGGCCCGGCCCGCGGCGATGACGCCGAGGTCCTGGCCGGCGGAGAACAGCGCATCCCAGAGGCGCTGGCCGTTGTCGGCGGTGGTGTAGATCTCCCAGCCGAGCTCACCGACGTAGGACAGGCGCAGCGCCGTGACCGGCACACCAGCGATGCGGGCGCGAGTGCCGCGGAAGTACTTCAGGCCCTCGTTGCTGAAGTCGTCGGTGGACAGTCGCTCCACGAGCGTGCGGGCGTTCGGGCCCCACAGGCCGATGCAGCAGGTCTCCCCGGTGGTGTCACGCACCTGGACCGTGTCCTGCAGACCGGCCTTGCGGACCTCGTCGAGCAGGTGGACGACGTCCTGGTTGCCGTTGGCGCCGACCTGGAAGAGCTGCTCGCCCAGGCGTGCCACGGTGACGTCGCTTCGGATGCCGCCGGCCTCGTCGAGCCACAGGGTGTAGGTCACCGCGCCGACGGACTTGTCCATCTTGCCGGTGCTCATGCGCTCGAGGAGCTCCAGCGCGCCCGGCCCGGAGACCTCGATGCGCTTGAGGGCGGTCATGTCGTACATGGCAACGGCCGTGCGGGTCTTCCACGCCTCGGCGGCGGCGATCGGCGAGTGGAACTGCGCTGCCCACGGGTCACGCGCCGGCGGGGCCCACTCGGCGGGCAGCTGCTCCACCAGCGGGGCGTTGGCCTCGTACCAGTGCGGGCGCTCCCAGCCACCGGCCTCGAGGAAGACCGCGCCGAGCTCCACCTGGCGGGCGTGGAAGGGGCTCACACGCAGGTTGCGCGGAGACTCCTTCGGCTGCAGCGGGTGGAGGATGTCGTAGATCTCCACGAAGTTCTGCTGGGAGGTCTCGCTGACGTAGGCCTCGTCGAGCTGGACCTCCTCGAAGCGGTGGACGTCGAGGGCGTGCAGGTCGTACTCGGAGCGCCCGTCGACCAGGAGCTGCGCCACCGCCTTCGCGACACCGGCGGAGTGGGTGACCCAGACCGCCTCGGCCACGAAGAACCCCGCGACCTCCTTGGACTCCCCCACCAGCGAACCGCCGTCGGGGGTGAAGGAGAAGACGCCGTTGAAGCCCTCCTCGACCTTCACGTCGCCCAGCGCCGGGATCAGCTTCCGGGCGTCCTCGTACGCCGGCGCGAAGTCCTCCTCGGTGAACGGGAGCATCGACGGCATCGAGGACTCCGACACACCGGCGGCGGAGTCGGAGGAGTCGAGCTCGTCCAGGCGCACCGGCATCGGTCGGTGGGCGTAGGAGCCGATGCCGATCCGGTCGCCGTGCTCACGGAAGTACAGGTCGGCGTCCTGGTGGCGCAGGATCGGCAGGCTCGCCTCGGCCAGCTCGGAGTTGCGGCCCACGAGCTCGCGGACCTGCCCGGTCTTGGCGTACTGGTGGGCCAGCGGCAGCAGCGGCACGTCCATGCCGACCATCGCGCCGACCTTCGGGCCCCAGAACCCGGCGCAGGAGACGACGACGTCGGCGGGGACCACACCGTCCGACGTCGTCACCCCGGTGACCCTGCCGCCGGACTGCTCGACGCCGAGGACCTCCGTCCGACCGCGGAACACCGCGCCCCGCGAGGACGCGCGGGCCATCAGCGCGATGACGGCACGGTGGGCCTTGGCCAGCCCGTCGCTCGGCACGTGCAGGCCGCCGAGCACCTGCTCGGGGTCGACCAGGGGGTGCAGCGCGGCGCACTCGGCCGGGCTGATGATCCGGGCGTCGCTGATGCCCCACGCACGGGTCCAGCCGCGACGCCGCTCGAGCTCGGCGAGGCGCTCGGGGGTGGTGGCCACCTCGAGCCCGCCGACCTGGTTGAAGCACCAGGCACCGTCGACGTCGAGGGACTTCAGCTTCTCCACCGTGTACGCCGCGAGGCGCGCCATGGTCTGGGAGGAGTTGGTCTGGAAGACCAGGCCGGGGGCGTGCGACGTGGAGCCGCCTGCCAGGGGCAGGGGTCCCTGGTCGAGCACGGTGATGTCGGTCCAGCCGCGCTCGGTCAGCTCGTCGGCGAGGTTCGCCCCGACGATGCCGGCACCAATGATCACCACGCGGGGTGAGGGGGTCATGTCCGTCTCCTGGCTGCTGTCGGGAGCTGATGTCGGGAGCTGATGTCGGGAGCTGATGTCGGGAGCTGATGGGGGTAACCGAGACGTGCCGAGAGGGGTGTTCAGGCGGTCAGGCGGTGCGGTGCTCGGTGGCCGCGTCCGCCAGCCAGTCGGCGAGGTAGCGGGCGAAGGACGACCTGACGAACAGCTCGTAGTCGGTGCCGTCGTCGGAGAGGGCCAGCAGGATGACGCCGGCCTGGCCCAGCAGCGTCTGGGCCGCCGCACCGCGCCGGAAGACCGACGGGTGGGTGTCGACGGCGCAGCCCGCAGCCAGCAGGTCACGGGCGTGCTCGCCGCTGAGGCTGAGCACCACGCGCTGACCGGAGACGTCCAGCGCCGCGCCGCCGTGCGGGGCCGCCGCGGCACGCAGGCGCGCCTCGAGGTCCCAGGAGGGGGCGGAGGGGTCGACGACGAGCCACTCGTCGGGCCCGAGCCAGACGATCCGGCCGCCGGCGGGCGTCGGCGTCCAGGTCCCCGGACGGGTGGGCAGGGGCGCGCCGATGACCTGGGCCAGGGCGTCAGCCGCCGGGCCGGGCACGGCGGCCCGGACCTGCACCTGCGCCGAGACGTCGACGACGCGGACCGCGCCCACCGTCGCCTCGGTCAGGGAGGGGCGGGCGTCGAGCGGGTGGGTGCGCTGTAGTGGCACCAGGGTGTCAGCCATCTCGGCGGGCTCCTTCGGGGTCGACGAGCACGGGGGAGGTCACCTCGACGGCGACCAGCCGGCCCTTGACGGGGACGTGCAGCAGCTCACCGACGCGGGCGCGACCGCCCTTGACGAGGGCCAGGGCGAAGGGGCGCTCGAGGTAGGCGCTGCGGTAGCTGGAGGTGACGTGGCCGAGCATCGGCACGGGACCTGTCTCTGACACCGACGGCAGGACGCCGTCCTCGCGGTGCTCGATGATCTGCGACCCCTCGGGCAGCAGCGTCTCGCGGTCGACAGGGAGCAGGCCCACGAGGTGCTTGCGGTCCTCGCGCTGGTTCTCGGCACGGGCGAAGGAACGCTTGCCCACGAAGTCCGGCTTCTTCTTGGAGACCACCCAGGCCATGCCGAGGTCCTGGGGGGTGACCGTGCCGTCGGTGTCCTGCCCGATGATCGGGTAGCCCTTCTCGGCGCGGAGCACGTGCATGGTCTCGGTGCCGTACGGGGTGATCGCGTAGGGGGCTCCGGCGGCGATGAGCCGCTCCCACACCGCGAGCGCGTAGCGGGAGTCGACGTGCACCTCCCAGGCCAGCTCACCCGAGAAGCTGATCCGCGCCAGGCGGACCGGGACGCCGTCGAGGGTGGTGTCCTGCCAGGTCATGAAGCCGAAGGCCTCGTTGCTGACGTCCACACCGTCCTCGGAGCCACCAGCGCCGAAGACGGCGCCGATGACGTCGCGCGAGCGCGGACCGACCACGGGGAACGCGGCCCACTGCTCGGTGACGGAGGCGAGGTGCACGCGCAGCTCGGGCCACTCGGTCTGGTGCCACTCCTCCATCCACTCGAGGATCTTGGCGGCGCCGCCCGTCGTCGTCATGACGAGGAAGCGGTCTTCGGCGACGCGCAGCACGGTGCCGTCGTCGATGACCATGCCATCGGCGCCGCACATGACCCCGTAGCGGACCTTGCCGACCGCGAGGCTGCTCATCAGGTTGGTGTAGAGCCTGTCCAGCAGCACACCGGCGTCAGGGCCCTGCACGTCGATCTTGCCGAGGGTGGAGCCGTCGAGGATGCCGACGCCGGTGCGCGCGGCGGCGCACTCGCGCAGCACGGCGGTCTCCATGTCCTCACCGGCGAGCGGGTAGTAGCGCGGGCGCTTCCACTGGCCGACGTCCTCCCACACCGCGCCGGCCTGGACGTGCCAGTCGTGCACGGAGGTGGTGCGGACGGGGTCGAACAGCTGGCCGCGGTCGCGCCCGGCGAGCGTCGCGAACGCCACCGGGGTGTACGGCGGGCGGAAGGTGGTCGTGCCGACGGCGTCGGGGGCGGCCCCCAGCAGCTCGGCGATGATCCCGGAGGTCACGACGCCGGAGGTCTTGCCCTGGTCGTGGGCGGTGCCGATGGTCGTGTACCGCTTGACGTGCTCGGGCGAGCGCAGGCCCGCGCCGAGCGCGCGCTGGACGTCGGCCACCGTGGCGTCGCGCTGCACGTCGACGAACTGACGGCTGCTGTCGCCGGAGGGGTCCGGGACCACCCAGACGAGGTCGGGAGCGGACGAGGAGCTGCTCGGCGGCTGCTCGGCGGCCGAGGGCACGGGCACGGCCGTGACGTCAAGACCCAGCTCGGACAGCGCGGTGGCCGCCGAGGCCCCGCCCTGGCGCAGGCAGCTCGACAGGTCGAAGGTGCCGGCGGCGGAACCGGCGACCAGCAGGTCCTCGAGGCGCTCGGCGGGCAGGAAGGCCCCGAGGCCCGCGTCGAAGGCGAGCTTGCCGCGCGCCTGGCTGTGCAGGTGCACCGCCGGGTTCCAGCCGCCGCTCACGAGCAGCAGGTCGCACTCGATCGCCTCGGGCTCGACGCCCGCGGAGGAGCGAGCGCCGGCAGCCAGGCCGGCGCGGTCGTAGGGAGCCACCAGGGCGGCCGAGACACGCTCGACCCCGCGGGTGCCGACGACGGCCTGGGCGGTGCGCAGCGGCACGCCGCGACGCTCCAGCTCCACCGCCCAGTGGGCGGGGGCGACGTCGCGGGTGTCGACGACGGCGGCCACGTGCACGCCGGCGTCGGCGAGGTCGACGGCGGCGCGGTAGGCGCTGTCGTTCGTGGTGAACACGACCGCGCGGGAGCCGGCCAGCACGCCGTAGCGGTGCAGGTAGGTCCGCGCCGAGCCGGCGAGCATGGTGCCGGGGCGGTCGTTGTCGGTGAAGACGACGGGGCGCTCGTGAGCGCCCGCAGCGACGACCGTGCGGCGGGCGCGAACACGCCACACGCGCTGGCGCGAGGTGCCCTCGGGGGCTGCGCCGCCGAGGTGGTCGGTGCGGCGCTCGACGGCGAGGGCGAAGCCGTCGTCGTAGACGCCGAAGACCGTGGTGCGCTGCAGGTGCACCACCTCGGGGGCGGCGGCGAGCTCGGCGACGGCGTCCGCCACCCACTCCAGCGCCGGACGGCCGTCGAGCAGCTCGTCGGAGCCGAGCAGCGAGCCGCCGGCTTCGGACTGCTCGTCGAGCAGCGCCACGCGAGCGCCGGAGCGAGCGGCGGTCAGCGCCGCCTGCAGACCGGCGGGGCCGGCGCCGACGACGAGCAGGTCTACGTGGAGGTGCCGCGAGTCGTAGCGGGCGGAGTCGGCGATGTCGGCGAGCCGACCCTGGCCCGGCACGCCGTCGGCCACGAGGCCGTCGAAGACCTCGACCGTGCTGGCCAGCAGCATCGGGTCCGGGAACGGCTCCTCGACCTGGACGAGGCTGCTCGGGTCCTCGGCCCACGCGGCACCCACACCGCGCGGGCGGCCGAGCTTGATGCTGGTGCCGATCTGGTGCACGCCGTCGGCCAGCAGCGCCGAGGCGAGGGTGTCACCGCGGTAGCCGGTGTGCTCCACCCCGGCGAAGGTGAAGGTGACCGGGCTGGTGCGGTCCACGCGGCCCCCCGTGGGGGTCCGGAAGGACCCGCGCGCCTGCGCGGTGGTCGCGGTGGTGGAGGTCGTCTCGCTCATGCGGTCACCGGCCGGGGCTCGTCGGGGCGGTAGGTGGCGTGGAAGCGGTACGTGACGGTGTCACGGACGGCGTTGAACCAGCGGCGGCAGCCGGCGGTGTGGACCCACCGCTCGGCGAACAGGCCGCGGGTGTTGTCACGGAAGAACAGGTAGTGGGCCCACTCCTCGTCGGAGAGGGCAGCCGGCTCGGCGGGGTAGGCGACGTGGGCCTGACCGCCGTAGTGGTACTCGACCTCCTCGCGGGGTCCGCACCACGGGCACTTGATCATCTGCACGGAAGGCTCCTGGGTGTCGGCAGCGCGTGAGCGGCGCGTGTCAGTGGCGCGTGTCAGTGGGCAACGGCGGCGGCGCCGTGCTCGTCGACGAGGCGTCCGGTGACGAACCTGTCGAGGGAGAACGGCGCGGCGTACGGGTGCGGCTCGTCGTTCGCGATGGTGTCCGCGAAGACCCACCCGAGGCCGGGGGTGGCCTTGAAGCCGCCGGTGCCCCAGCCGCAGTTGAGGAAGACGTTGTCGTACGGGGTGCGGCCGACGATGGGTGAGGCGTCGGGGGTGGTGTCGACGATGCCGCCCCACGTGCGCAGCAGGTGCGCCCGCGCGAAGACGGGGAACAGCTCCACGGCCGCCGCCATCTGCCGCTCGATGATGTGGAACGCGCCGCGCTGGCCGTAGCCGTTGTAGGCGTCGACACCGGCGCCCATGACCAGCTCGCCCTTGTGCGCCTGGGAGACGTACACGTGCACGGCGTTGGACATGACGATGGTCGGGTGCACGGGCTCGAGGAGCTCGGAGACGAGTGCCTGCAGCGGGTGCGACTGGATCGGCACCCGCAGGCCGAGCATGTCGGTGAGCACCGAGGTGCTGCCGGCGGCGGCGAGCGCCACCGTGCCGCAGGCGATGTCTCCGCGGGTGGTGCGGACACCGGTGACCCGGTTGCCGTCACGCACGAAGCCGGTGACCTCGCAGTTCTGGATGATGTCGACGCCGGCCTCGTCGATGCGCCGGGCGAAGCCCCAGCCCACGTAGTCGTGCTTGGCGATGCCGGCCCGCGGCTGGTAGGTGGCGCCCAGCACCGGGTAGCGGATGTCGCTGGACGTGTTGACGATCGGGCAGATCTTGCGGACCTCGTCCGGCTCGATCCACTCCGCGTCGACGCCGTTGAGCACGTTCGCCTCGACGCGGCGCACGCTGTCGCGCACGTCCTGGAGCGTGTGGGCGAGGTTGAGCACGCCGCGCTGGCTGAAGAGGATCGGGTAGCCCAGGTCCTCCTCGAGGCCCTCCCACAGCTTGAGGGAGTGCTCGTAGATGGCGGCGCTCTCGTCCCACAGGTAGTTGGAGCGGATGAGCGTGGTGTTGCGGGCCATGTTGCCGCCCGCCAGCCACCCCTTCTCCAGCACGGCGACGTTGGTGATGCCGTGGTTCTTGACCAGGTAGTGCGCGGTCGCGAGGCCGTGGCCACCCCCGCCGACGATGACGACGTCGTACGCCTTCTTCGGCTCGGGGTTCTTCCACAGGGCGTCGGGGTGCTCCGGCAGGTCCGCGCCCGGGGTGCGGGGCGGGGTGCCGTTGAGCCGGCCCGCAGCGGCAGCAGCCGGGGTGTGGGGCACGGCGTCGGCGGGGTCGGTCGAGAAGGCGTCGACTGTGGTCATCGGCTCGTCTCCGTCAGCTCGTGGGTCGGCTCGTCGGTCGGCTAGGTCGGGACTCAGGCGGACGCAGCGGCGCTGGACGCCGACACGGGAGCGAGGTCGGGGTAGAGCGGGTGGGCCAGCGCGAGGTCGTGGACCCGCTGGCCGAGCTCGGCCAGCTGCGCCTCGCTCGTGCCCGGCTGCAGGGCGATGGCGATGATGTCGGCGACCTCGCGGAAGGCGTCGTCGTCGAAGCCGCGGGCGGCCAGCGCGGGGGTGCCGATGCGGACACCGGAGCTCACCATCGGCGGGCGCGGGTCGAACGGCACCGCGTTGCGGTTCACGGTGATGCCGATGGCGTGCAGGCGGTCCTCGGCCTGCTGGCCGTCGAGGTCGGAGTGGCGCAGGTCGACCAGCACGAGGTGCACGTCGGTGCCACCGCTGACCACGCCGATGCCCGCTGCGGTGGCCTCCGGGGAGGTGAGCCGCTCGGCGAGGATCCGGGCGCCGCGCAGGGTGCGCTCCTGGCGCTCCGTGAATGCTGGCTCGGCGGCCAGCTTGAAGGCCACGGCCTTGGCGGCGATGACGTGCTCCAGCGGACCGCCCTGCTGGCCCGGGAACACCGCGCTGTTGAGCTTCTTGGCGATCGCGGCGTCGTTGCTGAGGATGATGCCGCCGCGCGGACCACCGAGGGTCTTGTGCGTGGTGGAGGTGACCACGTGCGCGTGCGGCACCGGGGAGGGGTGCAGCCCCGTGGCCACGAGACCGGCGAAGTGCGCCATGTCGACCAGGAGCAGCGCGCCCACCTCGTCGGCGATGCGGCGGAAGTGTGCGAAGTCGAGCTGGCGGGGGTAGGCCGACCAGCCGGCGATGATCAGCTGGGGACGGTGCTCGCGGGCGAGCCGCTCGACCTCGTCCATGTCGACGCGGTGGTCGTCCTCGCGGACGTGGTAGGCGGCGACGTTGTAGAGCCGGCCGGAGAAGTTGAGCTTCATGCCGTGCGACAGGTGACCGCCGTGCGCCAGGTCCAGACCCAGGATGGTGTCTCCGGGCTTGATGAGCGCGTGCATGACGGCCGCGTTGGCCTGGGCGCCGGAGTGCGGCTGGACGTTGGCGAACCCGGCGCCGAACAGGGCCTTCAGCCGGTCGATGGCGAGCTGCTCGATGACGTCGACGTTCTCGCAGCCACCGTAGTAGCGGCGGCCCGGGTAGCCCTCGGCGTACTTGTTCGTGAGCACCGAGCCCTGCGCCTGCATGACGGCCACGGGAGCGAAGTTCTCGCTGGCGATCATCTCGAGCGTGCTCTGCTGGCGAACCAGCTCGGCGTCGATCGCGGCGGCCACCTCGGGGTCGATCTGGCCGAGGCTGCGGTCGAGCGTTGCGGCACTGGCGCGCGCAGGTGCGTGCTGGTCAAGCCCGGCGGTCATGGCGTCCCCGATTCGGTAGCTGCTTCGTGAGCTAGTGACTGATGTATCAGTTTCAGGTAACGTACGAGTCGGTCGCTGCGTCGTCAAGGGCACCCGGCCAACACCGATGAAGATCCTGAAGCCCGCCGAGGCCGACGTGCGGTCGAGGATCTGTCGACGAGAGGACTGAGAAGTCGCCATGAGGACACCGGCTCCCCCGGCCCCCCGGCAGGCTCCGGCACACGCGCCGGAGCCGGACCTGGCCGCCGCCGAGCGCGCCGTCGCCGACCTCCTGCGCGCACTGCGCCTCGACACCGAGGCTCCAGGCCTGGTGGGCACTCCGGGCCGCGTGGCGCGGGCCTACGCCGAGCTGCTCACCCCGCAGGAGTTCGCCTTCACGACGTTCCCCAACGACGAGGGCTACGACGAGCTCGTCGTCGTCAGCGACATCCCCTTCCGCTCGCTGTGCGAGCACCACCTGCTCCCCTTCGTGGGGACGGCGCACGTCGGCTACCTGCCGGGCGAACGCGTGGTGGGCCTGTCCAAGCTGGCGCGCGCCGTGGAGGCCCTGGCCAGCCGCCCGCAGGTGCAGGAGCGGCTGACCTGCCAGGTGGCCGACCTCCTCGAGGAGGCGCTGGCACCGCGCGGCGTCGGCGTGGTGCTCGAGGCCGACCACAGCTGCATGTCGCTGCGCGGGGCCCGTGCCGTCGGCGCGAGGACCAGGACGTCGGCCCTGCGAGGGCTCGTCCGCAGCGACGCCCGCACACGTGCGGAGTTCTTCGACCTCACCGGGAGGACCCGATGACCGCCGTCCCCGTCTCCCGCCGCCGTCCGGTGGTTCCCCGCGCGCAGCGCACACCGCGCCAGCCGCCCGCCACCTACAGTTGGGGGGTGACGCCGACGGCCAGCCTGCGCGAGGAGAAGTACTCGTCCCTGGCCGACAAGGCCTACGCCTCGATCCGCGACATGCTCATCATGCTCGACATCCGGCCCAACGAGCCCCTCGATGACGACGCGCTCGCCGAGCAGCTGGAGATGGGCAAGACGCCGGTGCGCGAGGCCATCAAGCGCCTCGAGGTCGACCGGCTGATCATCACCTACCCCCGCCGCGGCACCTTCGCCACCGGCGTCGACATCACCGACCTCGCGCACATCTCCGAGGTCCGCAACCTCCTGGAGCCGCTGGCCGCCCAGCGCGCCGCCGAGCGGGCCAGCTCCGCCGAGCGCCAGGAGATGCTCGACCTCGCCGACCGGCTCGAGGAGCTCGACCTCGCCACCACGAGCAACTACGACCTCATGGCCTACGACGCGCAGGTGCACCGCGTGGTCTACCGGGTGGCCGGAAACCCGCACCTCGAAGACGCGCTCGTGCGCCACCACAACCTGGCCACGCGCATCTTCTGCCTCTTCCTCGACAGGCTCCCCCCGGTCGACAGCCACGTCCGCGAGCACGTCGAGCTCCTGCGCACCATCGCCGCAGGAGACGCCGCCAAGGCCTCCCTGCAGGCGAGCGAGCACGTCAAGAGCTTCGAGGTGGCGGTCAGGTCCGTCATCTGAGGCGCGCGCCCGGCACCAGCGGGCGCGCTCCGACCCGGGTGGAGCGTCCTCACGCTCCGTGATCAGCTCAGCGACGTCCTCGTACCGCCAGAGGCACCGTTCGACGCTGCCCACGCCCGGGGTACCTCCGTCGTCGGCTCGTCCGACACCCACAGCAGTGGCGCCCAGAGAGGTGGTCTCGCAGTGACCCAGCAGCTGACCCAAACCGTGCCCCAGACCTCCACCACCCAGACATCCACCCCCCAGACATCCACGCAGACGATCGACGGCAAGGCCGTCGCCGCGCAGGTCAAGGCCGCGGTGGCCGAAGGCGTCGCGGAGCTGCGCCGCACCACCTCGAGGGTGCCGACGCTCGCGACGGTGCTCGTCGGCGACGACCCGGCCAGCGCCGTCTACGTCGGCAGCAAGCGCAGGACGGTCCGCGAGCTCGGCATGCTCGACGCGCACCGGCACCTGCCGGCCACCGCCACGCAGGAGGAGGTGGCCGCCGTCCTCGACGAGCTCGCCGCCGACCCGGCGGTCTCCGGCATCCTCCTGCAGCTGCCCCTGCCCGCCCACCTGGACGAGGGCGCGCTCATCGACAGAATCCCCGCGAGCAAGGACGTCGACGGCCTCACCGCCGAGAGCGCCGGGCGCCTTGCGCGCGGCGAGACCGGTCTGCGGCCGTGCACCCCGAGCGGGGTGATCGAGCTGCTGCGCAGCGCGGAGGTGCCACTGGTCGGCGCGAACGCCGTCGTCGTCGGCAGGTCCACCCTCGTCGGACGGCCGATGGCGGCCCTGCTCCTGCTGGAGCACGCCACGGTCACCATCGCGCACAGCCGCACGCGTGACCTGGCCGCCGTGACACGCGGGGCCGACGTCCTCGTCGTCGCCGCCGGGGTGCCGGGCCTCATCGGCGCCGAGCACGTCTCCCCCGGGGCGACCGTCATCGACGTGGGCATCCACCGGACCCCGTCAGGGCTGGTCGGTGACGTGAGGACGGAGGAGGTGCTCGGCATCGCGAGCCGGGTCACGCCCGTTCCGGGTGGCGTGGGGCCCATGACCATCGCCATGCTGATGCAGAACACTCTGGAGGCTGCTCGATGGGCTGGCACGACGCTGTGAAGCTCCCCTGGCCGACGATCCCCGTGCGCACGGGGGCACCGACCGATGATGTTGACGACGACGCCCTGCGCGTCACCCACCCCCATGACCACGCCGCCGGCGCGACGGCGGTGGCCGTCGCCCTGCGCCACGGCGTGGAGCAGATGGGGCCGCTGCGCACCGCGCAGACCCTGCTGCGGCTGAATCAGGTCGACGGGTTCGACTGCCAGGGCTGCGCCTGGCCCGACCCCGACCCGAAGCACCGCCACACCGCGGAGTTCTGCGAGAACGGTGCGAAGGCCGTGGCGGAGGAGGCCACGCGACGCCGCATCACCCGTGACTTCTGGGCCAGACACACCCTGGACGACCTCGCCGGCCGCACCGACTACTGGCTGGGCCAGCAGGGCCGGCTCACCGAGCCCGTGGTGCGCCGTCCCGGGTCCGACCACTACGAGCCCATCAGCTACGACGATGCGTTCGAGCTCATCGGCGAGCAGCTGCGCTCCCTGCCGACCCCCGACGCCGCGGCGTTCTACACCTCGGGGCGCACGTCCAACGAGGCGGCGTTCGCCTACCAGCTGTTCGTGCGGGCGTACGGCACCAACAACCTGCCCGACTGCTCGAACATGTGCCACGAGTCGACGTCGGTGGCGCTCGCCCAGACGATCGGCATCGGCAAGGGCAGCGTGCACCTCGAGGACTTCTACGACACCGACCTGATCATCGTGGCCGGGCAGAACCCCGGCACCAACCACCCGCGGATGCTCTCGGCGCTGGAGACGGCGAAGAAGAACGGCGCAAAGATCATCTCGGTGAACCCGCTGCCCGAGGCCGGGCTCATGGGGTTCAAGAACCCGCAGACACCCAAGGGCATGCTCATCGGCGAGCGCCTGTCCGACCTGCACCTGCCGATCCGCGCCAACGGCGACCTCGCCCTGTTCCAGTGGTTCGGCCGTGCCGTCGTCGAGGCGGGCCGGCTCGACCGCGCGTTGATCGCCGAGCGCACCACCGGCTTCGAGGCCTGGGAGGAGCACGTCCGCCGGGTCGACCGCGACGAGGTGCTCGCCGCCACCGGACTCACCTCGGCGCAGCTGGACGAGGCCACGGCGCTCGTCGTCGCCAGTCCCCGTTTCATCACGTGCTGGGCGATGGGCATCACCCAGCACAAGAACGCCGTGAGCACCATCAAGGAGATCACCAACCTCCACCTCGCCACCGGCGCCATCGGCGTGCAGGGATCGGGCCTGTGCCCGGTGCGTGGGCACTCCAACGTCCAGGGCGACCGGACCATGGGCATCTGGGAGCGCCCCCCGCAGCACTTCCTCGACCGGCTGCGCGACGAGTTCGGGTTCGAGCCGCCGCGCGAGCACGGCCACGACGTCGTCGACACCATCCGCGGCATGCGCGACGGCCACGTGCGCTTCTTCCTGGGCATGGGCGGCAACTTCCTGCAGGCCTCGCCGGACACCGAGGCCACCGAGAGGGCGCTGCGCAACACCGCCATGACGGTGCAGGTCTCCACCAAGCTCAACCGGTCGCACGCTGTGGTCGGCGAGACGGCGATCGTGCTGCCGACGCTGGGCCGCACCGAACGTGACGTGCGCGGGCGTGGGCCCCAGACGCGGGAGCAGTTCGTCACCGTCGAA
Source organism: Quadrisphaera granulorum (assembly GCF_003149145.1). Classification (GTDB taxonomy): domain Bacteria; phylum Actinomycetota; class Actinomycetes; order Actinomycetales; family Quadrisphaeraceae; genus Quadrisphaera; species Quadrisphaera granulorum. The sequence goes on along the minus strand of NZ_QGDQ01000008.1, from coordinate 11,630 downwards.
GACTCGATGTCGATGGTGCACGCCAGCCGCGGACGCCTCGCGCCGCCGGCGCCCGGGGTGCTGTCGGAGGTGTCGATCGTGGCCGGTATCGCCGCCGCCACCCTGCGCGACCGCACCGACGCCACCGGCAGCATCGACTGGGCCGGCTTCGCGCAGGACTACTCCACCGTCCGCCACCACATCGCCAAGGTCGTGCCGGGCTGCGACGACTACGACGCGAAGGTCCGCGCCCCCGGCGGCTTCCAGCTGCCGCACCCGCCGCGCGACACCCGCACCTTCGACCTCCCGGACGGCCGCGCGGTGTTCACCGTGGTGCCGCTGGACGTGCTCACCGTCGGTGAGGACGAACTGGTGCTGCAGACGATGCGCAGCCACGACCAGTACAACACCACGATCTACGGCCTGGACGACCGCTACCGCGGCATCCACCAGGGCCGCCGCGTGGTGTTCCTCAACGCCGACGACGCCCGCGACCGCGGCCTGGCCGACGGCGACCACGTCGACCTCGTCGGGGTCTGGGAGGACGACGTCGAGCGGGTCGCCCCGAGCTTCCGGGTGGTCGTCTACGACACCCCGCGCGGGTGCGCGGCCGCGTACTACCCCGAGACGAACGCCCTCGTGCCGCTCGACTCCCAGGCCGAGCACAGCGGGACCCCGACGTCGAAGGGCGTCATCATCACGCTGCGCCGCGCTACGGCCGTGAGCGATGGGTCGGCGGGCTCAGGTTCCGGCGCCTCGGTGGGGCGCCACCACAAGGACGAGGTGCAGCCGCACCACCTCAGCTGACTCACCCCGTCCGGGATCATGGACTTCCGGAGCAGTTTCCCGCCGTGATCATGGGCACTTGGCCACCAGGCGGTGGCCGAGTGTCCATGATCACGCTCGGGGGGTCAGTGCTCCGGCGAGGTCGAGCACCACGTCGCAGCGGTCCACGCCCTCGAGGCGATGCGTCAGCAGCAGCACGCTCGGCCGCCGCTCGCCGTCGTCGTCCTCATCACCGAGCAGGTCAGCGACGAGCGCCTGGGCGGTGGGCTCGTCGAGGCCCTCCGTGGGCTCGTCGAGCACGAGGACGTCGGGCCGGGGCAGCAGCGCACGGGCCGCCGCGAGCCGGCGCCGCTCGCCGCCGCTGACGGTGGAGCCGCCGTCGCCGAGCCAGGTGTCCAGGCCATCGGGCAGCCGGGCGAACCAGTCGCCGAGGCGCACCCGCCGCAGCACCGCCACCAGCTCCTCGTCGGCGGCATCCGGGGCGGCCAGCGCCAGGTTGGCGCGCAGCGTGGTGGCGAACAGGTGCTCGGTGGCCTCGCTGACCAGCCCGACGCGACGGCGGACGGCGTCGGCGTCGAGGTCGCGGACCTCCACACCGCCGAGAGTCACCGTGCCGGCACGGGGGTCGAGCAGGCGCGCGACCACGGCACCGAGCGTCGACTTGCCCGACCCCGACGGGCCGAGCACCGCGACCCGCTCCCCCGGCGCGAGGTGCAGGTCGAGCCCGTCGAGCGCGGGCGGACGGTCCGGGTCCCACCCGGCCACGAGCCCGCGGACCTCCAGCGGCGCCCGCACCGGCACGTCGGCGCTGCGCCCCGGCCACTCGTCCACCGACGGCGGCTGCTGGGCCACGCTCGCCAGGCGCCGCACGGCCTCCCGGGAGCGCTCGCGCGCGACGGCGGCGTCCACGAGCCCGAGCACGGGCTCGGCCAGCGCGAGGACCACGAGGACGACGACGGCGGCGCCTTCCGCACCCAGCCGGCCCGAGGTGACCGCGCCCCACACCCCGAGGGCCGCCCCGACCACCGCCAGGCCCGTGCCGAGGTGCGCGAGGGCGGTGGCGGTGCCCGCCGAGCCCGCAGCACGGACCTCGGCGGCGGCCAGGTCGCGTCCGCGGGAACGCGGAACAGCCAGGGCGGTGGCGGTGCCGGCGGTGACGGCGCGGGCGGCGAGCTCGTCGACGGCGTCGACGGTCTCCACGGCGGCGTCGGCGAGCGCTGACCGCTCCACGGCGAGCGCGGCGTCGGTGCGGCGCGCGGCGCGCGCGGCCAGGGCCGGCGCGGCGACGACCGCGACAGCGAAACCGACAGCCGCGCCGAGTGCCGCCAGCGGGTCGAGCAGAGACAAGACCCCGAGGACGACGACGACGGCCGCCAACGCCGCGGCCGCGGGGAGCCGCCCGCGCAGGAGCCCGTCGAGGCGGGCGTCGACGTCTCCGACGAGCCGGGTGAGGAGGTCGCCGCGGCGCAGCAACCCGGGGCCGGGGACACGCGGGACGAGGTCGGCGAGCACCGCCGAACGCCACCCGGCGAGACGGCGCAGCGCGACCTCGTGGGACGCGAGCCGCTCCAGGTAGCGCAGCAGCGGCCGGGCCACGGCGCTGCCACGGACCGTGACGACGGCGGCTGACAGCGTCAGCACCGGGGGCAGCTCCGAGGCACGGACCAGCAGCCAGGTGGCGGCCGCGGTGAGCGTGGCCCCGGCGAGCCAGGAGGCGGCGCCGAGCGCGACAGCGGTGCCGGGCCGGCGCCCCGCGGCGCGGAAGAACCGCGCCCACCAGCCACCCTCCCGTCCGTGATCATGGGCGTGACGCACCAACTCCCCGTGATCATGGACTTCCGGAACAGTGCCCAAGGCAGTGTTTGAGAAGTCCATGATCACGGGCGGGGAGGTGGTGGGGGGTGTCACCGACACCGTCCGGTCGACGGCGGCCAGCAGCGCCGGCCGGTGCGCCGCCACGAGCACCGCGCTCCCGGCATCGGCAGCAGCGCGCAGCGCAGCCACCACCCGCGCCTCGGAGGCGGCGTCGAGGTGCGCGGTCGGCTCGTCGAGGAGCAGCACCACGGGCCGCCGACCCGCAGCGCGCAGCACCCGCGCGAGCGCCAGGCGCTGGCGCTGGCCGGTGGACAGGCCGGCCGCGCGCTCGCCGATCGGGGTGCCCAGCCCGGCGGGCAGCGCCTCGACCTCGGCGCGCAGGCCGACCAGCTCGAGGGCGGCCAGGAGCTCAGCGTCAGCCGGGGCGGCCGCGGCGCCCCGGCTGACGCCGTCATCACCGCGGCCGCCGTCGTCGTCGTCGAGAGTCTCTGCCAGCTCCTCGTCGAGCAGGAGCGCGTCACGGATCGAGCGGGCGTGGGGCAGCAGCGGGTCCTGGGTGAGGAGGAGCACGCGGCCCGTCGTCTCGACGGTCCCGGCGGTGAGCGGCTGCACGCCGGCGAGCACCCGCAGCAGCGTGGTCTTGCCTGCACCGGAGGGGCCCTGCAGCGCGACGAGCTCGCCACCGCGCACGACGACCAGGTCGTGGGAGAGCGCGTCGACGGAGCGCCCGGCGTGCCGGACGCGCAGCCCGGAACCGCTCACCGACGGTGGCTCATCGGTGACGCAGGTGGTCGGATGCCCATGATCACGGTGGGAGTTTGGGAGGGGAGCGGTGAGGACAGCGTCGACCTCGGCCACCACGGCAGCCGCGTCGGCGGACGCGTGGAAGCGCGCCCCCACCTCGCGCAGCGGCCGGTACGCCTCGGGTGCCAAGAGGATCACGAGCAGCGCGGGCGCCAGCGGCATCGACCCGTCGGCCACCCGCAGACCGGTCTCCACGGCGACCAGGCCCACCGACAGTGTGCCGACCAGGTCGAGCGCCGTGGAGGACAGGAACGCCACCCGCAGCACGCGCAGCGTCGCCTCGCGGTGGCGCTCGGTGGTGGCGGCCACCTCGCCGACCTGCCGCTGCGCCCGCCCGTGCACCCGCAGCAGCGCCAGGCCGCGCACGACGTCGAGGAAGTGCCCCGCCAGCCGCGCGCCCTCCTCGACACGCTCGGCGGCGCGGCGCTGCGTGGCCCAGCCGATGAGGATGGCGAAGATCGGCACCAGCGGCAGGGTGACCAGCACGATGAGCGCCGAGCGCCAGTCGACCGCCACCAGCACCAGCACCACCACGGGCGGCATGAGCACGCCGACCACGAGCGAGGGCAGGTACCCGGAGAACCACGGGCGCAGCGCGTCGAGCCCTGCCGCGGCGCCGCCGGAGCTGGCGCCGGGGCCGGTGGTCGCGGCCACGAGCGCGCGCACCCGCCCCGCCCCGTGGGCAGCCACCCACGCCGGCCCCCGCTGCAGCGCGGCCTGGAGCACCTTGGTGCGGAGTTCCTCGACCGCCAGCGACCCGGCGCGCGCGGCCAGCACGGACTCGGCGCGCGCGAGCAGCGCCCGGGCGGCGAAGGCGCCTGCGAGCACCGCGAGGGACAGCCCCACCCCGCGCGCGCCAGCGGCCCAGACCGGCAGTCCGTACCCGGCCGGTGACGGCGACGCGCCGTCACGCGCACCCAGCACGAGCGCGACGACGACGCCGGTCACCGCGATCGCTACCAGCAGCGTCACCAGCACCTGGGCCGCGCCGACCACCACGAGACCGGCGACCGGACGGCGGGCCGCCCGCGCGTGGCGCAGGAGCCGCGGGTCGACGGGTCCCTTGGAGGGCCCGCTCCGAGGTGGCCTACTGCCCATGATCACGGCGGGCAGGAGCGGCGGAGATCAGGCGGTGGCGATGCGCTCGCTGGCGACGCGACGGCGGAAGACCCAGTACGACCACACCTGGTAGACCACCACACCCGGCACGGCCACCGCACCGAAGGCCGTGATGAGGCCCAGCGCGGCGGGCGTCGCCGCGGCGGACTCCCTGGTCAGGGAGGCGGCAGGGTCGAGAGTGCTCGGCAGCACGACGTCACCGTTGGCGAGGAGGACGGCGACGACGACGCCGGCCACGAGCAGCGACACGACGGCGAACGCCGCGCCCTCGCGCCCCAGCCGGGTGGCCACGGCGACGACGACGGCGGCCGCAGCGACGAGCGCGCCGACCACGAGGAGCCCGAGACCCGTACTCGTCGCGCCGGTCGAAGCGCCGATCGCTCCACCGGCCAGGGTCGCACCGGTGAGACCGGCCACCGCCACGGCAGCCCCGAGCGCCACGACACCGGCCGCCGCCCCGGCGGCCACGCGGTGGGCGCGCAGGCGCACCGGGCCGGTCGTGCGCAGCGCGAGGAACGTCGCGCCCAGCAGCACCGAGAGCACGAGCGCGGCGACGGCGCCGAAAGCCGCCTCTACGGTGAAGAGCGGCGCGACGGTGCGGCCCAGTCCGGCGGCCAGGCCAGGCTGGGAGACCACCTCACCGTCGGCGCCCAGGGCGAGCCCGCGCACGAACACCGACAGCAGCGCACCCCACAGGGCCACGATGCCGGCCGAGCACAGCGCCAGCACCACCTCGCAGCGGCGCCGCCAGCGCGGGTCGGAGTGCTTGCCGCGGAACTCCAGCGCGACACCGCGGCCCGCCAGGAGCAGCAGCACCCCGACCATCGGCAGGTAGGTGCCGGACAGCAGTGCGGCGTACCAGGCGGGGAACGCGGCGTACGTGACGCCGATGGCGGCCACCAGCCACACCTCGTTGCCGTCCCAGAACGGGCCGATGGTCTTCAGGGCGGCGCCGCGTTCGTGCTCGTCGCGGCCCACGAGGGGCGCGAGCACGCCGACGCCGAAGTCGAAGCCCTCGAGGGTGAAGAACAGCACCCAGCACAGGACGACGATGGCGAACCAGACGGTGACGAGGTCCACAGGGTCTCTCCGGGTTCCGGAAGCGGTGACGGTCAGTAGGCGGGGATGACCGGCTGGGCCGAATGCCCATGATCACGGTCGGGGTTGACGCCCTCGCCGTCGTCGTCCTCATGCGGAAGGGGAACGGCGGGCCGTGCGGGCGGGTCGGCGAGGTCCTGGGCCACCAGGTGCTTGACCAGCCGCAGCCAGACCACGGCGAGCACGCCGTAGACGGCGGTGAACGCGGCCAGGCTGAACCATGCCTCGGCGGCGGTGAGACCCGGGGAGATGCCGTCCTTGGTGAGGGTGAGGCCGAACGCGAGCCACGGCTGGCGAGCCGTCTCGGTGAAGACCCAGCCGGCGGTGCCGGCGGCGGCGGGCAGCAGCGGCAGCGTGGGCAGCATGCGCAGGGAGAGCTGCACGAGCGGGCGCGGGAAGAGGCGCTGGCTCATGAAAGGCAGGGCGCTCGCCTTCGGCTCGCGGGGGTCGAGGCCCTTGCGGGTGAGCCAGAGGTAGACGCCGGCGATGAGCGCGGACAGCAACCCGATGGTGATCATCGCGCGGAACGACCAGTACGCCAGCGGGATCATGGGGGCGTAGTCGCCCGGGCCGAACTGCTGGGAGTACTGGGCCTGCAGGTCGTCGATGCCCTTGACGGTGGAGTCGAACTCGCCGGTGGCCAGGAACGACAGGAGGTACGGGATGTCGAGGCTGAAGATCGGGCGGGACCCGTCGAGGTTGCCGATGGTGAGCAGGCTGAACGGGGCGCCCGTGGTCGTCGTGTAGAGCGCTTCGGCGGCGGCCATCTTCATGGGCTGCACCGACGTCATGACCTTGCCGAGCACGTCACCGGTGAGGGCGGTGGCCAGTCCGCCGGCCACGGTGGTCCAGGCGCCGAGGCGGGCGATGCCCGCGAAGGCGCGCTGGTCGGGGTCGGCATTGCGGGCCTCCGGAGACCCGGCCGCGCCGGCCGGAGCGGGCCCGATCCAGCGGCGCCAGGAACCAATGGACAGCAGCAGCGCACCACCGAGCATCGCGGCGCCCGCGATGGTGTGCGGAAAGGTCGCGAAGAGCACGGGGTTGGTCATGAGCTCGGCGAAGCTCGACAGGTGCGCGCGGCCGGTGGTCGGGTCGAGCTGGTAGGCCACCGGGTGCTGCATGAAGGAGTTGGCGCCGAGGATGATGTAGGCGCTGATGAGGGTGCCGACGGCGACGATCCAGATGGTCGCGAGGTGCACCAGACGGGGCAGCCGGTCCCACCCGAAGAACCACAGTCCGAGGAAGGTCGCCTCGAGGAAGAAGGCGAGCATGCCCTCGATGGCGAGGGTGGGGCCGAAGACGTCGCCGTAGAAGCGCGCGAAGGCGCTCCAGCCCATGCCGAACTGGAACTCCTGCACCAGGCCGGTCACCACGCCGACGGCGAAGGTGACGAGCAACAGCTTGCCCACGAGCATCGTGGAGCGCCGCAGACGCTGCGCACGCTCGGGGTCACGGGTGAGCACCGAGGTGGTCTGCAGGCCGGCAGTGAGGCTCGCCAGGCTGATCGACAGCGGCACGAAGAGGTAGTGGTAGATCGTCACGACGGCGAACTGGAGGCGGGTGATGTCCACGACGTCCACACCTCAATACTACGGCTCGTAGTATTTGAATCTGTAGTACGTCGCGTGTCGTACTGCTCACAGGTCGCGGTTACGATCGGCAACGTGGCAGCAGCAGGCACGGCGGGAGCCGGCAAGGTCGGTGGCCCCGTGGGCGGCGCGCTGGAGCGCGACGTCATGGCGCGCCTGTGGGACTCCACCGAGCCGCTGACCGTGCGTCAGGTCCACGAGCAGCTGCGCACCGACGGAGACGACCTCGCCTACACGACCGTCATGACGGTGCTCGACCGGCTCGCCAAGAAGGGCGTCGTGCGCCAAGAACGCGACGGCCGCGCCTACCACTACTCCCCCGTGCAGACCCGCGAGGAACTGACCGCCGGCCTCATGCTCGAGGCCCTCGGCTCCGCCCCCGACCCCTCCGCGCGCGACGCCGCTCTGGTGCACTTCGTCGGCAGGGTCGGCCCGCAGGGCGTCGCCGCGCTGCGCGCCGCCCTCGACGCCGCCGGCTGACAACCCTCAGCGGCCCCACCGGCGGCACCACCGGCGGGCGAAGCCCGCGCTGGGCGAGGCCGCCACCCGTCCGCGTCCCTGGCAGGCTCGGGGCATGACCGCGTTCGCCCTGGGCCTGCTCGGCCTGGTGCTCTCCCTCGCGGTCCCGGCGCCGCTGGCGCGCTCCCGGTGGACGCTGGCCACCCCTGCGGCGTCGGTCGTACTGTGGCAGGCGGTGGTGCTGGCGTCGGTGCTCAGCGCGGTCGCCGTCGTCCTCATCGCCCCCGAGGAGATCAGCGGTGCGCTGCGCGCCGGCCCCACCGCGACGGCGTGGGGACTCGTCGGCGCGCTGGCAGTGGCGCTGCTCATCGTGGCTCGACTCGCGACGAGCCTGGTCGGAGTGATGCGACGCTCGGCTGCGCGGCGCGAGCGGCACCGCGAGCTGCTCGACCTCCTCGACGACGCCGAACGCAGCGCCGCGCTGGCGGGTGACCTCGCCGCCGCCTCCGAGGACGACGACGACCGCGCCCGGCCGGCCCGCCCCACCCGGGGCGCCGCCCACCCCGACCCTAGCGAGCTACGCGTGCTCGGCGCCCCCCTGCCGTTGGCGTACGGACTGCCGGGCCGCAGCCCGCGCGTCGTGGTCAGCGACGGCGCGCTGCGGCTGCTCGACACGGCGCAGCTGCGGGCGGTGCTCGCGCACGAGCAGGCCCACCTCGACGCCCGGCACGACGTGGTGCTCGAGTCGTTCGCAGCGTTCCACCGGGCGGTACCCCGGCCGCTGCGCAACGAGCGCGCGCTGGGCGCGGTGGAGCTGCTGCTGGAGGCCGCTGCCGACGACGCCGCCCGCCGCCGCTGCGGCAACGCCCCCCTGCGCTCAGCGCTGGAGCTGCTGGGCGCTGCGGTCGACCCGGGCGTCGGAGCTCTGGCCGCCGCCGGCACCGAGGCCGAGCGCACCGCCGACGACCGCGCCGTCGCCGCCCAGCGCGCTCAGCGCCTCGACCGCCTGCGGCGGCCGCTGCCGAGGCGGTGGCGGTCCGCCGGTGTGCTCGCACTGGCCGCCGGTGTGCTCGTGCTGCCCCCGGTGGTACTCATAGCCCCCTGGCTCGCCGACGCGCTCGCCACCCTCCCCCCTCCGTGATCATGGGCAGTCGGCCACCCCGCGAGTGACCGCGGTCAGCTGTGGCAGGTCGGTGCCGAACGAACGCCACCGCAGGTGACCGAGGTCAGTTGCGTCCTCGGAGGAGCGGTGCCCAACCTCAGCCGACGGATCGCTCCTCGCGCCGCACTGCCTGCCTGCACGTTGCGCCCGTGATCACCATGGCTGGTCAGAGGTGGACAGACAGCACTTCGAGGGACTCGTCCAACAGCACCGCACCGCCGGTCGCGCCGGGCTCCAGGTGGCCACGGTCCGCACGTCCCAGCAACCCGGCCGGAGTCGACGTCACCGCGGTGAGCACGTCGCCGAACGGGAGCCCGGCATCCACCGCGAAGCGCAGCGCCGCGTCGAGCGTCAGCGTGCTGCCCGCGATCGCCCCCAGCGCCCCGCCGTCGTCGCCGCGGTCGCCGTCGTCGCCGCCCTCCCCGGAAGCGGGAGCCAACCGTGCGACCCCACCCACCACGGACACCGCTGCGCCACCCAGCTCGTAGCGCCCGTCAGCGCAGCCGGCGGCGGCCATCGCGTCAGTGACGAGCACCCAGCGACCGCGCCCGGCCGCCCGCGCCGCGTGCGTCAGCACGAGCGGGTCGAGGTGCACGCCGTCGGCGATGAGCTCGACCACCACGCGCTCGTCACCGAGCAGCGCGACCACCGGACCGGGCGCCCGGTGGTGGACGGACGGCATGGCGTTGAACAGGTGCGTCGCCACGCGGGCCCCCGTGTCCACGGCTGCGCGGGTGGTCGCCGCGTCGGCGTCGGTGTGCCCGACGGCCACCAGCACCCCGGCACGAGCAAGCTGCCGCACCGTGTCGAGCCCACCGGGCAGCTCAGGCGCGAGCGTCACCATGACGACGACGCCAGTGGCAAGCAGCGCGTCGACGTCCTCCGGGATCGGCCGCCGCAGCAACGTCGGCGCGTGCGCCCCGGCGCGCGCTGGGCTGAGCCACGGCCCTTCAAGGTGTATGCCCGCGAGCTCGCCGGAGCGCACGAGCGGCTCCAGCGCCGACGCGACCGCTACCAGCTCGGGCACCGGACGCGAAACGAGTGAAGCAACGAGCGTGGTGGTGCCGTGTGCACGGTGCAGACGAGCCACGGCCCGCGCGGCGTCCACCTCCAGCTCCGGGTCACCGCCGGACGCGCCGAACGTGGCACCCCCTCCGCCGTGGCAGTGGACATCGACGAAGCCAGGCACCACGCGATGCCCCCGCACCTCACGCGACGCGGGAGGTGGCGGCTGGAACCCCGCTCCGACAGCCGTGACCCGCCCGTCGGCAAGGTGCACCCACCCGTCGGTGATGACGCGGCGTCCGGTGTGGACCTGTCCGCGCAGCAGCACCGTCGTCATGCTCGTTCCGCTCGACACGCCGACGGAGCCTCAGGTCACCCTGGTCCAGCGAAGAAGTCGCACCGGTCGGCCGTGCTGCTCCTCCACGCTTCCACCGCTGCAGGTGAACCCGGCCCTCCGCGCCACCCGCTCGCTGGCCGCATTGCCCTCGATCGTCTTCAGCGCCACGGTGGCGCATCCGACGCTGCGCGCCCACTCGACGAGCGCGAGCACCGCGCTGGTCGCCGCGCCGCGCCCACGGGCGGCGGGGAGCAACGCGTAGAAGACCTCGGGCTCGGCGGCGTCCAGTGCACCAATCCCGCACGTGCCGAGTTCCGTCCCCGCGGCATCCCAGAGGACGTACCGCCGCGCGATCCCTTGGGCAGCACGCTGCCGCTGCCGCCCGATCCGCTCTCGCGCAGCCTGCTCGTCCAGACCGGCCGGGTAGTAGGTCCACGCGACCACGTCAGGTGTCGCGGACAACGCCACCTCCACGGGCCAGTCCTCCTCTGTCAACGCCGTCAGCACGAACGGCGGGGCAGACAGGGAATCAGGAGGACGACGACGAGCAGCGCCACGCACCTGCGCACTGTCGCAACCGCCCCCCCGGGGCCGCAAGAACGGCCGCCGCAGTGCCCAGCACCTTTGCAGCACGCTCACTACCGTCGAGGTGACCGCATCGTCGCTGTTGCAACGCTCGGGCACGACGTCCAGCCCTGACCTCACCGGGGTGTCCGGGAGGCAGGGCTGGGCGTCGTGACGCTGCTGGGGGCGGTGCTGCTGGGGGTCGGGGTGCTGGGGGACAGTGCTGCTGGAGCGCAGGTCAGCAGTCGCAGGTGCCGCGAGGTGAGGGGATGTCCGGAGGCGGGCCCTCATCGGACCCGGACGGCTCCTGCGGGTCGCTGCCAGGTCGTGGTGGCGGCACAGACGACGTAGCCGCTGACGCTGGTGGTGACTGAGGGTGAGCGGTGCTGGCAGTGCTGGCGCGATAGCAGTTCTGGTGGTGCGGGTGCTGGGGGTCTGAGGGCACGGTGGTGACCAGCAGCAGCTGCTCCGCGCGGGCTCGGGTCGCGGCCGTCAACGCCCGCCGTGGGGAGGCCAGCCAGCGTCGGAGGGGGTCGATGGAGGCTGGTGGGCGCACCTGGGGTGCGCCGTGGACCATCCGCACTTCCCAGATGCCGAGGGTGACCAGCAGGTGGTGACGCCCGCACAGCAGCACCCTGAAACGCCCTGGGTTTGGTAGAGGCTGGGTTCTCCCGGCGGCGGTTGCCTCGGGGGGTTCATCCAGCAGGGTTCACACGGCAGCGTTCACAGCCGGTGTTCCCAGGTCAGCATGGTCGCCTTCCAGCTGCAGATCCAGCTCGTGCTGGATGTCGTTGCTGGCCTGCGCCCACGCCTTCTCGTACTCCATCGGCGTGGCGTACCCGATCGATGAGTGCAACCGGGACCGGTTGAACCACTCGGCCCAGTCCGCGGTCGCCGCTTCCACCTGCGCGAC
>NZ_QGDQ01000007.1 GCF_003149145.1 Quadrisphaera granulorum | reverse complement strand
TCCAGGCCGGCTTCTTCGGCGTGGATGGCGTAGTCGGCTAGCTGGGCGGGGTCGAACTGCTCGGCGGAGGCCTTGTAGCCCAGCTTCAGCTCACGACGCTCATCACTCATGCACCGATCCTGGCCCCTGGCGCACCGCTCTGCGAGGGCGCCCCCGCGGGGCCGGAGCTGCGGCAGAACCGGTTCCTCCCCGCGTGCTTGGCCTGGTACAGGCCCTGGTCGGCCTGGTCGACGAGGCAGGCCAGCACCTCCGAGGGCTCGTGCGCGAGTACGTCGACGGCCTGGACGGAGGCGGTGCCGATGCTGATGGTGACCCGAGGCAGGCCGGGGATGTCCCGCTGCTCCACCGCCGCGAGCAGACGCTCGGCCACAGCGTCCGCGGCGGCAGCGTCGTTCCACGAGCCGATGACCGCCGCCGACTCACCCATCCCCTGGCGATTGAGCACACCGGTCAGCGCATCGGTACGCGCGAGCTGCTCCGCTCTGGCCTGGGCGGCGTGCACTGCGCGGGCAAGGACGTGGACGACGACGACCGGCATGAGCGTGCACACGACGGGTCAGGAGTGCTCGACGGCGGCGCGCTCCACCGGGAGGGCCGCGACATACCGGCGCAGGTAGGCGTCGAAGCCGGCGACGTCGTCGTCGTCGGGCTCGAGCGTCTGGAGCTGCGCGTCGGCGAAGACGGCCTCGTTCAGGTATGCGGCCAGGCCGCGCTGCTCGGCACCACCCGTGCGTGCCGCGGTGAAGGCCGCCAGGACGGCGATGCCCCACGCGCCCCCCTCGGCGGCGACGTCGCCTACCGACACGGGGGTGTCGATCGCGGCGGCGAGGTGACGCTGCGCGACGCCCTTCGTGCCGAACACCCCGCCGTGGGCGAACATCCGGTCTAGGCGCACGCCCTCGGCGGTGAGCACGTCCATGCCGATCCGCAGCGTCGCGAACGCCGCGTAGATCTGGGTGCGCATGAACGTCGACAGGTCGAAGGGGCTGCCGGGCGTGCGCAGGAAGAGCGGCCGCCCCTCCTCCAGGTCGGTGATGGGCTCACCGGAGAGGTAGTTGTAGGCGAGCATGCCGCCGCCGTCCGCGGCGCCGTCGAGGGAGGCCTCGAAGAGGGTGCGGAAGACGTCTGCGTCGTCGAGCGGGGAGCCGGCAGCTGCGGCGAACTGCTGGAACAGCCGCGCCCAGGCGTTGAGCTCGGAGGCGCCGTTGTTGCAGTGGACCATCGCCACGGGGTCTCCGGCGGGGGTGGTCACGAGGTCGAGCTCGCGGTGGACCTGCGAGAGCGGCCCCTCGAGCACGACCATCGCGAAGATCGAGGTGCCGGCGCTGATGTTGCCGGTGCGCGGAGCCACCGACCCGGTGGCCACCATGCCGGTGCCAGCGTCGCCCTCAGGGGGGCATAGCGGGGCGCCGGGCTGCAGCGTGCCGCTCGGGTCGAGCAGACGGGCACCGGCCTCGGTGAGGTGGCCGGCCACCTCACCGGCGGACAGCACCCGCGGCAGCACGTCGGACAGCTGGCCGGTGAACCCCGCGTCGGTCAGGACGCGCTGGGCGCTGGCCAGGCGGGCGGCGTCGTAGGTGCCGGTGGTGCTGTCGATGGGGAAGACGCCGCTCGCGTCACCGACGCCGAGCACGTGCTCACCGCTCAGCGCGTGGTGGACATAGCCGGCCAGCGTGGTAGCCGTGGCCAGGCGCGGCAGGTGCTCCTCGCCGTCGAGCACCGCCTGGTGCAGGTGGGCGATCGACCAGCGGTGCGGCACGTTGAAGTCGAGGGCGGCGGACAGCTGCTCGACCGCGGCGCCGGTGTGGGTGTTGCGCCAGGTGCGGAACGGGACCAGCAGCTCGCCGTCGGCGTTGAGGGCGAGGTAGCCGTGCATCATGGCCGAGACGCCCAGGCCCGCCAGATGCGTCAGCTCGACGCCGTGCTCCTCCCGCACGAAAGCTGCGACCTGGGCGTAGGCGTCCTGCAGACCGGTGCGGACGGCATCGACGGAGTATGTCCATAGCTTGTCGACCAGCTGGTTCTCCCAGGTGTGGCCGCCGGTGGCCAGCACCTCGTGGCCGGGTCCGATGAGTACGGCCTTGATGCGCGTCGAGCCGAACTCGATGCCGAGCACGGCGCGTCCCTCAGTGATCTTCGTCGATGACCTCGTCGCCACGAGCACAGCCTGCCCGACCCATGAGAGCGTTCACACCGCGGGGCCGCTGTGGGGGCGCCGATCCCGCGGATCAACCCGGCCGCGGCCGCGGCTCCGCTAGCGTCGTCGCGTGGACGACCCGCGGACCGGCGCGCTGCGCGCGGCCCGCGGCCTCGCGCTGGCCCTCGCCGTCGTCGCCATCGCCGCCGCAGCGCACCTGCTCGGAGGCGGGCAGCTCCCGCCCCCGCTTCTGCTGGCCGGGGTGGTCGTGGCCGCGGCCTGCGTCGGCCACGCCCTCACCGCCCGCCGCCTCAGCGCTGCCGCGGCGCTCGCCGCGCTCGGAACGGGCCAGGTGGTGCTGCACTCGGCCTTCGAGCTCCTGGCCCCGGGGGCTGGTGGTGCGCCCGGCGCGCCATCGGCGTCGGCGCTGGCGGCGGTGGGCGCCCACGCGCACCGCGGTGAGCACGCGGCGAGACCCGACCTCGCCGGCGTGCACCTGGCCGGAGCGGCTGGTGGCGCCGGGAGCGGCCACGACACCGCGCTCATGCTCGTGGCGCACGTCGCGGCGACGGTCCTGACCGCCGCCGCGCTGGCCGGCACCGACCGCTCCCTGTGGCTGTTGCGGGCCTGGCTCGCTCCGCTGGCGCTGCTCATCGCGGTGCGTGCGCCCCTCGTGCACGCCGGCGGGGAAGGCCTGCGGGCGCCCGCCGCCGACGCGCTCCTCGCCCCGCCCCACCAGCCGGCACTGTGCAGCACCACCTCGCGCCGCGGTCCGCCCCGCCCGGTCCTCGCGCCGGCCTGACCGCTCCCACCCGTCGCGGGTGCGCGGTCCCGCCCGTCGCGCCGTCCGACCACCGCTGACCCCGACGACGACCCCGACGACGACCCCGACGTCGACCTCGATGACGACGACGCCTGCCACGCGCCGGCTGCTGCGCCGACGGGGGGTCGCCGCACGCCCGGAGGACCCCCGTGACCGCCTCAGACCTCACCCCGCCGACCCACCGCCCTGCCGGCGCCGCCACTGGAGCCACTGCCGCCACCTTCTCTGCCATCTCCTCCGCCGCTGTGCCGTCGGCGTGGTCACGGCTGCGCCCGCTGGTGCTGCGGCTGCACTTCTTCGCCGGGGTGCTCGTCGCCCCGTTCATCCTCGTGGCCGCGGTCACGGGCGGCCTGTACGCCACGGCGCCGCAGGTGGAGCAGGTCGTCTACGGCCACGAGCTGCACGTGGCGCCGTCCGCCACCGCCCTCCCGCTGGACGCTCAGATCGGTGCCGCCCTCGCCGCACGGGGCGCCGGCAGCGAGAGCGCGCTGGTCGCCGTCCGCCCAGCACCCACCCCGTCGGACACCACCCGCGTGCTGCTCAGCGACCCCTCGCTGGGGGAGCCCTACCGGCTGGCCGTCTTCGTCGACCCCGGCACCGGGGAGGTCCGGGGGCAGCTGCCCGTCTACGGCACGTCCGGCTCGCTGCCGCTGCGCGCCTGGGTGAGCGAGTTGCACCGCAACCTCCACCTGGGGGAGCCGGGTCGGGTCTACAGCGAGCTGGCCGCCTCGTGGCTGGCGGTGCTGGCCGTCTCCGGCCTGGCGCTGTGGACGACGCGGCGGGTCACCGCCCACCGCCTCGGGCGGACCCTGCTGCTGGAGCGCGGCACCACGGGCCGCACCCGCACGCGGTCGCTCCACGGCGTCACCGGGACGTGGATGCTCCTGGGGCTGCTGGCTCTCTCCGCCACGGGCCTGACGTGGTCGACCTACGCGGGGGAACGCGTCACCGCGCTGCGCTCCGCCCTGTCCTGGGAGACCCCGACCGTCGACACCGCCCTCCCCGCCGCTGCGGCGGGGACGTCACAGGGCCCGGCCACCGGACCGGCCGCAGGGCACGAGGACCACACCTTGATGGCGGGAAAGGCGGGTGCTGAGCCGTCGTCGCCCACCGGGGCGTCCCTGGCCGCCAACGCCACCGCGGTGCTCGCCGCCGCACGCGCCGCGGGCCTGGACTCCGCCCAGGTGGAGGTGAAGCTGCCTGCCGACGCGAGCTCCACGTGGAAGGTCGACGAGGTGCACCGCAGCTGGCCCGAGCAGGTCGGCAGCGCGGCGGTCATGCTCGGTGCGCCGCTGGTGGACGACGGTGCCCCGAGCGCGCACGTGGTCGATGTCGTGACGTTCGCCGACTACCCGTTCATGGCCAAGATGGCGCGCTGGGGCATCGACGCCCACTCCGGGAGCCTGTTCGGCCTCGCCAACCAGCTGGTCCTGCTCGCGCTGGCAGCGGGCATCGCCACGTCGGTGGTCTGGGGCTACCGGATATGGTGGCAGCGCCGGCCCGATAGGTCCACCCGCTGGGGCGTGGGTCGTCCGGCGCCGCGCGGAGCGCACCGGTGGCTGCCGCTGCCGGCGCTCGTCGTCGTCCTCGTGGTGACGGCCGCGGTGGCGTGGGCCCTGCCGGTGCTCGGCGTCAGCCTGGTGCTGTTCCTGCTGGCCGACGCGGTCACTGGAGCCGTGGTGAGGGCGCGCACCTCCTGAGAGCGGGAGAAGCGGTCAGGCGGAGGGCTGGGGCGCTGACAGCTCGGCGCACCAGCGCGTGAAGCCCTCCACGAGGAACGCGGTGGCCTCGCGGCTCACCCGCGCCCGCGGCGCCATGAGGTCGAACGCGTGGAAGCAGCCGGGGTAGACGCGGCTCTCCACCGGCACGCCCGCCTCGCGCAGGCGCTCGGTCCAGGTGACCACCTCGTCGTGGAACGGCTCGGCGTCGCCGACGAACGTCAGCACCGGCGGAAGCCCGCGCAGGTCCTCGGCCCGCGCGGGCGCCGCCGTGGCGGGCACGTAGGCGCTGCCGCGCAGCGGGCCGAGGCGGGCACGAAGGCGCTGCCGCGCAACGGGCGGTTACGTCCCCTGTAGTGGTGTAGATCGTTCTCGCCGTGCAGGTCAGCTTCGCTGATCATGCGCTCATGGCGGCTCCGGTGTCGATACCGACGGGGCCGTTCGTGGCGACGATCTCCGACTGGGGCAGGGCGGTGACGTTGGCCCCGTTCAGCGCGGCCATCGACGCCTCCGACAGGTAGCGCCGGTCCCCTGCGGCCCACTCATCGTGGGCCTCGATCAGCACACAGCTGGTCAGGCGCAGCAGGGCAGCGTCGTTGGGGAAGACCCCGACCACGTCGGTGCGGCGCTTGACCTCCTTGTTCAGCCGTTCCAGCGGGTTGGTGGACCAGATCTTCTTCCAGTGACAGCCCGGGAAGGCGGTGAAGGCCAGCACGTCCTCCCGGGCGGCGTCCATCACCGCCGCCACCTTCGGGTGCGTCGACGCGAACGTGCTCGCGACGGAGTCCCACTGACTCATCACGCCGGCGGCGGACGGCTGGGCGAACACCGTGCGGAACGCGGCGCTGACGACCTCACCGTCGGCCTTGGCCACATGCGCCAGCAAGTTCCTGGCGAAGTGGACCCGGCACCTCTGCCAGCTGGCCCCGGACATCGACTTCGCGATGGCTCTCTTCAGCCCCTCGTGGGCATCGCTGATCACCAGCTGCACCCCGCCCAGTCCGCGCCGCTTCAAGCCCGTCAGGAACGCCTTCCAGAACGCCTCGTCTTCGCTGTCACCGACGTCCACGCCCAGGACCTCGCGGTGGCCTTCGCTGGTCACGCCGGTCGCGATGACCACCGCACGACTGAGGACGCGGTGGTTCACGCGGGCCTTGCAGTAGGTGGCGTCCAAGAAGACGTAGGGGTAGGCCTGCTCACCCAGTGGCCGGGTCCGGAAGGCAGCGACCTCGGTGTCCAGGTCCGCGCAGATCCGCGACACCTCCGACTTCGAGATCCCGCTGGCCACACCCAGGGCGGCGACCAGGTCGTCGACCTTGCGGGTGGAGACCCCGTGGACGTAGGCCTCAGCCACCACCGCGAACAGAGCGACGTCGATGCGCCGTCGCCGCTCCAACAGGCTCGGGTAGAAGGTGCCGGTGCGCAGCTTGGGGATGCGCAGGTTCAGGTCCCCGGCGGTAGTGGAGAAGGTCTTGGGGCGGGTGCCGTTGCGCCGCGCGGTGCGGTCTTCGGTGCGCTCGTAGCGACCGGCGCCGATGGTCGCGGTCGCTTCGGCGTCGATGAGCTTCTGCAGGGCGTCTTCGGTGATGCGGCGGATGCGGTCGTTCTCGGTCGCGTCGTGCAGTTCCGCGAGCAGGGTGAGCAGGGCAGAGTGGTCCTCGGTCATCGCGCGCTTGTGTCCTTGCTGTGAGTTCCTTGGCGGGTTCTCACTGACCATCGCGCGGTGACCGCTCAACTTGATCGCTTCGTCGTCGTCACCGTGGACGACCTCGTATTGATCACCGGGAGCGGCTCCGGGATTTACACCACTCCACGGGACGTGACTTTCCGGGACTGTCAGGCGGACAGGGTGAGGCGCATGGCCACCCCTTGCGCATCCTCTTCATCGGCGGCACCGGGATCATCAGCTCCGCTGCGTTCGCGCTCGCCGTCGAGCGCGGCCACGAGCTGCACGTCCTCAACCGCAGCGCCACCTCGCTGCGCCCGCTGCCGGAGCAGGCCGTGCAGCACACCGCTGACGTCCGCGACCCCGCCGGCGCGCGCGAGGCCCTGGGAGACCTGGAGTTCGACGCCGTCGTCGACTGGCTCTCCTTCACGCCCGACCACGTGCGCACCGCCACCGACCTCGTGCGCGGCCGCACCGGCCAGTACGTCTTCATCTCCAGCGCCTCGGCCTACCAGACCCCGCCGGAGCGGCTCCCGGTCACCGAGTCGACGCCGCTGCGCAACCCCTTCTGGCAGTACTCGCGGGACAAGATCGCCTGCGAGGAACTCCTCACCGCCCTGTACCGGCAGGAGGGGTACCCGATGACGGTGGTGCGCCCGTCGCACACCTACGACCGCACGCTCGTGCCCTTCGACGGCGGCTGGTCGTTCGTGGAGCGGATGCGGCGCGGGCAGCCCGTCGTCGTCCCCGGAGACGGCACGTCGCCGTGGACCCTGACCCACCACACCGACTTCGCCGGGGCGCTCCTGCCGCTGCTCGCCCAGCCGCGGGCGCTGGGCGAGGCCTTCCACATCACCGGGACGACGCCTGGGCGTGGGACCAGATCGCCCGCGTGCTGGCGCGCGCCGCCGGCGTGGCCGACCCCGAGCTCGTGCACGTGCCCTCGGACGCCATCAACGCCGTCGACCGCGAGTGGGGCGCCGGTCTGCTCAGCGACAAGGGCCACTCGATGGTTTTCGACAACAGCAAGGTGAAGTCGATGGCGCCCGGGTGGCGTGCGTTGGTGCCGTTCGAGCGCGGCGCGGAGGAGATCGTCGCCTGGTACGACGCCGACCCCGTGCGCCGTGCCCTCGACGAGCGCTGGAACGGGGTGAGCGACGGCTTGGTGGAGCGCTTCCGGGTCCGCTGACGGTGGGCTGGCGGTCGACCGGGGGCCGTCTCCCCATGTCGATCACGACCTGGGGCGAAAGTCCTCATGATCCTCGGTTGATGGTCTGGAGGTCATTCGCCAGCCCCCGCAACGGGAGACACCGTGCTCGCTCGCCTGCGCGACCTCAGGGTTGCCACCAAGCTCTTCGCCACCTTCGGCGTCGTCTGCGTCCTGCTGCTGACCGTGCTCGGCATCGGGGTGCAGCGCCTGGCGCAGGCGCAGGCGCAGCTCGACGACATGTACTCCGGCAACCTCGCCTCCCTGGAGGCGCTGGACGCCACCCGCCTGGACATCCAGCTCATGCGCCAGGACACCTCCCGCGCGCGGGCTGGCATCAACGACCCGAAGACTCTGAAGCTCGCCCTGGACGGCAACACCGAACACGAGGCCGCGCTCGACAAAGACTGGAAGCGTTACGACGCCGGCTCGACCGCCGCCCAGCGTGCCGCGGCATGGGAGCTGGTCGGCCAGTGGCGGGAGCAGCGCAAGGCGCTCTTCACCTTCGCCCAGGTGGGCGACAACGCGGGCTACGGCAAGCACCGTGACGAGGTCGTCTCACCTCTGACCACCCAGATCGGGAAGGCCATGGACGGCCTGTACGCAGCGGAGCTCGCCGACGGCGCTGCCGCGTCGAAGGCCGGTGCCGCCGCGTTCCGCAGCGCCATGGCCCTGATGGTCGGCGCAGCCGTCGTCGCCCTCGCGATCGCCGTCACCACGGCCGTGGTCCTGGCGCGCTCCATCTCCCGCCCGCTCACCCGCGTGCTCGACGTGGTCAGGGGTCTGGCAGAGGGGCGCCTCGACCAGCGCACCGGGATTACTAGCAGGGATGAGGTCGGGCAGCTGGCTACCGCCGCCGACAAGTCGGTGGCGAACCTCGCCGAGGTGGTCCGCACCATCTAGACCCGCGCCGACGACCTGACCCGCGCCTCCGAGGGCCTGACCGGCGTCTCGGCGCAGCTGTCCGCCGGTGCGGAGGAGTCTTCGGTGTAGGCCAACCTCGTGGCCGCGGCCTCGGAGGAGATCTCCTCCTCCATGTCGACGATCGCCGCGGCGGGAGAGCAGATGACCTCCGCCATCGGCGAGATCGCCTCCTCCACGGCCACCGCGGCCCAGACCGCCGCTGACGCCGTGGCCACCGCGCGCGAGGCCGACGCGATCCTCGCCCGGCTGGGCAGCTCCAGCCGGGAGATCGGCGAGGTGGTCAAGCTCATCACCTCCATCGCCGAGCAGACCAACCTCCTCGCGCTGAACGCCACCATCGAGGCCGCCCGCGCCAGAGAGCTCTGCAAGGGCTTCGCCGTCGTCGCCGGAGAGGTCAAGGAGCTGGCGCGTCAGACGGCGCAGGCCACTGACGAGATCGTCGGCAAGGTCTCCGCCACGCAGGCGGACGCCGCTGACGCGACAACGGCGATCTCCCAGATCAGCGAGGTCAACGGCCGCATCGACGCGCTGCGGGCGACGGTGGCCTCGGCGGTGGAGGAGCAGCCGGCGACGACGGCGGAGATGGTGCGCTCAGTGAGCGAGGTGTCCTCGGGAACGCGCGAGATCAGCGCCAACATCGTCGGTGTGGCGACGGCGGCTCGTGAGACCACCGCCAGCGCCCAGTCCACGACGACCACCGCGGATGACCTGCAGCGCACCGCGCGTGAGCCGCGTGAGTCGGTCGCGGCGTTCAGGCTCTGACAGCGCTGATCGATCCATCTCGCTGGCTCGTCCGCCCGCTCGTCCGGAGAGACTCCGACGGGCGTGCCCGCGCCTTACGGTGTAAAACGAGGTGGTCGCTGATGACCGGCGGCGGCGACGCAGCGCCGCCGCACGGCTCCAGACCAGGAGGCCGCTGTGGCCCGCACCATGTCGTACTCGTCCCGCTCGCTGGCGCAACGCCGCGCCATCCCCCCGCGATTCGTGGCCGCCGGCGTCGGCCTTGTGCTCGTCGTGGCCAGTGGCCTGCTCGTCCTCGCCCCCGTCCTGGGGCTGGTAGGCGCTGCCGCCAGCGCGGGTCCGGTGCTGTCTGTGCCTGTCGGGTCGATCACGGCGGTGGTCGTGCTCGGCTACCTCCTGGCCCTCGGGCTACTCGTCGCGGCCGCCGTCTCCCGGCAGACGTTGCTCGCGTGGACCCTCGCGGTGGTGGCCTGGCTGGTGTCGCTGGCGGCGTCGGTGTGGCCGATCATCGCCACCGCCGACCAGGCCGTGGATCGCGTCCGCGACATCTGGCCGTGGATCATGCAGCTGGTGCAGCAGGTTCCCTGACCGCTCTCCGCTTGGGATTCTCCGTCGCGAACCCCGACCGTGATCATGGATGCCCGCCACCCCAGCGTGTGACAACGGACGTGCAGAAGTCCGGCGGACATCTCTCTGAGGGGGCCTCGGCGGACTTCTGCACGTCGGGCGTCACGCCGCCCTCACTCTGAACGTGCCGCCGAGCATGCAGAACCCCGCCGAAGTCGCCTCCAACCGACTCCGGCGGCACTTCTGCGTGCTGGGCGGGACAGCAGCCGTGCAGAACTTCCTTGATCGTCGCGGGTAGGGGTGGGTTAGGGGTGGGGGCGGAGCTGGGCGCCGGATGGCGGGGGGCTCCCGGCCGCCCAGCCGGCGGCGTGCGCCGCTGCTCGGGCCGCGGTCAGCACGTGGCGCTCGGGCAGCCCCAGCGCCGCGGCGGCCCTCGCGACCGCATCGAACTCCGGCTCCACCTGGCGGACGACGTCGTCGTCGTAACCCACCTTCACCGCCACGGAGTGGCCCTCGACGACGACGTCGAGCCACCCGCGCGACAACGCCCGCTGCCAGCAGGCCCGGCGCCGCACGCCGAGCGTGGAGGTGGTGGCGAACATCTCGCGCTCGAGGGGGTCGGCGAGGTCGGGGGCGCACAGCACGGTGAGCACGTGCGCCGGGCGGCCCTTCTTCATGAGTACCGGCACCAGCCACGCGTCGCGGGCACCGGCGTCGAGCAGGCGGGCGAGCACGCCGGGCCACAGGCGCGGGTCGAGGTCGTCGACGTTGGTGGCCAGCTCCACGAGCTCGACCAGCCCCGTCGACCCTGTCGGCGCTCCCGTCGCTGTCGGCGCTGCTGTCGCGAGCGCGCCGAGCACGACGCGCGTGGTGTTGGGGCGCCCCGGGGTGTCGCGGGTGCCGGCGCCGACGCCCACCGCCGTGGGGACCAGCGCGGGCAGGTCCTCGTCGCGCTCGGCCAGCACCGCCAGCAGCGCCATCCCGGTCGGCGTGGTCAGCTCGCCCTCGCCGCCCGCCAGGACGCGACGCCCCAGCGACAGCTCCGCCACCGCGGGCACCGGCACCGGGATGGACCCGTGGGCGGCGCGCACGCGCCCGGAGCCCAGCGCCACGGGGCCGGCGCTGGCGCTGGTGACGCCGAGGGAGTGCAGGGCCGCGCACACCCCGACGACGTCGGCGATGGAGTCGAGCGCGCCCACCTCGTGGAAGTGCACGTCAGCGGGGTCGGTGCCGTGGGTCCGAGCCTCGGCGCGGGCGAGGCGCTCGAAGACGGCGTGGGCGTCGGCGCGCACGCGCTCCGGCAGCGGTGCCCGGTCGGCCCCGGCGAGCATCGCGGCGATCGTCGTCCACGTGCGGTGCGGGGGGTCGTCGACGCGCACCTCGACGTCGGCCTTGGTCGCGCGCTGACCCGCGCGGGTCACGGTGCGGGTGGTGACGGCGACGTCGTCGCCGAGCACCGACGCCACCGCCGCCTGCACGGCCGGCAGCGACGCGCCCGCGTCGAGCAGGGCGCCCAGCAGCATGTCTCCGGCGACCCCGGCCGAGGGGTCGATCCACGCGTGCGTCACCGGCTGGGCTCCGGCGCGGCGATCTGCGCGGCGAGGTGACCGGCGCCGTAGCCGTTGTCGATGTTCACCACGCTCACACCCGGTGCGCACGCGTTGAGCATCGTCAGCAGCGCAGCGACCCCGCCGAAGGCGGCCCCGTAGCCCACCGACGTCGGCAGGCCGATGACGGGCGCGGACACCAGCCCCGCGACGACGCTCGGCAGCGCGCCGTCCATCCCCGCGGCGACGACGGCGACGCGCGCCCGGCGCAGCAGCTCCAGCTTCGACAGCACGCGGTGCAACCCGGCGACTCCCACGTCGACCACCAGCTCGCTCGGTCGTCCGAGGTAGCGGGCGGTGAGGTGGGCCTCGCGGGCCACGGGCAGGTCGGACGTGCCCGCGGCGAGGACGACGACGAGCCCGCCCGTCGGCGCCGGCGGCTGCGGGGGCCACGCGAGCAGACGCGCCGCGGGGTCGTGCGCGGCGTCGGGCAGCGCCGCGAGCACGGCGGCGGCGTGGTCGTCGTCGGCGCGGCTGAAGAGGGTGGTGACGTCGGGCCGTTCCGCCACGGCCGCGGCGATCGCGCCGACCTGCGCGGCGGTCTTGCCGGCGCAGTACACCGCCTCGGGGAAGCCGCGGCGGGCCGTGCGCTCGAGGTCGAGCTCGGCGAACGCGCTCGCGTCGCCCTGCGCGAGCCGGGCGGCGCGCACGTCGTCGTCGTCCTTCTCCACCGTGGCAGAGGTCGTGGCAGAGGTCTCAGCCACGCGGCACCAGGGCCAGGGTGAAGGCGCCCGACTGCATCCCGCCCAGGTCGAGCGCGGCGAACCGGAAGCCGGCGCTCCGCACGGCTGCGCGGACCTGCTCGCGCAGTGGCGATGTGGCCGCTCGCACGAGGTCTTCCACCGGCAGTTCGATCCGGGCGACCTCGCCGTGGTGGCGCACCCGCGAGTCGGCGAACCCCAGCGCGCGCAGCGCGGCCTCCGCGGCCTCCACCTGCGCCAGCTTCTCCGGGGTGACCTCGGAGCCGTGAGGGATGCGTGAGGCGAGGCAGGGCGCGGCCGGCTTGTCAGCGCAGGGCAGGGCCCACGAGCGCGCCAGCGCGCGCACCGCGGCCTTGTCCAGGCCGGCGTCGGCGAGGGGACGTAGCACGCGGTGGTCGGTGGCGGCGCGGGAGCCGGGACGGTCGGAACGGCTTGCGTCGTCGGCGTTCTCGCCGTAGGCGACAGCATCCAGCCGGTGGGCGGTGACCAGCTCGTCGTCGAGGGTGGTGAACAGCTCGTCCTTACAGTGGAAGCACCTGTCGGGGCCGTTGGCGCGGTACTCCGCGCGCTCGCCCTCGCGGGTGGTCACCTCCACCAGCTGCGCACCGATGTGCTCGGCGACGGCGTGCGCGGCACGTCGTTCGTCGGCGGCCAGACTGGGGGAGACGCCCAGCACCGCCACGACGCGGTCGGCACCGAGGGTGCGGACCGCTGCCGCGAGCAGCACCGAGGAGTCGACGCCGCCGGAGAACGCGACGCCGAGCCGACCGCCGCCACCGCGACCATCGCCGACCGCCGCGGCCAGCGCATCGGCCAGCGGCGTCGGCACCGCGTGCTCGAGGGTGCGCCCGAGGGTGACTGCCTGCTGTGCCATGGCTCCACCCAACACCCGGGTGACCGGTGAGCCGCGAGGGGTTGCCAGGAGTTGCTAGCGTCCCTGACCAGCAGGCCTGGAGGGAATGCGCAGATGGGGTACGGCGAAGGCGCCGAGGTCACGATCTACGACGTCGCCGCCGCGGCGGGGGTCGCGGCCTCCACCGTCTCGCGCGCGCTGAGCAAGCCGGGACGGGTCAGCTTCAAGACCGCAGAGCACGTACGGCAGGTCGCCGCGGAGCTGGGCTACCGATCGGCGCGCATCGAGGTGCCGATGGCGCAGCGAGGCACCGGTGTGGTGGCGATGGTCGTCGCCGACATCGCCAACCCGGTGTTCGTCGGCATGGTCCGCGGCGCCGAGCGGGCTGCGGCCCAGCACGACCTCACGCTCGCCATCATCGAGACGCAGGAGTCGGTGGCGGCCGAGCAGAGGGCGATCGAGCGGTTGGAAGCAACGGTCGACGGCTTCCTGCTGGCGTCGTCCCGGCTCACCGACCAGGCGATCCGCGCCGTCGCGAAGCGGCGCTCGGTCGTCGTCCTCAACCGGACCGTGGGGTCGGTGACGTCGGTGGTCAGCGACAACGTGCGCGCCATCAAGAAGGCCGTCGAGCACCTCGTGGAGCTCGGGCACACCTCCATCGCCTACCTCGCCGGTCCGGAGGCGTCCTACGCCGACGGCATGCGCTGGCGCGGTCTCAAGGAGGCCGGGGTGGAGCTCGACCTGCGTGTCGTGCGTGTCGGGCCGCACCTGCCGACGCTGCGCGGGGGAGGCGCGGCCGCGGCTGCGTGGCAGCAGCGCCCGACCACCGCCGTCATCGCCTACAACGACCTCATGGCCATCGGGTTCATCAAGGCCGTCACCGCAGCCGGACGGCGCGTGCCGGCTGACGTCAGCGTGGTGGGGTTCGACAACATCGTCGACGCCGAGATCGTGCGGCCGCCGCTGACCACCATCGCCGCGCCGCTGGTGGACATCGGGTCCGCTGCCGTCGCCCACCTGGCGTCCACCCGGCGGGGAGCTGCTCGCTCCAGCGCACCCGACGGCACGGGCGGTGAGCCGCTGCTGCTGCCCGCGTGGCTCGTGGTGCGCGCCTCGACGGGGCCTGCTGCGGGAGCCCGGGAGCGGGGCGCGGCACGGGTCCGCCCGGTCCACCAGAGGTAGTCCAGGAACCCCACCAGAGGTAGCTTAAGCCGGTCTGAACTGCGGCGATGGGCTCGGCTGCGGGCCGCCGGATGGGAGGCTCCTGGCGTGTCCTCCGCTACCCCGGTCTCCGTCTGGAGTCCCAGCTGGTACCGCGCCGCAGCGCGTCTGGCGGCGGTCGGCGTCGCCACCGGCGCGCTGACCGGGAACGTGCTGGTCCTCCTGCTGACCGGGCCCAGTCTGCTGACCGACCCGTGGGACGGCGCCGCCTTCACGATCGCATCGTTGGCGG
Source organism: Quadrisphaera granulorum (assembly GCF_003149145.1). Classification (GTDB taxonomy): domain Bacteria; phylum Actinomycetota; class Actinomycetes; order Actinomycetales; family Quadrisphaeraceae; genus Quadrisphaera; species Quadrisphaera granulorum. The sequence continues at coordinate 152,086 of NZ_QGDQ01000007.1, read as the reverse complement.
GAGGCCTCCTCGCTGTGCCGGTAGTCGTCCTGGGCGCGACCACAGGCCTCGTCGTGGCCGCCCGCGCCCCGCGACGCCGGGTTCTCGCCACGTCCCTGCTCTTGCTCTGGCCGGTGGCGCTCGCCGGCGGAATCGGCGCGATGACCATCGTGCTCAGCGGTCTCGAGACTGGGTGGACGCTGCTGACCATCGGCGTCGTGCTTGCCGTGGTGGTGGCCTCCGTCGTCGTCACCCAACCGTGGGTGACCGCACCGCTGCGCTCACCCAATGCTCTGCCCGCCACCGCGAAGGCGGGAGCCGGAAGCGATGAGTGACGTGTCTTCCCGGCGCCTCGCGTGGTGGTGCTTTGGCTTGTGGCACGCCGCCGCGGCGCTGCTTCTCGCTGCCGTGTTCGTCGGACTACCCATGATCTTCGATTCCGGTGACCGCGATGCGGCTGTCCAGTCCCGATGGCTTCCCTCATGCCTGCTGGCTCTGGCAGCCGTTGTCTGCGCGGCGGCAGGTGTGTGGTGCATGCGTCGCGTGACGCACCGCGACGAGTCGTCGCCGCGCTGACGTCGTCGCCGTGCTCGCGTCCTCGTCGAGTGCCGGTCAGGCGCTGGACGCGCGGCTCGCGGTAGCGGCCGGATGACCGCTGACTTCTGCGAGCCAGGCTGCCGTGTCATCGCAGGGGCGACGTGCTCGCGCATTGTGCTCGATCTGCTGCTCCGGCACATCGGTGAGCGAGTCCCAGGAACGACCACCCTGCAACGCGGTGTAGGCCACCCCCAGCCAGAAAGCGGGCTCCTGCACTTCCAGGCGGCCTGCTTCATCGCCTGTCGCGGCGCGGTCGACCAGAACCTGGCTCACGTAGTGCCGCCCTCGTCCGTCGACGCCTTCGAGGACGACGAGCTGCGAGCCGTCCTGGCTGGGCGTCGGGGGGATGCCCACGACGCACAGCACCTCGGGAGCTGCCTCGGGCCCCGGAGCGCTGCCCGGGTCAGACTCCAGCGAGCTCGACATGCCCATGCATCCATCGTTGGCCTCACACAGCTGCTTCATTGCTGCGGGTGTCCGTTGTGACGCGGTGGCGATGACGTCCGCCACGGCGGCGCGGGCCTCGTGCTCGCTGACGGCGGCAGCCGGCTCGGCCATGGCCGAGCAGCCGCTCAGCGCCGCCACCACAGCACAGGCGCCGAGCGCCCAACGGCCTCGCGGAACGGAAGCGATCACCGTCGGCAGACTAGATGGTTGGTTCCCAGGGTTGCCCGTCCGTGGACACCGACCTGGACCCCTTCGCCAGGGAGAGGGCCGTGCCAGCAGCTGTCAGCTGTTGGCCCCTTGAGCGTGATCGCGTCGACACGCTGAAGGGGCCAACCGAGCACAGCTGACGGGGTCAACGCCTGCAGTTCCCGGCATGCAGGTTCCCGCTCCACGTCGTCCGCCGCAGGGAGTGCTTCATCCACGTCAGCGGGCCTCGAGGATCGTCGCCCCGAGCTCGCGGAGCCCGTCGAGCGTCTCGCCGGCGGGCGCATCGGTGACGATCCCCGCGGTCGCACCCAGGGGGAGCACCTGGAACGGCGACGCCGCCCCCACCTTCTCGCGTGACGCGAGGACGTAGGTGTCCGCCGCCCGGGCAGCCAGCGCCCGCTTCATGGCGGCCTCTTCGGCGTCGCCCGTCGTGAGGCCGTGCTCGGGGTGCACGCCTGTGACGCCGAGGAGGAACACGTCAGCCGAGACTGCCTGCGCCGCCTCGACAGCCGCGGCGCCACACGCCACAGCGGAGTGCTTGAACAGGCGACCTCCAAGCACGAAGACGTCGACGGTGGGGTGTTCGACGAGGGCAGCGGCCACCGTCGGGCTGTGCGTCACCACGGTGCAGCGCAGCTCGCGGGGGAGGGCCCGGGCAACGGCGAGCGTCGTCGTCCCCCCATCCAGCAGCACGGTGCTGCCTGGCGCGATGAGCTGCACGGCCCTGGCCGCCACCCGCACCTTGCTGTCGACGGCGACCCGTCCGCGCGCGGCGTAGTCAGCGACCGCGGGCGGTGAAGGGGCGCCCCGTCAGCAGGTGAAGCGGGAGGCGGTGGCGCGCAGGTCGGCAGCGAGCCGCGAGAGCTCGTCCACCGCGAGGCGGCACTGGCTGAGTGCCTGCGTGGTGACTTCGGAGGCCTCGGCGACACCGGAGATGTTGCGAGTGATCTCCTGCACGCCCTCGGAGCCCTCCTGCACCGACCGGGACATCTCCTGCGTGGTGGCCGTCTGCTCCTCCACCGCTGAGGCGATGGTCGCCTGGAAGTCGTGCATCTGCCCGATCACCCCGGCGATCCCGGAGATGGCCTCCACGGCGTGCTGGGAGTCCATCTGCATGGACGCGACCCGCCGGGTGATGTCCTCGGTGGCCCGCGCGGTCTCTCGTGCCAGCTCCTTGACCTCGCCTGCCACCACTGCGAAGCCCTTGCCCGACTCGCCAGCCCTGGCCGCTTCGATGGTGGCGTTCAGGGCCAGGAGGTTGGTCTGCTCGGCGATGGCGGTGATGACCTTGACGACCTCCTCCACCTCGCGGGATGAGTCGCCCAGCGCGTTCACCGTGCCGGAAGCGGCCTGTGCTGCCGTGACAGCCTGGCTCGCCACGTCGGCGGCGGAGGCCGCGGACAGGCTGATCTGCTCGATGGCCGCGCCCATCTCCTCGGCGGCGGCGGCCACGGTGGTGACGGTCTGGGCGACCTCCTCCGCTCCCTGGGAGACCACCACGGCCTGCGTACTCGTCTCCTCCGCGGAGGCCGCGATCTGGGCCGTTGATGCGCTGAGCTCTTCCGAGGACGCCGCCACGGTGTCGCTGCTGGCGCTGATGGCGGCGATGGCCGCACGCAGCTCAGCGGTACCGCGGTCCAGGGCAGCGCTCATACGGCCCAGTTCGTCGCGCGAGGTCATGCCGGTGGAGCGCGTGAGGTCTCCTTCTGCGAGTCCATCGGCCACCCACGCGACGCGCTGTACGGTGCGCGCGACGCTGCGGGCCACGGCCAGCCCCACACCTACGGCGAGCGCCACGCCTGCAACGAGCAGGACTAGCTGCAGCGTCCGTTGGCGGTCGTGGTCTGCCTGCGCCGCGGCGGCGTGCTGGGCGGCCTCCGCGGAGCGGTCCTCCACCAGCTGCGCCAGTTCCGTGCGCAGAGCGGTGTGCAGAGGAGTCACCTGCTCGGCGCGGGCCGCTTGCCAGGCGTCGACGTCACCGTTGTTGGCCAGCGGCGCCAGGACGGTGTCCTCGATGCGCACCACCTCGGCCCACTGCCGCTCGATCTCGGCCAGGTTCGCCGCCTGGTCGGCGGCGTGCGGGAGGGCGCGGACGGCGTCCACATGCTCGGCGACATCGGCACGGGCCGCGTCGAGTTCCGCGCTCGCGGCGGTGCGCTGCTCGGGGGTTCGGGCGATGACGGCGTCGGCCAGGGCAGTGGCCGAGCGCTCGATGTCAGCCTCGAGCGCCTCGAGGTTCTTCACGCTGAGCAGGTCCACGGCGTAGATCGCCTGCGCATCGCCGGCGGCGGCGGTCAGGGCGCGCAACCCTGAGACGCCGATCGCGCCAGCGACCACCGCGGCCGCGGTGACGGCGGTGAGAATCTTGGCGGCGATGGGGAGATCACCCCAGCGGGGCGCGCGACCAGAGCCGCGCGGCCCCCTGCTCGGGGGGTTCGCTTCCGCGGGGGAACCGTTGCCGCCGTCGTCGTCATGAGAGAGGTACCGCCTCGTCGGATTGGTCGCGGCGCCGGTCGACGCCGCATCTCACACTCATGATCGACAGTGATGCGGTTCTCCTTGACTCCTACCGGGGAATCTGAAGCGACATCACCTCCCGGGAGCGCTGGGGCAGCCAACGCGGGTGAGCGCTGCCGGATGTACCGGAGCGCTCCGGGTTTCCGAGCACCTCTCGGTGGCTGCCTGTCGAGCTCAGTCCGGAGGAGCGTGCGCTCTACGAACAGTGATGCGCGGGCCGGTTGGGCCAGTGACGCGCGAATGTTGCGATGCCCGGTACCTTGCATCGCAACTTCTGGAGCGTAGGCTTGCACTCATGGCCAACGCCGCGGATAGCGTGCTCACGCAGCTGCGCAAAGGCGTCCTCGAGTACTGCGCCATGGCCTACCTGCGCAGCGAGCCCAGGTACGGACTCGAGCTCGCCTCCCGCCTCGGCCAGCACAAGACGCTCCTCGACAGTGACGGCACCCTGTACCCGCTCCTGGCGCGGCTGCGGAAGGCCAACCTCGTTGAGACCGAATGGCGGGAGTCCGACAGCGGACCTCCCCGCCGCTACTACCGCCTCACCGACCAGGGACGCGAGGCGCTCGCCACCTTCGAGGCCACATGGGCTCCCTTCCACCGCGACGTCGACGCAGCACTGGAGGCAGCACGATGAGCACCCGCCCGACCGTTGGACCTCACCCACTGGTGCAGGCGTACCTCGCCGATCTCGAGCGCGCTCTCGTGGGAGCGGATCCCCGTGAGCGGGCGGATGTGCTGGACGGGGTCCGGGAGCACCTGCAGGAGTCACTCGGCGACGACGGAGCCGCTGAAGCTGTCCGCGTGCAGCGAGTCCTCGCGGACCTCGGTCCGGTGGAACGGATCGCGGCGCAGGCGACGTCGGCCGTGCCCCCTGCGACCGCATCTCCGGAGCCCGCACGCGGAGACGTCACCTCGCTGGTCGCCCTCGTCGCGGCCATCGGCGCCGCCGCCGTGTTCTTCATTCCTTTCGTCAGCATTCCGGTGGCCGTCGCCGCCCTGGTCACGAGCCTCGTCCACCTGCGGAGCCCCGAGGCGAACCGGCGCCGATGCTGGACGGCATCCGCTGTCTCGACGGCGGTCCTGGTGCTCACGGCGGCTGCTGCGGTCCTGCTGCTCCCGGTCTCGACCGTGGTCGTGGAGAGCGGTCCGGTGCCTGCTGCCACCGCTGGTTGAGTCGGTGCCGCGGTCGATCAGGACGACGACGGCAGCGGGGGGTCGTAGGGCGTCGCGCAGCTCTGCTCGGTGACCATCCAGCTGGCGAAGCGCATCTCGCGGACCGTCACGCGCCAGTCGGCGGAACCGAAGGTCACCTTGTCGTCGAGGTCTTCGACCACCACCCAGCCGGTGCGCGGCGCGCCCTGGCCGCTGGCCTCCGCTGGCAGCTCGTCGCCGTCGCCATCGAGCCAGGCCTGGAGGCCGCGGCGGGCGGTCAGTGCACCACCGGAGGGGCCGACCATGTCGATGATGAAGCTGGTGTCGCAGGGATGTGGGTCGAAGGTGGCGCGGACGGCGGTCACGGGATCGCTGGCGACGGTGGCGCCCGCGGCGAACGAGCCGGAGCCCGTGTGCACTTTCCAGAACACACCCGTGGCGTCGCTCCACCTGTCGCGGCTGACGACGGCCGTGTCGCCCTGCGGCCGTGCGACGGCGGTCGCGTCCTGACGGGGACTGCTCTGCTCGGCAACAGCGTCCGTTGCCTCCTGCTCGGTCATCGGAGTGAGGCTCGTCCAGGAGACGCCCATCTCAGCGGCCGTACGAGGTGTGACCTCGTCGAGTCCGACGTCCTTCGGGAGATAGAAGCGGAACAGGTGCGGTCATGCACGGCGTCCTCGGCGCGATGGCGGTCGCGAGACCAGGCGTGCGCCACCTGCCGCAGTCGCGGGATGGCGAAGACGGCGAAGTCGTCGAACGACTCCTCATCGCTGCGGCGCATCGGCACCTCCTTCGCCACCACGTACGCGAGACGAGGCTGCCAGGTTGGGTGCTTCCGCCTCAGCGCCAGCCGCTCTGTGCGGCGGGCTTGTGTGGGGAGCTGTGTTCTGTTGGCCCCTTCGGAGTGATCGGGCCGTCACTCGGAAGGGGCCAACACTTCACATGTCCCGAAGGGGACTTCCCGGGTGCCCTCTCCTCCGTCCACCAGGACTTGACGGCGCAGCTGGAGGCGCCCGTGCGGTCAGGTGAGGTCTGGCACGTCGAGTTGCATGGCGGCGGGCTCGCGTTCGTTCCGCCCCGAGAGGGTGCGGGAGGCGCGCTGGTCTTGTCAGATCAAGCAGGAGCTCTGCGATCGACAGGACCCGGCACTGTGCTGACATCACCGCGGGGGAGGGAGCTGGTACGTGAGGTTCTGCATCGGCACAACGCCACGCTGTCCTAGCGACGTTCGCCACCGCCGTGGTCCACGGTGAGCGCCCTCGCTGGATGGCTGGAGCGCCGTCAGGTCGCGATCTACCTGGCGGGGATCGGCGTCGGCGTCGTCGTCGGGCTGCTGCTGCCGGGTGTTCACGGCCTCACGGTGGCGATCGACCCCGCGCTCGCGCTGCTCCTGTACGCGACCTTCCTCGGCGTCCCGTTCCTGGCCATCGGTCGCGCCGTCGTCGATGCTCGCTTCTTGGCGACCGTGCTGGTCATGCTCGCTCAGGCAGTGCTGCTACCCGGGTACCTGCTGGTGATGGTCGGCCCGTCGGCGGCCCAGGCGGTGGATGTCGGTCCGTTCGCGCGGGCGTTCGTCGTCCTCATCGTTCTGCCCCTTGTGGTTGCGGCCGCCACACAGACGCTGGGGGATCGGGCAGTGCGGTACGCCCGTCGGATCGAGACCGCCGCGCCGACGGCGATGGTGCCGCTGGTGTCGCTCACGCTGGCCGTCGTCGTCGCGTCCCAGATCCGGGTGGTGAGCGACGAGCTGGGTGCGCTGCTGGGCCTCGTGCCTCTGTACCTGGCGTTCGCGGTGGTGATGGTGGCACTCGTGAGGGTTCTACCGCGCTGGGGGCGACCCGCTGAAGCGCTCGACGACGACGTTCGCCTGCGTCCGATCAGCCGCGCAGGAACGTGGAGGCCTCGGCCAGCTCGGCCGCTGCGCGCTGCCACACCTGGTCCACGACCGCCGGGTCTGCGGTCCCCTCGGGGGCGATGGCGTCTCCGAGGCTGAGGGTGATCTGGGCGTCGCCGGGCTTCAACGAGTAGAGCCGGATGGTGATCTCAGCAGCCACGGGGGGCTCCTCGTACGCGGATCCCTCCCCCTTCCTTGCCACAACCCACCCAGACTCGTCCGGCGCCTGCTCGTCGCTCATGCCCTGATCGTGCAGCCAGTGGAGCGGTGAAGGGTGGCGCCCGCCGTAGCTCAGGTGCGGTGGAGCAGGCTCAGGCGGCTGTACATCCGGGCGCCGTCGGTGATGGGCATCTCCAGCGCGCACTCCGCGCCATCGGCGGCGAGGACGACGAGCCGCACGTCGCGGTCCCAGCAGATGTCGACGAGGTTCGCGAGGCGCCGCCAGGCGTCCGCGACCGACGCCGTGACGGGCGGGACACCGACGAGCACGATCGTGCGGTAGCGATCCGTCAGCTCCAGCAGGTCGGCCACCGAGGTGGGGCGCTCGCACAGCTCGCTGAAGTGCAAGTGAGCAGTGGGTTCCGGACGGACGCTGCCGTCGCCGTCGTCGTCGTCCTCCTCTGGGTGCGGGTCGGCCGCGAGCGCCCAGAGCGGCCGGCCGCCGAGCAGCAGCTGTCGTCGCTGCGCCGGGTCGGGTGCGGCCAGTCCGAGGGCAGCGAGCTGCGCGGAGGTGCCGGTTGCCAGCCAGGCTCCCGTGCACCAGCGTGGGCGGGCGCCGCCGTGACCGAGGGCCCGGTGGTCGACGCCGCCGTCGACGTCGACGACGACGCACGTGGCCGTCAGCGCCTCGACGAGGGGTAGCACGAGGTGGTGGTAGCGAGGGTCGGGTAGCAGGTCAGCGGGCGCGTAGTTCGACGTGGCCAGCAGCACCACGCCGCGTGCAGGGAGGGCGCGCACGAGTCGGGAGAGCAGCATCGCGTCACCGGGGTCGTGGGCGTGGAGCTCGTCGAGGTACAGGGCTCGCGCCTCTCCGACCACCGCGTTGATAGCTGCGTCGAGGCCACCGCGCGTGCCGGAGTGGGCGGCGATGCCGCGGTGCAGGCGCCGGGCTGCTTCGTAGGCGTGGAGCCGCAGGACGGCACCCGACGGCAGCTGAGTGGTGAGGACTTCGACAAGCCACGTCTTGCCGCGCCCGACCGGGCCGTGCAAGTACACGCCGCGCGGAGCGCTGCGGTGAGGCCGAGTTCCATCGGCGGTCAGGCCAGCAGCGGACGCTGCGACGCACAGGGCGTCAGCTGCCGGACGCTGCGCCGCATCGAGGGTGGAGCCGAGGGCCATGGCTGCGTCGTCGAAGGCGGCTCGCAGGTGGGCGTCCGGCCGCCGTCTGAAGGGCACGTGAGCAGCCTGCCGCAGCGGGATGACAGGCCGACCGATGCGCCGTCGTGACATGCACCTCACGACCCCGGGAGGCCCTGGGAAAGTTCGGTCGAGGTCAACGAGGGGCGGTCCGAGGACATCCTGCGTTGGTCCGATGTCTCCGAGCAGCCCAGGAGCTGACCGGGGCCGCTGCCACCGTGAAGCACAGCGCGAGAGCAGCGATACCGAGCATCGCACCGCGCAGGTTGGTGGCTTCGGCGAGAAGGCCCACGTACGCCGGACCGAGGAGGAAGCCGAGGTACCCGGTGGCGGCGACGGCGGAGGTGGCGCGACCGTGCAAGGCGGGATCCAGGTCGCGCAAGCTGCGGCTGAGCAGAGTGGGGAACAGCGTCGACGTACCGAGCGCAGCCACGAGGAGACCGCTCACGGCGACCGGAACAGACGAGGCGGTGGCCAGCACCGCACTGCCTGCCGCGGCCAGTGCGCCTCCGGCGAGGAGCATCGCCATCGGGTGAGTGCGCGACAGCGGCGCCAGGCTCAGCCGGGCTACCGCCGCGGTGGCGGCGAAGGTCGCCGGGGCGACAGCTGCCAACGGAGGAGATGCGTTGAAGACGTCGGTGAGCATCACGGCCCCCCAGCTCTGATGAGCGTTCTCGATCGCGAGGGCAAGCGCTGCGACCAGCCCGACGACCAGCAGAGGAGGGGGCGTGCTGAGGAGGCGCAACAGGCCCCTTCGCCCGTGCTCGCGGCTGTCTACCGCGCGAGCCGGAGTGTTGGTCGGCTCGTCAGGGGTGGCCGCCGCTACCAGCAGCGTGCACGCGCGATGGGTGACCGCGGCCAGCGCGAGCACCACCACCGTGACCGCCGTGAAGGCCGCCGGCAACGTCGCTCCCACTCCCAGCGCCACCCCCGTGGCCAGGCTGGAGGCGACGACGCCGCAAGAGAACAGGCCGTGCGAACGGATCAGCAGGGGCTTGGCGCTGATGTGCTCGGCGCGCCCGGCCAAGGCGTTGATGGCTACGTCTGCCGCTCCGGAACTCGCCCCGACGAGCAGCATCCCGATGATCAGCGACGGCATCCCGTGGGCAGTTGCAGCGATGAGCACCCCGGCGCCTCCCAGTGCTGCGAGCAGCCAGGCAGCGACGCGCAGACCGAGGCGATCCACTGCCCGGCCGGCGACGACCATTGCCGGCAGTGCTCCCAGGCCGACGAAGAGCAGCGCGACCCCGAGCCGGCCCTCGCTGACCCCGGCCTGGTCCCGTAGGGCCGGCAGCGCCGCGCCCCAGGCTCCCCAGAACAGTCCGAAGGCGGTGAAGGCGGCATAGGGCGCCCAGCTGGACCGAGTGGTGGAGCGGCTGCTGGCCGCTGGGTCTCGTCGCATGCGTCGTAACGTTACACAGATAAGCTCCCTGCGTGCCTGCCTCTCGTCGCCGCCCGACCGTCAAAGACGTTGCTGCAGCCGCCGGGGTTGCTCCGATGACCGTCTCGTACTCCTTCAATCACCCCGCCCGCGTCGCCGAGGCGACGCGCACCCGCGTGTTGGAGACCGCAGCGCGGCTGGGTTACCGGCCTGACAGCACCGCCCGCGCCCTCCGTTCCGGGCGCGCGCGGCAGCTGGGGGTGGTGGTGGGAGAGCACCTCTCCTACCTCTTTGACGACCCTCAGGCAGCGCAGTTCCTGGCCGGCGTCTCCGACGTCTGCGTCGAGCACGACCTGGGCGTCGTGCTCATCCCCACTCGCGGCGACCATGACGACGTCGACCGTGTGCTCTCCGCGCCCGTTGACGGCTACGTGCTGTGGACCACTGTCATCGATGACCCGGTGCTCGACGCCGTTGCCGGCTGTGCGCGTCCCGCAGCGATCCAAGGCGGTCCCGCGCATCCGGGGTTGATCTGCGTGGGTCCTGATGACCGGGCGGCCGCGGCAGCCGTGGCCTCCGCGGTCCCGCTCCAGACGGCGACCCCCGTCGTCGTCAGCTTTCCGCTAGACCGACGCCGCGCGGTGAGGCTCCTCCGTGGGGCGGAACTGCCCGAAGACCTGGCCGACACGGCTGCGGTGCCGTTCCCCGTCACGGGGGCGCGTCTGGCTGGCTACCGTGACGCGCTGACCGCAGCGGGATACGACTGGGACGACGTGTGCGTCGCCGTCGTCGAGCGAAACCAGCGCCAGAACGGCGAGGTCGCCGCGCGCGAGCTGCTCGCTGCGCTGCCCGAGGCCGGTTCCCTGGCGGTGCTGGCGATGAGCGACGAGCTGGCTCTCGGGGCACGCGCGGCCCTGACCGGCGCTGGCCGGGAGGCCCTGCTTACCGGGTGGGACGGCTCCCCGGAAGCCGCCGCCTCAGGCATCTGGTCGGTGGCCGCCTCGCTGCGGGAGCAGGGGCGCGCCTGCGCGCGTGCCGCGCTCGGTGATGGGGGCGACGACGTCGTGCGGCCGACCTCGTGGACGGTGATCGCCCCGAGGTGAGCCCGGTGCCGCGGCCAGTGCCGCCGACGTGGTTCAGTCGCGGCGGGGAGCCAGGTCGTCGCTGGCAGCCGAAAGTGTCGGGCGGGAGCTGGCGGTCAGGAAGGCCAGGCGCAGGACGTGCCCGGCAATGCAGATGAGGCCGATCCACCATGCCGTGGACTGCAGCCACGCCATGGCAGGCGGCGCGCCCATCGGACTGAGGAAGGCCATCGCGAAGCTGATGACCAGGCAAAAGATGCCCGTCTCCACCAAGGGTGGGCGCTGAGACTTCGGAGCCTGGGCGGGGTTCATTGGCGTTGCCTCTTCCTCGGCGCCGGCGTTCAACTGCTTCGCCGGCGCGACTACTGGGCCGACGCGGCTGCGTCGGCAGTCTTGCAGCCGCAGCCGTCGAGGTGGCGTTGCAACGACTGATCGTCGCGATCAGGCGAGGGCGTCGAGCTGCTCGGTGACGAGCTCGACCAGCGCCTGATCGGCCGAGAGGGCGGGGCGCAGCAGGGCGAGCACCGCTGCGACGCTGCCCTCACCCGCCCGCGCCGCGGCCGCCGCGGCCTCCGCGCCCGAGTCCTTGACGGGCGCGCCGCGCCCGCGCAGGTGCCAGATCCACGCTGCGACGGCGCGCGCAGCACCGACCGGCATGCGGCCGGCCGCGCGCTCTGCCAGCAGCGTCGGCACGATCCGCACCGGCAGCTTCACCGAGCCGTCGGAGGCGATCTGCGCGAGCAGGTGCCGAACCCTGGGGTTGGAGTACCTCCCCAGGAGCGCCTCCCGGTACGAGCGCAGCTCGGCGGCGGGCATCGGCAGGTGACGGCACGCCTCGTCCCAGTACTCCTCCACCCAGGCGCGGCAGGTCGGGTCGGCGATCGCCTCGTCCACCGTGCTGTGTCCGCGCAGCGGGCCGCTGTAGGCGAGCAGCGAGTGCGAGCCATTGAGCAGCCACAGCTTGCGCTGTTCATAGGGCGTGACGTCGTCGACGACGAGCGCCCCCGCGCTCTCCCATGCCGGGCGCCCCGCGGGGAACGCCCCGGACAGCACCCACTCGGTGAACGGCTCGGTGGGCACGGGCGCGGCGTCAGCGAGGCCGGTGGCCGCAGTGGCTGCGCGCACGTCGTCGTCGGTGGTGGCGGGGGTGATCCGGTCGACCATGCTCGAGGCGAAGTCGACGTGGTCACCCACCCATGCGGCCAGCCCCCCAGCAGCACCGTCCTCGACCAGGGCCGCGAGCTCCAGCACGCCCGTGCGCGCCACCGTCCCGTTGTGGGGGAGGTTGTCGCACGGGAGCACGGTGATCGGACCGCCACCCGCGGCGCGGCGGGCGGCGAGGCCGGACAGCAGACGCGCCGGCAGCGTGGAGACAGGTGCGCCGAGGTCGGCGCGCAGCGCCTCTAGGTCGGCGACCAGCGCCGGGTCGGCGACGTCGAGGTGCCCGTCTCGCACGAGGTAGGCCGACTCCGTCAGCGTGATGGTGACGACGGCGACCTCGGGGCGGCGCAGCAGCTCCAGGTAGGCGGCGTGGTTGCTCGCCGGGTGCACCTCGGCCACCGAACCGACGATGTCGGCGGCGTCGCCGTCGGGGTGGCGCACGAGCAGCGTGTAGAGCCCGTCCTGCGGACTCAGAGCGTCGGCGATGTCGGGACGGCGGCCGGTGAAGGCGGCATAGCCCCAGCCCGAGGCGTCGGAAGCGTGGGCGGTGTACCAGGCCTGGTGCGCGCGGAAGAAGCTGCCGAGCCCCAGGTGCACCAGCCGCACGGGGGGAGCCGGGGGTGTTTCCGGGAGGGACCGCGACAGCCGAGCCGGCGTCGGCGTGTTCCGGAAGTCCATGATCACGGCGGGAGAGGGGGTGGTCACAGGCGGAAGACCTTCCGGGGCGTGGTGGTGGTCATCTCGACGATGGTCTCGGTGGCCTCGTCCTCGTCCAGGCGGTGCTCGGCCACGAGCTGCGCGAGGTGTCCGGCGTCGAGGCGTCGGGCCATGTCGTGGCGGGCGGGGATGGAGCAGAACGCGCGCGTGTCGTCGATGAAGCCCGACGTCTTGGCGAAGCCGACCGTCTCGCTGACGGTCGAACGCCAGCGGCGGATCGCGTCGGGTGCATCGAGGAACCACCACGGCGCCCCGACGAACACCGACGGGTAGAACCCGGCGAGCGGCGCGATCTCGCGCGAGAACGTCGTCTCGTCGAGGGTGAACAGCACCAGCCGGAAACCGGGGTGGGTGCCGAAGTCGTCCAGCACGGGCTTCAACGCACTCGGGAACTCCACGGTCCGCGGGATGTCGCAGCCCACGTCGTGACCGAACCGCCCGGCCGTGGGGGCGTGGTGGTCGCGGTGCACGCCCGGGTGCAGCGTCATAACCAGCCCGTCCTCCGAGGACATCCGTGCCATCTCCCACATGAGGTGGCGGCGCAGCGCCGTGGCCTCGTCTGCGGTGAGCTCGCCCTTGCGGGCCAAGTCGTACAGGTCGAGCGCCTCGATCGGGGTGAGCTTGTCGGTGCGGGCGTCGGCGTGGCTGTGGTCCGCGGAGACAGCGCCGTGTGCGCGGAAATAGTCGCGCCGGTTCTGTAGCGCGGCCAGGAAGCCGGGCCACGTGCCGGTGTCCACGCCCGAGACCTCCTCGAGCCTGTCGGCGAGGGCCGTCCAGCCGGGGGCGCCCACCTCGAGGTACTTGTCGGGGCGGAAGGTCGGGACGACACGACCGTGCCAGGTGGGGTCTTCGGCCAGGGCGCGGTGGGCGGCGAGGTCGTCGCAGGGGTCGTCGGTGGTGGCGAGCACCTCGATGCGGAACCTGTCGTACAGGGCCCGCGGCCGGAACGCGTCGTCCGCGAGGGCCGCCGCCACCTGGTCGTAGATGCCGTCGGCGGTCTCGGCGGACGGGCGCACCCGCACGCCGAACAGTTCGGCCAGTTGAGCCTCCAGCCAGAACCGCACGGGCGTGCCTCGGTAGGCGGGCCAGTGCGAGCACAGCAGGCGGAAGGCGTGCCGTGACGCCGCTTCGTCCAGGGGGCCGTCGGTCTCGGAGCGCCCCACTCCGAGGTCGGCCAGGTCCACGCCGTGGCTGTGCAGGAGACGATTGACGTAGTGGTCGGGTGTGATGAGCAGCGACGTCGGATCCCGGAACGGAGTGTCATCTGCGAGCCAGGCGGCCGGGACGTGGCCGTGCGGGGACACCACCGGCAGGTCGCGCACCCGCTGGTGCAGCCGACGAGCGACGTCACGGACGGCGGGATCGGCCGGCAGGAGTCGGTCGGGGTGCAGCTGAAGCGGCGCGGCGGTGGCCATGGCGTCAACCTGAGCCGCTGCTCATCTCACCCCGCCACCAGTTGCCGAGAGTTGCCGCCGACGGGCCGCCTGTCTTGTCAGGGCAGCCGGCGGCGCCGCACAGTCCGTCTCATGAGCGATCACGACGACGTGCGAGCGGGGTGGCAGGACGCCTTCGGCACCGACCCCGGAGACCCGACCCGCGCAGCACGCCTGGGCGGACCGGGGCAGCGGCTGGCCTCGGCCGACGTCGCGGCGTTCGTCGCGAAGTCCCTCGCGGGGGCCGACGTCGACGGTCGCAGCATCGCGCTCGTGGTGCCCGACGCCACCCGCACGTGCCCCCTGCCACTGCTGCTCGGTGCGGTGCGCGACGCGCTGGCCGGGCGCGCGGCGTCCGTCGTCGTCGTCATCGCCCTCGGCACCCACCAGGGCATGAGCGAGCAGCAGCTGGCCCGCCACCTCGGGTACGCCCCGGGTCGGCTGCAGGAGACCTATCCGGGGTGGGAGGTGGTGAACCACGAGTCGTGGCTGCCGGAGACCTTCACCACGCTCGGCACCATCACCGCCGAGCGGCTCGGTGAGCTCACCGGTGGTCTGCTCACGGACACGCCCGTCGAGGTGAAGATCAACCGGCGTGTGGCCGAGGCCGACGTCGCGCTGGTCATCGGGCCGGTGTTCCCCCACGAGGTGGTGGGCTTCTCCGGCGGCAACAAGTACTTCTTCCCTGGCGTCTCCGGGCAGGAGGTCATCGACGTCTCGCACTGGGTCGGCGCGCTCATCACCAGCGCCGCGATGATCGGTGCGCGCGGCGTCACGCCCGTGCGGGCGCTCATCAACGAGTGCGCCTCGATGGTCCCGGCGCAGCGGCTGGCGCTGTGCCTGGTGGTCGCGTCCGGCACCGATGTGCTCCACGCGGCGGCCTTCGGTAGCCCCGAGGACGCGTGGGCGGCGTGCGCGGAGGTGTCGGCGCAGACCCACGTGACGTACGTCGACGCGCCGGTGCGCCGCGTGCTGTCGATCATGCCGACCAAGTACGAGGACATCTGGACGGCGGCCAAGGGCTTCTACAAGCTGGAGCCGATCGTCGCCGACGGCGGCGAGGTCGTGCTGTACGCGCCGCACATCACGCAGGTCTCGGTGATGCACCCGCACATCACCGAGATCGGGTACCACAACCGCGACTACTTCACCGGCCAGTGGGAGCGGTTCCGCGACCAGCCCTGGGGCGACCTCGCCCACTCCACCCATCTGCGCGGACAGGGCACGTGGGACCCGGAACTTGGCGAGCGCAACCGCGTCACCGTGACCCTGGCCACCGGCATTCCCGAGGACGTCGTGCGGGCCGTTGGACTGAACTACCTCGACCCCGGATCCGTGGACGTCAAGGCGTGGGCCGCCGATCCCGACACCTTCGTCGAGCCTCACGCCGGTGAGGTGCTGTACCGCCTGCGGTCGGACGCGAAGGGACTCGAGGTATGAGCGCGTCTGCTGACCATGGCTCTGGTCAGGACGCCGGTGTGGAAGCGGACGAGCACGGCCCGCGCCGGGCCGTCGTCGTCATGGGGGTCGCCGGCTGCGGCAAGTCGACCATTGCGGGTCTGCTCGCCGAGCGGCTGGGATGGCCGCTGGGTGAAGCCGACGACCTGCACCCGCCCGCCAACGTCGCCAAGATGGCGTCCGGGACGCCGCTCACGGACGACGACCGCTGGCCCTGGCTCGACGACGTCCGCGCGTGGATCGACGCGCAACCCAGCGACTGCGTGCTCACCTGCTCCGCCCTCAAGCGCGATTACCGCGATGTGCTGCGGAAGGCCGAAGCGCAGGTCCTCTTCGCGCACCTCGACGGCACCGTCGAGCAGCTCCGGGCCCGGATCTCAGGGCGCGTCGGGCACTTCATGCCGCCGGCGCTGCTCGACTCCCAACTGGCCACCCTGGAGCCGTTGGAGGACGACGAGGCGGGAGCCGTGCTGGGCATCGCCGGCACGCCCGACGCCATCGCCGACGCGGTGATGAAGGCTCTCCGCCTGCCCTGAGTCCTTGCACCCCTGCGCCCCTGCATGGTCACGACTCACGTGATCATGCAGGGGCGTTGTTCTGCGGGGGCTTGGCAACTGCTGGCAAGCGGTGGGCTGTTCCGCCGGGCAGGCCGTTCCATCGACTCCACCGGCACCGACGAGGGTGACCGGGAACCACACCGAGGAGACCCCATGGGCAACCCCGCACGGGTGGAGGAGCTCCGGTCGATGGGGCGGCTGCGCCGCCGGACCGTCGCCGGGTACGCGGCGGGTGACTTCGCCTGCAACCTCGCCTTCAGCCTCAGCACGTCGTTCCTGCTCTACTACTACACGGACGTCGCCGGGATCTCGGCCGCCGCCGTCGGCACGATGTTCCTCGTCGTCCGTCTCTGGGACGCCTTCGCCGACCTCCTCGCCGGACGCATCGTCGACAGCACCATGACGCGGTGGGGCAAGTTCCGGCCGTTCCTCATGTTCGGCGCGGCGCCGCTGCTGTTCCTGAGCTACCTGACGTTCAACGTGCCGGCCAGCTTCGACGACGGCCTGAAGCTCGTCTACGCCTACGCGACGTACGCCGTGCTCGGGCTCGTGTACTCGCTGGTGAACATCCCCTACGGCTCGCTGGCCTCGGCGGTGACGCAGTCGGTGCGCGAGCGCGCCAAGCTCGTCGCCGCGCGTTCGTTCGGGGCGGGCATCGGTGGCGTGGTGCTGGCGTTCGTCGTCGGGCACTTCGTCAGCGAGCTGCGCGCACAGAAGGCCGCCGTGGAGAGCTCCAGCGACCTGCTGGCGTACCAGGAGTCCGTGCAGAACGTCTTCACCCAGGTGACGCTGGCGTTCGTCGTCATCGGCACTGCGGCGTTCTGGTTCACCGCGTGGGCCTGCCGCGAGCAGGTGGTCCGTACGCAGCCGCGCATCACCATCAAGGAGACGTTCGCGACCCTGAAGCACAACAAGCCGCTCGCGTACCTGTGCGGGTCGAGCTTCTTCTACCTCATCGGCTACTTCGCGGTGGGGGGCAGCACCGCCTTCTACGCGCTGTACGTGCTCGGTGACATCGGCCTGGTGGGTCTGCTGACCCTCGTCAACGTGGGCATCTCCCTGGTCATCACGCCGTTCATCCCCGCCATTGTCGAGAGGTTCGGCAAGAAGGCCACGTTCCAGTACTGCGGCCTGTTCACCGTGGTCGGTGGGGTGGGCCTCTTCTTCGCACCGGCGAGCATGTTCTGGCTCGTGCTCCTCACCCTCGCCGTCAAGGGCGTCGGCGCCAGCCTCATGAACACCGTGATGTTCGGCCTCGAGGCTGACACCGTCGAGTACGGCGAGTGGAAATCAGGACGGCGCAGCGAGGGTGCCAGCTACGCGATCTTCTCCTTCACTCGCAAGATCACGCAGTCTCTGGGCGGGGCGCTCGGCGCGTGGGCGCTGGCCGTGGGCGGCTACGTGGCCGCCAGCGCAGTGACACCAAGCCCCGTGCAGCCGGAGAGCGCCATCATCGCCATCAAGGCGACCATGGGTCTGCTGCCCGCTGCCGCCGCTGTCATCGCCATGCTGATCTTCGTCAAGTACCCGCTGACGGACGAGGTGTTCCGGAGGATCCGCAACGAGACCGAGCAGCGCAAGCTTGCCGCGCGCACCGAGGCGGACGCGATCGCGAGCTGAGCGCTCGCCCTCTCGGGCCTCTCGGGAGTGGCACAGGGCCACCCCGTGCCTAGCGCTGGCACGGGGTGGCCCTGTGCCATCCAGGGACTGGCGTGGAGCCACCCACTCCCGGCCGCCGGTGTCGTGAGCCGGCCGCCCGGTGCCCAGGCGGCCCCTTGAGCGCGCAGATAGCCCCTTGGGTGCGCACTTAGCCCCATGAGTCGCGTCGATGGGGCCAGCTGCGCATCGATGGGGCCAGCTGCGCATCGATGAGGGCCAGTCGCACCCGTCTCGGCGGGAGGAGCATGCGGTCGGGCCGGTCCACTCCTGCCGACTCAGCACCGTCGATGATCACGCACGTCAGCGCCACATCCAACGGCCGAGGTGGCGGTGCGGACGTGGGGCGCAGGGCGGGACGCCATGACGAGCAGGGGCCCGTACACCGATCGGTGCGCGGGCCCCTGTTCTGCGTCGTGCGCACAACTCCCATGATCACGGTCGGTGCTGTGCACAACGTCCATGATCACGGACGGGGTGAGGTCTCCAGACGCGCGTGGCGCTCGGGATAGATCCCCTCCGCGCGGATGCGCGCGTTGAGCTCGCGCAGGTACACGTCCTCGTCGAAGTCGAGCGGCACCTCCTCGCCGAGCCAGCTCGACAGGTGGATGGCGTTGGCCAGCCGCACCCCGCGGATGCCGTCGCTGCCCGGCGCGATGAGCGGCGTGCCGCGGAGGATGTTCGCGGCGAAGTTCTCCATCACCCCGGCGTGCTGGGCCCAGAACTCCGTGGGGAACTCCAGCATCTCCTGGGTGTAGTAGTCGGTCGGGTCGAACCCGCCGCGGAACAGTCCGCGCACCTGCTCGGGGGAGAGGCCCTCGGAGATGGCGCGCTCGTCGTCCACGAGCCGCGTCACGGTCGCGGTCTTCGACCCCTCGACGACGATCTTGCCGCGGTCTCCGAGGATCTCGAACCTGTCCGTGCCGACGAGGTCGTGGACGGCGGTGACGAAGACGCCGGTGGCGCCGTCGCCGTAGTCGACGACGGCGGTGACCTCGTCCTCCACGGCGATGTTCCGCCGGAACCCGTAGGCCACCTTGGAGTACACGGACTTCGGCACACCGCAGATCCACTGCCACAGGTCCAGCTGGTGCGGGGCCTGGTTGACGAGCACGCCGCCGCCCTCGCCGCCCCAGGTGGCGCGCCAGGCGGACTGCTCGTAGTAGCCCTGCGGCCGCCACCACGTCGTGATGACCCAGGTGGTGCGGCGGATGGCGCCGATCTCCCCGGCGTCGACGATCTCCTTGATGCGCCGGTACAGCGGGTTGTTGCGCTGGTTGAACATCATCGCGAACGTCAGCTCAGGGCGGCTCTGCGCCACCTCGATGAGCTCGTCCACCTGCGAGGTGTGCACGCCCGCGGGCTTTTCCACCAGCACGTGGACGCCCGCGCGCAGCGCGGCGATGGCGATCTCGGGGTGCAGGTAGTGGGGCACGCAGATGACGACGGCGTCGACGTCACCGCTGGCCAGCAGCGCGTCCGCACTGTCGTGCACGGGCACGCCCAGCTCCTTCGCGGCGATGCGCCGCTCAGGGCTGACGTCGGCGACGGCGCCCAGCACCGCGCCGGGAACGCGCCCTTCGAGGATGAGGTTCGCGTAGACGGTGCCCTCGGCGCCGGTGCCGATGATGCCGAGGCGCACGGCGGTGTCGCTGGAGGCGGGGCTGGGGACGGCGGACATGGGTCTCCTCGTCAGGCGGTGCGGGCGCTGCCCACCTTCACCGCGGTCCAGGCCACCGGGCGAGCGGTTGCCACCTGTTGCCGCAGGAGTCCGACGGCCGAGACCTGGCACCTGGCACCTGGCAACACCTGGCAACGGGACAAGGGTGACCGCGCTCGGCGCGCACGGTGGGGCGCGTGGGGTGTGGCACGAGGCCGCAGGTCACCCAGCGAGACCGAGGAGAGCGATGTCGACCATCGGCGTGCAGATGATGATGCTCAAGGAGCAGGTCGAGCAGACCGGCCCGCGCGAGGTGCTGCGCCGGCTCCACGAGCTGGGGTTCCGCAGCGTGGAGGTCAGCCAGATCCCCATGACGCCGGAGAACGTCGACCAGATGCGCCGAGCCGGAGACGACTTCGGCATCGTCTTCGGAGCTCTGTCGGCCGGCGTCGGCCCGGGCCCTAACGACTCGCTGCTCGACGCGGCGGACAAGGTCATCGCCGATGCCCGTGCGCTGGGGGCCGAACGTGTGCGGATCGGCATGATGCCGCTGGCGGCCTTCACCTCTCACGAGGCGCTCGTGGCGGCCAGCCGGCAGGCCGAGAAGGCCGCCCGCCGTCTCGCCGAGGAAGGCATCACCCTCAGCTACCACAACCACCACGTCGAGTTCGCTCGCCGCGGCGGCATCACCCTCCTCGACACGATTCGCGCCGAGGCACCCACGCTGAAGCTCGAGATCGACGTCCACTGGGTGCAGCGGGGCGGCAAGGACCCCGTGCGCACTCTGACGGAACTCACGGGACGGGTGGATCTGGTCCACCTCAAGGACTACCGCGTCGCCGCACCCACCCCCGAGGTGCTCGAGCAGGTCAGCAGCGGTGGCCCGGAGGCCTTCCAGCGCGCCTTCACCGACCTCGTCCAGTTCGCTGAGGTCGGCGAGGGCAGCCTCGACTGGGTGGAGGTGGTGCCCGCTGCGCTCGACGCCGGCGCGAAACACCTGTTCATCGAGCAGGACGTGCAGTACGGACGCGACCCGTTCGACTGCCTACGCACCTCGCGGGACAACCTCGTCGAGCTGGGGTTCGGCCACCTGATCTGAGCGTGGACCGCCCCTGGGATCACGCTCGGCAACTTCCGGCAACTCGGAGGGGCGGTTTCTGCGCCGACCCTAGCGTCGCCGCCAGGTGGACGGGCCAACGTGGACACGTCCCTGGAAGGAGAACGTCATGCAGCTCTCTCGCCGTTCGGTCTTGTTCGCTGCGTTCGCCGCGTCGTCGACTGCCGCCCTGGCTGCGTGCGGCAGCTCGGACTCGTCCAGCTCCACCGGGACGGGTGCCGCCGGCGCCGTCGACGGCAAGGGCAAGACGCTCACCGTGCTCGTGGCTGCTCAGCCGAACTACCCGACCCAGTTCGCCGCGTGGTCCAAGCAGGTCACTGACGCCTTCACGGCCGCGACCGGCGCGACGCTGGCCATCGAGACGTTCTCCAACTCCGCGGAGGAGACCACCAAGATCCAGGCCTCCATCGTCGCGGGCACCGGGCCCGACGTCTACCAGCTCGGCACCACCTTCACGCCGGTCGCCTACGGCACCGGGGGCTTCCTGGAGCTGTCCGCGGACGACTGGAAGGCCATCGGGGGCAGGGAGAAGTTCTCCCCGGAGACCTTCGGCATGTCCGGCCCTTCCGAGGACAAGCAGATCGGCATCCCCAGCGCGACGCGCCCCTTCGTGTACGCCTACAACACCGAGATGTTCACGGCGGCCGGCATCGCCTCGCCCCCCACCACCTGGAACGACCTCATCGCCGCTGCCACGAAGCTCACCTCCGACGGGACGTACGGCATGGCCGTCGCCTACGCCGACGGGTACGACCCGTGGAAGTACATCTGGGCGTTCACGGAGCAGACCGGTGGCTCCTACGTCAGCGAGGACCTCACGAAGGCCCAGCTCGACAGCGAGCAGGTGAAGAACGCTGTGGCCCAGTACTTCGGCCTGCTGACCCAGCACAAGGTGGTCGACCCGGCGGCCGTCGGTTGGAAGAGCGGTGACGCGCTGGCGGCCTTCTCGGGCGGCAAGGCGGCGATCCTGCCGATGACGTCGGCCGCTGCCGTACCGGCCCTCGACCAGGGCGCCGTCAAGGGCAAGTACGCCTTCGCGCCGCTGCCCGATGTCGCCCCCGGGCAGACCTCGCGGCCCGCGGGCGCCCCGCCCGCGCAGTCGATCGTCTCCGGTGACAACCTCGCGATTGCCAGCTACACGCCGAACAAGGACCTCGCGCTGGCGTACGTCAAGCTCGTCACCGACGCGGAGATCCAGCAGGCGCAGTTCACGTACTTCGGCAACCTGCCCACCAACAAGGAGGCGCTGGCCGCGGTGACCAGCGCCAACCCGGTGCTCGCTCCCATGGCAGCTGCCGAGAAGGGCTCCACGCCCACGGCGTTCACGGGAGCCTGGGCCGACGTCCAGAACGGCGTGCAGAACGTCGTCGTCCAGTCGCTGCCCGAGCTCGCCAAGGGCAGCGTCGATCCGGCCAGCACCGCGTCGCTCCTCGAGGCCGCGAACGCCAAGGCGCAGGCCTCGCTTGACAGGGCTGCCCGGTGACCGTCCCCCCGGCCCTGGCCGCTCCCGAGGCGGCGGCTGACGCCGCCCCCCGGGAGCCGGGGCCGCGCCGGGCCGCGCGCCCCACGAGCGGGCGGCGCGGTCGCCGTTTCCCGGGAGGACGGCCGCTGTGGCTGATGCTGCCCACCCTGCTCCTGCTCGTGCTGGTCATCGTCGTCCCCTTCCTCCTCGCGGTGTGGATCGGGTTCCTCGACCTCGATCAGTACACGCTGCGCCAGCTGTTCTCGGCGCCGTTCATCGGCCTGAAGAACTACAGCGAGGGCTTCGCCGCGGGCCAGCTCCTGCACTCGATCTGGATCAGCGCGGCGTTCTCCGTGCTCACCACGGCGTTCTGCCTGCCGGTCGGGCTGCTGGCCGCACTGGCGGTGAACTCCGCCTTCCGCGGCCGGGGACTGGTGCGCTCGGCGTTCCTCATCCCCTACGTCATCCCGTCGTTCGTGACTGCCATGGTCTGGCGCTTCCTCATGCGCCCCGACGGCGCCTTCAACGACTTCCTCGCGGTCTTCGGGATCACCGGCGGGCAGTGGCTCATCGGCGAGCAGGCCTTCTGGGCCCTCGTCATCGTCGACACCTGGGCGGCGTGGCCGTTCATCTACATGATGACCACGGCCGGTATGCAGGCCATCCCCGACGAGCTGTACGAGGCCGCGGCCTTGGACGGCGCCGGGTGGGTGGCGCGGATCCGCCACGTCGTGCTGCCGGGCATCCGGCACCAGCTGCTGCTCGGCCTGCTGCTCTCGACACTGGCCCACTTCAACAACTTCACGCTGCCGTACGTGCTGCTGGGATCACCGGCTCCCGACGCAGCACTCACCCTGCCGGTGAACATCTTCCAGACGTCGTTCCAGTTCTTCCGGTTCGGCCTCGGGAGCGCCATGTCGGTCATCTCCCTCGTGCTCCTCATGATCCCCGCCATCTACTACCTGAGGGCGTCCAAGCTCACCGCCGCGCCCGGAGAGGACTGACCGTGGCTGCTCCCGCCGCTCCCACAGCTCCCCGGGCCGGGCGCCGCCCGGGCGTCGTCCGCAACCCGCAGCAGCTGCTCCCCACGTGGCTGCAGAGGACCGTCATCGTGGTCCTCCTCCTGTCGATGGCCCCGGTGGCCTACATGGCCCTGATCTCCGTCAGCCCCGACGTCGAGGTGGGCGCGGGGCAGCTCTGGCCCAGCCGACTGGTGCTCTCCAACTACGTCGCCGTGTGGTCGAGCATCGACCTCGCGACGGGGCTCGTGAACAGCCTCGTCGCCTCCCTGGCGGCGGGCGTCATCGCCACCGTCTTCGGGTTGGGGGCCGCCTACTGCCTGGCGCGGCTCGACTTCCGCGGCCGCGGGCCATTCCTCAATGCGCTGGTCGGCTTCCAGATCATCCCCGGAACGATGATCATCCTGCCGCTGTTCGTGGTGTTCTCCTCCGTGGGGGCCGCGATCGGCGTGCCGCTCATCGGGCAGCGCCCCACGCTCATCGTCACCTACCTCACCTTCGCCATCCCGTTCGCGACCTGGCTGCTGGTCACCAACCTGCGTCAGATCCCGACCTCCTTCGAGGAGGCAGCGATGATCGACGGCCTCAACCGCTTCGGCGTGCTCCGCAAGATCATCTTTCCACTAATGCTGCCCGGGATGCTGGTCACCGTCGTCTTCTCCATGCTGGTCGGCTGGAACGACGTGCTCTTCGCCAACGTCCTCACCAACCCGCAGACGCACACCGTCGCGATCCAGCTGCAGGCCTTCGGCTCCGCCACGGAGACCGGTGCGCTGCCGCTGTACGGCCAGCTCATGGCCGCGTCGCTCATCTCCTCGGCGCCTGTCGTCCTCCTCTACATGATCTTCCAGCGGCAGCTCGTCGGCGGTCTGGCCGCCGGCGGCGAGAAGGGCTGAGCCACAGCCCGTCCCCGCTTCACCCCTCCGAACCTCTGAGAAGGAGCTCTGCCGTGTGGACCCTGTCTGGATTCGCTGACGAGATCGACGATGACCTGGAGGTTCAGTGCCAGGTGCTCGACGAGCTCGGCATCCGCTACCTCGAACTGCGCAGCGCGTGGGGCGTCAACGTCCTCGACCTCACCGACGCTCAGCTCGACGAGGTCGAGCGGGTGCTGGCGGCGCACGGCATCGCCGTGAGCTCCATCGGCTCACCCATCGGAAAGATCAACATCGAGGACGACTTCGAGGCGCACCTGATGCGCATGGAGCGCGCGCTCGACGTCGCCGAACGCCTCCGGGCGCCGTTCATCCGGATCTTCTCCTTCTTCCTGCGCCCCGACCAGGCTCCTGGGGCTCACCGCGACGAGGTCCTCCGACGCATGCGGGCGCTCACGGACCGTGCAGAAGCGCGCAGCAGCGGTGTGGTGCTCCTGCACGAGAACGAGAAGGAGATCTTCGGGGACACTCCCGAGCGGGTCCTCGACATCGTCACCTCGGTCGACTCCCCGGCCCTGCGCCTCGCGTGGGACCCGGCTAACTACGTCCAGGTCGGCGTGCGCCCGTACACCGAGGGCTACGAGGCGCTGCGGGCCCACACCGTCTACATCCAGGTCAAAGACGCCCTACTGGTCTCGGGCGACGTCGTGCCCGCGGGAGAGGGCGACGGCCAGGTGCCCGAGACCGTGCGGGCGCTGTGCGAGGAAGGGTTCGACGGGTTCTTCTCGATGGAGCCGCACCTCGGTGACACCACGAGCTTCGGGGCGATCTCCGGCCGCGACGGCTTCGTGCGGGCCACGGAAGCCCTGCTGAAGATCTTCGCCGAGCAGGGCATCGAGTACCGCTGAGCTCCACACCCACACCAGTGAGCGCCGTCCCCTCACGAGGGGGCGGCGCTCACGTCCAGGACCTCGACGACCGCCGGTACCTCGGGGAAGACCTGGACAGAGGGCGACGACGACGCAGCCGCCAGGCAGGCGAGGGCTGCTGCGCCGGCGGCTCGGGAGGCGGCGGCTGCGCCGATGTTCGACAGCTTCACAGGAAGTCCCTTCGCAGGTGCTGGCCGGATCGGCCTTCCCTGCGATCGGTGCGGCTGTGAGCTGACATGAGGTGGCCCGGGACTTTCACGGCACCGTCACAGGAAACGCGATCAGCCGGCCCCGGGCTCGCCGATGCGCGCCAGCGCGTCGACCACGAGGTCCCAGAACCGCTCGCGGTCGAGCTCCATCGCCGCCGACGTCCTGCAGCCGGTCGGCGCGGGCGCGCGGCGGTCCGCCACGGTCATGCCGAGCGTGTGCGTGCCCGTGGTCTCCACAACGATGGGCATCCGGACGGCGCGCACGACGGTCGGGTCGATGACGTGCGCGACGGCGCACGGGTCGTGCACGGGCGGGTGCTCGAAGCCCTGCGCGTCGCGGTAGGCGCGGGCGAAGTGCTCGAAGAGTTCCCCGACGAAGCGCGCCGGGCCGGTGCCGACCTCAGCGATCCGAGCCACGACGTCCGGGGTCGCCAGCGCCTGGTGCGTCACGTCGAGCCCGACCATCGTCACGTCCCAACCGGCCGAGAAGACGATCGCCGCGGCCTCGGGGTCGATGACGATGTTGAACTCGGCCACCGGGCTCCAGTTGCCGACGGCGACACCGCCGCCCATGAGCACGACGCGCTTGACGCGCTCGACGATCCGCGGCTCCTTGCGTGCCGCCAGTGCGATATTGGTGAGCCCGCCGGTCGGCACGAGGGTTACGGTGCCCGGCTCGTGGGTCATGACCGTGTCGATGATGACGTCGACGGCGTGCCGCGGGTCCAGCGCGAGGTCGGGCTCGAGGAGCTCCGGCCCGTCCATGCCGGTCTCGCCGTGGATGTCGGGGGCGGTCTGCACCTCGCGCAGCAGCGGCCGGTCGGCGCCCGCGGCGAACGGCACCCCGGTGATCCCGGCGACGTGCGCCACCACGAGGGCGTTGCGGGTGACCTTCTCCAGTGTCTGGTTACCGACGACGGTGGTCACCGCCAACAGCTCGATGGCGGGGCTGCCGTGCGCCAGCAGGATCGCCACGGCGTCGTCGTGGCCGGGATCGCAGTCGAGGATGATTTTCTCGGGGGCGCCGGGGCAGGCTCCGGCGCTGACTTCTCGGTGAAGCACCCGCTCATCCTCGCGCCGACCGCGCCGCTGACCCTCCCCGCCGTGATCATGGTCCCCATTAGCGGGAGGCGCCCCCATTCCGCCATCGTCCACAGGGTGGCGGAAGCCCATGATCACGCAGGGGGTCAGGGGGCGGGGCAGATCCGATGGCAGCGGGGGCCGCCGACATCCTCACTCTCAGGGGGTGAGGCCCTCCTCGAGGGCGTCGGTCAGCAGGCCCACCAGCGCCTCCAGCTGCACGTTCACCGAGTCGGCGACTTCCTCGTCGGAGCCGTCCAGCGCCCGCGCCGCCAGCCCCGCCTTGCTGTCGATCATCGCGGCGATCCGTGCGTCCAGCGTCTGCGCAGCGATCACGCGCCACGCGGTCACCGGCTCGGTCTGGCCGATGCGGTGTACACGGTCGATCGCCTGGGTCTGCTCCGCGTCGGTCCACGACAGCTCGGCGAGCACCACGTCGGAGGCGACCTGCAGGTTCAGCCCCACCCCGGCAGCTGTCAGGGAACAGACGACGACGGCGACGTCGGGGTCGTTGACGAAGGCGTCGACGTTGCGCTGCCGCACCTCCGGCGTCTGCCCGCCACGCACGGAGGAGAACCGCAGGCCCTGCCGGGCGAACAGCTCCTCGGCGGTGTCCATGACCTCCACGTGCTTGGCAAAGAACACGACCTTGCCCGCGCTGCGCGCCAGCTGGGCTGTGTAGTCGGCCGCCAGCTCGGCCTTGGCCCGGCCGATGCGGCGCACCACGCTGAAGACGTTCTCGCCGTCGGCGGTTTCGGAGTCCTTGAGCTCAGCCTTGGCCACCCGGCGCACGAGCGCGGCGTCGATGACCGGTGCGGCCGGTGCCGCCGAGGCCGGTGTGGCGCCGAGGGCCTCGTAGGCCTCCTCGAGCACGGCCGCGGCCTCGGCCTCGGCCTGAGCGGCTGCCTCGGCCTCTGTCTGGGCTCCGATGGTCGGCGCGGCGACAGCGGCAACCACGCTGCGGCTCTCGTCGTCGTCGGAATCCATCGCCAGCACGCCGTCCAGGCCAGCGGCGGCCCGGTGCGCCAGTGCCCGGTGGTACCGCTCCACCATGCGCAGCGCGAGGTCGCGCTCGGCGGCGCGCACGGAGCGGCCGGCGGGCCCGTCGAGGTCCACCGGGAGGTCCGCCACGCGGCGGGAGGGGATGTCCGCGGCGACGTCGACCTTGCGGCGCCTCACGATGCCCAGGTCGACCACGGCCCGGCGCGCCCCGGGGTAGAAGTCAGGGTCGGCGGGGGTCCTGTCGAGGTCTTCGAGGGCCTCCAGCAGCGCCGGCACCGGGCGGGTGCCGTCGGTCCAGCCGAGCAGCTGCCAGATGGCGCGGAAGTCGTCGACATCGTTGATGAGCGGCGTGCCCGTCAGCGCCATGACCAGCGGGTCCGGCGTACGAGCGCGGACGCGGTCGGCGATGGCCAGCACGTTCTGGGACCGCTGGGAGGTCTTGTTCTTGATGAAGTGCGCCTCGTCGACCACCATCCCGCGGAAGCCGAAGTCGCCCAGCCACCCCAGGTGCCGATCGAGCACCTCGTAGTTCACCACCACAACGTCGGCGAAGCCGTTGACGCTCTCGCCGCTGCCCTGCACCACGGTGGTGGAGCGGTGCGGCACCCACAGCCCCGCTTCGCGGGCCCAGTTGGTCTTCACGACGCTCGGGACGACGACGAGCAGCGGGTACGCCATCGCGGCTTCGGCGGCGAGCAGCGCCTGCGCGGTCTTGCCCAGGCCCGGCTCGTCGGCGAGCAGGAACGTGCGGTGGCCCTGCGCGGCGGCGGCCACCAGCTCGCCCTGGTGCTGCATCAACTCCTTGCCCGCCGGCGTGTACTGCGACGTCGGCTCGGGGAGCTCCATGCACGCGGCGTCGCCGCCGCCGGCCCGTTCGAAGGCGGACAGCAGCGCCGCCACGAGGTCCCAGCCGCCCAGACGGCGGGGGAGGACGGCGTGGTCGGGCTGGGTCGTGAAGACGGGCGCGAGGAACGGGTTGGCCAGCTGCCGGGAGGCCACCGACGTCGGGACGACGGCGCGCTCGGACGCCGCTGCCGGCGCTGCGGCGCCGGAGGGCGGCGCGAACGGGGCGGCCGTCGAGGCAGCCGTCGGCGGCACCGGGACCTCCTGCGTAGCCGGCTCGATCCCGGCTTCGCGCTGCATCTCCCGGAGCAGGGAGCGCGAGGAGGGCGCCACCACGGCGTCGTCGCTGAGGAGGTGGAGCAGGCCCGCGTCGCGGACGGCGGCCACCGCCAGTTGCTGGGCCACCTGGTCGAGCCGCTTGAGGCGCTCCGCGCGGCGGGCGTCGCTGATGGCCGCCGCCTGCACGCGAGCGCGCTCCTCGCGCAGCAGCAGTGCCACGGCCTGGAACCGGGAGCGGACGGCGGGTGTCAACCGCCCCGTCTTCACCGCCTGCTGTACCTCGCGCACGCCATCGAGCAGCACGGCGACCACGTCCTTGCGGGGGCGCGGCGCAGGGCGCCGTCCCCCGGTCCCGTTCTTGCTGGTGCCGCTGGCGCGACCGCGAGCGTCGCCGCGAGGCGCGCTGCCGGTACTGCTCGTGCTGCCGGTACTGCGGCGGCCCTGGCCACCGCGTTGGCCCTGGGCCAATGCCACCTCCTGGAGGCGTCGAGGCGCAGGAGCGCCACGTCGTCGCCCGCTGACTCGGCGGCGCTCGCGCTGGAGCAGGCGGCGGACCAGCGGGCATCGTGCCCGGGTCTTCGCGTCAGGGGACGTTGTCCCCATGGTAGGCGGACGGCGCGCCCCGCCCGGACGTGATCCAGCGACCTGCGTGCAACGACCCGCGTCCAGCGGGCTCGGCCTCGTCGTCGACTGGGCCGAGATCTTCCGTAGGGGGGGCCGCGGCGCGAGGATGGACCGGTGCAGGAACTGCTCGGGCGCCTCACCGCGCTCGACCCCGACGCCAGCCACGGGCTGCGCGTCATCGCGTGCTTCGACGAGCTGGTGCTCGGCAACGTCGGCACACGGGCCCTGCTCAGCGCGGCCGCCGCACTGGCCGGCTGCCCCGCCGGCTTCCAGCAGGACCACCCTCCCGTGCAACTGCGGGTCGCCGGAGACGGCGAGCTGCTCGCTCCCGGGGCGCCTCCACCCGGGGCGGAGGTCGTGGATGGCCAGGTGAGCTGGCTGGTCCGTCAGGGCGCGCCGGGACCGCACGACGCGATCATCCTGGAGCGACTCGCGCTGGCGCTGCGCATCCGACACGGCCGGGGGCGGGCCGCGCTCGTCGAGCGCCGCCACATGGCGACGCTGCTCGACGCGACGGTCCCGGTGGAGACCCGGCGCGCGGCCGCCAGTGCGTTGGGGGTGCCACCCCAGCGACGCAGCTGCGTGGTGGTGGCGCCCCTCTTCGCCCGGTGGACGGCGCACCCGGTGGTCCCCGAGGACGTGGTGCCCTCCCCGTACGGTCCCCTGCACGTGCTGGTGGTTCCCGAGGGGGTGGAGGCGGTGGGTGCCTCTCCGAGTGGCACCAGCGCCCCCAGCACCGTCGACGACCTGCCGCGCGCCCTGCGGACGGCTACGACGGCGCTGCGGCTGTGGGACGAGGGCTGCGGCCCCACCTCGCACGCGGACAGGTTCGGCGGGCTGGTCGAGCTGCTGGTGGACCTCCCCGACGACGCGGCCGGCGCCAGCGGCGGCGACGTCGACAGGTTGGAGGTCGTCGTCGCGCACGCCTGGGGGGCCGGCACGCTGGAGGCGCTGGTGCAGGCGTCGTCCGTACGGCAGGCGGCGCGCCTCGCGGGCGTGCACCACAAGACCATGAGCGCACGCGTCGAGGAGGTCACCGCGACGCTGGGCTTCGACCCGCTGGCCGGGTACGGCCGCGCGCGTCTGGGAGTGGCCTGGCTGAGGTGGCGCCTGCGGCATTCGCGCGTGCTCGACCTTCCGGCGCCGCCACGGACCTGAGCCGTCCCCGCCAGATGGCGGGGAGCGCACCGCCGAGGAGCCGCCGACTGCCGGTTCCGTGCCCCGGTGAGCACGGGCAGTCTTCGCTGCGAAGGACGACGACGTCTGGAGGAGCACCACCCATGATCGAGAACAGCTACTACACCCACGAGCACCACGGCGAGTACGAGCTCGTCAGCATCGGAGAGCTGCAGCTCGAGGAGGGCGGGGTCATCCCCGACTGCGAGCTGGCGGTGGCGACCTTCGGGACGCTCAACGCAGCCCGGGACAACGCGATCTTCGTCTCCACCTGGTACTCCGGCACTCACCAGATCTGGCGCGACGCCTACATCGGTCCCGACCACGCCCTCGACCCGACGAAGTACTTCATCGTGGTGGTCGACCAGATCGGCAACGGCCTGTCGACGTCCCCCCACAACGCCACGGGTGCCAACGCGGGCATCGCGATGTCGAAGTTCCCCCACGTGCGCATCGGCGACGACGTCGTCGCGCAGGAGCGGCTGCTGCGCGAGCACTTCGGCATCGAGACGCTGCAGCTGGTCACCGGCGGCTCGATGGGTGCCCAGCAGACCTACGAGTGGGCCGTCCGCTTCCCCGAGAAGGTCAAGCGGGCCGCCCCGATCGCCGGCACCGCGCAGAACACCCCTCACGACTTCCTGTTCACCAAGGCCCTCATCGACACCATCACCTGCGACCCCGGCTTCGCTGGAGGGGAGTACAGCTCCCACGAGCAGGTGGTGGACGGCCTCAAGCGGCACGCCGGCATCTGGGCCGTGGTCGGCTTCTCCACGGAGTACTTCAAGACCGAGGCGTGGCGTTCCCTCGGCTTCGAGACGGTGGAGCAGTTCATGGAGCAGTTCCTCGAGCCGTACTTCACCGCCATGGACCCCAACGATCTGCTGACCATGGCGTGGAAGTGGCAGCGCGGAGACGTCGCACGCCACACCGGCGGCGACCTCGCCGCGGCACTGGGGCGCATCTCGGCCAAGACGTTCGTCACGCCCATCGACGAGGACATGTTCTTCCCCGTGCGCGACTGCGCCGCCGAGCAGGCGCTCGTCCCGGGGAGCGAGCTGCGCGTCATCAACGACGTCGCCGGTCACCTGGGACTCTTCGGCGTCTCCGCGGGGTACATGCCCCAGGTCGACGCGCTCCTGTCCGAGCTCCTGGCCACACCGGTCTGACAGACCAGCCGCAGCGCGTTCCCCCCGCGTGCTGCGGCCGTGAACCCCCTCCGGGCTCGCTCGAGACCAGGGCGAACCCGGAGGCGGGGGGTCAGCCAGCGCGGTGCAGGGGGACGTCCAAGCGGGCGGCCAGATCGTCCACCGACGTCCCCCAGGTCTCCAGGACCACGACCTCGGGTCCGCTGACGTCGAACAGCGCGACCTCGGTGTAGACCCGGCTGACGCACCCGACGCCGGTCAGGGGGTACGTGCACGTCGGGACGAGCTTGGCGGAGCCGTCCTTGGCGAACAGCGTCATCATCACGAAGACGTCCTTGGCGCCGTTCGCGAGGTCCATCGCCCCGCCGACGGCGGGGATGGCGTCCGGGGCGCCGGTGTGCCAGTTGGCGAGGTCGCCGCTCGCGGAGACCTGGAACGCGCCGAGCACGCACACGTCGAGGTGGCCGCCGCGCATCATGGCGAAGGAGTCGGCGTGGTGGAAGTACGCCGCCCCCGGCGGCTCGGTGACGGGCACCTTGCCGGCGTTGGTGAGGTCGGGGTCGACCTCGTCGCCGTGGGCCTCCGGCCCCATCCCGAGCATCCCGTTCTCGGTGTGCAGCACCACGCCGGCTTCCGGACGCAGGTGGCCCGCGACGCTCGTGGGCTGGCCGATGCCGAGGTTGACGAAGGAGCCGTCGGGGATGTCGCGGGCGACGACGGCGGCCATCTCGTCGCGTGACAGGGGTCCACGGTCGAGGTGCTCGACGGTGGAGCGAGTGCTGGGAGTGCTCATGCCTGCGGCTCCTCGGTCGTGGGGGCGGTCGTGGGAGCGGTCGTCTGGCCGGTCGTCGTCGACAGGTCCACCACGTGGTCGACGTAGATGCGCGGGGTCACCACCGCTTCGGGGTCGAGGGCACCGGTGGGCACCACCTCGTCGACCTGGACGACGGTGACGGCGCCCGCCGTCGCCATGACGGGGCCGAAGTTGCGGGCGGTCTTGCGGTAGACGAGGTTGCCGACACCGTCGGAGCGGTGGGCCTTGATGAGCGCTACGTCCCCGCGCAGCGCGGTCTCGAGGACGTGGTCGCGTCCGTCGATGACCCGCGTCTCCTTGCCCTCGGCCAGCAGGGTGCCGACCCCGGTGGGGCAGAAGAACGCGCCGATCCCGGCTCCCGCCGCGCGCATCCGCTCGGCGAGAGTGCCCTGCGGCACCACCTCCAGCTCGACCTTCCCGGCGCGGTAGAGCCCGTCGAAGACCCAGGAGTCGTGCTGGCGGGGGAAGGAGCAGACGACCTTGCGCACGCGGCCGGCGGCCAGCAGCGCGGCCAGGCCGGTGTCGCCGTTGCCGGCGTTGTTGCTCACCACGGTGAGCTCGTCGGCGCCGTGGCGGATGAGGGCGTCGATGAGGTCCACCGGCATCCCGGCCATCCCGAAGCCGCCCACGAGCACCGTCATGCCGGAGGTGATCCCTGAGGCCGCCAACGCGGCGTCGGCCGCCTCGGCAGCGGTCACGCCCGAGTGGAACTGCGTGCGGCTCACCGGCTCGCCTCCTGGTTCTCCAGCACCACGGCCAGGCCCTGGCCCACGCCGATGCACAGCGCCGCCACGCCCCAGCGGGCGTCGCGCTCGCGCAGCACCGCGGCGAGCGTGCCGAGCAGCCGCGCGCCCGAGGCGCCGAGGGGGTGGCCGAGGGCGATGGCGCCGCCCCGGGTGTTGACGAGGTCGGGGTCGACGTCCCACGCGTCCAGGCACGCCAGCGACTGCACGGCGAAGGCCTCGTTGAGCTCGACCGCGCCGACGTCGGACCAGCCGATCCCCGCACGGGCCAGGGCCTTGTTCGCCGCCTCGATGGGTGCCAGGCCGAAGTCCTGCGGGTCGAGCGCGTGCGCGCCGCGGGCGGCGATGCGGGCCAGCGGCGCGACCCCGAGGGTCTCGGCGGCGGCCTCGGACCCGATGACCAGCGCGGCGGCGCCGTCGGTGAGGGGGCTGGCGTTGCCGGCGGTGATGGTGCCGCCGTCGGCGGGGGAGCGGAAGGAGGGCTTGAGCCTGGCGAGCGCCTCCGGTGTGGAGCCGTCGCGGACGCACTCGTCGCGGGCCAGCTCGACACCGGGGACGTCGGTGACGAGCTGCTCGTAGAATCCGTCGGCCCAGGCCTTCGCGGCCAGCTGGTGGGAGCGCGCGGCGAAGGCGTCCTGGCGCTCGCGGCCGATGCCGAGGCGCCGCGCCACCTGCTCGTTGCACTCACCGAGCGAGGCGGTCCACTCCGCGGGCATCGCGGGGTTCACGAGCCGCCACCCGAGCGTGGTGGACGCGGCCGTCACGTCACCGGCGGGGTAGGCCCGCTCCGGCTTGGGCAGCACCCAGGGCGCACGCGACATCGACTCGACCCCACCGGCGACGACGACGTCGGCGTCGCCCGTCTCGACGCTGCGCGAGGCCAGGGCGGCGGCGTCGAGGGAGGAGCCGCACAGCCGGTTGACGGTGGTGGCGGGGACGGAGGTGGGGAGCCCGGCGAGCAGCACCGCCATGCGCCCGACGTTGCGGTTGTCCTCGCCGGCCTGGTTGGCGCAGCCCCACACGACGTCGTCGATGCGGGCCGGGTCCAGGGCGGGGGTCTTCGCGAGGGCGGCCGTGAGGGCCGTGGCGGCGAGGTCGTCGGGGCGGACGCCGGCCAGCGCGCCGCCGAACCTGCCGAACGGCGTGCGGGCGCTGGCGTACAGGTGGGCCGAGGGCATGGTGACGACGCTAGGCCGCCGATCGATCGCCGTCCAAGACGTGTTCTGCCGTCATTGATAAGCGGAGTGCATGATGGGTGCGTGGAGACCCGGCTGCTGCGCTCCTTCGTGGTGCTCGCGGAGGAGCAGCACTTCGGCCGCGCGGCGGCCCGGCTCCACATCGCCCAGCCCGCGCTGTCGCAGCAGCTGAAGCAGCTCGAGCAGCAGCTGGGCGCGCGGCTGCTGGACAGGTCCACGCGGAAGGTGGGGCTCACCGCGGCCGGTGCGCTGCTGCAGGAGCGGGCGCAGCAGGTGCTGGCGGACCTCGACCGGACCGCCGCCGACCTCGCGCTCGTGGCCTCCGGGCGCGCCGGCCGGGTGCGGCTCGGGTTCGTCGGGACGGCCACCTACGAGCTGCTGCCCAGCGTCGCGCGCCGGGTGCGCGCCGAGCTGCCGGGCGTGGAGCTGGAGCTGCACGGCGAGCTGCTCGCGCCGGCGCTGCTCGACAGGGTGCTCGGCGACGGGCTCGACCTCGCCGTCCTGCGCCCGTCGGGGCCGCCACCGGCCGGGCTGGTGGTGGAGGAGCTGCGCCGGGAGCCGCTGGTGGTGGCGCTGCCCGCGGGCCACCGGCTGGCGGAGCGGGAGGCCGTGGCGCTGGGGGAGCTGGCGGGGGAGGTGCTGGTGGCGCACCCCTCGGGACGGCGCTCGACGCTGCAGCCGCTGGTGCTCGACGCCTGCCGGGCGGCCGGCTTCGAGCCGGAGGTCATCGAGGTGGGCGAGACCGGCACGCTGGTGGCGCTGGTGGCCGCCGGGCTGGGGTTCGGGCTGGTCCCCGACGCGGTGCGCGCGCTGCGCCTGGACGGCGTGGTCTACCGGCCCCTCGCCGGCGACCCCGTCGAGGTACCGCTGGCCCTCGTGCACCGCGCTGACCCCAGCCCGCTCGTGCGTCGCGTGGTGGACGCCGTCCGCGCCGCCACGACCCCCTGAGGGCGCCGACCTCCCACTCGTGACGATCATGCAGCTCCGCGCCACGACCGGAGGAGGGGTCGCAGCGTCGACCGCGGCGGTGTGTGATCCTCGAGGTTCCGTCCAACGGAAGGACACCGGTGTCCCGCAACGAGTCCCCGGGCCGCACGGTCACCAGCAAGGTGCTCGCGGTGCTGGCCGCCTTCGACGCCGGCTCGCGCGAGCTGTCGCTGACCGACCTGGCGCAGCGCGCGGACCTGCCCGTGGCCACCGCGCACCGCCTCGTGGGGGAGCTGCTGGAGTGGGGCGCGCTCGACCGGACCACCGCTGGCGGCTACGCCGTGGGCCGGCGGCTGTGGGACCTCGGGCTCCTCGCCCCCGTCAACACCGACCTGCGCTCGGTGGCGGCTCCCTTCCTGCAGGACCTGCACGCCGCGACGCGTGCCACCGTGCAGCTGGCCGTCCGCGACGACGACCGGGCGCTCTACGTCGACAGGCTGTCGGGCTCCGTGTCCACCCCGGTGGTGAGCCGGGTCGGCTCGCGACTGCCGCTGCACGCCACGGCCGTGGGCAAGGTGCTGCTCGCGCACGCCCCGGACGCGGTCCGGCTGCGCGTGCTGGGCTCGCTGACGCGGCACACGCCGCACACCGTGACCTCACCGGCGATCCTCGACGAGCAGCTGCGCCGCGCGCGCCGCGACGGGTTCGCTACCACCGCCGAGGAGATGAGCCGCGGGGCGTGCTCGGTGGCGGTGCCGGTGTGCGTCGGAGACGAGGTGGTCGCAGCGCTCGGCGCGGTGGTGCCGGACCTGCGCCACGGGCGCCCCGAGCTGGTGGCGGGCCTGCGCGTCGCCAGCCAGGGCATCGGTCGGCGGCTCGCCCTGCACGCCGCCCGCTGAGCCCCGCCCCGCCCCTTATCGCACTTGCCGCGGAAAGTGCGCCAAGACGGCCCTGGGAGACGCACTTGCCGCGGAAAGTGCGAGAAGAGGGGTTTCCTGAGTCGCACTTGCCGCGGAAAGTGCGGGGAGGTGGGGGAGGTGGCGGGGTGGGCCAGCGGGTGGCGGTTCCGTTGGACGGAAGGATCGGCTGGGGACGACGACGACGGCGGGGCAGTCTCAGCCCATGGCCGATGACCGTCCTGCAGCGCTCGCTTCCTCCACCCGCACGCCCGTCGGCATCGTCGGCGGCGGTCCCGCGGGTCTCGTGCTCAGCCACCTCCTGCACCGCGCGGGCGTGCCGTCCGTCGTCGTCGACAGCCGCAGTCGGGAGGAGATCTCCACGACTGTGCGCGCGGGCATCCTCGAGCACGGCACCGTCCAGCTGCTGCTCGACTCCGGCGTCTACTCCGACGGCGCCTCCCGCCGGGTGCTCGAGGAGGGCTACGAGCACGAGGGCGTCGAGCTGGCCTTCGGCGGGCGCCGCCACCGCGTCGACTTCCACGACCTCGTCGCCGCCTCCGTGTGGCTGTACCCGCAGACGGAGGTCTTCGCCGATCTCGCCCATGCCCGCGAGCGCGACGGCGGTGACGTGAGGTTCGGTGTGCAGGACGCCCGCGTCGTCGACCTCGAGGGCGACCAGCCGCGGATCCTCTACCGCGATGCCGAGGGCCTCGAGCACGAGGTGCTCCCCGACTTCCTCGTCGGCGCCGACGGCTCGCGCAGCGCGTGCCGCCGCGCGGTGCCCGAGGGGCAGGGGCAGAACACCGGCCGCGAGTACCCCTTCGCGTGGTTCGGCTTCCTCACCGACGCCCCCGCCAGCGCGCCGGAGCTGGTCTACAGCCACTCCCCGCACGGGTTCGCGCTGGTCAGCCAGCGCACGGACACCGTGCAGCGGATGTACTTCCAGTGCGATCCCGACGAAGACGTCACCGCCTGGAGCGAGGACCGCATCTGGGAGGAGATGCGCCGCCGCACCGCCGTCAACGGCCTGGAGCTGAAGACGGGCCCGGTGCGCGACGCCGCCGTCCTGCGCTTCCGCAGCTTCGTGCACGCCCCGCTGCGCCACGGGCGCATGCTGCTGGCGGGCGACGCCGCGCATACCGTGCCGCCCACCGGCGCCAAGGGACTCAACCTCGCCGTCGCCGACGTCCGCGTGCTCGCCCCCGCCCTGGCAGACGCCGTCCTGCGCGACGACACGACGGGCCTGGACACCTACTCCGAGCGGGCCCTGGAGCGGGTGTGGAAGGCGCAGCACTTCTCGTACTGGATGACGACGATGCTGCACACCCTCCCCGGGAGCGCGCCCTTCGACGTCCGTCGCCAGGAGGCCGAGCTGGCCACGCTCGCCGCCTCACGCGCCGGGCAGACGCTCCTCGCGGAGGGCTACACCGGCTGGCCCGGCTCCCAGGTGTGAGGGTGGCCGGACCAGCGACGGGTCAGTGCGCGTCGGGTCAGTGCGCGTCGTGTCCGTGCGCGGT
Organism: Quadrisphaera granulorum; assembly: GCF_003149145.1. Lineage (GTDB taxonomy): Bacteria > Actinomycetota > Actinomycetes > Actinomycetales > Quadrisphaeraceae > Quadrisphaera > Quadrisphaera granulorum. The sequence goes on along the minus strand of NZ_QGDQ01000007.1, from coordinate 114,973 downwards.
GCTCTCGGTCAGCACCTCCTGGGCGATCCGGAACGCGGTGTTGGCGTCCGGCACGCCGCAGTAGATGGCCGCCTGGAGGATGACCTCCTTGATCTCGTCCACGCTCAGGCCGTTGCGGCGCGCGGCGCGCACGTGCATGGCGAACTCCTCGTGGTGGCCCCGTGCGATGAGCGCCGTGAGCACCGCTACGGAACGCGAGCGGCGATCCAGGCCGGGTCGGGTCCAGACGCTGCCCCAGGCGAACTCGGTGATGAACTGCTGGAACTCGCGGGTGAGATCGGTGGCGGCGGCGGTGGCCCGGTCGACGTGCGCGTCGCCGAGCACCTCGCGGCGCACGACCATGCCCGCGTCGCGCACCTGCGCCACCGTCATCGCGTCCCGGACCGCAGGAGCCGAGGACGACGACGCGCCGGTCGCGCTGCCTGCGGCTGCGCTGCCCGTGGCCGCGCTGCGTGCCGCGAGCACGTGCTCCTCGACGAGCCGAGCGACCTCTTCCGGCGCCTCCGCCGGGGCGAGGTGCGCGACGTCCTCGAGCACCACGAGGCGGCCGCGCGGCACGCCGTCGGCCACCTCGCGCAGGCTGGCGGGAGGGGTGGCGACGTCGTGGGCGCCTGCCACGGCGAGCACCGGAGCGGCCGCCTCGCCGAGCCTGTCGCGGACGTCGAAGCGCGCGAGCGCTCCGCACACGGCGGCGTAGCCGGCGTCGTCGGCCTGGGACAGGGCGTGCAGCAGCGCCGAGCTGCGCGCCGGCTCGCGCTCCACGAATCCCGGCCCGAACCACCGCTGCGCGGAGGTCGCCACCAGCGATGGCGTGCCCGAGGCGCGCACGGCCGCGGTGCGCTCGGCCCACGAGGCCGGCGTGCCGATCGCGGCGCCCGTGCACAGCAGCACCGCCGAGCGCACGCGCGCGGGCGCGTCGAGCAGCAGCTGCAGCGACACGGCGCCGCCGACGGAGTCTCCGGCGACGTCGAAGGTCGCCTTCGGGCCGGCGAGGGCGTCGACGGCGGCCAGCACGTCCGCCGCGAGGTCGGCCATCGAGACGTCCTGCTGGGGCACCCAGCGGTTGCGGCCGTGGCCGGGCAGGTCCCAGCCCACCACGTGGAAGGAGTCCGCGAGGTGCTCCGCGGCCGCCGTCCACAGCGCCTCGGCGCTGGTGCCGAGCGACGGGCCGACCACGAGCAGCGGCAGGCCGTCGTGCCCGGCGAGCCGGACGAGGGTGGTGCTCACAGGTCCTCCTGCGCGGTCTTCTGTGTGGACTTCGTGAGGTGGTCGGTGGCTCGGGAGGTCGCCTCGTCGACGAGGTCGTCCACCAGGCCCAGGTAGGTGCCGCCGGCGGGCCGGCCGGTCAGCCCGGTCATCGACTCCTGCTCGGCGAGCACGTCGGCGCCCGTGTCGTGCAGCCGGGCGGCCATGTGCGCGGCCTCGACGCGCAGCCCGCGCAGCAGGTCGCTGGCCTGGCTCGCCGCTACCGCCGTGCGGCGCAGCAGCAGGGCGAGGGTCTGCCACTCGACGTGCCACCCGCCGTCGGCGCGCTCGTCGACCTGCTCGGCGGCGGCCAGGTGCAGCGTCGCCGTGAGCTGCGGCGCGCTCAGGGCGGTCCGCCGCACGAGGACGGCGAGCGTGGGGTTGGCCTTGTGCGGCATGGTCGAGGAGCCGCCGGCCGAGCCGTCGCGCAGCTCGCCGATCTCCGGCCGTCCGAGGGCGAGGACGTCGTTGGCGATGCGCCCCCACGCGTCAGTGGCCGTGACCGCCGCGTCGCCGAGGCGCGTCACGGGCGTGCGGCGGGTGTGCCACGGCGCGGAAGGGTCCAGGTCCAACGCAGCGGCGAAGGAGCTCCGCAGCGCCCGGGCGCCGTCGACGCCGGCCAGTTCGACCACCGCGGACAGCGTGCCCGCAGCACCACCGAACTGCACCGGCCAGCGCAGCGCGGCCAGCGCCTCGTCGGCGTCGATGAGGCCGTGCAACCACCCGGCCGCCTTGGCGCCGAAGGTGGTGGGGACGGCGGGCTGCGTCAGGGTGCGCGCGACCATCGTCGTCCCCCGGTGCTCCTCCACCAGGACGGCGAGGCGCTCCACCTGCGCGCGCAGCTCGCTGCGCACCGCCTCGACGCCCTCCCGCGCGCACAGCAGGACGGCGGTGTCGAGCACGTCCTGGCTGGTCAGCCCGCGGTGCAGCCAACGGGCCGCCTGGGGGCCGTGCTCTTGGCCGCTCTCGCGCAGCGACGCCCGCAGCGCCGCGACGAGCGGCATGACGGGGTTGCCGCCGGCTTCGGAGGCCACCCCCAGCGCCGCCTGGTCGAGCCCGCCGGAGAGCTCGAGCACCGCGGCGAGGTCTGCGCCGGCCTCCTGCGGGGCGACCTGCGCGTCGACGAGCGCGTCGAGCCAGGTCTGCTCGACGCGCAGCGCGGCCCGCAGGAGGGCCGCCGGTGCCATGAGCGACCCGGCGCGGTGGTCGCCGGGCCACCACCATCCGTCGGAGCCGAGGTCCACCACGCCCTCGATCCTGCCCGCTGCCGTCACCGGCCCTCGCGCGGCCAGCGCAGGAAGACCGTCTCGCGCTCGCCCTGCAGCCCGATGTCGAAGCGCAGCGCGCCCTCGTCGTCCACGCAGAGGAGCGTGTCCGCGCGGTCACCGGCGGAGCGCAGCAGCGCGTCCGGCTCCGCTCCGTCCAGCGGCAGGTAGGCGCGAGTGAAGAGGCGGTGGAGCAGGCCGCGCGCGAAGACCGTCACAGCGAAGAACGGCAGCCCGCCCTCCACCGCGCCGGGGCGCAGCGTGGTGAACGCGTAGCGCCCGGTCCGGTCGGTGGTGCACCGGCCGAACCCGGTGAAGCTGTGCCCGTCGCGGCGCAGCGAGCCCTGCCGCTGGACCACCCGGCCGGACGGGTCGGCCTGCCAGATCTCCACGAGCGCGTCGCGCACGGGCAGGCCCGAGCCGTCGGTGACGGTGCCGTGGAGCAGCAGCGCCCCGGGTGTGCCGGGCGCGACGAGCTCCCGGTCGCCGTCGTAGGGGAGGGCGTAGTGGAAGAACGGACCGACCGTCTGACCGGGGGTCGGGGCCAGTGCCGTCGGCAGCGCGGGCGCCGCGGCGTCCGTCGTCGTCGTGAGGGTCATCGGGAGGTCTCCTCGTCGTCGCTGCGCTCCACGTCGAGGTCGCCCTCCAGGGGCGTGCGGTGACCTCCCGTGAGCACGATGTCCCAGCGGTAGCCGGTGGCCCACTCGTGCTGGGTGATGTCGTGGTCGTAGGTGGCCACGAGCCGCTGACGCGCCTTCGGGTCGACGATGGACTGGTAGATCGGGTCGAGCGCGAAGAGCGGGTCTCCCGGGAAGTACATCTGCGTCACGAGGCGCTGGGTGAAGTCGGTGCCGAACAGCGAGAAGTGGATGTGCGCGGGGCGCCACGCGTTGTGGTGGTTGCGCCACGGGTACGGGCCCGGCTTGATGGTGGTGAAGCGGTAGTGGCCCTGGTCATCGGTGATGCAGCGCCCCACGCCGGTGAAGTTCGGGTCGAGCGGGGCGGGGTGCTGGTCACGCTTGTGGACGTAGCGGCCTCCGGCGTTCGCCTGCCAGATCTCCACCAGCTGCCGGCGCACGGGGCGTCCGTCGCCGTCGAGCACCCGGCCGGTCACCACCATGCGCTCACCGATCGGCTCGCCACCGCCCTGGATGGTGAGGTCGGACTCGAGGGGGTCGATGTCGCGCTCGCCGAAGCACGGCGCCCACAGCTCCACACCCTCGGGGTCGGCGTGGTGCAGGTCCTTGGTGGGGTGGCGCAGCAGGCTGGAGCGGTAGGGCGCGTAGTCGAGGCGGGGCTGGTGCTCGACGGCACCCGCGGCCTCGTACGCGCGGCTGGTCTGCGCGATCTCGTCATCGATGACGTGCTGGTGCACGAGCCCCGTGCTGGGGTGGCGCGTCGCTGCGCCCTGGATCACCCGCGAGCTGCTCATGACAGTGACGGTAGGCCTCCACGCCTGGCCGAACGCGCTTCCTCTTCCGTCCAGCGGAAGTCATGATGGGGTCGTGGCGGGGAACACCGGGACGGCGGGGCGGAGTGTGACCTCCCGTGCGCTGAGCCTGCTGGCAGCCTTCGATGAGGACCACCGCCGTCTGGCGCTGACGGTCCTCGCCGAGCGGGCCGGCATGCCGCTGCCGACGGCCCACCGGCTGGTCTCCGACCTCGTGGAGTTCGGGGCGCTGACCCGCACGCCCTCGGGTGACTACGTGGTGGGCCGGAGGCTGTGGGACATCGGCCTGCTCGCTCCCGTGCAGTCGGGTCTTCGGGAAGTCGCGTCTCCTCACCTGCAGGACCTCTACGGCGTGACCCGCGCCACCGTGCACCTGGCGGTGCGCGACGGCGCCCGAGCGCTCTACGTGGACCGGCTGCGGGGGCACGCCTCCCTCCCGATCGTCTCCACGGTCGGCTCGCGGCTGCCGCTGCACGCGACGGGCGTCGGCAAGGTGCTGCTGGCGCACGCCCCGGCGGCGGTGCAGGAGGAGGTGTTCCGCGAGCTGCCTCGCTTGACGCCGTTCACCATCACCGCGCCCGGCAGTCTGCGGCGTCAGCTCACCCTCGTGCTGCGCGACGGCTTCGCCACGACCGCCGAGGAGCTGGGCCTGGGGGCGTGCTCGGTGGCCGTGCCTGTGGTGCAGCGCGACCAGGTGGTGGCGGCGCTCGGCGTCGTCGTCCCCAGCCTCACCCGCGACAGGCCCCGTCTCGTGGCGGCGCTGCAGGTGGCTGCACAGGGCATCTCGCGTTCGCTCGCGCGGGTTCCCGCCGTGGTGGGGGAGGCGGCGGAGAACTCAGCACCGCCGGCTCTGGCTGACGGTGGCTGACGGCGCCGTCAGAAGGTGAAGCGTCCTGTGAGTTCCTGCAGCCGGTGCGCGGAGGCCGCCAGCGAGGTGGCGGTGGCGGCGGTGTGGCCGGCGGACTCGCGGCTCTGCACGGTGCCCGCGGCGATGTCGGAGACGTTCGCTGAGATCTGCGCCGACCCGATGGAGACCTCGGTGACGTTACGGACCATCTCGTTGGTGGTGGCCGACTGCTCCTCGACGGCTGCGGCGATGGTGGCCTGCACTTCGTCGATGCGGGAGATGACCTGACCGATCTCCGTGACGGCCGATGCTGCCGCGGCGGCGTCGCCCTGGGTGGCGCTCACCTTGCTGATGATCTCGTCGGTGGCCTGCGCGGTCTGGCGGGCGAGTTCCTTGACCTCTCCGGCCACCACGGCGAAGCCCTTGCCCATCTCTCCGGCGCGGGCGGCCTCGATGGTGGCGTTCAGGGCGAGGAGGTTGGTCTGCTCGGCGATGGAGGTGATGAGCTTGACGACGTCGCCGATCTCGCGGGAGGAGATACCCAGCCGCTCGATCGCTCCTCCCGCGGAGCCCGCGGCCGAGACCGCCGAGGCGGCCATCTGTGACGCCTCGCTGGTGGCGGTGGCGATCTGGGCGATGGCGGCGGTCATCTCCTCCCCGGCCGCCGCGACCGTGGAGATCGACGCGCTGACCTCCGCGGAGGCCGCGGACACCACCTGGGTCTGCGCAGCCGACTGCTGCGCGCTGGAAGCCATCTGTGTGGAGACGCTGCTGAGGGTGCTGGAGGCCGACGACAGGGAACGCGCTTCGTCGCTGATGTCGTGCATCGCTGCGGCCAGGGCTTCCAGGGAGGCATCCGTGGCGACGGCCAGCTGGCCGAGCTCGTCCTTGCTCGTCAGGCCCACCCGCTGGTCGAGGTGGCCACCGGCGAGGCCCTGCATGACCTCCACGACCCTGGACAGGGGGCGAGTCACGGAGCGTGAGACCGCCGTCGTGATCGCCGCTGCCAGGACCAGTGCCGCGACCGAACAGCCGACGAGCAGTGCCACAGAGAAGCGATACGCCTCGCCTGCGGCCGTGGTGGTGCTGTCTGCCGCGGTGTCCTCGGTCTGGGCGAGTTCGCTGAGCACGTCGGCGGTCTTCTTTGCTGCCGTCAGGAGAACTGCGTCGCGCTGCTGCATGTACTCGGTGATGTCCGTGCTCGTTGCCAGGGGGAGCACCCGGGTCATCACGTCGCGCAGCTCACCCCAGCTCGCCTGGAAGGCGGCTCGCTGCTGGGGGGTGCTCGCGGGATCGGTGCTCAGGTACAGCGTCCAGTCGTCCTCGACCGTCGTCAGGGCGTCGTGGAAGGTCTTCGTCGCTTCCTCCGTGTCGCGGTCGTCCATCGCGAGCGCCACGCCGTTCAAGGCGTTGCGGGCGGCGATGACGGAGGTGTTGATGTCGTCGACGGCAGAGATCGAGGCCATGCCGCTGCCGGAGAGGTCTTCGAGGTTCGCCTGGGACGCCTTCAGCTTCGCGATGCCGATGCCGCTGATCGTGAGCAGGAGCAGGCAGACGGCCGCGAAGCCGAAGGTGAGTTTGGTGGCGACCTTCAGGTCGGCTAGATGGCGCATGGCGACTGTCCCCCAGGTGCGTCGGTGTGACACGTCCTGGATCGGCACCGCACTTGTCCCCCTGAAGGGAGACTTCCATCTGTGATGATGGCCACGTGCGCACGTGGCGGGCGCCCATCGTGATCATGGGCGTCTGCCACCCCATGAGGTGGCGGACGCCCATGATCACGGGGAGGGTCAGAGGGGGTACTGGCCGGGCTCGCGGCGCAGGGTGATCCACCGGGTCTCGGTGAACGCCTCGACGTTGGCCTGCGCCCCGCCGTGGCGCGATCCCGTGCCCGACGCGCCGACGCCGCCGAAGGGCGTGTTGGCCTCGTCGTTCACCGTCTGGTCGTTGATGTGGACGATGCCCGTGGGGATGCGGCGCGCCAGGTCCAGCGCCCCCAAAGCGTCCTTGCTGACGATGCCGAGGGAGAGTCCGTACTCGGTGGCGGTAGCCAGCTCCACCGCCTCGTCGTCGTCTGCGTACGAGACGACCGACGCCACCGGTCCGAAGACCTCCTCGCAGTACGCCTGCGCGTCCTTCGGGGTGTGCGCGAGCACGGTGGGCCGGTAGAAGAGCCCCTCGTAGGTGCCGCCGGCGCGCAGCTGCGCGCCCTGGGCCACGGCGTCCTGCACGAGGGAGTGGACGCGGTCGCGCTGGACCTCGTCGATGAGCGGGCCGAGGTGCACCTGCCCGGCGGCCGGGTCACCCACGTGCATCGAGTCGGCCTTGGCGGCGAGCTTGTCGACGTACTCGTCGAAGACCGACTCGTGCACGATGTGGCGGCCCACCGTCATGCAGATCTGCCCCTGGTGGAGGAACGAGCCCCACGTGGCGAGGTTGACGGCCCTGTCGACGTCGGCGTCCTCCCGGACGAGGAACGCGCTGTTGCCGCCCAGCTCGAGGTGGGCACGCTTGAGGTGGCGCCCGGCGAGCTCGCCCACGGCGCGCCCGGCGCGGGTGGAGCCGGTGAAGGCGATGACGCGCACGCGCGGGTCGGTGACGAGGGCCTCGCCGACGTCGGCGCCGCCGGGCACCAGCTGCAGCAGACCGGCGGGCAGGCCCGCCTCCTCGAAGATGCGCACGAACGCCACGCCACCGGTCATCACGGTGCGGGGGTCCGGCTTGAGGAGCACGGCGTTGCCGAGCGCCAGGGCCGGCGCCACCGCGCGGATGCCAAGGATCAGCGGCACGTTGAACGGGGAGATGACCCCGACGACGCCGACGGGCACCTGCTCGGCCAGCGACAGCCGCGGCTGCTCGCTGGACAGGACCGTGCCCAGGGGCGCCGACGGCAGCGAGGCGGCCTCGTAGCACTCGGCGGCCGTGACGTGCAGCGCGAAGCCCGCCAGCGGCGGGATGGCACCGACCTCACGGATGTTCCAGCCCATCACCTCCTCGGCGTGCTGCTCCCACAGCTGCCCTGCGCGGCGCAGGACGGCGGCGCGGGCCGGGTGCGGCGTGGCGGCCCAGGCCTTCTGCGCGCGGGCGGCGCCCTCGGCGGCGCGGGCGACGTCGTCGGGGCCGGCGATGCCGACGGTGGCGATGGTCTCGCCGGTGGCGGGCGCGAGGGACGCGAGCGTCGAGGCGCCCTCCACCCACTGGCCGTCGATGAAGATCCGGCCGCGGACGGCCGCCTCGTCGATGAGGCCGCCGGTGGGGGCGGGAGCGGTGGTGCTGGTCTGCGAGGTGGCGGTCATCGTCGGGCCTCCTGCTGGGTCGGGACTGCCGGGTGGGGCGCGGGGGTGCCGCTGGCCGCGTGCTGCACCAGCGCGAGGGCGCGCTCGGCCAGGCCGAGCCCGTCGTCGTAGGGCGAGCGCCAGATGGCCAGGGCGTCGGCGACGGCGCCCGGCATCAGCGCACGGGAGAAGGCTTCCACGCCCACGCGCCCGGTGTACCCCCCGGCCAGGGCCGAACGGAGCACCCCCGCCACGTCCACCGCCCCGGAGCCGAGGTCGCCGCGGCCGGACTGTCCCAGCTCGAGGTAGCGCAGGTGGGGCAGCGCCGTGCGCACCGCGGCGGCGAGGTCCGCCTCCTCGACCGCCATGTGGAAGGTGTCGAGGTGGACGCCCAGGTGCGCCGACCCGCTCGCCGCCACGTACTCCACCGCCTGCGCGGCGGTGTTGACCAGGCCCTCCTCGTAGCGGTTGAGCACCTCGAAGGTCAGCTGCACGCCGCGGTCCGCCGCGCGGTCCGCGACCTCGCCCACCACCAGGGCGCTGCGCTCGAACGCCGCGGCGCCGGGAGCGGTGGCCGGCTTGCCGAACAGGCCGTACGGCACGCCGTTGAGCTGGTCCGCGCCCAGCGCGACGGCGAGGTCCACCGCAGCGAGGAGCGCTGCGCGGCCGGCGGCGCGCTCGTCGTCGTCGTCCGAGGAGACGTCCTGGCCGGGGGCCAGGCCGACCATGGCGATGGGCGCGAGGTCCGCCCGCTCGAACGCCGTCCGCAGCGACGCGGCGTCGGTGCCCGCCGGGTCGAGCGGGGGCAGCACCGCCCGCCGGTACCCGAGCTCGCGCAGCCGCCCGAGCACGGGGGCGAGCGCGTCGCCCTCCGGGGCCACCGGCAGGGCGCTGGTGTGGAAGGCGAGGTCGACGCCCACCGCCCGGTCGCTCACCGCCACCTCAGAAGGTGGGGAGCTCGAAGCGCTGCTTGAAGACGGTGTACCCGTCGTCGCAGCTCACCACCGTGCCGTTGATGACGTTCGACTCCTCGGAGGCCAGGAACGCCACCACGTTCGCGATCTCCTCCGGCTCCGTCATCGTGTTCCGCAGCAGCTCGGAGGCGAACAGCGCCCGCAGCTCGGGGCTGAACTGGTTGATGATCGGCGTGGCGACGCGGCCCGGGGTGATGGCCACCACGCGGGTGCCCTGGTGGGCCAGCTCGTAGGCCGCGGAGCGCGTGAACGAGATGACGGCTGCCTTGGCCGCGCTGTAGGTGAACGCCAGCTCGGCGGCCTGCTCCCCGTAGATGGAGGACGTGTTGACGATGACGCCACCCCCGCCCTGGTCCCGGAACTGGCGGCCCGCGGCGAGGATGCCGTAGTACACGCTGTCCTGGTCCACCCTGATCATCGGGTGGTAGTCCTTCTCGGGGTCGTGCTCCAGCAGCGGCTTGCCGCCCGCGATGCCCGCGTTGTTGAAGAGCACGTCCAGGCGCCCGAAGCGCTCCACCGTGGTCCGCACGGCCGCCTGGAAGGCGTCGAAGTCGGACACGTCCACGCCCACCGCGGTCACCGCCCCGGGTGCGCCCTCGTGGGCCACCTCGTCGGCGGCGGCCTGCGCGCGCTCGGTGTCGACGTCGGCGACCACCACCTTGGCGCCCTGCCGCAGGAAGACGCGGACGGTCGCGAGCCCGATGCCGCCGGCACCGCCGGTGATGAGGGCCACCTTGTTGTCGAGAGCCATGGTCATCTCCTCTGTGGAGACGTCCGGCGCCCGGCCGGGCGGGGGAGCACCCCGCCCGGCCGGGCGCGGGGACGTCAGCTGCCGAGCTTGTCCGACGGGGTGATCGAGGCGGCGTTGTCCTTGGTCACCAGCGTGGTGTCCACCGCGTCGAAGGTCTCCGACGGCTTGGTGCCGTCCTTCTGGTAGGCGAGGATCGCGTCCTCGACGGTCTTGTTCACCGACGGCCAGGGCTGCTCGACGGTGGCCACGAGCGGGCTGGTGCCCGACTGGATGGCGGCGATCGCCTCGCTGGAGGCGTCGCACCCGGTGACGATCGCCTTCGAGCCCGACTCGCTGACGCCCTGCGCGGCGCCCAGGGCGGCGTCGTCCCAGCCGACCCAGACGGCGTCCAGGCCGCCGGGGTTGGCGGTGAGGTAGTCGCTGACCAGGGCGAGGGCCTCGGTGCGGCCGGTGGCCGGGGACTTCACCTTCTGGATGGACCCGCCGGCGATGTTCGCCCCGGCCTTCTTCAGCTCCGCCTCGGCGAGGCTGGCGCGCATCCGGATGCCGGGGTGCGGGTCGTGGCCGATGACCATGACGTTCTTGCCCTGCAGGCCGCCCAGCTGCTTGCTGATCTCCTGCACGGTCTGGTCGGCGATGCCCTGCTGGTTCGAGGTGACGTTGAGCGCGAAGGCGTCGTTCGCCTCGGTGCCGGCGTCCACCGCGAAGATCGGGATGTCGGAGTCCTTGGCCGCGGTGACGATCGAGCTGATCGAGGCGACGTCGGTGTACCCGTCGAAGATGGCGTCCGCGCCCTGCCCGATGGCGCTCTCCACCTGCGGGTTCATCTTCTGGAAGTCGAAGTCGCCCTGGATCATGGTCAGGTCCCAGCCGTTGGCCTTGGCGTCGGCCTGGACCTGCTTGACCCACCAGGCCCCGATGGGGGTCTGGTTGCCCGAGGTGAACGCGATGACCTTGAACGGCTTGCCGGAGCCGCCGTCGCCGCCCGACCCGGCGTCGGTGCCGCTGCTGCCGCCGCAGCCGGACAGGACGGTGGCTGCGGCGAGCGCCGCCGCGGCGAGGGCCGTGAACCTCATGCGCATGGTGACTCCTTCGTCAGTGCGTGGAAGACCTGCCCCGCGGCGGGTGCCGCGCGGCCGAGGGGGTTCTGGGGAGGCTGTGCTGGGAGGGGGAGCCGGAGCTCCGGGAGGGGCGGGGGTCAGCGGCTCCGCGTCTTCAGCGACGAGAGCGTGACGGCCGCGATGATGATGATCCCGGTGACCACCTGCTGGACGTAGGAGTTCACGCCCAGGATGTTGAGGCCGTTGCTCATCACCCCGATGATCGCGACTCCGATCACCGTGCCACCCAGGTTGGCTGCCCCGGACCTGATGACGGTCATGCCGAGGAACACCGCCGCCACGGAGAACATGAGGTTGTCGCTGCCCTGCACCGCGGACGACGAGCCGAGCCGGGCGGCGAGGAGGATGCCGCCGATGCCGGCCACGAGGCCCGCCACGGTGAAGGCGAGCAGCCGCGACCGCCGCACGGAGATACCGGACAGGCGCGCCACCTCCACGTTGCCTCCGATGGCGTACCAGCTGCGCCCGATGGTGGTGAACCGCAGCACGGCCCACGCCACGAGGGCGATGAGGACGGCGAGGTAGACGGGCATCGGGATGTTGAGCAGGCGGCCCTGGCCGAGCTGCGTGAAGCCGGCGGGGAAGTTGAACAGCGTGGTCCCCTGCGTCACGAGGTACGCCGCCCCGACGATCGAGGTCATCGACGCCAGGGTCGCCACGAAGGCCGAGAGGTTCAGGTAGGCGACCAGCAGGCCGTTGACCAGCCCGATGGCCAGGCCCACCGCCACCGCGGCGAGCACCGCGACGGTCACCGACTGGCCCGCCGTGAGCAGCGCACCGGCCACCGAGCCCGACAGGCTCGAGGTGGCGGCCACCGACAGGTCGAAGTCGCCGACCACCATCACCACGGTCTGCGCCACGGCGATGATCGCCAGGATGGACACCTGGTAGAGGATGTTGCGGACGTTGGTGAAGGTCAGGAACACGTCCGGCCGCATCGCGAAGAAGAAGAGGACCAGGGCGACCAGGGCGAGCACCGTGCCGCCGGACAGGGCGCGCTGGCCCAGGGACCGGCGGGGCACGGCGAGCACCCCGGCCGAGGTGTCCTCGATCCCCGGGTTGCGGGTGGGGGTGGCGGTCATCGCACGTCGGCCTTTCCGTAGCAGTACGACAGCAGGACTTCCTCGTCCGCGTCCGCGGCGTCGACCTCGCCGGAGACCCGGCCCTCGTGCATGATCAGCACGCGGTCGCTCATCCCGATCAGCTCCGGCAGCTCCGAGCTGACCGCGATGACGGTGGTGCCGCCGGCGGCCAGCTGGCGGATGAGCCGGTAGATCTCGGCCTTCGTGCCGACGTCGATGCCGCGCGTCGGCTCGTCCATGAGCAGCACCTTGGGCCTGCGGGCGAGCATCTTGGCCAGCACGACCTTCTGCTGGTTGCCGCCGGACAGCTCACCCACGGGCTGGCGGGGGCTGTGCGCCTTGATCTGCAGGTCGCGCATGCCCCGCTCGACGATGGTGCTGATCCGCGCGCCGGAGACGACGCCCGCGGAGCTGACGGTGGGGATGTTGGCCAGCGCGATGTTGTCGCGGATGGTGGCGCCGAGCACCACGCCCTGGCTGCGCCGCTCCTCGGGCACCAGCGCGACCCCGGCCTCGAGCATCTGCGGGACGGCCGCCCGCATCGACACGGTGGTGCCGGCCACGGTGATGGTCCCGGAGGTCTGCTTCTGCGCCCCCGCGAGGATGCGCAGCAGCTCGCTGCGCCCGGACCCGGCCAGCCCGCCGATCCCCAGCACCTCCCCGGCGCGCGCCGAGAAGGAGACGTCCTTCACGCGCCGGCCCTGCAGGTCCGAGACCGAGATCGTCACCTGCTCGGTGGCCGTGCCGCGGTCGGGGTAGAGGGACCCGGGGTCCCGGCCCACCATCGTGGAGATGACCTCGTCGATGGTCGAGGCGCTGACGTCCCTGGTGGTGATGTGCGACCCGTTGCGCATGATGGTGAGGCGGTCGCAGAGCTCGAAGACCTCCTCCAGCCGGTGCGACACGTAGACGATGGCCACGCCCTCGTCGCGCAGGGACCTCAGGACGACGAAGAGCTCGCGGATCTCGGTGTCCGTGAGCGACGCGGTGGGCTCGTCGAGGATGAGCACCTTGGCGTCGGTGGCGAGGGCCCGGGCCACCGAGACCATCGTCTGCTGGACGGGGGAGAGCTCCCCGGCCAGCATCCCCAGCGGGATGCGCTGGTTGAGCCGCTCCAGGTGCACGCGGGCGCGCTGCCTCATGCTCCGCCAGCTGACGATGCCGCCGCGGGAGGGCATCTGCTCGCCCAGCAGCACGTTCTCCGCCACGGAGATCGACGGGATGATCGACAGCTCCTGGTAGAGGGCCACCACGCCGGCGCGGTTGGCGGCGCGCACCCCGGTGAACTGCACCTCCTCGCCGTCGCGGACCAGCGTGCCGCCGTCGGGGGCGTAGACGCCGGTGACCACCTTGATGAGGGTCGACTTGCCCGCGCCGTTCTCCCCGAGCAGCGCGTGGATCTCGCCCGGGCGCACGGCCAGCTGGGCCCCGCGCAGCGCGTGGACGCCGTCGAAGTGCTTGGAGACGTCGCGGGCCTCCAGCGCGAACGGGCCCGCTGCGGCCGCGGCCGGTGCGGCGGCGGCCGTCGTCGTCGAGGCGGGCTCTGCGGGTTCCGTCATGAGCGTCACACCAGCTCCTCGACGGCGTTGCAGCGGATGACGACCTTGGGGAAGCGGCCGGAGAGGTGGACCTCGAACGCCCGCTCGGCGTCCTCGAGGTCGAAGACGGCCTGCGTCATCTCCTCCAGCTGAAGGTGGGGGAGCAGCTGCAGCGCGCGGGGGAACGCGTACGGGGAGACGAAGACGCCGGTGAGGGTGAGCTCGCGCAGGTACAGGTGCTCGGACAGGTCGAGCGGCAGCTCGAACCCGGTGGGGTACATCGCGCCGTAGATGACGGTGGCGCCCTTGGCGGCGATGTCCAGCAGCCCGCGCACGGCGCGCGTCGACCCGGAGGCGTCGATGACGACGTCGTACCCGCGGCCCTGCGTGATCTCCAGGGCGCGCTGGCCCTGGTCCTCGCCGACCGGGTCGATGACGTGCTCGGCCCCGGTGCGCAGCGCGAGGGCCCGGCGCTCGGCGATCGGCTCGATCATCGTCAGCGACGTGGCGCCGTACCGGCTCATCACCTGCAGCGCCAGCTGCCCGATGGGCCCGCCGCCGCAGACGGCGACGCGGTCACCCACCCGGATGCGCGTCTTGTCGGCGATCCGCACCGCCACCGACACCGGCTCCAGCAGGCAGCCCTGCAGCAGGGTGACCGACTCGGGGAGCCGGTAGACCTGCGACTCGTGCCAGGTGACCGTCTCGGACATGCCGGGCCGGTTGTAGTCCTGGATGTGCTCGCAGAACTGCTGCCTGCCCTCCTGGCAGGGGCGGCAGGTGCCGCAGAACCTCAGGAAGTTGCCGGCCACCCGGTCGCCGACGCGCAGGCCGTTGCGCGTGGCGCGCTCGCCGAGCGCCTCCACCACCCCGGAGACCTCGTGGCCCAGCCCGATCGGCACGTCGGTGCCGAAGAAGCCCTCGGCCAGGTGCGGGTCGGAGCCGCAGATGGCCGCGTAGGCCACGCGGATGCGGACGTCCTCCGGGCCGAGCGGGTGCTCGGGGAGGTCGACCACGCCGATGCGGCCGCGGTCGCCCTCGTCGGTGGCCCTGAGGCTGCCGATCCTCGTGACGGCGACGGTCCTCACGGCTGGGCCGCCAGCACCCGGCGGGTGGCGGCGACGGTGGCGGCCAGGCCGTAGCCGTGCTTGTCGCGCAGCTCCTCGTCACCGCCGAAGCCCGCGTACACCTGCGGGATGCCCAGGCGCTCGAAGGCGGTGAGGCGGATGCCGCGGTCGGCGACGACGTCGGCCACCCGCGTGGCGAGCCCGCCGTAGGCGAGGTGGTCCTCCAGCACCACGAACCGGCCGCCGGTCTCCTCGGCGCACTGCGCGATGAGGTCGGCGTCGATCGGCTTGAGGGTGAACATGTCCACCACGCGCACGGAGCGGCCGTCCTGCTCGAGGGCCTCGGCGGCCTGCACGGCCTGGGCGACCGTGGTGCCGTGCGTGAAGATCGTGGCGTCGGTGCCCTCGCGGGTGACGATGCCCTTGCCGATCCGGACGTCGTGCTGGCCGGGCTGGTAGAGCACCTGGTCGGACTTGCCGACGGCGAGGCGGATGTAGATCGGGCCCTTCATGGCCATCGACTGGCGGAGCACCTCGCCCACCATGAGCGGGTCGCCGATGGAGGTGACCGTCATGTTGGTGAGGGCGCACATGAGGGCCAGGTCCTCGACGGCGTAGTGCGTGGAGCCGCCGTTGCCGACCAGGCCGCCGTGCGTACCGATGATCTTCACGGGGAGGTTCGGGTAGCAGACGTCGGTGCGGATCTGCTCCAGCGCCCGCATGCTCAGGAAGGGCAGCATCCCCGAGACCACGGGGATGTTGCCGTCGTAGGCCAGGCCCGCGGCGATGCCCACGCAGACCTGCTCGGCGAGGCCGACGTCGAGGAAGCGGTCGGGGAACTTCTCGCGGAACTCCACCAGGGTGGCGCCGATGTCGGGGGTCAGCGCCCACAGGTTGTCGTGCGTCTCGCCGAGCTCGGCCAGGGTCGAGCCGATGACGGACCGGGCCGAGAGGAACTCCCCGAAGGTGAAGGTGACGGGCATCAGACGTTCTCCTTCTGCGTGCGGGAGGCCTCGAAGGCGGTGTTGAGGGCGGTGAGGGCGCGCTCGAGGTCGGCCTTGCCGAGGGAGCCGGCGTGCCAGGCGAGGTTGCCCTCCATGAAGTCGACGCCCTTGCCCTTGACGGTCTCGGCCACCACCACGGTGGGGCGGTCGCTGTCGGGGTCGGGCAGCTCGTCGACCACGCGGACCAGGGCGGCCATGTCGTGGCCGTCGACGTGCACGACGTTCCAGCCGAACGCCGCCCACTTGTCGGTGTAGGGCTCGAAGACCACGCGCTCCTCGGCCATGCTCGTCATGAGCTGGCGGTTGCGGTCGACGAAGGCCACGAGGTTGCCCAGCCGGTTGCTGCGGGCGGCCATCGCGGCCTCCCACACCGAGCCCTCGCCGGTCTCGCCGTCTCCCAGGAGGCAGAACACGCGGTGCTGCTGACCGCGGTGGCGGGCGCTGAGGGCCATGCCCACGGCCAGCGGCAGGCCGTGGCCGAGGGAGCCGGTGGAGGCCTCGACACCGGGCAGCTGCACCTTGCACGGGTGCATGCCGTAGGCGCTGTCCAGCTGGCCGTAGCTGGAGACGATGCCCTCGTAGGAGAAGAAGCCGCGGATGGCCATGGCGATGTACATGCACACCGCGGCGTGGCCCTTGCTCAGCACGAACCTGTCGCGCTGCGGGTTGCTGATGTCGTCGGGGTCGACCGTCATGCCGTACTCGAAGAGCACCGTGAGGATGTCGGCGGCGGAGAGGTCTCCGCCGATGTGCACGGCGCCCTCGTAGGTGCCGCACAGCTCGAGCAGCTTGGTGCGCAGCTCGTGCGAGAGCTCCTCGAGCTCGGCGACGCTCAGGTCTCGAGAGGCGGTCAGGGGCTGGGCGGTCATCGCGTGTCTCCTCGTCGATGCACACGGGGGTGGTGCGGCGGGGCGGTGGGCGCGCCGCTGCGGCGCGTCGTCGACGCCGCCAGCGACCCGGTCGCTCCTCGGCGAGACCTCCGACGTCCGTGTCGGTGGCTCGTGCCGCGGAACGTAACAGCCAGCCTGTTGACATGTAAACACCTTCATGGAACAACTTGCTGGCGCGCCGATGATGGCGCTGTGAGGGCGTCCGGGCGCACGCGCCCTTCCACCTGGTGGAAACTCGTCGCACCCGACGTCGGCTCCTGGAACGAGGCAGCACATGGTCATGCCCCACGAGTGGCCCAACGGCGGGCGCGCCGCGGAGGACATCGTCACCGAGCCCCTGAGCACGCGGATCGACCTCGAGGAGTTCACGCCGCGGCTGGTCTACCTCGTCTCCAACGCGCTGGTCTGGCAGGAGTCGCACGAGATGCGCCGCCGCTTCGGGCTGGGCACCAACGACTGGCGGGTCATCTCGGCGCTGGGCTGGCGTCCCGGGCTGTCGGCCACGGAGGTGACCCGCTTCCTCGGCGTCAACAAGGCCGTGGTGTCCAAGAGCGTCGCCGTCCTGGTCGACCGCGCGCTCGTGGCGCTGCTCCAGGGCCCGCGCGGCTCGCGGCCGATGTACCTCACCCGGGCCGGCGCCGAGATGCACGACCAGATGGTCCCGGTCTCCCACCGCGGCCACGAGCTCATCACCACGGGCCTCGAGCCGGAGCAGGTGACGCGCCTCAACGAGCTGCTGCGCGAGATGCTCGGGCAGCTGCGCGGCCAGAGCGTGGAGGGCGACGGCGCCGTGCCCGTGGGCGACCTCGACCAGCCGCCGGTGCGGCTCGACCCGAGGCGGCGCAGCACCGACGCACCCCGAGAGCCGTGACCCTCACCACCCGCACGCTCGACGTCCTGGCCGCCTTCACCCCCCGCCACCCGCGCCTGCGGCTCGCCGACGTGGCGGTGGCCAGCGGGCTGCCGCTCACCACCGCGCACCGCATCGTCAACGACCTGGTCCGGTGGGGGGCGCTGGAACGGGCACCCGACGGCACCCTGTCGGTGGGGCTGCGCCTGTGGGAGCTCGCCTCGCTCGCCCCCCGCGGGCCCGAGCTGCGCGAGGCGGCGCTGCCGTTCCTGGAGGACCTCTACACCGCCACCCGCGAGAACGTGCAGCTGGCGGTCCGGGAGGACCTCGAGAGCGTCTTCGTCGAACGGCTCACCGGACCCGACGCCGTGGACGTCATGACCCGCGTCGGGGCGCGCTTCCCGCTGCCCTCCACGGGCGTCGGCCGGGTGCTGCTCGCCCACGCGCCCTCCGAGGTCCAGGAGGCCGCGCTCGCGGGGCCCCTGCGGCGCTGGACCGAGCACACCGACACCGACGCCGGCCGCCTGCGCGCCCTGCTCGCCGAGGTGCGCCGCGCCGGCGTCGCCTTCAGCGACCAGCAGGTGACCGAGGGAGCGGCGTCGGTGGCGGCCCCGGTGCGGCGCGGCCGCGGCGAGGTGGTGGCCGCGGTCTCCGTGGTCTACAGCACGGCGCGCACCACCGCGGCGCCGCTCGTGCCCGCGGTGCGCGCCGCGGCGCTGGGCATCTCCCGGGCCCTGGGGGCCCGCGCCGCCGCACGCCCCTGACCAGCGCTCCTTCCGCCTGCCGGAAGCGCTGCTGCGGGGCGTCGTCGTCGTCGCCGATCCTCCCGGGAAGCCACGACGACGTGACGCAGCACGGTGAGGAGCACCCATGACCGACGTGCAGGCAGAGCCGCTCGCGGCGCCCGGGCAGGTCAACGCCAAGATCTTCCCCTTCCCCCTCAACGCCTGGTACGCCGCCGCGTGGGACCACGAGGTGACCTCCCAGAAGCCGCTGGCGCGCACCGTCGCGGGGCAGCCGATGGCGCTGTACCGCACCGCCGACGGACGCCCGGTGGCGCTGGCCGACGCGTGCTGGCACCGGCTGGCGCCGCTGTCGATGGGCACCCTGGTGGGCCGCGACGGCATCCAGTGCCCGTACCACGGGCTGCAGTACAACTCCGCGGGCCGCTGCACCAAGATGCCGGCGCAGGAGACCGTCAACCCCAGTGCGCTGGTGACGTCCTACCCGGTGGAGCAGCGGTACCGGTACGTGTGGGTGTGGCCCGGCGACCCGCTGCTGGCCGACCCGGCGTCCATCCCCGACATGCACCAGATGGACTCCCCGGAGTGGGCCGGTGACGGCCTGACCATCGAGGCGCCGTGCAACTACCAGCTGGTGCTCGACAACCTCATGGACCTCACGCACGAGGAGTTCGTGCACCACTCCAGCATCGGCCAGGACGAGCTGAGCGAGTCGGAGTTCACCACCCGCCGCGAGGCCGACGGGTCGGTCAGCGTGACCCGGTGGATGCGCGACGTGGCCCCGCCGCCGTTCTGGCTGAAGAACATCCGCGACAGGTTCCCCGACTTCGACGGGCGCGTGGACCGCTGGCAGATCATCCACTACTACGCGCCGTCCACCATCTGCATCGACGTGGGCGTGGCACCCACGGGCACCGGCGCTCCGGAGGGCGACCGCAGCCAGGGCGTCAACGGCTACGTCATGAACACCATCACGCCCGAGACCGAGCGCAGCTCGCACTACTTCTGGGCGTTCATGCGCAACTACCGCCTGGACAGCCAGCTCATCACCACCCAGCTGCGCGAGGGCGTGCACGGGGTGTTCGGGGAGGACGAGGCGATGCTCGCCGCGCAGCAGCGCGCCATCGACGCCAACCCCGGCAAGGAGTTCTACTCGCTCAACATCGACGCCGGCGGCATGTGGGTGCGGCGCATCCTCGACGAGATGCTGCGCTCCGAGGGCCGGGTGTGAGCGCCTCGCCGACCAGCGCGGCGGTGGGTGCGTCCGCGGCGGGCGCCGCGCTGCGGCCGGCGCGCGTGGTCGAGGCCCGCGACGTGGCCGACGGGGTCCGGCGCGTGGTGCTGGAGCACGCGCCCGGGCGTCCCGCCGAGCCCGGGGCCCACCTGCAGCTGGCCGTGCACACCCCGGCCGGGCGCGAGGTGCGCTCCTACTCCGTGGTCGAGGCCAGCGCCGACGGCACGCGCTCGGCCATCTCGGTGCTCCTCACGCCGACCTCCCGCGGGGGCGGGCGCTACGTGCACTCCCTGGCGGTGGGGGACGACGTCGAGTGCAGCGCCCCGCTGCAGGGCTTCCCGCTGCGCCTGGGCGCCGGGCGCTACCACCTGGTGGCCGGCGGCATCGGCGTCACCGCGCTGGTGGCGATGGCCCGGCGCCTGGCCGCGCGCGGCGCCGACGTGGTCCTCGACCACGTGGTGCGCACGCGCACCCGGGCGGCGTACGCCGCGGAGCTGGCCGAGCTGCTGGGCGACCGCTACCGCCTCCACGTCGACGACGAGCACGGGCCCTTCGACGTCGCCGCCCTGGTGGCGGAGCTGGCCGCGGAGCACGAGCGGGTGCCCGGCGGCGTGGAGGCCTACGTCTGCGGGCCGATCCGGCTCATGGACGCGGTGCGCCGGGGCTGGGAGGCGGCCGACCTGCCGGCGAGCACGCTGAGGTTCGAGACGTTCGGCAGCTCGGGCTGGTACGCCCCGCAGCCGTTCACCGCGTGCATCCCCGAGATCGGGCTGCGCACCACGGTGGGGCCCGACACCACGCTGCTGGAGGCCCTGCAGCGGGCCGGGGCGGACCTCATGTACGACTGCCGCAAGGGCGAGTGCGGGCTGTGCCGCATCGAGGTCGCCTCCGTGCGCGGCGTCGTCGACCACCGCGACGTCTTCCTCAGCCGGCGCCAGCAGGAGGCGGGCACGTCGCTGTGCGTGTGCGTGTCCCGCGTGGCCGCCGCGCCGGGTGCCGAGGGCGGAGGCGAGCCGGCGGAGCTGGTGCTGCGCCTCCCGTAGTCCGACCGGGCCCCGGTCTTCACATGTCAAGTTCAAGGGTCCATGCTCGTCCTGTCGATCCCGTCCGCACGAAGAGGTGCTCACCAGATGACTGACACGCTCGACGCCCCCACCGCCCACGAGACCGCCCCGGTGGAGACCGGCCTCTACATCGGCGGGCAGGCGCGCACCACCGCCGACCACCTCGACGTCGTCGACCCGGCCCGCCCCTCGCGGGTGGTGGGCCGCGCCGCCGCCGCCACCGCGGCGGACGTCGCCGACGCCGTCGCCGCCGCCAAGGGCGCCTTCCCCGCCTGGGCCGCGCTGACCCCGGCGCAGCGCGCCGAGCAGATGACGGCCGCCATCGCCGACCTCGCCGCCGAGCGCGACGGCGACGCCGCCGTGCTCGCCCAGGAGAACGGCAAGGTCGTCCACGAGGCCTGGGTGGACGCCCTCGTCTTCGAGATCCGCTGGCAGCTGGCCCTGATGCACACGGACGAGGTCGAGGCCGCGACGGTGCTGCCGCCCGCCCCCGGCATCGCGGTGGAGACCACGGTCTCCTACCAGCCGCTCGGCGTGGTGACGGTCATCGTGCCCTTCAACTGGCCGCTCGCCATCCTCGCGGCGGCGCTGCCGCACGCCCTGCTCACGGGCAACACCGCCATCGTCAAGCCGCCGCCGTCGGCGCCGCTGGCGACCGCCCGCCTCGTGCAGCGCGTCGCCGAGAAGCTGCCCCCGGGCGTGCTCAACGTCATCACCGGGCGCGACGCGGAGATGTCGGGCCTGGTGGAGAACACCGACGTCGCCAAGGTCTGCTTCACCGGCAGCGTCGGCGGCGGCCGGCGGATCATGGAGATGGCCGCCCGCAGCCTCACCCGCGTGACGCTGGAGCTGGGCGGGAACGACCCGGCGATCATCCGCGCCGACGCCGACCTCGGCGACGAGGCCCTCGACCGGCTCTTCGGCGCCGTCTACGACACCACCGGCCAGATCTGCATGAACGCCAAGCGCCTCTACGTGCACTCCTCGCGCCGGGACGAGCTGGTGGCCGGGCTCTCGGCGCGCCTGGAGCGCACCAAGCTCGGGCACGCGCTGGAGGAGGGCACCACCATGGGCCCGCTCCACTCGCGCGCGCAGCGCGACTTCGTCGCCGAGCTCATCGCGGAGGCCGAGGAGTCCGGCGCCACGGTCCTTCGCTTCGGCGAGCTGCCCGGCGGTGACCTGGCGGACGGCAACTTCCTGCAGCCGGCGATCGTCGTCGACCCCGACCCCTCGCTGAGGGTGGTCACGGAGGAGCAGTTCGGCCCGGTGGTCCCCGTCATCTCCTTCGACGACGACGACGAGGCCGTCCGCGCCGCCAACGACACGTGGAGCGGCCTGGGCGGCTCCGTGTGGACCGAGGACCCCGACGCCGCCACGAGCATCGGCAACCGGCTGGCGGTCGGCTACGTGTGGGTCAACGACCACGGCGCCAACCGCCTCGACCTGCGCGCGCCCTTCGGCGGCATGAAGCAGTCAGGCATGGGGCGCGAGCAGGGCATCGCCGGCGTCCGCGCCTTCCAGGACACCCGGTCCGTGGCGCGGACCGCTCCCGCCGCCTCCTGAGCGGCTCGCGCACGGGACCAGCACCGCACCGACCGCGGCGCGATGCTGGTCCCGTGCCCGACGCCCCCGCTGACGCCGTCACGACGCCGCTGCCCAGGACCCTCCCCAGCGACGCGTTCACCCCGAGGCTCCTCGCGCTGGTCTCCAACGCGCTGGTCTACCGGGAGTCGAGCCTGCTCAAGGCCGAGTTCGGCCTGGGCACCAACGACTGGCGGGTCGTGGCGTCGCTGGCGGTGCGGCCCGGCATGACGGGCGCGGAGCTCAGCGAGTACCTGGGCACCCACGAGGCGCTCGTCTCGCGCAGCAACCGGGTGCTGTCGGAGCGCGGCCTCATCACGAGCAGCGCGGGACCCGGCCGCTCGCGGCACCACTACCTCACGGACGAGGGGGCCCGGCTGCACGACCTCATGCTGCCGATCTCGGCGGCGGGGCAGGACGTCGTGCTGGAGGGGCTCTCGCCGGAGGAGGTCGAGCACCTCAACGAGGTGCTGCGGGGCATGCTCGCCAAGCTCCGGGCGGCCGGCCCCCGCCCCCACCCCTCGTGATCATGGGCGCTGCGCACGGGGGGCGGCGTTGCGCGGGGCCGTGTTCCTCGGCGGGGCGCCCCTCGCGCGTCGATCGCTCGAGGGCGCCCGACCTGACCGCGTGACCCGCCGGACCGTCACCCACCCCCGCGACGATCAAGGACGTTGGCGCCAGAACAGTGCGTGACCTGCATGCTCACCGCTTCAACGATCGCCGAGATCTGCCTCACCTCTGATGGGCCGGTCCTTCCAGACCGCAACGACGGCGTGGTGTCGCCGACGTCCTCGATCGAGACGGAGGGGGTGACGGGTGGTGTCGCGCTCAGGCCGGCTGGAGCGTGGTCGACACCTGGCGCAGGGCCGGCTGGCCCGGTGGCCCCCCTGCCGCCGGGTGGGGGCTGCCCGCTGGGTGGCCCCGTGCCCGGGCTGAGGGCCCGGACCCGGGCACCAGCGCACCCAGCGGGCACCTGACGCCCCACCGCCGCGGTGTGGCGGCGCGGACGCTCATGATCACGACGAGTGGGGGCAGCTCAGGCGTGGGTGGCGCGGAACTGCTGCGCCCACTCGGCCGTGGCCCGCAGGCCGCCGAACGTGTAGAGGTGCAGCTTCACCTCGCCGTGCACCGCCGGGTCCAGCTGCGCCGCCAGCGCCCCGAGGAACCGGTCAGGGCCGGCGGTGCCGAGCAGGTTGGTCAGCGACAGCCCGTACTTCTTGGCGATGCCGGCGCTGGTGCCCACGCCGAAGCGCTTGGCGTAGCCCAGCAGCCGCTTGATGCCCGCGGGGCCCGGCACGCCCACCCGCACCGGCAGGTCGACGCCGCGCCGGCGCACGGCGGCGAGGTAGGCGAGCACCGCGTCGGCGTCGAAGCCGAACTGCGTGATGACCGTCCCCGGCAGCCCCTGCTCGCGCAGCGCTGCGTGCTTGCCCTCCAGCGCCTGCCACAGCACGGGGTCGCCGATGTCGGGGTGACCCTCGGGGTAGCCGCTGACGCTGACCCTCTGCACGCCGTGGCGCTGCAGGAGCCCGCTGCGGATGACGGCGAGGGAGTCCTCGTACGGCCCCTCCGGCGTGGCGGGGTCACCGCCCACCACGAACACCTCCTCGGTGGCGCCCACCCCCTCCAGCGCGGTGAGGAACTCCTCCAGCTGCGCCTGGGAGGCCAGGCGCCGCGCCGAGACGTGGGGCACCGGGACGAAGCCCCAGTCCTTCACCGCCTTCGAGGCGGCCACCCGCATCGGCAGGTCCTCGTTCGCCAGGTAGGTGACGTTGATGCGCGTGCCGGCGGGCAGCGCGGACCGGGCCTCGTCGAGCTTCTCGACGTCCTTCCCGGTCATCTCCAGGGAGAGGTCGTCGAGCAGCGACGCCGGCGGGACCCCCACCGTCACCGCGCCCCTGCCGTGCGCCAGCCGGCCTGGTAGGACTCCCGCGCCACCTTGGAGTACGGGGCCGGGCTGACCACGGCGCGCACGGAGACCTGCTCGTGCGGCTCCACGGTGGTCTTGGCCGAGCCGCCGTCGGGCTCGCCCCACACCACGCGAACCTCGGCGCCGACCGGCACGCCCGGGTCGACGGTGGCCAGTGACAGGCCGGTCCGCTCGTTGGGGCTGTACCCGGTGAACAGCGACAGGCCCACCTGGTGGCCGTCGCCGTCGAGCACGGCGTCGTAGTTGGAAGAGCCGTAGTTGGCGTTGGGCAGGTCGAACCACTGCGCGCCGGGCTCGGGGCTCAGCGGTGAGGCGAGGATCTTGCCGAGGTCCTCCGCGTTCCAGGCCAGGGTCACCTTGCGGCGCTGCTCCCCGGGGACGACGGCCCGCAGGGCGTCGCTGCCGATGAAGTCGTGGTCGAACTTCACGAACGAGCCGTACCCCAGCTCCCACGGGTTGAGGTAGTAGTCACGGATGTCGTCGGTGACGTAGCTGCCGGCCAGGGCGTTGGTGGCCTCGTAGCCGTCAGCGGGGAGCCACTCGCGGTAGGCCTTCAGCTCGTCGGAGGTGTACACGGCGGGCAGCGGGGAGGGGATCCAGCCCGACTCGAAGGTGTTGCAGGAGTAGGCCCGCGAGCCCGAGGGCTCCAGCCCGAACTCGGCGCCGGCCTCGAGGATCGCGTCGCGGACGGCGTCGTAGGTCTCGTACGGTCCCCAGATCTCCAGGCCCGGTGCGCCGGCCATGCCGTGGCGCAGCGTGCGGACCTCGTGCCCGGCGATGCGCATCCGTCCCATGCGGAAGAACTTGACCTGCTCGACAGGGCCGCCGTTCAGCTTCTCGATGACCGGCCACGCGTTCGGGCCCTGGATCTGGAAGCGCCACAGCTCGCGGGTCACGGCCTTGCCGTAGGGGCGCGAGGGGGAGCGCTCGTCGCGCCGCACGTCGACGTCGTAGCCCTGCTGCGCCTGGTAGGTCAGCCAGTTGGCCACCGGCGCCCGGCCGACGAACGTGAACGCCTCCTCGGCGTCGCGGAAGAGGATGCCGTCGCCGATGACGCCGCCCTCGGGGGAGACGGGCACGAACTGCTTGGCGGTGTCGACGGGGAAGTTCGCGGTGCTGTTGACGCCGGTCTCGGTGAGCAGGCGCAGCGCGTCCTTGCCGGAGACGAAGAGGTTGACCATGTGGTGGGACTGGTCGAAGAGGACGGCGGTGTTCCGCCAGGCCTTCGCCTCGCGGCGGAAGTTGGTGAACTCCGCGGGCACCACGGGGTAGATGTAGGTGCCGAGGCGGGAGCTGCGCAGCAGCTCGACGGTGCTGCCTGCGGCGTCCAGCACGTCCTGGAGGTTCTTCGCGCTCATGGGCGTCCTTCCTGCTGAGGGGCTGGTCGCGCGCGGTTCCTCGACGTCGAGGTCTGCGAACCACCCGCTCGCCAGGCTAGGCAGCCGCGCGGCGCCGTCCGACGGCGCGATGACGGGTCGTCGCCGCGCGCCGGGGCCGCTCGGCGTACGTCATCCGTCGCAGGACGACGACGCCGCGTCGACCCGACCAGGACGTCGCAGCACGACCATCCACTGCTGCCTCGCGCCCCTCCTCCCGGTCGGGGGTGGGGGCAGCGGGCGCGACAGCTCCCCGAGCGAACTGCACGAACGGGGCCGGGGCCACGGCGGCGCGCAGGGTGCGCTGCTGGTGTGGCTCCACCTGGGGCTTGGTGGAGTCCGGTGACTCGTCCCACAGCACCTCCATCCGGGTGCCGGGCTCGGCGTGCTCGGCCTCGACGACGAACAGGCTGACGAAGGCGCGTTCGTCGGCGAGGTAGCCGCAGTCCAGGGACACCCGATGGGGGCGCCAGGCGAGCAACAGCTGTTGATCGGTCGACCCGCGACGGACCACACCGGCCCATGGACGTTGCGCGGGCGTGGCGAGCGGCGCAGCTCACGCCCGCGCGAGCTGCTCCTCGGTGCGTGAGTCGCGATCCGCTCGTGGCAACACCTAGCGGATGAGACCGAACAGGCGGGCCGCGTTCTCCTTCAAGATCAGGGGGCGCACCTCGTCCTTGATCGGGAGGTCCTCGAAGTCGCGCAACCAGCGGTCTGGACTGATCGCGGGGAAGTCGGACCCGAAGAGGACCTTGTGCTTCAGGAGAGATCCCGCCTGAGCGACGAGCTGGGGTGGGAAGTACTTGGGCGACCAGCCAGACAGGTCGATGTACACCTGCGGCTTGTGCGCAGCGACGGCGAGCGCCTCGTCCTGCCACGGCACAGAGGGGTGCGCGATGACGATCGGCATGTCGGGGAAGTCCACCGCGACGTCGTCCAGGTGCATCGGGTTCGAGTACTTCAGGCGGATACCCCCGCCTGCACGCTGGCCAGCGCCGAGGCCGGTCTGCCCGCTGTGGAACAACGCGGGCAGACCGGCGTCGGCGATGACCTCGTAGAGGGGGTAGGCGCTCGCGTCGTTGGGGTAGAACGCCTGGTCGCTCGGATGGAACTTGAACCCGCGCACTCCGTGGTCGGAGATCAAGCGGCGCGCGGTGCGCACCGCTTCAGCCCCACGGCCCGGATCCACGCTGGCGAAGGGGATGAGGGTGTCCGGAAAGCGAGCGGCCTGCTCGGCGATCTCTTCGTTCGACACACGAGGCCCTTCACCAGTGCGCGTGAAGGCATCGACCGTGAAGATGACGGCTGCCATCGACCGCTGCTGGTAGTGCTCGGCGAGCTCGGGCACGGTGAGCTCCGGGATCGCGCCGAAGGTGCCGGCAAGCGCGTCGGTTCCCGCGCCGCTGCGATGACCGTCCACCGAGGCCAGGACGTGCGTGTGCACGTCGATGGCCACCAGCTCCTCGACGTCCATGCAGCTCTCCCTTCGCTCGTCGTGTGGATGGCGCTCTCAGACGGCGGTGAAGCCGCCGTCGACGACGAACTGGGCTCCCACCACGAAGGAGGCCCGCTCGCTGAGCAGGAACAGCACCACCTCCGTCACCTCGTCCACCGTCCCGAGCCGCCCGATCGGGTGCTTGGTGGCGATGAGGTCCTGCACCTCCTTGGAGACCTCCTCCAGCAGCCGGGTGCGGATGTAGCCCGGGTGCACGGAGTTCACCCGCACCCCCCTGGCGGCCGCACCAGCAGCGGCCGCCTTCGTCATCCCCGCCACCCCGTGCTTGGCGGCGGTGTAAGGAGCCACCGTGGAGTCACCCACCACCCCGTAGATCGAGGACATGTTGACGACCGCTCCACCACCGGCCGCGATGATCGCCGGCAGCTGGTACCGCATGCCGTAGAAGACGGAGTTCAGGTTGATGTCGATGAGCCTGTCGTAGGCGGCGAAGCCGTCGGAGTCGTCGTAGTCCTCGAGCTGGCCCCTGGGGCCGCCAATACCGGCGTTGTTCACCGCCAGGTGCAGACCGCCGAACGCCTCCACCGCCTGCTCCACGGCCGCCTTCATCACGGCGGGGTCGGCCACGTCACCCTGCCCGGCGACCGCTGTGCCGCCCGCAGCGGTGATCTGCTCGACCACCGCTCGCGCGCTGTCCGCGTCGAGGTCGTGCACCAGCACCGATGCCCCTCGTGCCCCCAGCGCGACGGCCACGCCCTGCCCGAGGCCCGCTCCGGCACCCGTCACCAGGGCCACCTTGCCCTCGAACTCACTGCTCATGTCAGCTCCCACTCCTCGTCGTTCGTCGTTCGTCGGCGTGCACCTGTGCTCCCGGGCGGGGCGCGACCGGAGGACCGGTCGTGACGAGCGAGTTCTTGTCGCCCGTGATGGTGAAGGTGCCGGGCTCCACCAGCTCGACGGCGACCCGGACGCGGAGCCGCTCGCGCACGGCTGCCTCGATGCGCTGGCGCAACGAGGACTCCTGGGCTTCGTCGAGCGGTCCGAGGGGTTGGACCTGCAGCGGGATGGCCTCGTCGAAGCGCACCTGGTCGGCGCTCTCCTTGCGCACCTTCACCACCTCGTGCACCTCGCCGGGCGCCGCGCCGAGCGCCACCTCGCGCAGCGCCGTCGGGAAGACGTTCATGGCCTTGTAGATCAACATGTCATCGGTGCGGCCGATGCAGCGGATCTTGGGCGTCTTCCGGCCGCAGGAGCACTCCATGCCGGTGATGACGACGTGGTCCCGCGACCTGAACCGCAGGACGGGGGTCGCCTCCCTCCGGATGGTCGTGTAGACGAGCTCGCCCTCAGCCCCCGTCTCCCAGGGGAGCTGGTCTCCAGTCGCCGGGTCGATGAGCTCCACGAGGACGTCACGGACCGCGGTGAAGTGCATGCCGGTCCCGGCCTCGCACTCGGCCCACAGCCCGGGCATCACATCGCCCAGGCCCATGACCTCGCTGATCCTCTCGGCGCCCCACTTCTCCATGACTGCCGCCCGGACGTCGGGGAGCCCCATGCCGGGCTCACCGCCGGAGATGATGGTCCGCACGCCCAGCTCGCGGGCCGGATGGCCCAGGACTTCCTCGATCTTCTCTGCGAACATGGTCACGAAAGACGCTGTGGCCACGAGCGTGTTGACCCGGAGCCGTTCGATCGTGGTGACCATCCGAGGAGTGGTCTGACCGCCGAACCAGACCAGGGCGCCTCCCGCGTTCCGGATCCCGTCCGCGTAGGGCACACCGCCGGCGACGATGGGCATGCCCGTCGACAGACCGGCGACCGAACCCGGACCGATCCCGGCGGTGGCGTAGAAGGCACCGATGGCCTCGGTCCAGGTCTCCCGGTCTCGCCGCGTCAGCCCGAAGTAGACCGGGTTGCCCGTCGTGCCCGACGAGGAGATGACCTGCTCGATGGCCGACGTGGGAACAGCCTGCTGGAGCCCGAGGACCTGGTCCTCCGCAGGCTCCGCCTGACCGTCGCGCAGGTCGTCCTTCGTGGTGAAGGGCAGCCCGGCCAGGCCCTCGAGCGAGCCCGCGGCTGCGGGGTCACGACCGCTGAGGCGATCCGCGTACAGGGCGGAGCGGTCGCGCAGCTGGCGCAGGAAGCCGGGCAGCTGCTGCGCCCGTCGCCCCTGGATGACAGCCCAGTCCTCGCCCTCCTCGGCGAACCAGAGGCGGCCTGTCGACGTCATGACGCTCCTCCCGTGCGCAGGTCCTCGACGACCCGGCGAACGGACTGCGGTGAAGCACCGGCGGGCACTTCGTCGCTCGTGGTGACCAGGCGCGCTCCAGCACCCAGCCCGGTCAAGAACTCCTCCGCGGTGGGGGAGGCCAGGTGCTCCGACTCCTCTCCGGTCGACTCCACCAGGGCGATGTCGAAGTAGTCGCACAGGCCCGCGACGAGCTGGCCGCGCTCGCCGGGACCCACCCTGAAGACGACCTCGGGCTGCGCCGCACCGATGGCGCGAAGCACAGAGCCCACGGCGTCCTCGGCCCAGTCCTCGTCGACGGTGGGGCCCAGCGAGGCTGCGAGTGCTGCCCCGGTCGGCACGACCACAGCCGTCTTGGCCCTGCCGGCGAGGAGGGTCCGAAGGCGGGTGACGATCGCCTCCAGGTGGGCCACGGCCTTCGAGGACTCGAGGGCATCGAGGTCGGGGAGCTGGCAGAGGGGACGGCCGGGGTGCTCGGCCGCAGAGGCGGCCAGCGGCGCCCCGGGTGCTGCGGCGCCGCGCACCGCCCACGCCACGGCGTCGGCCGGCGCAGCCGCGACGACGTCGAGTCCGTAGAGGCGCTGGGCCGAGGAGAGCGCTCGCGATGCAGCATCGGGATCGCTGAGCACCGCGGACCGGCTCAGCTGCTCCAGGCTCGCTGCGTGCCAGAAGACCAGTGGGGCGAGGAGCTTCCTGTCACCGCTGGCTGCCAGCAGGGACTCCAGGTCGGCCATCAGAACCGCGCCAGCGGGGTCTCCCGCACGCCCTCGGGCCACGAGCCGAAGTACTCCAGCACAGGCTCCGGCGGCTTCAGCTGCTCCCAGTCCGCGTGGAACTCGTCCCAGGACTTCCCCCGGGAACGCCTCTGCTCCCGAGCCTTCTCCCGCTCGGCGTTGGTGGCGTTCTCGTCCACCGCGAAGGTCTGCGGGTCGACCACCACGTGGTGCACGTGGCAGGCGGTCCACTCCGTGACCGCCTGGTCGCGCAGGTCCCTGGCGACGAGTTCGGGGTCGCGTGCCAGGGGGTCTCCGTAGCCCCCGCCGCCGCCGGTGGTCGCGACGATGATGTCGCCTTCGAGCGCAGGGCGGACGGGTCGGTTGCTGTGTTCGAAGACGTAGTCCCCGGAGATGGCCTTGCGGGTCGCGAGCTCCACCGAGTCGCGGGGGATGTCTGCGTCACCGCGGCGCAGCTTCTCCAGCACGTCCGTCCCGTGGACGCTGATGCCCGGTGCTGAAGCTGCCGGGTAGCCACCGAACACGCCCAGCGTGACCGGCAGGTAGCTGCTCATCGCGTAGACCGTCCACACCGCGAACGGCACGTTCCAGATGCACAGGGCGGTTTCGGTGCCCATGCCACCGCGGTGCGTCCCCGCGCCGGCGCTGTCGGCGCGCAGGCGGAAGTAGAGCCGCAGGAACTGCTGTTCCAGCTCGGTGTCCTCGGTGTCCGGAGCACGAGTGGCGTGGCCGTACGCGAAGCCGTAGGCGTCCACGCCGTCCCGGTCTCCTCGGGCACCGTGGCCGTCGGTGTTGAGGATGGCGCTGTCGACCTCCGCCAGGGGAACTCCGTACTGGTTGGGACCGGCCACCAGCGGAGCGCACGGCTGACAGCAGATGTTGCCTGTGACCTGGTCGCGGTCCTCGCTGGAGAACATCATCCGGGCGAAGACCTGCTGCACCACCGAGACCGTCAGGGAGTTCACCATCGGGCTGGAGCTGATGGCCGCGTCGGGGTTCGCGTTGAAGATCGTGCCTTCTGGTACGACCCAGTTGAAAGGCGCAAGAGCTCCGTTGGACACCGGCAGGTCGTGGAACTGGAACGCGTACATCGTCACCGCCGCATGGGCGGCGACGATGTGCGGGAAGCAGTTGTAGGGACCGTCGTTCTCCGGTGAGGTCCCGGTGAAGTCGAAGGTGATCTCCGAACCCTGCTTGGTCGCAGCCAGCGTTCCGCGGACCAGGACGGACTTCGGCCCGATCGTGTCGATGAAGGCGGAGGAGCGGTAGACGCCGTCGCGCCAGCGGCTGATGCGTCGGCGCGTCGCGTCCTCGGCCTCGATGATCAGCTTGGCCAGGAGCCCGCGCACGAAGTCGTTGCCGCGGTCAGCGGCCAGTTCGACGATGCGCCGCCGGAGTCGGTCTGCGCCGGTGATTCGGGCGCGGACGTCGATGGCCTGCATGCGCGGAGCGCGCGACGTGAAGTTGGCCATCATGTCGAGCATGTCGTCGCGGATCCGGAAGTCCTCACCCACCTTGATGGGGGTGAGCTTCATGCCCTCGTCGTGACGGGAGCGGGCCATGACCGGCATGCCGCCGGGCTCGATGGCACCGGTCTCTGGGTTGTGCGTGAGGGCGGCGACCCAGGCGATGAGCTCACCCTCGTGGAAGACGGGCATGAAGGCCATCTGGTCGGGGTTGTGGATGCCCCCGTAGCGAGCTTCGTTCGCGTAGAAGATGTCGCCGTCGCGCACCCCCACCGAAGGGTTGGTGAAGTACTTGTGCATGACGAACTTGACGGGCAGCACCGCTGTGACGCAGTGCAGGTACGTGCCCGCTGATGCGTTGGCGAGGTCGCCGTTCGCCGTGTAGACGGCCACGATGAGGTCTCCGGCACGCAGCATGCCGGTGACACCGCTGCGGACGAAGACCTCTCGCGCCTCCTCCAGGAAGTTGCGGAGCTTCTCGTCGTAGATCTCGTAGTCGCCGGGCTCCAGGGACTCGACGCACCGGCGCACCAGGGGTGAGAGGGGTTCGGGCTTGGTCCACTCGATCATCGTCGAGGGGCTGATGGTGATCGGCGTGACCCTGAGGTGTTCGTCGACCTCGTGCGTCTGGACGGTCATGACTCCCCCTGCCTGTCGGCCGTGATGACGAAGTTCAGGTGCTGGTCGACCTCGAGGGAGTAGCCCGGCTCGACGACGACGGTGGTGTACGGGGCCTCGACGATGCACGGCCCTGGGACCGCGTTGCCAGCGCGCAGGAGGTCCTGGGCGTAGACCGGTGTCTGGGCTTCTCCGTCCGGCCAGTGCACGGTGCGGCTGCCCTTGAGCGCGGCTGCGGCGTCACGCCCTTCGAGCGGGTGCGTCGGCAGTTCCCAGTCCGGGGGAGCGGTCTGCGCTCTGAGGACGAAGTTGTGGATCTCGACGCCCCCTTCGGGGAAGACGTTGAGCGGGCTGAAGACCTCCGCGTACTCCTGCGCGAAGCGCTCGTACACCGCCTTGACGTCGTCGTCGCTGGTGATCTCCAGCACCGGCGAGGAGGCGCGGTGGAGGTGGAACTGCCCACCGAACTTGATGTCGAGCTCCAGCGTGAGCACGGCGTCGACCGGGTCGTAGCCTTCCGCACGAAGGTCTCGCTCGGCTTGAGAGCGCAGCTCTGCGACAGCGCTGTTGAAGGACTCGAAGTCGGCCAGCAGCTTCTGGCTCACCGGCTCCAGCAGATCGAGCCTGCGCGACAGCTGGTAGATGTGCACCACGGGCATCGTCGAGGAGCCCCACGCGCAGAACACCGGCGAGGTCGGCAGCACGTAGATCTTGGAGATTCCGAGGTGGCCCGCGAAGCCCGTGCAGTGCGTCGGGCCCGCTCCACCGAAGGCCATCAGAACGAACTTGCGAGGGTCGTAGCCGCGCAGGAGGGTCTCCCGCGCGATGACGTCAGCCATGTTCGCGTCCACGATGCGGCGGATGCGCAGAGCGGCCTCGACCACGCTGATCCCGAGCGGTTCGGCGATGTGCTTTCGGATCGCCTCCTCGGCCAGGGCCGGTCGGAGCTTGAGGCTGCCGCCGAAGTAGCCCGTGGGATCGATGAGCCCGAGGACCAGGTCAGCGTCTGTGACGGTCGGTTCCTTGCCGCCGAGGCCGTAGGCGGCCGGACCGGGCAGGGATCCTGCACCGCGCGGCCCCACCTCGAGGCGGTTGCCGACGGCGGTGTTGACCCAGGCGATCGATCCGCCGCCGGCGCCGATGGAGCGCGTCTGGAGGATGGTCATGTCCACCCAGAACTGGTCGATCACGGGACGGAACTCGTAGGTCCGCGTGGACCCGTCCACGACGACACCCAGGTCGAAGCTGGTGCCGCCCATGTCACCGACGATGACGTTGGGGTGCCCCAGCTTGCGCCCGATGGCAGCTCCGCCGATGAGTCCTGCGACGGGGCCGCCGTTGAACGTCTCGACGGCTGCCGTCTGGTAGACCTCGGCCATGCCGCCGGTGTTGTGGACCATCATGATCCCGCGCTGGTAGCCGCGGGCGCGAAGGTCGTCGTTCATCCCCGCCAGCTCCTCCCACATCGCCTGGTGGAGGTAGGCGTTGAGGAGGGTGGTGTTGGTGCGGGTGTACTCCCACCGCTTCGGCAGCACCTCGCTGGCGAGCATGATCGGCATGGCGCCGAGCAGGCCCTCGGGGTACTCCGACTCGATGAGCTCGCGGATGCGCCGCTCGTGCACCGGGTTCTGGTACCCGAACAGCAGCGACACGACGAAGCCCCGGACGCCCTGGTCGACGAGGTCGCGCAGCTGGAGCAGGAAGTGCTCCTCGGCCAGCGGCTGGACGACCCGACCGAAGCAGTCCACGCGTTCGCGAGCGCCGACCACGAGGGAGCGCTCGACGAGCGGCTCGGGCTTGTCGATCTGCGCGACGTTGCGGATCTCCTTGGGGAGCGTGGAGTCGGTCCAGGACGCGGCCCGGGCGATGCGCAGGACGTCCTCGTGGCCAGCCGTCGTGATGAGCGCGAGCTTGGGGCCGTTGCGCTGGATCAGGGTGTTCATGGCGACGGTCGTCGAGTAGCGGACCACGTCGGTGCGGCCCAGCAGCTCCTCGACGCTCATCTCGAACTGGCTGGCCGCCTGCTGGACGGTCTTCATGAACCCGGCGGCGAGGCGGTGCTTCGTCGTCGGGGTCTTAATGGCGGCGGTGCGCCCGTCGTCGAGGGTGACGAGGCAGTCGGTGAAGGTGCCGCCGATGTCGACGTCCATCGTCGCGCCCATCAGCGTGCTCCTTCCACGGGGCCGGTGAGCTGGTCGAGGTCCAGCTCGATGTCATGGGTGATGGGGTGGCCGGGAGGGAGGACCTCCACCTCGACCAGCCACTGGCAGCCGGGGCAGTAGAACTCCACGAGGCGGCACCAGTCGCGGTGGTAGCTGAAGGTGACCTGCTCGTCGACGTGCGGCTGCCAGACCTCGTCCGGCTCCCTCGCCGCCACGAGGCAGCCCTGCTTGTAGTTGGTGTCCGCGGAGCCGAGCGAGGTTCCGCAGTGGTGGCAGCACCACTGGCGCGCCTCGACGTCGACGTCGAGGTTCTCCGTGATCTGGATCTTCATGCCGTCAACCTCGCCTCTCCCATGGACCCGATGCGCACTGTGAAGCCCGGTGGCACGGCCACCGTCGTCTCGTCGGTCTCGAGGACGGCCGGGCCGGGAAGGCTGCTCCCGACCGGCAGCCCGGCCCAGTCGTAGACGGGTGTCTTCTGCGGGCCACCGGGCCACTGCACGAGCCGCGTGCTCACCGGTGCATCACCTCCGACGCCCGCCTGGGGGAACCGCGCTCGCCGGCTGCTGGTCGAGGCGGTCAGTCGGACCAGCCGGGGGGACTCACCGGGCTCGGGCTGGTCCAGCCGTCCCGAGACGACCCGGACCCGGCCCGCGGCGTCGACCACCTCGGTCTCCTCCGAGAACTGGACCTGCTCGGGGGAGAAGCCCTCGGACCGCATGTCCGCGTGGGCGCGCAGTCGGAGCGCCTCGAGGTCAGCGTCGAGCGTCGGTGAGTCTGCCGGCGCCTCGTAGGCGTGACGGATGTCCAGTCGCGAGAGCCCGAAGGCGCTGAAGACCGGACTCATGGGGAAGGCGATGGTCTCGGTGGCCGGAGCTGCGATGTGGATGAAGCCAGCGAGCATGCCTCCAGCTCCGCCGGTCGCGAAGAGCGTGGCGTCGGCGTCCACGCCCGCGTCCTGGAGCTGGACGGCGATGGCTGAGGCGATCAGCTGCCCCGCCTTCTCGACGATCTGCGTGGCGAGGGCTTCGGCGTCGGAGCCCACCTCCTGCGCGAGCCGTTCCAGGACCCGGCGGGAAGCCTCGACGTCGAGCTTCTTCCGCCCGCCGAGGAAGTTGTCGGGGTCGAAGAGGCCCAGGTGGCACACCGCGTCGGTGACTGTGACGTCCTCACCGCCGAGGCCGAAGCAAGCGGGCCCTGGCTGGGCGCCTGCACTGTCGGGTCCGAGGACGAGCGCGCCCTCGACGATCCGGGCCACCGTGCCCCCGCCGATCGGTGCGGAGACCAGGGACAGCGCCGGGAGCGCGACGTCGATGCCCTCGATGGCTGGCTGCACCTCGTAGGTCCACCGGCCGTCGACGGCGACGGAGACGTCGGTGCTCGTGCCGCCGACGTCGAACCCGACAGCGACTGGGGTGTCGAGCTCCACGGCGAGCGCCGTGCTGGCGGCGACACCGCCGGCCGGGCCGGATCCCCAGGTGCGCAGGGCCGAGGTCTTGGCGACGCGCGAGGTTCCGCCGCTCGCGTCGGCGACCTGCAGCGGACGGGTGTACCCGTCAGCGCGCAGTGCGTCCTCGACGCGGTAGAGGAAGGTGCTCATGACGGGGTGCAGGTAGGCGGACAGCACGGCGGTCTGGATCCGCAGGCGCTCGTCGTGCACCGGCGTGACCTGGTGGGACGGGAGCACGGGCACCGCACCCAGGTAGTGGCGCGGGTAGGACTCGGCGATGAGACCGCGGACGGCGCTCTCCCGCCCGGCGAGGTCGGGGCCGCCCAGGAGTGCGATGACCAGCACGCGCGCTCCGCGTTCGAGCAGGCGCCGCACTGCGGCCTGCGTGGTGGCCCGGTCGGCCGCGTCAGCGACGCCGGCGACGAGGTCCCTGCTCAGCGGGAGGTTCGGGCTGAGCTCGTCGACGACGTGCTCGGTCCCCTGGCTCAGGAGGAGTCCCACAGCCGGCCCGGAGCGGTTGATGAGGGTGTTCGTGCCGACGGTCGTGGACAGCCGGAACGCGTCGGTGGCCCGCAGCAGATCAGCGCGGGTCACCCCCAGCCGCTCCGCGGCCCTGTCGATGCAGGCCAGCACGCCCGTCGAGAGGTCGTAGGGAGTGGTGTCGACCTTCGCCGTGACGACCCGGTCGCCCGCGGTCACGTAGCCGTCGGTGAAGGTCCCTCCGGTGTCGATCTCGATGGTGCAGCCGCTGATGTCACTGGGTGTCGTCGCGCCAGTGCGACTCTCAGGTCCCATGCCCTCGTGGCTCCTTCCCCGGTCGCCAGGCCAGCGACGGTAGGCAGGGCGGCCTCGGACGTCTTCACGCACGCTGCACTGCTGCTGTCACGTCAGTGCACTCGCTCTCGGCCCACCTCCGGTCGCGATGAGTCATTCGTCGCGCTGTCGGGGGACGGACCGTGGACGTCGCCCGCGCGCGGGCGTGGGAGGCTCGTCAGCGACGACCGGCCTCGAGGGCCGGTCGACCAGGCGGAGCGAAGGAGCGCGGCTGGTGTTCAGCGTGACGACCCATGGCGTTGCCAAGGCGAAGCAGCTCGCCTTCTGGGGGGAGACCGTCCGTCATCACTTCTACGACATGCACGGGTCGTCTGGGGAGGGACTCGACCGCGCCGGCTTCTCCGCACGGATGGACCGGGTCGTGGTCGGCGGGCTCGCCGTCGACCGGGTCGTCTCGCAGCCGTACCGCGTCGTCCGATCGGGGACGCTCGCCCGGCGGTCGCCCAGTGAGGCACTGGTGCTCTTCGTCCTGCAGGACGGGAACGTGTGCGTCACGCAGGGCGATCGCGTGGCAGAGCTGCGTCACCGAGGCGACTTCACCGTGATCGACGCGGCCCAGGCCTATGGGGCCGAGCTGCGAACGACCAGCGACCTGACCCTCGTGCAGGTCCCTCACGGATGGGCCGGGTCTCAGCTCGATGCCGTGATCAAGCGCACGGCGCTTCCCGTCGGGGGACGAGGGGGGCTCGCAGCGACCGCAGCGGCGACATTGAGCGCTCTGCGGCTCATGGTGACTGACCGGAACGACGGCGTGGCGCACGCCGCGGCGCGGAACGCCGTCGACCTCGCGACTGCGGCGGTGCTGGAAAGGGGCGGTCAGGCGCAGGTCATCGTCACCTCCCGAGCGTCGATCCTCGCGGGAGCACGGCGCTTCATGCTCGAGCACCTCGCCGACGGAGACCTCACGCCTGCTCAGGTCGCTGCTGCGCTTCCGATCTCTGAGCGCTACCTGTTCTCGGTCTTCCACGACGAAGGCACCACCCCCGCGGAGTGGCTCAAGCGCACCAGGCTCGACCGGGCGCGAGACCTCCTGACCTCGAGCCAGGTGCAGGGTGGTCCGACCATCCAGCAGGTCGCCATCGCCGTCGGGCTGCCTCGGGCGTCGCACTTCAGCAGGCTCTTCCGAGAGCAGTTCGGGATGAGCCCGCGTCAGTACCGTGACCTCGCTGCTGCGGCGGCGCCGGTCGGCCGACCCATCGCCGCACGTCCCGCGTGTGCGGCGTGCGGGCGTGAGTGACCAGCTGCTATCGCGGTCGAGGCCGCCTCAGTGCATCAGCCCGCCACCGTCGCACACGACCGTCTGGCCGGTGATCATCCGGGCGTCGTCTCCGGCCAGGAACGACACCAGCCCGGCGAGGTCGTGCGGCTGCCCACGGCGGGGGATGGCCTGCTGCGCCATCGTGCGGTTGAAGTCGGCGTCGGACAGGTGCTCCCGCGTACCGGGGGTGGCGACCTGTCCGGGCACCGCAGCGTTCACCGTCACCCCCTGCGGGCCCAGCTCTCGGGCCAGCACGCGGGTGATGCCGAGGACCGCGCCCTTGCTCGCCACGTACCCGAGCTGCCCGGGGCTCCCGGTGAAGAACGTCCGCGAGGCGATGTTCACCACCGCGCCCCGGCCGCTGGCCACGAGGTGGTCGTGGGCGGCCTGCACGGTCAGCGCGCAGCTCACCGCGTTGGTCGTGAGGTAGCGGACCAGCTCCTCCTTGGTGCTCTCCCGGTACGACGTGCGCGGAGAGATGAGCCCCGCACCGTTGACGAGCACGTCCAGCCCGCCGTGAGCGTCGACGACGGCCGCGACCGCCGCCATCACCGCGTCGGGCTCGGTGACGTCGCAGGGCAGGAGCAGCGCACCGGGCAGGGGGGCGCCCACCTCGACGTCGAGCACCGCCACGCGGTGCCCGTCGCGCTGGAGCCGTTCGGCGATCGCGCGTCCCAGCCCGCGACCACCCCCGGTCACCACGCTGGAGCGGGGGCCCTCCGCGGACGGCGAGGTCGTGCCGGGGTCGTCGTCCACACGGCTCATGCTGCCCCCGTCCCCGTCAGGGCGAGGAACTCTGCCCGGGTACGGGCGTCGGAACGCATCCGCCCCAGCAGTGCCGAGGTGCGGGTACGGGCCCCGGTGGCGCGGACGCCGCGCACGCTCATGCAGAGGTGCTCGGCGTCCAGGACGACGCCGACGCCGCGCGGCCGGAGCCGATCCTGCAGCAGCCGAGCCACCTGGCTGGTGAGCCGCTCCTGCACCTGTGGGCCGGCGGCGAGGTGCTCCACCACCCGAGCCAGCTTGGACAGGCCCACGATCCGCTCCCCGGGCAGGTACCCCACGTGCGCCACCCCCACGAACGGCAGGAGGTGGTGCTCGCAGACCGACCGGAAGGGGATGCCCCGGGCCAGCACCACCTCGTCGTACGCCTCCTCGTTCGGGAAGGTGGTCAGCTCCACCGGGCCGGCGTCGAACAGCTCGGCGTAGGCGCGGGCCATGCGCTCGGGGGTGCGGTCCAGTCCGGGCCGGTCGGTGTCGACTCCCAGGGCCTGCAGGAACGCGGCGGCTGCTGTGGTCGCGGCCTCCAGGTCGACCCCGGGCCTGTCGGTGACCAGCAGGTCCGCGGGCACGGCGCTCACCCCGCGTGGGCGGCGCGCTGGAGGCGGGCCGCTTGCAGCGTGTTCGCCAGCAGCACGGCGATGGTCATCGGCCCGACGCCGCCGGGCACCGGGGTCAGCCACCCGGCCACGGACGCGGCGGTCTGGCCGTCGACGTCGCCGGTCAGACCACCCTCGACGCGGTGGATGCCCACGTCGACGACGACCGCCCCGGGCTTCACGGCGTCGGCGCCCACGAGACCGGGGATGCCGGCTGCCACCACGAGCACGTCGGCGCGGCGGCAGACCTCCTCCAGGTCGCGCGTGCGGGAGTGGCACAGCGTGACGGTCGCATCGCGCTGGAGGAGCAGCTGAGCCATCGGACGCCCGACCAGCACCGACCTACCGACCACCACGGCCTCCGCGCCGCGCAGTTGCACGCCGGTGCGGTCGAGCAGGTGCACGACACCGGCTGGGGTGCAGGGCTGCCGCCCAGCGCGTCCCTGGGCGAGCAGCCCGGCGCTCTCGGTGGTCAGCCCGTCGACGTCCTTGAGGGCGGGGATCCGCGCCAGCAGAGCATCAGCGTCGAGGTGGGCCGGCAGCGGCAGCTGCGGGAGGACTCCGGAGACTTCCGGGTCTGCGGCCAGTTCGTCCAGGACGGCACCCGCCTGCTCCTGCGTGACGTCTCCCGGCAGGTGCCGGTGGTGGTCGACCATGCCGGCCTCCACGCACGCGCGCTGCTTGCTGCGCACGTACACCTGGGAGGCGGCGTCGTCACCCACCAGCACGGTCGCGAGCCCCGAAGGTCGGCCGCCGTCAGCGACGAAGGCCCTGACGCCGTCGGCCACCTCCGTCCGCAGCTCACGGGCCGCCGTCGTGCCGTCGATCAACTGTGCCGTCACGTCGTCACCCCTCAGAGCACGACCGTGGTGTTCCCGTGACGGGCCACCCGGTCCTCCAGGTGCCACCGCACCGCCCGCGAGAGCACCGCGCGCTCCACGTCGGCGCCCAGGCGGGCCAGGTCGGCCGCGGTGTGCTGGTGGCCGACGCGGACGACGTCCTGCTCGATGATCGGGCCCTCGTCGAGGTCTGCCGTGACGTAGTGGGCGGTGGCGCCCACCAGCTTCACCCCGCGCCCCTTGGCCTTGGCGTACGGCGCCGCGCCGATGAAGGCCGGCAGGAACGAGTGGTGGATGTTGATCAGCGGGCAGCCGACGCCGTCCAGGAAGGCGGGGGTGATGATCTGCATGTAGCGGGCCAGCACCACGAGGTCGACGTTGCCGCGCAGCAGCTCCAGCATCCGCTCCTCGGCCTGCTCGCGGTTGTCCCGGGTGGCGGGGACGTGGAAGAACGGCACGCCGAAGCTGCGCACGTCGTCGGCGAGGTCGGGGTGGTTGGAGATCACCATCGCCACGGTCATGGGCAGCTCGCCGCGGCGGTTGCGCCACAGCAGGTCGAGCACGCAGTGGTCGGTCTTGGAGACCAGGACCGCCACGCGCTTGGGGTGGCGCTCCTCGTGCAGGGTGAAGTCCATCCCGTACGGCCTCGCGACCTGCTCGGTGAAGTCGGCCTCCAGCTGGGCGCGGGCCGCGGCCAGGCCCGGCAGGCGGAACTCGGTGCGCTGGAAGAACGTGCCGCCCTCGGGGGCGGTGGAGTGCTGGGCGAGGGAGTGGACGTTGGCGCCCGCGCGGGCCAGGAACGTGCCGACGGCGCCGACGATCCCCGGCTGGTCGCGGCAGGTCACCAGGAGCCGGGCCCGGTCCGCCGGGCCGGCCGGGGCGTCCCGGCCGCCGGCGCCGGCGGGGCCGGGGGTCGTGAGGGGGGAGACGGCCAGGGCCGTCGGGGTCGCGCTGCTCATCGGTGAACACCTCCGCGGCGACGCTACGGACGCCGCCCCCGGTGGCGCCTCGGTCGACCGGCCGCGCACGGCGAGACGTTCGTCGTACACCCGGGAGGACGTCGTGGTCGATCCTGGCCGGGTGCCACCATCGGTCCGGACAGCGCCGCCGGCAGCACGCCCGCGGCCGGAGCGCGGAGGCACGGACGTGGAGCCGGAGGAGTGGGGCGCCGTCGCCGTCGCCCACAGCCCCCAGGGCCTGGCCGTCGTCGACGGTGCCGGTCGCTTCGTGGCCGCGAACGCCGCGGCCTCCCGCCTGTGCGGCGCACCCGCCGCCGACCTGGTCGGCAGGCCCGCCCCGTTCGCCGCCGACGGCGCTGCGGAGGCGGGGGAGGTGGTGGTCGAGTGGACCAGGCCCGACGGCGAGCAGCGCGCCTTCGCCTGCACCACCGCCCCGGTGCCCGGCACCGACCAGCGCGTCGTCGCCTTCCGCGACGTCAGCGAGGCCCGGCGGCAGGAGCGGCGGCTGGCCGCGATGGCCCGGGCCGCGTTCAGCGTCACCGCCGAGCGCTCCCTCGCCAGCACCCTGGAGGCCCTCGCCGAGGAGGCGCAGCAGGCCGCGGCGCTCGCGGGGGTGCAGGTGCTGCTCGCCACCCCGGCCGGCGCGCGCCTGCACGTGCTGGGCACCGCCGGCTTCAGCCGCATCCCCGACTTCTTCGACAGGCTCCTGGAGTGCCAGGCGCGGGGCGCGCGCCTGGAGATGGTCGAGTCGCTGCGCAGCGGCGTCCCGCGGGTGCTGCAGCACCGCTTCGACGCGATCATGGGCGACCCGGCCTGGGAGCCCCTGCACGACTACATGAGCGCCACCCCCTGGGACGCCTTCGCCAGCGTGCCGCTGCGCATCCGCGGCGGCGCGGTCGGCGTGCTCAACGCCTTCTTCGCGCCCGGCCAGGAGGTGGGGGAGGCCGAGCTCGGCTTCCTGCTGGCCATGGCCGACCAGGCCGCCGTGGCCGTCGACCACGCCGAGCTGTTCCAGCGGCGGATGGACGAGGCCCGCCGCGAGGAGCGGCAGAAGCTGGCGCGCGACCTCCACGACTCCGTGGTGCAGCAGGTCTTCTCGATCATGATGCAGGCCGGCTCCCTCGGCGTGCTCGCGCGGCGGGGCCTGCCGCCCTCGGCCGAGAGGCTCGCCACCATCGCCGGAGAGCTGAGCGGCGCCGCCGAGGACGCCCTCGCCGACCTGCGCGGCATGGTGGTGGAGCTGCGCCCGGCGGTGCCGTCCGGCACGAGCCTCGGGACGGCGCTGCGCTCCCTGCTGGAGGCCACCGCCGCGCGCAGCGCCCTGGCCTGCGACCTCACCATCGACGACGCCGGGGGCGACCTCCCGGCGCTGGACGTCGAGCTGGCCGAGGACGTCTACCGCGTGGCCAGCGAGGCGGTGCACAACACCGTGAAGCACGCCGGGGCGAGCCGCCTCGACGTGGCGGTGGTGGTCGGCGCCACGGCCACGGGGCCGCGCGTGGTGGTGGACGTGGTGGACGACGGGCGCGGCGCGAGGCACGACGCAGCGGCGGGGCCGGGCGCCGCAGCGGCCGGCGGGCAGCCGGGGAGCCGCGCGAGCTCCGGCGGGTACGGCATGACGGCGATGCGCGAGCGCGCGCACCGCTGGGGAGGAGAGGTCGACGTGGTGGCTGAGGACGGCGGGGGCACCCGGGTCCGCCTGGTGGTGCCCGTGGTGCGCGGGGAGGACCGGCGGTGAGCGGCGCCGGCAGCACGGGCGGCGCGGGCGGCACCGGCAGCACGATCACGGTGCTCGTCGTCGACGACCACGCCGTGGTGCGCCGCGGCGTGGTCGCCTACCTCGACGCCCTGGAGGACGTGGAGGTGGTGGGGGAGGCCGAGGACGGCCGCGCCGCCCTCGAGCGCCTGGCGCAGCAGGCCGTGCTCAGCGAGCTGCCCGACGTCGTCCTCATGGACCTGCAGATGCCGCGCCTGGACGGCGTGGCCGCCACCGAGGAGGTGGTGCGCCGCTTCCCCGGGGTCAAGGTGGTGATCCTCACCAGCTTCGGGGAGACCGAGCGCGTACACGCCGCGCTGGAGCGCGGCGCGTCCGGCTACCTGCTCAAGGACGCCGGTCCCGCGGAGGTGGAGGCCGCGCTGCGCGCCGCCGTGCGCGACGAGGTCTTCCTCGACGCCGCGGTCACCCGGCGCCTCACGCAGGAGATGCGCGCGCCGCGCGTGGGCCTCGGCGCGCTCACCGCGCGGGAGCGGGAGGTGCTCGTGCTGGTGGCCGAGGGGCGCTCCAACCAGGAGATCGCCGACCAGCTGGTCATCAGCGAGCGGACCGCACGCACCCACGTGAGCCACCTGCTGGCCAAGATGGGCCTGGCCTCGCGCACCCAGGCCGCGCTCCTCGCCGTCAGGGAGGGCCTCGTCAGCCCGCGGTGAGCCGGCTCGGGAGCCCCCGGCCCGGGACGGATGACGTACGCCGCCCGGCCGCTGCGGCGGTGGCCGGCGCGACCGCGGCCCGTGGCCCGCCGGCCGCGGCCCGCCTAGCGTGGGCTGCGGCGACGGAGCCCGCACCCGCCGCCACCCACCCGCGACGGGAGGAGCAGTCGGTGAGCACGTTCGTCCTGGTCCACGGCGCCTGGCACGGCGGCTGGTGCTGGGACCGCGTGGCCCCGCACCTGCGCGCCGCCGGCCACCACGTGGTGGCCCCGACGCTCACGGGCCTGTCCGAGCGCGCGCACCTGCTCTCGCCGCAGGTCGGGCTGGAGGCGCACGTCGAGGACGTCGTGCGCGTGCTCGACGTGCTCGACAGGTCCCAGGACCCCGACGTCGTGCTCGTCGGGCACAGCTACGCCGGCCAGGTGGTGACCGCCGCGGCCGACCGCCGCCCCGACCTCGTGTCGCTGCGCGTGCACCTCGACGCCTTCGTCGGCGACCACGGCGAGTCCGCCCGGGCGCTGCTGCCCGAGCGCGTCGAGCACCACTGGGCCGAGTCCGCCGCCGAGCTCGGCTTCGGGTGGCTCGTGCCGGTGCGGTCGCTGGAGGTGCTCGGCGTCACCGACCCCGCCGACGTCGCCTGGCTCACCCCGCGGCTCACGCCCCACCCGTGGCGCACCTACACCGACGCGCTGTCGCTCACGGGCGCCGTGGACGCCGTGCCCGCCGCGTTCGTCGAGTGCACCGACTGGATGGGCGTCTTCGCCGGGCAGGCCGACCGCGCCCGCGCCCGCGGCTGGCCCGTGCGGCAGCTCGCCACCGGGCACGAGGCGATGGTCACCGCGCCGCAGGCGCTGGCCGACGCGCTGCTCGAGCTGGCCGCGGCACCGCGCGGGACGACGCGCGCGTCGTCGTCCTGAGCCCCCCGACCACCCCGACCACCAGACCGACTGCCGACGACGACAGGAGAGGCCCGTGGAGTTCCTCGTGCGGTCCGAGAACCGCATGCCCCCCGAGACCCCGCCGGAGGTGCGCGAGCGCATCCGCACCGCCGAGCGAGCCCGCGCGGTCGAGCTGCGGGAGGCCGGGACCCTCAAGCGGCTCTGGCGCGTGCCCGGGCGCACGGCGACCATCGGCCTCTACGAGGCCCCGGACGCCACCGCCCTGCACGACGCGCTGGCGTCGCTGCCGGCGGCGCCCTGGCTGGACGTCACCGTCGAGGCGCTGGCGACGCACCCGCAGGAGCGGTCGTGAGCAGCCCGACGGCCGGGGCGCCGACGGGAGGCGGCCGGGTCGACGTGCCCGGGACGCCGATCTTCGACGGCGCCACCAGCCGGCGCGGCATCCGCATGAACAAGATGTTCATGAGCCTGCGCACCGCCGAGGCGCGCGAGCGCTTCACCGCCGACGAGGCCGGCTACTGCGCCTCGTTCGGGCTGTCCGCCGAGCAGCAGCGGGCGGTCCTCGACCGCGACTGGCAGGCCATGATCGACCTCGGCGGGAGCATCTTCTACGTGTACAAGCTGGCGATGATGGACGGCCGCTCGATGCAGTACCTGGGGGGCGTCTTCACCGGCACCTCCGAGGAGGAGTTCCTGGCGGCCCTGCGTGCAGGAGGACGACGTGGCTGAGGTCATCTGGGGTCTGGCGACCTCGCACGTGCCGTCGATCGGGGCGGCCATGGACC
Organism: Quadrisphaera granulorum; assembly: GCF_003149145.1. Classification (GTDB taxonomy): domain Bacteria; phylum Actinomycetota; class Actinomycetes; order Actinomycetales; family Quadrisphaeraceae; genus Quadrisphaera; species Quadrisphaera granulorum. The sequence goes on along the minus strand of NZ_QGDQ01000007.1, from coordinate 70,172 downwards.
GCGGCAAGACCGAGGACGCCAGCTGGAAGGACCTCTTCGACGGCTACGCGCCGGCGCGGGCCTGGCTGGCCGAGCACCGGCCCGACGTCGCCATCGTCATCTACAACGACCACGCCAACGGCATCGACCTCGACGTCGTCCCCACGTTCGCGATCGGCACGTCCGACCACTACGACGTGGCGGACGAGGGCTTCGGCAAGCGGCCCGTGCCCGACGTCGTCGGTCACCCCGAGCTGTCGCTGCACCTGCTGGAGAGCCTGGTCGACGAGGGCTTCGACCTCACGGTGTTCCAGGAGCTGGACGTCGACCACGGGCTGACCGTGCCGCTGTCGGTGTGGACGCCGGACCCGGGCGAGGCGTGGCCGTGCCCGGTGGTGCCGATCCTCGTCAACGTCATCCAGTACCCGCAGCCCACGGCCGCGCGCTGCTACGCGCTGGGGCAGGCGCTGGGCCGGGCCATCGCGAGCTTCCCGCAGGACCTCAAGGTCGGCGTGCTCGGCACCGGCGGCATGTCGCACCAGCTGGCGGGCGCCCGCGCGGGGTTCATCAACCCCGAGTTCGACGCCATGTTCATGGAGGCGGTCGAGACCGACCCGGAGCGCCTCACGGCCCTGTCGCGGCAGGACTACGTCCGCGAGGCAGGCTCCGAGGGCATCGAGATGATCATGTGGTTGGTGATGCGCGGCGCCATGCGCGCCGAGGTCACCAAGGTGCACTCGCACTACTTCGTGCCGGCGTCCAACACCGCCGCGGCCGTGGCCCTCTTCGACAACCGCGCCCCGGCCACCGCCTGAGCGCCCCCTGACCGCGGGCCCCCGCGCACCCCGTCCAGCCGCGGGTGGCGGGGGTCCGCCCCCCAGGCCACCGGCGCCCCCGCTCGACCAGCAGACCTCCGAGGGGACGGACCACCCGTGGACGACCTGACGCACCTCTTCGACCTGTCGGGCCAGGTGGCGCTGGTGACCGGCTCCTCGTCCGGGATCGGCCGGGCCGCCGCCGAGGGGCTGGCGCTGGCCGGTGCGCACGTGGTGGTCCACGGGCGCCACCCCGAGCGCACCCGCGCGGTGGCCGAGGGGATCGCGGCGGCCGGGGGCTCCGCCAGCACCGTGCTGGGGGACGCGTCGGACCCGGCCTGGGTGCGCGCCGCGGTGGACGGGGTCGTGGCCGAGCACGGCCGGCTCGACGTCGTCATGGCCAACGCGGGTGTGGCGGGCGGGCCGAGCTACCGCACCGAGGAGGGGCGGATCGCCGCGGTCTCCGACGCCGAGTGGCAGTCGACCCTGGCCAACAACCTCACGTCGACGTTCAACACGCTGCGCGAGGCCTCGCGCGTGATGGGCGACGGCGGGCGGATCATCGTCACGTCGTCCACCGCGGGGCTGCGCTCGGACCCCTTCGTCGGGTACGGCTACACGGCCACCAAGGCGGCGCAGGTCAACCTCGTGCGCCAGCTGGCCCTCGAGCTGGCGCCCCGCGGCATCCGCGTCAACGCGCTCGCCCCGGGACCCATCAAGGGCACGCGCATCGGCGGCGAGGCCGAGCTGAGCCCCGAGCTCGAGCAGGCGTGGGCCGACACCATCCCCCTCGGACGCATGGGCCTGCCCGACGAGGTCCGCGGGCCGGTGCTGTTCCTGGCGTCCGCGGCGTCGTCGTTCGTCACCGGTGCCGTGCTGCCGGTCGACGGCGGAGCGCTCGACCTCTCCCACGCCGCGTACTGACCAGCGGCGGAGGGTGCCGGACCGCGCTCCGCGGCCCAGCACCCCCCGCCGCGGTCAGGTCAGCGCGCGCGGTAGCTCTCGCGGGCGAACTGCACGAAGGGCGCCGGCGCCACGGTGGCCCGGACGGTGCGCTGCTCGTGGGGCTCCACCTGCGGCTTGGTGGAGTTCGGGGACTCGCCCCAGAGCACGTCCACGCGCGTGCCCGGCTCGGCGTGGGCGACGTCGACGACGGCCAGGCTGACGAACGCCCGCTCGTTGGCGAGGTAGCCGCAGTCCAGGGACACCCCGACCGGGGCGCCGTCGTGCAGCACCGCGTCGACGTGGTGGGTGGCGTACCGCGCCTTGGGCAGCTCGACGTGCTTGGCGCCGGGCCCGGGGCGGAACAGCGACCCGATGGCGTCGGCGACGTCGGCGGCGTCCCACACGAGGGTCACCTTGGTGCGGGTGGTCTCGGCCGCGCGCCGCTCCAGCGCCTCGCGCCCGATGAACTCGTGGTCGAACTTCACGCTGCGCCCGTAGCCGACCTCGTACGGGTCCAGGGAGTACGCGGTCACGTCGTCGGCGGTGAAGCTGCCGCCGACGGACCCGACCTTCGCCGCGGGCAGCCACGCCCGGTACTCCGCCATGAGCGGGTGGTCGGAGAAGACCGCCGGGAACGGCGCCGGCACCCAGCCCGACTCGAGGTTGGCCGTGGAGTACGCCCGCGCTCCCGCGCGCACCAGGCCGTGCGCCTCGCCCGCCTCGAGCAGCGCGGCCAGCACGTCGGCGCCGTCGGCCCAGGGGCCGAACAGCTCGAAGCCGGGCTGGCCCGCCATGCCGTGGCGCAGGGCGGTGACGCGGTGCCCGGCGACGGTCAGCTGGGTGGTGCCGAAGAACCTCACCTCGGGCACGGGCGCGCCGCTGGCGGCCTCGACCACGGCGAGGGCCGTGGGGCCCTGCAGCTCGTAGCGGTACAGCTGCGGCGGGCCGGAGGCGCGCACGGCGGAGTTGTCGTCGCGCTGGGCCTTCGCGTCGTAGTCACCGCGCTCGAGGTGGAACTGCACCCAGTCCAGCACGAAGGGGTGCCCCACGAGGTCGAAGAGCTCCTCCTCGAGGTGGAAGAGGATCGCGTCGCCGATGAGCAGCCCCTCGGGGCTGACGGCGATGAACTGCTTGGCCTTCCCCACGCCGAACCCCGCGAAGGAGTTGACCGCGAGGTCGCTGAGCAGGCGCTGCGCGTCGGGGCCGGAGACGAACAGGTCGGTCATGTGGTGGGACTGGTCCAGCAGGGCGCACGTGGTGGTCCAGGCGTGCTGCTCGGAGCGCCAGTTGGTGAACTCCGGCTGCACGGGGAACGTGGTCGCCCGGCTCTGGAGGTTGCGCAGCAGCTGCACGGGGTCGCCCGCGCGGGCCAGCGCGTCTGCGAGGGAGCCGGAGGTCTCGCGGGTCATGGTCGGCGTCCTTTCGTCGGTGAGGGAGCCGTCGCCGCGGACGCTACGGACGGCCGCAGCGGCCGGGAACCGGCGCATGACGACGGCGCCCCGCCGCTGCTGCCCGTGACCACCGCGACGGATGACGCACGCGGCCCCCCGGGGCAGGGGCCTACGGTCGGCGGTGGGCGGCGCTGCCCGCTGCCGCCACCCCGTGCGGGGACAGGTGCAGGAGAGGTGCAGGCATGAGCAGGACGGTCGTGGTCACGGACCCGCCGCGCGCCGACGTCGAGGACGCCGCCGCCCTGGGGCGCTTCGGCACCGCCACCGTGCACGAGGCCCAGGGCCGGCGCGGCTACCTCGGGCCGCAGCACCGGCCGGCGTGGCCGGGGGCGCGGATCGGCGGCACGGCCGTCACGGCGCTGTGCTGGCCCGGTGACAACCTCATGATCCACGTGGCTGTCGAGCAGTGCCGCGAGGGCGACGTGCTGGTGGTGGCCACCACCTCGCCGTCCACCGACGGGCTCTTCGGAGAGCTGTTCGCCACGGCGCTCGCGCGGCGCGGGGTCCGGGGCGTGGTGCTCGACACCGGCGTCCGCGACGTCGCGGAGCTCCAGCAGATGGGCTTCCCCGCCTGGTCGCGCGCCGTCAGCGCCCAGGGCACGGTCAAGGCGACGCCCGGGTCGGTGAACACGCCCGTCGTCCTCGGCGGGCAGGTCGTGCACCCCGGGGACGTGGTGGTCGGGGACGACGACGGCGTCGTCGTCGTCCCCCGGGGTGACGTGGCCGCGGTGCTCGCCGCGGCAGCGGCCAGGGAGGAGAAGGAGGCGACCAACCGCGCGGCGTTCCAGGAGGGGCGCCTCGGGCTGGACGTGTACGGCATGCGGGGCAAGGTCGCCGACCTCGGCATCGAGTACGTCACCCACGACGAGTGGCTCCGCCAGCAGTGACCCCCTGATGATCATCGACTGCCACGGGCACTTCACCACCGCGCCGCAGGCCCACGCGGACTGGCACGCGGAGCTGCTGCGGGCCCGCGAGGCCGGGGATCAGCCCGCGCCCTACCCCGAGGTTTCCGACGACGACGTCCGCGGGGCCGTCGAGGCGAGCCAGCTGCGCCTCATGGACGAGCGCGGCGTCGACGTCACGCTGTTCTCCCCCCGCGCCTCCACCATGGGGCACCACCTCGGCGACCAGCGGACCAGCGAGGCCTGGAGCGAGGTCTGCAACGACCTCGTCGCCCGGGTGGTCGGGCTGTTCCCTGGGCGGTTCGCCGGCGCCTGCCAGCTGCCGCAGTCGCCCGCAGCGCCGCCGGCGGCGTCCGTGCCGGAGCTGCGGCGATGCGTGGAGGAGCTGGGCTTCGTCGGGGCGAACCTCAACCCCGACCCCAGCGGTGGCGCCTGGACGTCACCGCCGCTGGGCGACAGGTCCTGGTACCCGCTGTACGAGGCGCTGTGCGAGCTGGACGTGCCCGCGATGGTGCACGTCTCGGCGGTGACCAACCCCGCGCTGCACGCCACCGGGTCGCACTACCTCAACGCCGACACCACCGTCTTCATGCAGCTGCTGCAGTCGGACCTGTTCCGCGACTTCCCGACCCTGCGGCTCGTCATCCCGCACGGCGGGGGAGCAGTGCCCTACCACTGGGGGCGGTTCCGGGGGCTCGCAGACGTGCTGGGACGGCCTCCCGTGGAGGAGGCGCTGATGGGCAACGTCCTGTTCGACACCTGCGTCTACCACCAGTCTGGCGTCGACCTGCTGCTCGACGTCGTGCCGACGGCGAACGTGCTGTTCGGGTCCGAGATGGTGGGCGCGGTGCGCGGCGTCGACCCGCGCACCGGGCACCACTTCGACGACACCAGGCGCTACGTCGAGGCGGCCCGCCTCACCGACGCCCAGCGCGCCGACGTCTACGAGCACAACGCCCGCCGGGTCTACCCCCGCCTCGAGCGCCACCTCGGAGCTCCGCCCTCGCCGTGATCATGGGCGATCGGCCACCGCTGGGTGGATCTGCGCCACTCCCGGACTGGCACGGGGTGGCCCTGCGCCAGCAGCACTGGCACAGGGCCACCCCGTGCCGGCGAGGGGGGGCTGCCGACGGGGGGCGCCGGGGTCAGCCCCAGACGCGCTGCGCCACCCGGACGATGAGCTCCAGCTTGCGCCACTGCTCGTCCTCCGTGAGGTCGTTGCCCTCCTCGGTGGAGCTGAAGCCGCACTGCCCGCTGAGCGCCAGCTGCTCCAGCGGCGCGAACGTCGCGGCCTCCTCGATGCGGCGCACCAGGGCGTCCTCGTCCTCCAGGGCCGGCACCTTGGTGGTGACCAGGCCCAGCACCACGCGCTTGCCCGGCGGCAGGAAGCGCAGGACGTCGAGGGAGCCCGACCGCTCGTCGTCGAACTCGAGGAAGTAGCCGTCCACACCGAGGGTGTTGAAGAGCCTGTCGGCGATCTGCTCGTAGCCGCCGGTCTGCGCCCACGAGGAGCGGTAGTTGCCGCGGCACAGGTGGGTGGCGACCTTGAGGTCGGCCGGGCGGTCGGCGATGGCGGCGTTGAACAGGTCGATGAACGCCGGCAGCCGGCTCTCCGCGAGGCCCTCGCCCTTGGGGTCTCCGAAGAACGTCAGCGACACGTCGTCCAGCTGCGCGTACCGCAGGCCCTGCGCGTGCAGGCGCCGCAGCTGCTCGGCGTAGGCGGCGGCGATGTCGGCGCGCAGCCTCGCGTCGGCCTCGGTGCCCGGACCGCCCTCGCCGTAGGCCTCGGTGCCGTCGAGCGGGATGAAGGTGTTGTGGACCTGGTTGGGCGACGGCATGGTCAGCTTGGGGGTCTGCTCGAAGCCTGACGCAGCCCCGACCTCGGCCGCGGCCTGCTGCAGGAAGGCCAGGTGGTCGGCGAAGACCGTCTGCTCCAGGTGCACCGGCGCGGTGGCCTTGACCCGGGTGAGCGGCACGTCGATGGGCTCGCCGTCGAGCGTGTGGAACTGCCGCGTGAACGCCTCCTTCACCTCCACCCCGCCCAGGGAGAGGATGAAGTCCTCGTGCCAGTAGTGGCGGCGCAGCTCTCCGTCGGTCACCACGCGCAGCCCCAGCTCGGCCTGGCGGCGCACGACGTCGCGGATGGCGGCGTCCTCCACCTCCCGCAGCTGCTCGGCGGTGATCTCGCCGGCGGCGCGCTGCTCGCGGGCCCGCCGCAGCGCTGGCGGGCGCAGGAGGCTGCCGACGTGGTCGGCGTGGAAGGGGACGACCTCGGTGGTGGCCGGAGCGGCGGTGCTCGACGTCATCGCCCCAGTCTGCCCACGGCCGCCCGGCCGTGCACAGCGCCCATGATCACGGCGCCGACGATCACGGAGCGGGGTCGGGGCCGAAGACCAGCTTCCGCAGCAGGGCGCGCAGGGCCTCGCGCTCGTCGGGGGACAGCGTCGCCAGGGAGGAGTCCTCGGCGGCCGCGGCCAGCTCGCTCGCCCGCGCGTGCACCGCGCGGCCCTCCGGCGACGCCTGCACGAGGCGCCGCCGGCGGTCGCGCTCGTCGGTGACCCTCACCACCAGGCCGCGCGCCACCAGCTCGTCGACGAGCGCCACCACCTGGCTCGGGTCCAGCTCGAGCAGCGTCGCCAGCTCGCGCTGGGTCAGCGGCTGGGGCTCGCACGCCGTGGACAGCACCGCGTACGAGCGCGCCCGCAGCTCCAGGGGCCGCAGCCGGTGGTTGAGGCGCCGGGTGCCCGCGGCGAAGGCCTTGACGGCCAGGAACTCGACGTCGTGGGCGAGCGCGGCGCTCGAGAACCTGCTCCCGAGCTCTGCTGGAACCGCTCCCGCCGCCTCGTCCGCCACGCCCCGATCCTGCCGCGTGCAGCAGCCCCGGAACAATCCGTTGATTTTTTCAACGATTGCCCGTAGCGTCCGGAGCACCGGGACACCGGCACACCGATGTGCGGAGGACGACGACGTGACCATCTCCCCCACCGACCGCGTGGCCATCGTCACCGGCAGCGGCAGCGGCCTCGGCGCCGCCTACGCCGAGGCGCTCGCCGCCGCCGGCGCCGCCGTCGTCGTGAACGACGTCAGCGCCGAGGCCGCCGAGCGCACCGCCGCTGAGATCCGCGCCGCGGGCGGGCGCGCCGCCGTCGTCGTCGCCCCTGTCGGGCCCACCGAGACGGCGCAGCAGCTGGTCGACACCGCCGTGGAGTCGTTCGGTCGTCTGGACGCGCTGGTCACCAACGCCGGCGTGCTGCGCGACAAGTCGCTGCTGAAGATGACCGACGACGACTTCGACACCGTCATCGGCGTGCACCTGCGCGGCACCTTCACCTGCGTGCGCGCGGCGTGGGCGCACTTCAAGGAGACCGGCACCCCCGGGCGCATCGTCACCATCGGCTCGCCCACCGGTCAGCGCGGCACCTTCGGGCAGACCAACTACGCCGCCGCCAAGGCCGGCATCGTCGGCATGGTCCGCACCTGGGCGCTGGAGATGGGCCGCTCCGGCACCACCGTCAACGCCGTCGTCCCCGTCGCGGCCACCGCGATGACGCGCACCGTCCCCTACTTCGCCGCAGCCATCGAGGCCGAGGACGCCGGGCGGCCGATGCCCGACTTCTACCGCAAGCAGCTCGGTTTCGGGACCACCGACGACGTCGCGGGCGTGGTCGTCTACCTCGCCTCGGAGCAGGCCGCGGGCATCAACGGTCAGGTCATCGGCGTAGGCGGTGACCGGCTGCAGCTGTGGACCCATCCGGAGCCCGCCCTGTCGCTCGAGCACGACGGCGGCTGGAGCGCCGACGCCATCGCCGACGTGGCAGCCGAGCAGATCCGCGCCAGCCTGCAGTCCGTGGGGGAGAAGTTCCCCGCGCTGCCGGCCGAGCTCGACCGCAGCACGCAGGCCTCATGAGCACCGCGGCGACCTCGGGTGCTGCAGTGAGGGTCGACGAGATCGACGCCGTCGACGTCCACGTCCACGTCGAGGAGGGCTGCCACGGCGAGACCGCGCTCCCGGAGGAGTTCGCCGCCGCGGCCGCGAAGTACTTCCGCAGCGACGGCGTCGGCCGCGACCTGTCCGCGATCGCTGCTCACTACCGAGAGCGCCGCACCGCCGCCGTCGTCTTCACCGTCGACGCACGCACCCAGCTCGGCCGGATCGGCGTGCCGGTGGCCGAGCTGCTCGACCGGGCGGCCGACCACGCCGACGTGCTCATCCCGTTCGCGTCCGTGGACCCGCGCCGCGGGAGCACCGCCGTGGCGGAGGCGCGCAGCTTCGTGCGGGAGCACGGCGCTCGCGGGTTCAAGCTGCACCCGACCCTGCAGGGCTTCGACCCGAGCGACCCCGAGCTCTGCCCCCTGTGGGCCGAGATCTCCGACCTTGGCGTGCCGGTGCTGATCCACTCCGGGCAGACGGGCATCGGTGCGGGCCTGCCCGGTGGGGGAGGGCTGAAGCTGCGGTACTCCAACCCGATGCTCGTCGACGACGTCGCCGCCGACTTCCCCGACTTGAAGATCATCCTGGCGCACCCCTCGGTGCCGTGGCAGGACGAGGCGATCTCCATCGCCACGCACAAGCCGAACGTCTTCATCGACCTGTCGGGCTGGTCGCCGAAGTACTTCCCCGAGCAGCTCGTGCGCGCCGCTCGCAGCTACCTGCAGGACAAGGTGCTGTTCGGCTCGGATTTCCCGCTCATCACGCCCGACCGGTGGATGCGCGACTTCGAGGGCCTCGGCATCGACGGTCCGGTCCGCAGCAAGATCCTCAAGGACAACGCCGTCCGCCTGCTCGGCCTCGCCTGAGCGCGCAGCGCCGCCCCAGCCTCGACGCCGACCTCGTCGTCGTCCTCATCACCCATCTCAGACCAGGAGCATCCCCATGGCCGCACGCACCACCACCCTCGCCGAGCTGCCGGGTCTCGCCGGCGCTGAGATCGGCTCCTCCGAGTGGATCACCATCACGCAGGAGCGGATCAACACCTTCGCGGACGCCACCGACGACCACCAGTGGATCCACGTCGACCCCGAGCGCGCCGCCAGCGGCCCCTTCGGTGCGCCCATCGCGCACGGGTTCCTCACCCTGTCGCTGTTCATCCCGCTGTGGTCGCAGCTGCTCGAGGTGAGCGACGCCACCACCCTCGTCAACTACGGTCTCGACAAGGTGCGCTTCACCTCGCCGGTGAAGGCCGGGTCGCGGATCCGCCTCGTCGCCACGCTGAGCTCCGTCACCGAGGTCAAGGGCGGCCTGCAGCTGGCCGTCTCCGGTGTCCTGGAGCTCGAGGGCAGCGAGCGCCCCGCGCTCGTGGTCGAGTTCCTCTCCCGCGTCTACGGCTGAGTCGCAGACCACCAGCACCAGCACCGCAACGAGGCGGAGGACGACGACGTGGACGTCAGCGCGGAGGCGCAGGGGATCGGCAGCTGGCTACGCCTGCGCGCCGTGAAGTCGAAGGGCCACCCGGCTCTGGTCTTCAACGGAGCGGAGCTCACCTACGACGAGCTCGCCGACCGGGTCGACGGCATCGCCGCCGGTCTGCGGGCCCGGGGCGTCTCGCGGGGCGACCGCGTGGCCTACCTCGGTGACAACCACCCCTCCTTCGTGGAGGCGATGTTCGCCACCGCACGGCTGGGTGCGGTCTTCGTGCCGCTCAACACGCGGCTGGCCGCGCCGGAGCTGGCGTACATGCTCGCGGACTGCGGCGCGAGCCTGCTCATCAGCACACCCGCCCTCGCCGGGAGGGCCGACGAGGCCGCTGCTGGGTCGGCGCAGCCCCTGGTGCAGGTGCGGGTCGGTGCCGATGGTGACGACGGGGCTGGTGACGACTTCGAGGCGCTCCTCGACGCACCGCCGCTCACCGACCTGCCCGACGTCGGCCTGGAGGACCCGGCGCTCATCGTCTACACCTCCGGCACCACCGGACGCCCCAAGGGGGCCGTGCTCACGCACGGCAACCTCACCTGGAACGCCCTCAACGTGCTCGTCGACTACGACGTCACCAGCACCGATCGGGCGCTCATGGTGTCCCCGCTGTTCCACGTCGCCTCCCTCGGCATGGGTTGCCTGCCCGTGCTGCTCAAGGGGGCGACGGTGCTGCTGCAGGAGCGCTTCGTGGCGGCCGAGGCGCTCGCCTCCATCGAGACGTTGCGGGCGACGACGATCAGCGGCGTCCCCACCACGTTCCAGCTCATGGCGGACGACCCGACCTGGGCGACGACCGATCTGTCCTCCCTGCGGCTCATGACCTGCGGAGGTTCACCGGTGCCGGACCGGGTGCGCGAGGCCTACGAGGCGCGCGGTCTGCGCTTCTCCGGCGGCTACGGCATGACCGAGGCCTCTCCGGGCATCACGCTGCTGCCGCCGCAGCACACCGCCGCGCACCCGCGCTCCGCAGGGCTGGCGCATTTCTTCACGCGCGTGCGCATCCGTGACACCGCCACCGGCGAGCTCGCCGGCCCGGGGGTCGCCGGTGAGGTGGAGGCTCTCGGCCCGAACACGTTCCTCGAGTACTGGGGCAACCCCTCCGCGACCGCCGATGCGCGCACCCGCGACGGGTGGCTGCGCACCGGCGACGTCGGCCTGCTCGACGAGGACGGCTTCCTCGTCATCGCCGACCGCATCAAGGACATGATCATCTCCGGTGCGGAGAACGTGTACCCCGCCGAGGTCGAGAACGCGCTCATGGCGCTGCCGGGTGTGACCGGGGCCGCGGTCATCGGCCTGCCCCACGAGCGGTGGGGCGAGGTGCCCCACGCCGTCGTCACGCTCGCTCCGGGTGCGGAGCTGACGAGTGAGGCGATGGTCGAGCGGCTGTCGGTGTCGCTGGCCCGCTACAAGGTGCCGCGCACGCTGGAGGTGGTCGCCGAGCTGCCGCGCACGGCCAGCGGCAAGGTGCCCAAGCGCCTGCTGCGGCAGCGCTACGACCGCACCGGCGCCCCCTGATCGTGATCATGGGAGGCGTGCACGCCTGCCGTGTGCACCTTCCATGATCACGGCCGGGGGCCGGTCAGATGCGGCTGCGCTCCTCCGCGACGGAGTTGCCGCCGTCCACCACCAGCACCTGGCCAGTGACGTAGGAGGCGCCGGGGGAGGCGAGGAACGCCACCACGGCGGCCACCTCGTCGGGTGTCCCGGACCTCCCCGCCGGGGTGGCGCGGCCTGCATCCAGCTCCCGTGGGGTGGCTGACCCGGTGGCGATCCACCCCGGCGCCACGGCGTTGCAGGTGATGCCGCGCGGGCCCAGGTCGATGGCGAGGGATCGGGTCAGCCCCACCACCGCGGCCTTGGCAGCGTGGTAGGCAGCGTCGTCGCCGTAGGCCATCACCGGGCCTGATACCGAGGCGACGTTGACGATCCGCCCGACGCCGTCCGGCAGCAGCGGCAGCGCCGCGCGCGTCACGTAGAAGGTGGTGTCGAGGGTGCGGGCGATGCTCGCGCGCCAGTCGGCGTCCGTGGTGGACGCGACCGACGCCGCCGCCTCGGACCCCGACACCGCGACCATCCCGGCGTTGTTCACCAGCACGTCGAGCCCGCCGAAGCGCTCGGCGGCCACCGCGACGAGGTCACGCGCCACCTGCGGGTCGGTGAGGTCGCCGACGACGCCGGCTGCCTCCCACCCCTGGGAGCACAGCTCGGCCACGCGCTCGTGGATGCGGCCCGTGGTGGAGGCGACGACGACGGCGTGGCCGGCGGCGGCGAGGTGACGGGCAGTGGCGAAGCCGATGCCGTCGGGGCTGCCCGCGCCCGTCACCACCGCCACTCGCCGCCTGCTGGGCGCCCGTTGCTGGTCCGGCACCGGCGAGGTCATCGCCGTCACCAGCCGGTGGTCAGCACCCGGTCCAGCGCGTCGACGAACGCGTCGACCGACGCCTCCGCGATGCACAGCGGAGGCTTGATCTTCAGCACGTTCTGGAAGTCACCGGTGGGCTGCATGATGACGCCCAGCTCGAGGAGGCGGGTGCAGATGGCCTCGGTCTCCTCCGTGGCCGGTTCGAGCGTCTCGCGGTCTCGCACGAACTCCAGCCCGAGGTACAGGCCCGACCCGTGCACGGTGCCGATGATCGGGTGACGCTGCCCGAGCTCCTCCAGGCGTGCCTTGAGGTGGGTGCCCACCACGCGGGCGTTCTCCTGCAGGCCCTCGTTCTGGATGACGTCGAGCACCGCGGCGCCGATGGCCGAGGAGACCGGCGAGCCGCCCGTGGAGGAGAAGAAGTACCCCTGCGTGCGGTACCTGTCGGCGATCGCACGGGTGGTGATGACCGCGCCGAGCGGGTGACCGCCACCGATGGACTTGGCCACCGCGACGACGTCGGGGACGGCGCCCTGCTGGTGGAAGCCCCAGAACCAGTGCCCGAGGCGGCCGAAGCCCACCTGCACCTCGTCGGCGATCGCGACGCCGCCGTGGCGGCGCACCGCCGCGTACACCTGCTGCAGGTACCCGTCCGGCAGGGCGACGCCGCCGGCATTGCCGAAGAACGTCTCGCAGATGAACCCGGCCGGCGGCCGGCCCGACGCCGCGAGCTCGTCGATGACGGCCACGGCCTCCGGCGCGTAGAGCGCGGCCTGCTCCCCGCGGTGGCGCCCGCGGAAGGAGTTGGCGGCGTCGACGGTGTGCACCCACGCCGGGCGCGTGGCCAGCGCGTTGGGGTTGTCGGCGATGGACGTCGAGACGGCGTCGCTCGCGTAGGTCCACCCGTGGTACGCCTCGCGCATCGCGACGACGTCGGGCCGGCCGGTGGACGCCATGGCCAGGCGGATGGCCAGGTCGGTGGCCTCCGAGCCGGAGTTGACGAAGAACACCGTGTCGAGCTCGTCGGGCAGCGTGGCCGTGATGCGCTCGGCGTACTCGGTGATGGCGCGGTAGTGGAAGCGGGAGTTGGTGTTGAGCAGGTGCATCTGGCGGGTGCCCGCCGCGATCACGTGCGGGTGCGCGTGGCCCACCGACGCGACGTTGTTGACCATGTCGAGCAGCACGCGGCCGTCGACGTCCACCAGCCACTCCCGGAAGCCGCGCTCGATGCGCGGGGGAGTGTCGTAGTAGTGCTCCTGCACCTCGGCGAGCACGCGGTGGCGGCGCGCCAGCACGTCGTCGCCGTCGTCGTCGCCCTCCGAGGTGCCGGCGGTGGGTGAGGTGGGCAGGCCGAGCGCCGCCTCGGGGTCACCGCAGACCTGGTGCCACGCCTGCGCCATCGCCGGCGTCACGCGCGGCGCCGGGGCGCTGGTTCCCGCGGGGTGGCGCTGGACGAACAGGCGGGTGCGTGCCGGCAGGACGTCGGTCTCGGTGCCCTCGCCGAGCTCGCCCGTCAGCGGGGTGACGGTGACGACCTCGCCGCCGTCCGTCCACGTGAGGACGCCGCCAGCGAGGCTCGCGCCCTTGAGGCGCGCCGGCTGGGCCAGCCAGACGGTGGTGCCGGTGGGCACGGTCTCCCGCGTCAGCGGCAGTGGCCCGTCGGGCGCGAGCAGCAGGGACCGCCACGCGGGCACGGTGACGACGTCGGCGCCGCCGTCCAGCGCGGCCAGTGCCGCGGTGTCGAGCGCGTCCGCGTCGAGCCACGCGCCACCGTTGTTCAGGGGTGACTCGGTGGAGGCGTCGAGCGCCACGTGACGGGCGAGCTGACCGAGCAGCGGTGCCCCGTTCCACGCAGGTGCCGGCGCGGCCGGACGGCCGAGGGCGGCGCGCGTGGCGGCGGTGAGCACGTCGAGCGGCACCGAGACGGCCTGCTCGAGGATGCGCATCTCCCGGTCGAGGCCGTCGGAGGCGTAGGCGTTGTCGTCGTCGATGCGCACCTGCGCGCGACCGCTGAGCACGAGCACCGCTCCGCGCAGCACCACGAGCGGCCAGAAGGCGGTGATCTCGGCGTCGTCGAGCGGGCGCAGCCTGTCGAACGCGCGGACGGCGACGAGTGCGCTCTCGGGGGTGGCGCCGTCGTGGTGGAGCACCGAGGAGGTGGTCACGGCGATCTCGCCGACCCGCCACGACGCGCTCACGTCACCGAAGTCGATGACGGCATCGGGCACGGTGGCGCCGGGGTGGCGCAGCACGTTGTCGTCGGTGACGTCGAAGTGGCCCACCTGCACCGGCAGCGCGTCGGCCACCGGGGCCAGTGCCGCGAGCGCGGCGTCGGTGGCGCGCTGCACGAGGTCGCGCACGGCGGCGTCGGGTTCGGAGGGGAGCAGGACGCCGACGACGCGGGCGGCGTGCTGGAGGTTCCACTGCAGCACGCGCCCGGCGGCCGGGTGCTCGACGTCCGCCAGTGCCAGGCTGACCTGCGCGGCCAGCTCACCCATGCCGGCGACGACCGCGGGGGCCAGGTAGCCGGAACCGTTCAGTGTGCTGCCGGCGATGTTCTCGATGACGCGGGCGTGCAGGCGACCCTGGGAGGTCTGCCACCACGCCGACATCGGCCCGCGCGGCCCCTCCACCAGGCGCGGCACGCGCAGGTGGGGGCTGTACTGGCCGACGACGGCGGCGGCGGTGTCCTGCAGCTCGATCTCGGCTTCGCTGAAGGCGGGGTTGCTGATCTTCAGCACGCCCAGCGGCTCGGACGAGCCGGGCTCGAACAGCCGGAAGTTCTGGTCTTGCTGGCTGCCCAGCGGCGAGATGTCGGCCTCGACGCCGAACACGTCCGCGACGAGGCGTCGGGCCTCGTCAGCGGAGAGCGTCGGGGTCGGGAGGTCGACCTGGGCGAAGTAGTCGAAGACCGCAGTGCTCACCGGGGTGTCCACGGGCGGAAACATACGGTGTTTGTTTTAGCGTGGACAGTGCCTGTCTAGGCTGTTCGAGATACCCGGGAGGCATCCATCGCCAGACCGAAGCAGCCGCTGCTCAGTCGCGACCTCATCGCCCGCACGGCGCTCGCCCTCGTGGACCAGCACGGCAGCGAGGGCGCAAGCATCCGCCGGGTGGCCGCCCGCCTGGGAGTCAACCCCACCTCGCTGTACCACCACGTGCCCGACCGCGCCGCGCTGGTCGAGGACGTGCGCGCCCTCGTCTCGGCCTCCATCGACTCCGAGCCCCTGCGCACGATGGCGTGGGAGGACGGGCTGCGCGCCTGGGCGCGCTCCTACCGGGCGGCCTTCGCGCGCCATCCGCGCACCGTGCCGCTGCTCATGTCCACCCGCTCCTCGACGCCGGTGGTCCTGAACGCCTACGAGTACTTCGCGGTGGCCGCGGAGGGCGTCGGCTGGAGCAGCCGCGACGTGCTGCCCTTGCTCACCGCCTTCGAGTCGTTCGTCATCGGCAGCGTGCTCGACATGTCCGGCCCCCCGGTGATGTTCGACCCGAGCGGCCAGGAGCAGGCGCTGCCCCGGTTCGCGGCCGCGTTCGAGACGCTCTCCGACGAGGACCCGCAGGACCCGGTGGCCACGCGGGCCTTTGAACTGGGACTGCGGATGCTCATCGACTCGTCCCGCCCCACCCCGGTCTGACCCCTCCCCTCCGCGACGATCAAGGAAGCTACGCACGCCCGGCGTGCGCGGCTTCCTTGATCTCGGGGGTGGGGATCAGGTGCGGGCGCGGTGGGAACGCGCTCGAGGCACCACCAGCGGCGTGCCCGTCTCGGGGTCGTCGATGATGACCGCCGCGAGGCCGAACACGTCGGCGACGAGCTCACGCGTGAGCACCTGAGGCGGTTCGCCCTCGGCGACCACCCGCCCGTCACGCATCACCACGAGGTGGGTCGCGTAGCGGGCCGCGTGGTTGAGGTCGTGCAGGACGGCGACCACGGTGCGGCCCTCCTCGTGGAGGTCGGCGAACAGGTCGAGCAGCTCGATCTGGTGGGCGACGTCGAGGTAGGTGGTGGGCTCGTCGAGCAGGAGCACGCCTGTCTCCTGGGCGAGCGCCATCGCCACCCACACCCGCTGGCGCTGACCGCCGGAGAGCGCCTCCACCGGGCGGGTGCTCAGCTCCTCGACGCCAGTGGAGCGCAGCGCCCGCTGCACAGCCCGCTCGTCGGACTGCGACCACTGGGCGAACGGTGTCTGGTGGGGGAACCGGCCGCGGGCCACGAGCTCGGCCACGGAGATGCTGTCGGGTGCCACGGACGACTGCGGCAGCAGTCCCACCTGGCGCGCGAGCTCCTTGGGCTTGTAGCGGGTGACGTCACGCCCGTCGAGCAGCACCGCGCCGCTGCGGGGTGTCATGACACGGGCGACGCTGCGCAGCAGCGTCGACTTGCCGCACCCGTTGGGCCCGATGATGGCGGTGAATCCGCCGTCGGGGATCGCCGTGGTGACGTCGTCGACGACGACGGCCGTGTCGTAGGCGAGCGTGACGCCCTCGATGCGGACGCGGCTGCCGGCGGTGCTCTCGTCCGTGGCCGGCGCGTGGGCCGACGCCGGGGTCTGGGTGGTCATGAGGCGGGTCTCCTGCGTGCTTCGCGGACGACGAGCCAGACGAGGTAGGCGCCCCCGAGGCTGGCGGTGACCACACCGACGGGCAGCACGAGCGTGCCCCCGAAGGCGTGCTGGCCGATGAGGTCGGACGCGGCCAGCAGGAAGGCGCCGGTGGCGGCGGCGGTGAGCGGTTCCACGCCGGGGGTGCCGGTGAGCTTGGCGGCGATCTGCGGCGCGGCCAGGGCCACGAAGGCGATCGGCCCGGCGACGGCGGTGACCACCGCCGTGAGCAGCACACCGCAGACGATGAGGACGACGCGCGTGCGCTCCGCGCGCACGCCCATGCTGCGGGCGGCGTCGTCGCCCATCTCCAGCAGCGTGGCGCTGCGCCAGACCAGCACCACCAGCGCGAACGGCACCGCGAGGAGCACCAGGGCCGGGGTGACGCGCTCCCACTGGACGCCGTTGAGGCTGCCCAGGCCCCAGAACGCCGCGGTGAGCGCGGCCTTGAGGTCGGCGGTGCGCAGGATCCAGGAGTTCACCGCGGAGAGCACGGCGGTGACGGCCACGCCGACGAGGATGATCCCGAAGCCGGTGGTGCTGCCCTGGCGCGCCGCGAGGTAGACCACGACGGCGGTCAGGGCGCCGCCCAGGATCGCGGCGAACGCCGTGGTGGAGAAGGCCCCACCGAGGAAGACGATGGCCACCAGCGCGCCGGTGTGCGCGCCCGTGGAGAAGCCGATGACGTCGGGCGAGCCGAGCGGGTTGCGCGTCAGCGACTGGAACGCTGCGCCCGCGCAGCCGAGCGCCGCGCCGAACCCGAGCGCCGCGATCACGCGCGGCAGGCGCCACTCACGCACCACGGTGGCGGCCATCCCCTCGGCGCGACCGGTGAGGGCCTGCACTACCTCCAGAGGCGGCACCGTGTAGCGGCCCAGGGCGAGGGAGGCGACGACGACGACGGCCGCGGCCACCCCGAGTGCCGCCACCACGGTGACCGCCCGCGCGGAGACCAGGTGCGAGAACGGGCCGAGGCGCACCGGGCGCACCAGGCCGGGGAACTGCACGGAGGGCTGGTCCCCAGACGGCGCTGGGTGTGACGGCGCTGGGCGTGACGGGGCGGGGTGTGAGGGGGCGGCCATCAGGGACGTCCCCTGCGGCTGCGCACGAGCACCAGCAGCACCGGTGCCCCGAGGAAGGCGGTGACGATGCCGACGGGGAGCTCACCGGGGGTGGCGATGCGGCCGATGACGTCGGCCACCAGCACGAGGATGGGCCCGAGGAGTGCGCTGTAGGCGAGGATCCAGCGGTGGTCGGGCCCGACCATCCAGCGAGCCACGTGCGGCATCATCAGGCCGACGAAGGCGATCGGGCCGGCGATGGCGGTGGCGCTTCCCGCGAGCAGGGTGATCGCCACGATGCCCAGCACGCGCGTGGTGGAGACGCGGGCGCCGAGCGCGCGGGCGGAGTCTTCCCCCAGGGCGAGGGCGTTGAAGGACGAGCCCGCCAGCAGCGCCAGCACGAGCCCGACCACGAGGAACGGCAGCAGCGGCACGAGGGCGTCGATCGAGCGGTTGGCCAGCGAGCCGGCGTTCCAGAAGCGCATCTGGTCGAACGCGTCGGGGTTCAGCACCGACAGCGCGGAGGTGATGCCGCTGAGCGCAGCCCCCACCGCGACCCCGCCGAGCACCAGCTGGGCGCTCGACGGCGGGCGCGCTGTCGCCGTCGTGATCCGGTACACGAGCACGGTGACCAGGAGCGCCCCGGCGAAGGCGAACACCGCGTAGAGGTGCACGGAGCGCACGCCGAGCAGGGCCACGGCAACCGCCACGAAGAAGGCTGCGCCCGCGTTGACCCCGAGGAGGCCGGGGTCGGCCAGGGGGTTGCGCACCAGCGCCTGCATGACCCCTCCGGCGACGGCGAGCGCCAGGCCGACGGCGAACGCCGCGAGGGTGCGGGGCACGCGCAGCTCCCACACCACGATGTGGGCCTGCTGCGAGCCGTTCCCGGTGAGGGCAGCCCACACGTCGGACGGCGGCAGGGGCGCCGCGCCGACGAGCAGGCTGGCGGTGACGGCGAGGGCGAGGGCCGCCGCGGTCAGGCCGAGGCCCGCCCGCCGTCCCAGGGGACGGCGGGCGGGCTGGCTCGGGTGCTCCCCGCGGCGCTGGCCGGGGGGAGCACCCGCCAAGGCTCCCGAGGCGGTGGTTGCTGTGCTCACCGGCTCAGGCGTCGAGGCAGGCGCGGACGTCGCCCGCGACCACCTTCGACGCCGCCGGCCCACCGAGGATCCAGGCGTCGAGGTTCTTGGTCACGCACACGCCACCGTTCTTCACGGCCGGCAGCCCCTGCCACAGCGACTGCGACTGCAGCGTCGTGTAGGCCTCGTCGCTGTCGAGGATGGCGAAGATCCTGTCGGCGGAGAGGGTGTCGAGGCGCTCCGCGGGGATGATCGAGAACCGGCCGTTCTCGCTGGGCACCGTCGGCTCGGGCAGGGTGATGTTCTTCATCGAGTCGAGCACGTGGGCGCCGATGAAGGTCCCGGGGAGGTGCCAGCGCACGTGGTCGGCGCGCACCCGCAGCGGGATGACGCTCTGGCCGGGGGTCTTCACGCCCGCGTCGAGCTCGGCGACGGTCGCGGCGAAGTCGGCCTCGACCTTCTTCGCCTCTTCCTGGTGGCCGGTGAACTCGGCGACCTGGTCGAGCTGCGTGCGCCAGTCGAACTGGCCCTCGGCGTTCTCGGTGGAGTAGGCGGCGACGGGGGCGATGTCCTTGAGTGTCGCGAGGTTCTTCTCGACGGTCTGGTCACCGATGATGAGGTCGGGCTTGAGCGCGGTGATCGCCTCGAAGTCGGGCTGGTCGTCGTTGCCGACGAGGGCGAAGTCGGCCGGCACCTTGTCTGCCAGGTAGGCCGGTACCTCGACGGCCTTGGACCAGTACGTGGCGCCGACGGTCGGCACGTCGAGGGCGGTGGTGAGGTCGAGGGCGCGGGACTGCACGACGACGACGCGCTGCGGGTCCTGCGGAACGTCGACGGGTCCGAGTGCGGTCTGGACGGTCCGCGTGCCGCTGGCTTCCGTCGTGGCGCTCGTCGACCCCGCGGCGGCGGGCTCGGTGGATGAGGATCCGCATCCGGCGAGGGCGGAGGCCAGGACGACGGCGGTCAGCGACGCAGAGCGCACGGGGTGCATGGAGATCTTCCTGCTCGAGGTGGCAGGGGCGTCCTCCGGAATGGGGGGACGCCCACTTCGGCGGAGATCACCTTAGGGCAGGCTTACCTACAGCTCGACCGGTGGAGGCCTCGTGGGTGGGTGATGCTGCTCACGTCCCGCTCGACGTCGGAGTCCCGGTCCAGCCACGTCGGCTCCGCCTGCACCGCTGCTCCGCGCACCTGTCCAGGGCTGTCGCTCGGTTGCCGGTCGAACTCGCGGAGGTCGTTCCGTTGCGACCCCCGCGACGTGCGTCTGATCCGGGCTCAAGACAGCTCGGGCAGCTGTCGATCAGGCACAGGTGAAGCCCGACCATGCGCGAGAGCTCGAGGCGCTGCTGGCGCGCTCGGACATCGCGCTGGCGGCCATCGATGACATCGGCTTCCGCGTGCCGTGGCCCGAGGCGCTACCACCGGCGGGGGAGCGCGCCGTGCCCCTGCCACCCTCCCGCTCCACCTTGCTCGACGTGCTCGTGCCATCAGACGCCGCCGCCGTCGCTCAAGCCTGGGAGCGCCGCGGCGAGGGGCGGGTCGCGGTGACGGTCCACCTGCGTGAGGACCCCCGCATCGAGGCGGAGCTGATCTTCTTCGACACCCTCGACAGCGTCGGTGCGGTGGTCGCTGTCTTCCTGCCCGGGGCTGAGTCGTCTGCCGACGGCACCCAGGCGCCCGCAGCGATCCCACGGGAAGCCCTCACCACCTCCCAGGGGCCCCGCAACGCCGTCGTCGTGAAGTCGCTGAAGGCCGAGGTGCTCTCCGCGGACGCTCGGATGACCCTCATGACCGGGTGGTCTGAGGACCAGCTGCGCGGCATGCGTTCCTCCGAACTCGTCCACCCGGAGGACCTCGATCGCGCCGTCCGCGCATGGCTGGAGCTGCGCAACACGGGGCGCTCGGTGAGGGTGCGCGTCAGGCATCTGTGCGCCGACGGGTCCTGGCTGTGGGTGGAGCTGGAGAACCGCTACGGGGAGCGGGACGGCCATCCGGTCGTGGTCTGCGAGATGGTCGACCTGAGCGACGAGATGGCCGCGCACGAGGCCGCCAGATCCACGGCCCGTCTCTTCCGCCTGCTCGCCGCCAGCCTGCCGGTGGGCGTCGTCCTCCTCGACGACGACGGAGCGGCCACGTTCGCCAGCGCGAAGGCACTGGAGCTGCTGGGCGCGCCGACCGTCGCCCGCCTTGACGACGTGGTCGCGCGCTTCGCCGAGAGCCATCGCGCTCAGCTGGAGGCTGCAGCGGCCGACGCGCTCGCCTCCGAGCGGAAGGTCGTGCTGGACGCCGAGATCAGCCCTGGTGACGCAACGGCCCGCTGGTGCCGCGTGGAGATGGCTCATGTCGACGACGACGACGGCGGCCGTGGGGTGCTCGTCTGCCTGACGGACACGACCGAGCGCCACGAGCTGGAGGCGGAGCTGCACCGGCGCGCCCACACCGACGCGTTGACCGGGTGCGCCAACCGGGTGGGCGTCCACGAGCACCTCGGGGCGCTGCTGCGCGCGGCACCGCCGACGAGCGGCGCGGCCTGCGCGCTGGTCTTCGTCGACCTCGACGGGTTCAAGGCCGTCAATGACGAGCTCGGCCACGCCGCCGGTGACCACCTGCTTGCCGAGGTGGGGCGTCGGCTGCGCAGCGCCGTCCGTCCGGTGGACCTGGTGGGGCGCCTGGGCGGCGACGAGTTCGTCGTCGTGGTGACCGATGTCGAACCCGGCGAGCTCGACGTCCTGCGGGAGCGGTTGCTGCACGACCTCAACGACGTCGTCGACACCCCCGCCGGTCCCGCCCGCCTGGCGGCCAGCTGCGGCGCCGTGCTGTCGGCTCCCGGGGACGACGTCGACCGCCTGGTCGCCCGCGCCGATGCCCGGATGTACGCGCACAAGCGGGAGCGTGCGTGCGCCCCTGACCGAGGCCACTTCTCCATCTGACGCAGTCACTCTGCCGTAGCCATCAGAGGACGCTGTCCAGCAGACGCTGGAGGTTGCCCTCGAAGAGGTGACGCCTCTGGGTCCCTCGTCGACGGCACAGCATCTCGGCCAGCGTGGGGTACTCACCAACGTCGATGTCCCCCATGCCTGCTGCGACACGGTCAAGTTCGCCGTCGCGGTGGGAGTCGATGGCCTCCCCGTAGGTGTAGTGCCAGATGAGGGCGTACGCCGC
The DNA here is from genome assembly GCF_003149145.1 of Quadrisphaera granulorum. Taxonomy (GTDB): domain Bacteria; phylum Actinomycetota; class Actinomycetes; order Actinomycetales; family Quadrisphaeraceae; genus Quadrisphaera; species Quadrisphaera granulorum. The sequence goes on along the minus strand of NZ_QGDQ01000007.1, from coordinate 48,396 downwards.
GGCCATCTCGTCGTGGTTGCAGCCGGCGTTCTTGAGGGCGTTCAGCATGCGTTCGACGACGGGCAGGATGTCGGGGCTGCTCAGTCCTTCGGAGGCGACCAGGGTGACCACCCAGGGGTCGCGCCGGAATCTCGCGTGCACGGCGGTGACCAGGCCCGTCAGCTCTTCGCGGGGGTCGAGCGAGACCGGCGGCAGGTCCATCTCCGCCACCGTGCGGTCCAGCATGCGGCGCAGGAGGTCATCCCGGCCTGACACGTGGCGGTAGAGCGTCATGGGACCGGTGCCGAGGTCGTCCGCGAGCTGTCGCATGGTCAGCGACGGCAGGCCGGTGGAGCGGACGCGCGCGAAGGCCGCCTCCAGGACCCGGTCGACGCTGAGGCGCGCAGCGCGCGGCTTCCCCGTCGTCGGAGATCGAGCGTTCGTGCGCTGTCCGGTCACGCTCCGATTCTCGGTCCCGCGCAGCCCCGCCGCGGGGACCGGGAGGTGGCCTTGACGCGACCGTGCCGCTTAGGTGAGGCTTGCCTTGCGCGTACGCCGTACGCACTCGATCGGAGGACGGCATGTCCACAGCTGCTCCCGCTGCCCCACCCGCCGCTACCCCGCCCCCTGCAGGCCTGGGCACGCTGATCGCCCCCGTCCGCTCGCGCGTCGTCCTTGCTGTGCTCCTGCAGGTCGTCGCGTCGGTCGCCGCGGTGGTTCCCTTCGTCGCTGTCGCGGAACTGGGTCGGGCGCTCCTGGCCGATCCCGTCGCCAGCGCGAGGGTCTGGACCGTCGTAGCGGTGGGTGGGCTGGCGCTCGTCGTCAGGTTGGCCGCGATGGTTGCGGCGACCGGCATCACGCACCTCGCGGACAACGACCTGGGCCTCAGCCTGCGCCGCGCGCTGGTCGACCGGCTCGGGCGGGTGCCGCTGGGCTGGTTCACCGAGCGCAACTCGGCCGCCGTGCGTGCAGCAGTCGGCGACGACGTCAGCGCCTTGCACCACCTCGTCGGGCACAGCTTCACGAACATCGCTGCCGCCGTCGTGACCCCTCTCGTCTCGCTGGGATACCTCCTCTGGGTCGACTGGCGGCTGGCGGTGATCACCCTCGGACCCGCGCTCATCGGCATCGCTGTCTACGCCCGGCTGATGGCTGGCGCGCGTGACCACTACGAGAGCTACAACGCCGCCATGGGGAGGGTCACGGCCGCCGCGGTGGAGTTCGTCGAGGGCATCGCCGTGGTCAAGAGCTTCGGGCAGGCCGGGCGCGCGCACCGTCGCTTCCTCGAGGCTGCTGACGCCTTCGCCGATCGCTTCCTTGCCATGGTGCGCACCACCTTCGCGGGCACCGTGGTGATGGAGCTGCTGCTGTCGCCGTCGTTCATGCTCATCTGGACCACCGCGGCGTCCACGGTCTTCGTCGCCGCCGGATGGATCGAGCCCGTCGACGTGCTGCCGTTCGCGCTGCTCGGCGTCGGCCTGGCCGCTCCGCTGACCGCCCTGGGGTACTCGGTCAACGACGTGCGTGTCGCACGTGCGGCGGCGGGCCGGGTGGGTGGGGTCCTGGCGACCCCGGAGCTGCCGCTGAACGTCCACCCGCGGGAGCCAGCGGGAACCGACGTCGTCTTTGACGCGGTCACCTACAGCTACGGCGAGGAGTCGGCGGCGGTCCAGGAGGTCTCCTTTGAGCTCCGGCCCGGCACGGTGACGGCCCTGGTGGGCAGATCGGGCTCCGGCAAGACCACGGTGGCGCGCCTCCTGCCTCGGTTCTTCGACCCGGACGCCGGATCCATCTGCATCGGCGGGGCGGACATTCGCTCCCTCACTCCCGACACGCTCTATCGGTCCGTCTCCTTCGTCTTCCAGGACGTCCGCCTGCAGCGGGCCACGGTCGCCGAGAACATCGCGTTCGGCCGTCCCGACGCGCGGCGGGAGGAGATCGTTCAGGCCGCACGCGCCGCGAGGATCGACGAGCGCATCCGTGCCCTGCCGAAGGGGTACGACGCCGTCGTCGGGGTGGACGTGAGCTTCTCCGGGGGAGAGGCGCAGCGCCTCTCGATCGCCCGCTGCTTCCTCGCCGACGCACCTGTCATCGTCCTGGACGAGGCGACGGCCTTCGCCGACCCCGAGTCGGAAGCCGCGATCCAGGACGCACTGTCGACCCTCGCCGTCGGGCGCACCCTCCTCGTCATCGCCCACCGGCTCCACACGATCGAGCGCGTCGACCAGATCCTCGTTCTGGAACGAGGGCGGATCGTCGAGCGCGGCACCCACGAAGAGCTCCTCGCCGCGGGCGGACGGTACGCGCAGATGCGTCGCGGGACCGCCAGCCCAGCGGGGGCCTACCCGGCGGAAACCCACCCAGCGGAGGTCAGCGCATGATCCGGCAGCTGTTCGGCATCCTCGACCCCGTCGCCGCGCGCACGCTGCGCCGCATGCTCGTCGGGCTCGTGCTGTCCGCGACGCTCCAGGGCATCGGGTTCGTCCTGCTGGTGCCGGTCTTCACGGCGCTCCTCGGGCCCTCGCCCGCGGCGGCGTGGCCGTGGATCGGTGCCATGGTCGTGGTCTTCGTCGGGTACGCCCTCGCCCACGCGGACAGCCAGCTCGCCGGCTACCGCCTGGGCTCAGGTCTCTCACGCCGGATCCACCACCTCCTCGGTGACCACGTGGCCACCCTCCCCCTGGGCTGGTTCACGCCGGCGCGCACGGGCGCCCTCTCCCAGCTGACGGGGAAGAGCACCTTCGACGTGATGGGTGCTCCCGCGCACCTGCTCAGGCCGCTGGTCACGGCCTTCGTGACGCCCGCCGTGGTGGCCGTCTCGATGCTCTTCTTCGACTGGCGCCTCGCCGTGGCGGCCCTCGTGTCCGTTCCGTTCATCGCCGTGACCTTCCGGTGGTCGTCGCGCCGGATCAGCCGGTTCGACGTCGAGCTCGATGCCGCCGCCACCGAGGCGGGTAGCCGCGTCATCGAGTTCGCCCAGATGCAGCCGGAGCTGCGGGCGTTCCGCCGCACCACGGACGGGAACCGGGCGCTCGACGAGGCGCTGGCGTCGCAGCACCGGGTCTCCCGCGCTCTGGTGCGCGGATCCGTGCTCCCGTTCGTGGCGTTCGTCCTCGTCGTCCAGCTGGCCTTCACCGCTGTCCTCGTCGCAGGCGCATTCCTCGCGCTGGGCGGAGAGCTCGGTGTACCGACGCTCCTCGCGTTGCTCGTGCTTGCGGCGAGGTTCGTCGAGCCGCTCGTGGTCGCGGCTGACCTCGGCGCAGCGATCCGGATGGCGCGGGGCGCCCTCGATCGCGTGGAGGAGGTGCTCCGCACCCCCGCGCTCCCCGAGCCGGCCGTCGGCGCAGCCCCGTACGACGACAGCATCGAGTTCGTCGGCGTGAGGTTCGGCTACACCCCGGACTCGCCCGTCCTGCACGACGTGAGCCTCCGCGTCCCTGCCGGAACGATGACAGCGCTGGTCGGCGCATCGGGCTCGGGCAAGACGACCATGACGCGCCTCGTCGCCCGGTTCTTCGACGTCGACGCCGGCAGCGTGCGCCTCGGAGGCGTGGACGTCCGTGACATCCCCTCACCACAGCTCATGGCGCGGCTGTCGATGGTGTTCCAGGACGTGTTCCTCCTGGAAGGCACCATCGAGGAGAACATCCGGCTCGGACGAGCCGACGCCAGCGAGGACGACGTCCGCGAGGCCGCACGGCTGGCCGGAGTGACGGAGATCGTCGAGCGCCTTCCCGGTGGCTGGCAGACGCAGGTCGGCGAGGGGGGAACCGCGCTGTCGGGGGGCGAGCGCCAGCGGATCTCCATCGCCCGTGCCCTGCTGAAGGACGCCCCCATCGTGCTGCTCGACGAGGCCACGGCGTCGCTCGACCCCGAGAACGACGCGGCCTTCCACGCAGCGTTGGTCGAGGTCTCCACACGCCGCACGCTCCTCGTCATCGCCCACCGGCTCGACACCATCGCCCGGGCAGACCACATCGCCTTCCTGGACGGCGGGCGCATCGTCGAACTCGGCACCCACGAGGAGCTCCTCGCGCGTGACGGTCACTACGCGCGCTTCTGGAAGGAACGGAACGCCGCCGCCGGGTGGCGCCTCGACACGATCAGGACCCCCGCATGACCACCCAGACATCTGCCCGACCGACCCAGCGCCGGGAGTTGACCCTCCTCGCCGGCCTGTATGTCTCGCAGTTCCTCGGTGTCGGCTTCTTCTACACCGGCGTGGTCGGCATCCTGCGCTCGCAGGGGGCGTCGCTCGACCAGCTCGGGCTGATTCAGTTGCTCGGCCTGCTGTGGGGCGTGAAGTTCCTGTGGGCGCCGTTGGTCGACTGGTACGGCAGCGCGCGGCGCGGGCACTTCCGCTCGTGGCTCCTCGTGCTGCAGCCACTCATCGCGGTGTGCCTGCTGGTGATGGCCGCGATCGATCCCGTGAACCAGTTCTCCGTGCTGATGGTGGTCGCAGCTCTCGTGGTGCTCCTCTCGGCGACGCAGGACGTCGCCGCGGATGCGCTCGCCGCCCGCATGGTGGAGCACGGCACCCGGGGTGTGGCGAACGGCATCCAGGTCGCCGGAGGCTACCTCGGCAACATCCTCGGCGGCGGCGCCGTGCTCGTGGTGTACGACGTTCTCGGGTGGGCGCCCGCTCTCGTCACCCTCGCTGCGATGACCGTGCTGCCGGTGTGGATGATCGCGCGCCACCGCGAGCCCCCCCGAGGCGTCTCGCCCGAGTCGCGGCCGTCGCTCCGCGATTTCGCGCGCGTGTTTCGAGCTCCCGGCGTTGCTCGCTGGACCTTCCTCGTGCTGCCGCTGCTGTTGATCGGGGTGAGTTCGGCGCAAGCGCTGGTGACGCCCATGCTCGTCGACGCGGGCTGGTCGCTCGCCACGATCGGGACGTTCAGCACCATGGTGGCCGGGGCGGTGGCGATCGCGGCCGCGCTCGCGACGGGCCTGCTGGTGCGCCGGTTTGGTCGCCTGCGGATCCTCGTGCTCGCCGGGGCGATCCAGGCCGTCGCGATCCTGGCGCTGCTCGTGCTCGCCGGGCGAGAGGCGGATGCCGCGGTCATCGCGGTGATCGTCTGCCTGGTGAACGGTGCGTACGGGGCCGTGGCGACGGTCGTGTACACCGTGCACATGGACCTCTCGCGGTCGGCGACGGCCGGCAGCGACTACACGTTGCTCGCGAGCTTCGCGTTCATGGCGGGACTCATCGGAGGTGCGGTCGGGCTCGGCGTCGCCGCGAGCGTCGGTTATGGCTGGGTGATCGTCGCCGCTGCCGTGCTCGTCGCGGCGGGCGTGGCCCTCGCCCCGGTCGCGCTCGCGCCGATCGTGCGAGCCGCGGCGCCGGTGTCGGCTGACGAGGGAGAGCCGGTCGTCGACCCCGCTGTCGACCCCGTCGTCGCGCTCGGCCGTCCCGGTCTGGTCGAAACCGGGGATCCATCATGGCCGTGAGCTTCCAGCGCACCGTCATGCGCGCGATCGGCGCGCGTGAGCAGCGTGTGACGGTGACCGCGGCGCACGACGTGCTCGACGGCTACCGCAGGGTCTCCTTCAGCGCACCCGAAGTGATGGCCTCCCTCGACATCTACCCCACGGCGTGGGTGCGCCTCTGGGTGCCCTCGCTGACCGACCCCCGGGTGCTGAAGCAGCGGGGGTTCACCCTGGTGAACCCCGACCCGAAGGCCGGTACCTTCGACCTGGAGTTCGTCATCCACCACCCCACCGGCCCCGAGGCGTCGTGGGCGCTCGCAGCCGAGCCCGGCGAGGAGGTCGAGATCGCCGTGACCCCGACGGCGTGGAGCCCCGACCCCGAGGTCAGCCGCTACGCGCTCGTCGGTGACGCCTCGTGCATCCCCGCCTTCGTGTCGATCCTCGGGGCGCTCCCGCCCGGCGCCGAGGCCACGGTGCTCTTCGCCGGCACGCCGGAACTGGCCCAGCTCGTCCGACGGACCGACCGACCCGTCGACTTGCAGGTGTTCCCCTCCGGCACTGAGCAGGTGACGGCGCTGAGGCAGCTCGACCCGGACGGGCTGGTCGTGTGGTGCGCGGGGGAGCGCAGGGACGTCGCTGCGGTGCGCGACCTCGTCCGGCGAGACTGGGCCATGCCTCGCCACCGGCGGCACACGCGGTTCTACTGGATGGCCGACAAGCCCTTCGGGTGAGGATCTGCCCTCGCTCCGGCAACCGGGGTGACCTCTCCGCCCCCGCGGCCGGAGCGAGGCGGCACCATGGGCGGATGGACAGTGCGCCCGACATCGGCGACGAGGTGGCAACCGGCTCGCCGGCGCGGGAGGTCGAGCGGTCCGACGTCGGCCCTGCCGAGGGCGACCTGGAGCGCGTCATTGCGGCGCAGGTCCGCGCCTACCGCCTGGCGGCAGGCGTCTCGGTCGCGGAGATGGCGGAGCGGGTCGGCATCTCGAAGGCGATGCTCTCCAAGATCGAGAATGCGCAGACCTCGTGCAGCCTCACCACGCTGGCCAGGCTCGCCAGCGGACTCGGCGTGCCGGTGACGGCGCTCTTCCGCGGCGTCGACGCCGAGCGCGAGGCCGTCTTCGTGCCAGCCGGCCACGGCGCGCAGATCATCCGGCGCGGCTCGCGCCAGGGCCACCTGTACGAGCTCCTCGGCGCGCTCCGCGGCCCCCACAAGCGCATGGAGGCGGTGCTCGTCACCCTCACCGAGGCGAGCGAGGTGTTCCCGCTCTTCCAGCACCCCGGCACCGAGCTGCTCTACATGCTCGAGGGGGTCATGGTCTACGGGCACGGGGAGTCGCGGTACGAGCTGCACCCCGGTGACGCGCTGCAGTTCGACGGCGAGGGTCCCCACGGGCCAGAGCAGCTCATCGAGCTGCCCGCGAAGTTCCTCGCGGTCACGGCCTACGGAGAGCACCCGCCCACGTCGTGAGCACTGCACTCACCCCCTCGCGACGATCAAGGAAGTTGTGCGCGATCACCGTGCACAACTTCCTTGATCGTCGCGGAGGGGATGGGGCGGTGACCGATCGCCCATGATCACTGAAGGACGTGGTGGTCAGGTGAGGAGGTGCTCCAGGGCTGTGGCGAGGGCTGCGGCGCCCTGCTCGGCGTCGTCGTCCTCCACCGCCTCGGCGGGGGAGTGCGACACCCCCGTGGGGTTGCGGACGAAGAGCATCGCCGAGGGCACGTGGCCGGCGAGCACCGCGGCGTCGTGGCCGGCGCCAGTCGCGAGCACCGGGGCGCCGGACAGGACGCGCGTGAGCCGGTCGCGCAGCACACCGTCGAAGTGGGCCGTCGCGCTGAACGACTCCTGCGTCACCACCAGCTCGCACCCCTCAGCCCGGGCGGCCTCCGCAGCACGCTCGCTGATCTCAGCGACGACGGCGGCGGTGACCGCGTCGTCGGGGTGGCGCACGTCGAGCCACGCGTCCACCCGGCTCGCGATGACGTTGGTGCCGCCGGGCACCGGCACGATCCGCCCCACCGTGGCGCGGGCGTCCGCGTGCGCGAGGGCGCTTTGCCGCGCGGCGAGCACGGCGGCCGCCGCGGCGACCACCGGGTCGCGCCGGTCGGCCATGAGCGTGGCGCCTGCGTGGTTGCCCTCGCCGGTGAAGGACAGCCGCCACCGGCCGTGGCCTAGCACCGAGCTGGCGACGGCAACGGGCGCGTCGAGATCGATCAGGCCACGGCCCTGCTCGACGTGCAGCTCGACGAAGGTGCCGATGCGCGCCAGCGCCTCGTCGTCCCGGCCCAGGTGCGCGGGGTCCATGCCGGCCCTGCCCCAGGCCTCGGCGAGCGTCGTCCCGTCCGGGTCGGTCAGCGCCAGCGCCCGCTTAGGGGCCAGCTCACCGGTGAGCAGCCTCGACCCCAGGCAGGCGACCCCGAACCGCGAGCCCTCCTCCTCGGGGAAGACAGCGACGCCGAGGGCGCGTGACGGCGTGATGCCGCGGGCACGCAGGTGGTCGACGGCCACCAGCGCCGACGCCACCCCGAGTGGCCCGTCGAAGGCACCGCCGCCGGGCACGGAGTCGAGGTGGCTACCGGTGACCACCGATCCGCGCAGGTCGGCGCCGGAGGGGTTCCACCAGGCCCAGGCGATGCCGTTCCTGTCGACGTCGACGTCGAGGCCGCGCCGCTGCGCCTGCTCGACGAACCAGGCCAGCAGGTCGCGTTCGGAGCCTGACAGCACGGGGCGGCTGTAGCCGCCGCGGGCGGCGTCGCGGCCGGTGTCGGCGATCTGCCCGAGCAGTTCCGTCACCGTGTCGCCGCGGTTGCCAGCCGGGGGTGGAGGGGTCACGAGATCAAGCTTGCCCTCAGCCACGGGCGGACACCGCACCCACCCGGAACCGCTCCGGCGCTTGCGCGGCACCGCTCGCGACGTCGGCGGCGATCTCACCCAGCAGCGGCGCGAACTTCGCCCCGTGGCCCGAGCACGGGGAGAGCACGGTGACGCCGTCCACACCATCGATCACGAAGTCCTCCGTGGGGGTCATCGTGAACAGGCACGTCGTCTCCGCGTACGGCTCCGGCACCAGCCCCGGCATCCAGTGGCGCACGTACTCGACGACGCGCTCGCGGTTGGCGGGGTCGATCAGTCCGCTCTGCCGCGACGCCGACCCGATGCGCGGCCCCGCGGCGTACTCGGCCACCTTGTGCCCCGCGAAGCCCGCGTCGCGGCCGCCGGGCAGGGAGTAGACCTGGATCTGCGGGGTCTTGTGGATGGTGGTCGGCCAGGTCCCGTGAGGGTGCTCGTCCGAGTAGGGGAAGTGGAACGCGTTCTCCTGCGTCACCTCCAGGCGCGGCAGCGCAGCCACGAAGCCGGCGGGCAGCGCCAGACGCTCCAGCAGGTCGGGAAGCCAGCCGCCGGCGGCGACGACCACGCGCCCGGCGGTCAGGGAGCGGCCGTCGTCGGACTGCGCGACGAAGCCCGCCGCGCTGCGCTCCAGCGAGCGCAGCGGCCACCCGGTGAGCACCTGAGCGCCGTGCGCGCGAGCCTGGTCGAGCATCGCCGCGACAGCACCGGCCGCATCGATCACCGCGCCGCCGGGCTGCACGAGCACCTCACCGTCGACCGTCAGCTGGGGCCACCGAGCGCTGGCCTCGGCGGCGGAGAGCAGCTCGTGCTCGACGCCGACCTCTTCCAGCACCCGCGCGAGGGCCCGCGGGTTGCGCAGCGGGCCGTGGTCGACGGCGGGGGTCGGGGTGAGCACGGGGGAGCCGTGCAGACGCTCCAGCTCAGCCCACCCGGCGGCCGACTGCACCACCATCGCGGCGTACGCGCGCTCGGGATAGGCGTAGCGGAAGATGCGCGCCGACCCGTGGGAGCTGCCGTCGTGCGCAGCAGGTTCGGTGCGCTCGACCACCGTCACCTCGTGTCCCCGCTGCGCCAGGCGCCACGCGGTGGCAGCGCCCGCCAGGCCCGCTCCGACGACGAGGTACTCGGTGCTGCTCATGGAACGACCTTCCAGGCGAGGTGCTGAGTGGAGTCAGGGAGACAGACCGCGGGAGAACCGACTCAGAGCGGGGCGAGGAGGGGCTTACCCAGTCCGTGATCATGGACTTCCCGAGCACACCACGGCTGAGAGCTCGCAGATCTTGGCGCTTCGTCGCCCTGTGCCCGCTCACGGGCCGACACATCGCCAAGATCGGCACCGCTCGTGGCTCGAGAGTGTTCCGGAAGTCCATGATCACGACGGATGGGGAGGCATTCTCACCACGTGTTCAGGGGTGGGTGGTGGAGCTCGGGCGGATCGGGGCGACGTTGATGACCAGCGCGGTGCCCAGCACGTGCGCGGGGCCTTCGACGAGGTCGAGCGGTCCGAGGTCGCGCCCGTCGGCCAGGTGCGCCGTGCCCTCGAGGACGACGAGCGCGGTGCCGGGGCGCACCAGCTGCTGCGTCTGGCGCCGTCGTACGTCGACGCGGCAGACAGACCGCTCGGCGAAGACGTTGATCGCCCGCGCCGGACCCCACGGCAGCGCGGCACTGACGTCCGCCTCGCCGTCGAAGCGGAACGGCCTCCCGGCGGGTAGCTGGTGGGTCGTCCCGTCGACGGTCAGCTCGACGTCAGCCCCGACCGGTGTGAACACACGCTCGACACCGGGGAAGGACGAGAAGGGCCCGGGCTGGGTGAGGTCGGCGACGCTCACCCACCAGCCGCCGTCGTGCTCGGAGCGGGGCCGCAGCTCCCGGGTGGTGCCCTGGCCGTTGCGCCAGGGCACCACCCGCGCCTGCGTGAAGCGGGCGACGTGCAGCTCGTCGTCGAAACCGGACCGGGACCCTGATCGACTGCTCGACCGGAAGCCCGACCGAGCGCCGGACTGCGAGCCGGGCCGGGGAAGCGTCAGAGTCCCTGACCGGGGATCCATGAGGTGCCTGCCAGGGGGAGCCGCGCCATGGCGGCGGACTCGATGGTGAGCGCCACCAGGTCTTCCGGCTCGAGGTGGTGCAGGTGGGCCTTGCCGCAGGCGCGGGCGATGATCTGCGCCTCCATCGTCATGACCCGCAGGTAGTTGGCCAGGCGGTGGCCGGCGGCCACCGGGTCCAGCCGCTGCTGCAGCTCCGGGTCTTGCGTGGTGATGCCGGCCGGGTCCTGGCCGGCCTGCCAGTCGTCGTAGTACCCCGCGGCGGAGCCGAGCTTGCGGTACTCGTCGTCCAGCGCCGGGTCGTTGTCACCGAGGGCGATGAGCGCCGCCGTGCCGATGGCCACCGCGTCTGCACCGAGCGCCAGGCACTTGGCCAGGTCGGCGCCGTTGCGCACGCCACCGGAGACGATGAGCTGCACGCCACCCTCGGTGCGGTGCACGCCCATCTCCTGCAGCGCCTGCACGGCCTGCGGGATCGCGGCCAGCGTGGGGATGCCCACGTTCTCGATGAAGACGTCCTGCGTGGCGGCGGTTCCGCCCTGCATCCCGTCGACGACGACGACGTCAGCGCCCGCCTTCACCGCGAGCTTGACGTCGTAGTACGTGCGGGAGGCGCCGACCTTGACGTAGATCGGCTTCTCCCAGTCCGTGATCTCGCGCAGTTCACCGATCTTGATGGCGAGGTCGTCGGGGCCGGTCCAGTCCGGGTGGCGGCACGCCGAGCGCTGGTCGACGCCCACGGGCAGCGTGCGCATCCCCGCCACGCGCTCGGTGATCTTCTGACCGAGCAGCATGCCGCCGCCACCGGGCTTGGCGCCCTGGCCGAGCACCACCTCGATGGCGTCGGCGGCGCGAAGGTGATCCGGGTTCATGCCGTACCGCGAGGGCAGGTACTGGTAGACGAGGTGCTTGGACTGGCCGCGCTCCTCCTCGGTCATGCCGCCGTCGCCGGTGGTGGTGGAGGTACCCACCTCGCTGGCGCCGCGGCCCAGGGCCTCCTTGGCGCGACCCGACAGCGCACCAAAGCTCATCCCCGCGATGGTCACCGGGGTCTGCAGGCGCAGCGGGTACTTCGCGTTGCGGGCGCCGAGCACCACGTCGGTGTCGCAGCGTTCGCGGTAGCCCTCGAGCGGGTAGCGGGACATGCTCGCGCCGAGGAAGAGCAGGTCGTCGAAGTGCGGGAGGGCCCGCTTGGCGCCGCCTCCGCGGATGTCGTAGATGCCGGTGCGCGCGGCGTGCTGGATGGCGGCGATCGTCGTCCTGTCGAACGTCGCCGACTCGCGCAGGCCGCGGCTGGCGACGTCGTCCGGCGTGTGAGTCATCGTGGGTCTCCTCAGGACGCAGGGGCTCAGTACGCCGAGGCGTTGTCGACGTGGAAGTTGTAGAGCGTGCGCGCCGAGCCGTACCGGGTGAAGGCGGCCGGGTCGTCGTCGCGACCGGCGGCGCGCAGCAGCTCGGTCAGCTCGGCGAGGTGCTCGGGGCGCATCTCCTTGGCGACGCAGTCGGCACCGAGGGACGCGACGCGGCCCTTGACGTAGAGGCGGGCCTCGTAGATGGAGTCGCCCAGGGCGTCACCGGCGTCACCGCACACCACCAGCCGGCCGGCCTGCGCCATGAACGCGCTCATGTGGCCGACGTTGCCGCCCACCACGATGTCGACGCCCTTCATGGAGATGCCGCAGCGCGCCGAGGCGTTGCCGTCGATGACGAGCAGACCGCCGTGCGCGGTGGCCCCGGCCGACTGCGACGCGTCACCGTGGACGTGCACGCGCCCGGACATCATGTTCTCGGCCACGCCGACGCCCGCGCTGCCGTGGATCTCGACGGTCGCGTGCTGGTTCATGCCGGCGCAGTAGTAGCCGGCGGGCCCCTCGATCTCGACGGTGACCGGGCGGTCGAGCCCGGCGGCGATGCTGTGCGTGCCGTCCGGGTTGAGCACCCGCCAGCGCGAGGAGTCACCCTCGGGCAGGGCGTGCAGGGCGGCGTTGAGTTCGCGGACGGTGGCGGTCCGGAGGTCGTGGACGACGACATCGACAGTAGAGCCAGCGGCAGCTGCTCCCGCGTCGTCGTCGTTGATCGTCGAGGTCGGGGCGTCCTCGATGACGGGCGTGCTCAGCGCTCCCATGCGTACACCACTTCCGGCTCGGGCTCGAAGATGCGGGCGGACTCCACGCCGGGCAGCCCGGCGAGGTAGCGGTACTCGGAGGCCATGGCCACCCACGCGTCGGTCTCGGCGATGATCGCGGGTTTGCAGGCGATGGCGTCGCGCACCACGGCGAAGGAGTTCTCGGTGGCGACGAGCAGCGTGTAGAACCCGTCGAACCGCTCGCACAGCAGCCGCAGGGCCTTCTCGACGTCGGCGCCCTCGGCGAGGTGCTTGGCCACGAAGCGAGCGCCGACCTCGGTGTCGTTCTCCGAGTCGAAGACGATGCCCTCGGCCTGCAGCTCGCGGCGGATGGTGGCGTGGTTGGCGAAGGAGCCGTTGTGCACCATGCACTGGTCCGGGCCCACCGAGTACGGGTGCGATCCGGTGCTCGTCACTGCGGACTCGGTGGCCATGCGGGTGTGGGCGACGCCCTGGTAGCCGGTGGCGTCGGCCAGGCGGAAGGTGCTCGCCAGGGCGTCGGGGTGGCCGGTGCCCTTGAGGACGGCGAGGGAGGAGCCGCGGCTGGTGAGCACCGCGCCCGGCAGGGCCGCGCGGACGGCGGCCTCGAGCTGGGCGGTCGGCGCCGGGGCGGAGAAGACGCTGGTCTGCCCCGCGTCGCGGAAGGTGACCGGGCCGACGCCGGCCGCGTCGAGGCGGGCGGCGCCTTCCGCGGCGGACACGGGGGACTCGATGACGCAGACCGTCGAGGTGCCGGCCGGCGTCAGGGACGTGTCTCCGTAGATACCGACGCCGGCGGCGTCGGTGCCGCGCTCGGCGGCCTTGCAGAGCATGGACTGCAGCAGGCTTCCCAGCTGCGCCTGCAGTGCGCTGTCACGCACGTGCAGGCCGGCGATGCCGCACATCAGCGACCTCCGGGGTTCGAAAGGGTGTGTAGTAAGAGTAGCCCAAGTTTCCTGTCAGTGTCCACGTGCTCGGTGCGAGGTGGGTCACACCACCGTGAGGTAACGGTCGACCTCCCAGGCGCTGACCCGGCTGTGCCAGTCGTAGAACTCCTCACGCTTGAGCTGGGCGTAGTAGTCAGCCACCCCCGCCGTGGGGTCGACGGCGTCCAGGACGCCCTTGACCACCGGGTCCGCCTCGAGGAGGTGGACGGCATCGAGCAGCGTGCGCGGCAGCAGGGGAGCGCCCTGGGGGCGCGCGCCCGGGGCGCCCGGGTCGAGGCGGCGCAGCACGCCGTCCAGTCCCGAGCCGAGCGCAGCCGCCACCGCCAGGTGGGCGCTCCCGGCGCCGTCACCGGAGCGCAGCTCCACGCGGTTCGCGTCCGGCACCCGCACCAGGTGCGTCCTGTCGTTGCCGCCGTAGGTGGCCGAGCGAGGCGCCCACGTGGCCCCCGACGCCGTCGAGGTGGCACCCGTGCGCTTGTAGGAGTTGACGGTGGAGGCCAGCAGGCCCTGTAGCGCCGGGGCGTGCGCGAGCAGTCCGGCCACGAAGCCGTACCCGGTGCTCGACAGGCCCAGGCCGTACGGGTCGTCCTCGGTGCCGGCGGGGAAGCGCGGGCCGGGACCGTCGGGGGAGCCCTCGGCGCCCCACAGGGACAGGTGCAGGTGCATGCCGCTGCCGGTGCGGTCTGTGAACGGCTTGGGCATGAACGTGGCCACCATGCCGCGCTGCTCGGCGAGCATCTGGATCACGTAGCGCAGCGTGGTGACGCGGTCGGCCGTGGTGAGCGCGTCGGCGTAGTGGAAGTTCTGCTCGAACTGCCCGTTGCCGTCCTCGTGGTCGCTGGCGTACGGGCCCCACCCGAGCTGCTCCATGACGTCGGAGACCGCGGTGAGGTGCTCGTACATGCGCGTCAGGCCGCGCGCGTCGTAGCAGGGCTGGTCGGCGTCGTCGGCGGTGTCCGCTGTCCGCAGGGTGCCGTCGGCGCCGCGCTGCACGAGGAAGTACTCCACCTCCGCGCCCACCGAGAGGGCGAGACCGTGCTCCGCTGCGCGGCGGATCTGCTTGCGCAGCAGCACCCGCGGTGCAAAGGGGTGGGGGACGCCGTTGACGTGCGGGTCGCACTGCACCATCGCCAGGCCCTCGCGGACGGACGGCAGCGGCGTGTAAGAGGAGACGTCCGGGACGGCGATGAGGTCGGGGTCGGTCGGTACCTGTCCGATCGCACCGGCCGCGTACCCGGCGAAGCCGCAGCCCTCGGCTTCCAGCTCGTCGGCCGCGGCTACCGGCACGAGCTTGGAGCACGGCTTGCCGGACAGGGTGGTGAACGTCGCGAGGATGAAGCGCACGCCGTCGGCGCGGGCCCGGCTCGCCAGTGACTGGGTGGCCGCGGAGGCCACTGGAGTCGAGGTGGCGGTCGAGGGTGCTGTGCTGGGCAGCGTGGTGGCGGGATCGGGCAGCGTGGTGGTCACGGGGTTCCTCCGGGGGCTGTCGTGATCGGAGCGGCGGTGCAGGTAACGCAGTGGGTGGGGGACTGGGGGGCTCGAGCGGCGGGCGTAGCCGGCGCCGCGCGTCAGCCCGTCGTCGTCGTCGTGCGGGTCTCGGGGAGGGCGACCACGCCCGGGTGGGGCAGCGAGCCGCCACCGACCGCCAGGCTGGGCGACAGGTCGTAGGCGGTCTCGGCGTGGAGGGCGTGGTCGACGCCGTCCTCTTCGGCCTCGGCCGACACGCGCAGGCCGAGCGTCGCCTTGAGAGCGAGCGCGATGAGCAGCGTCACCGTGAACGAGTACGCCAGCACCGCGGCAGCGGCGACCGTCTGGGCGCCGAGGAGGGCGAAGCCCCCGCCGTAGAACAGGCCGGCGCGGCCGTTAGGGGCGGCGGGGCTGGCGAGCAGGCCGATGAGGAGGGTGCCGAGGATGCCGCCGACGAGGTGCACGCCGACGACGTCGAGCGCGTCGTCGTAGCCGAAGCGCCGCTTGAGACCGACGGCGAAGGGGCAGACCGCGCCGGCGGCAAGGCCGATGACCATCGCCCCGACGGGGGTGACCGCTCCGCATGAGGGCGTGATGGCCACGAGGCCGGCGATGGCGCCGGATGCGGCGCCCAGGGACGTGGGGTGGCCGTCGCGCAGCTGCTCCACCAGGAGCCAGGCGAGCATCGCGGCGCACGTCGCGGCGAAGGTGGTGAGGAAGACGACGGACGCGGCGTTGCCCGCGGCCAGCGCCGAGCCGGCGTTGAAGCCGAACCAGCCGAACCACAGCACGCCCGCGCCGAGCATGGTGGAGACGAGGTTGTGCGGACGCTCCGGGCGGGCCCAGGAGCGGCGACGGCCCAGCACCAGCACCACGGCGAGCGAGGCGATGCCGGCGTTGATGTGGACGGCGGTGCCACCGGCGTAGTCGACGGCCTTGAGCTGGTTGGCGATCCACCCGCCGACGACGGAGCCGTCGGTCGCGTCGAACGCGAACACCCAGTGCGCCACCGGCAGGTAGACGAGGGTCACCCAGAGCGCGCTGAAGGCCAGCCACGGGCCGAAGCGCATGCGGTCGGCCACCGCGCCGGCGATGAGCGCCACCGTGATGGCCGCGAACAGCGCCTGGAAGGAGGCGACCAGTGCGGGTGGCAGGGTGGCGTCGGACTGCTCGGCCAGGAGCTGGCTGGAGCCGGCGTACTCCTCGAGGTTGCCCAGCAGGCCGAGGCCGCCGTACGAGTTCCCGAAGACCGCGGAGTATCCGTAGAGCACCCAGACGATGCCGGCCACGGCGACCGCCCCGAAGACCATCATCATCATGTTGAGCGTGCTACGGGCGGCGGTCATGCCGCCGTAGAACAGCGCCAGTCCGGGGATCATCAGGCTGACCCCCATCGAGGCGGCGAGGATCCAAGCGGTGCTTCCGGTGTCCATGAGCGACCTCCAGGACTGTCGGCCGGCGACCTGCGCCGCGCCTACTGACAGAAGACTGTGTTGCCCATCAGTAGACATCTGAGAGGTGTCGCGGCCGTGTCCTTGTGTGTCGCCCGTGTTACGGCACTGTCTCGCGCCGGTCAGACGGCCCGGTCAGGCATCCTGCGGGCGGCTCGGTGAGCGGGCGGTGGGGCTGCGTCAGTCGAGTGCGTCGAAAACCGATTTGGTCTCCAGGAACAGGTCGAGGCCCTCGGGGCCGAGCTCGCGACCCCAGCCGGACTGCTTGTACCCACCGGTGGGCATGGTGACCTCCGGCCAGGCGTGCACGTTGATGCCCACCCGGCCGGCGCGCAGCGACCAGGCCACCGTCCGGGCGGTGCTCGCGTCGCGGGTCCACACGCTCCCGGCCAGGCCGTAGGGACTGTCGTTGGCCTGGGTGATGACGTCGTCGGTGTCCGTGAAGGACATCACCGCCAGCACCGGACCGAAGATCTCCTCGCGCACGGCGGTCATCCGGGGTGTGGCGCCCACGAGGACGGTCGGCTCCACGAAGTAGCCGCGCTCCGAGGTGCTGCCACCGGTCGCCAGGGATCCGCCCTCGGCGAGGCCCGACTGCACGTAGCCCATGACGGTGTCGCGCTGGCGCCGGGAGATGAGCGGGCCCATCTGCGCCCGAGGGTCGGTGCAGTACCCGACGGTGGTGCGCTCGGCGATGTCGACGATGCCGGCCACCACCTCGTCGTGCACCGACTCGTGGACGAACAGGCGCGAGCCTGCGGTGCAGACCTGGCCGCTGTTGGTGAAGATGGCGGCCGCCGCGCCGGGGATGGCGCGCTCGAGGTCGGCGTCGCCGAAGACGATGACAGGTGACTTGCCGCCCAGCTCCAGGCTCACCTTCTTGAGGTTGCCCGTGGCGGCGCGGGCGATGGCGCGGCCCACCTCGGTGGAGCCGGTGAAGGCCACCTTGTCGACGTCGGGGTGCTCGGCCAGGCGTGCGCCGACGACGGACCCCACGCCCGTGATGACGTTCAGCACGCCGTCGGGGACGCCGGCCTCCTGCAGCACCTCCGCGAGCAGCAGCGCGGTCAGCGGGGTCTCCTCGGCGGGCTTGAGGATGCAGGTGCACCCAGCCGCGAGGGCCGGGGCGAGCTTCCAGGCGGCCATGCCGAGGGGGGCGTTCCAGGGGACGACGAGTGCGGCGACGCCGACCGGCTCGCGCCGCGTGTACGTGTGGAAGCGACGGTCGCCGTTCCACGACTCCGAGGAGCGGCCGGTGACCTTGTCGGCCCAGCCGGCGTAGTAGCGGAACGTGCGGGCCGCGTCCGGCAGAGCCCTACCGAGAGCCATGCTCAGGGGCATTCCCTGGTTGCGGCTCTCAACGCCCGCGAACAGGGAGGCCCGCTCGTCGAGGAGGTCCGCCGCCCGGAAGAGCACCTCGGCGCGCCGCTGGGGTGGCAGTCCGACCCAGCGGCGGGTGTCGTCGAAGGCGGCACGCGCCGCGGCCACGGCGCGGTCTGCGTCGTCGATGGTGGCGGAGGGGACGCGGGCGATCACCTCGCCCGTGCCCGGATCTTCCACCGCGAGCTCCTCGCCGGAGGACGAGCCCACCCACGCGCCGTTCACGAGCATCTGCCACGAGCTGCGGGGCAGCTCCGGAGCGGGGGTGGTCTCCACGGGGTGGAGCAGGCTCATCTCGTGACTCCTCGAGGTTGTCGCTCGGCCGCGAGACGTCGCCCTGCGCGGGCGTTGGCGGCCCTCCTGGCGGAGACTGGCATGCCAGTTCCGGCATCGTCAATGGGGTCCATGCAGTTCCGGCGATGCTGTTCTGGCCGGGCATTGCCGGGTTGTGCTGCGGTGCGTTGACGGGTGCGTGGGTGCCGGTTAGCGTGCTGTGGCATACCAGAGACCCGCTGGCGGGTCGCATCACCGGCACCCGGGAGAAGAGGACGCACATGGCAGCTGGGACGGCGCTCGCGCCCGCACCTGAGCTCGACCTCGCGCGCGCGGTGCAGGCCGCCGGCGCGGTGCTGCGCAAGGTGGTCGTGCACGAGGACGAGGTGCTCCGCGAGGGCGGCCTCGTCGTCGACGGGCTCGTCCGTCGTGTGGCCGCCGCCGCGGTGATCCGCAACCCCTGGGTAGGGCGCGGCCACGTTGCCGACCTCGCCCCCGCCGTCGCCGCCACGGCCCCGCTCGTCGCGCGGGCGCTCGCGCACCTGCTCCTCGACGCCGCCGGCGGAGCCCACCGCGTCGAGGCCTTCGGCAAGGCGGTCGTCGTGGGTCTGGACGGTGAGGCCGAGCACGGAGCCGCCTTCATCCACACCCCCTACTTCGGTGACGTGCTCCGGTGGGCCACGGAGGGAACCTCGATCATCGCCTTCTCGGAGGCACGCGGTGATGCTGGCGAGACCATCACCGTGCCGATGTGGCACAAGACCGCGGCGGCCACCCGGTCCCACTACCAAAGCGTCCAGGTGCGCGTCCCTGACGCGCCGCGCCGCGACGAGCTGGTGCTGGTCGCCGCGGTCTCCACGTCCGCGCGTCCGCGTGCCCGCATCGGCGACCGCACCACCGACGCACCGTTCGACCCGAGCGACCCGGCCGCCTACGGCCACGGCAATGGCGATACGGGTACAAGCAGTGACAGCACCGCAGGAGGCGCAGCGTGAACGTCCGAAAGATCAGCACCATCACCGAGCTCGTCTTCACAGAAGGCGGCCGCGCTGTGCCCGCGCCGGTGCGTACCGCCGTCGTCCTCGCCGTCATCGAGAACCCGTGGGCCGGCCAGGGCTTCGTGCAGGACCTCGCACCGGGCATCGACTCTGTTGCCTCCGACCTTGGTGCACTGCTAGCGCCGCGTGTGGTCGAGGCGCTCGGCGCCCCGGTCGAGGCCTACGGCAAGGCCGCCATCGTGGGGCTGGACGGCGAGGTGGAGCACGGCTCGGCCCTCATCCACACCTTGAAGTTCGGCGACCACTTCCGGAAGGCGGCCTCGGCCACCACGCTGCTGCCCGCCGTCGAGAAACGAGCCCCCGCCGGAGCCACCTTCGACATCCCGCTCAAGCACATCACCGACGCGACGATCCGTTCGCACCACCAGTCCATCGAGGTCCGCCTCGGTGACGCTCCCCGTCCGGACGAGATCATCATCGGCCTGGCAGCGGCGGCCCAGGGGCGTCCGCAGGCGCGCCTGGCACCGCTCAGCTCCGAGCAGTGACGAGCGCAGTGACGAGCCCCAAGACAGGCGCAGTGACGAGCCCGGTTGTGAGTGCAGGGGGGCTGGCCGGCGAGGTGCACGGGAACGGGCCCGACATCCTGCTCCTGCACGGCGTGGGGCTCGACCGGCGCATGTGGGACCGCGTCTGGCCCGAGCTGGCCCGCACGCACCGGGTTCACCTCGTGGACCTGCCCGGTCACGGCGGCTCCGGCCCCGTCAGGCGGGGCAGCACCCTGGCTGACATCGCGCAGCGCGTGGCCGACGCCATGCCGGCCCCGGGGCACGTCGTCGGGTTCTCCCTGGGCGGCCTCGTCGCGCAGGAGCTCGCGCTGGACCACCCGGAGCTCGTGACCCGGCTCAGTCTCGTGAGCACGGTGGCCGACCGGACCGCCGACCAGCGGCGCGCGGTGCTGGCGCGGCTGCAGGCGGCCACGGACGACTTCGAGGCATCGGCCCGCGCGTCGGTCGACCGGTGGTTCAGCGCCGCGTGGCACGAGCGCGAGCCCGACCTCGCGGACGAGGTGCTGAAGGTGCTCCTCTCCAACGACCGCGAGTCCTACCTCGCCTGCTACGAGGTGTTCGCGCGTGCTGACGAGGAGCTGTGGCCCCGACTCGCCCAGATCAGCGCGCCGACCGTGGTGGTCACCGGTGAGGACGACGGCGGCTCGACCCCGGCCATGACCCGTGCTCTGGCCGCGGCCGTGCCGGACGCGCGCGCCGTCGTCGTCCCCAACACGCGGCACCTGCTGCCGCTGGAGCGACCGCAGGAACTGCTCGAGGTGCTCCTCAGGCAGGGTTGAGCGTGCTAGCCGGTCAGCCGCAGACCGGTCAGCTGCGGGGAGACGTGGCGGCGTTCAGCCCGATGAGGACGGCACGCTGGCTGGCCCGCACGTGCTCGCGCATCACCTGCTCGGCGCTGTCGCCGTCCTTGGCGCGGATGAGGTCGAGCACCTGGTGGTGCTCCTGGTCGGACTTCGAGGGCCGCCCGGGCTGGCTCAGGGACGTCCTTACCAGGCGCGCGTAGGCAAGCTGGTTCATGAGGGTCCGGTAGTGGCTCTGCAGCTTCCGGTTGTCCGATCCCTGCACCAGCAGGTCGTGGAAGTCGAGCACCAGCTCGGCGTACCGCGCGTGCTGACCGGCCGCTACGGCGCGGTCAGCTTCGACGAGGTTGGCTTCGAGAAGGTCGAGCTCGGCGACCTGGCCGCGCTGCGCCAGGAGCCGGGCGGCGGCGCCCTCGAGGACCTCCTTCATGACGAACAGCTCCACGACCTCGCGGCGTGACGGCTCGGTGACGAACGTGCCGACGCGGGGCCTGATCTCGACGAGGCCCTCGGTCTGGAGCTGCTTGAGCGCTTCGCGCACCGGGGTGCGGCTGACGCCGAAGTCTTCGGCGAGGGCCAGCTCCGACAGGCTCTCGCCGGCGGCGAAGTCACCGCTGGTGATGCGTCGGCGCATCTCTGCGATGACCCGCGCCTGCATGCTCGCGCCGGGGCTCGCGGTGTCTTCGGACAAGCTCACGAGGTCAGTCTCTCCGATCGCTGGACGATGGACGATGGACGACGCAGCCGTCGAGGAGGCAGAGCCGGATGCTCCCTGTCGCTCACTCGGACGCACTCTCCCCGGTGACGATCAAGGACGTTGTACGCGGCCAGCGTGCACAACGTCCTTGATCGTCACCGGGGGGCGGAGGTCAGGGGGAGCCGATGGTCAGGTGAGTTGGACGAGCTGGTCGCCGTCGTAGAACTTGCCGCCCTGCTGGTAGACCATCGGGGGCAGGTTGGTGGTCTCGGCGTGGACGACGCGGCCGATGAACACCGAGTGGGTGCTGGCCCGCAGCCGCTCGCGGATCTGTACCTCGATGCGGGCCGAGCTGTTCTGGAGCAGCGGGCTGCCGTGCGGCCCCGCGATCCAGTCGAGTCCGGCGAACTTGTCGTCGGACTTGCTCGCGAAGCGCCGCACCACCTCGAGCTGGTCGGTGGACAGGATGTTGATGGCCAGGTGCTCGGAGCGGAACAGGCTGTCGTGCGTCGACGAGGTGTGCTGCACGCACACCAGCACCGTCGCCGGGTCGACGGAGATGCTGGTGAAGGAGCTTGCGGCCAGGCCCCTCGGCGTGCCGTCGTCGTCGACGGTCACCACCGTCACCCCGGTGATGAAGCGCCGGTTGACCTGCTTCATGAGATCGGGGTCGATCGCGTTCACCGTGTTGACCCCCGGTGTTGTCATGGTCGCTGCTCCCAGCGTGGTCATCGTCATCAGGCGTCCTGTCCGATCGAGATGATGCCCAGCGCGGACAGCAGCGACCGCGGGTCCCAGGTCACGTCCTCCCGGACGATGCGGCCGCCCTCGAAGCGGGCGAAGGTCGCGCCGGAGACCTCCACGCGGCGGTGCGTGGGCGGAACTCCCAGGAAGGAGTGCGCGTGGGTGCCGGAGCTGCGCCAGCGGATGGCGGCGCGGTCTCCCGAGACGACCACGTCGTCGACGGTGGTGGTGAAGTCGGGGAACGCCGTGCGGGTGGCGGTGACGGTGGCCTTGTAACCGTCGAGGTCAAGGCCGTCGTCCTGCGGGCCGGTGAGCCGGCGGTAGGTGGGCGCGAGCAGCTCGTCGAAGGCGTCGACGTCGCCGTGGTCCCAGGCCGCTGCCCAGACGCGTGTGATGAGCGCGGCGCGGTCGTCGTCGTCAGTCATGGTCCTTCGCTCTCCCGCCTCGCCGCCCGGCGGGGGCCGGGCGGCGAGGCGCTGGTCGGGTGAGTGCGGTCGGGAATCTGCAGTGGGGAATCTGCAGTGGGGAATCTGCGGTCGGCGTCAGACGGTGGGGGAGCTGTCCGACGGCGACTTCGTGAGGGCGGCTGCCGCCTCGCTGAGCTGCCGGTCGGTGTGCAGGTCCTTGTAGAACGCCACGGACAGTCCGGCGATGATCAGCAGGAACGGCAACGACGTGACGATGACGGTGTTCTGCAGGGCCGAGAGACCACCGGCGAACATGAGGACCACGGCCGTGACTCCGGTCAGCACGCCCCACAGGATGAGGATCGAGCGGCGGGGGGCCAGCGACCCGTTCGAGGTCATCATCCCGAGGACGTAGGTGTTGGCGTCCGCCCCGGAGACGAAGAACATGATCACCAGAATGATGGCGATGACCGAGGTGACCTGCGACAGCGGGAAGTAGCCGAGCATGGCGAAGAAGGCGCTGTTGATGTCCGCCGTGGTCTGCTTGGCGATGTCGCCGCCCTGGAACATGTCGACGTGGATGGCGCTGCCGCCGAAGACGGTGAACCAGGTGAAGAAGACCACGCTGGGGACCACGAGCACGCCGCTGATGAAGCCGCGGACGGTGCGGCCGCGGGAGATGCGGGCCAGGAAGACACCCACGAAGGCCCCCCATGAGACCCACCACGCCATCATGAAGTAGGTCCACCACTGCATCCACTCCAGGCCGCCGAAGGCGGTGCCCTGCAGGCTCATGCGGAAGAAGTCGGTGGCCCAGGTGCCCAGTGACTCGATGTAGAGGTTGGCCAGGAAGACGGTGGGGCCGACCACCAGCATGAACACGAACAGCGCGATGGCGAGGCCGGCGCTGCCCTGGCTGAGGTACTTGATGCCCTTGCTCACGCCGGTGACCGCCGACAGCGTGAAGATGGCGGTCACCGCGGCGATGATCACTACCTGGGTGACGGAGCTGACCGGGACACCGAAGACCCTGAACAGCCCGTTGTTCACCTGCAGGGCGCCTAGGCCGAGGGAGGTGGTGGTGCCGAACAGGGTGGAGAACACCGCGAGTACGTCGATGACCTTGCCGGTCAGCCCGTTGGCCCGGCGCTCTCCGATGAGGGGCACGAACAGCTGGCTCACCAGCGTGCGGCGGCCCTTGCGGAAGGTGCTGTAGGCCATGGCCAGGCCGAAGACGGCGAAGATCGCCCAGGCCTGCAGGCCCCAGTCGAAGTAGGAGTACTGCATCGCCCTCACGGCGGCTTCCGGCGTGCCGGGCTGAGCGAGCCCGTGAGGCGGTGTGGCGAAGTGGGAGATGGGCTCGGCAACCCCGTAGGAGACCAGGCCGATGCCCATCACCGCCGAGAGGATCATGGCGAACCACGTGATGGTGGAGAACTCCGGGCGGTCGGTGTCCTTGCCGAGGCGCATGGCGCCGGCCGGGCTGAACGCCAGGAAGACCAGGAACACCACCAGGGCCAGCGTCACCAGCAGGTAGCTCCAACCGAACGTGGCGGTGACCCAGTTCAGCGACGCGTTGGTGACGTCGGAGAGGTTCTTGGTGAAGAAGACCCCCCAGATGACGAACGTGGCCGAGAGTGCCACCGACGCCCAGAAGACGGAGCCGAGGCGCCCTTCGCTGGCGGGTGGCGGCGCGCTGCCGTCGGGTGGGAGCGCTGTGCTGGGGGGCAGGGAGACGGCTGGCCGCTCGCCGAGGTCACTGGACATGGCTCTCCTTCAGGGGGAATGGCGACGGCGCCGTCCGGTCCTGGTATGCCAGCGGACGCTAGACGGGGGCCGTCAACCTGTCAACGAGTGGAGGAGCTGGTACTGCAGCCGGGTGCGCCCCGGCGGGGTCCCGGTCCCTTGGATCCCGCTCGATCCTGCGAGATGTGCAGGTGGATGCGGTGCTCTAGGGGACCGGTGAGTCGCAGAGTAGGGCGGGTCTCGCGATCGTGGGGCGTTGTGTGGCAGATCCGTCTTGACGGCTCTTCGCGGCACTGCCTACCGTTCCTTGCATGCCACAGACGGTGCGTCGATCTGCCGAGGGAATGCCATGCCGCTGGTGGAGGTGAGCCTCGCCGAAGGGCGCAGCGCAGCCCAGGTGCGCGCTCTCGTGCACGAGGTGCACATCGCCGTGGTGCGCTCCCTCGGAGCCGATCCCGACAACGTCACCGTGCTCGTCCGCGAGATCCCGCGCAGCCACTGGGCGCGCGCCGACATCACGATCGCCGAGCGAGACCTCGCGGCGGCAGCGGCGGAGCGCCCGCCTTCTCGGCACACTGCCGCTCCCAGCACGTCCGGTGCTCCCCGTCCATCCGACACCCACCCCTCACCCGTGGAGGCACCATGAGGTTCTCGTTGTTCGTGCACATGGAGCGCTGGGACGAATCAGTGAGCCACGAGCAGGCCTTCGCCGATCTCACCGAGCTCGTGCTCATGGCGGAGGCCGGCGGGTTCGGAACCGTGTGGATCGGTGAGCACCACGCGATGGAGTTCACTGTCAGCCCCAGCCCGATGCCGCAGCTGGCCTACCTGGCCGCCAAGACCAGCACCATCCGCCTCGGCGCCGGCACGATCATCGCTCCGTTCTGGAACCCGATCCGCGTGGCGGGGGAGTGCGCGCTGCTCGACGTCATCAGCGGCGGGCGCATGGAGGTGGGCCTGGCCCGCGGCGCCTACCAGTACGAGTTCGACAGGATGACCCCCGGCCTCGCGGCCAGCGACGGCGGCAAGCACCTGCGCGAGCTGGTGCCCGCGGTCAAGGCCCTGTGGGCCGGTGACTACGCCCACGACGGCGAGCTGTGGCAGTTCCCGACCTCCACCAGCGTGCCGTCGCCCGTGCAGACGCCCGGTCCGCCGGTCTGGATCGCCGCCCGTGACCCCGCCTCGCACGACTTCGCCGTCGCCCACGGCTGCAACGTCATGGTCACGCCCCTCATGAAGGGCGACGAAGAGGTGGTCGCGCTGCGCGACAAGTTCGAGGCGGCGCTCGCGGCGCACCCCGACGTGCCCCGGCCCGACCTCATGGTGCTGCGCCACACCCACGTGCACTCCGAGAGCGACCCGGACGGGTGGCGCCCCGCCGCCGAAGCCGTCGCGCGCTACTACCGCACCTTCGATGCCTGGTTCGGCAACCAGGAAGCTCCCGTGAAGGGCTTTCTGCCGCCCAGCCCGGGGGAGAAGTTCGCCGAGCGGCCCGAATTCGAGCTCGACTCACTGCACCGGACCGCGATGATCGGCACCCCGGCCGAGGTGGTGCGGCGCATCAAGGAGTACGAGCAGCTGGGCGTCGACGAGTACAGCTTCTGGATCGACAACGGCATGACCCACGAGGAGAAGCGCGCGTCCCTGCAGCTGTTCATCGAGGAGGTCGTCCCCGCCTTCGGGGGCTGACGTCGCGGACCGACCTGAGGGGCGCCTGGGCCTAGCCGGGTTCAGGCGCGCTCAGGCGGGCAGGTGCTCCGTGACGAACCAGACGAGCCCGGGCGACACCTTCCGCAGCGCGTGCAGGGCCCGGCCGCCGGGCACCACCACCCGGGCGCCTCGGGCCAGGCCCCGTTCCACCTGGTCGAGCACGACGTCCGGCGTGGTCATGAGCGGTGACCGCTCCGAGCGGGCGAGCCTGCGCACGAACGCGGGCCCGTCATGCGCCTGCTGCAGCAGGGGCGTCTTGACGGCCGTCGGTGAGACGAGCAGCACCTGGATGCCGTGGCGCCGCTCCTCCTGACCGAGCACCTCGACGAAGGAGTTCACCGCTGCCTTGCTCGCCGAGTACGCGGCGAAGGCGGAGGTCGGCACGTAGCCGGTGAGAGACCCGAGCACCACCACCTGACCTCGGCCCTGCTGCCGCATCACCGGCAGCACCGCCGTCGTCATGGTCACCGTGCCGAGGTAGTTGACGCGCATCGGCTCGAAGAGCTGCTCGCGCGTGAGGTCGGCGACTCTCCCGCCGGGCATGATCCCGGCGCAGTGCACCAGCCTGTCGATGCTCCCGAGGCGTTCCTGCGCTGTGGTGACCAGGTGGTCGGTGTGCTGCGGGTCGGTGACATCTCCGGCGACGACGACGATGTCGGCGTCGTCCCCGTAGAGCGATGTCAGCCGGTTCTCGTCGAGGTCTGTGGCCAGCACCTTGACGCCGTCGGCGCGCAGGCGTGCGACGGCACGAGCGCCGATCCCGCTGGCCGCTCCCGTCACGATGGCGGTGCGGATGCCGAAGGGGGTGGTCTTCCGTCTGGTCACGATCTGCTCACCATCTGATCAGGTGAGCTTGCGCGGGCCGAAGCGTTCCAGTGTGAAGAGGAACGGCGTCTCGGTGTAGCCCCGGATGTCCATGAGCCCGATCACCGTGCGCTCGTCCACTCGGCGGAAGTGGTCGTTCACGGGGATGCCGTCGTACGCCATGGTCGCTGTCACCACGCCGCGGTGCTCGATCATGCGCAGTCTCGCCTTGGGCTTGTCGGTCTTCAGCAGTCTGATGGCTCGGCGCGCCGCGCGAGCAGACGGTGCCCACCGAGCCAGCCGCAGGCCGTGGTCAACGGCGAAGGACACCGGGACGAGATCGGGGTTGACCTCGAAGACGCCGCGTGAGTCGTGGAAGAGCAGTGGCCGCACGTCGTCGTCGTCGATGAACCGTTTGCCGTACCAGCCGAGGGTCTCCAGCACCCCGTCCAGCCGGTGGCCCGTCGGCAGGGGGCCGCCGCGCCAGGTGCCGAACATGTCTGCGACGCGCACGGCGGGCAGTTCGTCGAAGAAGGCCAGGACCTCGGCGAGCTCGTGGCGTCCCGGCCGCAGCTCGGCGAGGCGCCGGGCGCGTGCCTCGGACCCGTCGTGGCTGGAGAGCACGTTCCACCCCAATGATCGGAAGAGCGCGGTGTCAGGACCGTAGCAGCCGAACACGCTCCGTTTGAAGATCGTCACAGAACGGTGCCTGGACGGCATGCGGCGACGGCTGAGGTGTGCACAGAGTCCATGATCACGGAGGTTCAGAGGAGGGGGTGGGCAGACAGGGTCGACTGGGCGGCGGCGAGCACCAGGCCGCCGCTGAGGGCCCGCACGACCGCCTCGATGTCGGGAGCCAGGTAGCGGTCGGGGCCGGGGCCGCCGACCCCGGCGGCGCGCAGCGTGTCACGCACGGCGGCCGTGGCCGGCGCGGGCTGCAGACCCGCGCGCAGGTCGAGGCCGCGGGCGGCCGTCAGCAGCTCGATGGCGAGCACTCGCCGCAGCCCGTCGACGGCGCGCCGCAGCTTGCGCGCGGCCGCCCAGCCCATGGAGACGTGGTCCTCCTGCATCGCCGAGGAGGGGATCGAGTCGACGCTGGCCGGTGCGGCCAGCCGCTTGAGCTCGCTGACGATGCCCGCCGACGTGTACTGGGCAATCATCAGCCCGGAGTCGACGCCCGGGTCGTGCGAGAGGAACGGCGGCAGGCCGTTGCTGCGCGAAGCATCGAGGAACCTGTCGGTGCGTCGCTCGGAGATGCTCGCGACGTCTGCCGTGACGATCGCGAGGAAGTCCAGCACGTACGCCACCGGTGCCCCGTGGAAGTTGCCGTTCGACTCCACGCGCCCGTCGGGGGTCACCACCGGGTTGTCGACGGCGGACGCCAGCTCCCTCCCGGCGACCAGCGCCGCATGGGCGAGCGTGTCACGGGCCGCGCCGTGTACCTGCGGCGAGCAGCGCAGGGAGTAGGCGTCCTGCACGCGCGTGCACGCCGGGGTGCGGTGGCTGGCCATGACGCCGCTGTCGGCCAGCAGCGCGCGCAGGTTGGCGGCCGAGGCGGCCTGGCCCGGGTGCGGGCGCAGCGCCTGCAGGTCCGCGGCGAACACCGCGTCGGTGCCGAGCAGCGCCTCGACGCTCATGGCGGCGGCGACGTCCGCCGTCGTCAGCAGCGTCTCCAGATCAGCCATCGCCAGCACGAGCATGCCGAGCATCCCGTCGGTGCCGTTGACGAGCGCCAGCCCCTCCTTCTCAGCGAGGACGACGGGCTCGATCCCGTGGGCGCGCAGCGCCTCTCCCGCCGGGCGGCGCACGCCGTCGGCGTCGCGCACCTCGCCCTCGCCCATGAGCGCCAGCGCCACGTGCGACAGCGGCGCCAGGTCGCCCGAGCACCCCAGCGAGCCGTACTCGAAGACCAGCGGGGTCAGCCCCGCGTCGAGCATGCCCGCGTACGCGAGCACGGTCTCGGCGCGCACGCCCGTGCGGCCCGTGGCCAGCGTGGACAGCCGCAGCAGCATGAGCGCCCGCACCACCTCGCGCTCCACCTCCGGACCGCTGCCGGCTGCATGCGAGCGGATGAGGCTGCGCTGCAGCACGGCCCGCTTCTCCACCGGGATGTGCGTGGTGGCGAGCGCCCCGAAGCCCGTCGAGACGCCGTAGTGGGGCTGGGTGTCGGCGGCCAGGCCCTCGATCACCGCGCGGGTGCGGCGGATCTCGGCCAGTGCCTCCTCCGACACGCGCACCCCGGCGCCGTCGCGCGCGACCCGCACGACGTCCGCCGGGTCCAGCGGACCGATACCCACGACGACCTGTTGCGTCTGCACGCCTGCCCCCTCGTTCCTGCTGCTTGCTCGTGTCTGTTCATTGCCGGGTTGGCTGCCAGCCCTCACGGCTCAACCCCTGATCGGCGAAGGCACCGGCTGCCCGGCTCGCCAGACGCTGTGCGTCAACGGCATGCCTGGCCGGTAGGCGAGGTGCGTCATCGACGGCGCCTCGAGCACGTGCAGGTCAGCGCGGTGCCCCACCGTCAGCGACCCCACGGCCCCCGGGCCGGTGTGACGACCCAGCGCGAGCGCCCCACCCCACGTGGCCGCGCGCACGGCCTCCGCCACCGTCAGGTGCATCTGCAGCACGGCGGTGGCCACGCAGAACGCCATGGACGAGGTGTACGACGTGCCCGGGTTGCAGTTGCTCGCCAGTGCCACCGGCACCCCGGCGTCGAGCAGCCTCCGCGCCGGAGCGAGCGGTGCTCGCGTCGAGAGGTCGCACGCCGGCAGCACCGTCGCGACGGTCCCGTCACGCGACGGGTCGCTCCAGCTCGCGGCGAGCACGTCGACGTCGTCGTCGTCGAGGAAGTTCACGTGGTCGACGCTCGCCGCACCGAGCTCCACCGCCAGCCGGACGCCCGGCCCGGGGCCGAGCTGGTTGCCGTGCACGCGCAGCCCCAGTCCCGCGCGCCGCGCCGCGAGCAGCACCTCGCGGGACTGCTCCTCGGTGAAGGCGCCCCGCTCGCAGAACACGTCGGCCCACTGCACGTGAGGGCGGACGGCCTCGAGCATCGGGCCGCACACGAGGCGCACGTAGTCGTCAGCAGTGATGCCGTCGACGGCGGACGGCACCAGGTGCGCCCCGAGGAACGTCACCTCGTCGACCTCACCGGCCGCGATGCGCGCGCTGCGTAGCTCGTGCTCGACGTCGAGGCCGTACCCGGTCTTCGTCTCCAGGGTGGTGGTGCCCTGGGACATGGCGACGGCGACCCGCTGGCGCACCAGCTGCCGCAGGCGCTCGTCGTCGGCGGTCCGCGTCGCGCCCACCGTCACGGCGATGCCGCCGGCGGCGTACGCCTGCCCCGCCATGCGGGCCGCGAACTCCGCGGACCTGTCGCCGTCGAAGACGAGGTGGGAGTGGGAGTCGACCCAGCCCGGCAGCACCGCGCGGCCGCCGACGTCGGTGGCGGAGTCGCACGCAGGCGCGGACGAGGCCGGCCCGATCCACGCGATGGTCGGCCCATCGAGCACGAGCGCGGCATCAGGGAGCACGCGGTCGTCGTCGTCCTGGGTGACCAGCTCGCCGATTCCAGTGATCAGGTGGCTCATCGCAGATCCTCCACGGCTCGTGCGAGCAGTGCTCCGGGGTCTCCGAGCTGGGCGTGCTTGCCGTGGGCGGCCACCGTTCTGCCGCCCACGAGCACCTCGGTCACATCGCTCGCCGTCGCGCACAGCACTAGCTGGTCCGGGTCGGCGCCGGCGGTGCGGGTGCTGCGCGAATCGATCACCACGAAGTCGCAGGGCTCGCCGACGGCCAGCGAGCCGACGGCCGCCCCCGCGATCGTGCCGCCGCTGGCCGCGCGTCCGCCGCTCGTCATCGCCGTCGTCAGATCGGCGGGAGAGAACCGGCCGCGACGCCGGCTGGCCAGGCGCTCCCCGTGTTCGAGCGCCCGGGTTTCCAGCAGCGGATCGACGACGGCGTGCTGGTCGGTGCCCAGCGCAATGGTCACACCGGCGTCGGCGAGTGCGCGGGCGGGGCCGATGCCGTCGCCGAGGTCGGCCTCGGTGGTCGGGCACATCACCACGGTGGCGCCGGCTGCGCCCAGCAGGGCGATGTCAGCGTCGGTGAGGTGAGTGGCGTGCACGGCCGACAGTCGCGGGGAGAGCAGGGCGTGCTCGGCGAGCAGCCCCGTGGGGGTCAGCCCGGTCGCGGCCAGGCAGGCCTCGTTCTCGGCCACCTGCTCGGACAGGTGGACGTGCACGGGAGCGTCATGGCCCAGCACCGCGTCGATGCCTGCCGCTACCTCCGGCAGCGCTTCGGGGGGCACGGCACGCACCGAGTGCAGGGCGGCGCCGAGCCGCACCTGCCGCGCGTCGAAGCGCTCGGCCACGGCGTCACGCAACGAGGCGAGCCGCTCCACCCAGGCGTGAGCCGAGCCGTCGCTGAAGCGCTGCTGCTCCGGTTGCAGCGGCAGCCCGAAGCCACCGGCCAGGTAGACGGTGTCGAGCAGGGTGAGCCGCACCCCGGCGGAGCGAGCCGCCCGCGCGAGCGCCAGCTCCATTGCGTGCGGCCCACCGTCCTCAGCGCCGTAGGGGCGGCCGTCCGGAGCGTGGTGGACGTAGTGGAACTCCACCACCGACGTCCACCCGGTCGCCGCCATCTCCGCGTAGACGGCGGTGGCCACCCGCTCGTACAACTCCGGTGTGAGGCGCGAGGCCTGCGTGTACATGAGCTCGCGCCAGGTCCAGAAGCTGTCCCCAGCGGCCGACGACTGGTGGGTGCGCCCGCGCAGCAGCCGGTGGAACGCGTGGGAGTGCGCGTTCACGGCTCCCGGGAGCACCACGCCGTCCAGGCGCCTGTCGTTAGGGCCGGGGTCAGCTCCGGTCTCGAGGCGCTCGACGGTGCCGTCGGCGGCAACGTGCAACCGCACCCGCTGCGCGAGCCGGCTAGGTGCTCCCGGCGTCGTCGTCACCCAGGCGTGCGGAGCCCAGAGTGGGGAGGGAGCCACTCAGGCGGCCCCGCCGTCTGACCCGCTGTCCGGCCCCTCAGAGGCGCCGGTCTCCCACATCGGGATCCGCACGCCGCGCTCGCGGGCCACCTCGTCGGCGCGCTCGTACCCGGCGTCGACGTGGCGGATCACGCCCATGCCCGGGTCGTTGGTGAGCAGGCGGGTGAGCTTCTCGGCTGCCAGCTGGGTGCCGTCGGCGACGGAGACCTGACCGGCGTGGATGCTGCGCCCGATGCCGACCCCGCCGCCGTGGTGCAGGGACACCCACGTGGCTCCGGAGGCGGTATTGAGCAGGGCGTTGAGGATCGGCCAGTCGGCGATGGCGTCGGAGCCGTCCGCCATCGCCTCGGTCTCGCGGTAGGGGGAGGCCACGGAGCCGGAGTCGAGGTGGTCACGGCCGATGACGATCGGCGCGGAGACCTTCCCCTCGGCCACCAGCTCGTTGAAGCGCACGCCTGCACGGGCGCGCTCGCCGTACCCGAGCCAGCAGATGCGCGCCGGGAGCCCCTCGAACTCCACGCGCTCCTGGGCGGCGCGGATCCAGCGGTGCAGGTCGACGTCGTCGGGGAAGAGCTCGAGGATCGCCTCGTCGGTGGCGGCGATGTCGGCCGGGTCCCCGGACAGGGCCACCCAGCGGAAGGGGCCGCGGCCCTCGCAGAACTGCGGGCGGATGTAGGCGGGCACGAAGCCCGGGAAGGAGAAGGCGCGTTCGCAGCCGCCGAGGCGGGCCTCGTCGCGGATGGAGTTGCCGTAGTCAAAGACGACGGCGCCCGCGTCGGCGAACCCAACCATGGCCTCGACGTGCGCGGCCATCGCGGCCTGGGCGCGGCGGGTGTACTCGGCCGGGTCCTTCTCGGCCTCCAGGTGCCGGTCCTCCAGGGCCACGCCGAGGGGGAGGTAGGAGAGCGGGTCGTGCGCGGAGGTCTGGTCGGTGACGACGTCGACGACGAACTCGCCCGCGTGCTGCCGGCGCAGCAGCTCGGGCAGCACCTCTGCGGCGTTGCCGATCAGCCCCACCGACAGCGCGCGACGCTCGGCCTTGGCGGCCAGCACGCGGGTGAGGGCGTCGTCGAGGTCGGTGGTGACTTCGTCGAGGTAGCGCTTGGACGCCCGACGCCGCAGGCGCGTCTCGTCGATGTCGACGATGAGGACGGCGCCTTCGTTGAGCGTGACCGCGAGGGGCTGCGCGCCGCCCATGCCGCCGCAGCCGGCGGTCACGGTCAGGGTGCCGGCGAGGGTGCCGCCGAAGTGTTGGCGGGCGACGGCGGCGAAGGTCTCGTAGGTGCCCTGGAGGATGCCCTGGGTGCCGATGTAGA
Organism: Quadrisphaera granulorum; assembly: GCF_003149145.1. Classification (GTDB taxonomy): domain Bacteria; phylum Actinomycetota; class Actinomycetes; order Actinomycetales; family Quadrisphaeraceae; genus Quadrisphaera; species Quadrisphaera granulorum. Next base: position 15,685 of record NZ_QGDQ01000007.1, on the reverse strand, counting down.
TCCACGACCCGGCGGTCATCTGGCCGTACATCATCAGGCCCTCGGCCTCGAGGCGGCGGAACTCCGGCCACGTGGCCCAGTCGCCGACGAGGTTGGAGTTGGCCAGCAGCACCCGGGGCGCCCAGGTGTTCGTGCGGAAGACCCCGACGGGCTTGCCGGACTGGACGAGGAGGGTCTCGTCGTCCTCCAGTCGGGTCAGGGCCGCGACGATCGCGTCGTAGCTGGCCCAGTTCCGGGCGGCCTTGCCGGTGCCGCCGTAGACGACGAGGTCTTCGGGACGCTCGGCGACCTCCGGGTCGAGGTTGTTCATGAGCATCCGCAGCGGTGCCTCGGTCTGCCAGCTCTTGGCGGTCAGCCGGGTGCCGCGGGGGGCGCTGACGGCGCGTGGTCCGGTCATGGCGGTTCCTTTCGGCAGGGGGGATGGTCAGTGCAGGGCGACGACGGCGGGGGTGCTGGCGGGCATGGCTCCATCGGAGCGGAAGGCCACCCTCGTGCGGTACCCGTCACCCGGCACTGCTGTCTCGGATCCGAGATAGTGTCCCCGCGTGGCTGTGGTCCCAGCGGCAGCGAAGGCCCTCGCGGTGCTGCGCTACCTGTCGCAGCAGAGCGGGCCGGTGCAGGCGGGGGTCATCAGCCGTGACGTCGGCCTCCCGCGCTCGACGACCTACCACCTGCTGGACACGCTGGTGCGTGACGGGTTCGTCACGCACCTGCCGGAGGAGGGCCGCTACGGCCTGGGCCTGGCTGCCTACGAGCTCGGCTCCGGCTACGACCGGCAGGTGCCGCTGCAGCGCATCGCGCGGACGCCGCTGACGGCTCTCGCCGACCGCTGCCGCCACAACTCCCACCTGGCCGTGATGCACGGCCGCGACGTGGTCTACGTCATCGAGGAGCGGGCGCCGGGCCAGCCGAGGCTCGTCTCCGACGTCGGGGTGCGCCTGCCGGCGCACCTGACGGCCAGCGGGAGGTCGATGCTCGCGGCCCTGCCGGACGCTCAGGTGCGTGCCCTGTTTCCCGACGCGTCGGCGTTCGTCACCCGGCACGGCGCCGGTCCGACGACCATCACCGAGCTGCGGGCCCTCCTGGTGCGCACGAGGCGGCTCGGAATGGCCACCGAGGAGGGCGAGGTCACGCCCGGTTTCTCGTCGGTCGCGGTGGCGGTGCTCGACCACCTCGACCACCCCGTGGCGGCGGTAGCCGTCACCTTCGCCTCCGATGCGCTCGACGAGGTGCAGCTGACCGCACTCGCCGAGCGGGTACGGCGTACGGCGGCCGAAGTGGGCCGTCGCCTCGGTGGTCGCGCGGGGCAGTGAGGGGCGGGCTGGTCGAGTCGCCTACCGCTGACCCAACACCCTCCGTGATCATGGGCGTCCGCCACCTCAGGGTGGCGGACGCCCATGATCACGGAGTTCAGGTGGTGGTCGCGTCGTCGGGGGACTGGTCGGTGGTGGTGCCCCTGCCAGGTGGCGCCGCTCATAGGTCGCACACAGCACGCGCCCAGACACGAGCGCCCGCCGCGACCGACACTGACCTCATGACCACCACCGACACCCTCGTCCGCGCGGACGGGAGCCCTCTGCGCGCGCTCGTCGTCGACGACGAGCCGCAGCTGGCCGACCTGGTGGCCATGGCCCTGCGCTACGAGGGCTGGCAGGTCCGCTCGGCTGGAGACGGCGCGTCGGCGGTCAAGGAGGCGCACGAGCTGCGGCCCGACGTCGTCGTCCTCGATGTCATGCTCCCCGACGTCGACGGACTGACCCTGCTGCGCCGCCTGCGGGAGGAGGCCCCCGACGTCCCCGTGCTGTTCCTCACCGCGAGGGACTCGGTGGAAGACCGCATCGCCGGCATCCGCGCGGGCGGAGATGACTACGTGACCAAGCCGTTCAGCCTCGAGGAGGTCATCGCCCGGCTGCGGGGACTGGTGCGGCGCACGGGCGTGGTCGCCCGCCGCGAGGACCCCCGGCTCGTGGTGGGCGACCTCACCATGGACGAGGAGGGGCACGAGGTGTTCCGTGGCGACGACGAGATCACGCTGACAGCCACCGAGTTCGAGCTGCTGCGCCTGCTCATGCGCAACCCCCGCAAGGTGCTCAGCAAGGCGCACATCCTCGACCGGGTGTGGAACTACGACTTCGGCGGGCAGGCCAACGTGGTGGAGCTGTACGTCTCCTACCTGCGCAAGAAGGTCGACGCCGGCCGCCCTCCGATGATCCACACGGTGCGCGGAGTCGGGTACGTGCTCAAGCCTGCCCAGTGACGTCACCAGTGACTTCACCAGTGACTTCATCGATCACTCCGCCGGGGCCGCCGACGGGAGGCGGGGCGTGGTCGCTGAGCGCGTGGTCGTTGCGGACGCAGCTCGTCGTGGCGCTCGTGGGTCTGGTGGCGGTGGTCTGCGCGGTGGTGGGGACGGCGACCGTCGTCGCGCTGCGCCAGCTCCAGCTGTCCCAGCTGGACGCGCAGCTCGTCGCCTCCGCTGAGCGCGCTCCCTTCGCGGGTGATGCTTTCCGGTTCCGCTCCTTCCAGCAACCGCCCCAGGATCCGAACCAGCGGGGAGGCGAAGGTCAGGACAGAGAGCTGGGCCGCTGCCCCACCTCCACGGTCGAGGAGGAGGCAGCGGCGTCGGGCATCGGCTTCCTGCTGGCGCCGGGGCAGGCGCCGGGCACGCTCGCCGCGCGCACCGCGGACGGCAGCGTGATGGCCGCCGCCGCGCTGGTCGGCTTCTGCCCGACCACCGTCAGCAGCGCCGACGCCGCCGCTCTCGCCGACGTCGCTGGCGACGGCGTCCCCCGCACCGTCCACGTGGGTTCGCTGGGTACGTATCGCGTCGTCGGTGTCACCGCTGGTTCTGAGGATGGTGTCCTCGTGACGGGTGTCCCGCTGGCTGGGCTGGAGGGCACGCAGCGCCGGCTGGTGGCGGTGGAGCTGGCCGTCGCCGTCCTCGCGATGGTGCTGGCGGGGCTGGCGGCCGCCGTCGTCGTCCGCCGCTCCCTGCGGCCCCTGCAGCGGGTCGCGGCGACCGCCTCACAGGTCAGCGGCATGCCGCTGGACCGCGGTGAGGTGGATCTCGCCGTGCGTGTGCCTGCGCGTGATACCGACCGGCGCACCGAGGTCGGCCAGGTCGGTGCGGCGCTGAACACCCTGCTCACCCGCGTCGGCTCGGCGCTGTCGGCCCGCCACGCCAGCGAGCTGCAGGTGCGCCAGTTCGTCGCCGACGCCAGCCACGAGCTGCGCACGCCGCTGGCCTCCATCCGCGGGTACGCCGAGCTCGTCAACCGTGACCCCGCCGCGCTGCCACCCGACGCGGCGCATGCGCTGGGGCGTGTGGAGTCGGAGGCGAAGCGCATGACGGGCCTGGTCGAAGACCTGCTGCTGCTGGCGCGTCTCGATGCCGGCCGGCCGTTGGAGACCGCGGTGGTCGACCTGACGCGCCTGCTCCTCGACGCCGTCAGCGACGCCTCCGCCGTCGGCCGCGACCACACCTGGCGCCTGGACCTGCCCGACGAGCCCGTCGAGGTCATCGGTGACGCGGCCCGTTTGCAGCAGGTGGTGGTGAACCTGCTGGCCAACGCCCGCACGCACACGCCGCCGGGAACCACCGTCACCGCAGGACTGGCGACGACGACGCCCGGCCGCGTGGTGCTGTCCGTGCTCGATGACGGACCCGGCATCCCCGTCGAGCTGCTGCCGCACGTCTTCGATAGGTTCACCCGCGGCGACGGGTCCCGGTCGAGGGCTGCGGGCAGCAGCGGTCTGGGGTTGTCGATCGTGCAGGCGATCGTCGCGTCCAGCGGCGGCAGTGTCGACGTGACCAGCCGCCCCGGGCAGACCGCGTTCCTCGTGACGCTGCCCGTCGTCAGCGTGTAACAGCGCCTCGTCAGCTGGCGGAGCGCGTGAGCTGTGACCAACGCTTGGTGGCGCCCTGGCGCGTCATGCCCGTCGCGACAGCGACGCTCTCCCAGGGGCGTCCTGCAGCACGAGCTGCTGCAACGGACTCGTCCAGGCGCTGCTGGGCTTGGCGTAGCTCGACCATCTCGTCGTCGCTCGAGACCACATGCCACTCGGTGTCCTCGGACTCGGCCAGTGCAGCAGCAGCCAGGGTCTCGGGAGTGTCCGGGATGGTTCCCTTGATGAAAGTCATGATCATCACCTTTCGATGCCAAAGGATCGCAGGAGGCGGTGGCGTGCGGGCATCGCGTGCACGATGGCCAGCGCTCGGTGCTCCATAGCTCGCCCACAGGATCGCGGGGGACGTGCCCCAGCGGTCGCACCGACGCTCAGGGCATGAGCATGAGCTACACCGCCGCCAGCTCCGGGGACGCTCCGCCGCTGGACAGGAGCCCGGGCGTCGCAGAAACCGGCCCGCGCCGTCGTCCGTGGTCTCGGTCCTGGTGGACCGAGCGCCGCGACGGCGGACCAGCCTGGGAGCGCCCCGCGCTGGCGGGGCTGCTGGTCGCCGCAGCGGTGGCCTACCTGGTCGGGCTGGGCGCCTCGGGGTGGGCCAACTCCTTCTACTCCGCGGCCGTGCAGGCCGGGTCGGTGAGCTGGAAGGCGTTCCTCTTCGGCAGCTCCGACGCAGGGAACAGCATCACCGTCGACAAGCCCCCGGCGTCGCTGTGGGTGATGGCGCTGTCAGTGAGGATCTTCGGGTTGTCGAGCTGGTCGATCCTCGTGCCGCAGGCGCTCGTGGGCGTGGCGACGATCGGCGTCCTGTACGCCGCGGTGCGACGGCACTTCAGTGCGGCCGCGGCGTTGCTGTCCGGCGTCGTCCTGCTCCTCACCCCCGTGGCCGCGCTGATGTTCCGGTTCAACAACCCCGACGCGCTGCTCGTGCTGCTCATGACGCTTGCGGCGTACACCGTGCTGCGGGCACTCGAGCACGGGCGGACGCGATGGCTGGTGGCGGCCGGGGCGCTCATCGGGCTGGGCTTCCTCACCAAGCAGCTGCAGGTCTTCCTCGTGGTGCCGGCGCTGGCGGTGACGTACCTGGCGTTCGGGCCGCCCCGCGTGGGGCGGCGAGTGGTGCAGCTGCTCGCCGCCGGTGCCGCGCTGCTCGTGACGGCCGGGTGGTGGGTCGCGCTGGTGGAGCTGTGGCCCGCCGCGTCGCGGCCGTACATCGGCGGCTCGACCGACAACAGCTTCCTCGGGCTGACGCTCGGCTACAACGGGCTCGGACGGCTGACCGGTGAGGAGACCGGGTCGGTCGGTGGCGGGTTCGGTGGGGGTGCAGGTGGCGCCGGCGGCAGCATGTGGGGCGAGACCGGCATCACCCGGCTGTTCACCGCCGAGTTCGGCGGGCAGATCGCCTGGCTCATCCCGGGCGCGCTGCTGATGGCCGTGGTGGCGCTCGTGCTGCTGCGGCGTCAGCCGCGCGGCGACGGTCAGCGTGCCCAGGTGGTGCTGTGGTTGAGCTGGCTGCTGGTCACCGGACTCACCTTCAGCTTCATGTCGGGGATCATCCACGCCTACTACAGCGTGGCGCTGGCGCCCGCGGTCGCGGCGCTGGTGGGTGTGACGGTGTCGCTGCTGTGGTCTCGCCGGTCGCAGCCGCTGGCCCTGGGGGCGTTGGCCGTGGCGACGGCGACGACGGCGGTGTGGTCGTTCGTGCTGCTCTCGCGCAGCGCCGACTTCGTGCCGTGGCTGTCGTGGGTGGTGCTGGTTGCGGGCCTGGTTGCCGCCGTCGGGCTGGTGGCGACGGCGGTGCGTCCGTCGCTGACCAAGGCCGCGGCGGGAGTGGCGCTGGCGGCGTCGCTGGCGGGGCCGCTCGCGTACACGGTCCAAACCGTGAGCACTGCTCACACCGGCTCGATCGTCTCCGCCGGCCCGACCGTCGCGGGCGCCGTGGGAGGGCCCGTCGGTATGGGACGGCCCGGTGGCTTCGGTGGAGCGCAGGCGGACGGCGCCGGTCGCGCGTTCGGCGGTGCCGCCGCGACGGGGGGCACGGCTGAGATGGGTGGCCCGGGCGGGATGGCCGGGGGCATGGGGGGTCTGCTCAACGGCAGCACGCCCAGCGCCGAGCTCGTGGCGCTGCTCGAGGCCGACGCCAGCTCGTACCGGTGGGTTGCCGCGACCGTCGGCGCGAACAACGCCGCGGGCTACCAACTGGCCACGCAGGAGTCGGTGATGCCGATCGGCGGGTTCAACGGCACCGACGCCTCCCCGACGCTGGAGCAGTTCCAGGCCTGGGTGACGGAGGGGAAGATCCACTACTTCATCCCCGGGCGCACCGGCGGGGAGGGTCAGGGGACGGCCGCGGCCATCACCGCGTGGGTGGAGGCGAACTTCACGGCGCAGACGGTCGGCTCGACGACGGTCTACGACCTCACGGCCGGCTCGTGAGTCGCCGCTGAGCGTTGCCACTCGGGGCGCCGGTCATCCCTGCATGGGGTGGCCGGCGCTTCGCCGCTGGGAGGGTGGCGGACGTCCATGATCACGGTGGGGGTGAGTCATAGGGGCAGCACAGGGTTCCTCCACCGCCCCGCGAGGCGCAGCGCCGAACCTCGGTGCATGACGACGTTCCTGCTGGACGGCAACCCGCCCAGCCCCTCCCTGCAGAACGCACGCGGCCTGCTCGTGGCGGCGCCGGGACGCGCGCTGCTCGACGTCGTCGTCCCCGTGTTCAACGAGGAGGACGACCTCGAGCCCTGCGTGCGGCGCCTCCACGCCCACCTCACCCGGGCGCTGCCGTACCCGTTCCGCATCACCATCGCCGACAACGCCAGCACCGACGCCACCGCGGCGGTCGCGGACACGCTGCAAGCGGCGATCCCCGAGGTGGTGGCCGTCCACCTGCCAGCCAAGGGCCGCGGGCGAGCGCTCAAGGCCGTGTGGTCGGCCTCCGACGCGCCGGTGCTCGTCTATATGGACGTCGACCTGTCCACCGACCTCGCCGCGCTCCTCCCGCTGGTCGCGCCCCTGATCTCGGGTCACTCTGACATCGCCATCGGCTCGCGCCTGGCCCGCGGCAGCCGGGTGGTGCGCGGCCCGAAGCGGGAGTTCATCTCCCGCTCGTACAACGCGCTGCTGCGCCGCAGCCTGGGCGCCCGGTTCACCGACGCGCAGTGCGGCTTCAAGGCGATCCGCAAGGACGTCGCCGAGCAGCTCCTGCCGCTCGTCGAAGACACCGGCTGGTTCTTCGACACCGAGCTGCTCGTGCTCGCGGAGCGCGCCGGCGCCCGGATCGCCGAGGTGCCCGTCGACTGGGTGGACGACCCCGACAGCAGCGTCGACATCCTTCGCACCGCCGCCGACGATGTCCGCGGCATCCTCCGCCTCGGCCGTGCTTTCGCCACCGGCGCCCTGCCGCTCGCGGCGCTGCGCCGCCAGCTCGGGCGCGCTCCGCTGGAGCCCACGGTGCCGGGGGTTCCGCGTGGGTTGCTCGGTCAGGTCGTGAGGTTCGGTGCCATCGGTGTCGCCAGCACCCTCGCCTACCTCGCGCTGTACCTGCTCCTGCGCGGCGCCGTCGGCCCGCAGGCCGCCAACCTCGTCGCGTTGCTTGCGACCGCGCTCGTCAACACCGCAGCCAACCGGCGACTCACTTTCGGTGTCACCGGCCAACGCGGCCTCGTCCGGGCGCACGCTCAAGGGCTCGTCGTCTTCGCCGCCGCGCTCGGGCTGACCTCAGGTGCGCTCGCGGTGCTCCACACCCTGGCGGACCCATCGCGCGCCGTGGAGGTGACGGTGCTGGTGCTCGCCAACGTCGTCGCCACAGCCCTGCGCTTCCTGCTCCTGCGCCGGTGGGTCTTCCCCGGGGCGACCAGCGCACACCTGAACTAGGACGGCGAGGTCGTCGTGCGTCACACCACAGCGGAGAGCGAGGCGCTTCTCAGTGGCGGACGTCGCGGGCAGCCAGCGAGAGCAGGTCGAGTGACGGACCGCTGGGTCGCTGGCCCGTGGGCCACACCGCGCGCAGCGCCCGCGTGAGGTCCAGGCCGGTGACGGCCACGGCGGTGAGGCGGCCGGCGGCGAGGTCGTCCCGGACCGCGTGCTCGCTCAGCACGGCCGGGCCGGCGCCGCTGGCCACGGCGGAGCGGATGGCCGACGACGTCGACAGTTCCAGCAGCGGCGGTGCCGGAGCGTTGTCAGTCGTGCCGTCAGCGGCGTCGGAGGTGCCGGCTGAGGACTCGAGGGCGGCGCGCAGCGCGGCCTCGTAGGCGCTGCGGGTGCCCGAGGCCGGTTCGCGCTGCACCAGCCGCGTCCGTGCGAGCTCCTCCGCGGTGACCGGGGATCCGCGCCGGGCCCAGGGGTGCCCAGGATGGACGACGACGACGAGCCGGTCGCGCGCCACCTCGCGCGAGTCCAGCCCCGACGGGACTGCCGGCCCCTCCACGAAGCCCAGGTCCGCGCCCCCGGCGAGCACCGCGGCGGTGACCTCCTCGGAGTTCATGGCCCGCAGGCTGACCTGCGTCTCGGGCCGGCGCTGCGCCAGGGCCACCAGCCATCCGGGCAGGAGGTGCTCGGCCACCGTCATGCTCGCCGCCACTCGCAGCCGTGTGCGTCCCTCTTCGCGCAGGGAGCTCGCCCCGGCGTCGAGCACGGCAGCCGCCGCCAGCACCTGCTCCGCCCAGCCGGCCACGAGCTTGCCCGCGGCCGTCAGCGTCGAGCCGCGAGGGCCGCGCGTCACCAGCGGCACGCCTACGAGGTGCTCGACGGTGCGGATCCGCGCGGAGACAGCAGGTTGGCTGATGCCGTGCTCGGCCGCCGCCCGGCCGAGGCTCCCGGTGGCGGCCACCCGCAGCAGCAGCTGCAGGGAGTCGAGGTCGGGGACCCGCTCAAGCGCCACCGCCTCACGGTAGCCGCGCGGGTTGCCCGAGACCCCGGAGCCATCAGCTGCGCTGATGAGTCCAGTGCGAGAACCCCTCTACTGGCCGAGGTCGCAGCAGGTCACCGTGAGGGTGGAGCGTCTCACCAGCAGCGGTGAGGCCACCTCACGACGAGCGGGGCGACACCGCCATGGGTACCGGCATCCACACCGCCACGGGCAGGGGCACGGGCATCGGCGGGGACGTCGGCAGTGTGGGCGCGGAGGGACCGATCAGGACGACGATGAGCGCCCGTCCGGGCAGCTCCGCCCGGAGCCGCGCGAGGTCGCTGGCGCCGGGACTCGCGGTGGTGGCCGCCGCGACAGCCGCCGCCTTCGGCGCGGCGTCGCTGCTGCCCGAGCTGAACGCCTCGACGGTCGGGGTGGTGCTCGGTGCGCTGATGGCCAACCTCGGCCTGCATCGAGAGGTGCTGCGACCGGGGACGGCGTTCGCCTCGCGCCAGCTGCTGCGCATCGCGGTGGTGCTGCTGGGCCTGCAGCTCGCCCTCCCGGAGCTGGCCGCCCTGGGGTTGGGCGGGCTGGGCGTCGTCGTCCTGACCGTCGCGGTCACCTTCACCGGCACCTGCCTCCTGGGCCGGGTGCTGCGCGTGCCGCGGGCTCGCGCCCTGCTGATCGCCACCGGCTTCTCGATCTGTGGGGCCTCGGCGATCGCTGCGATGAAGGATGTCGCCGATGGCGACGAGGACGACACCGCCGTGGCGATCGCCCTGGTCACCCTGTGCGGGAGCCTGGCCATCGTCGTCCTGCCCCTCCTGCGGGGACCGCTGGGACTGGACCCGGCGGCCTTCGGCTCGTGGGTGGGGGCCAGCGTCCACGACGTCGGGCAGACGGTGGCCACCGCCGACCGCGTGCCCGGGGCGTTGACCGCGGCGGTGGTGGTCAAGCTCAGCCGCGTGGTGCTGCTGGCGCCGCTGGTCGCCGGGGTGGCGGTGGCCCGCACCCGGAGCGCTCGCCGCGCTCGCGGCGTGTCGGGCGAGGAGGCGGCGACAGGACCGAAGCGCCGCCCCCCGATCGTGCCGCTGTTCGTGGTGGGCTTCCTCGCAGCCATCGCCCTGGCGAGCGCCGGGCTGGTCCCCGCCGGCGCGCTGGACGCCGCGCAGCACGTGCAGGAGGTGCTCATGGTGGCGGCCCTCGTGGGCCTGGGCACCGGCATCCACGCGGCGGTGCTGCGCCGCACCGGAGGGCGAGCCCTGGTGCTGGGGATGGCCTCGTGGGTGCTGGTCGCGGGGGTGGCCTACGCCGGAGTGCGCCTGGTCGGCGCGTAAGCCTCCGGGGCGCAGAACGCCAGTGATCCGCCGGGAGATCGGACGCGGTCGGCAGGGTCGTGGCGCAGGCGGCTGAGGGTGCCCTTGGATCGGCCGAGCAGCCGATCAGGTGCGTCGAAGTTCAACTTTCGTTTACCGTTCGACTCACCAGCCCGCACGGTGCTCCGCGAGCACGAGCACGAAGTTGGGGTCTTGCTCCAGTTCGAGCAGGCGGGGCAGTTCGACCATGCTCTTCTGGATCTCTGGCGTGACCAGCAGGACGGCGCCACTGAGACCACTTTGGAGGGCCTGGGCCAAACGCTCATTGGTGTCGCCAGGGGGCAAGTCGGTGGCGTCATGCCAGACGGGCATGCCTGCTGCGCGCAGCGTCCACGCCAAGGCGGCAGCCGTTGCCGCGCCGTCGCTCTGTCGGTAGGAAATGAAGATTGGCCCTCGTGGGTCAGTGCCGTTGGCTCCGGTGGTCATCTCGCTCCTGTCGTCGGCGACCCCACCGCCGCTGAGCCGCGAGTCCCTCGTGCGCTCCGATGCGGTGCGAGGTGGTGAGGGAACGGAGGCGCATGGTCGAGTCTTGGCTCCTCCAGGGTCTGAAGCGCGCTCAGAGCCTGGAGGAGCCACCAGGGCACGCTGGGTGCGTCGGCACAGAGCCCCAGCCATGTCGGTGGCGCGTCCTACAGTCGCGGTGTGACCTTGAGTTCGAGCATCGACGAGCGAGTGGCCGAGGCCATTGAGCACGGTGAAATCTTCACCCGGCGATGGGTCGTCGACCTCATCCTCGACCTCTGCGGTTACACCTCTGACCGGGACCTCGCCGACCTGCGCGCTGTAGAGCCCGCCTGCGGCGCCGGTGCCTTCCTCGGCCCGATGGTCGAGCGGCTCTCCGCGAGCCTGCGCGCGCATGATCGAGCCATTGGCGACGCCGCTGAGGCGCTGCGTGCCTACGACCTGCTCGACCACAACGTCGTCGCTGCGCGCCGGCTGGCGACCACCACGTTGACCCAGCAGGGCTGGGACGCCGAGGAGTCGGCCCGGATCGCCGAGAAGTGGGTCGGTCAGGGCGACTACCTGCTCCGAGAGCGCGACGTCGACCTCGACCTCGTGGTCGGCAACCCGCCGTACATCCGGCTGGAGGACGTTGGGGAGGAGCGCAGCGCCGAGTACCGCGCCGCCTGCAGCACGATGAGCGGCCGCGCCGACATCTATGTGGGATTCATCGAAGTCGGGCTGCGATCCCTCAAGCCCGGCGGGGTACTTGGCTTCATCGTCGCCGACCGCTGGATGCGGAACGCGTACGGAGCGCGACTGCGGGAGTTCGTGGCCGCTGGTTACGCCGTCGATGTGACCGTCCAAATGCACGACGTCGACGCGTTCGAGGAGCAGGTCGCCGCATACCCCGCGATTTCGGTCCTGCGCCGTGGGGAGCAGCGCAGCCCCATCGCGGCAGATACCACCCGGACCTTCGGTGAGCCCGCCGCGCGCCAGTTGGTCGAGTGGTCACGCACTGCGGACGCGGAGCCGCTGACCACGCCGGCGCTGCAGGTGGATCGACTGCCGACCTGGTTCTCCGGTAGCGACCTGTGGCCGACCGGCAGCCCGATTGCGCTCGGCATGATCGAGCACCTCAACGCGAACTTCCGGCCGCTAGAGGACCCTGAGACGGCGACCCGAGTCAGCATCGGGATTGCGACCGGCGCCGACAAGGTTTACGTCACGAAAGACCCCCGGGTGATCGAGGGGCCTGACGCGATCGAGCACGAGCGCTTGCTGCCGCTGGCGATGGCAGCCGACACCAACTCCGGGACGATGACCTGGAGCGGGCACTACCTCGTGAACCCGTGGGATGAGGAGGGCCTCGTGGAATTGGAGGCGTGGCCCCGGTTTGCCAGCTACATGAGGTCGCACGGTGAGGCGCTCTTGCGGCGCCGTGTGGCTGGTAGGAACTCGGACCGCTGGTGGCGGACCATCGACCGGGTCACCGCGGGCCTCATCGACCGTCCGAAGCTCCTGTTCCCGGACATGCGTATGACCTCGCGGCCGGTGTACGAACCCGGTGGCCTTTACCCCCACCACAACGTCTACTACGTCGTCTCCGACGGCTGGGATCTGCGTGTCCTCGGCGGCCTCCTGTACTCCAAGATCGCCGAACAGACCGTCTCCGCGTACTGCGTGAAGATGCGAGGAGGGACGCTACGTTTCCAAGCTCAGTATCTGCGTCGTGTACGGGTCCCGCGGCCAGAGCAGATCGACGCAGACACCGCGGCCGCGCTGGCGAATGCCTTTGACCGTCGTGACAGCGCCGCCGCCACTGAGGCCGCACTGAGGGTCTACGGCCTCGACGAGCGCACCGCTGACTGGCTGCGGAGCCTCTAGGAGCCGTCAGGCTCCCGGCAGCGCCAACTGCTCAGCAGCCGTCGCACCGGGGCCCTGCGGGTAGGCAGCGCGGATCCGCGCGGTCATGGACGCGGTGAACTGCACAAATCCCGTGTCCTGGCTCATTTCTGACCAGTCGAAGCGGTGCTCGTGAGGCAGCCGCTCCGGGGTGGGCCAGCCCTTCTTGGCGGCCTCCTTGTCCAGCCGCGCCTGCTGCAGGATCACCGGGCAGATCTTCTCTCCGGCGCACTCGGGCCTGCTCGTGGTCACAGCCCACGCGGCGACGTAATGCTCGTCCTCCACGAGCCGCTGACAGAGCAGGCGCACCCGCGACTGGTAAGTCCAGTCGGCGAAGATCGGATCGCGGGGGAAGGCCGCGCTGTCCTTGGCGCCGCCAGATGCTCGGGAGATGTCGTCGTCCTCAATCAGGAAGACGTAGCCGGTCCACGGGTCACCGGGCACCAGTCCCTCATCCAGAGCGCGCTGCAAATCCACGGCATTGCCGATCGCTTCCTCGGCCCTGTTGTTGGCGTTGTTCGAGTAGGAGCCGCTCTGACTCTTCAACTCGACGATCACGCACGGCTCACCCAGGGTATCGTACACCACGACGTCGTAGGACTTCGTCGGCCGGAAGTAGCTCGGGAGCGTGTACCGATGAGCGATCTTGTCGCGCTTGTTTGGGTCCCCGGTTGGCGCCTTGTAGTACACGGCCTCGGCCGGTGCTCCAGCGGCGACGGCGACGCCCGCGAGTAGCCGCGCAATCTGATCCATGTGGCCGCCTGCGGTGACACCAGAACGGCCGCCGACGTCGACATTGCCCTTCGCCTGCTGGGCTGCTGCGGCGTCGCTGCGGGCGGTCCAGAACGCGAAGAGCGCGGTGGTCACGGCTTCGTGCTGGTCGGGGGTCATAGGGGGGGCCTCCGGCGTTGGGTGTTCCAACGCCAGCCAATCGCACGGCGAACGAAGACGTGGACGGTTTGCGACAACGCGCCCGCGGGGCGGCGGTCGCTCGGGTGACTCGTGCTGGCTTTCGCGCGGCGCCGCACCGCTGTGGGCGTCGGAGCAGATGGGTCACTATTCCTACAAGATCACACTGGAGGTCTACGACCACTGCATCCCGAAGGACGACGTCCACCCGCTAAACGGGCGCCCGCGTGCGGCGTAAGGCGTGCGGCGTCGGGCGAGACGAGTCAGACGTCGGGAGCACGGTGTCTCGTTCGCTCGGTAGCGGCCACGACTGACCCCTCGACGGCCCTCGCCTCGGTGCGGCGAGGGCCGTGGACGCGTGCTCAGCCCTGCTCCAGCTTGGCGGACCACACGCCCAGTCGTTCGCGGACGGCCGACGCGCCGGGCTGCTGTTCGATGAAGCGCGGTATCACCACTGCATACACGTCGTGGTCGAGCGCGCTGGCGGGCCAAGGGGCTGAGGGGTGGGCCACCTGGGGGTTGTCTTCGACGGCGCTCATCAGTAGCTCGCACTGCGTCTCGTTCAGGTTCCGGAGGTTTCGCAGTCGTGCCCACACGCGGTCCGTGGTCTGGAAGTTGCGTGACTGCTGCATCGCCATCACGAGTGAGGTGGCGAGGTGCTCTTGCAGCTCCTGGCGCCCGACAACCACGTTGAGCACAGCGTCCGCTAGCTGGGCCGCCGAGAGATTCGCCGCTGCGATCGCCTGCTTCTCGCCGAGCGGTCCGTACGGCGCAGCGTCGAACTTGAGCGAGAAGACGGGGACGCGACGCCCCAGCAGCCATCCGACCTCCTGATCGCACCAGGTGCTCTCGATGAAGCCCTTGTGGATGAAGGCGACTCCGGCATGAGCGGTGTCGAGGGTCTTGATGATCTCGTCGCGCCACGTCTCGTCTTGTCTGGCTCGATGGCCGTGTGGGCGACGAAGAGCTTGATGCCGAAGGTGGCCAGCTCTGCTTCTACTGCGCCTACCTCTGCCTTGTGCCGGGCCAGGTGCGACGCGAAGACGAGCAGAGGGCCTGTAGCGGGGGCGGGAGCTTCACGGAGGTCGGACGCCATGGACCCTTCCACCGACAGGTGGCTGGCGAGCGCGAGGAGGTCGTCGTCCGCGCCTCCCCGCAGCACCTCCAGCAACGAGGGGTCGTAGTGCCCACCGTCCGGCATCCCGTCCCAGCAGCCGAACTCCTTGAGGACGAGGTCTGCGTCGTCCCACGGGAGCCCTTGAAGGGCGTCACGCGACTCTCGGATGACGCGGATACGAGTGCTCTCGTCCAACGGACCTTGTCAGCGACTGCTCACAGCCTGCCACGGGCTGTTACTGCAAGTAGGAGACAACGAGAAATAATCAAAACCTGTGGATGACCGGGCGGGTCGTACCTTCCCGGTGATCTCCACACCCAACGAGAAGAAGATCAGCGTTGCAGCGCTGTTCGGGAAGGTACGACCCGATGTTCACGGTAGACGGACAGGAACCGTTCGGTGGCCAGGGCGCCCAGCACGCGGGGCAGCGCGACGCGGCCGGCGCTGCGGTGGGGGGTCTGTCGGGGCCGGTGACGCTGTCCTGCCTGGACGCCCTCGCGCGCGAGGGCGCCCGCCGGATGCTGGCCGCGGCCCTGCTCGCCGAAGCCGACGTCTACGTCCAGGCCGCAGCAGGACAGGTCGACGAGCACGGCCACCGGCTCGTGGTCCGCAACGGCTACCACGCCGAGCGGACCATCACCACCGCCGCTGGCGCGGTGGCGGTCAAGGCCCCTCGCGTCAACGACAAGCGGATCGACCCCGACACCGGGACGCGACGGCGGTTCTCCTCGGCGATCCTGCCCCGCTGGGCCAGGCGGAGCCCGTCGGTGAACGAGGTGCTGCCGCTGCTGTACCTGCACGGCTTGAGCACGCAGGACATGGTCCCGGCCCTGCAGCAGTTCCTGGGCACCGACGCGGGCCTGTCAGCGCCGGTGATCCAGCGCCTGACCGTCCAGTGGCAAGCCGAAGCCGAGGCGTTCAACGCCCGCGACCTGTCGGGGGTGGACTACGTGTACGTATGGGCCGACGGCATCCACCTCAACGTCCGCCTGGATGCCGAGCGGCTGTGCCTGCTGGTGCTCATCGGGGTCCGCGCCGATGGCCGCAAGGAGCTGATCACCCTGGCCGCCGGTCACCGCGAGTCGGCGGGGTCCTGGGCGGACCTGCTGCGCGATGCCAAGCGGCGCGGGATGCGCGCGCCGGTGCTGGCGATCGGGGACGGGGCGCTGGGGTTCTGGTCGGCCCTGG
>NZ_QGDQ01000006.1 GCF_003149145.1 Quadrisphaera granulorum | reverse complement strand
CAGAGCGTTAGCAACTCCATGATGTGGAGGGCCCCGTGCCCGCTCGCAACTCCAGCGGGTCACTCGCCAAGATCGCACCTACTGGCGGACGCTCTTAGCGCCGGATCCTGTACCGCTGCACCTCAGACCCCGTCCTCGGGTCTCGGCCCGGCCCGGCCCGGCCCGGCCCGGCCCGAGCCCAGTGCCCGCTCCCCTCGCCTCCTGCAGCGCTCCCCCGCTTCTCGCCGGTGGGGCGGCAGCTCGGCTGCTGCCCCACCGGCGAGGGTGCATGATCACCACGCTTGCTTCTGTTATCAGAAGGGTCTGGCCGGGTGGCGCTCCTGCCGCCACCTTCCGATGCAGGCGCCCGGCCCGTGGAGGCCGCTCAGACCCAGGGAGGCCGCAAGGCCCTGATCAGCGGGGCATCACTGGGGACGCTGATGCCGAGTGGGGACGCTCAGTGCCGCTTGGAGGGCCCACAGGCGGGCTCCAGCGACCCCACCGGGCATAAGCGTCCCCAGACGGCGTGCGCAGCTTCCTTGATCGTCGAGGGGCGCCTCGCGCTCCCTCAGGAGCGAGGGGCGAGGACGGCGCTGACCAGCGCCTCCAGCTGCTCGCGCCCGGCATCCGGCGCCTCGACGGCGGCCCGCTGCGCCGCCGCACGCCCCCGCTCCCCCATCGCCCACGCGAGCTGCTCCCCCAGCAGCCGCTCGCCCGCAGGTGCAGCACCGAGCAGCTGCTCAGCGCTGATCACCGCCGGCCAGCCCCAGGCTCGCGCCTGCGCACTGACCTTGCCACCGCCGGCCACCGGGTCGACCGCGACCGCCGGCACCCCCGCCGCGAGGGCCAGCACCAACCCGTGCAGGCGCATGGTCACCACCGCATCGCAGCGGCGGATGATCGCGAGCACCTCAGCGGCCGTGGCCGGGTCGCGCCACCCGCGCGGGTCCAGCCGGGTGTCCAGCGCGAGCCGCGCCACACCACGCCTCGACAGCGACCCGAGCCAGTGCCCCAGCGCCTCGGTCACCGCGTCGTGGCGGCGGCGAACGCCGTACTCGGCCTGGCCGGGGGCAAGGTAGACCCCGACCACTCCGGAGCCCGCCGGCACCGAGGACGACGGCGGCAGCATCGAGGTCGAGGACAGCGACGACGGCGGGCGTGCCGTGTCGCCGAGCAGATCCCGCGCCAGCACAGCAGCCGGACCCGCAGCGAGGTCACGCACCGCGGCGATGCCCGGCGCGTCGCGGGCGAGGACGAGGTGCCAGGCGCGCAGGCCCTCGTCGTCGTCGTCGACCACCGAGACTCCGACGGCAGTGCGGCGCAGCCGGGAGAACCGGGCAGCGACCTCGGCGACAGGTCGCCCGTGCAACGGGCCGCAGGCCCAGACGAGGTCGGTGTAGGCGTCCGGGTCGGCGCGGGAGAGCTCCACTCCCCCGGCGCCGGGCGCGGTGGCCATGACGGGACTCCACGCCAGGTCGACGTCGACGCCAGCCGCCAGGAGGGCGGCTTCGACGGCGCGCATGCTGAGGACGTCACCCGCGGTCGCCTCACCGTGGACGACGCTCGACCAACCGCCGACGAGTGCTCGTCGGTCACTCACGGGCGCCACCGGGGCGTCACTGCGGGCGGGTGCGCCGCAGCCAGGCCAGCCCGAGCAACGGCAGCAGCAGCGGCACCCAGCCGTAGTCGCGGCCGAACTCGCCCCACACGGTGCCGTCGGGGAAGTCGGCGGTGTCGAGGATGGTCAGGGTGCCGACGGTGAGTACACCGACCAGCTCGACGAGGACCGCGACGAGCGCCACCTGCCAGGCGCGGGGCGTGGCCCGTACCAGGGCCGCCGTGGCGACGACGTAGACCAGGCCCGCGAAGAGGCTGAGCAGGTAGGCCAGCGGCGCCTCGGAGAAGTGGAAGAGCACCTGGTAGCTGCCGCGGACCGTGGCGGACAGCCCCAGGACGGCGTAGACGGCCACGAGCACGCGGCCTGGGCCGTGGCGCATTGCACCCGACCCGCGGGGGGAGACGGCGCCCTCGGCGCCCTCGGTGCGGTGGCTGCTGGGCTGTTCAGGCACCGGTGCTCCAGACCTGTTCGAGGCGCACGACGAGGATGGCGCTGGTCAGCGCAGCGACGAGGAGCACACCGGTGCCCCAGCGGGACTTCTCCCCCAACGCCCAGAACGCGCCCACCACGGGCACGAGGACGGTGGTGACCAGGTAGCTGCCGAAGACCACGCCGTCGACGGAGCGGTCGGTCACCGCCAGGGCAACGAAGCCGATGACGGCCTGCAGGAGCATCGCGGCCTCCAGGACGGCGACGGCGATGAGCAGCCTGTCGTCGAGGCGGTGGCCGCGGACCGTGGCGATGCCCGCGAGGGCCGCGACCACGACCGCGAGGACGCCGCAGGCCCAGGCGAGCACCGGGGTCACGGGCAGGGCCTCCTGAGCGGACGGACTGGCAGATGGACGGTCGGGGACGTCGGGGCGCAGCCCTGCTGGATCGCTGCTGGATCGCCGCGGGGTCGCCGACGCCTGGAGCATCGTAGGCGGCGGCCCGCGAGCGCCGCCCGGGGCGTGGCAGCCTGGCGCGGTGACTGCCAAGGGTCGATTGCTGCTGCTGCGCCACGGAGCCACCGAGTGGGCGGTGCTGGGCCGCCATACGGGGAGCACGGACGTGCCGTTGACGCCGGAGGGTGAGCTGCAGGCGCGGGCGGCCGCCAGGGTGCTGGCGCGGGTGCTGGGTGAACGCACCGGTGGTGGCGCCGGGGGTAGCGGGGGCGCGGGCGGCGGGGTGGGATCGGTGGAGCCGGCGCTCGTCGTCGTCAGTCCTCGGCAGCGGGCCCGGCGGACGGCGCAGCTGGCGGGGCTGGGGGTGCCGGTGGCGTCCGGAGGCTTGGGTGGGGGCGAGCCGGTGGTCGATCAGGACCTGGCGGAGTGGGACTACGGGGCTTATGAGGGCCTGACCACCCCGCAGATCCGCGCGCTGCGGGGCGACGACTGGCGCGCGTTCCGCGACGGGATGGCTCCCGGGGGTCCGGGGCAGCCGCCCGGTGAGCAGTTGGAGCAGGTGGCGGCGCGGTGCGCGCGGGTGCTGGGGCGGGTGCGTCCGGAGCTGGAGCGCGGTGACGTCGTGCTCGTCGCGCACGGGCATGTGCTGCGAATACTGGCGACGGTGTGGCTGGGAGTCGACCCGACCTTCGGGGCGCAGCTGCTGCTGGACACGGCGGCGGTGTGCGTGCTGGGCAGCGAGCATGAGGTGCCCGGGCTGAGTCGGTGGAACCTCAGCCCGGGCCTGCTCGGCTGAGACGGGTGCCCCGGGGACGGGTGGGTCAGCCGGGTCAGCCGGGCCGAGCCGTCAGGCGCTCACAGCGTGCGCCACTGTCCGCAGTCCGCCCCCGTGGGCGGGGCGCTGGGTGTGGCGGGCGGCGAGGGGCACGATCAGCGGCCCCCCGGCGACGGGGTCTTCCAGCACCTTCGCCTGCACCGAGAACACCTGCTCGAGGAGCTCCTCGGTGAAGACCTCCGCGGGGGTCCCCGCTGCGACGACTGCTCCGCCGGCGACGGCGACGACGTGGTCGGCGTAGCGGGCGGTGAGGTTGAGGTCGTGCAGGACGACGACGGCGGTCCGCCCGGTCGCCGAGGCGCCAGTCCTAGGGGCACCGGTCGCGTCAGCACTGGTCGTGGAGGTGGGGTGCACGAGCTCGTGGACGAGGTCGAGCACTTCCAGCTGGTGGCACAGGTCCAGGTAGGTGGTCGGCTCGTCCAGGAGCAGTAGGTCGGTCTCCTGGGCTAGCGCCAGCGCGATCCACGCGCGCTGGCGCTGCCCTCCGGAGAGCTCGTCGACGACGCGGTCGGCCAGGTCGAGCACACCCACGCGCTCCAGGGCGCTGGCCACGGCGTCGTCGTCGGCCTGAGAGGCGGTGGAGTACCACCGCTGGTGCGGGTGGCGGCCGCGGGAGACCAGGTCCCTCACCGTCAGCCCCTCCGGTGCCGTGGGGCTCTGGGGCAGCAGGGCCAGTTGCTGGGCGACGGCGCGGGTGGGCATCGACTCGATGGCCCGCCCATCCAGGAGCACCTGGCCGGAGGTGGGGCGCAGCAGGCGGCCCAGGGCGCGCAGCACCGTGGACTTGCCGCAGCCGTTGGGACCGACGACCACGGTGAGCGCACCGTCGGGCACGTCGAGGTCCAGGCCGCCCTCACGGCCCACCACGACCCGTTCGCCGTAGGCCAGTCGGATCCGCTCGGCGCGCAGCCGAGTGCTGGAGGACTTCGGGGCGGGTGAACCGGCAACGATCACCCGGCAAAGGTTAGCCTCCCCTCACCCGTCTGGGAAGCCGCCTCGCGCCGTCGTCCCAGAGCAGCTTGCCCCTGATCAGTTCGGCCCGGCTCAGCTGGGCGCGATCTCCACGACGAGGTCGCCGCCCTCGACCTGCTGGACCTTCCCGATGGCCAGCCGCCGCACGGTGCCGGCCACGGGTGTGGTGATGGAGGCCTCCATCTTCATCGCCTCGATGGTCGCGACCGTCTGACCGGCCTCGACGGTGTCGCCCTCGCCGACCACGAGCGTGACCACCCCGGCGAACGGGGAGGCCACGTGGCCCGGGCGGGAGGGGTCGGCCTTCTCGGCGGAGGCGACGGCGCTCTCCAGGGACCTGTCGCGCACGGCCACGGGACGCAGCTGGCCGTTGAGGACGGTCATCACCGTGCGCACGGCGCGCTCGTCGGGCTCACCGACGGCTTCCAGCCCGGCGATGAGGGACACCCCTCGGCCCAGGCGGATAACGGACTCCTCCCCCCGGCGCAGGCCGTAGAGGTAGTCGCGGGTGTCGAGCACCGAGACGTCGCCGTAGGCCTCCCGCACCCGCGCCAACTCGGAGGACGGGCCGGGGAAGAGCAACCGGTTCAGCAGGTCGCGCCGCTGGCCACTGGTCCCCTGCTCCCGGCCGTCGCGGACCAGGTCCTCGGGCGCCGCGAGCGCGGCGTCGTCCTCGGGTGAGAGTGCCTCCTCGCGGGGCGTCGCCGATCGCTGAGCGCGGCCCGCGAGCGCCTTGGTGCGGAAGGGCTCGGGCCAACCACCGGGCGGGTCGCCGAGTTCTCCGGACAGGAAGCCGATGACGGAGTCGGGGACGTCGAAGCGCTGGGGGTCTTCGGCGAACTCCTGGGGGTCGGCGCCGACGGCGACCAGGTGCAGGGCGAGGTCTCCGACGACCTTGGAGGAGGGGGTGACCTTGACCAGGTGGCCCAGGATCCGGTCGGCGGCGTGGTACATCGCCTCGACCTGCTCGAACTTCTCTCCGACGCCGAGGGCGATGGCCTGCTGGCGGAGGTTGGAGAGCTGGCCGCCGGGGATCTCGTGGTCGTAGACGCGTCCGGTGGGGGCGCCGATGCCGGACTCGAAGGGGGCGTAGAGGCGGCGAACGGCTTCCCAGTAGGGCTCGAGGTCCATGACGGCGCGCAGGTCGAGGCCGGTGTCGCGCTCGGTGTGGCGCAGTGCGGCGACCAGGGCGGAGGCGGGGGGCTGGCTGGTGGTGCCGGCCATGGGGGCGGCGGCGACGTCGACGGCGTCGACCCCGGCGTCGACGGCTGCGAGCAGGGTGGCGAGCTGGCCGCCGGCGGTGTCGTGGGTGTGCAGGTGGACTGGGAGGTCGAAGCGCTGTCGGAGCGCGGAGATGAGCTTCTTCGCGGCGGGTGGGCGCAGCAGGCCTGCCATGTCCTTGACGGCGAGCACGTGGGCGCCGGCCTCGACGATCTGCTCGGCCAGGCGCAGGTAGTAGTCGAGAGTGTACAGGTGTTCGGATGGGTCGGACAGGTCGGAGGTGTAGCAGAGCGCCCCCTCGGCCACCGCTGTGCCGGTCTCCAGGACCGCGTCGATGGCCGGGCGGATCTGGGTGATGTCGTTGAGGGCGTCGAAGATCCTGAAGACGTCGACGCCGGTGGCGGTCGCCTCGGCGACGAACGCCCTGGTGACGGCCTCGGGGTAGGGGGTGTACCCAACGGTGTTGCGCCCGCGCAGCAGCATCTGCAGGGCGAGGTTGGGCATGGCTTCACGCAGGGCGGCCAGGCGGTCCCACGGGTCCTCACCGAGGAAGCGCAGGGCGACGTCGTAGGTGGCTCCGCCCCAGCACTCCACGGACAGCAGCCCGGGGAGCATCCGGGCCAGGTGGGGGGCCACCGCCACGAGGTCGCGGGTGCGCACCCGGGTGGCCAGCAGGCTCTGGTGGGCGTCGCGGAAGGTGGTGTCGGTGACGGCGACCGGCACCTGGGCGCGCAGCGCTGCGGCCCACGCGGCCGGGCCGAGCTCCAGCAGGCGCTGGCGGGAGCCGTCCGGGGCGGGCGCCTCGACATCCACCTCCCGGGGCAGCTTCTCGGTCGGGGCGAGCGACGTCGGCGCCTCCCCGTGGGGACGGTGCACGGTGACGTCAGCCAGGTACGTCATGAGCTTGGTGCCGCGGTCGGCGGGGGTGCGAGCCCGCAGCAGCTCGGGGCGCTCCTCGATGAAGGAGGTGGCCACGTCACCGGCGATGAAGGCCGGGTCGTCCAGGACCGCCTGCAGGAACGGGATGTTGGTACTCACCCCGCGGACGCGGAACTCCGCGAGCGCCCGGCGCTGGCGGCGCACGGCGGTGGGGAAGTCGCGGCCGCGGCAGGTGACCTTGACGAGCATGGAGTCGAAGTGGGCGCTGATCTCCACGCCGGTGTCGATGGTGCCGCCGTCCAGGCGGACGCCGGCGCCGGCCGCCGAGCGGTAGGCGGTGATGGTGCCGGTGTCCGGGCGGAAGCCGTTGGCGGGGTCCTCGGTGGTGACGCGGCACTGCAGGGCGGCGCCGCGCAGCACGATCCGGTCCTGGGACAGGCCGAGGTCGGCGAAGGTCTCCCCGGAGGCGATGCGCATCTGGGACTGCACGAGGTCGACGTCGGTGACCTCCTCGGTGACCGTGTGCTCGACCTGGATGCGGGGGTTCATCTCGATGAAGACGTGCTGGCCGGCGCGCTCGCCGGCGGTCTCCACGAGGAACTCCACGGTGCCGGCGTTGACGTAGCCGATGGAGCGGGCAAAGGCGAGGGCGTCACGGGTGAGGGCCTCGCGCAGGGTCGGGTCGAGGTGGGGCGCGGGGGCGATCTCGATGACCTTCTGGTGGCGCCGCTGCAGGGAGCAGTCGCGTTCGAACAGATGGACGAAGCCGTCGTCGACGGAGCCCACGCTGCCCGGCGCATGGGTGCCGGCAGTTCCGTCACTGAGCACCTGAACCTCGTTGTGCCGCGGCCGCAGCACCGCCTGCTCCAGGAAGACCGTCGGGTCGCCGAAGGCGCCCTCGGCCTCGCGCATCGCCGTCGCCAGTGCCTCCGCGAGCGCGGCCGGGTCGTCCACGCGGCGCATGCCGCGTCCCCCACCTCCGGCGACGGCCTTGACGAAGATCGGGAACCCGATGCCCGCGGCGGCAGCGACCAGCTCGTCGACGTCGGCGGACGGCGCGGAGGAGCGCAGCACCGGGATGCCCGCGTCGCGGGCCTGGGCCAGGGCGCGGACCTTGTTGCCCGCCAGCTCCAGCACCCCCGGGGGCGGACCGACGAAGGCGATGCCCGCGTCGGCGCACGCCTGCGCCAGCCGAGGGTTCTCCGAGAGGAAGCCGTAACCGGGGTAGACCGCGTCAGCACCGGACTCGCGTGCCACCCTGATGATCTCCTCGACATCGAGGTAGGCGCGCACGGGGTGGCCACGCTCGCCGATCTGGTAGGCCTCGTCGGCCTTGATGCGGTGGACGGCGCCGCGATCCTCGTAGGGGTAGACCGCGACGGTGCGGGCTCCCAGCTCGACGGCGGCGCGGAACGCACGGACCGCGATCTCCCCGCGGTTGGCGACCAGGACCTTGCGGAACACGCGACCTCCAGGGGAACTGCCCTGGCAGCGCAGCGGCGCTGCCCGTCGTCCGCCGCTGAACGCGACGACCGTCGTCGCGGACGCTAGCGAAGGCTCCCGACCGTCGGCACCCCGAGGTCGCCCGCAACCGTGCCTAGGGTCGGGGCATGGCACGCACCATCGCGACCACCACCCGCGTCGACCTGCCCGGCCTGGTGGAGTTCGCCCGGACCCGGCACGACGCCGTCCTGACCACCTTCCGGCGCGACGGGTCGTTGCAGTCCTCCCCCATCACGTGCGGGGTCACTACCCGCGGGCAGGACGGCGACGGCGGGCAGGCCCGTTTCGTGGTCTCGACCTACCCGGACCGCGCCAAGGCCGTGAACCTGCGCCGCGACCCGCGCGCCTCGCTCGTGGTGCTCTCGGCGGGGTTCGGCAACGAGTGGGTCCAGGTCGACGGCACCGCCCAGGTCATCGACGGGGAGGACGCCGTGGAGCCGCTGGTGGAGTACTTCCGGTGCATCTCCGGGGAGCACCCGGACTGGGCCGAGTACCGCCAGGCCATGCGCGACCAGGGCAAGTCGCTCATCAGCATCACCCCGACCCGCTGGGGGCCGATCGCCACCGGCGGGTTCCCCGCCCGCCTGGCCTGAGGCGTCGGCTCAGGCTCAGGCTGGCGCGGCGACCGGGGAGCGCCGCGGACCGGCCTCCAGCAGCGTGGCACCCGAGGCGGGCCGGGCGTACCCGAACCCCTGGACCAGGGGGCAGCGCAGCTCGGCGAGCAACGCGGCGTGCTCGGGCGTCTCGGCGCCCTCGGCGATCGCCGTCAGCCCCAGGGAGGCGGCCAGCTGCACCGCCGTGGCCAGCAGTGTGCGGCGGCGGGAGCTGTGCGGGGCGGTCGCCAGCAGTGTCGCGTCGAGCTTGAGGAAGTCCGCCGGCACCTCGTCCAGCCGGGTCAGGCAGGAGTAGCCGGCGCCAAAGTCGTCCACGGCCACCCGCACGCCGCGGGCCCGCAGCGCGTGCAGCGCCTCCACCGCGGCGGGGCTGCCGCCGTCCAGGACGGACTCGGTGACCTCCAGCACGAGCGCGGTGGTGGGGAACCGCTCCTCGTCCAGGGCGGTGAGCAATCCCTCGACGTAGCCGGGGGCGACCAGCTCGCGGCCGGAGGCGTTGACGGTGAGGAAGACCTGCGAACCCCACCGGGCGCGCAGCGGAGCGACCTCCCGGCAGGCTGCGCGCACCACGAAGGCGCCCAGGGCCCCGATGAGGTCGGCGTCCTCGGCGGCGCCGACGAAGTCCAGCGGGCTGACGCGCCCGCGCTGCGGGCAGGTCCACCGGGCCAAGGCCTCCACCCCGGCCACGCGGCCCGTGGGCACGTCGACGACGGGCTGCAGCTCGACGTGCAGCCCGTGGGCCGCCGGGTCAGACAGGGCGACGGCGAGGTCGCGGGCCAGCGGGCCCGATCCCGCCTCGGCCGCGTGGCAGCGGCCACGGTCGTGGAGCTTGGCGTGGCTGAGGGCCGCGGCGGCGCGGCGCACGAGGTCGGCAGGTCCCTCCCCGACGTCGTGGACCGCCAGGCCCGCACTGGCCGGATGGTTCAGCGCCGCGAGCGCTGCGTCGACGACGGCGACGGCGTCGGTCTCCTCCAGGTCTGGCAGCAGCACGAGGAAGGAGTCACCGCCGGTGCGCGCGAGCTTCGCCGTCTCGGGCAGGTGGGTGCGCAGGCCGCTCACGCTCCCGCGCAGCACCCGGTCACCGGCGGCCCAGCCCTGCTGGGTGTTCACCGCTCCCAGCCCGTCGACGTCGATCACCGCGAGCGCCACCGGGCGGCCGGTGCGCTCGGCGAGCAGGACCGCGTCGGTGATGGCGGGGTCGATGCCGCGGCGGTTGGGTAGTCCGGTGAGGCCGTCGGCGATGGCGTTGCGCGTCACCCAGGTGAGCGCGAACAGGGGCAGTGCCACGGCGAGGATGGTCAGGACGGCGCTGACGGTGAGCACCGGCGGCATCCCCTGCAAGAGCTGGCCGATGACCCGGGCGGCGATGACCAGCAGGAGGTGCGGTGCCGCGGCGGCCGGGCGCACGAGCAGCCCGATCGGGACCACGAGCATGACGAAGCCGCTGGAGAGCACGTAGGCCGTCAGGGAGGTGGGGGCCAGGAGCACCGCCAGGAAGACGAGCGCCGTGGATGCCACGAGGGCGACGTCGAGCAACCGCTCGGACATCCGCAGGTTCCAGGCCACCACCGCCGCGACCACGGCCGTGACGCTGATCGCCGCGAACATCACTTGGCTCTGGCCGGGGACGTCGGGGGCCGCGGCGCACAGCAGGAGGATCACCGCCCACGCAGCGAGCAGGACCCCGAGGGTCCGCCCCGCGACGATCGCCGGGTGGCTCACCAGGTGCTCGACCACCGCCCTGGCGATGGTCAGCGCCCACCGTCGCACCGGGAGCGCCGGACGGGAGAGCGGCACGCGACGCTGCGCAAGCCGCGTCCCATGGCTCGAGCCGAGGCTACGGCGCGACCCGGGGCCCATTTCATGGCTCGGTGCGGACGGCGACGTCATGCACAGGATCTCGGCAGATCGACTCCCCGAGCGGAGGGGCGGCGGCCCGTGCAGCGCCCCACACCCCTCCAACGGCCGAACCACCCCGGTCATCGCGCCGGTGATCTCGGGTCAGCTCACGGCTCTGGTCAGCGCACGTCGTCGGGACCGGGAGCCTCGGGATCGGGCACCTCGGGAGCTGGGCGGGCCGCGGGTCCCGTGGCGCGCACACGCTCGACCTCCGCCAGCGCCTGGCGGAGCTGACCCAGCCACTCCTCGGTGTGCTGGCCGACCAGCGCCACGCACCAGGCGAGGGCCTCCGAGCGCGACCTGGCGACCCCGGCATCGACGAGGGTGTCGAGCACCAACCGTTCGGGCTGGCGCAACCGCGTCATGGTCGGTACCGAGGCAGTGCTGAAGACCTCCCGGGTCGAGCCCAGGCGAGCCCCCCAGGCCACGGCGCGGCCCCATCGCTCCTCGATCTCACGGGCGATGGCGATGCGCTCCTCGCGGGTGGCCTCGCGGAAGCGGGTGATACGACCGCGCTCGGCAGCGGATCGCTCGGTGTCACCTCTCTCGGCGTCAGCGGCTGCTCCGGTGTCCTGAGGCACCGGCAGGTCGAGCGCTGGCAGCTCCCCGACGACGAGGACCTCGTCGCGGTCGACCGTCAGCTCGACGGGGCCGGTGAACCAGTCCGAGGGTAGGCGGCCGGCGAGCCAGCCGGACAGGCCCTCGGTCGAGGGCGGAGCGCTGTCACGTCCGCGGGGCCCGCCACGGCCCCTGCCGCCGGGGCCGCCTCGCCCGAACGGGCCTCCGCGACCGAAGGAGCCTTCGGGACCGTCGGCGCCGAACGGGCCGTCAGCACCCGGGCGGCCCTGGCCGCGAGCGGCGCGCCGCCGCTCCATCCAGATCGCGGCGACCTCGGGCGGAATGTGTCGATGGGGGTTTCTCACTGTCGTCCTCCTGGACGTTGGGGGTCGGCGTCTCTCGCCAACCCGATGCACAGGAGATTACTTGATTACACAGTTACACCGCAACCTTCCTTGTTGCGAGCGGCGCACTCAGGCGTCGGGCCAGGTGTGCACGGGCTGGCCGCCGTCCTGACAGTCCGCGTAGCGGGCCACCATCTCCGCGAGCGCGCTCCGGCGGTCAGCGCCTTGTTCCTCCAGCCTCACGACGGTCTGCGCCTGCCAGCGGGCGCCGGTGCGCCCGGTCGCGGCGCGGCGCTCGGCCACCTGCAGGTACCTGTCGACCTCGGCGGCAGAGACCCCGGCCTGCGCGAGCCCCTCGGCGGCCAGCGGCAGCACCACCTCCAGCAGCAGCTCGCGAGCGCCGACCAGGCCCCGGCCCGGCCACGGGAGCCGCGCCGCCAGGCCCCGACGGGCGCCGTCGTGAAGACCCGCCACCGCCAGGTGGTGCGGCATCAGCGCGGACGGGTCCGGCCCACCGCTGCGCAGGGCGTGCACGGCCCCTAGCCACACCGCGGCGTCCGCCACGGCGTCCAGCACGGTCGGGGCGGCGGGGAGCACGCGGTTCTCGATCCGCAGGTGGGCTCGGTCGGCGGTGACGTCGTAGACGGGCCGGTTCCAGCGCCACACGGTGCCGCCCTGCAGGCACAGCTCCGGCAGCTTCGGGATGCGCCCGGCGGCCAGCTGCGCCATAGGGTCCTCAGGCCACGTCTGCGGCAGCAGCGGCGGGAAGATCCGCACGTTCTCGGCGAACAGGTCCCACGCCGCGAGCGCGCCGCGGGCTGGGTCGAGCCACCCGCTGCCGGGGAACACCCGAGGGGGCATCCCGGCGGCGGCCAGCTCGGGGGGCCGGGTGTCGACGGCCTGGGTGAACACCGGCACCCGGGACTCCTCCCAGCACCGGGCCCCGAAGGCGAACGGGCTGTTGGCACCGAGCGCCAGCTGGGGGCCGAGCAGGAGCTGCGCGGCGTTCCAGCTCGCGGCGAACTGCTCCGGCGCCACCTTGAGGTGCACCTGCGTGCTCGTGCAGGCGCCCTCGGCGGCCAGGGTCGCCAGTGACAGCGACAGCCGCTGCCCGCCGGGGGTGCCCGGCGCGGCCTCGAGGTCGAGCTCGAGGTCCTCCCCGCGAGCGTCGAGGACGGCGTCCTGCAGCGCCCGGTAGCGCGCCGACGGCGTCATCCAGTCGCCGTCGGCATGCTCGGGCAGCAGCGTCGGCAGCAGACCCGTCATCACCAGGCGGCCACCGGACTCGCGCGCCCGCACCGCCGCGGCGTCCAGCCGGTCGCGCAGGCCGCGTTCCAGCGCCGCCAGGCCCCGCCCCTCCAGCGCCCCCGGCGGGAGGTTGACCTCCAGCGTGTGGGCGCTGATCTCCGGACCCCACAGCTGCGCGTCCGACCGCGAGGACGTCGCCGCGATGCGGCGCAGCACGGCCTCGTTGGCGCGCAGCGGGGCGCTGGTAGCGGGGTCGAGGAGCACCAGCTCCAGCTCGACCCCCACCCGCGGCGGGTCGGCCTCGAAACGCGCCCGCCCCGCCGCGTGCTCGGTGAGCATGCCCTGAAACGCCGCCAGGCACTGCACCAGCCGCTCCCGGTGCGCGCGGCGCCGTTCGCGCCCCAGCGCCGCGGCGTCGACCTCCTGACCCACGGTCCACCTCCTCCGCCAGCCACTCTGGAGTCGGTGAGCCGACCGGGTGACCTGCTGGCCGACGGCGTTGCCCTGCGTCGCGAGCGCCGTCGCTGCGTGACCCGCCGACCGGGCTGTCGGTGGCGCCGCCTAGCGTCCCAGGCGTGCGGATCCTCCACACCTCGGACTGGCACCTGGGTCGCTCCTTCCATCGCGTCGGCATGCTCGACCACCAGGCCGCGGTGCTCGACGCCCTCGTCGAGGTGGTCCGCGCCGAGCGGGTCGACGCCGTCGTCGTCGCCGGAGACGTCTACGACCGCGCGCTGCCCTCGGTCGACGCGGTGGAGGTCCTCGACGAGGCGCTGCACCGCCTACTCGGCGCCGGGGCGCAGGTACTGCTCACGAGCGGCAACCACGACTCTGCCGCCCGCCTCGGCTTCGGCGGGCGCTCCCTGGAGCGCGCCGGGCTGCACCTGCGCACCCGCGTGGCCGACGCCGCCCGCCCGGTGGAGCTGACGGACGCGCACGGCCCGGTGGCCCTGTACGGCGTGCCCTACCTCGAACCCGGGCTGGTGGCCGGCCCGTTGGGGGTGGCCCGCAGCCATACCGCCGTGCTCGGGGAGGTCGCCGGTCGCGTCCGCGCCGACCTGGCCGATCGTCGCCGCGGCGACGGCGCCCGCGGCCGCACCCGCGCGCTGCTCGCCGCCCACGCGTTCGTCGTGGGGGGCGAGGCCAGCGGGGACGAGCGGGACATCACCGTCGGTGGGGTCGGCTCGGTGCCGGTCGGCACCCTCCTCGGCGGCGCTGTCACAGGCGGGAGCGCAGATCCCGGGCGGCCCGACTACCTGGCCTTAGGCCACCTCCACGGCCGCCAGGTGCTCGCCGAGCAGGTGCGCTACTCCGGCTCGCCGCTGGCGTACGCCTTCTCCGAGGCGGGACGCGCCAAGGGCCACTGGCTGGTCGAGCTCGGGCCGTCCGGGGTGGATCGGGTCGACGCCGTCGACGTCGCCCCGCCACGGCAGCTGGCCCTCCTGCGCGGGCGCCTCACCGACCTGCTCACGGCCCCAGAGCACCGTGCCGCGGAAGACGCCTGGTGCCAGGTCGTCCTCACCGACCCCGAGCGTCCCCGCGAGCCCATGGCTGCCCTGCGCACGCGTTTTACCCATGTGCTCGTCCTGTCGTGGGAACCGGAGGTGGCGCCCGGAGCGCGGCTGCAGCGGGGGTACGCCGAGCGCGTCGCCGGCCTCGACGAGGAGGAGATGTGCTGTTCCTTCGTCGACCACGTCCGCGGCCGTCCCGTCGGGCCCGCCGAGCGGGCCCTGCTGCGCGCGGCACTCGAGGCGACACGACCCGAGGTCACCGAAGCCGACCACCGGCCCGCACCGACCGGCGCCGACCTGACGTCACACGGGCCGAGGGGAGGCGAGCTGGCCGTCGTCGACGAGGTCGACCTGCGCGAGCAGCGCCCGGTGCCCGCGGACGAGGCGGCCAGCGCGTGAGGCTGCACCGCCTGTCCGTGCAGG
Source organism: Quadrisphaera granulorum (assembly GCF_003149145.1). GTDB lineage: Bacteria > Actinomycetota > Actinomycetes > Actinomycetales > Quadrisphaeraceae > Quadrisphaera > Quadrisphaera granulorum. Next base: position 156,491 of record NZ_QGDQ01000006.1, on the reverse strand, counting down.
CCTTCGGCCCTTTCGCCGGCCGCGAACACGTCGACTTCGACGAGCTGTCCGCCGACGGCCTCTTCCTACTCCACGGACGCACCGGCGCCGGCAAGACGAGCGTGCTCGACGCCGTCTGCTTCGCCCTGTACGGCGCCGTGCCCGGCTCCCGAGCCACCGGCGCTCTGGACCTGCGCTCCCACCACGCCGCCCCCGACCTCGCCCCGGTGGTGGAGCTGGAGCTCACCGCCTCCGGCCGGCGGCTGCGCGTGGAGCGGTCTCCTTCCTGGACGCGGCCCAAACGCCGCGGGGAGGGCACCACCACCGAGCAGGCGCGCACCCTGCTCGCCGAGTGGGCACCGGGCGCTCCCGACGCCGGCGAGGACGGCTGGCGCCCGGTGTCCTCTCGCAACGACGAGGCCTCCCAGGTCCTCACCGACGTGCTGGGCATGGGGCTGCCGCAGTTCGCCACCGTGGTCCTGCTGCCGCAGGGCGAGTTCGCGACGTTCCTGCGCTCCGGCGTCAGCGACCGCAAAGCGCTGCTGCAGCGGTTGTTCTCCACCGACAGGTACGAGCGCGCGGAGCGGTGGCTGGCCACCGAGCGCGCTCGCACCACGGCGGCGCACGAGGCCGCGGCGGCACGGTTGGCGGCGCTTGCCGATCGCGCGGAGCAGGCTGGCGCCGAGTGGGCGAGCGCGGTCTCCGGTGACGACGGCGACGGCGATGGGCACGGCGGCGACGGCGATGGGCGGGGCCGCCCCGAGCCGACGCCCCAGCAGGTGCTGGAGCGGGTGCGCGACCTCGCTGCCGCCACCCACCGCGCGGCGCTGGACACCGAGGCGCGCCGGCTGTCCGCCTCCTTGACCGCTCGCGATGCCGCCGCCCGCGAGCACCACCTGCAGGCGGTGCTCGAACGAGCCCGTCGCACCGCGCAGGTGCGCGAGCAGCAGCACCTGCTGGAGCGGGCCGCTCCGGTGGTCGAGCGCCAGCGGTCCGAGCTGGCCGCGGCGCTCGCCGCCCAGGCCCTCGAGGGACACCTGAGCGCCCTGGTGGCGGCGCAGCGGGCGGTCGACCAGGCGGAGCACCGCGCGGCGACCGCGGCCGCTCGGCTCTCCGCCGCGGCCGGTACCCCGGCCCCCGCGGGCACTGCCGACACTGCCGACGCGGGCAGGGAGGCCGCGGGCAGTCAGAGCCCTGAGCGTGCCGACACGAGCACGCACGCCGATGTCATCGCGGACGCTGGTCGCCTGCGCGAGCGAGCGGCCGAGCATCGCCTCGAGCAGGGACGCCTGGCCGAGCTCGTCGAGCTGGAAGCCGTGGCCGCCGAGCGCGAACGCCAGGCACGGCAGGTGGCTGCTGAGCACGCCCGGTGGGCGCAGGTCCAGCACGACCTGAGCGCCGCGCTGGAGCGGACGGGACGTATCCACGCCGAGCTCAGCGCCCGCGCGCAGCACGCAGCGGTGGAAGCGGCGGGCGCCGAAGACACCGCCCGGGAGCTGGAACGCGCCCGCGAGGCGCTGGCGCACGCCCGCACCGCAGACCAGCTGACCCTCCGCTGCGACGACGCACGCCGCGCCGCGGCGACGACGGCGGCCGCAGCGATGGACGCCCGCACCCGCTGGCTCGACGCGCGGCAGGCCCGCTGGGAGGGCGTCGCGGTGGAGCTCGCGGCCCGGCTGCACCCCGGAAGCCCGTGCCCGGTCTGCGGGGCGTGCGAGCACCCGGCGCCGGCGCGCCACGATGACGACGCCGCCCACCTCGACGGCAGCGACAACGGCAACGGCAGCGACAACGACGGCGACGACGGCGTCGACAGCAGCACCAGCGACGTCGACACGAGCACCCCGCACGACGGGAGCGCTGCGGCGAGCGCCGCCGCGAAGGAGGAGGCCGCGCAGGCGGCCTCCGAGCGCGCCGACGCCGCGGCGCGTGCAGCGGAGCAGCAGCTCGCGGCCCTCGAACGCGACGCCGCTGCGGCCCGGGGTCTGGCCGGCGGCACGAGCGCCGACGACGCGGCCCACCAGCTGGAGCGGGCACGCGCCGACGCCGAACGCGTCCGCGCCGCCCAGGCGACCCTTGCGGCCGCGCGCACCGAGCTGGCCGCCCTTGACGCCCGCCGGGCCGCTGACGCTGTAGCGCTGGAGGAGGCCGCTGGCGCGCTGGCCCGCCTGGCCGAGCGCGCCGAGCAGCTGGCCAGCAGTCTCGACCGCGACCGTGCCCGCCTCGACGCCGCCGCAGGCCCCGAGGGCCTCGCCGCCCGGACCGCACGGCTGACTGCCCTGGCCGACGCCGCGGAGGCGCTCGCCGCGGCGCGGGATGCCGAGGTCGCAGCGCGGTGGCGAGCACAGGAAGCGGAAGACGCCGCGCGCCGCGCCGCGTCGGAGGCAGGCTTCGCCGACCTCACCCAGGCCCGTGCGGCTCTGCGCGACGCCGTGCAGCGCCAGGAGCTGCAGGGGGCGGTCGCCGCCCACGAGCGGGCTGCCGCCGCGTTCGCCGCGCAGTTGGCCGAGCTGAGCCGGGCAGGAGACGCCAGCACCGCCACGAGCGCTGACACCAGCACTCACAACCGAGTCGACCCAGTGAACCTGGTGGACCAGCCCGAGCTCGCGCTGCGGGCGTTGGAGGAGGCCACCGTTCACCGCGCGGCAGCCGAGACGGCAGCGGAAGACGCCGTCCGCGCTGCCGAGCGCGCTGCCAGCGCCGCGCAGCAGCTGGAGCGGTTGGAGGTCGAGGTGGTCCGGGCGCAGGAGGCTCTGGAGCCGCTGGCGAAGGCAGCCGAGGTCGCCGCCGACCTGGCGAAGTGCGCCGAGGGCGCCGGCGGGGGCAACGCGCGACGGATGAAGCTGTCGACCTACGTGCTGGCAGCGCGGCTGGAGCAGGTCGCGGCGGTGGCGAGCGACAGGCTGGAGGTCATGAGCGACGGCCGCTACCGCCTCGTCCACACCGACGCCCTGGAGCGTCGCGGCGCTGGTTCCGGTCTCGGCCTGCGGGTGCTGGATGCGTGGACAGGACTCGACCGTGACGTCTCGACCCTGTCCGGAGGTGAGACGTTCATGGCGTCGCTCGCGTTGGCTCTCGGCCTCGCCGACGTCGTGCGGGCCGAGGGCGGTGGTGCCCCGGTGGAGACGCTGTTCGTCGACGAAGGGTTCGGCACCCTCGACCCGGAGTCGCTGGAAGAGGTCATGGGAGTGCTGGAGCAGCTGCGCGCGGGCGGGCGGGCCGTCGGCCTGGTCAGCCACGTCCCCGAGCTGCGCGTTCGTGTGCCGGCGCGCCTGGAGGTGCAGCGCACCTCCGCCGGATCGCGGCTGAGCACCGTCCTGGCCTGACGGACCCCGAGGTCGACGTGCAGCACGCCTCACACGGGGCGCTGCACACCCTGGCGGCAGCGAAGCGCCTCGCAGGGTGAGCTGCTCAGCTCACCCCGCGGGCAACTCTCAGCTGACGGAGCGGCGGGCTGCGCGGCGCGCGGCGAGCTCGTCAGTGGTGGAGCCGCCACCGTCGACCTTCTCGCTCGGCAGGGTGGCCAGCGAGGCCTCCACCTCGCGCCAGACCCTGCCGACGGCGATGCCGAAGACGCCCTGTCCGCCCTGGACGAGGTCGACCACTTCCTCGGCGGACGTGCACTCGTAGACGCTGGCACCGTCGCTCATGAGGGTGATCTGCGCCAGGTCTTCGACCTCGCGCTCGTGCAGGTGCCCCACGGCCGAACGGATCTGCTGCAGCGAGACGCCGGTGTCCAGGAGTCGCTTGACGACCTTGAGCACGAGGATGTCGCGAAAGCCGTAGAGCCGCTGTGTGCCGGACCCGCTGGCTGGACGCACGGACGGCTCGACGAGCCCGGTGCGCGCCCAGTAGTCGAGCTGGCGGTAGGTGATGCCCGCCGCCTTGCAGGCCGTCGGTCCGCGGTAACCCGCGTCACGGTCGAGCGCTGGCAGGGCCTCTGTGAAGAGCAGGCTCTGCGCAGCGGAGGACCCGCGGCCGCTCCCGCCGTCTCCCGAGCTCCTCACGCGGACCTCCTGTCGTGCGCCGCGACCGGGCCGGCTCAGGTCCGCGGCTCGTCGTGAGCCGAAGACCGCCAGCAGCTCCAGTGCAGGGCGTCCTCATGACGGTAGGGCCGGTCAGGCCCCCCGTCAACGAAGGCGAGGCTCAACGGTCCGGCGTGTCGCGACCTGGCGTGTCGTCACCGGGCTCGGTGGGCGGGTCACCCTCGAAGTCTTCGGCGCTCACGTGATCGAGAAACTCGCGGAACTTCTCCACCTCGTCCTCGTCCTGGTCGGGCACCGGGAGCCCCGCATCGGCCAGCACGGCCTCGGCCCCGAGGATCGGTGACCCGGTCCGCAGAGCCAGCGCGATGGCGTCCGAGGAGCGCGCGCTCACGATGGTTCCTCCGTCGAGGACGAGCTCGGCGTGGTACACGCCGTCCTTCATCGCGACGATGCGCACCTCGACGAGCGTCCTGCCGACCGCGGCGAGGACGTCCTTGAGGAGGTCGTGGGTGAGCGGGCGCGGCGGCACCACGCCCTGCTGGGCGAAGGCGATGGCACTCGCCTCCGGCGCACCGATCCAGATCGGGAGCATGCGATCACCTTCACGCTCCCGCAGCAGCACGATGGGGTTGTTGGAGGGCATCTCCACCCGGACCCCGACGACCTCGAGCTCGCGCACGTCACCACCGTAACCCCGCCCGCTCCGCGGGAGCAGAGGGTCGTCGTCAGGGGCTGGGCGCTCGCGCCAGCGTGACCCTCAGGGCGCGGGCGGGACGCCGTCCAGGGCGCATCCCAGCGCCGCAGCGTGCAGCGCCAGCAGCGAGCTCACCAGCTGACCGCCGACGCGCTCGGCCTCGTCGGACCTGGCCGAGACGCCTCCGGGGAGCTCGCTCGCGCGCTCACCCTGACGTTCTGCGTGACGATCTCCGGGGCGGACCCTGCGCAGCGGGTTCACCACCTGCTCCACCAGAGCGGCCTCGGCCCCCACCGCCGTCCTCAGGGCCCGCAGATGACGCGGTTCGATGCCGTGCTCCCCCAGCACCACCGCAGCGCGCACCAGCGCCAGCGCCGCGTGCGGGTAGAGCCCGGCACGCTCACGCGGCAGCAGCCCGTGGTCTTCGAGGGACTCCAGCAGCGCCAGCGACCCTCCTGCCGCGAGCAGGACCTCGCTGCGCGGAACCGGCCCGCGAGCGGGGGCCGCCTGCTCGCCGCCGGCCCCCGGCGCGGCGCCGGAGGTGGCCGACCGGAGGCCGTCGCCGTCGTCGTCGTCCTGATCATCCGCGAGGGCGACTGCGTCGGCCTCAGCGGCAGCACCAGCAACCACGGCGGGCTCCAGGGCGCTCGCCCGCGGGCGAGCGGACGAACGGACGGACCCTTCGGGCGGCAGCGCGTTCGGGTCGGCGTCGAGCGCGTCGAGGTGCTCGCGGATCACCCGCAGCGGCAGGTACTGGTCGCGCTGGAGCCGCAGCACGGTGCGCAACCGCTCCAGGTCGGCGAGGGTGAACTTCCGGTACCCGCTGGGCGTGCGCTGCGGCGTGACCAGGCCGCGGTCTTCGAGGAAGCGGACCTTGGAGTGGGTGACGTCGGGGAACTCCGGCGACAACCGCCCCAGCAGCTCACCGATGGTCAGCAGTGGTCCCGCAGCGGCGGGAACCGCCTGCGCGGGACGGCGGGCCGGTGACGGAGCCCGCTCGGTCACCGCGCGCGGAAGGAGTGGAAGGTCAAGCGGTACTTGCCGATCTGCACCTCGTCGCCGTTGCTGAGGAGCACGTCGTCGACGCGGTCACGGTTGACGTAGGTGCCGTTGAGGCTGCCGATGTCGCGGACCCGGAACCGCTGCCCGTCACGCACGAACTCGGCGTGCTTGCGGGAGACGGTGACGTCGTCGAGGAAGATGTCGCTGCTGGGCTGGCGCCCCGCGGTGGTGCGGTCAGCGTCGAGCAGGAACCGCGCCCCCGCGTTGGGGCCGCGCTGCACCACGAGCAGCGCGCACCCCTCGGGCAGGGCGTCGACGGCGCGCTGCTGGTCGGACGTCAGCCCGACAGCGGCGTCGGACGACGTGTCGACCTCCGGCACCGAGATGGCCGGGAAGGACATCGTCGTGTCCGAACCGCCCTGCCTGCTCGGCTCCTCGCGCTCGCTCACAGGGCCACCCTAGCCGCCGATGACGGGGCTCCCCCACGGCCTTCGCTCGGGCGGGGCCGCCCGACGATCACGAGATCTGGTCGCGGTAGCCGGCCGCGTCGAGCAGCCCGTCCAGAGCGGCGGCGTCCTCGAGGCGGACCTCCAGCACCCAGCCCTCGCCGTAGGGGTCGGAGTTCACCAGTTCGGGGCTGCCGTCGAGGCTGTCGTTGCGGGCGGTCACCTCACCCGTGACGGGCGCGTACAGCTCGCTGACGCTCTTGGTCGACTCCAGCTCACCGCACGAAGACCCGGCCTCCACACGGTCACCCACGGCCGGCAGGGAGACGTAGACGATGTCTCCCAGCTCGCCCTGCGCATACGCGGTGATGCCGATCCTCACAACGCCGTCGCCGGCGTCCGCGACCCACTCGTGCTCCGCGGTGTAGCGAAGCTGCTCGGGGATCTCGACGTCCGGCATCCAACGGCCTCCTGGCTCAGCAGCATGGGGGGTCGTCAGCGGCGAGGACCCCGGCACGTCAGCCCGAGCCGCTCGGCGCGACCGGGCGAGAGTACGCAGGCGCGCCCGCGGGCTGCAACGCCGTCACGTCGACCTGCTGCACCTGCTCGACCCTGATCGTCCCGCCGGCCCGTCGCACCGTCGGCCCGACCCCGTCGGGGAACTCCATCGCGCTGGCGAGGGTCTGCGGGCCGCCGATGGCGAGCACCGTGAACGGCGGCCTCACGACCACCGCGTCGGAGGGACCTCCGACCGAGACCCCGCCGTCGGCGGTGTCGACGAAGGCGGTGCTGGCGATCACCCGCGCGTCGCCGATCTGGATCGCCTCCGCGCCCGCGTCGCGCAGCTCCTGCACCGCACCGAGCAGCAGCGTGGCGGCGCTGGGGGTGGAGTCAGCGGGCACCTGCACCGTGAGCCGGATGCCGGGCCCCGTCGCGGGCAGCGTGCCCGCGAGGATGCCGAGGGTGTCGACCCGTTCCTGGGCCAGCTCCCGCGCCGCCTCGCGCTGGTCGCCGCTGGCACGCAGCCCCTGCTGGGCGCTCTCCAGCTCGGCGATCTCACGCTGCAGGCGCTCGCTGCGGTCGGTCGCGTCGTCGAGCAGGCCGAGCAGCTCCGACTGCGGCAGCGCCGCGAGGTCGGCGCCGGTGCGCTGCTGCACCTGGACGGCGACGGCCAGGCCCAGGAGCAGGCAGAGGACACCGACGACGAGCTGCCCCCGGGTGGCGCGGGGAGCCAGCGCGTAGCGCAGCCCCTTGCGCTGCGGGGACTCTGAAGACTGCGGGGACTCTGAAGACTGCGGTGCTTTCAAAGACGGCGGTGGCTGCGGGGCCGGGTCGGCGTCAGGCACCGCGGCGGAGGCGACGCGGCCGCCGCGGCCGCCGTCGTCGTCCTGATCGGTCGGGTGCGGGGGGTCGAGCGGCAGAGCGAGCTGGAGCTGGTGAGCGTCGTCGTCAGGTTCCGGCAAGGAGAGCTCCAGCTGGCCGGGACACGCCTGCGGGGGGTCGGGCTGGGGAGCTGTCATGCCTTGAACAGGTGCCGCCGGATGGAGGCCACGTTGGAGAAGATGCGGATGCCGAGGACGACGACGACGGCCGTCGACAGCTGACTGCCGACGCCGAGCTGGTCGCCCAGGTAGACGATGAGCGCGGCGACGACGACGTTCGACAGGAACGACACGACGAAGACGCGGTCGTCGAAGAGCCCGTCGAGGGCGGCGCGGAAGCCGCCGAACACCGCGTCGAGGGCGGCGACCACGGCGATGGGCAGGTACGGCTGCAGCCACGACGGAACCGTCGGGTCGAGCAGGAGGCCGAGGACGATGCCGGCGAGCAGTCCGACAGCGGCGATCATCGGGCGGTCGTCGGGCGGGTCACGGTGCGGACTCCTGTTGCTCCGGGCGGGTAGCGGGGGCACTGCCCCCCGGCACCCGAGCACTGTAGAGGCGCTGCGCATCGAGCGCGGGCAGGTCCATCTCCTCGGAGGTGGAGACCTGGACCCCGATGCCGTACTGGTCTCCCAGCGCCTGCAGCCAGCGCGCGGCGGGGGTCAGGGCGAAGCTCGCCGCGAGCGCGTTCGGGGAGCCGATCGCCTCGACGACGTACGGCGGTGACAGGGGGCGGAAGTTGACGAGGACCGCACCGCCGGCGCTGCGGATGGCGGTGGCCGCGGTGAGTCGCTGGCCGTTGATGGCCACCGCTTCGGCGCCGGAGCTCCACAGGCCGTTGGCGACGCGCTGGAGGTCGCCGTCCTGGACCCGGGCGTCGGCGGCGGGGTCGACGTTGCGGGGGTCGGCTGCGCCGGGAGCCGCACCGGGGCCGTCGGTGAGGGTGATGACGAGCCCGGGGCCTGTCACCTCGGTGGTGCCGGAGGCCACGAGGGTCCCGTCGTCGACGGTGGGGGCGCTGGGGTCACCGGCGAGGAGTGCGTCCTGGTCGGCTTGGACCTGGGTGCGCAGCTCGGCGGCGCGGGCGGCGAGGTCGTCCGCGGTGGCGGTGCGGCGCTCGATGTCGGCGACCAGCGCGGCGCGCGCGTCGGGGTCGGAGGGGGTGTGGAGGGCGAGGACGGCGCCGGTGACGAGCAGTCCGGCACCGGCTGCCATCACCGCGGTGAGCACCCGGCGACGGTGCCGGTGGGCTCCCGCGTCGCTGTTCGACGCCCCGCCGGTCTGATCCTGGTCTGCCCGCTCCTGTTCGGCCCGCTCCTGTTGGGCGCGGCGACGCTCGGCGGCCGCGGCGTAGCCGGGGTCGAGGGGCCGCTCCATGACCTCGCGCAGCAGGGTCATGGACGCGTCGGGGCGGGGCCTCGTCGTCGTCTTCGAGTTCGTGGTGGTGCTCACGCGGCGGCCCTCGCGCGCATCAGAACGCGCACGTGGGCGGCGTAGCGCAGACCCGCCCACCAGTAGAGGGCCGTGCCCCACATCGCGAAGGCCCAGCCGAGGGGGCGGGCGACGGCGCCGACGGGCCCGCCGAGCGACGCCAGCAGGATCAGCGGGAAGGCATACAGGAGCGCGAAGGTGGCGGCCTTGCCGAGGTCGCTGACCGGCAGGGGCCCGCGCCCGAGCCGCGCCAGCAGGAGTCCGAGCGCCACGATGCCGAGGTCCCGGGCGACGATGACCACCACCAGCCACCAGGGCACGAGCTCGCGCAGGGCCATCCCCAGCAGGGCGGCGAAGATGAAGAGGCGGTCCGCGGCGGGGTCGAGGACCTGGCCGAGGCGGGTGACCTGCTGCCAGCGGCGCGCGAGGCGCCCGTCGAGCCAGTCGCTGGCGCCGGAGACCGCCAGCACGAGCAGCGCCCACAGGTCGTGGCCGCCCAGGATGAGTGCGGCGAAGACCGGCACGAGCAGCAGGCGGAGCGCCGACAGCGCGTTGGGGACGGTGAGGACGCGGTCGGCGGGATGCTCGGCAGTGCCGGCCAGCCCGTCGTTCCTCACGCGTCCCAGCATCGCAGCCCGCGGGGCAGGCTGCCTCAGCCCAGAGACTGACGGGCGGGCTGACGAGCGGGCTCGGGACGGGACACCTCCAGGGCCGCCCGCAGGCTGTCGGCGGCGGCGACGACGTCGACGCGCACGAGGGCCAGCGCGGCGACGACGAGCGCGGTCACGGACTCGGCCAGGTGCGCGCGGACGGTGTCGTCGAGGTCGGGTCGGGCGGCGGCGAGGCCGCCGGCCACGGCCGCGCGGAGCTCGGCGCGGTAGGCGACGACGACGGCGCGGACGGCGTCGTCCTGCCCGATGGGCGCTGCGGCGGCGGACAGCAGCAGGCAGCCTCGGGAGGCGTCGCCGTCACCGGTGGCGTCGCGTGCGAGGGCGTCGAGGAGGTGCTGGAGGTAGTCCGCGAGCGCTGCGGGTTGGACGGGCGGTGTCTGCAGGGGGCGCAGCCGGGGCCTGACGACCTCGTCGAGGTAGCTGGTGAGGGCGGCGTCGTAGAGGCCACGCTTGCTGCCGAAGGCGTGGTAGAGGCTGGAGCGGTTGACGCCGGTGGCGCGCTCGAGCTCGGGCACCGAGGCCTGTTCGTAGCCGTGTTCCCAGAAGACGCGGCGTGCGGCGCGGACGAGCGCGGCGGTGTCGTACCCCGGCTGACGACCCACGGTCCCTCCCTGCGGCGTGCTCGCCGGCACCCCGTCGAGCTTTTCTGCAATGGACGTTACAGTAAAGCCTCGTGGTCATCACCGGACTCGTCCTCATCGGCGCCGCAGCACTCCTCCACGTGTGGATCTTCGTGCTGGAGTCACTGGCGTGGACCAGCCCGCGAGCGCGGGCCACCTTCGGCCTCACCCGCGAGGAGGCGCTGGCCACGCAGCAGCTGGCGTTCAACCAGGGCTTCTACAACCTGTTCCTGGCGATCGCCGCAGCGGCCGGCGTCGTCGTCCTGATCATCGGCGGGCCGACAGGCGTCGGGGCGACCCTCGCCCTCACCGGCGCGTGCTCGATGGCCGGCGCGGCTGCGGTGCTCGCACTGTCCGACCGCAGCAAGCTGCGCGCCGCCGCGGCCCAGGGCACGGCACCGCTGCTCGGCGCGATCGCGCTGACCGCCGGCTTGCTGACGCGCTGACCACACCCGCTCATCACATCTCAGGCCCGTTCCACCTCGGAGGCACCTCTCATGACCACCACAACACCCAGCACGACGCCCGGCACGACATCCAGCGCTACGGCGACCAGCCGCCAGTGGCAGCTCATCGCGCGACCCGTGGGTGAGCCGAAGCCCACCGACGTTCGCCTGGTGGAGGTGTCCCTGCCCGCCCTGGCCGACGGTGAGGTGCGGGTGGCCAACGAGTTCGTCTCGGTGGACCCCTACATGCGCGGCCGCATGAACGACACCAAGAGCTACGTGCCGCCGTTCGGCCTCGGCGAGGCGATGACGGGCGGCGCCGTGGGCCGGGTGGTCGAGTCGCGCGCCGAGCAGCTGCCCGTGGGCACCCTCGTGGTGCACATGCTCGGGTGGCGCGACGTGGCACAGGGGCCTGCCAGTGGGTTCCGCGCGGTGCCCGAGGTGCAGCGCGGCGGCGTCGCGGTGCCGTCGTCGGTACACCTGGGGATCCTGGGACTCACGGGTCAGACCGCCTACGCAGGCCTGACCGCCGTCGGGCGGCTACAGCCCGGCGAGGTGGTGTTCGTCTCCGGGGCGGCGGGCGCCGTGGGCACCGCGGTCGGCCAGGTCGCACGGCTGCTGGGCGCTTCTCGCGTGGTCGGCTCCGCCGGAGGGCCGGAGAAGGTGGCCCGGCTGCGCGAGCGGTTCGGCTTCGACGCGGCGCTCGACTACAAGGCCGCACCGGTGCGCGAGCAGCTGCCGGCGCTGGTGCCGGACGGCGTGGACGTGTACTTCGACAACGTCGGCGGTGACCACCTGCAGGCCGCGCTCGACGTCATGAACCGCCACGGCCGCCTCGTGCTGTGCGGAGCGATCTCCGGCTACAACGCCTCTCCGTCGCAGCCGGGTCCGGCCGGGCCCGACAACCTCGCCAACGCCATCACCCGCAGCCTGACGCTGGCGGGCTTCACCCTGGGCGACTTCGCCTCCCTGCTGCCGGAGGCGACGGCGAAGCTGGCCGCGTGGTTCGACCAGGGGAAGCTGCAGCACGAGGAGACCGTCGTTGACGGTGTGGAGAACACCTTCGAGGCGTTCATGGCGATGATGCGCGGCGGCAACACCGGGAAGATGGTCGTGCGCGTCGGCTGAAGCCCCGTGCACTCCGGTGGTGCACCACCGGGAATGACAAAGGCCCTGGTGAGCGATGCTCACCAGGGCCTTGCTGTCGGGCTGACAGGATTCGAACCTGCGACCCCCTGGCCCCCAGCCAGGTGCGCTAGCCAAGCTGCGCCACAGCCCGTGATCCCGCAGGACCGTGGAACACCTTACAGGGTCGCCAGGTCTGATCAGGCTGGAGGTGCGCCGCCCTCCCCCAGGAGGGTGTCCATCACCGCAACGGCCTCAGCTTCGGGTCCGACAGGCCGCATGTAGACCCTCGTGGACCGGTCATCCTGGTGCCCCAGTCCCTCAGCGATACGCTCCGCGCTGACCCCACCGAGGTTGAGCCACGAGGCGTAGGCGTGACGCGTTTGCCGCGCCTGAGGGCTGAAGTCGAGGCCAGCGGAACGCACTGCTGCCTGCCAGAGACGGCTCCACCCCTGGTGACTGACCACACCGAGGCCGGTCACGCCCGTCGACGCGGCCGAGTCGACCGGGGCTTCGCCAGCCTGAACACGCTCGCGACGAGGAGCCACGTCGCCCCGCTGGCGCTGCCGTCGCTCCCGCTTCTTGCGCGCTGAGTACTCGGAGATGGCCTGGCGACAGCAGGCCTCGCGACACTTCCCCGTCACGTACCCGTTCATCGTCCCGTGCTGGTACTCGATGCCGTTCGGGCCGGTGAACGTCCCCAGCTCGGCCAACCTCGCCGGGGTCAGAGGCTCGAGGTGGATCTTCTGGGGGAACGTGCGCCCGGAAACCGGCGGCAGCACCAGACGAGCCGGGAACACCACGTCATCCGGCCCGATCCCCGATTCCTTGCACCACAACCGCAGTCGATCGGCAAAGTGCTGGCCCACCACGACTCGGCGTTCGTGGCCGTTCTTGGTGGACGGGCGTAGCGCGAAGCGCTCACCGTCAGCCGAGAAGCGACGTCCCGGCTCCGACAGAGTCCGCCGGACCAGCACCGCGTCACGATCGATATCCGATGCTGTCAGCGCGAGCGCTTCCCCGATCCGCAGTCCCGCACGCACGAAGAGGTCAGCCAGCAGGCGAGCTCCCGGCGTGGGCAGCGCGTCCCTGACCCGCACGAACTCCTCGGGAGTGATGACCCGCCCGACGACCGTGCGGGAGTGTGGCGCGGGTACCGCCGCTGTGGGGAGCGCATCGATGACACCGTGATCCATCGCGTACCGGCAGGCAGCGCTCAAGACGATGCGCGCGAGCCTGACCAGGCTGTCTCCCGCCCCCTGGGCCCTCAGACGCTCCAGCAGGGCGGCGACATCGCCTCGGGTGATCTCAGCGACCAGCATGCTGCCCAACACCGGGTCGACATGGCGGACGAAGATGCCTTCGTAACCCGCCATGGTCTTGGGATCGACGGTGGCGTTGGCGGCGTAGCCGGCCCACGCCTCACTCACCGTGAGGTGGGAAGCCCGACGTTGCGAGCTCGCACGGGTGTTCGTTTCCATGAGGCCGATCATGCCGCTGACCACTGACAACGGGGTGGGACGCGAACGAGGTGCGGGCCGGCTGCACCTGGCAGCCGGCCCGCCCCTCGTCGTCGTCCTGATCTGTCGCCGTCAGGGGCAGACGTCAGGGGCAGAGCCTCAGCGGCGGCGCTTCTCCCGCACGCGCACGCTGACCTCCACCGGGGAGCCCTCGAAGCCGAACTGCTCGCGCAGGCGCCGCTCCAGGAACCGCCGGTACTGCGCCTCCAGGAACCCCGAGGCGAACAGCACGAACCGCGGCGGCCGCGTGGACGCCTGCGTGCCGAAGAGGATGCGCGGCTGCTTGCCGCCCCGCAGCGGGTGCGGGTGCGCGGCCACGACCTCCGACAGGAACTGGTTCAGCCGCCCCGTGGGCACGCGGGTGTCCCAGCTGTCCAGCGCGACGTCGAGCGCAGGCACGAGCCTGTCGACATGACGCCCCGTGCGCGCGGAGATGTTCACCCGCGGCGCCCACGCCACCTGCGCGAGGTCCTGCTCGATCTCGCGCTCGAGGAAGTGGCGGCGCTCCTCGTCGGTGAGGTCCCACTTGTTGAACGCCAGCACCAGCGCCCGCCCCGACTCCACGACGGTGGTGATGATGCGGGTGTCCTGCTCGGTGAGCCGCTCGGAGGCCTCCAGCAGCACCACGGCCACCTCGGCGCGCTCGAGGGCCGCCTGCGTGCGCAGGGAGGCGTAGTAGTCGGCGCCGGAGGTCTGGTGCACGCGGCGGCGGATGCCGGCGGTGTCCACGAAGCGCCAGGGCCGACCGCCGAGCTCCACGAGCTCGTCGACGGGGTCACGGGTGGTGCCTGCGGTCGGGTCGACGACGACGCGCTCGGACCCGACGAGCTTGTTCAGCAGGCTCGACTTGCCGACGTTGGGCCGCCCCAGCAGCGCCACGCGCCGCGGCCCGCCGGAGGCCTCCTGCTCGCCCACGAGCTGCTCCGGGACAGCCTTGAGCACCGCGTCGAGCAGGTCTCCCGACCCGCGCCCGTGCAGCGCCGACACCGGGTGCGGCTCGCCGAGCCCCAGGGACCACAGTGCGGCGGCGTCGGCCTCGGTGCGCTCGTCGTCGACCTTGTTCGCCGCCAGCACCACGGGCTTGCCCGAGCGGCGGATGAGCTTCACCACGGCCTCGTCGGTGCCGGTGGCACCGACGGAGGCGTCGACGACGAAGACGACGACGTCGGCCAGCTCGATGGCGATCTCGGCCTGCTCGGCCACGCGGGCGTCGAGCCCGTGGACGTCGACCTCCCAGCCGCCGGTGTCGACGACGACGAACGGCGTGCCCGCCCACTCGGTGGTGTAGCGGACCCGGTCTCGCGTGACACCGGGCACGTCCTGCACGACTGCCTCGCGGCGGCCTAGCACGCGGTTGACCAGGGTCGACTTGCCGACGTTGGGCCGCCCGATGATGGCGACGACGGGCAGGACGCGATCGTCTTCACTGCCGTGCTCGCCGGCTTCGGCGTCGAGGACGGCGAGGTCGTCGTCGGAGAGGTCGTAGTCCTCCAGACCCACGCGCAGGGCGCGGGTCGGGTCGAGCTCCTCCCCGACGCCCTGGTGCTGGTCGGACATCTGATCGGTGGTCTGGTCGGTGGTCTGCTCGCTCACGTGCGGGCTCCCGTCGTCTGGGTGATGCGCTCGCCGAGGGCGGCGGTCGCCAAGGCCAGCAGGGCCTCGACGCCCTCCTCGAGCGAGCCGGAGTTGTCGAGCACGCTCACGCCGTCGGCGGCCTCGGTGAACGCGGCGACGCTGGAGTCGTCGCGATCGCGGCGGACCACCTCGTCACGGGTGCGCTCGACGGCGGCGGCATCGGAGGTGCCGTGCAGCTCCAGTGCGCGGCGCGCGAGTCGGCGCTGCTCATCGACAACAACCAGAACGCGCACGGCGGCCTCGGGCGCGACGACGGTGGTGAGGTCACGGCCCTCAGCGACCACGCCGCGCGCGGAGGCCTGCGCCGCGATGGCGGCGCGCTGGCGGGCGATGAGCTCGGCGCGGACCTCGAGGTTGGTGGCCACGACGCTCACCGCCGAGGAGATACGGCTCTCGCGGATGGCGGCGGTGACATCGGTGCCACGGACGACGACGAAGGGCCGCTCCGGGTCGGTGCCGACCCGCAGGTCGAGGCCGCGGGCCAGCCCGGCGACGGCCTCGTCGAGGCCGTGGTCGCGCCCGCCCGCCTCTGCCGCCGCTCCGGCCGAGAGATCGAGCCCGTCCTCCAGGGCCGCCCAGCACACCGCGCGGTAGTAGGCGCCGGTGTCGAGGTAGCCCGCGCCGAGCGCAGCCGCAGCACGGCGGCACAGAGTGGACTTGCCGGAGCCGGAAGGACCGTCGACGACGACGACGAGCCCGCGGGCGCGAGGCACCGACGGCACCTGCTCAGACGTCTGACCAGACGTCGGGGAGGTGGTCGGCGCGTCCGTCGAGGAGGGGTGTTCGGGTGGAGCGTGCACCGTCGAAGGGTAGTGGCCGGTGGCGACAGTCCTGGTCATCAGGCTGGTCACTACCCTGGCCGGGTGGCCACCGCACCCAGCTCCACCGGCAGTTCCGCCGGCAGTTCCACCGGCAGCTCCGCTGAGATCCCCGTGATCGCTGATGTCGAGGAGGCGGTCGAGGCCCTCGAGTTCGTCGCCGCACTGGTCACGCGCCTTGGCGAGGAGGCCACCCGCCGCCAGTCCGGTGCGGTGGAGCAGCGCAAGCCGGCCGCGGCGCTGACGGGCTCGGTGGTCACCGACGTCGACCTCGAGACCGAGCGAGTCATCGACGACGCGCTGCGCGAGCGGTTCCCTGCCGACGGGATCATCGGCGAGGAAGGCGCGGACCGTCCCCCGGCCGACCCTGAGCACGGCCGCACCTGGGTGGTCGACCCCATCGACGGCACCCTCAACTACGCGCGGCGCCTCGGGCCGTGGTCGGTCGTGGCCTCGGCCTGGCGAGGTCCGCGCGAGCGGCCGCAGGCAGAGTCGGTGGCGGTGTGGACCGGCGGCTACCTCTACACCGCCGTTGCCGGTCAGGGCGCGTTCGTACGGGTCGCCAGCGCGGATGCCGAGCCCCGCCGGCTGCGCCTCGAGGGACCCGCGGAAGCGGGCGGTGTCGTCCGTGCGGGCGCGGGCGTGCTCGGCGCCATCAAGGACGCCGGATGGCTGCCCAAGGTGGTGGAGAGCTCGGCGGCCGAGGTGGTCTCCATCGCCGACGGGCGTGTCATGGGCACCCTGCGCCACGGCGGTGACCGCCGCGACCTGCACGGCCCGGCGCTGCTGGTCGCCGAGGCAGGCGGTGCGGTGGTGCCGCTGGACGGCGAGCCCCTGTCGGGCGTGAGCCGCTCCCTCGTGCTGGCACACCCCGGCGCTGCGGACTCCCTCGTGGCCCTGGCGCAGGCCACCCTGCCGGTGGAGGGCCCCGCCGACTAAGGGTGGCCAACCGCCCATGATCACGGCGGTCACAGAGGTGGCCAACCGCCCATGATCACGGACGGGTGAGCGTGATCATGGGCGGTTGGCCACCCCTGGCGTGACGCGATCAGGCGAGCAGATCAGTCGAGCAGATCAGTCGAGCAGGGCCCAGCCGAGGTCGCGCAGGGCGGACTCCAGCACCGAGCGTGAGGCAGGCAGCACCGACACCTCCGCCAAGCCCACGGGCTGGCCCGGGGAGTGCTCCAGGCGCAGGTCCTCGAGATTGACGCCGGCGGCGCCGACGTCGTGCAGCAGCCGCGCGAGCTCTCCGGGAGCGTCCGGCACGAGCACCGTCACCACCGCGTACGACGTCGGCGGGGCGCCGTGCTTGCCGGGCACCCGGGCGCGGCCGGCGCCGCCGTCGGCAATGAGTCGGGCCACCGCGGCCAGCGCCCCGGGGCTGTTCGCCGCTGCGCACTGAGGGTTCCGGGCGTCCTCGTCGGCGTCTGCGAGCTGCTCGAGGGCCGCGAGCACGACGTCGAGGTCGGCCCGCAGGTCACGCAGCACCGCGGCCACCGGCCCGGCGTTCGCCCCGAGGATCTGCACCCACAGCGACGGGTCGGACTCGGCGATGCGCGTGACGTCACGCAGCCCCTGCCCGGCCAGCTCGACGGCAGGCTCGGGCGCCTCCCGCAGTCGCGCGGCCACCAGCGACGCCGCCACCTGCGGCACGTGGGAGACCAGCGCCACGGCCTCGTCGTGAGCGCCGGCCTCCATGACCACCGGCACGCCGCCGAGATCATCGGCGAGGTCACGGACGGCCGCCACAGCCTGCGGTGAGGACGACGACGTCGGGCACAGCACCCACGGCCGCCCCGCGAACAGCGTGCCCCGGGCGGCGACGGCCCCCGACCGCTCCCGCCCCGCGAGCGGGTGGCTGCCCACGTAGCGCGCCAGGGCCGCCGCACCGCACCGCGCCCCTTCGTCGTCGTCGTGATCACCAGCGCCGCCGAGGAGGCGGCGCAGCTCGGCGAGCACGGTGAGCTTGACGCTGGCGACGTCGGTGACCACCGCGTCCGGCCACGCGGCCAGCTGCTCGGCCACCACCGACGCCGTGACATCGGGCGGTGCGGCGACGACGACGAGCGCCGGCGGCGGGTCGTGCGGCTGGCGCAACCGCCCCGCGCCCAGGTCGCGGGCCAGGGCCGCAGCCGTCGGCGAGGGGTCGGCCAGGGTCGTCTCGACCCCGCGGGCGCGCAGCGCGAGCGCCGCACTCGTACCGAGCAGCCCGGTGCCGACGACGTGGACGGGTCCGCGGGTGCGCGCGCGCAGCGTCGTCACCGGCCGCCGTTCTGGCGGCGCTGCTGGGCGGCGCCTCTGGCCTTCGCGACCTTCGCCGCGCGGGTCGACTTGGACGACGCCGCCGTGCGCCGCGCCGACCCGGTGACCATCTGGATGCCCTTGCGGTCCGGGGCCTTTGCCACAGGCCGCTGGCCCTTGGGGCGCGGAGTGCGGCCCCCCGGCTGCGAGCCCGGTCCGGCGCTGCGCAGCGTGGACACCTCCTCGCGGGTCAGTGCGCGGGTGACGCCGGGGCGCAGGTCACCCAGGTGGATCGGGCCGATGGCGGTGCGCGCCAGGCGGATGACGGGGTAGCCGACCTCCTCGAGCATGCGGCGCACCACGTGCTTGCGTCCCTCGTGCAGGACGATCTCCACGAACGCCTTACCGGGAGCGGAGTCGACGAGGCGGAAGGAGTCGGCCTTGGCCAGGCCGTCCTCCAGCTCCACGCCGTCGCGCAGGCGCTTGCCGATGCCGCGCTCCACCGGGCCGTGGACCTCGGCGACGTAGGTACGGGGCACCTCGAAGGACGGGTGCTGCAGGCGGTGCGCGAGGTCGCCGTCGTTGGTGAGGAGGATGAGGCCCTCGGTGTCGACGTCGAGTCGACCGACGTGGAAGAGGCGGACGCCCTGCTCGGTGCGGTCGTCGAGGATGTCCGCCAGCGTGAGGCGCCCCTCCGGGTCGGACATGGCCGACAGGTACCCGCGCGGTTTGTTCATCGCCAGGTAGACCTTGGTGGTGTCGAGCTGCAGCAGCATCCCGTCGACCTCGACCTGCGCGGTGGACGGGTCGACGCGGACGCCGAGCTCGGTGACGACCTCACCGTCGACGCGGACCCGGCCGCGTGCGATGAGTTCCTCGCACGCGCGGCGCGAGCCCATGCCGGCGCCCGCGAGCACCTTCTGCAGGCGCACGCCGTCGGGGTCGTGCACGTCGTGCTCTTCTCGCTGCTGGCTCACTACTGTTCTCCTGCTCCGCCGTGTCTCACGGCCCGTCGTCCAGAGCGTCGAGGAGCGCGTCGATCTCCGTGTCGTCCGGCAGGTGCGGCGCCAGCGGAGGGAGGTCCTCGAGGCTGTCGACCCCGATCTTCTCCAAGAAGGCGGTGGTCGTCCGGTACAGGATCCCACCCCCGGGACCCTCCCTGCCCGCCTCGGTCACCAGCCCGCGCGTGAGCAGCGTCCTCACCACCGAGTCGACGTCGACCCCGCGCACCGCCGCGACCCGCGCCCGGGTCACCGGTTGGGTGTAGGCGATGATCGCGAGGGTCTCCAGCGCCGCCTTCGACAACCGCGCCGACGCCGCCTCGCCGGTGAACCGGGCCACGAGCGGCGCAGCGTCGGGATGGCTCCAGATCCGCCAGCCACCGGCGGCGGCACGCAGCTCGAACCCCCGCTGCTCGGCGCGGTAGGACGACGCCAACGCCTCCAGCGCCCCGCGCACCGCATCGGCGGGCACCTCGAGACCCTCGGCGAGATCGTCGACGGACACCGGCGCATCGACGACCATGAGCACCGCCTCCAGCGCGGCGCGCAACCCGCCCGGCAGCTGCTCGACAGCGGTGCCGGAGGAGCCAGGGCTGCCGGAGCACTCGTCGGCGGTGCTCAGGAGGACTCCTCGGTCGCGGGCTGGTTGGGCTGGTTGGGCTGATCGCGCAGGTCGATGACGCCGCGCCAGCGCACGTGCAACGGCTGGGACGGGTCGGTCTGCTCCAGGTCGAGCTCGCCGCGGCGGTACAGCTCGAGGACGGCGAGGAACCGGCCCACGACGAGGACGACGGCGGCCCGCGCGTCGCCAGCGCCAGCGCTGCCGCCGTCGTCGTCCTCCCGGCCTGCATCCGCAACGAGGTCCGCGAAGCTCACCGGCTCGGCCCCGTGCTGCGCGAACCAGCCCACGAGACGCTCGCGCAGCAGCGCCACCTGCTCGGGAACGCTGACCGTCGGCGCATGCAGGTGCTCGACACCGACCCGGGCGGGCGCACCGCGCCGACCCCGGGTGGGCGCGGCGATGGCGGCGGCGGCCAGCGCCGCGAGCTGGTCGGGCGTGGTGGCGAGCACCAGGTCGGGCAGGGCGCGCGCCACCAGCGGGTCCGCCGCGCCCGTGCCGCCCGGACGCGGGGTGCTCAACGCCCCCACCGCCAGACGCTGCGCGAGCAGACCGGAGACCTGCGCGAACGCGCGGTGCTGCAGCAGCCGCGCGAAGAGCAGGTCGCGCGCCTCGACGAGGGCGAGGGCCTCGGCGTCGAGCTCGTCGTCGTCCTCCGAGGGCAGCAGCCGGGCGACCTTCAGGTCGAGCAGGGTGGCCGCGACCACGAGGAAGCCACTCGCCTGACCGAGGGCCGCCACCTCCGCCGCCGCGGAGCCGTCAGCGGTGGCCGAGGCGTCGGCGGCAGCCAGCATCCGGCGCAGATGGGCGATGAACTCGTCGGTGACAGCAGCCAGCGCCACCTCGGTGATCTCCAGGCGGCGTCGCGAGATGAGGCCGAGGAGCAGGTCGAACGGGCCGGAGAAGTTCTCCAGGTGCACGTCGAACGCGGGCGCGTCGCGATCGGTGAGCACCCCTCCGGGCACGGCAACCGCGGGAGGAGCAGGCGTCGACGCCGACGGTGACGCCTCCGCCTCGCCTGCGGCAGTGCGCTCAGATGCGCCTGCGGCACTGCGCTCAGCTGCGCCTGCGGCGCGGGGCGCCGGGAGCACGATCAGACCAGCGGGCGATCAGGCAGCGGGCGATCAGGCAGCGGCACCGCGCGCGACGAGCTCGCGCGCCAGACGGCGGTAGGACTCCGCGCCGGAGTGCTCGGGGGCGTACGTGGTGATCGGCTCACCGGCCACGGACGCGTCGGGGAACTTCACGGTGCGCCCGATGACGGTGTCGAACAGGGTGGAACCGAACGCCTCGACGACGCGGGCGATGACCTCGCGGGAGTGCAGGGTCCGCGCGTCGTACATGGTCGCGAGGATCCCGTCGACGGCAAGGGCGGGGTTCAGCCGGTCCTGCACCTTCTCGATGGTCTCCACGAGCAGCGCCACGCCGCGCAGCGCGAAGAACTCGCACTCCAGCGGGATGACCACGCCGTGCGCTGCGGTGAGGGCATTGACCGTGAGCAGGCCCAGCGAGGGCTGGCAGTCGACGAGGACGACGTCGTAGTCGTCCGTGCCGCTGCGCAACGCGCGGACCAGCGCCTGCTCACGAGCCACCTCACCGACCAGCTGCACCTCCGCGGCGGACAGGTCGATGTTGGCGGGCAGGATGTCGACCCCGGGCAGACGGGTGGGGACGACGACGTCGGGCACCGTGGCGCGCCGGTCCATGAGCAGCGTGTACACCGTGTGCTGCAGCTCGTGGGGGTTCACGCCGAGGCCCACCGACAGCGCACCCTGAGGGTCGAAGTCGACCAGGAGCACCTTGCGGCCGTACTCCGCGAGCGCCGCGCCCAGGTTGATGGTGGTGGTGGTCTTGCCGACCCCGCCCTTCTGGTTGCACATCGCGATGATGCGCGCGGGGCCGTGGCCCGACAGGGCCGGCGGGACCGGGAAGTCAACCAAGGGACGCCCGGTGGGACCGAGCAGGCCCTTCTGGGCGCCCTGCTGTCCGACCTGCGCACCACGGGCCTGCAGGTCGTTCGTCATGAGCAGCAAGACTACCCCAGCACCGTGCTCCGAACGGGTGAGCGGGACCCGCCGGAGGGCGCCTCATGAGCACCGCCGATCGCCGTGAGCGACGGGGGCAGCCGAGCCGCTGACGCATCCGAGAACGCTGTTCCCGATGGTTGATTCCCCAGGGAAGCCCGTCCGAGGACACCGACCTGGACACCCTCACCAGGGACAACCCGTGCCCGCGGTGGCCCTCACGATCCACCATCTCGACGACTGACTGCCCGGAGCCGTCACACGCGTCATGACTCCACGGTCGCCGACGCGGGCACCGCAGCGACCGTGGAGGCGACGGGAGCACTCGCGCCGGGAGCTGTGCTCGGTTGGCCCCTTCAGAGTGAGGGGCTGCTCACGCTGAAGGGGCCAACGCTCCACAGCTCCCGGCACGGGGCACCCCTGGCGCGGGTGCCCACGGTGATGTCCGCGCCAGCTCCGGTCCGGCGTGCTGGAGGGCGCCACCGACCCCGGGAATCAACGACCTACCCGAGGGCGCGCGGGTGGGCCGCGGCGTAGACCTCGCGGAGGGCGTCGGCGGTGACCATCGTGTAGATCTGCGTGGTGGTGACGCTGGCGTGGCCGAGCAGCTCCTGGACCACGCGCACGTCGGCGCCGCCCTCCAGCAGGTGCGTGGCGAAGCTGTGGCGCAGCGTGTGCGGGGTGATCGGGTGGTCGGCGCTGCCGATGCCGGCGCGCTCCGCAGCAGTGCGCAGCACGGCCCATGCGCTCTGCCGCGACAGGCGCGCGCCGCGGCTGTTGAGGAACACCGCGCCCTCGATCGATACCGCGCCCTTGATCGATACCGCGCCGGCGCTGGAGCGGTCCTCGGGGGTGCCGGCGGCGGCGAGCGCCGGGCGGGCCCGCACGAGGTAGGCCGACAGCGCCTGCACGGCGTAGGAGCCGAGGGGGACGACGCGCTCCTTGCCGCCCTTACCGCGCAGGCGCAGCAGCGCGGCGCGTCCCTCGCCGTCGTCGTCGCCCTCTGGGGTTCTGTCCCCGAAGACCTCGGCTGGCAGGTCGTCGATGTCGAGGCCGACGGCCTCGGAGATGCGGGCGCCGGTGCCGTAGAGCAGTTCGAGCAGGGCGCGGTCGCGCACGGGCATCGGTCCCTCGCCGAGGCTGGAGGCTTCCAGGAGGGCGAGGACGTCGGCGACGGGCACCGCCTTGGGCAACCGCCGCGGCGTGGAGGGGGGGCGGACGGCGGCGGCGGGGTCGGCGGGGGTGGCGCCCTCCAGCGCGAGGAAGCGGTGCCAGCCGCGGACGGCGACGACGGCGCGCGCCGCCGACGAGGCCGACAGCGGCGGGCCCAGTTCCCCGGCCGGCTCTTCCGCGGGGGCGTCTCCCGATGCCGGCTGGGGGGCGGTGGCTGCGCCGGTGCGCAGGTCCTGGAGGTGAGCGGCGACGTCGTCCTCTCCGACGGCGGCGAGGTCGCTGCGACCGCGGCGGCGTAGCCAGGTGGCGTACCGCTCCAGGTCGCGGCGGTAGGCGGCGAGGGTGTTCTCGGCGAGGCCTCGCTCGACGCGCAGGTGCGCGAGGTACTGCGAGAGGGCCCGGGAGAGTCCGTCGGCGGGCTGCGGCGGAGGGGCGACAGCCGGCATGGCGGACGGGATGTCAGGGGGCCTTTCAGGGGGGCTGTCAGGGGTGACAGCAGGGGGCTCGCTCACCCTTGCGAGCACCTCCGCTCCCACGCGCCTCACTGTAGGACCGTCCCACGCGGCAGGCTGTGCAGGTGCGAGAACGCCGTGTCGGGCGCCCCGCGGGGCCGCGAGACTCCTCCGCCCCGGTCGAGGGCACCTTCGCCACGTCCACCGGTCAGGCGGCCTGGGTGCCCGAGCACGACGGCTCGTGGACGCTGTACGTCAACGGCGTGCCGAGCTCGCCGGTGCGCGTAGGTGACCCCGCGGCGCTGGACTTCGAGTACCTGCAGTGGATGGCCGACGTGATCCGGCTGGTGCTGCCACCCACCGCGGAGGGGCCGCTGCGGGCGGTGCACCTGGGCGGCGGCGCATGCGCCCTGCCGCGCCACCTGGCCACCGTGCGGCGCGCCGAGGGGCAGCAGCTGCGGCAGGTGGTGGTGGAGCTCGACGCCGAGCTGGCCACCCGGGTGCGGGAGTGGGTGGACCTGCCGCGTTCCCCCGAGCTGCGGATCCAGACAGGTGACGCACGCGGGGGGCTGGCCGCGCGACGCGACGCCTCGGCAGACCTGGTGGTCCGCGACGTCTTCTCCGGAGACTCCACGCCCCGGCACGTGAGCACGCGGGAGTTCCTGGCCGAGGTCGACAGGGTGCTCGCGCACGGTGGGCTCTACGTGGCGAACGCCGTCGACAGGACCTCCCCGGTGGGGTTGAAGGCGGAGGTGGCCACGCTGCGGGCGGTGTTCGGCCACGCGGCCGCCGCCATCGAGCCCGGGGTGCTGCGGGGGCGGCGGCACGGCAACGCCGTGCTCCTGGGGAGCCGCTCCCCGTTGCCGGTGGCGGCGCTGACGCGGGTGCTGGGGGCAGGGGCGGCACCGGCCCGGCTGCTGCACGGTGAGGCGCTGGAGGCCTACGCCGCCGGTGCCCCAGTGTTGGCCGACCCTCTGCCGGCCGTCCCGACCACCTGACGGTGGCCGACTGCCCATGATCACGGAGATCAGCCACCTGCCGTGATCATGGACACCCGGCCACCCCGACGCAGGGGTCAGACGGCCTGCAGGTGCACCAGCGTCACGCTCAGCGGGAATCGACGCGGCAGCACGAGCCCCACCGACCCGAGCACCGCGCCCGGTAGCGCCGCTTCCCCCAGCGGGCCGGCGGCGTCGACGTCCCCGGCCCGCCACCCCAGCGCCAGGTTGGCGCGAGCCCCGCGGTCGGCCTGCGGCACCGGCCCCACCCAGCGCGCGCGATAGCGCAACCCCGGCTCCAGCCCCGGGTCGCCGGGGTTCCACGCCACGGGCAGCCGCACCGGCACCGGGTGCTCCACCCACGACTCGGCCAGCTGCACCTGCGCCACCAGTGCCTGCGACCCGTCCAGGGCCACCACGCCGTGGCTGCGCACGGCCGGATCCGGGGAATCGGCACGCCACGTGCGCCCGGAGTGCAGCAGCCCGCGGTGCTCCTTGAAGACCGCCACCCACTCGGCGAGGCGCTCCCGGTCGGCCTCGGACGCCGTCGACACGTCCCACTCGATGCCGAACGCCCCGAACAGCGCTGTCGCGGCCCGGAAGTCGAGCGGGATGCTGCGGTGCGTCTGGTGCGAGACCGGCGCGGACACGTGCGCGCCGAGGTACTCCGGCGGCGCCTGCTGCACCATCCACCGCTGGATGTCCTGCCGGGCCACCGCGTCGGTCATGTCCGAGGTCCACACGCGCTGCACGTGCTGCAGCACCTCGACGTCCACCCGGCCGCCGCCGGAGGCGCAGCTCTCCCACTCCACACCGGGGTGCAGGGCGCGCAGCTCGTCGAGCAGGCGGTAGAAGCCGGCGGTGTGGGCGCTGACCACCGGGCGCCCTCCGACGCCAGGTCCAGCTGCAGCGCCCCCGGCCTCGAGCAGGTCGCGGTTGTGGTCCCATTTCACGTAGTCGACCTCGACGGTGCTCAGCACCGCGGACACCGCGTCCCGGACGTACTCGCGCACCTCGTCGCGGGACAGGTCGAGCACCAGCTGGTCGCGCTCCAGCGCGGGTGTCGTGCCGCGCGCGGAGAGCACCCAGTCGGGGTGAGCGCGGAAGATGTCCGAGTCGGGGTTGACCATCTCCGGCTCGAACCACAGCCCGAACTGCATGCCGAACCCGTGCACGGCGTCGGCCAGCGC
Source organism: Quadrisphaera granulorum (assembly GCF_003149145.1). GTDB lineage: Bacteria > Actinomycetota > Actinomycetes > Actinomycetales > Quadrisphaeraceae > Quadrisphaera > Quadrisphaera granulorum. Next base: position 131,038 of record NZ_QGDQ01000006.1, on the reverse strand, counting down.
GGCCAGGCCCCCCTGCGACGCGGGCCAGGCGTCTTCGGAGACCACCCAGTCGCCCAGGCCGGCGGTGTCGTCGCGCCGCGCGCCGAACCACCCGTCGTCCAGCACGAACCGCTCCACACCGATCGACGCGGCCAGCTCCGCCAGGTGCAGCAGGTGCGGCAGGTCGTGGTCGAACCAGACCGCCTCCCACACGTTGAGCGTGACCGGCACCGGACGCTTCGGCGCCGCCCCCGTGGCCGAACCCGCCGCCCGCAGGAAGGCGTGGTTGGCGGCGGCGAGCCCGTCCAACCCGCGCGTCGACGCCCCCAGGTACAGCCACGGCGTCGTGTACGACTCCCCCGGCGCCAGCGTCGTCTCCCCCTGCAGGAGAAGCTCACCCCCGCCCAGGGTGGTCTGGGTGGACGGCGAACGCTCCAGCCGCTGCACGGTGTTGCCGCTCCACCCGACGGCGGCGCTGCGCACCTCACCGGCGTCGAAGGAGAACCCCGGAACGCCGACGACGACGTCGCCCGCCGCGTCGTGCCCGGTCTTGCCCGTGCGGTTCTCCCGCAGCCACAGCCCGTCGCGCACCGGCGCGCGCTGCGGCACGCGCTCGTGCAGCCACCCGCCGGTGTGGTCGAGCACCTCCGCGGCCTCGTCCGGCAGCGGGACGAGCACCTCCAGCCCTTCCAGCGCATAGCTGCTGGTGGAGCTCCTGTTGGTCAGCGTGTGCCGGGCCCGCAGGAGGCCACCCGGCAGCGCCTCCAGCTCGGTGCGCAGGCCCAGCCCCGCGACGGGGTCGGTGGCGACGACGACGACGCGCGGCGCCGTCACGGCGGCGCCCGCGGCAGCTGCGCCGCCGGCACGGCGCGCGTCGTCGTCCCTGTCCTCGGGCTCGTCCAGCCTGTCTTCGGGCCCGTCCAGGTCGAGGTCCGCCTCGACGGAGACCAACCGGAAGGCGGTGGACCAGGCCGGGTCTTCCCCGCCGATCTGTGTGGTGGTGGTCTGTGTTGTCACCGGCTGCGGGCGGTGACCGCGCAGCGCGGGGCGGGAGTAGCGCCCGGTGGAGTGCTCCGGCAGCACGGCCAGGCCTTGCACGCCGAGCAGACCACGGCGGACGGCGACGACGTCGGCCGCGCTCGCTCCGGCCACCTGCGACGCCGGGCCCCACCACACGATGCGGGGCAGCGACCCGTCGCTGGGGACGGCGAGCGCGAGCGCCGCGGCCTCGCAGCCGGCGTCGGGGCGGGTCAGCAGGACGGCGCTGGGGTGGGAGGGCATGGGTCCTTCACAGGTCGGCAGCGAGAGGGCGGGAGCAGGGTGCGTCGGTACGCGTCCCACCGTGTCACGACAGCGGCGCCGCACCGAGAGCCGGTGCGGCGCCGCTGGGTGTGCGGTCTGATGAGTGCTGACTGAGCAGTGCTGAGTGGTCAGCCCTTGACGGAACCCGCCGTGAGGCCGCGCACGAAGTACCGCTGGAGCGAGAGGAACACGATGATCGGCAGGATCATCGTGAAGAACGCACCGGCCGTGAGCAGCTGGTCGCCCTGGCCCTGCTGGCCGAGGAGCGAGTTGAGCGCCAAGGTCAGGGGCGCGTTGTCACCGGGGCCGATGAAGATGAGGGCCACCAGCAGGTCGTTCCACACCCAGAGGAACTGGAAGATCGCGAAGGACGCGAGCGCGGGGACCGACATCGGGATGATGAGCTTCCAGAAGGTCTGGAAGTGACTCGCGCCGTCGATCTTGGCCGACTCCAGGATCTCCCTGGGCAGCGTGGCCATGTAGTTGCGGATCAGGTAGATGGCCAGTGACATCCCGAAGCCGATGTGCGCGCCCCACACGGCCACGAACTGACCGTTGAGGCCCAGCTGGCCGTAGATGTTGAGGATCGGCGCGAAAGCCACCTGGTTGGGCACCACGAGCAGCGCCACCACGACCACGAGCAGGAAGTTCCGCAGCGGGAACTCCATGAACGTGAACGCGTACGCGGCGAACGCCGCGATGAGGATCGGGATGATCGTGGCGGGGATGGAGATGGCCAGGGAGTTCACGAACGCCTGCGCCATGGGCGCCCGCTCGAACACCTCGACGTAGTTCTGCACCGTGAGTCGGCTCAGCTGGGAGGGGCTGGTGAAGATCGTCCACCAGCCGCTGGAGGCGGCGTCGGTCCGGTCACGCAGAGACGTCACCGCGAGGCCGAAGACGGGCAGGATCCACCCCAGGCAAAGGACCGTGATGACGATCTTCGCCCACAGCGGCGCGGGCGCGCCGGCCTCCTCGCCGTGGCCTCCGGACTCCTTGCGGCGGCGGGGCCGCAGCGCGCGGGTGGCCGGGTCGGCAGTCTGGCCGGGGTTGGACACCGGGGGGACGGTGGTCGACTGGCTCATCGTGCGGCCTCCTCGGCCCGGAACTGGCGGATCTGGTAGATGAGGAACGGCACGATCACCAGCATGAGGATCACCACGATGGCGGCGGCCTGGCCGGCGTTACGGCTGACGAACAGCGCCTGGTAGAAGTTCAAGGCGATGATGTTGGTGCCGAAGTTGCCGTTGGTGGCCACGTAGACCACGTCGAACGTCTTGAGCACCCCGATGAGCACCGTGATGAAGACAGTCAGCATGGTCGCGCGGATCTGCGGGATGACGATGCTGAAGAAGATCTTTCCCTCGCCGGCGCCGTCGATGCGGGCGGCCTCGAGGGTGTCGGTGGGCACCCCCTTGATGGCGGCGGAGAGCAGCACCATCGCGAAGCCGGCCTGGGTCCAGATGAGGATGACCATCAGCAGGAAGCTGTTGAGCTTGCCATCGCTGATCTGCCACCAGTTGACGGGGTCGCCGCCGAACAGGGTCCACACGGCGTTGAGCACACCGGTCTGGCTCTGGTTGGCGGGGACGGCGTTGTAGACCAGGCGCCAGATGGCGACGGCGCCGACGGCACTGATGGCCAGGGGCAGGAAGATCAGCGTCTTCGAGATCTTCTCGCCCGTGGGGCGCAGCCGGTCGGCGAGGGTCGCGATGATCAGTCCGAAGATGATCGCAAACGTCGGGACGATGAGGATCCACAGGAACGTATTGATGAGCGTCGTCTGGAACCCGGGCGACCCCAGCAGCGCGGTGTAGTTGTCGAAGCCGACCCACTCGGTGCTGTTCCGATTGGCGAAGCTGTAGATGACCGTCTGGAAGAACGGGTAGACGAGGTAGAAGCCCAGGGCCGCGAACGCGGGCAGGATGAAGACGTACGGCTTGATGAGCTCCTGGGGCTTGCTCGGCAGCAGCTCCGTGAGCTTGTTGAGGATCCAGTACAGGACGACGGCGCCGACGACGCCGCCGACCACCGCGATGAGCGCGTTCAAGATGGTGATGGTCACGGGACCTCCCCGTCCGGCGGACCAGCGTGCTGGTAGCGGCCTGAGTGTGGTGGGTGCGGCGCCGGAGCGCCACAGGGAGTGGAGCTGCGAGGACGGCGCCGGCTCCGTGGTGGAGCCGGCGCCGTCCTGCGGGTCAGCCGGTCAGCTAGCGGGCCAGCTGGCCTGGATGTTGTCGAGGGCGGTCTTCTCGTCCTCCGAGCCGGAGATCCAGGCGGTCATCTCGCGCCAGAAGGAGCCGGAACCGACTTCACCGGGCATCTGGTCGGAGCCGTCGAAGACGAACGACGTGGAGTCGTACGCGAAGCCCGCCATCTGCTTGGTGAGCTCGTTGGGGTAGTTGCTCTTGTCGAAGTCCGTGCGCGGGGAGATGAACCCGTTGGCCTTCGCCCAGTCCTTGCCGAAGTCGGCCGAGGCCATGTAGTTCATGACCTTCTTGACGTTCTCGGTGTTGTTGAAGACCGAGGCGAGGTCGCCGCCGCCGAGCACCGGCTTGTCGGCGGCCGTCTGGCCCGGCATCGGGAACACGCCGACGGTGCTGTCGAGGTTGGAGAGCACGGTGTCGGGGAAGCCGCCGTCACGCGCCACGAAGTTGCCCTGGCGGTACATGTAGCAGGCGGGCGGGGTGTTGAACATCGGGTTGGCGGCCGTCGCGAAGTTGTTGCTGGCGATCGACTGGCGGCCACCGTTGACGTTGCCCTCGGTGAGCAGCAGCTTGTTCATGGTGTCCGCAGCGGCCACGACCTTGGGGTCATTGAAGGGGATCTCGTGCGAGACCCACTGGTTGTAGACCTCGGGTCCGCTCTGGATGAGCAGCAGGTTCTCGATCCAGTCGGTGGCGGGCCACCCGGTGGCCGAGGCCGACTCGATGCCGAAGCACCACGGCGCCGTCCCCGAGGCCTTGATGGTGTTGGTGAGCGTCTCCAGGTCGGCGAGCGTGGCGGGCGCGGTGTAGCCGGCCTGCTCGAAGGGGCCCTTGGGGTAGAAGACGATCGACTTGATGTTGAGGCTCATCGGCAGCGCGTACTGCTGGCCGTCGATCTGACCGGCCTGGACGATGCCGGGAACCATCTTGTCGAGGTTGGACTTGTCGACGATGTCCGTGAGCGGAGTCAGCTGGTCCTTGAAGGACTTCATGATTCCCGGCTGCGGGAAGATCGCGATGTCCGGGGCGCTGTTGCCCGAGACGCGCGTCGAGATGACGGTGTTGAAGTCAGGCGTGGGCTCGAACTTGACGTTGATGCCCTCGGCGTCCGTGAACTTCTTGATCTCGGCCTTGAACTGGTCCGAGCTCGAGTCGGTGAATCCGTACATGATCGTGACGGTGCCGTCGTCGGCACCGCCGCTGGCGCTGCTGCCGCCGTTGTCGCCCGACTGCTGGAGGCAGCCCGCGGTGAGAACCGTGACCAGTCCAGCGGTGAGGAGGGCGCCAATGGCGCGACCCTGGCGTGACTTGATGCGCATTGCGTGGGCTCCTTCGTCCACCCGGTGTGGCCCTCGCATCAGTCGCGAGAGCCCGTCGGTGGGCGAGCGCCCACCTCCTGCGGGCTGAGTTTTGCCCCAGATGCTCCGGCGCGTCAACAGGAGATCCGAACGGGTTGCGAATGGGCGTGTTCGGGTGTGTGGGTTTCGGTGCGAAACCGATCCATCGTGACCTGTTCGTGACCTTGCCGTGTCCAGACCGTGTCCCCCTGCGGCCTTGACCTAGTTGACCGCGCTCAGCGCGGGCTGGCACGTTGACCCCCGCACATCAGGACGAGGAGGTCCGTGGACGGTCACAGCAGGGCCATCGCACCGGCCCCTCCGCACGCCCCCGGAGCATTCGGGGCACGCGAACCCGTCGATCGTGTCGACCCTCTCGACCCCGTCGAACCGGCGTCCGGCGCGGGCGGTGGTCCGTCGGCGCAGGGCGCCGTCCACGACGTCGCCGTCGAGGTCCTGCGGCACGGGCCACTCCCCCGCAGCCAGCTCGCACGCCGACTCGGCCTGTCCGCCGGCAGCCTCACGCGACTGTCCAAGCCACTGATCGCCAGCGGCCTGCTCGTCGAGGCCCCGCCGGCCGCGGACCCCGAGACCCGTCGCCCGACCCGCCCGCTGGACATCCCGGCAGGTCGACACCGCTTCATCGGGGTCGACGTGGCCGGAGACGCCGTCTGGGGGGTGCTGACCGACCTCCGCTCCCGGGTGCTGGCGCGCGAGGACGTGCCGCTGCTCGACCGCTCACCCGGCACGGTGACGGAGGCCGTGGCGCGCCTGGTGACAGCTCTGGCGGTGAGCGCCGGCGGCATGGCGGCGATCGACGAGATCGGCGTCTCCCTGGACGGTTACGTCGACGGCGCCGGCGTCGTCCGGACGGCCCCCGTGCTGGGCTGGCCGACCCCCGTGGCCTTCACCGCGGCGCTCGAGAGCCGCCTCGGCCGCCGCGTCGTCGTCGGCAACGGCATGCATGCGTTCACGCAGACGGAGCACTGGTTCGGAGAGGGACGCAGCACCACGTCGTTCGCGGTGCTCGCTGTCGGCGCGGGCATCGGCTACGGCCTGGTCATGCACGACGCGCTGGTCGAGACCCCGGACACAGCGCGCCACCTGCTGGGACACCACCCGCTGGACTCCTCGGGGCCGCGGTGCCCGTCGGGACACCGCGGCTGCGCGACGTCGCTGCTGACGCTGCCGGCCCTCGAGGCCGCCGGCACGCTGGCGCTGGGGCGCGCCACCCGGGCGACCCAACTCCTGGCGCTCGCCTCCGCGGGTGATGCGGTCGCGCGAATGGTCGTCGACGACGCCGCCCGCCACCTCGGCACGATGCTCGCCGCCGTCGCGAACTTCACGATGGTCGAGCGGATCCTGCTCACCGGAGACGCGGTCGGGGTGGCGACGATCGGGCGCGCATCCCTCGACGAGGGCATCCGCGCAGCACGTGCCCCGGACGCCTCACCCCTCGACCTCGTCGTGAGGGCCGACGAGCCCTGGTGCTGGGGCCGGGGCGCCGCCGGCATGGCCATCCAGGCCTACGTGTCCGGGCCGGAGTGGCTGGCGCTCGAGTCGGCGCAGGCGGTGTGAATCACCTGGTTCAGCGGAACATCGCCTGCTGACGCCCGGTGAGCCGCAGCAGCTCCGCGAGCGCAGCCTGCTGGTCGTCGTCGTGATCGCCACCGTCGCCACTGTCGTCAGAGGAACCGGGGACCGGCACGGACCTCGCCGGGGACGTCGGCCAGGTGCGGACGTGCGCGAGAGCGCATGCCACGACGGCAGGGTCCAGCGCTGCGGCAGGATCGAGCCCGGGATCAAGCGTGGGATCAGCAGCAGCGGCGACGGCGACGTCCCACGTGGCACCCGCGAGGTCGACCAGGACGCCCTTCGCGCCGGCTTCGGCGACCTGCACGGGATCGGCGCCGGGCATGACATGAGAGCCGTGACCCTCCACGCCCTGGACGCCCTCGGCGGGGCCACTCTCCAGGGGTCGGGTCCAGGCCTCAAGGAGCGCGGCGAGACCGGCGCGCCAGCCCGCGGCGGGGTCGGCGCCGAGACCTCCGACGGCTCCGGCGACGACGTCGGCCACGGACAACGCTCCCGTCGTCGTCAGGGTCGTCGTCATCGTCATGGGCGCCGTCGTCGTCCACGACTCAGCGGGCAGCGGCGCGAGCACCGCGGCGAGCCCCCCGGCCGCCACGGGCAGCAGCTGACGGGCCGTGGTGGCGCGCAGCGCCAGCAGGGCGAGGGCGTAGGCCTCTTCGGCGTCCTCGGCGGTGGTGGTCACCTCGGCGCCGCCCGGGCGCCGCGTGGTGACGGCCCACAGGTTGCCGGCAGGGCTGCCGGCAGACGGTCCGACAGGACGCAGGGAGACCATCGCGGCGCCGAGCAGCTCGCGCAGCTGACCCTCTCGGGGTAGCCACAGCACCTGCGCTGCGTCGACGCTGTCCAGCGCCCACTCGGTGGTGCCGTTGAAGCCGAGCACCTGGCCGGAGGGCAGGTCGTGGGCCTCGATGGTCATGTCCGAGACGACGAAGACGACGTCGTCCATCTCCCGGTCGGGGATGACGAACCGGTCGCCCTTGGCGGGTGTCCACTGAAGGCCGGTCTCGCGCAGAGCGCGTGCCGTCGTCGTCGAGGTCACGGCGGCGAGCCTGCCACGACACCCGCCCGGTGAGCTCGGCCTTGCGAACTCACGCCGGGGAGCTCAGTCCTGCGAGACGCGGGAGCTGCGGGACTTCAGCTCGTCGATGAGTTCGGAGGCGTGCGCCTTGGTGAGGTCGTCCGGGACCTGCTCGCCGGTCTCGGTGGCCAGCGTGCTCAGGTAGCTGAGCTGCGCGCCGGTGGCGGGCTCGTCACCGGTCACCCAGGTCTCGGGGTCCTTGACGGCGGTCGGGTCGGCCTGATGCGCGTCGGTCTGGGGAGCAACGTTTTCGGTCATGCGTACGAACCTACGGCGCCGGGTCGCGGTCCGCTCGTCGGCGTGGTCGGCTCGCTGCATGGTTCTTCCCCCGCGCCGGGTGCTGGTCACGGGCGCTACCGGCAACGTCGGCACCGCGCTGCTGCGCCGCCTGGCGCGGGAGGGGGTGGCCGTGTCCGGCGTCGCGCGGCGCACGCCCTCCCCCGAGTCGACGCTGCCGCCCGCCGAGCGCTCCCCCGCCGCACCGGTGCGCTGGCACGGCATCGACCTCTCGGCCGCGTGGGCCACCGGCGCCCTCCGCGAGGCGATGGAAGACGCCGACGCCGTCGTCCACCTCGCCTGGCGCCTCCAACCCAGCCGGACACCGGCCGACCGGGCCGGCCTGCGCGCGGTCAACGTCAACGGCACCCGCGCAGTGGTCGAGGCGGCGCGCTCGGCGGGGGTACCGCATCTCGTGCACGCCTCCTCCACCGGTGTGTACGCGCCCGTGCCGGACCCCCTGCGCAAGCAGCCGGTAGACGAGTCCTGGCCGCGCACCGGCGTGCCGACCTCCGCGTACAGCCGCGACAAGGTGGCCGCCGAAGACCTTCTCAACGCCGTCGAGGCCGAGGGCCGTCACGGGCCTGGAGGCCCTGCGGTGGCCCGGGTGCGACCGGGGCTTGTGCTGCAGCGAGCGGCGGGCGCCGAGATCGCCAGGTACTTCGGCGGGCCGTTCCTGCCCGCGAGCCTGCTCGGAGGAGCAGGACGACGACGGACGCGCGTCCTGCCCGTGCTGCCGCTGCCGGAGGAGTTCGTCGTGCCCGTGGTGCACGCCGACGACCTGGCCGACGCCCTCTGGCACCTGCTCGCCGCCGGCCCAGAGCACGCGACGGGCGCCTTCAACGTCGCCGCCGACGACGCGCTCGGCCCCGTCGCCATCGCCGAGGGCTTGGGTGCGCGCCGCCGCGTCGGCGCGCCCGTGTCGCTGCTGCGCTCCGCCGCCGACGCGTCCTGGCGCGCCCGCCTGCAGCCCACCGACCCTGGCTGGGTGGACCTCGCCGCGGGCACCCCACTGCTCGACTGCAGCCGCCTCAAGGCCCTGGGATGGAGGCCGACGACGACGGCGCGCGCGGCCCTCGACGACCTCGTCGCCGGGATGCGCGCCGGCGACGGCGGAGGCACGCCCGTCCTCGCGCCGCGCGGCGCGCTGCACGGGAGGATTGCCGTGTGACGACGGAGCCGGTGGAGCGGCCCGAGCGACCGGGCGCTCAGCAGTGGGTGCCCGAGAGCGCTGACGACGTCGACGCGCTGCGCGCGGCGGCTCCCGCCTGCCGGGGCTGCGAGCTGTGGGAACCCGCGACGCAGGTGGTGTTCTCCGCGGGCAACCCCCACGCCGCCGTCGCGCTGGTGGGCGAGCAGCCCGGTGACCAGGAGGACCGGCGCGGCATCCCCTTCGTCGGCCCTGCCGGGCAGCTGCTCCAGCGGGCGCTGGAGGAGGCCGGACTCGCGCGCGACCAGGTCTACGTCACCAACGCCGTGAAGCACTTCCGGTTCACCCCGCGGGGCACGCGCCGGATCCACGCCACCCCGGAGGCCGCCCACATCACCGCGTGCAAGCCGTGGCTCGCGCAGGAGCTGCGCCTGGTGGACCCGCGCGTCGTCGTCCTCCTCGGGGCCACGGCCGCGAAGGCGCTGCTGGGGCCGGCCATCCGCATCGGCAAGGACCGCGGCCACCCCATCGAGCGCGAGACGACCCGGGGCACCAAGACGTTCTTCGTCACCACGCACCCCTCGGCGGTACTGCGTACCCCCGAGGACGCGCGCGACGCCGCCTACGCGGCGCTCGTCGACGACCTGCGCGTGGTGGCGAGCCTCCTGAGCACCTGACGTGGAGCTGCTCGAACCGCTGGAGCCTCAGACCAGCTCGCCGGCGTCGACGGCCGCGTCGAGGCGGTTGCCGGGCGGCGCGAGCGGGCAGGCCCACGTCGGGTCGTAGGCACACGAGGGGTTGTAGAGGAAGTTGAGGTCGAGGACGAGGCGCTCGCCGTCGTCGTCCTGGTCGTCCTGCTCGCCTTGCTCGTCCAGGTGGTCGCGCAGGTCCTCGTGGTCTCGCGTGGTGCCGAGGTCGGCCCCCTTGACGGTGTCGAGCAGGTAGCGCCCGCCGCCGTAGCTGCTCGTGCCGCTGGAGCCGTCGCGCACGGGCAGCCACACGCCGCCGCCGTAGCCGGACAGCCACCACAGGTCGAGCGTGCCGAGCGGGGTCCGCGCGCGGCCGAGGAGCGAGAAGACGACCTCGCCGTCGGTGCCGGTGGTGACGCGCAGCTCCTGAGCATGATCGGCGGCGTGAAGCACAGCGGTGAAGCGCAGGTCGGGGTCGTAGGGGGCGACGGGCAGGCCGGTGCGGCGGCGCGGGTCGTCGGGCAGGAGCGGGGAGTCGACGTGGGTGGCGTACAGCTGGTCGCGGGTGGTGCGCCACAGCTCGTGGGCTTCGCGGGGACTGCGGCGGACGGCGGTCTCGCGGATGTCGGCGTACAGCTGTGCCACCCGACGGCGGTAGTCGAGAAGGCTCAGCGATCCGGTTCCCACAGCGACCACTGTGGTGGCCGACTGCCCATGATCACGAACGGAGCGGGCGCAGTGTCAGGACGTGGAGGCTGGATACGGCCTCGAGGACCTGACAGTGAGCGCGGACCCGCCCATGATCACGGGTGGTGGGTGGGCTCGGGGGGCAGCCAGACCTGGCGGGCCAGCGGCACGGACGCCTGGCGCAGCTGGTGGGCCAGGCCGACGCCGTCCGGAGCGCGCACCTCGGGCACCGCCGCGACCCTCCCCGGGCGGGCCGAGCCCGGCACGGGCACCGGCAGCACGTGCGACAGCACCTGCTCCGCGGCGGTGAGCTGGCGGATGGCCACGGCGCGCACGTGCTCGGGGTGCTCACGGGCGAACTCGCCGTAGATCTCGGGGTCGTGCTGGCCGTCGTCACCGACCAGCAGCCACTGCACCTGGGGCAGCTCCTCCGCCAGGCGCCGCAGCGCGGCCCGCTTGTGCTCCTGGCCGCTGCGGAACCAACCGGTGTTGGTGGGACCCCAGTCGGTGAGCAGCAGCGGGCCGGCCGGGTAACCGTGCCGGAGCATGAACCGGGTGATAGTCGGCGCGGCGTTCCACGCGCCGGTGGACAGATACAGCACCGGGGTGTCGGGGTAGGCCTCCGCGGCCGCGGTGAGCAGGTCGGCCATGCCCGGCACGGGGCTGCGGGCCTGCTCGTGGAGCACGAAGGTGTTCCACGCCGCGATCAGCGGGCGCGGCAGCGACGTGACCATGACGGTGTCGTCGATGTCGGAGACCACCCCGAAGCGCTGGTCGGAGCCGATGACGGTGACCCGCGCGGTGGACGGGGCACCCGCGCGCTCGTCCGGGTCGGCCTCGCCGGGCGGCGCCGTGGAGAAGCTAATGTCGTGAACGCCCGGCGGCAGGTCGGACGGCAGCTGCGCGTCGAGGTAGCCTCCGCGCGCCGAGACGAGGCGGTGCGTCCGCTCCCCCACCGTCACCCAGACCGCGACGCCCTCCACGGGCGCCGAGATGAACGCGCGCCAGCCGCGCAGGGCCGTTAGCGCCCGCTCCTTGAGCTGGTCCCGGTCGTAGGGGCCGACCCAGTCGCGCAGGGACACCGGGTCGTAAGGACCCTCGGGGACGGGCGAGCCGGGGTCGGAGTCGTGGTGCTCGGGCGGGCGGGTGGCCAAGACACGCCCCAGGACGCGCACCCATCCCTCACCGCCGTACGAGGCGTACCCGAGCACCCGCGGCGTCCAGCCGCGACGGCCCAGGTGCACCGCGAGGAGCTTGTTGAGCCGGTCTTCGACGCGGGCCGCCGTGTGACGGGTACGCGGGTGCTCCGGCCGGTGCGCTTGATGGTGCGGCTCGCGCCGGGGCGAAGTGTTCCGGCCCATCGTGGGCTGGTCCTTCGTGGGCTGGTCCTGGGAAGGTGCCGGGCTCACGGTCGGCGAGTCTGCCAGCCCCCGCGGCCTCCGGCCGCCCCAGCGGCCACCCACCGCGGCAGAAGCCGCCGCCGAAAGCCCGGCAACACCGTGCTTGAGCCCGAGGTCATGGCGTCACGAATGGAAGACGATCTTGACCGCGCCGTCCTGCTTCTTCTGGAAGGTCTCGTAGGCGGCCGGTGCGTCGTCCAGCGGCACGTGGTGGGTGGCGAAGCCCTCGACGCCGAGGGGGTCGTCGTCGCCGAGTAGCGGCAGGATCTCCGGCACCCAGCGGTGCACGTTGGCCTGGCCCATCCGCAGCTGCAGCTGCCGGTCGAACATGTAGAGCATCGGCATCGGGTCGGCCGCGCCGCCGTAGACACCGGACAGCGAGATGGTGCCGCCGCGGCGCACGAGGTCGACCGCGGAGTGCAGCGCCGTGAGCCTGTCGACGCCCATCGTGCGCATCATCTTCTCCGCGACGGCGTCGGGCAGGAACCCCACGAAGGTGTGCGCAGCCTTGGCAGCCGAACCGTGGGCCTCCATACCGACGGCGTCGATGACGGCATCGGCGCCACGACCGGCGGTGAGGTCGCGTACGGCGCCCACGAGGTCGCTGCTGTCGTCGAGGGAGGTCGGGTCGATGACGGTGGTGCCGCGGGCCTGCGCGCGGGCACGGCGCTCGGGCACCGGGTCGATGCCGATGACCGTGGAGACGCCGAGATGGCGGGCGATGCGGGTGCACATGTCGCCGATGGGCCCGAGGCCGAGGACGACGAGGCTGTCGACGACGGGCGTCCACGACGACGCGGCCGCGCTCCCCGTCGTCGTCCCGGTCGTGCCCGTCGTGCCCGTCGACGATGCGGAGGGCCCGCCGGTGACGCCGGCGTACCGGACGGCCTGCCACGCGGTGGGCAGCACGTCGGAGAGGTACAGGTACCGCTCGTCGGGGACGTCGTCGGGAACCTTGATCGGCCCGTAGTGCGCCTGCGGGACGCGCAGGTACTCCGCCTGCCCGCCCGGCACCTGCCCGTACAGCTTGGTGTAACCGAACAGCGACGCACCGAAGCCGGTGTCGCGGTTCTGGGTGGTCTCGCACTGGCTCTGCAGACCGCTACGACACATCGGACAGCGCCCGCACGAGATGTTGAAGGGCACCACGACGCGATCGCCCGGGCGCAGGTGCGTCACGTCGGGACCGACCTCCTCCACCACACCCATCGGCTCGTGGCCGAGGACGTCTCCGGGGTCGAGGAAGGGCCCCATCACCTCGTACAGGTGCAGGTCAGAACCACACAGCCCGGAAGCGGTGATCCGGACGACGGCATCGGTGGGCTCTTCGATCTTCGGGTCGGGAACGGTCTCCACGGAGACCTTTCGCTTGCCCTGCCAGGTGAGTGCTCGCACCCGGGTCACCTACCCGCGCGGGCGCCGCTTACGCACGGGCGACCCGCCCGGTGCGGCAGGATGGACGCCCGTGACCGTCAGCCCTGTCAGCGCGCCCTACCGAGGAGCCCCGGGCACCGCCTCGGCGCTCCTCCTCGAGAACATCCATCCCCTCGCCGTCGACGTCCTCGGCCGCGCCGGGGTGTCCGTGCAGCAGCGCCCCGGGGCGCTGTCGGAGTCCGAGCTCATGGAGGCGCTCCCCGGAGTCAAGCTGCTCGGGATCCGCTCCACCACGCACGTCACCGAGAAGGTGCTCGACGCGGCCCCCGACCTGGAGGCCATCGGCGCCTTCTGCATCGGCACCAACCAGATCGACCTCGAGGCGGCCGCCGCGCGCGGCGTCGCGGTGTTCAACGCGCCGTTCTCCAACACTCGGTCCGTGGTCGAGCTGGTCATCTCCGAGGTCATCGCCCTGACCCGTCAGCTGACCGTGTTCGACAGCGCCCTGCACGCCGGGGTGTGGCAGAAGTCTGCGGCCGGATCCCACGAGGTGCGCGGCCGCACGCTCGGGATCATCGGGTACGGCAACATCGGCAGCCAGCTGTCCGTGGTGGCCGAGGCCCTCGGCATGCGCGTGGTGTTCTACGACACCGCCGAGAAGCTCGCCATGGGCAACGCGGTGCGCCTGTCGAGCATGGAGGAGGTGCTCACCGTCGCCGACGCCGTCACCCTGCACGTCGACGGGCGGGCCGGCAACGGGGGCCTGTTCGGCGCCGAGCAGTTCGCGGCCATGAAACCGGGGGCGATCTTCCTCAACCTCTCGCGCGGCTTCGTGGTGGACCACGGCGCCCTGCGCGACCACCTGGTCTCCGGGCACCTCGCCGGCGCCGCCGTCGACGTCTTCGCCAGTGAGCCCCGCCGCAACGGCGACCCGTTCGACTCCCGCCTGCGGGGCCTGCCCAACACGATCCTCACGCCGCACGTCGGCGGGTCGACCGAGGAGGCCCAGGAGGACATCGGCAGGTTCGTCGCCGGGAAGCTGCGTGACTACGCCGCCCACGGCAGCACCTCGCTGGCCGTCAACCTGCCGCAGGTCATCACCGACGCCGGGCACGGCACCCGCCTGGGGCACCTGCACCAGAACGTGCCGGGTGTCCTGGCGACGGTGAACTCCGTGCTGGCCCAGCACGGCGTGAACATCGTGGGCCAGTCGCTGACCACCCGCGGACAGCTCGGCTACGTGGTCACCGACGTGGCCAGCACGCTGGACAGCGGGGTGCTCGATGCGCTCGCCGCGATGCCGGAGACCGTGCGGCTGCGCGTGCTCAGCTGACACACCTGCTGGCGTCTCGCCGAGCTCGGTGGGACGCACGAAGGCCCGAGCGCTGGTGCGCCCGGGCCTTCGTCGTCCTACCCGCTGCGGCCTCTCGCGAGGCGCTGCGGGCAAGGGGGGTGCTGTGTCAGATGCGCACGCGGCGCGGGTTGGCGAGCGGCGTCCAGTCGGACTGCTGCTCAGCCGTGTGCTCCTCGGAGCGCGTCTCGTCGGTCGGGTCGGTGGTGGCGTTCTGCGGTGCCATGAGGGGCCTCCTGGTGTGCGGTGGATCCAGCGGCGCAGGGCTCAAGTCAAGGACGGGGTCGTGCGGGTCTCGCCGGTCCCACGGTCGTGGTGCTGTGCAGACAACCCCAGAGCAGAGGCGGTTGTTCCCCCGCTTGCCGCACTGGGCTCATCCGGATCACTGATGGTGACCGTGTTGCGGGGAGCTTGCCACCCGTCGCGAGCATATGGGGGACCCAGTGGCCGCAGAACCACCGCAACGTGGCGAAGGTCACGTTATGTCCGTTACGACCCGCTACCCCAAGTGATACTCGTCGATGACGCACGGTCTACCCCGCAGGCCCTGCACGCCGGGCGCGTCGTCGCAGGGCATGCTCTCGACGTGGCGCAGTCGAGGTCCGGGTGGCGCGAGCACAGGAGGGATCCTCGCCCGCGCGGCGCGGTGGCCCGCCTGCTCGCCATGGGAGGCGCCCTCGTGGTCGCCGTCGGTGCGCTGACGGCGGGTGCGCAGCCCAGCACCACCACCGAGGGCGTCCGCGAGCAGGTGTTCTCGATACCGGTCGGACCCGAGCCGGACGGACAGCAGGTCACCATCGACGCCACGCTGTACGAGCCCGCGAGCGCCACCGCGGACTCGCCTGCCCCGGCGGTGCTGCTGGCGCACGGCTTCGGTGGCTCCAAGGCTGACCTTGCGGGTCAGGCCCGCACACTCGCCGCTGACGGCTACGCGGTGGTGGCGTGGACAGCGCGGGGCTTCGGCGCCTCCGGGGGGATGGTGCACCTGGACTCCCCCGACTACGAGGTGGCCGACGCGCGGGTGCTCGTCGACCTGCTCGCCGAGCGCCCCGAGGTGCTCCAGGACGCCCCCGGTGACCCGCGCGTGGGCATCGCCGGATCGTCCTACGGCGGAGCTGTGGGCCTGCTGCTCGCGGGCACCGACCCCCGCATCGACGCCGTGGCTTCGGCCATCACCTGGTCCGACCTGTCCACGGCGCTGGACCCGCAGGCGGCACAGGGTCAGCCCGGTGGCGTCTTCAAGGCGGGATGGACCTCCCAGCTGCTGACCAGTCTCACCGGCAGCGCCCTCACCAACGGTGGTGCCCTCAACGGCTCCGCGGGCGCATGCGGCCGCCTGGACCCCGACCTGTGCCGCGACTACCTCGAAGCGGCCGAGACCGGCGTGGTGCCGCAGTCGCTGCGTGACGAGCTGGCCCGTTCGGCGCCCGCCGCGGTGCTGCCGAACACCCGCGCCGCCGTCCTGCTCGTCCAGGGCGAGGGCGACTCCCTGTTCGGCCTTGACGCCTCCGCGGCGAACGCCGCTGCTGCGCAGCGCGCCGGTGTGCCGGTGTCGCTGGCCTGGGTGAGCGGCGGTCACGACGGCGGCTTCGACGGTGCCGCGTTCAACGCGCGCACCGCCGCGTGGTTCGACGAGCACCTGCGCGCAGGGTCGGGTTCAGGGTCGGCCTCGGGTGAAGCGACGGGGAGCAGCCCCCTGACCGCGCCGTTCTCCGTGGCCGTGCCCCAGCAGAGCCTCTTCGGCGGTCGTGGGGGCGGCGGGCAGAACGGCGGGCAGGGTGGCGGCTCCGCCCCCGCCGAGCGGACCCTCGAGACAGTTCCGCCGTTGGGTGGCACAGGTCAGCGGCTCGCGCTGGCGCCGGTGAGCCCCTCCGGTCAACGACAGGACGCGAGCCAGCAGGGCCCCACCGTGGTGCTCTCCCCGGCGGGCGGACGCCCCGCGGCGATGACGGCACTGCCCGGTCTCGGCGACGTCGCATCCCTCGTGGGCCTGGCCGCCGGAGGCGGCTTCTCCACCGCGGTCCTGCCCGGGCAGGCGGCCGTCTTCGAGACCGAGCCGCTGGAGCAGCCGCTGACGCTGCTGGGGGCGTCGTCCGTGCGACTGTCGGTGACCTCGAACACCGACGACGCCGTCCTGTTCGCCTCCCTGTCCGATGTCAGCCCTGACGGGAGCACCGCGCTGCCCTCGGGCCTGGTGGCTCCGCTGCGGGTGCAGACGAAGCCGGGGCAACCGACGACGGTGGACGTCACGCTGCCCGCCGTCGTTCGTGACGTCGCCGCGGGTCATCGGCTGCGGTTGGTGGTGGCCTCGACGGACTCCGCCTACGCCGTGCCGGCCGATCCGCGGGTCTACAGCATCGCCCTGGCCAGCGCTGACGGTACTGCTGGCGGTGGCCAGCTGTCGGTGGCGTCCGCTCCCGCGGAGGCCGGAACCCGCTCGGGAGATTCCCTCGACGTCCCGTGGGCGCACGTGCTCACGCTGGCCGGCGTGGTGGTGGCTGCGCTGGCGCTTGCGCTGGTCGACGCTGCGCGTCGCCGTCGTCGTCCTTCTGGTCCCGTCGAGCCCGCCAGCGATCCCGACAACCAGCGCGACGACCAGCCCGACGATGTCGTGCTGCAGGTCAACGACCTGGAGAAGGTCTACGGCGACGGGTTCCGCGCGGTGGACGGGGTGTCGTTCACCGTGCGCCGCGGGCAGGTGGTCGGGCTGCTGGGGCCCAACGGCGCCGGCAAGACCACCACGCTGCGCATGCTCATGGGCCTGCTGCGGCCGAGCGCCGGGTCGCTGGAGGTGCTCGGGCAGCGTGTGCGGCCCGGGTCGCCGGTGCTGGCCCGGGTGGGGGCGCTCGTGGAGGGGCCGGGCTTCCTGCCGCACCTGTCGGGGCTGGCGAACCTGCGGCTGTTCTGGGCGTCCACCGGGCGTCCTGCGGCGGACGCGCGCTTCGAGGAGGCCCTGGAGGTCGCCGGCCTCGGCGACGCCGTGCACCGGCGCGTCCGCGGCTACAGCCAGGGCATGCGGCAGCGGCTCGGCATCGCCCAGGCGATGCTCGGGTTCCCCGACCTGCTCGTGCTCGACGAGCCGACCAACGGCCTCGACCCGCCGCAGATCACCGCCATGCGCCAGGTGCTGCGCGACTACGCCGCCACCGGCCGCACGGTGCTCGTGTCCTCCCACCTGCTCTCGGAGGTGGAGGCCACCTGCAGCCACGCGGTGGTGATGGCACGCGGGAAGGTGCTGGCGGCGGGGTCGGTGGCGGAGCTGGTGGCCGGGTCGGGTGAAGTGCTGGTGAGCGTCGGCGAGGGGCAGGTGGACCAGGCGGTGGCGGTGCTGCGGGACGTACTGGATCGGGACGACGACGGCGGGCGCGTGCTCGGCGTCCGCGACGGCGGCGTGCTCGTGGCCCCGGGAGCGTCGGGCACGGGCGGGCTGGTCGCTGCACTGGTGGCCTCCGGCGTGCAGGTGGACCTCGTGGTGCCGCAGCGGCACCTGGAGGAGGTCTTCCTCGAGCTGGTGGCCGCCCCGTGAGCGCGCCTGCGGGTCCGGTGAACCGGGGCAGTGCCCTGCCGCTGCGGGTGGAGGTGGCACGGCAGCTGTCCCGCCTGCGCACCCGCTGGGTGGGGGTGCTCGTGGTGGCGCTGCCGCTGCTGCTCGTGGCGGCGTTCGCGCTCGGCGGTGAGGACGACGGCGGTGACTCCTTCGTGGACCTCGCCACCTCCAGCGCCGTGAACTTCGCGGTCTTTGCGCTGCTGGCGGCCTCGGGATTCCTGTTCGTCGTCCTCGTGGCCCTGTTCGCGGGCGACACGGTGGCGGCCGAAGCCAGCTGGAGCTCCCTGCGCTACCTGCTCGCTGCGCCCGTGGGGCGCCGGCGGTTGCTGGCGGTGAAGGCGGTGGTGGCGGCGGCGTCCTCGACGCTGGGGATCGTGGCGTTCATCGCCGTGTGCCTGGTGGTGGGGTGGGTGGCCTACGGCTGGGGGCCGCTGACCAGCCCGCTCGGTGACGCGCTCGGGGCCTGGGAGGCGCTGGGTCGGCTCGGGCTGGCGACGGCGTACGTCGTCGTCCAGTTGACGTGGGTGGGGGCGTTGGCGTTCTGGCTGGGCACGCGCACCGACGCGCCGCTGGGCGCCGTGGGCGGGGCGGTGCTGGCGAACATCCTCTCGGCGATCCTCGCGTCCATCACGGCGCTCGGTGACCTACGCGCGTGGCTGCCCACGTACGACGCCGGCGCGTGGACGGCGCTGCTGCAGCCGGCGGTGGTGTGGGACGACATGGTCCGCGGCCTGTGCACGTCGCTGATCCTCACGGTGGTGTTCGGGGTTCTCGCGGTGATCGGCTTCGAGCGCAAGGACGTCACCAGCTGATGTGCCCCTCGACGACGATCGCGTGAAGCTGACCGCCTCCATAGACCGAGCGGAGTTCGGTGGTCACTTTCAGTACCCGAGGAGGGCCCCGGCCAGAGCCGTCCCAGGACGATGGCGCACCTGGCGGCAAGGACAGCGGCGGGGGCGCGCCGGAGGTACTGACCTGGCCCCATGGATGCGCGTGTGGCCCCATGGACCGGTCCGATGGGGCGAACCGCGCATCGATGGGGCCATCTGCTCATCGATGGGGCCATCTGCGCACCCGGCGGAGACGTCGACCGTGACCCGGCCCAGGACGGGCACGTGGCGCAGGTCACCTGACGCGAGGTGTGACCAAGCCAGCTCCGGGTAGGGGGACGAGGACGACATCCCCGTGACTTCCCGGAGGCTCCTCGTGGCTCGCAACACCCTGTCCCGCTCCCTGCACGACGTCGGCCTGGCCGCCTGGTTCGGCGGGACGCTCGCCAACGCCATCGCGCTGAACCCGGCCGCCGCCGAGGCGGACGAGAAAGACGCCGGCCGCGTGGTCAACGCCGGGTGGAACCGCTGGACGCCGGTCAACGCCGTCGCCATCGGCGCGCACCTGCTCGGCTCGGTGGGTCAGCTCTCGGGCAACCGCGAGCGCCTGGCCGCGCAGCCCGGCGTCAAGGCGATGTCGTCGGTGAAGACCGTGGTCACGGTGGCGGCGCTCGGAGCGACCGCCTACGCGCGGGCGCTCGGCAAGGTCGTGGACGCCGCGGGCGCCCCCCGTGTCAAGGGCGGCACCACGCCGTCCAAGCACACGCCCGCCGAGGTGGTCGAGGCGCAGGGCAAGCTCGACCTCATGCAGTGGGTCATCCCGGCGCTCACCGGCACGCTCGTGGTGATCAGCTCCTTCGCCGGGGAGCAGCAGCGTGGCTCGGAGATCGAGCCCGGCATCGCCCGCCGCCTCTGACCCTTGCACCGATGTGGCGAGGGGGTGGCTTCAGTGCAGGGCTGGCTTCAGTGCAGGGGTGGCTTCAGTGCAGGGGTGGCTGGCGTGGGCCGGGCAGGTCGATGCGCCGCAGCACGCCCACCATCCGCAGCGTGAAGCACAGCCCCGCCGCCAGCACCGCCCACACCGAGCCGATGCCGACGACATCGGTCTGCGTGAGCTGGGCACTGATGACGACGACGACGGCGGCCAGCAACGCGGGCACCGCGTACAGGCCGGAGCTCAGCACCCGGGGGGTGCGGCCGATGAGCACGTCGCGCAGCGTGCCGCCGCCGATGGCCGTGAGCCCTCCGAGCAGCACCGACTGCACGGGCCCCAGCCCTGCCGCGAGCGCGGTGCTGGTGCCGGTGACGGCGAACAGGGAAAGGCCTGCGGCGTCGAGCACGGTCAGGGTGGTGGCGACGCGCCGTCGTCCCATGCGGTAGCCGAAGAGGCAGACGAGCACGCCACCGGTGGCGGCGACGGCGAGGTAGCGCCAGTCGGAGAAGGTGGCGGGGGGCACCCTGCCGATGAGCAGGTCACGCAGGATGCCGCCGCCCAGCGCCGTGATGACGCCGAGGGTGATGACGCCGATGACGTCGAGCCGGGCGGCGCGGGTGGCGGTCAGGGCGCCGTCGACGGCGAACGCGAGGACACCGACGAGGTCGAGCACGAGCAGGAGCGTGGAGCCGGGCACGCGTTCATCGTCCTCTGCTCCGCCTCGCCCGTCCGGGAGGGCCTCAGGGGGTCGGGGGCCCCGATCGAGGCCACCGGAGGGTCGCGACGATGTTGGCGACGACGACGAGCACGGCCCCGATCACCTCGTGGCCCTCGACCCGCTGCCCGAGCACGAGGGCACCGACCGCGAACGCCCACACGGGGTTGGCGCTGGCCAGCGTGGAGAACAGCGAGGCGGGCAGCATCCGCAGCGCGCTGAGGTCGGCGGCGTAGGGCACCGCCGAGGAGAGCACCCCGCACACCACCGCCAGTGTCACCGCCTGCCATGACGGCCCGGCGAACAGGGTCACGACGACGACGGGCAGCGACCACGTGAGCGCCAGCACCGTCGTCGCCGCGGTGGCACCACCGAGGCCGGGGAGTCGCGGCCCGAGTGCGCGGTTGAGCAGGATGTAGCTGGCCCACATCGCGGCGGCCACCAGCGCCGCGGCGATCCCCACGATGTCGCTGGCAGGACCGGGGCGGACCAGCACCACCACCCCGACGGCGGCGACCAGCGCCGCGAGGCAGTCCACGACGCGACGCGACGTCCCGACGGCGACCGACAGCGGCCCGAGGAACTCCAGCGTGACCGCCAGGCCCAGGCCGATCCTGTCGATGGCCGCGAACAGGGTGAGGTTCATCGTGCCCATCACCGCAGCCAGGGCGACGACGAGGAGCCAGGTGCGCCGGTCCAGGCTGCGCCAGGCGGGGCGGGCGACGGCGTTCAGCGCCAGGGCTGCCACCACCTGGCGCACCGCCACGACCCCGGGGGCGCCCAGGGCGCCCATCGCGAGGGCTCCGGCGCTGGCACCGCTCTGGTTGGACACCGACGCCGCCAGCGCGAGCGCCACACCGGCCGCGTGGCGGCGCTCCTGCGAGGTGGACACGGAGCCATCAGAGTGCACCGATTTGAATGCGCGAAATGCACACGACGTGAAAGCCATACGCTGAACGCATGGCTGACGACGTCGCGTGGGAGCTGCGCCACCTGCGATGCTTCCTCGCGGTGGTCGACGAGGGCACCTTCACCGACGCCGCCATCGCCCTCGGCACCTCGCAGGCCGCGGTGTCGCGCACCGTCGCAGCGCTGGAGCAGGCGATGGGGGCACGGCTCCTGACCCGGCAGCGGGCGGGCGCGCGACCCACGTCTGCCGGCGCGGCCCTGGTCGTCCCGGCGCGCAGGCTCCTCACCGACGCCCAGCGGCTCCAGGCGGCGGTGGCAGCGCAGTCGAGCACGCTGCGCCTCGGCTACGCCTGGGCCGCACTCGGGGAACACACCACCCCCCTGCTGCGCGGCTGGGCGCGAGAGCACCCGCAGGTCGAGCTGGTGCTCGTGCGGCACAACTCCCCCACCGGCGGGCTGGCCGAGGGGCTGTGCGACGCGGCGGTCGTGCGGACCGCAGTGGACGAGCGCCGCTGGGCGTGCGCGGTGGTCGGACTGGAGCGCCGCCTGGTCGCCTTCGCCGCCGACGACGCCGCGTGGGCGCGGCGGCGTTCGCTGCGGATGGCTGACGTCGCCGAGCGCACGGTGCTGGTCGACGCGCGCACCGGGACCACCTCCCTGGACCTGTGGCCGCCCGGCGGCGGGCCGGCGCGCACGCTCCCGGCGGGCGACGTCGAGGAGTGGCTGGACACCATCGCCGCCGGCCGCGCGGTCGGCACGACAGCCCAGGCCACCGCCGTGCACAACCCGCGCCCCGGCGTCCTGTACCGGCCGATCAACGACGGCCCGCCGATCACCGTGCGCCTCATCTGGGACCGCGACGACCCACCGCCTGCCGTGGAGGCACTGGTCGCCACGATCTCGGCCCTCTACGCCCGGTGACGCCGCTCCACACACGCGGTGCTCGACTCCACGGGAGGGTTGCTCGACTACACAGGAGCGTTGCTCGATGCGCGAAACACGAGCTCCGGATGGAGCACGACGCGCCGGGGCGGTGAGGCATCACCGGCGAGCCGGTCGACGAGGATCTGCGCCGTCGCTCGGCCCAGCGCGGCAACGTCCTGCCGCACCGCGGTGACCGACGGGTCGAGGAGCTCGAAGAGCGGCAGGTCGTCGAAGCCGACCAGGGCCGTGCGCCAGCTGGCTCCGCGAGCCCGCAGCGCCCGCAGCGCCCCCACCGTGATGACGTTGCGGGCGGTGAAGACGGCGGTCGGAGGGGTGCGGCTGGCGAAGAGGCTCTCCAAGGCGCGCTGCGCCTGGTCTTCGTCGTGCAGACCGAGGACCGCGAGCGAGGGGTCGGCGGGCACTCCGGCGGCCTGGAGGGACTCGAGGTAGCCCAGGTGGCGCTCGTTGGCGGTGACGATCGAGGGCAGGTCTCCGAGGAAGGCGATGCGCCGGTGACCGCGCTCCAGCAGGTGATCGACGGCTGCTCGCGCTCCGCCGCGGTTGTCCACGGTGACACTGTCCGCAGCAATGCCGGCAGGCTCTCGGTCGACGAACACGATCGGGAGGCCCGCGCGCTGCTCGGGCTGCAGGTAGTCCTGCATCGAGGTGGCCGCCATGATCACGAGGCCGTCGACCCTGCGGGCGACCATGTCCGCCACGAGGGCCCGCTCCCGGTCGGGGTCCTCGTCGAGGCTGCCCGCGAGGACGGCGAGCCCGTGCTCGCGGGCGGCATCCTCCAACGAGCGCAGCAGCCGGGAGGAGAAGTCGTTGGCGACGTCCTGCACGAGGACCCCGACGGCACGGGTGCGACCGGTACCGCGGCGCAGGTCGCTGGCGGCCTGGTGGTGGCGATAGTCGAGTTGAACGACGGCGGCGCGCACCCTCGCGCGGACGGCGTCGCCGACGCCGGCCTCGTCGTTGACCACGCGGGACACGGTCTTGAGGCTCACCCCGGCGAGCGCCGCAACGTCGCGCATGGTGGCCCGGGGCCGGATCTGCTGCACCTCGCCTGCTTCCTCGCGGGACGACATCGTTGTCGTGTCAGGTCAAGATTCTGCAATATGCCTTGACCGAGTGTCACTCGCGGTACTACACCTCTTCCACGACAACGTTGTCTCCCGACGCAGCGGTGCGTCGAAAGGGGTGCCCACGATGGCTATCTCCACCTCCCGCACGATGATCCGTCGCTCTGCTGCACTGGCAGCAGCAGCTCTGGCGGTGGGTTCGCTCGCCGCCTGCGGCGGAGGCTCCACCGATCCCGGCACCAGCAACGACGGCAGTAAGCCCGTCGCCGTGTCCCTGATCACCAAGGACTCGACCAACCCGTTCTTCGTCGCCATGCAGAAGGGCGCCCAGGCCGAGGCCGAGAAGGAAGGCGTCAAGCTCACCGTCGGCGCCGGCAAGGAGGACGGCGACGAGCAGGGCCAGGTGCAGCTCATCGAGAACGCCATCGCCGCCGGACAGCAGGGCATCATCATCACGCCCAACGGCCCGGGCGTGAACAGCGCGATCAAGAAGGCGCGCGACGCAGGCCTCTACGTCATCGCCCTCGACACCCCGCCGGACCCGGCCGACACCGTGGACATCACCTTCGCCACGGACAACTTCAAGGCCGGTGAGCTCATCGGCCAGTGGACCAAGGGCCAGCTGGCCGGCAAGCCCGCCACCATCGCCCTGCTCGACCTGTTCAACGACAAGGTCGTCTCGGTCGACTACAACCGCGACCAGGGCTTCCTCACGGGCCTGGGCATCGACACCAAGGACAAGCAGAAGAACGGCGACGAGGCCCCGACCGGCAACTACGACGGCGGCACCTACACGATCGTCTGCAACGAGCCCACGCAGGGCGCCGAGGACGGCGGCCGCACCGCGATGGAGAACTGCCTCACCAAGAACCCGAACATCAACGTCGTCTACACGATCAACGAGCCGGCGGCGACCGGCGCGTACAACGCACTCAAGGCGGCCGGCAAGACCGACGCCCTGATCGTCTCGGTCGACGGCGGCTGCGACGGCGTCAAGGAGGTCACCGACGGCGTGATCGGCGCGACCTCGCAGCAGTACCCGCTGAAGATGGCCGAGCTGGGCGTCAAGGCCATCGCCGACTACGCCAAGAGCGGCACCAAGCCCACCACCACCCCGGGCCTGGACTTCTTCGACACCGGCGTGCAGCTGGTCACCGACAAGCCCGTCTCGGGCGTCACGAGCATCTCCTCGGCCGACGGCGCCAAGGTCTGCTGGGGCTGATCGGCCATGACCACCACCAGCTCGCCGGCACCGCCGGCCTCCGCCGCTGAGGAGCTGGCGCTGCGGCGCCAGTCACCGCTGCAGCGGATCCAGCACGCGCTGCACGCCTACCCGGCGATCAGCCCCGCGCTGATCCTGGTGCTCGCGGTGATCGTCTTCACCGCCGCGAACCCGAACTTCGCCCAGCCGAACGCGTTGTCCCTGCTCGTGCAGCAGACGGCCATCGTGGCCGCACTGGCGAT
Organism: Quadrisphaera granulorum; assembly: GCF_003149145.1. Lineage (GTDB taxonomy): Bacteria > Actinomycetota > Actinomycetes > Actinomycetales > Quadrisphaeraceae > Quadrisphaera > Quadrisphaera granulorum. Next base: position 106,207 of record NZ_QGDQ01000006.1, on the reverse strand, counting down.
CGGGCAGACGCTGATCATCCTCACGGCGGGCATCGACCTGTCCGTCGGGGCGATCACGATCCTCTCGACGATGCTCATGGCGACGCTGGCGGCCAAGAACGGCATTCCCGCCGTCGTGGCGATCGTCATCGGCGTGGCCCTCGGTGTCGGCGCCGGGGCTCTCAACGGCTGGCTCGTGACCCGGGTCAACCTGCCGCCGTTCATCGTGACGCTCGGCACGCTGTCGATCTTCACGGCGATCGCCCTGCTGTACTCCGGTGGCCAGTCGGTGCAGGGCGACGACCTGCCGGCCCTGATGACCTGGACCGGCGAGGCGATCCGGCCCTTCGGGCCCGGAACGTTCTACGTCACCACCGGCGTCGTCGTCGTCGCCGTCCTCTACCTCATCGTGGGCTTCGCCCTGAGCCAGACCGCCTGGGGACGTCACGTCTACGCCGTCGGAGACGACGCCGAGGCCGCCCGCCTGGCCGGCATCCGCGTCAAGCGCGTGCTCCTCAGCGTCTACACCGTGGCCGGTCTGCTGTACGGCATCACCGCCTGGGTACTCATCGGTCGCGCCGGGGTCGCGAGCCCCAACGCCGCCGCCGACGCCAACCTGCAGTCGATCACCGCCGTCGTCATCGGGGGCACCAGCCTCTTCGGTGGCCGCGGCGGGGTGCTGGGCACCCTCATCGGGGCGCTCATCGTCCAGGCGTTCGCCACCGGCCTGTCCCTGGCCGGCGTCGACGACCAGTACCGCGTGCTGACGATCGGCATCCTCGTCATCGTCGCCGTCTCCGTGGACCAGTGGATCCGGAAGGTGAAGGCATGAGCACTCCGTACCACCCCGAGCTGAACCCCGAGTTCAACGCCGACCAGGTCTCGACGTCGCAGACTCGGGAGGACCGGCAGCCGGTGCTCCAGGCCCGCGGGCTGGTCAAGACCTACGGCAAGGTCGTGGGTCTGGACGGCGTCGACCTCGAGGTCTACCCCGGCGAGGTGCTCGCCGTCATCGGTGACAACGGCGCCGGCAAGTCCACCCTCATCAAGGCCCTCACGGGAGCCGTGGTCCCCGATGCCGGGGAGCTGCGCCTCGACGGGAAGGTGGTCAGCTTCAAGCGCCCGCAGGACGCCCGCGACGCCGGCATCGAGACCGTCTACCAGACCCTCGCCGTCGCCCCGGCCCTCGACATCGCCTCCAACCTGTACCTGGGTCGCGAAGAACGTCGCCCCGGCGTGCTGGGCTCGGTGTTCCGCATGCTCGACAAGAAGGGCATGAAGAAGCGGGCCGGAGAGTCGGTCAAGCGGCTCGGCATCCAGACCATCCAGGACATGGGCCAGGCCGTGGAGACCCTGTCCGGTGGGCAGCGCCAGGCCGTTGCGGTGGCCCGCGCCGCGGCGTTCGGGTCCAAGCTCGTCGTGCTCGACGAACCCACCGCGGCCCTCGGCGTCAAGGAGGGCAACCTCGTGCTGTCGATGATCGAGCAGCTGCGCGACAGCGGGATGCCGGTCATCCTCATCAGCCACAACATGCCCCACGTGTGGCAGGTCGCCGACCGCATCCACGTCCAGCGCCTCGGGCGCCGGGCCGCGGTCATCACCCCCAAGACCCACACCATGGGCGAGGGCGTGGCGATCATGACGGGCGCTGTCACGGTGCTGCCGAAGGACCAGGAGGCCCTCGTCCGCTGAGCCGGCGGCACCACCTCACCAGCCCTGCCGGTGAGCGGAGGAGGAAGCTCCCCGCTCACCGGCAGTTGCACGTCAGGGTCACCACCAGGATCACGACCAGCAGCACGACCGATGAACGGAGGCGCCTCGTGAACGTTCCAGCAGCTGTCGACCTCATCGCCACCATCGACGTCCCCCGCGACCACCTCGCGCAGGTGCTCGAGATGCTCGAGGAGTACGGCGACGTGGTCCGCTCCGAGCCGGGCAACCAGCGTTTCGAGGTCTACTCCAGCGACGCCGCCGACCACTCGGTGGTGGTCGTGGAGAGGTACGTCTCACAGGCTGCCTTCCAGGAGCACCTGGACCACCCCGCCAACACCGCCTTCAACCGGGCCCTCGGCGAGCTCCTCGGGGGCGTGAACTCGAAGCTGGAGTTCCTTCGGGCGCAGGCTCCCGCCTCACCCCGTGCGGCCGCAACCGGGTGAACGTCCACCTCCCGGAGCGAAAGGTCGGGCGTGCATCGCCCGAACCGACATCGTGAGCCGCGAACGACGTCCGGGCAGGCCGGTGTGGCAGCACCTGGCCGTGCTCACCGTCGTCCCCATCCTCGCGACCGTCTTCATCGCGGTGGAAGCCGTGCTGGCCCGCACCGCCGAGGTGGCCGACGTGCGGGCCGCCAACCGCCAACTGGTGACCGCCGAGCAACTGGACGGCGTCCGCCGTGCCCTCAACAACGAGACCCTCCCCACCCTGGCGCTGGCCGTCGTACGGACCGCGGCAGGCACCCAACCGGGGCTTCTGACGCCCACCGCACAGCTCCAGCTGAGGGCGGCCGGGTCCCAGCCGGTAGCGGACGCGCGGGCGGAGACCGACGCGGCGATCAGCGCCGTCCAGGCGCCAGAAGCCCTTCCGGTCCTGCAGGTCACCGTCCGGGCACTGGAGAGGGCGCGCCTGCAGGCCGACACCAACACCGCTCACCTCGCGAGCCTGTCGGCCCAGTACGTGCGCCTGTCGGACGCACTCCTGACCGCTGAGCACGAAGCGACGGCGGGCGCGGCCGCGCTGGCGACCTCGCGGTCTCGCACCGCCACCGCCGTCGCCGATGTGGAACGCATCATCGACCTCAGCGCCCAGGCGAGCAGGCAGCTACCGCTCGCCTTCACCACCGTGGTGGCCGTGCCCGCCGACCGCGAGGCGTCGATCAAGCAACTCCAGGCGGCCATGGGCAGCTACGTGACCATGGCCTGGCGCAGTAGCGACCTGTCCTCTCCCGAGCTGCGAGCTCAGGCCCTGGCCGCCATCACCGACGCCCAGACCAGAGACCTCTCCCCCATCATGGCCCGCGAGACGATGAGGACGCCCACCCTTGGGTCGGCCGACGCGCTGCTCGCCTTGCGCCGCGCCAACGGGGTGCGCGACGCGGCCCTGGGCGCGGTGCTGCACACGGCCCTGGTCGAAGCCGCCAGGGCCTCCGCAGCCGACTCCGCCAGCGTCCAGCGAACGCTGCTCGTCACTGCCGCGACCGCAGCACTGGCCCTGATCGCCTCGGTGCTGGTCACCACCGCGGTGGCGCGACATCTCACCCAGTCGCTGAGCGACCTCGACAGCGCCGCGCGCCAGGCCATGGAAGGCGAGGCTGTCACCTCGGACGCTCGAGGCCCGCGCGAGGTCCGGGTCACGAGCCAAGCCCTCGAGCGCACGGCCATGGGGCTGCGGCGGGTGCGCGAGCAGGCCGAAGCGGTAGCGCAGGGTGACCTGCAACGAGCGCTGGAGCTGCCGGCCATGCCGGGGCGTCTGGGCGCCGTCCTCCACTCGTCGTTCGAAGCGGTGGTTCACGCCGTCGAGGCGCGCGACGCGCTGCGCGCCGAGCTGCTCCACCGTGCCACTCACGACGCGCTGACCGGGTTGCCCAACCGCACAGCGGCCCTGGCCGCCGTCAGTTCCGCCTTGCACGGCGCCGAGGCACGGCAGCACGCGGTCTTCGAGGCGCCCTGGCGAGGTGTGGCGGTGCTCTTCGTGGACCTCGACGGGTTCAAGGCGATCAACGACCGGCAGGGACACGCTGCCGGAGACCAGGTTCTCGTCGCCGTAGCCGAGCGATTGCGCTCGGCGGTCCGCCCGGCGGACGTCGCGGCCCGCCTGGGCGGCGACGAGTTCGTCGTCGTCCTCGACGACGTGGACCTCATCGAGGCCGAGGCGGTGGCTGAGCGCATCGTGCACGACGTCCAGGCGCCGGTGGCCCTGGGCGGTGCCCCGGCGCTGGCCGTGGGCGCCAGCGTCGGGCTGGCACACAGCACGCGCGGAGCGTCCGTCACCACCGCTGACCAGCTGGTCGCGTACGCCGACGCAGCGGTCTACCGCGCCAAGCATCTGGGCCGCGGCCGCGTGGTGGTCTACGACGCGCAGCTGAGCGACGAAGCAGCCGCACGGCGGGCGCTGGGAGTGGAACTGCGTTCCCGGCTGGCCTCCGGTGAGCTGGCGATCGACTGGGAGCCGGTACTCGGGATGGGCTCACCTGCCACTGGCGCACACGGCGACCCGGGGTCGACCAGTGCGGTGGCCCGCTGGTTGGCAGTGCCGGTCTGGGGTGCCGAGGAGGACGAGGACGACGACGCCCGTGGGTGCGCTCGGAGTGCCGGCGCGGACCTCCTGGACCTGGCACGCACCGAGGGCGTATGCGTGGAGCTGAGCCTGTGGGCCCTGCGGGCGGCGACGTCGCGGGCCGCCCAGCGGCATGCGACCGATGCGGGTGCGACCGCGATCGCCGTCCGGCTGGCCGACGGCCTCCTGACCGATCCGGACCTCCCCGACCACGTGGTCGACGTCCTCGTGAGCAGCGACCTGCCGCCGCACCTGCTTACCGTCGTCGTGTCGGAGGACGGCATCCACGGTCGCGCCGTGGTGGCGCAGTCGCTGGCGCTCCTGCGTGCGGCCGGCGTGAGGGTCGCCGTCGACGGGACCGGTGCGACACCGGTGCGCGATCTCCTGCACCTGCCCGCGGACGAGGTGTGGTTCTCCGACGACGCCCCGCTCGTGCCCCAGCCGGGCGGGCGCCGATCGGCGGACCAGCTGGTGCTGGCCGTCAGTGCACTGGGCCTGGACGTCGTCGTCGGTGGGGTGAGCACCTCCGAGCAGCTCCAGCGAGCGCGGGAGTGCGGAGCGGTGGCTGTGCGAGGGCCGCTGGCCCACCAACTGGCTGGCCAGCTCGCCGATCAGTTGACCCGGCAGCCCACCCAAGGCGGCGGCCCCCGACCGCCGGTGACGACGTACGTCGCTCCTGCGGCTGGGTGATCTTCCGCGCAGGCGCTGGAGGTGTCCTGCCATCTCGGCCGATGGGACGTCGTGGGAAACGGTGGACGACCCGGCAGGCCGGTCTGGGAGCACCTCGCGGTGCTCCTCGTCGTGCCCCTGGTCGCCATGACGACCATCGCCGTCAACGCCGTCGTCGCCCGTGCCCACGACGTCGCCAGTGCCCGGGAGGCCAGCCAGCACCTGGTCGCCGCCTCGCAGATCGACGGTGTCCGCCGCTCCGTCGACCACGAGATGCTGTGGACCATGGCCCAGCTCGCCGACGGCGGGACCGCGGCCGCCCCACAACCCGGCGTCACGGTCCCCGGCATCGAGCCCACGAGCATGACGCTGCCGCAAGCGCGCGCAGCGACCGACCAGGCGTTCGAGGCCGTCGACCAGCCGGAGGCCGTGGCCGCCCTGCGGGCGGCGCGAACGTCGCTGGAGGGGGCCCGCCAGGACGTCGACCGCGGCGCGGCGCGCTACGGATGGATCTCCGCCCAATACGTGATGCTGTCGTCCACGCTGGTCGACGCTGAGCAGCAGGCCGCCCAGGACGCCGCTTCGGCCTCGACGCTGTCGCGACTGGGCGCAGCAGTGGCTGACGTCCAGCAGGTCCTCGACATCAACGCTCAGGCGAGCCGGCAACTGCCGCTGGCGCTCACGGCGGTCTCAGCGAGTCCGCTGGACCGCAAGTCAGCCTTCCAGCAGCTGCAGGGCGCCGTGGGAAGCTACTGGGACCTGTCCAACCGCGGGGGACGGCTGTCGAGCCCCGCCCTGCGGGCTCTCTGGTCAGCCTCGGTCAGCGCGACGCAGTGGGCTGACCCGTCCATGGCCCTCCTCACGGTGGTGACCGGCGCCGACTCGATGCAGGACGCCACGCGCGAGCTGCTGGCCACCCAACCGGCCAGCAAGACCCGCGAGCAGCGACTGGGCCGCCTGCTGATCGAGGCCTCCGCCGAAGCAAAGGCGGCGGCTGACGAGGCCGCGGTCGCGGCTCAGCGGACGCTCGTGGCCACCGTCGGCACCGCGGCACTGGCGCTGGTGCTCTCGGCGCTGGTGACGGTGTGGGTGGGACGCCGACTGAGCCACGCGCTGCGGGACCTGGGCGCTGCGGCGAAGCGCGTCATGGAGGGCGAAGCCGTCACGGCCGCGGCGCGAGGGCCCCGGGAGGTCCGAGCAGCCGGTCAGGCGCTGGAGAACACCGCCGCGGGGCTGTATCGCGTGCGCGAGCAGGCGGAAGCCCTCGCGAGCGGAGATCCGGCCCGTGCCCTGCACATGCCCGCCGTGCCCGGCCGCCTGGGTGCCGTGCTGCAGGCCTCCATCGAGGAGGTGGTGCGCGCCGTCGAGGCCCGTGACGCGCTGCGCGCCGAGCTGCTGCACCGTGCCACCCACGACCCGCTCACCGGGCTCCCCAACCGCGCGGCGGTCATCGCCGACCTCACCGACGCCCTGGCCGAGCAGACGACCAACCAGTCAGCCGACCAGACGAGCGAGCAGACGACTGGGCAGACGACCGGGCAGACGACCGAGGACCCCGAACAGTGCGGTGGCGACGGCGCACCCGCGCGGGGCGTGTCCGTGCTCTTCGTGGACCTCGACGGCTTCAAGGCGATCAACGACCGCCACGGGCACGCCGCCGGAGACCACGTGCTGACGACCGTGGCCGAGCGTCTACGCCGCGTGATCCGCCCCGACGACCTGGCGGCGCGCCTCGGGGGCGACGAGTTCGTCGTCGTCCTGAACGGCGTCACGACCGCGGAGGCCGAGCTGGCGGCCCAGCGCATCGTGCTCGAGGTGCAGCAGCCGGTGCTCTACGGCGATGGTGGGCCGGAGCTGGTGGTGGGCGCGAGCGTGGGGGTGGCGCACGGCAGCGACCCCGCCGCTTCGGCGGAGTCGCTGATCGCGGACGCCGACGCGGCGGTCTACCGGGCGAAGCACCTCGGGCGGGGCCGCGTCGTGGTCCACGACGAGCTGCTGCGCGTCGAGGAAGACGACCGCGAGGCCTTGACGCGCCAGCTGTCCAGGGCGCTGCGCGAGCAGGTGGTGGAGCTGGAGTGGAAGCCCGTCGCCGCCGTCGTCCTGCCCTCACCCACCGGCCCGACGACCAGCCCGACGACCAGCCCGACGACCAGCCCGACGACGGACCCGACAGGGTGCTCGACCGTCAGGTGGCACGCGCTGCCGCGCTGGCAGCGGTCCCCGGAGCAGGTCCTGCAGGGATCGGACCTGTTCCGTGCGGCTCAGGAGTCCGGCCTGGCCCGAGAGCTCAGCTACTGGGTGCTCGATGCGGCTGCCTCGACGGCCGCTCGCTGGACCTCCGACTGCGATCGGGGACGGCCGGGCGTCGTCGTCGAGCTCGCCGCCGCCTGCCTGGCCGACCCCGACCTCGCGGACCGCGTGATCGGCCTGCTCGCGCTGCGCGGGCTGCCGGCCGCTTCCCTCACACTCGTGGCCCCGGAAGACGGGGTCAGCGGGTGCACCGAGGGGATCCGGTCATGCGCGGTGCTGCGGGCCGCGGGAGTGCGGGTCGCCGTGACCGGCACCGGGGCGACCCCGGTGCGCGACCTGCCGCGCCTCCCCGTGGACGAGGTCTGGGTGCAGGCGAGCCAGAGCCCTCACGAGGAGCGGACCACCGAGCTGCTGCGGCTGGCGGTGGGGACGCTGGGCCTGGGGCTCGTGGTCGACGGGATCTGCACCCCCGAGCAGCTCGAGGAGGCGCGCAGCAGCGGCGCCGCCGCAGTGCGCGGTCCCTTCGTGGGCAGGAAGCGCAGCGCGCCCGACGTATCCGCCGACGTCTCCCCCGATGTCGCGCCCGACGTCTCCCCGGACGTCGGCCCCGGCACCGACAGGGTCAGCCTGCAGGCGTGACGGGCCCCTGGGCGGACCAGCAGAAGTCGATCCAGCGGTCGGTGCGCTTCCACACGTACTCGCACTGCACGATGGAGCGGGGCTTGTCGTAGATCACCGCAGACCTGACCTCGCTGACGTGGCCGGCGCAGAAGTCGAGCACCATGCGCAGCGTGCGGCCGGAGTCGGCGACGTCGTCGACGACGAGCACCCGGGACCCGGCGATGTCCACGGCCTGCAGCACCGGCGGCAGCACCACGGGAACGGGTAGGCGCTCGTCGACGCCGGTGTAGAACTCCACGTTCATCACCGCCGTGTTCTTCACGCCGAGCGCGTACGCGAGGGCGCCGCCCGGCACGAGGCCTCCGCGGGCGATGGCGAGCACCACCTCGGGCTCGTACCCGCTGTCGGCGACCTGCTGCGCGAGCTCGCGCACCGCCGTCCCGAACAGCTCCCAGGTCAGCACCTCACGCACGTCACTCGTCACAGAGCCAGTCACTGGGCCAGCCTAGGGCTGCCGGGGCGAGGGCCCGGGTTGGCAGTGGGGGCACCACCAGGTGCGACGGCGGACGCCGGCGGCCGCGTCGTCGTCCTCGGGGACACCGGCCACCTCGGGGACCATCTCGATGCGGGTGCCGCAGCGCCGGCACGCCTTCCCGACTCGCCCGGCCACCCAGTGCTCCTGACCGGGGCGGGTGTTGCCGGTGGTCACCTGGTAGCTGGTGACACCGCTGGCGGAGGCGCGCAGCGCCCGGGCTGCCCGCTGCACGAGACGACGCACGCCGTCGTCCCCCAGCTCTCCGATCGGCGTCCACGGGCTGCGGCCCGTGAGGAAGCACAGCTCGTTGACCCACAGGTTGCCCAGCCCGGCCACGAGACGCTGGTCGAGCAGCGCCGCGGCGAGCGGACGGCTCGGGTCGCGGGCCAGACGAGCCGCGGCCGCGGGGACGTCGAGTGCGAGGTCGAGGAGGTCGGGCCCGAGGTGACCGACGGCGCGGTGCTCGTCGACGGTGCGCAGCAGCTCCACGACGGGCATCCGCAGACCGGCGGCGGTGCGCTGCTCGGCGGTGACGAGGAGCACGCGCACGTCGGGGGTCATCCGCGCAGGCAGCCGCCTGCCCGGGCCGAGCAGCGCCCACTCGCCGTCCATGCGCAGGTGGGTATGGAGGGTGAGGGCCTCGCCGTCGAGGTCGAAGCGAGTCAGCAGGTGCTTGCCGTGCGTCGCGAGTCCGAGCACGCGGGCGCCGGCCAGGTCGGCGGTGGCGTGCGCGGGGACGTTCAGCCGGCCGTGGACGAGGGTGCGGCCCTCCAGCAGCGGCCGCATCCGGCGCGCGAGCAGCGCGACAGTGTCTCCCTCCGGCACGCCACGATCCTCGCCCGCCGCGAGCGGCTCGGCGAGCCCGCGGTCATCACCGTCCGGTGCCGTCCGGTGCCAGCCCGGTGCCGGACGCGCGTGAGTGCCCTCAGGCGCGGGGGTCGCGGTCCGTGAGACGGACGGCAGCCACGCACGAGGTGGCGCCTGCCTCCCCCGCCAGGCGCAGCGCCTCGAGGACCAGCGACGGCTCGTGCTCGACCTCGTGGTGGCGACCCGTCACGGAGCCCGACGACCCCCCGCTCGCGGCCCGCTGCGAGGCACGCCGCTGCAGCAGCACGGCCACCAGCGCCACCGCGGAACCGGAGACGGCAAGTCCCGCGCCGACCACCATCGTGGCGCGCAGCCCGAAGCCCGCAGTCAGCACCTGCGCGCCGGCGGCGGCACCGAGGGCGTTGGCCGCGTTGAACGCGGCCTGGTTGAAGGCCGAGGCCATGAGACCGGAGCCGGGTGCCACCGCGATGGTCCGGTTGATGAGGGTCGGGCCGACGAAGAAGGCGATCACGGCGAAGATCACCAACGCCACGAGTGCCCCGGCCTTCGAACCCGACAACGCCAGCAGGAGCAGGCACGCCAACCCCAGGCCGAGCAGGCCCAGCACCACGGATCCCTCGGGGAACCTGTCGGCCGCGCGCCCTCCGAGCAGCGTCCCGGCGACCGTGCCGCAGCCGTAGACGACGAGCACCCACGCCACCGCGCCGGCGGAGAACCCTGCGAGATCGGTGAGGATCGGCGCGACGTAGCTGTACACGGCGAAGAGGCCACCGGTGCCGATCGCGGTGGCAGCGAGGGTCAGCAGCACCTGCGGGCGGACGAGGTCAGCCATCTCCTGGCGCAGCGGCGTGGCGGTGTCTCGGCGCAGCGGGACCCACCGCAGCACGGCGATCACCGTGGCGACGCCCAGCAGACCGATCGTCGCGAAGGCCCAACGCCACCCGAGCTGCTGGCCGAGCAGTGTGCCGACGGGTACCCCGAGCACCTGCGCCGCCGTCAGGCCGGTGAAGACACGACCGATGGCGGAGGCTGCCTTGCCGGGCGCCGCGAGGCGGGTCGCGACGACCGCGGCCACCCCGAAGAACGAGCCGTGCGACAGCCCCGTGACGAAGCGCCCCACGATCAGGCCGTCGTAGCCGGGCGCCACGGCGGTCACGACGTGCCCCAGCACGAACAGGACCATCAGGCCGGCGAGCACCCGCTGGTGGGGGTAGCGCGTGGACAGGGCCGTGAGGGTGGGGGCCCCGGCGACGACGCCGAGCGCGTACGCCGAGATGGCGTAGCCCACGGCGGGCACGGAGACCTGCAGGTCGGAGGCCACCTGCGGCAGCAGGCCCATCATGAGGAACTCGGTGGAGCCGATGGCGAAGGCGCCGATGGCCAGCGCCAGCAGCGCCGGCCCCGGCCGTGCCGTCAGGCCCCCAGAGGGGGCGGGGGTTGCGGCAGAGGACGACTCGGACGGCGTCGGGGCGTGATGGGGTGCGTCCACGGCGAGCGCGGCCTCCGGTCGGTGCTGTGGGGTGGGTCTGCGGTGGCTGGGTCGGCTGCGCTGTCGTCCCGCCGCCATTCTCCCAGTCCTACGCTGCCGCTGTGGCCACCCACGCCGAAGCCGCCGACTCCGCGGCGCTCATCGCGCTGAGCAGGCAGACCTACGTCCGCCTCACCACCTTCCGCCGCAACGGCACCCCGGTGCCGACGCCGGTGTGGGTGGTCGCCGACAGGTCCGCGCTCGGAGGGCGCGACGGAGACCTGCTGGTCATCACCGGCGCGCAGGCGGGCAAGGTCAAGCGGCTCCGCCACAACGGCCGGGTCCTCCTGGTGCCCTGCGACCGTCGCGGCACGCCGATACCGGGCGAGAGCGAGCTCGAGGCGCTCGCGGAGGTGGTGGTCGACCCGGCCGTGGTCCGCCGGCTGCGCCTGCTGGTGCAGATCAAGCACCCGCTGCTCGGGCGGCTCCTGCTCGGTGGGCAGCGCGCCGGGGCAGCCGCTGCGCGCAAGCGCGGCAAGACGCCTCCGGAGCAGGTGGCGCTGCGCATCCACCCACTGGAGCCCGGCAGCTGATCCCCTCACCCCGGAGCGTGATCATGGGCGTCCGCCACCCTCGCGGGGTGGCGGACGCCCATGATCACGGCGGGTCGGCGCCCGGCGGCGGGGTCAGCGCTTGATGACGCCGTGCGGGTCGAGCACGTACTTCTTGGCTGCGCCCTTGTCGAAGTCGGCGTAGCCCTGCGGCGCCTCGTCCAGCCCGATCGGCGTGGCGTTGACGGCCTTCGCGATCTGCACCCGGTCGTGCAGGATCGCCATCATCAGGCCGCGGTGGTACTTCATCACCGGGCACTGGCCGGTGGTGAACGACAGCGACTTCGCCCAGCCGGTGCCGAGGTCGAGGGAGAGCGCACCGCGCTTGGCGGCCTCGTCCACACCGCCCGGGTCACCCGTCACGTACAGGCCGGGGATGCCGAGCGCGCCGCCCGCCGTCGTCAGCTCCATGAGGGAATTGAGCACCGTGGCCGGGGCCTCCTGATGCGCACCGGAGCCGTGGCCGCGGGCCTCGAAGCCCACGGCGTCGACGCCGCAGTCGACCTCGGGGACGCCGAGGATCTGCTCGATCTGGTCCTTCGGGTCTCCCTTGCTCACGTCGACCGTCTCGCAGCCGAAGCTGCGGGCCTGCGCAAGGCGGTCTTCGTTGAGGTCACCGACGATGACGACGGCGGCACCCAGCAGCTGGGCACCGGCGGCTGCCGCCAGGCCTACGGGGCCGGCGCCGGCGATGTAGACGGTGCTCCCGACACCGACGCCCGCGGTGACACAGCCGTGGAAGCCGGTCGGGAAGATGTCGGACAGCATGGTCAGGTCGAGGATCTTCTCCATCGCCTGGTCCTTGTCGGGGAACTTCAGCAGGTTCCAGTCGGCGTAGGGCACGAGCACGTACTCGGCCTGACCGCCGACCCAACCGCCCATGTCGACGTAGCCGTACGCCGAGCCGGGCCGGTCGGGGTTGACGTTGAGGCAGATGCCGGTCTTGCGCTCCTTGCAGTTGCGACAGCGACCGCAGGCGATGTTGAAGGGCACCGACACGAGGTCGCCCTGCTTGATGAACTCGACGTCAGGTCCGACCTCGACCACCTCACCGGTGATCTCGTGGCCCAGCACCAGACCCTCGGGCGCAGTGGTGCGGCCGCGGACCATGTGCTGGTCGGAGCCACAGATGTTGGTGGAGACCGTCTTGAGGATGACGCCGTGCCGCACGGGACGGCCGACGTTGGCGGGGTTGACTCCCGGCCCGTCCTTGAGCTCGAAGGTGGGGTAGTCGATGTCGATGACGTCGACACCGTGTCCGTTGTAGGCCACTGCCCGGTTGCTGCTCATGCACGCTCCCGAAGTGAGCCGGGCACCCGCGTCACCGCTGACGCCGACGTCCCGGTAGCTCAAACCGTAGGCGCACCGCTCCGATCGATCAACACCGGGGTAGCGCCTGATGCATCAGAGGTACATCAGCATGGATCGGCGTCTGCGGGGCAGGAGGTTCCCATGGCTGACGAGCAGACCTTCCGCAAGGGCGACGACGTCGAGTGGTCGTCCCACGGCACCACCGTCGAGGGGACGGTCGAGAAGAAGATCACGGATGACACGAAGGCCGCGGGCCGTCAGGTGCGCGCCAGCGACGACGACCCGCAGTACCTCGTGAAGAGCGACAAGACCGGCAAGGAAGCCGTACACAAGCCCGATGCCCTCGACAAGGCCTGACACCCCCCTTCTCGTGATCATGGACTTCCAAAGCACTCTCAGGCCGTGATCATGGTCCCCCGCAAGACATCCCACGGCTCTAACTGTCAAGCGGCGGCCGGTTGTTGGTCGGGGCGGTTGCTGACCCAGGCGGTGTTCTCGTCGTAGAGCTGGTGGTGGCGTAGGCAGCCCTGCTGGATCCCGACGAGCCTGTTGCCGAGCGCGCGTAGGCCCTGGTGGTGGGTGGCGCCTTTGGCGCGTCGTTCGTCGTAGTAGGCGCGCGCTCCTGGGGAGGCGGTCAGTGCGCTGAGGGCTTGGCCGTACAGCGCGTCGGCCAGATGCTTGTTGCGCACGTGGCGGGCCAGGACGGCGCGGCTCTTGCCCGAGGCGCGGGTGATCGGTGAGGTGCCGGCGTAGTTGCGACGAGACTTCACCGTCGCGTAGCGGTGGGGGTCGTCTCCGAACTCGGCGAGCACCCGGGGGGCCAGGACCGGCCCCAGGCCTGGCTGGCTGAGGTAGATCTCAGCGTCCGGGTGCTGGCCAAAATGGGCGTTCACCTGCTCGGCGAGGGCACTGATCTGACGGGTCAGCTCGGTGATGACCGCGACCAGAGCGCTCACGCTGGCCCCGTAGGCGACCTCCAGGCCCTCGCGTGCGGGCAGCTGCGGGCTGCGCAGACCGGTGTGGATGCGTAAGGCGCACACGGCCACGTAGCGTTGCCGTCCGGCGCTGCGCAGCAACTCCTCGATCTTGGTTTGGGTGAGTGCGCGTCCTGCGGTGGGTGTGGGGGCTGCCGCGAGCACTGCAGCGGCCTCGATGCCGACCAAGCCCTCACCTTCCTCGCTGAAGGCGGCCAGCGCACCGGGGTAGAACTCCCGCAACGTCGAACGCAGGGTGTTCACGTGCTGCTGGCGGGACCAGATCATCGACTGGTGTGCCCGGGTGAGGACCTTCACGGCCTGGGCCAGGGCGCTGTCACCGGCGACGGGGCGGTGGTGGGCGCGGTCCAGGCGGACCAGCTCAGCCAGGGCGTGTGCGTCCCCGGGATCGCTCTTGGCCCCTGAGGTGGTGTGTCGTTCGCGGTAGCGAGCTGCTTGCAAGGGGTTGATCGCATACACCTGGTAGCCGGCGGCGATCAGCGCCTGAACCCACGGCCCGCGGTCGGTTTCGATGCCGATCACCACCTGGCTCGCGTCCAGAGCGCCAGCGCCAGCGCCGTCGCCGTCGGGCTGTGCCAGGTGCTGGGCGACGATCGCGTGCAAGGTGGCGATGCCGTTGACCCCCTCTGGCAGGCGCCGTCGCGCTAACCGGTGTCCGTCAGGGTCGACAACCTCGATGTCGTGGTGGTCCTCTGCCCAGTCATCGCCGATGAACAACATCGACCATCACCGCCCCCGTTGTGCTGTCTGACCAGTTCTGATGCTGAGCCTGGAGGAAGCCCGGAGCGCCCTAATGGATCAGTGCTCGACGCCGGAGCGTGGCACGACATCCCACCAGCCCTGCAGACCACCTCACCGACCAGCTGGGGCACGCTCTTGCGGAAGGTCTTCCACGACCCGCGGGAGGAAGTGCTCACCTGCTGGCGGCTCAGGTACCAGGGTGACTCACCACCGCGGTACAACCCCATTAGCGGGAGGTGCCCCCAGTCCGCCACCTCGCGGGTGGCCAACCGCCCATGATCACGGTCGGTGATATGCACAGAGTCCATGATCACGAATGAAGGGGGGAGGCGGTCGCGGTGAGGTGCACCCGCTCACCCGGCAGCGGCGTCCCCGAGCGCACCGCGAGCGACCAGCCGCCCTCCGCCCCCTCGGCGTCGTACGGCTCCACGCACAGCACCGCGCGCGAGCCCAGCAGCAGCGGCGAGCCCCACCGCGCCCGCACCTCGACCCCGCCCGGCCCTGCGGTGGCCGCTGCCAGCTGCGGCTCAACCTGCCCGACGGCTCGGGCCAGCGTCCACATGCCGTGAGCGATCGCCCCGCGGAATCCGAACGCCCTCGCGGCCAGCCTCGACAGATGGATGGGGTTCACATCCCCGCTCACCGTCGCGTACCTCCGGCCCGCGTCAGCGGGGACGCGCCAGCGGGCCGCCGCCCTCGTTGCCGGTTCGGGCAGCGAGAGGTCATGGGCGGCCTGCCCCTCCGGCACCGTGGCGCCACGGGCGAGGTAGCCGCTCACGCCCTCCCAGACCACCTCGCCAGCATCGCCACCGCTGGTCAGCGTCGACATCAACTCGACGACGGCGCCCTTGGCGTGCGGCAGCGGCCCGCGCGCGACCACCTTCACGTCCACGCGCTCCCCCACACCCAGCGGCCGGCTGGCGCGCACCACCTGCGTCACGTGCACCAGACCGGGCAGCGGCAACGGGAAGTCCTCCGCTGACAGCAGCTCGAGCTGCGCGGCGAACGCCAGCAGGTGCGGCCCCACCACCGGCAGCACGGGTCGCAGCGGCACCCCCGTGGCACGCGCGAGCGCCGCCGCACGACCAGCCCCCACCGCCACACCCGGATGCACGACGACGGCGGGCCGCCCGTCCGCCCCGCTCGGCAGCACCAGCGGTTCCCCCGCCGCAGCGGCCGCCCGGACCGCCGTCCCCTTGCGCCGCGCGGACAGCACCGCCCGCGCGTAGACAGGAGCCAGCCGCGCGCTCCGGGCCGCCTCGTCGGCGCTCATGCGCCCACCAGCGCCTGGCCGCAGACCCGGACCACCTGGCCGGTGACGCCCACGCTTGCGGGTTCGGCGAGCCACGCGACGGTTTCGGCGACGTCGACCGGCAGCCCGCCCTGCTGCAGGCTCGCCGTGCGGCGCCCGAGCTGGCGCAGCACCGGCGGGATCTTGGCCGTCATCTCCGTCTCGATGAAACCCGGCGCCACGGCATTGGCCGTGCCTCCGAGCTCGGCGAGCCGTGGCGCGAGCGCCCGGACCATCCCGGCCACCCCGGCCTTGGACGCCGCGTAGTTGGCTTGCCCGCGGTTGCCCGCCAGCCCCGACGTCGAGGAGACGCCAACAACCCGCGCGCCGCCCCCGAGCAGATCCGCCTCGACCAGCGCCTCGGTGAGCCGCAGCGGCGCCGCGAGGTTGACCGCCAGCACGGACTCCCAGCGGGCGGCGTCGAGGTTGACCAGCAGCCGGTCGCGGGTGATGCCAGCGTTGTGGACGACGACGAGCCGCCGCTCGCCGAGGCGCCGCCCCAGGTGCTCGGCCAGCCGCGCGGGCGCGTCGCCGGCCGTCACGTCGAGCGCGAGCGCCTCACCGCGGACCCCGTTGGCGGTGCGGGCGAGGTCACCGCTGGCGGCGGGGACGTCGACGACGACGACGTGCGCGCCCTGCCGGGCGAGCACCTGCGCGGTGGCGCGACCGATGCCGCGCGCAGCTCCGGTGACGACAGCGACGGCGCCCTCCAGCGGACGCTCCGACCTGCTGAGGGCGTCGCGAGCGTCGTCGTCGTGAGCCGACCGAGCCACCTCGATGACCTGCCCGTCGACGAACGCCGACCGCGGCGACGCGACGAAGGCCAGCGGCCCGGCGAGCTCGGCCGCCCCGGCACCGGACGACAGGCGCAGCAGGTTGGCGGTGGCGCCTGCGCGCAGCTCCTTGCCAACCGTGCGGGTGATGCCCTCCAGGCCCTGCTGGACGGCAGCGGCCTCGACGTCGTCGTCTCCCGGGGTCCGGCCCACGAGGATCACGCGGCTGCTGGGCGCGAGCCGGCGCACGGCCGGGCCGAGGGCGAGACCGAGAGCGGCGAGGTCGCCGACGTCAGTGGCACCGGTGGCATCGACGACGACGGCGCCCAGGCGCTGCCCCTGCTCGGCGAGCTCCAGCTGCACGTCGGCGCCGGCGCGCGTCAGCAGCGACGCGAGCGCACCTCCCGCTTCGCGCGTGCGGAACGCCGACGCCCCGGACCCCACGGTAAGCACGAGCGCCGGCCCTACCAGCAGCGGCGCCCCCGCCTCGAAGCGCCGCAGGAGCGCCGGGCGTGGCAAGCCCGCCTTCCGTGCCAGTGCGGCCCCGGGACCGGTGCGGACGAGCTCGGCGTAGAGGTCTCGTGGACGAGTCGCGGGCGCCATCACGCCGCCTCCAGCGCCATGACCACGCCCTGCCCGCCCGCGGCGCACACGGAGATGAGCGCCCTGGGCTTGCGATCGGGCGTCGCGTCGTCGTCGTCGGCACCCCGGGAGGTCGCGAGCCGGTGCAGCTGCTTGGCCGCGGTGGCGAGCACGCGCCCACCGGTCGCCGCGAACGGGTGGCCGGTGGCCAGCGAGGAGCCGACGGGGTTGAGACGGGCCCTGTCGACCGCGCCAAGGGCCGGGCGGCCGAGGCGCTCGCGGCAGAACTCCTCGGACTCCCACGCCGCGAGGGTCGCGAGCACGGTGGAGGCGAACGCCTCGTGGATCTCCAGGACGTCGGCGTCCTGCAGCGTCCAGCCGATCCGATCGAGCAGGCGCGGCATGGCGTACACGGGGGCGGTGAGCAGCCCGTCGGTACCGGTGACGAAGTCGACGGCGGCCGCCTCCGCGTCGACCATGCGCGCCAGCACCGGCAGCGAGCGCTCCTGCGCCCACGCACGACTGGCCAGCAGGACAACGGCGGCGCCGTCGGTGAGCGGCGTGGAGTTGCCCGCCGTCATGCTGGCGGCACCAGGCTGGTCGGCAGGCAGGTCGCGCCCGAAGACGGGCTTGAGAGCAGCCAGGGCCTCGACAGTCGTGGACGGCCGCAGGACGTCGTCGCGACGCAACCCCAGGTAGGTGGTGACGAGGTCGTCGAAGAAGCCCCCGTCCCACGCGGCGGCGAGGGCGTGGTGGCTGTGGGCTGCGAGCTCGTCCTGCGCTTCGCGGCTGATGCCCCAGGCGGCGGCGGTCAGCGCGGCGTGCTCGCCCATCGACAGGCCGGTGCGCGGTTCGGCGTTGCGGGGCGCCTCGATGCGGACGGCGCTGGGCCGCAGGCCCGCGAGCGCCTTGAGGCGCTGGGTGGCTGAGCGTGCAGCGCGGGCGGCCAGGAGGGTGCGGCGCAGGTCGTCGCCGACGACGAGGGGCGCGTCGCTGGCGGAGTCGGCGCCCCCGGCGATGCCGGAGTCGATCTGCCCGACGCGGATGGCGTTGGCCACGATGACCGCGGCCTCCAGGCCCGTGGCGCAGGCCATGGCCAGATCGGTGGTGGGGGTGGTGGGCGCGAGCGCGCTGGACAGCAGCGCCTCGCGGGTGAGGTTGAGGTCGGTGCTGTGCCGCAGCACGGATCCGGCGACGACGGTGCCGAGGCGCTCGCCCGCCAGGCCGGTGCGGGCCGTCAGACCGTCGAGCGCCGCGGCGAGGAGGTCCTGACTGGAGGCGCGCGCGTAGGCGCGGCCGGCACGGGAAAAGGGGGTGCGGTCGGCGGCGACGACGACGACATCCCGCAGCGCCTCGACATCGCGCAGCGCTTCCCGCGGTGCTCCTGGCCCCCCTCTCGGTTGTCCGGAGGAGGCGTGGGGAGGAGCAGTGGAGGTGGCCACCCGACGACGGTACCCGCAGGGCTGCTCTATCCGGTACTCCAGGTAGCGGGTACTGCGTGTACCGAGTTACGCTCGGTCCGTGAGTCCCGCTGCGATGACGCCGGTCCCGGAGACTGACGCGCCCGCCGCTCGCCCTCTCCAGGCACCTGCTCAGCAGGTGTCGCAGGACGGCCGCAGCACCCGCTGGGAAGCGCACCGCCGCGCCCGCCGCGAAGAACTGGTCCAGGCCGCGCTACGAGCCATCACCCAGCACGGCCCCGGCGTGGGGGTCGACGAGATCGCCGCGGCCGCAGGCACGAGCAAGACGGCGCTCTACCGGCACTTCGCCGACAAGGAGCAGCTCTACCTCGCCGTCGCAGAGCGGGTGAGCCAGCGCATCCTGCGCGACCTCGCGGCGGCCGCCGCCGAGCACACCCGCCCCCGCGCTGCGCTCGGTGCCGTCATCGCCACCTACCTCCGCCTGGTCGAGCACGACCCCGACGTCTACTGGTTCGTCACCCGCGGCGCCGGTGCGATGGCCAACGCCTCCGGCTTGTCAGGTACCGGTGCCGCTGCCGCTTCCGGCGCGGCCTCGGACCCGCTGGCCGGTCTGACGCAGGCCGTCAGCGCGGAGTTCGCCCGCGCCATCACCCGCCAGCTCCGCGCCGCCGGCCTCGACGCCGCGACGGCCGAGCCGTGGGCCCACGGCCTGGTGGGCATGGTCCGCGCCGCCGCCGACCACTGGATGAGCACACCCGTCCCCGAGGGCGGCCGACGCACCCCCGCCGACGTCCTCGCCGGGCAGCTCACCGCGCTGGCCTGGGGCGGGTTGTCCCGCGCTCCGCTGACCGCGCCGTCGTCGTCCTCGAGAACCACCGCGGCGGGCCCCGACACGGCCGAGGACACCACCCTGAAGACCGACCGCCCCGACCCGGCGGTCCAGCACCACCTGGAGGAGACGCCATGAGCACCCCCACTGCCGAAAGCAGCACCAACGCCGCCGCTGCTGACGCCGCTGACGTTGCCGCTGGCGTCGTCGAGTCCTCCGACGGCTCCCCGAGCCGCCTCGACGGCCAGCGCGAAGGCGCCGCCGGCCACGTGTGGCCCGTCGACCCGGCTCAGCTCGCCGCAGACCCGCGCGCCGTCCAGAAGGTGCTCGACGGCCGCTGGGCCGCCGTGCGAGACCGGGCCCGCGCCACCCTCCCCGCAGCGTGGTGCCAGCCCACCGACCACCTCTCCACCGAGGAGCACCGCACGGTCACGCTGGACCGTCTGCGGGAGATCGTCGCCACCGGCGAGCACCGGTACGGCTTCGCGGCCAGCGCCACCGGCGGCCTCGGGGGCGACAGTGTCGGCGCGCAGACGGTGAACTTCGAGATGCTCGGCCACACGGACCTGTCGCTGACCATCAAGGCCGGCGTGCAGTGGGGCCTGTTCGCCGGGTCCATCCAGGCGCTCGGCACCGCCAAGCACCACGAGAAGTACCTGCGCGACGCCGTCGAACTCGACCTGCTCGGCTGCTTCGCGATGACGGAGACCGGGCACGGCTCCGACGTCGCCAACCTGCGCACCACCGCCACCTACGACGAGGCCACGGGCGAGTTCGTCGTCCACTCGCCCGGCCCCGAGGCCCGCAAGGACTACATCGGCAACGCCGCGCGCGACGCCCGCATGGCCGTCGTCTACGCCCAGCTGGTGACCAAGGGCGAGCGGCACGGCGTGCACGCCGTCCTCGTGCCCATCCGTGACGAGGCCGGGAACGCCCTGCCGGGCGTCACCCTGAGCGACTGCGGCCGCAAGATGGGCCTGAACGGCGTCGACAACGGCCGGATCATGTTCGACCACGTCCGCGTGCCGCGGGAGAACCTCCTCGACCGGTACGGCCAGGTGGCGCAGGACGGCACGTACACGTCGTCGATCTCCAATGCCAACGCCCGTTTTTTCACCACGCTCGGCGCGCTGGTCAAGGGCCGCGTGTGCATCGGTGCCGCCGCGCTGGCCGCCGCGAAGACCGGCCTGGCCATCGCCGTGACGTACGCCGAGCGGCGCCAGCAGTTCCCCAAGGCCGGGGGGGAGATGCGAGACGGGGTGGCCGAGGAGGTCACCCTCCTCGACTACCGCACCCACCAGCGCCGGCTGCTGCCGCTGCTCGCGTCCTCGGCCGTGTACGCGCTGGCGCAGGACGACGTCGTCGCCGAGTTGCACCGCGTCACCAACCCCGTGCTGCTGGGCGCCGCGCCGACGCCCGGCCCGCAGAAGGCGCTCGAGGCCAAGGCCGCAGGCATGAAGGCGCTGCTCACCTGGCACGCCACCCGCTCCCTGCAGGAGGCGCGCGAGGCGTGCGGCGGCTCCGGGTTCCTCTCCGAGAACCGGATCGCGCAGCTCAAGGGCGACACCGACGTCTTCACCACCTTCGAGGGCGACAACACCGTGCTCCTGCAGCTGCTGGCCAAGCACCTGCTCTCGGAGCACCGCGACGCCCTCAAGGGCGCCGGGAAGATCGGCCAGGCGAAGGCCGTGACGACGTCGCTGGTCGACGCGTACGCCGGCCGCACGCCCGCCCGCGCCGTCGCCGGCTTCGTCGGTGAGGTGGTCACGGACATCAGCGCGCTGCGGCAGCGCGGCTCGGCCAAGTCCGGGGCTGCCGGCTCGAGCGTTGGCGGTGGCGCCGCCGACGACGCCGACCCGGAGCTCTTCGACAGGACCTGGCAGCTGCGGATGCTCGAGCACCGCGAGCGCCGCACGCTGGAGAGCCTCGCGCTGCGGATGCGCAAGCGGGCGCAGACCGGGGCGAGTGGCTTCAGCGTGATGAACGAGGTGCAGGACCACCTCGTGCTGGCCGCTCGCACGCACCTCGACGCGTGGGTGGCACGCACGGCCGACGCGGCGATCTCCCGCGCCGACGACGAATTGGCCAAGGTGCTGCTCTCGCGACTGCTCGACCTGCACGTGCTCACGCTCATCGAGGCCGACCGCGCCTGGTACCTCGAGCGCGGGCTCATCACCGCCGGGCGCAGCCGCGAGCTCACCACCGCGGTGAACGCGCTGTGCGCGCAGGTGCGGCCGCACGCGCTGCGCGTGGTCGACGCGTTCGGGCTGCCGGAGGGCTGGCTGGGCGCGCACATCGCCAGCTGACGCCGCTGCCCGTCCGGCGGGCTCGCGCCCCATCGCGCGGACGTGCGCCCCCTGGAGCGAGAAGGCGCCCCATCAGGACTCCTGATGGGGCGCCTTCTCGTCCGAAGGGGCGCCTTCCTGCTCCAGATGTCGGAACGAGCCCCCGATTCCGGCATCTGCGGCAAGGAGGCACCATCCACGGCGACGTAGCGACACGGTGAGCGGTTCTTCGGTGAGGCTGGAACAGGTTTGCGGCTCAGCGAGGTGCTGCCACACGCCTGGGCATTACCGAGTCGGCCCCATGGCTGCTCAGGTGGCCCCTTGCGTGCGCAGATCGCCCCATGGACGGGGCGGATGGGGCCAACTCAGCACCCAAGGGGCCAACTCGTCGCAGCTCAGCGACGAGGTGGCGCGCAGGTGGCGCGGACTCGCGTGATCGTCGCGGCTCGGTAGGTCAGACACGTGCTGCGGCGCCCGAAGGAGCGTTGGCGGAGGCACGGGCGCTGGCGCCGTCGTCGTCGTTGTCGAGGTTGGCGAGCTCGGCGACCAGCTGCGGGAGCAGCTCCTGCACCGGGGCGGCCACTTTGAGGACGCCGTCGTCGTCGGCGCGGGTGACGCCGTCCGTGACCACCGCCACCGGCTGGCCCCGCCGCACCGCAGCGCGTACGAAGCGGTACCCGCTCATCACCGTCAGCGACGACCCGAGCACCAGCAGCGCGGGCGCGAGCTCCAGCAGGTCGAACGCCCGCTCCACGCGGTCCTTCGGGACAGGTTCGCCGAAGTAGACGACGTCGGGCTTGAGCGTGCCGACCTCGCACACCGGGCACGGCACCACCACGAACGAGGCCACGAGGTCTTCGGGGAGGTCGACGTCGCCGTCGGGGTTCACCCGCAGCGAATCCGCGACGGACTCCGCGGCCTCCGCGAAGCCGGGGTTCGCGGCCCGCAGCCGCCGGTCCATCTGCACCCGAGGCACTACCGCCCCGCAGTCCAGGCACACCACGCGGGCGAGCGTCCCGTGCAGCTCCAGCACCCGCTCGCTGCCTGCGGCCTGGTGCAGCCCGTCGACGTTCTGCGTCACGAGCGCCCCCACCGCGCCGGACCGCTGCAGCTCGGCGAGGGCCGTGTGCGCGGCGTTCGGCTGCGCCGTCGCGATCTGCCACCAGCCGACGTAGGAGCGGGCCCAGTAGCGGCGGCGGCCCTCGATGTCGTGGAGGAACTCCTCGTACCGCATCGGCGAGCCCTTGCGCTGCGAGCCGGTGGGGCCGCGGTAGTCGGGGATGCCCGACGCCGTCGACATTCCCGCCCCCGTCAGCGCCATCACCCCACGCCCCGAACCGCGGGCGGAGGCCAGCAGCGCGACCAGCTCGTCGACCGATCCGGCGGGAACCTCGCTCACCGGAGCACGCTAAGCCAGCACCGATGAGTCCTGCGCGTCCGCGCGGTCATCACGCCAGCACCCAGCAGCAGACCCCCAGCAGCAGACATCGCGAGGAAGGACGAGACAGATGCCCGAGATGGTGACGTGCCTGTGGTTCGACGGAGCGGCCGAGGAGGCCGCCCGCCGCTACGTGGAGCTGTTCCCGAACAGCTCGGTCGACGCCGTCGTGCGCTCCCCCGCCGACAACCCCAGCACCCCGGAGGGGGCGGTGCTCACCGTGGAGTTCACCCTCGACGGCAGGCGCTTCCTCGGGCTCAACGGCGGGCCGGCCTTCACGCCCAACGAGGCGGTGAGCATCCAGGTGCACACCACCGACCAGGCCGAGACCGACCACTACTGGGACGGGCTGATCGCCGGTGGCGGCGCCGAGAGCCAGTGCGGCTGGCTCAAGGACCCGTGGGGCTTCTCCTGGCAGGTCGTGCCGAAGCGCCTGTCCGAGCTCATGGCCGATCCCGACGCCGACCGAGCGCGTGCGGCCATGCAGTCGATGATGACGATGCAGAGGATCGACGTGGCGGGGCTGGAGCGCGCCGTGGCCGCAGCGTCGCCGTCGTCGTCCTCGTCTTCCCAGTAGCGACCGTCCCCGCACTCCCAGCCCGGTGCGGCAGGGTGGGGGTCGTGGACGAACGGGTCGGAGACGGCGGCACCGGCGCGTCGCTGGTGACCGGCGGCGCCACGGTCGACACCGACGACCATGTGCTCCTGCGGCCGACCACGCGGTGGCTGTGGCTCGGTCTGGCCGCGTGCGCGGGGCTCGCCGTCACCGACCTCGTCTCCGGTGAGATCAGCGGTGACCCGGGCGCGGCCAACCTCGGGGGCACGTTCGCCCTGGCGCCCACCCTGACCGCCATCGGCGGCGCGCGCTGGCACGTGCTGCTGGTCGGGGTGCTGGCCGTGACGACCGCGCTGTGGACGTGCCTGGTCGACGGCACGCCTCCCCTGACGACGCTCATCAGCTGCACGGTGGTGGCCGTGTCGACGGCGGTCGCAGCCGCGGTGGCGGGGGTCCGCCGCTCGCACCTGGCGCAGCTGCAGGACCGCCGCCAGGCCGCCCGCACCCTCCAGTCGGCGATGCTCACGCACCTGCCGCAGCCGCGGGGGCTGCAGCTGGTCAGCCGCTACACCCCGGCGAGCTCGGGTGATCAGGTCGGCGGCGACTGGTACGACGCCCTGGTCGACGCCTCGGGCGCCACCACGCTCGTCATCGGTGACGTCATGGGCCATGACATCCGCGCGGCCGCCTCGATGGGTCAGGTCCGGGCGGTGCTGCGCGCCTACGCGGTCGAGGGCGGGCAGGAGCCGTCGCAGATCATCGCGCGCACCGAGACCGCCCTCGACCGGCTAGGGCTGGACGTCATGGCCACCGTGGTGGTCGCCCGGATCGACAGGGCCCCAGGGATCGAGGAGGAGGACGACGACGACGGCGGCCGGCCGATGCGCCTCACCTGGAGCAGCGCCGGGCACCCGCCGCCGGTGCTGCTCGCGCCCGGTCCGTCAGGCGCGCTGCGCGCCTGCGTGCTCACCCCGGACAGCCCAGCATCGGGTTCAGGGCCGGAGCCGGACCTCATGGTCGGCGTCCTGCCGGGCTCTCCCCGCCACGACCACCGTTGCACGCTGCCGCCGGGCGCGACGCTGCTGCTGCACACCGACGGCCTCGTCGAGCGCCGCGAGGCCGACCTCGCCGCCGGAACCGCGGCGCTGCTCGGCGAGCTGGAACGCGAAGGGCACCGCCCGCTCGACGACCTCCTCGACACGCTCCTGCCGGACCTGCTGCACGGCCACCGCGACGACGACGTCGCCGTGCTCGCCGTGCGCACGTCAGGCTCCTGAAAGCCCGCTCGGGAACGGAGAACGGCGGCTCGAGGCGTTACCATCCGCCGCATGCTCGTCCCCTGGCTGGTCCTCGCGCGGGGACGGCGCGCAGGGCTCCGCCACGCCGCCCTCGTGCTGGCGCTGGCGCTGGGCGCAGCACCGCCCGTCGTCCTGCAGGCGGGGGCCCGAGCCACGGCGGACGGCGCGCTCGGTCGGGCCTTGGGCGACCTGCCGCTCGCCGAGCGCAGCGTCAGCGTCAGCCGAGCCGGTCACCTCACCGACGCCGAGCTCGCCGAGGTCGACGCCGCCGTCCGGCGCGAGCTGACAGGGGTGGTCGATGCCCGCATGCCGCTGCGGGAGCAGGTCACGACACCGGTGGTCAGCGACGGCCACGGCAGCGAGTACGTGCTGGCCGGCACCGACCAGTTCGCCACCGCGGTGCGGGTCACCTCCGGGCGGGCACCGAGCAGCTGCACGCCGACGCGCTGCGAGGTGCTCCTCCTGTCTACCGAGGCTGACGGCGCTGCCGGCCAGGGCGCGGCGGCGGTGCAGGACCCCACCCCCGATCCGGAAACGGGGCTGGTGGTGGTGGGACGTGCGGTGCGCACCGACCCGCTGCTGCTGTCCGGCACGTTCGATCCCCGGACGGCGGTGCTGTTGGCGGATGGAGTCGGCCCGGTCGGCCACGTGAGCTCCGTCGCTCTGCTTCAGCGCACCTACGGATGGGTGGCGCCTCTGGACCGGGACCAGATCCGCCGGTCCGGGGTCGCGGCGTGGTCGGCGGCCACGTCCGCCGCCGCTCAACGACTCTCCTCCGACCAGGCCGTGCTGACCGCCCCCGGCGCCGTGATCGCCGCGGCTGCCGAGCGCGCGCAGGCGTCCACCGGCAGGTTCGGGCTGCTGGCCGGCAGCTGTGCGGTGCTGCTGCTGGGTGCTGCGCTGTGCGGGGCCGCCGCGCTGCGCCCCGACCACCTGCGGTTCACCGCCGCCCTGCGCCGCCGCGGTCTGGCCGCGACCCCCTTGCGGTGGGTGACCCTCGGAGAGGCCGGGCTGGTGACCATCGCCGGCACCCTGACCGGACTGGTCCTCGGCTCGGCCGTCGCCGCCGGGACGACGGCGGTCGCCGGTCTGCCGGTGGCTGACACGCTCGGGGCGTCGCTGAAGGCCGCTCTGCCCACCGTGCTCGGGCTCGGGCTCACCGCCTGGGTGCTGATCACCGTCGTGCTGTGGCCCGCCGCGGCGCGGCCGGCGTGGACCGACGAGCGCTCGGCGTGGCGGCTGGTCTCCGTGCTGGCCGTGGCGGGGCTCGCCGCCGCGGCGCTCGTGGTCTCTCGGGGCTCGGCTGGCACCGGCGACCCGCTGCCGGTGCTCCTGCCGTCGCTGGTGCTCCTGAGCACTGCCCTGCTTGCGGCGCGCGCCTGGCCCTGGGCCGCCCGCACCGCCTACCGGCTGGTCCCACGGCGGGCGGTCGGCCTGCGGCTCGGCGTCGCCGGGGTCTCGGGCCACCCGCTGCTCGCCGCATCGACCGTCGCCCTGCTGGTGGCGGGGGTCGGGGCCAGCGGGTTCGCCATCTCCTACCGGGCCACCCTGCTCCGGGGTGCGGCGGACCAGGCTGCGTTCGAGGTCCCGCTCGAGGTGCGGGTCACGCCAGGTCCCTCGCATGGCACGGTGCTGTCGGCGGGTTCGGTGGCCCAGGTGGCCACCGAGGCCGGTGCCGCAGGAGCGACCGGGTACCCCGTGCTGCGGGCCGCCGGCGCGATCCGCTCCGGAGGGCAGGGGTCGGAGGTGGTGCACTTCGTCGGCGTCGAACCGGCTGCGCTGGCGCAGGTGCGGTCCTGGTCGCACACCGTCGGCAGCTCCGACGCCACGGCCGTCGCCCGGGCGGTGACGCTGACGGTGCCCACCCCGGGCCCGGTGCTGCCAGCGGGACGCACCCTCACCGTGCAGACCGACGCCGAGCAGACGGTGATGCAGCTGGGTGCCGTCCTGCGCGCGACCGACGGCCGCGAGCGCACGCTGCGGCTCGTGCCGGAGCCGGGCGCGGAGCGGTTGCGTCAACAGACCGACCTGCCCGAGGAGGGCAGCTGGCAGCTGATCGCGCTGACGTACACGCCCAACAGCATCACCGAGATGCTGCGGGAGCACGCCGCCGCCGAGGGCCCCACCGCGCGACCCGCGGCGACCGGGCGGATTACCCTCGGCGAGGTGTCGGTGGACGGCACGTCGGTCCCGCAGCCGTGGAGCGGGTGGTCGGGCGACGGGCTGACCACCGCCGACGACGGGACCTCGGCCCAGATCGACTACAGGCTCGAGGGCAGCCGTGGGTGGGTCGCCGCTCGTTCCACGGCGCCTGGTTCGTCGGCTGCTCCGCTGCCGGTCGCGGCGGACCCGGTCACCACGCGGGATGCGGGCGGGGTCGGCGGCCTGGTGACGCTGACGCTGGACCAGCAGCCCGTGCAGGCGAAGGTCGTCGCCGCGCTGCCCCGGTTCCCGACCGTCGACGACGGCCGGTTCGTCGTCGTGGATGCCTCGGCCCTGGCAGCGCTCCTCGACGCGCAGTCGCCTGGGAGCGCGGAACCTGACGAGCTCTGGGTCGCTGGCCCCTCGCCCGGGTCCAGCGGTGCTGCATCCCCGAGCGCGGCGACGAGCGGGGTGACCGGCGGGGTGGCCAGCGGGTTGACGGTGCAGCGGGCTGCCGATGTCGAACGGCAGCTGCGCACCGACCCGGTGGCCGTGGGAGCCGTCAGGATGCTGCTGCTGGCCGCCGGCCTGACGGCGCTCGTCGGGCTGGCGGCGCTGGTGCTGCTGGTGGTCGGCCAGCGCGACGAGGACGCCGGGGAGCTGTACGCCTGGGAGACCGAGGGCATCGCACCCCGGGTGCTGCGCCGCAGCCTGTGGGCGCGGGCGGCGACGGTGACGGCGCTGGCCGTGCCGGTCGGGGTGGCCGCTGCCACGGTGCTCACCCGGCTGACCGCCCAGCTGGTGCCGCTCACCGCGGGCGGCGAGCAGCCGCGCCCACCGCTGGTCCCGGAGATGGGCCTGACGACGGCGCTGCTCGCGCTGGTCGTGGCACTGGCGCTGGCGCTGGGCGGGGCCGCCGTCGTCGCGGCCAGCAGCCTGCGCGAGCCGCTGCCGTCACCGCCGGGGCTGCGCCGATGAACGATCTCGTGGTCGACGTGCGGGACGCCTTCTGCCTGCACCCGCTGCCGGACGGCGGCGCGGTGGCGGCACTGCGCGGGCTCGGGCTGCAGGTCCCCGCCGGGCAGCGGCTGGTCCTGCACGGCCCGAACGGTTCGGGAAAGACCACGCTGCTGCGGGTGCTCGCCGGTGAGCAGCGGCTGGCCGCGGGAACGGCCGTCGTGGCGGGGCTGCAGGTCTCGACAGCGAAAGCGGGCGACCTGGCCCGGTGGCGGGCACGGTCCCTCGGTCAGGTCGACCAGGACCCGTGGCGGCTGCTGCGAGGGGAGTTCGACGTGCTGACCAACGTCGCCCTGCAGCTGCGGGTCACCGGTCTTTCCGCGGCGAAGGCCCGTTCCCGGGCGGGTGAGCTGCTCGGTGCGCTCGGCCTGGCCGACCTGGGGGAGGCGCACCCGGCGAGGCTGTCCGGTGGGCAGCGGCAGAAGGTCGCCGTGTGCGCGGCTGTGGCGCACCGGCCGGCCCTGGTGCTGGCCGACGAGCCCACCGGAGAGCTCGACCTCCGTTCGGCGAGCGAGGTCTACGCCCTGCTGGACCGGGCGGTGCGCGAGGTCGGCGCGACGTTGGTGCTGGTCACCCACGACCACAGGGCTGCGACGATCGCCGACCGGGTGGTCCGGATGCGCGACGGCCGGATCAGCGAGACGTGGGAACCGGGGGGCGACGGCGAGGAGTCCCTGGTCGTCGACGACCGGGGGTGGCTGCGGCTGCCGGTCGAGGTCCGAGCCGGTTTCGAGACCGGGACCTGGACCAGCGGCCGGGTCCGCGCCCTGCGGGCCGCCGACGGGACCGTCGTCTTGCGCGCCGACCCCGCCACCCGTGCTGCCGCCCCGCCGACCGACGAAGCCGTCTCGCAGACCCCGGCGTGCGGCCCAGAGAGCGGGACCGACCCGACGACGCCTGCGGAGGTGCTGGCCCGGTGCGCCGGAGTCGCCGTCTCCTACGACGACGTCACGGTGCTGGACGGTCTGGACCTGGAGGTCCACGCCGGTGCGCTGACCGTGCTCACCGGGCGTTCGGGGACCGGCAAGAGCACCCTGCTGCGGGTGCTGCTGGGCATGCAGCGCCCGGACCGCGGCGTCGTCGAGCTGGGCGGCCGTGCGTTGGCGGGGCTGGACCGCGCCGAGCTGGCGAGCGTGCGCCGCGACGTGTGCGGTGTGGTCTCCCAGCAGGTGCACCTGGTCCGGACGGCCGACGCCGCAGGCAACCTCGACCTGGCCCGGGCAGCCCAGGGCCTGCCGGAGGACCCCGGCGCCGGCCGCTGGCTCGCCAGGCTCGGGCTGGCCGGCCTGAACCACCGTCCCACCTCGGGACTCTCCGGTGGCGAGAGGCAGCGCGTCGCCCTGGCCCGGGCGCTGGTAGCCCTCGACAGGCCCGGCGACGGACCCAGCGACAGGCCCGGCGCGGCAGCGCGCCTGCTGGTCCTCGACGAGCCCACCTCTCAGCTCGACGAGGCGTCGGCCGAGCTCGTCGTCCAGGTGCTGCGGGACGTCGCCCGGGCGGGGGCAGGTGTCCTCGTCGCCACCCACGACCCCGTCCTGGTGGCGGCAGCCGACGTGGTCCACGCCCTCGACTGATCGACGTCACGCCGGAAACCGGCGGGACCGCACCCGCCCTCGCCACCTACGCTGGACGGCGAGATGACGACGACCACCACGGGCCCCGATCCCGACGTGCTGCGCAGCGGGCTCGCGGCCACCCTCCTGCGTGACGAGCGGCGCCTGGCCCGTCGGTTGGACGGCGCCGAACGTGCCAAGGGCCCGCGCCGGGCGCAGCAGCTGGCCGAGGTGGCTCATCAGGTGGTCGCGGCGCAGGCCCGGCTGGCATCTCGGGCGGTAGCCGCGGACGCCGTCGTCGGATCCCTCAGCTATCCCGACCTGCCCGTCAGCGCCCGCCGCGACGACATCGCCGACGCCATCCGCGATCACCAGGTCGTGGTGGTCGCCGGGGAGACCGGCTCCGGCAAGACGACGCAGCTGCCCAAGATCTGCTTGGAGCTCGGGCGTGGCGTGCGCGGGCTCATCGGCCACACCCAACCGCGGCGCATCGCGGCGCGCGCGGTGGCGGAGCGCGTGGCGGAGGAGCTGGGCACCGAGGTCGGCGCGCCGGGCAGCCCGGTGGGCTACGCGGTGAGGTTCCACGACGAAGTCGGCCCCGACAGCCTGGTCAAGCTCATGACCGACGGCATCTTGCTGGCCGAGGTGCAGCGCGACCCGGACCTGCTCGCCTACGACACGATCATCATCGACGAGGCGCACGAGCGGTCCCTCACCATCGACTTCCTCCTGGGGTACCTGCACCGGCTGCTGCCGCGCCGCCCGGACCTCAAGGTGGTCATCACCTCCGCGACCATCGACCCGCAGCGCTTCGCTGATCACTTCGGCGCGGTGGCGGGCGAGGTACCCGTGGTGGAGGTCTCCGGGCGCACGTTCCCGGTGGAGATCCGGTACCGCCCGCTCAGCCTCGACGAGACACCGGTCGATTCCGAAGGATCCGAGGACGACGATGGCGAGTCCCTCGAGGTCGACCCCGACGACGCACGCCGCGGCCGCGGTGAGGACCGAGACCAGACGGAGGGGATCCTCGACGCCGTGGCCGAGCTGTCGGCGCTGGGCGACGGCGACATCCTCGTGTTCCTCTCCGGCGAGCGCGACATCCGCGACACCGCCGATGCGCTGACGGCCGCCATCGAGCGCCGGGAGATCCCCGGGCTGCGCCCGGCGGGCTCGGGAGGTGGCGGCGCGACCGAGGTGCTGCCGCTGTTCGGGCGCCTGTCGGCCGCCGACCAGCACCGGGTGTTCTCCAAGCCCGGTGCGGGGACGTCGCGGCGGATCGTCCTGGCCACCAACGTGGCGGAGACGTCGCTGACCGTTCCGGGCATCCGGTACGTCGTCGACACCGGCACCGCCCGCATCTCCCGGTACTCCGCGCGCACCAAGGTGCAGCGCCTGCCCATCGAGCCGGTGAGCCAGGCGAGCGCGGCGCAGCGGTCGGGGCGCTGCGGGCGTGTGGCGGACGGCGTCGCGATCCGCCTCTACAGCGAACGCGACTTCGAGTCCCGCCCGCGGTTCACCCAGCCCGAGGTGCAGCGGACGTCGCTGGCCAGTGTCATCCTGCAGATGGCGTCCCTCGGTCTGGGCGCTGTGGAGGACTTCCCCTTCCTCGACGCGCCCGACCGCCGGCAGGTGCGTGACGGCCTGGCGTTGCTGCACGAGCTCGGCGCGATCGATGACCCGTCGCCGGCAGGGAGCCCCCAGCTCACCGACATCGGCAAGCGGCTGGCGCAGGTACCGGCCGACCCGCGCTTCGCGCGGATGCTGCTCCAGGCCGACCGCGAAGGCGTCGTCCCCGAGCTGCTCGTGCTCGTGGCGTCCTTGTCGGTGCAGGACGTGCGGGAACGGCCGCTGGAGAAGGCTGACGCGGCACGCGAGAGCCACAGGCGCTTCGCCGATGAGCACTCCGACTTCGTCTCGACGCTGAACCTGTGGGCCTACCTCACGGAGCAGGCGGCGGAGCGTTCGTCGTCGTCGTTCCGGCGTATGTGCAAGGCCGAGTACCTCCACCACCTGCGGATCCGCGAGTGGCAGGACGTGCACGCCCAGCTGCGGCGGGTGCTGCGCGGGCTCGGTATCTCCACCCCGAGCGGGGCTGAGTCGGCGCAGGTGCGCACGGGTGAGGCGCTGGAGCCAGTCCGCGCCCAGGTGCACACGGCGCTGCTCGCCGGGCTGCTCACGCAGGTGGGCAGCAAGGACCTGCGCGCGGAGGAGAAGAACGGTCGGGACGGCGGGCGCGAGGGCCGCGACGGAGCGCGCGAGACCCGGCGTCGCGGGCCCGCGGAGTACGTCGGCGCTCGCGGCACGCGGTTCGCCATCGCGCCGGGGTCGGTGCTGGCCAAGCGGTCGCCGTCGTGGGTGGTGGCGGCCGAGCTGGTGGAGACCTCCCGGCTGTGGGCGCGGGTCGTGGCTCGCGTCGACCCGGAGCAGGTGGAGACCCTCGCCGCGCACCTCGTGGTGCGCAGCCACTCGGAGCCTCGCTGGAGCAAGCAGCGCGGCGCGGCCGTGGCCACCGAGCGGGTCACGCTGTACGGCCTGCCGCTGGTCGCGGGCCGCACGGTGCCGCTGGCGCGCCTCGACCCGGTGACCGCGCGTGACCTGTTCATCCGCCACGCCCTCGTCGGCGGTGAGTGGGACGCCAGAGGCGCCGCCGTTGCCTTTGTCGAGGCGAACGCTGCGGTGGCGCGCGATGTCGAGGAGCTGCAGGCCCGCACCCGGCGCCGTGACCTGCGCGTCGACGACGAGGCGCTGGTCGCCTTCTACGACGCCCGGCTGCCCGCCGACGCCACCTCGGCGAGGGCGTTCGAGGCGTGGTGGCGGCGCGAGCGCCGCACGCGTCCCGACCTGCTGACCCTGACGGTCGTCGACCTCACCACGGGCGACGCGGACGTGGAGGACGCGCCGACGTCCTGGAGTTCCGGCAGCTTCGACCTGTCGCTGAGCTACCGGTTCGACCCGCACGCCGCCGACGACGGCGTCACCGTGCACGTGCCGCTGGCCGTGCTCGCGCAGGTCCCGGAGACGGGCCTGGACTGGGGCGTGCCCGCGTGGCGCACCGAGCTGGTGACGGCGCTGCTGCGGGCGCTGCCCAAGCCGATCCGCGTGCAGCTGGTGCCCGTCCCCGACACGGCCCGCGAGGTGGCGGCCGCGCTGCCAGAAGTCCCACCGCCGGGCGTGAAGCTCGTCGACGCCGTGGGCGAGGTGCTGCGCACGCGGCGCGGCGTCGTCGTCCCCCCGGAGGCCTGGGACGCCGCGCGGCTGGTCGAGACCGCTCCGCACCTGCTGCCGACGTACGCCCTGGAGGACGCCGACGGGCGCGTCGTCGCCACCGGCAAGGACCTCGCGGCCCTGCGCGAGAAGACGGCCGGGGCGCAGCGCGCGGCCGTCGTGCAGGCGGTGACGGCGGGGGCGCGGGCGTCGGGGCAGCAGCTGGAGCACGAGGCGCTGACGTCGTGGCCGGCCGGGCTGGTGCTGGCCGAGCAGGTGGAGACCGCCGCGCCCGACGGGCGGCCGGTGGTGGGGTTCCCGAGCCTCGTGGTGGAGCGATGGGCTCAGCCTGCGAAGGGCAAGAAGGACGGCGAGCGGCGCATCGCTGTGCGCGTGCTCGCTACCGAGGCCGAGGCGCACGCGGCGCACTCGCGAGGCGTGGCGCGGCTGGCGCGGATGGTGCTGGCCAACCCGGCGAAGTCGCTGCTTGATGGGTTGGGAACGCCAGGCCGCTTGGCGCTCGCGCGGTCACCGCACGGCACGGTGGAGGCGCTGCTCGCCGACTGCGCGGACGCCGCCGTCGACCACCTCGTGGCGACGCGCGCGCCGGGTGGCGGGCTGGGCGTCCGTGATGGGGAGGCGTTCGACGCGCTGCTGCGCGCCGTCCGCCCCGACCTGCTCGCCACCACGCAGCAGGTGCTGGGGTTGGTGCAGCGGGTGCTGAAATCGGCACGCGACGTCGAGCACGCCCTCGACAGGACGCCGGCGTCGCTGCCGCTGGTCGCCTCACTCGCCGACGTGCGGGCGCAGCTCGGGGTGCTCGTGCACGCCGGGTTCGTCGCGGAGGTGAGCCTGGAGCGGCTGCCCGACGTGCAGCGCTACCTGCGGGCCCTGCTGCGCCGGCTGGAGGTGCTCAGCGGCGGAGATGGCGGCAATGCCGCGCAGGCGGCGCAGCGCGACCGGGACCGGACCGGCGTCGTCCAGCGCCTCGAGGCCGACCTCGAGCGGGCGGTGGCCGCGTTGCCGTCCGCCCGCCGCGACGCCGAAGAGGTACGGGCGGTCCGCTGGCAGCTGCAGGAGCTGCGCGTCAGCCTGTTCGCGCAGACCGTGGGGGCCAGCGGCCCTGTGAGCGAGAAGCGCGTCGCCGCGGCCATCACCGCCCTCCGCTGACCCCACCTCCCCGGTCCATGATCATGGGCAGTCGGCCACCTGGCAAGGGTGGCCAACTGCCCATGATCACGGTGAGGAGGTCAGAAGATGCGCAGGCCGATCTCGGCGGGGGCGTCGAGCAGGGCCTTCAGCTCCCGCTTCGCCCTCCGGACCGCGTCGTCCGGGGAGCGCCATGGTGCCTCACGGGGCCGGCCGCCCCCACTCGGGAGACGACCACCCCCTCCTCGACGATCAAAGAAGTTCTGCACGCGCGTGCAGAACTTCCTTGATCGTCAGCGGAGGATGGTCGGGGCTCAGAGCGGACTAAAGGCCTTCTTGCTGACCTTGACCACCTGACCGACGGGGGCGCCGCCCGCGGGTGCCAGGCCGAACTGGCCCGCCACGCTCCACGCGGTGGAGTACAGCGCTCCGTCGCACCACTGCAGGCCGAGCGGCATGGTGACCTGCGCTGCCGACCGGCGCCCGTCGGGTGCCACCGCCACGATGCGCCCGATGCTGGTCGGGTCGAACCCCGCGGGTGGAGGTCCTTCACCTTCCGGGGCGCCTTCAAGCAGCTCGCTGACGTAGACCGTGCCGTCGTCGCCGACGGCCACGCCGGTCGGTCCAGAGAAGCCGGAGATGGTGCGCAGCAGCCTGCCGCGCCTGTCGACCACGTAGACACGCCCCTCGCCCGGCACCCCCGCGGTGAAGGCGGCGATGTAGATGTTGAGGTCGCGGCCGTAGGCGAGCCCGGTCGGCACCGAGTCGCACCCGAAGCTGCCCGCGGCGTTGTTGGGCACCTGAGCGCAGGCGCCCGTGGTGACCGTCGGCGGCACGAAGAACGTGCTGACCTTGCCGTTCGCGGCCACGGCGAGCACGTCGTTGGCGCCGCCATCGGCGACGTAGGCCAGCGGGGCCCCGCCGACGCCGAGGCCCGCCAGCACCGAGAACGGGTTGGACAGCGCGTCGACGGGCTGACCGTCCACGAACTGCACCTGACCGTCGGGGTTGGCCTTCAGCTCATAGGCGAGCAGGTCGGCCTTCGGAGACACCGTGCCCGGCGCTCCTGCGAACAGGGTCGCGGGGTTGGGCGGAGGAGGCGCCGGCGGGGTGTTGGGGTCGTCAGGGGCTCCCCCGGGAGGGCCTGACGTGATGCCCAGCACCGTGGCCGCCCGCGTGTCGGCGCCGGCCAGACCCGGCACGGTGGCGAGCACCGTGGCGCCGCCTCGCTGACCAGGTTTGGGCAGCCGCGTGATCTCCCCGGTTCCGGACTCGGCGACGACGAGGCGGCCGCGCAGGTCGAACCTCACGCTCCAGGGGTCCGACAGCCCCGAGGCGACCACCGTGACCGGCGCCGACCGGCTCGCCGCACCGCCGTCGGAGGCGACCGCCGGGGGCACCACCAGCCCGAGTGCCGCACCCGCTGCCACCACCCCGACCGCAAGAGACCGGCGCCTGAGCCTGCCGCTCCCTCTGACATGCCCCCTGCCCGTACCGCTCACAGCTCCCACCGCGACCACCCCCGTCCCCCCGCGAGGCTCGAGCGCCTCGACGCGGCACAGGGTGCTCGCAGATCCCTCACAGAACCAGGGGGTCAACCCTCTGGTGCCGAGAGCCCGAAAAGGCCTAGATTCGCCCTTTTCGTCGGCTCGCACGCCCTCAGGAGCGTCGCAGCCAGCGGTGGCTCAGCCGGCCAGCGGTGGCTCAGCCGGCCAGCGGTGACGCCGACGGTAAGGGCACAGAGGACGACGACGGCGAGGTGCCGCTGCCGGCGTCGGACCCGAGCATCCGCGCGATCTCCTGGTCGGTCAGGTCGGAGGTCCCGCCCAGCACACCGCCCGGCGTCTGGCGGGGGACGGCGCCCACGGCCGCGCTCACCGGCGGGCCGGTCGGCGCCGTCGTCGTCGAGCCAGCGCCGGTGTCGCCGGAA
Organism: Quadrisphaera granulorum; assembly: GCF_003149145.1. Lineage (GTDB taxonomy): Bacteria > Actinomycetota > Actinomycetes > Actinomycetales > Quadrisphaeraceae > Quadrisphaera > Quadrisphaera granulorum. The sequence continues at coordinate 70,459 of NZ_QGDQ01000006.1, read as the reverse complement.
GCTGGCACCCAGCTGTGCGTCGAGGGGAGTGTCGACGGCAGGTCCGAAGGGAGTGCCGCTGCAGCCGTCGGAGCACCCGTCGGCGCCACGGTCGGATCCGGCGTCGACAGGGGTGTTCCCGACGGCACATCGCGAGGCACGGCGACGGCGGGCAGCTTGCTCGTCGTGGAGTCTCCACCCCACGCGGGCGTCTGCGCGACGGTGATCGCCGCTCCGACGAGCCAGGCACACCCCGCGGTGCCGATGACGGCGCCGACACCGAGCACCGCGAGGCGCACGAGCCCGTTCACCGCTCCGAACACGGCCCTCACCCCTGTCCCTGCGTCGATGCTGCGCCCGCGGGCCGCCCCGGCGGGGCACTCCGCACCGGTGGTGCGACGGTGACCGGGCGGCGCCGCGTCGTCCAGAGGTCATCGGCCATCGGGGTGGGGTACCTGAGAGCACGTCACTCGCCCGCACACCCGACCTACCGAAGAAGTGATCACAAGAATGACTCACAGACCCGAATCGCTAGACGTACTCGAAGGCATAGGCGTACTCAAGGGCAAGGACGCATCCGTGAGTCACAGGTGCGAGCCGGCGCTCCCACTGTCACGCAGCTCCCCGCAGAGGACGGTCACCTGCGCACCACCGTGACCGGGGCACCTATGGCCGGGTGGGTGCTGTGGGACCGGCTCACGGAGATTCCCCTCCGTGTCGACGCTGCTCTCCGACTGGCCATCTTCTGAAGGGCTGCGCGGCCACGAGGAGCACGGCACGCGACCTCGCGGGGAGACTGCACGTCACCGCCCGCCTGATCGCGCCTGCCGGTGGATCTTGTGAAGGCCATGAAGTCGACCATGGCTCAGCCGGACAGGACCCCCGAGGACGTCAGCACGCCGACCGTGAGCAGCACGAGGAACAGCGCGATCGCCGCTGTGGAGGCAAGGAAGCCCACGAAGACGGTCCGCGGGTTGTTCGCGTCACCGTCGACGACGCGCTGGCGGGCCCTCACCGCCAGCCACGTGCCCGCGATGCCGCCCAGCAGCAGCGGGGCGAACACGAGCCCTCCGAGCACGAGCGAGGTGAGCCCGACTGCCACCGACGCGGGACCGAGCCCGTTGTTCTCCCCCGGAACGCGCGGCACCGCCGCCCCCTCAGGAGCCGGTGGCCGCGAGGCCCCGGCGCTCCAGCAGGGGCTCCACCCGCGGGTCGCGTCCGCGGAAGGCACGGTATGCGGCGGCGAAGTCGACGGTGCCTCCGCGCGAGAGCACCTCGCGGGCGAACGCGGCACCGTTCTCCCGGCGCAGGCCGCCGTTCTCGGTGAACCACTCCACGGTGTCGGCGTCGAGCACCTCGCTCCACAGGTAGGAGTAGTAGCCCGCCGAGTACCCGCCGGAGAAGACGTGGTTGAAGTATGTCGAGCGGTACCGCGGGGGCACGAGCTCCACGGCAATGCCGTGCCGCTCGAGCGCGGCGGCCTCGAACGCCTCGACCTCGTCGGGGGCCACGGACTCCCCCGGGGCCAGCTGGTGCCAGGCCTGGTCGAGCAGCATCGCCGCGACGATCTCGGTGGTGGCGAAGCCCTGACCGTACGAGCGCGACGCGAGCAGCGCGGCCACCTGCTCCGCCGGCAGCGGCTCGCCGGTCTCGACGTGGCGGGCGTACGCGGGCAGCAGCGCCGGGTCCCACGCCCACACCTCGTTGACCTGCGAGGGGAACTCCACGAAGTCGCGGGGCACCGTGGTGCCGGACAGGCGCGGGTAGCGGACGTCGGACAGCAGCCCGTGCAGGGCGTGCCCGAACTCGTGGAAGGCGGTCTCGACCTCGTCGGGGGTCAGCAGTGCCGGCTCGCCGTCGGGCGGGCGCGGCACGTTGAGGTTGTTGACGACGACGGGCCGCGTGGTCCGGCCCGGGCGACCCCCGACGGCCGGCTGGGCCTGCTGCTTGACGTAGTGGCTCATCCAGGCGCCGCCGCGCTTGGACTCCCGGGCGAAGAAGTCACCCAGGAAGAGGCCTACCGAGGTACCGGCGCTGTCGAAGACTTCCCAGGTGCGCACGTCGGGGTGGTAGACGGGCAGGTCAGGGCGCTCCGTGAAGGTCAGGCCGTACAGCGCCGTCGCGGCGGCGAACACCCCGCGGGTGATGACGGCGTCGAGCTCGAAGTACGGCTTCAGCGCAGCCTGGTCGAGGCTGAACCTGCGCGCGCGGACGCGGGCCGCGGCCCAGGACCAGTCCCACGGACGCAACGCGGCGTCGTCGCCCTCGAGGGCCCGAAGCTCCTCGACCAGCTCGAGGGCCTCGCCGCGAGCGTTGCTCACGGCGGCCGGCACGACGGAGGTCAGCAGGTCCATCACCGCCTCGACCGACGGGGCTGTGGCGACCTCCAGGACGTGCTCGGCGTGGTGGGCGGCGCCCAGCAGGCCGGCGCGCTCGGCGCGCAGCGCGGCGATGCGGGTCAACAGGGAGCGCGTGTCGTGCTCGCCGCCGAGACCGCGGGTGGTGGAGGCGCGGAAGACCCGCTCGCGCAGACCGCGGTGGTCGAGCGAGGCGAGCACGGGTTGGTCGGTGGGCAACGACAGCGGCAGCACCCACCCCTGCAGGCCGCGGGCCTCGGCGGCCTGCGCCGCGGCGGCGCGCTCACCGGCCGACAGCCCCGCCAGCTCGGACTCGTCGGTGACGTGGACGGCGGCGGCGTTGGTCGCGGCGAGCAGCTCGGTGCCGAACTGCGTGGTCAGCCGTGACAGCTCGCCGTTCAGCTCGCGCAGCCGGGCCTTGGCGGCCTCGTCCAGGCCAGCGCCGGCGCGCGCCAGGTCACGGTGCCAGCGCTCGAGCACGGTGCGCTGCTCGGCGTCGAGGACGGCGCCGTCGGCGTCCGGTGCGCCTCCGGCCGTCTGCTCGAGCACCACGGTGAGCCGGGCGAACAGGCGCGGGTCGAGGGTGATCGCGTCGCCGTGGGCGCTGAGCTCGGGTGCCAGCTCGGCCTCGACGGCGCGCAGCGCCTCGTCGGAGTGGGAGGAGACGAGGTTGGAGAAGACGTTGGTGGCGCGGTGAAGCAGCTCACCGGACGCCTCCAGTGCGGCGACGGTGTTGGCGAACATGGCCGGCGCGGAGTCGGTGGCGATGACCTCGACCTCGGCGCGCTGCTGGGCCATCCCCGCGCGCAGCGCGGGCGCGAAGTGCTCGGTGCGCAGCACGTCGAACGGCGGTAGGCCGTGCGGGAGGGTGCTCGGTGCGGCCAGGGGGTGGGTGGGGTCCAGCACGCTCGCGACGCTATCCCAGCCCTCCGACAGCGCCGGGGACTAACCGCGCTGGTCCGGTAGCGAGGTCGGTAGCGAGGTCGGTAGCGGGGACCGGTAGCGAGGCGGGCCAGCGGACCCGCGAACGAGTCTGTGTGCACCCGATGCGGTGGATGCCCTGCGTCCGACGGGGTGGCGTGACGACGCAGTGCCACGGTGGAGCCCACACTGCGACGAGAGAAGGATGTCGGCGCCGCTACGAGCGCACGACAGCTCACAAGCGGAGGTCTCAGGTGGACTCGGTGCGGTGGACGCGGCGGGCGGTGCTCGCCAGCCTCGGGCTGGCCGCCGCGGGAGCTGCGGCGGCCGCTGGGCCGCTGGCGGCGCCGGCGCGAGCGGCCTCGGGCCCCAACCTCGACCGCCTGCTCGCGACGCCGGGCTTCTTCGTGGCCCACCGCGGTGGCTCCCTGAACTGGCCGGAGATGTCCGCCTACGCGTACTCCCGTGCCGTCGCGCTCGGCGTGGGCGCGCTGGACGTGTCGCTGTCGAGGACGTCGGACGGCGTCTGGTTCGGGCTGCACGACGGGTCCCTCGACAGGACGTCGGGCACGCAGGGCTTCACCGCCGCCGCGCACACCTGGGCGGAGGTCGCCGCCTACCGCATCACCGCCTCCGGGACCAGCAATCCCCGCCAGCCGAAGCGCCCCTACGCGCGCCTGGAGGACCTGCTGGAGCGATGGGGTGGGCAGCGGGTGCTGTTCGTCGACCCCAAGGCTGTCAACCCGCGCTTCCACGGCGAGCTGGTCACGGCGCTGCGGCGCGTGCCCGACGCCCCGCGGTGGATCGTGGCCAAGTCGCCCATCGCGAACACCACCTGGGCCGACCTCGCTCGCCGCGAGGGCTGGCGCAGCTGGGGCTTCTACTGGGCTCGCGAGGTCGACGCCGACGCGACGCTGCTCACCCGCACCGCCGCCTCGTGGGACCTGCTCGGCCTGGACGTCGGCGCCTCCGACGCCCGCTGGACCGAGGTGAAGGCGCTCGGCAAGCCGGTGCTGGCCCACATCCTGTCCACCCCGGCGCAGCTGCAGCGTGCCCTCGCCCTGGGGGCCGTGGGCGCCGTCGTCTCCGACCTCGTCGCCGTCCCACCGACCGGCGCCTGACAGCTCAGCGACTGACAGTTTCGGGCACGCTCACACGCTGACGCAGAGCCAGCTCGGCTCGGGGTGCCGAGGGCGGTCGGCGGGTCCACCATGTCCGCTGTGTCGTCGACGGCCAGCGCGGGGGCGGCGGCCGGTCGCCGCGCCGAAGAGCTCCACCAGCGCCTTGAGCCCGTGGCCCGCGCGGGTTTCGTGGTGTCGGGTCTCCTGCACGTTCTCATCGGCGTACTCGCCGTCCGGATCGCCCTCTCCGGCTCGGGTGGGAGTGCGAGTGGCAGCTCGGGTGGGAGTGCCGACTCCAGCGGCGCCCTCGGCGAGGTGGCCGGCACGCCGTTCGGAGCCTTCGCGCTGTGGGCCGCAGTAGTGGCCCTGGCGGCCCTCGGCGTGTGGCAACTCCTCGACGGCGCGCTGGAGGCCCGGGCACGCGAGCCGAAGGACGCCGCGAAGGGCCTCGGCAAGGGCGTGGTCTTCCTCGCGCTCGCGGGCACCGCGCTGACGTTCGCGCGCGGCGGCTCGTCGTCGTCGGAGTCCTCCACCGACGACGTGACCGCCACCCTCATGGGCTCCCCCGGCGGGGTGCTGCTCGTCGGGGCGGTGGGGCTGGCCGTGTTCGGCGGGGGCGGCTTCTTCGTGTGGAAGGGGTGCTCGGACAAGGTCCGCGAAGACCTCCGCGGCTCGGCGGGGGCGCCGCCGGGCGGGCGCGCCGGCCCCGCCGGGAGGGCTGCGCTGTGGGCAGGTCGGGCGGGGTACGTAGCCAAGGGGATCGCGCTGGCGGTGGTGGGCGTGCTGTTCGTCGTCGCCGCCGCCCGCAGCGACCCCTCCGAGGCGGGTGGGATCGACGCCGCCATGCGGACCCTTGTGGGGGCACCGTTCGGCGTCGTCCTCCTGGTGGCGGTGGGGGTGGGCTTCGCGCTGTACGGGATCTGGTGCTTCGTGCGGGCCCGCTGGGGTGAGCTCTGAGGACGACGACGACGCGCCCGTCGACAGCGGCCGGTGCGTGGGACGCCCTGCGGGCCGCAGTGCGAGGTCTGGCTGACCGGCTACGCGCATGGCTGGACCGCGACGGGGACGGCGAGGTCTCCGACGACGTCGAGGACGGCGCCCGCGCGGCCCGCGAGCACCTGGAACCCGTGGCGCGTGTCGGCTACGCCCTGTCCGGGGCGTTGCACGTGCTCATCGGGGCGCTGGCCGTGCGGCTGGCGTTGGGCGTGCGCGAGGGTACGGCCGACCAGGGTGGTGCGCTGGCCGCGGTGGCCGGCACCCCTGGAGGCGCCCCACTGCTGTGGGCCGCGAGCGCGGCACTGGCCGCGCTCGCGCTGTGGCACCTCGTGGACGGCGTGCTGGAGCTGCGCTGGCGTCAGCGTGCGGACGGGGTGAAGGACCTCGCGAAAGGCGTCGTCTACAGCGCGGTGGTGGTGACGGCCGTGACGTACGCCGCGGGCGGTGAGACGGACGCGGAGGACACCAGCGACGACGTCACCGAGCAGCTCATGGAGAACGTCCTGGGCACCCTGGCCGTGGTGGCGGCGGGCGTGGCCGTGCTCGGGGTGGGGCTGTACCTCGTGGTCAAGGGTGTGCGATTGCGCTTCCGCGAGGACCTGACGCTGCCCGAGGGGCCGGCGCGGCTGGGGGTCGACGTCGCCGGGGTGGTCGGATACACGGCCAAAGGGCTGGCGCTGTGCGTGGTCGGCGGGCTGTTCGTGACCGCCGCGGCGACGAACGACCCGCGCGAGGCCGGCGGGCTGGACGCCGCGCTGCGCGCGCTGCTGGAGCTGCCGGGCGGAGCGGTGCTGCTCGCGGGCGTGGGCGCCGGGTTCGCGGCGTACGGCGGGTACGCCGTCGTGAGAGCACGTCTGGGCCACCTCTGAGGGGCCTGCTGGAGGGGCATCCGGGGGACGGCGGGGCCGCTCGGGAAGATCAGCAGCAGTGCCGCCGTTGCACGCCCTCGTGAGCACTTCGACCTCCCTTCCTGTGTCCGCCGTCGCGCTGGACGTCCACCCGCTGCTGTCCGAGCGGTGGAGCACCCGCGCTTTCGACCCCGACCACGTACTGGAGGCCGAGACCGCCGGCCGCCTCCTCGAGGCCGCCCGCTGGTCCCCCAGTGCGAGCAACACCCAGCCGTGGCGTTTCGCGGTGGCGCTGCGCGGCACCCCCGAGCACGACGTGCTCTTCGGCACCCTCATGGGGTTCAACCAGGCGTGGGCCGGCAACGCCTCCGCCCTGGTGCTGGTGGCAGCCGAGCGCGTGACCCCGGAGGGCAAGACGCTGCGCTGGGCCGACCTCGACGCCGGTCAGGCCGTCGCCCACCTCACGGTGCAGGCGGCTGCCGAGGGCCTCGTCGTGCACACCCTGGGCGGCATCGAGGTCGACGCGATCCGCGCCGCCTACGAAATCCCGGACGGCGTGGAGCCGCTCGTCGTCGTGGCCGTCGGGCGCCAGGGTGACCTGGAGACCCTCGACGAGACGGTCCGGGCGCGTGAGCTGACCCGTGCGCGCCGTCCCCTGTCCGAGCTGCTGCTGCCCCTGCGCGGCGCCTCCGCCTGACGGCGGCAGCTCTCGCACCTCCGAGAACACCGACAACTCCAACTACTCGACAACGGGCGGGGCCCACGGCGTGCACGCCGTGGGCCCCGCGTGCAGGCTGCGAGTGGGGGGACGACCCCCGACGGGAATACCTGTCGCGCACGATATGTTTTCTCCGTGCGGGCCGGGACATCCCGGACGCGCGAACGACTGACGTCGACAGACTGAGTCAACGGACGAAGGAGACGAGATGCCCACCCGCACCGCTCGCACCGCATGGAACGGCACCCTGGAGCAGGGCTCCGGACAGGTCGAGCTCACCAGCTCCGGCGCCGGCACCTACACCGTGTCCTTCCCCAAGCGCGCCGCTGACGACGCCGACGGCACCACCAGCCCCGAGGAGCTCATCGCCGCGGCGCACTCCTCCTGCTTCGCCATGCAGCTGTCCGCGCTCATCGCGGCCGCCGGCGGCACCCCGCAGTCCCTCGAGGTCAAGGCCGACGTCTCCCTCGGCCCGGACAAGGAGGCCGGCGGCTTCAAGCTCACCGGCATCAAGCTGACCGTCGTCGGTGAGGTCGAGGGCCTCGACGAGGCGAGCTTCGCCAAGGCCGCTGCCGACGCGAAGGCCGGCTGCCCCGTCAGCAAGGCCCTGACCGGCGTAGAGATCACGCTCGACGCGTCGCTGGAGTCCTGAAGCTCTCCCTGACTTCTTGGAGGTTGCGCAAGCTCGCGCACCTTTGACGAGGGGGCGCCCGCGGCCATGGGCCGCGGGCGCCCCCTCGCGCGTTCAGCGGGGGTCTGCTCAGCGGGGGTCTTCAGTGACCGGGCCAAGCCCCGGGCCGGTCCTCGAGCTGGTCCCTGGGGCGGTCGCAGCGGCGACGGCGGCGGCGAGCACCGACCCCTCACGCAGCACCAGGTGCTTGAGCAGCACCACCGTCGTCCCGCCGTCGCGCGGCTCGAAGTGGAGCTGGTCCACGAGGATCCGCATGAGCCCCAGCCCCCTCCCGTGCGTGAGGTCAGCGCTGGGGCCCTCCGCGAGCACCGCGGCAGATGCTTCAGCGGGGTCGAAGCCGGCGCCGCCGTCGAGCACCTCGATGCGGCACCACTCGCCCTCGACGCTGACCCGAACCTCGAAGTCACCGCCCCCGGCGTGCTGGACGACGTTGGAACAGGCCTCCGTGACGGCCAGGGCGATGTCATCGATGCTGCCGCGGCTGACCCCCAGCTCGGTCAGGGTGGCGATGGCAAGGTGCCGGACGACGGGGACGTGCCGCACGTCCGTCGGGAGCCGGAGCCCGTAGCTGAGGTGCACGGAGCCTCCAAGTCAGCAGGGGTAGGCAGCAGCGGTGCGATGATGGCACCTACCTACCCCGGCAGGCCGGCCGCACACGTGGTGATCCGCTCGTGATCCGCTGGTGATCCGCCCCCACGAACCACCACCCACCGCTGGAGCCCCGTGTCCTCCTCGCAGCCGCCCCCGGCCGCCGCGTCGGCGACCGGAACCGCGCTGATCCACGCCGACGCACTGACCGACGGCCTGACGGCACACGCCCTCGACGAGGCCGCGCTGGCGGCCGCGGCCGCCGCCTGTGCCGACGAGCCGATCCGCATCCCCGGCAGCATCCAGCCGCACGGGCACCTGCTCGTGGTGCGGCCTGCGGGCCCCGCGCCGAGCGCACCGCCGGGGCCGCCTGCACTGACCGTGCTGTCGGCGTCGGCGGGCGCCGCGCGCACCCTGGGAGCCGCCGCGAGCGCTGGCGCAGACCTGGCGGACCTGTCAGGGCAGCTTGCCGACCTCGTCCGCTCGGTCATCGACGGCGGTGGGGACCAGACCACCACGATCGACCCTGTCGAGCTGCCCGTGGGGTCCGGCCGCCGGCACCACGCCGTGGCTCACCGCATCACGCCGACCTCGAGCGACAGCTCGCAGCACCCGGCGCTCGTCGTCGTCGAACTCGAACCCGCCCGCGGCGACGAAGGCCCCACCCACCCCTGGCACCTGCAGCTGCCCGCCGTGCTGCGGCGCCTGCAGGACGCCGGCAGCGTCACCGCGCTCGCGGAGTCTCTCGCCACGGGCGTGCGCGAGCTGACGGGCTTCGACCGCGTCATGGTCTACCGCTTCGACGAGGAGTGGAACGGCGAGGTGCTCGCCGAGGACCGCCGCGCGGACCTCGAGCCCTTCCTCGGACTGCGCTACCCGGCCACCGACATCCCCGCGCAGGCCCGCGCGCTCTACGCGCGCCAGTGGCTGCGGATCATCCCGACGTCGTCGTACGCGCCGGTGCCCCTCGAGCCGGCCGAGCCCACGGGAGAGCCGCTCGACCTGTCGCTCGCGGTGCTGCGCAGCGTCTCGCCGGTGCACCTGCAGTACCTCCGGAACATGGGCGTCGCGGCCTCGATGTCGATCTCGCTGCTCCACGGAGACCGGCTCTGGGGCCTCATCGCGTGCCACCACTACGCCGGCCCGCACCGCCCGAGCGTGCCCGTGCGCACGGCGGCGGAGTTCCTCGGCCGCACGGCCTCGCTGCTGCTGCCCGTGGTGGTGGGGCGCGAGACCGACCACCAGGTGGTCGCGACCTCGCAGGTGCGCGCCCGCCTCACCGAGCTGCTCGCCGACTCCCCGGAGATGGCGCTGGAGGCGCTGACCCGCGAAGACGCCACCATCGCCGACCTCGTGCCGTGCGGCGGCGTCGCGCTGCGGATTCACGGCGAGTTGCGCCTGCTCGGCGCCACCCCCCCGCCCGCCGTCGTCGCTGCCCTGTCGGTCCACCTGGCCGACGGCCCCCTGGTGACCTCCTCGCTGGCGGCCACCGCCCTCGAGGTGACCGCGGGGCTGGAGCCCGAAGACGTGTGGGCCACCGCCAGCGGCGTCCTGGCCGCGCCGATCGCCGGCGGTCAACCCGGCGATCTCATCGCCTGGTTCCGCCCCGAGGTGCTCCAGGAGATCATCTGGGGCGGAGACCCGCGCTCGTCGACACTCGTCAGCAGCGACGACGGCACCGTGCGGCTCTCCCCCCGCCACTCCTTCGACGCGTGGAGCGAGACCGTGCGGCGCACCGCGCAGCGATGGACTCAGCACGAGGTCGACGCGGCTCTCGGGTTCGCGCGGCACCTGTCGGACTCCCTGCTGCGCGAGGTCGAGCGCACCAGCCGGCTCGCCAGGGCGCTGCAGCAGACGCTGCTGCTGGAGAAGCTCCCCGAGGTGCCCGGCCTCGACCTGGCCGTGCGGTACGTGCCCCACAGCGACGACATCGTCGGCGGTGACTGGTACGACATCGTGCCCCTGTCCGACGGGTGCACCGCCGTGGTACTGGGCGACGTCGCCGGCCACGGACTGGCGGCGTCGGCCATCAGCGCCCAGATGCGCAACGCGCTGCGGGCGTACGTGCTGGCCTCCCGCGACCCGGCCCAGGCGCTGGGGCGCCTCAACGAGCTGGTGACGCGCCTGCTCACCGGGGAGCTCGCCACCGCCGTCGTCGTCGTGATCGACCAGGCCACAGGGGCCGCCCGCATCGTCAACGCCGGGCACCCCCCGCTCGTGGTGCGCAGCGGCGACGGCACCGCTCGACTCGTCGACGACGGCGCCCGCGGCCCAGCCGTCGGCCTGCTCGACGACGTCGAGTACACGACCACCGAGGTGCAGCTCGAACCCGGCGGCGCCCTGCTGCTGTTCTCCGACGGCCTCGTCGAAGAACGGCGCACCGCGTGGACCGAGCGGCTCGAGCGGGTGGTCAGGACGGTCAGCGGTGACGTGGGCTCCCTCGACGAGCTGTGCGACAAGCTCCTGCGCTCGGTGTCCGCGCGTGCGGACGACACCACCGTGCTCGCCGTGAGCTGGGTCCCCACAACCCGCTAGCCCCGAGGGGGCGCCGTAGTGTCGCCCCCGTGAGCAGCGCTCCTCCCTCCACCGATCAGCACCAGGACCTGCCCGAACACCCCCCGGTGGCGCGTCGCGTGCGCGTGACCCGCGAGAACCACGGCGACGTCGTCGTCGACGAGCACGAGTGGCTGCGCGACAGCGACGACCCGGCGGTCCGCGAGCTGGTCGACGCGGAGAACGCCTGGACCGCCGCGCGCACCGCGCACCTGGAGCCGCTGCGTGAGCAGCTGTTCGAGGAGGTGCGCTCGCGCACCCAGGAGAGCGACCTGTCGGTGCCCAGCCGCGACGGCGCCTGGTGGTACTACCGCCGCACCGTGGAGGGGCAGCAGTACGGGCTGATCTGCCGGGTGCCCGCTGCGGTCCCGGCCGGCGAGCCCGGCGGGTGGGAGCCGCCGGCGCTGCCGGAGGACGGCTCGGCGCTGCCCGGTGAGCAGGTGCTGCTGGACGGCAACGTCGAGGCGAAGGACTCGGCGTTCTTCGCGCTGGGGGCGGCGTCGGTGAGCCCCAACGGGCAGCTGCTGGCGTGGTCGGCGGACATCACCGGAGACGAGCGCTTCACGCTGCGCGTCCGAGACCTCGTGACGGGCGCCGACCTCGACGTCGCCATCGCCGGTCTGGGGCACGGGGCCACGTGGGCGTCGGACTCCCGCACGCTGCTGTACTCGGTGGTCGACGAGGCGTGGCGGCCGTTCGAGGTGCGCCGGCACCTGCTGGGCGAGAGCGCCCCCGACGGCACCGGCGACGCCGTGCTGCTCCGCGAGGACGACGAGCGCTACTGGCTCGGCGTGGGGCGCACCCGGTCGGGGCGGTTCATCGTGCTGTCGGCGGGCTCGAAGAACACCTCCGAGGTGTGGCTGCTGGACGCCGGCGGCCCGGGCCGCGCGCCCGGTGAGGTTCCCGTGTCGGTCGCGGGGCGACGCGACGGCGTGGAGTACTCGGTCGATCACGTGGTGCTCCCGGACGGCTCCGCCGGTAGGCTTGGCGGCACGCGTGACGCCCTTCTCGTGCTTCACGACGACGACGCCCCGGACTTCGCGCTCGCCCTGCTCGACGCCGACGGCGTGCTCGGTGGCTCAGCTACCCCGGCCGACCCGGCGACCGCCCACCAGCGGTGGACGACGGTCATCCCCCACGAGCCCGGACGCCGGCTGGAGGACGTCGACGCGTTCGCCGGGCACGTGGCGGTGTCGTGGCGGCGGGAGGCGCTGCCGCGCGTCGCCGTCCTGAGGATCAGCCCGGACGGGCGTGGCAGTGTCGGTGTCGGCGAGCTGAGCGAGCCGGTGGAGGTGCCCAGCCCCACGGCGCTGGCCTCCTCCGTGCTGGCAGGCAACCCGTCCTTCGAGGCGCCGCTGCTGCGCCTGCAGCAGACGTCGTTCACGACGCCGGTGCGCGTGGTGGACCTCGACCTGTCCGGTGGCGAGCGCGACGGCGAGCTCGTGCTGCGCCGCGAGACGCCCGTGCGCGGCGGGTACGACGCCTCCGCCTACGTAGAGGAACGCACCTGGGCGACCGCCCCCGACGGTGTCCGGGTGCCGGTGTCCGTGGTGCGCCGCGCCGACGTCGCCGTCGACGGGACGGCCCCGGGATACCTGTACGGCTACGGCAGCTACGAGGTCAGCCTCGACCCGTGGTTCTCCGTGCCGCGACTGTCGCTGCTGGACCGCGGCGTGGTGTTCGCCGTGGCGCACGTGCGCGGCGGTGGCGAGCTGGGTCGGCTCTGGTACGAGGGCGGACGCCTGGCCAGCAAGCGCAACACCTTCACCGACTTCGTCGCGGCCGCCGAGCACCTGGGCCGGGAGGGCTACGTCGACCCGGCGCGCCTGGTCGCCTCCGGGGGGTCGGCGGGTGGGCTGCTCGTCGGGGCGGCGCTGAACCTGGCGCCGCAGCTGTTCGCGGGGGTGCTCGCGGCGGTGCCGTTCGTCGACCCGCTCACCACGATGCTCGACGAGTCGCTGCCGCTGACGGTGCCCGAGCAGGAGGAGTGGGGAGACCCGATCCGCGACGCCGCCGCCTACGCGCTCATCAAGGGCTACGCCCCCACCGAGAACCTCCCGTCGATCGAGGACGGCGGACCGGGCTCCCCCACGTGGCCGAGGCTGCTGGTCACCACCAGCCTCCACGACACCCGCGTGCTCTACGTGGAGCCCTTCAAGTGGGTGGCGCGGATGCGGCAGCAGGCCCCCGACGGCGCGCCCGACGTGCTGCTCAAGACCGAGGTCGACGGCGGGCACGGCGGCCGGTCGGGCCGCTACGAGGCGTGGCGCGAGCGGGCCTTCGAGGACGCGTGGGCGCTGGACGTGCTCGGCCTGGCCTGAGGAGATGGTGGCTGGCATCGCCGATGCTCTCCGCTACGTCCAGTGAGCGGTGCCGGGCGCTGTGAAGAGTTGGCCCCTTGGGGGCGAACGGTTGGCCCCTTGGCAGTAGCCAAGCGGTCACGCTGAAAGGGCCAACGTCCCCACACTCAAGGGGCTCACTCTTCACAGCTGCCCGCGACGACTTCCGCATCGCGGCTGTCCCGCCTCACCACCGGAGGACCATGCGATCCCCACGGCCGAACCCGCGCCGCCCCCACGAGGGACCGGGTCTCGTACCCGACGGTCCCGGCGAGGGCCCCCGGGAGCGTCACCCTTGCGTGGGCGACGACGACGGCGACGGCGGGATCACCGTCCTGCAGGCGCTCCGCGATCCGCGCCGGCTGCGCATCGAGGTTCTCGGGGGCCTGGTGGTGGCGCTCGCGCTGATCCCCGAGGCGCTCTCTTTCTCCCTCATCGCAGGCGTCGATCCCCGCGTCGGCCTCTACGCGGCGTTCACCATGGCGGTGACGACGGCGATCGTCGGTGGCCGCCCGGCCATGATCTCCGCGGCGACAGGAGCGGTGGCGCTCGTCGTCGCCCCCGTGGTGCGCGAGCACGGGCTGGACTACCTGCTGGCCACCGTCGTCCTCGCCGGTGTTCTCCAGGTGGCGCTCGGGCTTCTGGGAGTGGCCCGCCTGATGCGATTCATCCCGCGCAGCGTGATGGTGGGCTTCGTCAACGCTCTGGCCATCCTCATCGCCACCACGCAGCTGCCGTACCTCCTGGGGGTGCCGTGGCTGGTCTACCCGCTGGTGGCGGCGGGGCTGGCGATGATCGCCCTCCTGCCTCGCCTGACCACCGTGGTACCGGCCCCGCTCGTGGCGATCGTCGTGTTGACGGCCGTCACCGTGGTCGCGGCCGTCTCCGTGCCGACGGTGGGCGACCAGGGCGAGCTGCCGGACTCGCTGCCGTCGTTCCTGGTGCCGGACGTGCCGTTCACGGGAGAGACGCTGCGGATCATCGCGCCGTATGCGTTCGCGATGGCGTTGGTGGGGCTGCTGGAGTCGCTGATGACGGCGCAGCTGGTCGACACCATCACCGACACCCGCTCGCGCAAGAAGCGCGAGGCGTGGGGCCAGGGCGTGGCCAACGTCGTCACCGGGTTCACCGGCGGCATGGGCGGCTGCGCCATGATCGGCCAGACGATGATCAACGTGAAGACCTCGGGGGCTCGCACCCGCCTCTCCACCTTCCTGGCCGGCGCCTTCCTCATCACTCTCGTGGTGGCGCTGGGAGACGTGGTCTCGCTGATCCCGATGGCCGCCCTGGTCGCCGTCATGATCATGGTGTCGGTCGGCACGTTCGACTGGCACTCCATCGCCCCGAGCACCCTGCGGCGGATGCCGCTCTCCGAGACCACGGTGATGCTGACGACGGTGGCGGTGACGGTGGCCACGCACAACCTCGCGTACGGCGTCATCGTGGGGGTGATCGTGGCGCTGGCGCTGTTCGCGCGGCGGGTGGCGCACCTCGTCGACGTCGAACGCCACCTCAGCGACGACGGCGCCGCGGTGACCTACACCGTGACCGGGCAGCTGTTCTTCGCCTCCAGCAACGACCTGGCGGAGCAGTTCCGCTACGCCGCCGACCCGCCCTCGGTGGTCATCGACCTGTCGGACGCCCACGTGTGGGACGCCTCCACCGTGGCCACGCTGGATGCGATCAGCGCCCGCTACGCCGACCGCGACAAGCATGTGGAGATCCGAGGCCTGGCGGGCCACAGCGCCGCACGTCACGAGCGGCTGGCTGGTCACTTCGGCGGCGGAAGCTGAGCCCCGGCACCAGCCCGACCACCAGCCCACCCACCAGCCCACCCACCAGCACTGTCCCGCCTGGCGCGGTGCGGAAGAGTGGCTCCATGCCGCCACGCCCCCACTCGAACGACGACCCCGATAAGCCGATGCAGATCGGTCAGGTCATCGAGCTGACGGGCCTGTCGGTCAACACCCTGCGCCACTGGGACGAGGTCGGTCTGCTCTCTCCCTCGGCGCGCAGCGAGGGCGGCTTCCGGCTCTACAGCCGGCACGACGTCGACAGGCTGCTGGTCATCCGGCGCATGAAGCCGCTGGGGTTCACGCTGGATCAGATGCGCGACGTCATGGCCATTGCCGACACCGTCGACGCCGAGAGCTTCGGGGGTGCTGACAGCGACCCCGCCGAGGCCGCGGACCTGGCCGCGCGGCTGGCGGACTACCTCGACCAGGCCGAGGAGAGCCGCCGCAAGCTCATCGCGAAGGTGGCAATGGCCGAGGAGTTCGTCGGGCTGCTGCGCGAGCGCCACGCCAGGGCCACGAGCGCTGCTGGTGATGCCAGCACTCCCTGAGAACTCACCGCGTGTCGCGGCAGCGATCAGGTGGCTTATCCCTACCCTCGGGTTAGGGTAGAGATGTCAGCCCGCGCGTCGGGTCGCCCTCTGCGCCCCGACGGAGCCCACCGTGAGCCACTCCCCGCCTTCGACCGCCGCCACGTTGGCGCGGTCCGCCGCTGGAACCGGGCACGTGCCCACGCGCACCACGTGGGCGCCGAGCCTGAGGGACGCCTTCGACCACCGCGCCAATGGGCTGAGCCTGATGCGGCTGGCGCTGGCCGTCGTCGTCGCCATCTCCCACGGACTGGAGAACGGCTTCGGCTGGCAGCCTTCGGTGAACGGCACCCAGATCGGCGTGCTGGCGGTGGACGGCTTCTTCGTCATCAGCGGCTACCTCATGGTCTCCAGCTGGAATCGGCTGGCTGACGTGCGGCGTTACGCCTGGCACCGGGCGTTGCGGATCGCGCCGGCGTTCTGGCTCTGCCTGGTGGTGACCGCCCTCGTCATCGCCCCCGTGGCCGCGATGCTCAGCGAACGCCCGCCCCTGTCGGTCTTCACCGCCGCCTCGGAGCCGGCCTGGCGCTACGTGACGGTCAACGCGGCCCTGCAGATCAACCAGTTCGGCATCGCCGGCCTCGGCGGACCCCACAGCGACGGCGTCATCAACGGCTCACTGTGGACCCTCTTCTATGAGGCGCTCTGCTACTTCGCCGTTGCCGCCCTCGGGCTGCTCGGTCTCCTGCGCCGTCGCACCTGGCTGGTGGCCGCGGCCACGCTCGCGCTGTGGGTCGGTTTGGTCGCCTCAGCAGCGGGACTGGTGACGCTGCCGGCGGACAACCTGCCGCACCTCCTGTTCGTGTTCATGCTCGGGGCGCTCGCAGCGCTGTACGCCCACCGCCTGCCGATGCACCCGCTGCTGGCTCTGGGGGCGGGGCTGCTGACCCTCGTCGCGATGTTGACCCTGGAGGACTACCGCACTGTGGGCGCGGTCGGCTTCGCCTACGTGTGCCTGTGGCTGATGACCGTTATCCGCCGGCCCCAGCTCAGCTGGGACCTGTCCTACGGCACCTACATCTGGCACTGGCCGATCCAGGTGCTGCTCGTCCTGCTCGGCGCCACCGCCCTCGGGCCTGTCGGCTTCACCACACTCAGCATCGTCATCGCCCTGGGAGTTGCGGCACTGTCGTGGCGGTTCGTGGAACGCCCGGCGCTGGCCTTCAAGAGCGCTCGGTGGGTCTCCCCGAGAAAGGGCTGAGCCCGGTCTTCTGGGGTGTCAAAGACTGGGACGACGACGGCGACCGCTACGCCGGGGCTTCGGCGACGAACAGCTCGCACGTCGTGCCGTAGTAGCGGTCGGTGGTGCCGCGATGAGCCATACCGATCCGGCGAGCGACCGCCTGCGACGCCGTGTTGGCAGGGTTGGTCACCGCGACCACCTGCTGCAGTCCGCTGTCAAAGGCGTGCTGGAGAACGCGTGCTGCGGCTTCGCTGGCGTAGCCGTGCCCCCACGCGTCGGGGTGGAAGTGCCAGCCGATCTCGATGTCACCTGAGGGCGGCAGCGGTGTGGTGGGTGCGGAGGCGGGGATCGGCTTCAGCAGCAGCGTGCCCGCGCGTGCGCCGTCGTGGGTGGTGACGGCCCAGATGCCGAGGACGGGGTCCTCGAAGGCCTTCCAGGCCTGAAGGCGCTGCTCGGCCTCGTGACGCTCGGTCATGACGCGCGGGGTCAGTCCGATGAAGCGTTGCACCTCCCAGCGCGAGTACATGTCGAGGATGAAGTCGACGTCGTCGTCGATCCAGGGTCGCAGGAGCAGCCGGGCCGTGGTGAGTGTGACGGGCACAGGACGGATCTTCGCAAGGCCCCCATCTGTGGGCGAGGTCGCCAACGGCGCTCTGACCTTGACTGGTCGTCAGCGCGCATCAACCATGCCTGGATGACGGGGCACGGAGACGGCAGCGGGGACATCGCTGACAGCGTCGACTGGAACCAGACGCTGGAGGTCTGCCTCGACCTCGCCCGAGCAGCCAACACCGGCGGTCTGCTCACCGACGCCACGAGCATCGACGCGGCGCTGACCGAGCGCGGATGGTCCTGGGGGCGCCGGGGAGGGCAGTGGCGCGGCCCCTGTGGGCTGCCGGGCAGCGGCATCACGGAGCTGACACCGCCGTCCGTCGAGATCATCCTCAGCCACCCTGATGATGCTGCCCTCTTCCGCGTCGCCGAGCAGATCGCCGACCGGCTGGAGGAGCTCCTGGGAGCACCGGAGTCACGCGGCCCGGTGCCCGGCCCCCACGAGCAAGTCGACACCGACCAGCAGATCGCCGCCGTCTGGCAGCGCCCCGATCTGTCCGTGGTGGTGAGTTTCCTGCCTCCGGACCCCTCGCCGAGCGACACCGAGCCCGGCGAGATCCCGCAGGGGTTCCTCTCCTTCAGGCTGACACGCCCGGACGTCACCGACAGCGAGGAGGACGCCGCGCGTGCCTGCCACCTCGCTCAGCAGGGCACCGTCGCGGAGCGGTGGCATCTGACCGGCCAAGCCGTTCTGCCCGACGACGTCATCACTCTGCTGGAGAACGACGACGACCCCCGCGTGGCCGCCGCCGTGCGCTTCGGGGCCGAACGACGCGAGGCCCTGGCCTCGCGGGCGCGCTGACCGCCGACGAGGAGCACAGACCGAGTCGCTGACACTGGGGGGCGTGCGCCCCCTCCTCGTTGCCGACCGGCGGCAGGCCGTCCGCGCCCTGTGGCCCGCCCTCCCGCTGGGCGGCGCACTCGCCGTCTTGGCCATCGTGCTCGCTCTCGTCGCATCCTCGTCGGAACCCAGCGACGCTGCCATCTTCGCCCTGCTGGTCACGCTGCTCCTCTGCTCGGGGCGGTGTGTGCTGTGGCTTCTCGGCCCCGGCTGCAACGGCCTGTGGGTCGACGGCGATGACGTGGTGGCGCGCCGCTTGGGCATCACCACACGCGTGCCGTGGAGCAGCGTCGAGCGCGTGTCGTTCGCCAGTGCTCCGGGACGCCCCGAGTGGTCCACGTGGGCCACCTTCGAGAGGACCTCCCTTCGCCGGCGGTCAGGTCTGAACGTCAACGTGGAGGTCCTGGCGCTGGGGGCAGCGTCCTTGGCGAACGCGCGCCGCCTGACCGCTGAGTGTGACGACCGCGGGATCCGCCTGGAACGGATGTAGGGACCCGCCCGGTCAGTCCACGGCGAGGCCACGCGTCGATGTGACGTGATCGGGGACCTGGCCGGAGTAGTCGCCCGTCGACAGGGTCGCCGCTGGTTCCACCATGACGATCACCGCTCCATCGGCCGAGACCGGGCGGTGCTCCACACCCCGAGGAACCACGTGCATGTCCTGGGGGCCGAGCACCACCACGTGCTCGCCCCCCGCGTTGCGCTGGTGCAGGTGCAGCTGCCCCGAGAGCACCCAGAACAGCTCGTCGGTGTCCTGGTGGGCGTGCCAGACGTACTCGCCGCGCACCTTCGCCACCTTGACCGCGTAGTCGTTGACCCGCGCCACCACCCGCGGCGCCCACAGCTCCTCGAAGCCGGCCAGCACCTCCTCGACGTTGACGCTCGGGGTGAGGCGGGGGCTGGGGCCTTCGAGGTGATCTGCGCTCATGGAACGAGGCTGCGGCTTGCGCGGCAACATCGGTGAGTGCGAGAAACAGCGCGTGCCGCAAGATTCGTCTCACGATCCAGCGCGGCGGGAGCGGTCCGACCCGTCTGACGAGCCGCACCGCCGGCTGCACCGCGTCGTCGTCCTGGTCGACGAAGACTCCAACCCCTTCGAGCTGGCCTGCATGACCGAGGTCCTCGGCATCGAGCGCCCCGAGGTCGGTGGCCTGCTCTACGACCTGCGCTTCGCCACCACCGCCCCGCAGGTGCGCATGCGCCAGGGCTTCTTCGTGATGACGGCCACCGCAGGTCTCGAGGCGCTGGACGACGCCGACACCGTCGTCGTCCCCAACCGTCCCGACACCGACCAGCCCCACACCCCCGCGGTGCTGGGGGCCCTGCGCGCGGCCCACGCCCGCGGAGCGCGGATGGTCGGCATGTGCAGCGGCGCGTTCACCCTCGCCGAGGCCGGTCTGCTGCACGGGCGCGCGGCCACGGTGCACTGGCAGTGGGCCGAGAGGTTCCGGCGGGCTTACCCCGACGTCGACCTACGCCCGGAGGTCCTGTTCGTCGACGACGACGGGCGCCTGCTGACGGCTGCTGGTAGTGCCTCGGCGCTGGACCTGGCGCTGCACATCGTGGCCATTGACCACGGGGCCGACGTCGCGGCGGCGGTGTCTCGCCGGCTGGTCTTCCCTGCTCACCGCCCCGGTGGACAGCGCCAGTACATCGAGACGCCGCTCCCCAGACCCAGCGCACCGGACGCCCTCGCCGACGCGCTCGCCTGGGCGCGGGCGAACCTGGCCGATCCGATCGACGTCGCCGTACTCGCCGCCCGGGCTGGGCTGAGCAGAGCCTCCCTCCACCGACGCTTCTCCCAGCACCTCGGATGCACGCCGCTCGCATGGCTGCACGCTCAGCGCGTCGCGCACGCGCGCCGCCTGTTGGAGACCACCGACCTGCCGGTCGAGCAGGTCGCCCATCGCAGCGGCCTGGGCACAGCCACCAGCTTGCGCACCCACCTGCGCAACGCCACCGGACTCAGCCCCAGCGACTACCGCCGTCAGCACCGTCGAGTCGTCGTCGACCGAGTGTCAGGGGCGGCGCGCGTTGTCGGCGACGGCCTGCAGCACGGTCTTGACCTGGAACGGCCGCAGTCCCGGGTGGGCGCCGAGCACCCGGGCCACGAGCCCGGTGATGTGCGGGGCCGCGTAGCTGTTGCCCGTGGAGGTGATCCGGGCGCCGTCGAGCCAGGCGACGTCGACATCGATGCCGGGCGCCCCGAACTCCACCGGCGGCGCAGGGTTGTAGGCGAACCCGGTAGAGCCGGCGGGTAGGCAGGCGACCGACAGCACGGAAGAGAACAGCGACGGGTAGCTGGGGCCCGGTGAGTTGTTCGCCGCGCACACCAGCGAGAGCCCGGCGAAGGCGGCCTCGTCGGAGACGCTGTGGAACAGGCCGTAGAGGTCCTGGCGGGCCGAGCTGAGGCTGAGGTTCGCCACGTGCATCCCGTGGCGAGCGGCCCAGCGGATACCCGCGGCGAACACGACGCCCTTGCCCGTGAGGCGCTGCCCGAGCACCCGCACGCTGTAGATCTGGCACTCGGGGGCAAGGGAGCGCACGATCCCCGCGCACGCCGTGCCGTGGCCGAAGAGGTCCTCATGGGGCCCCTCGACCACCCGTACACCGTCGAGGGCTTCCGGGTCGTGTTCGAGGACGACGCCGCCGGCCACCGAGCCGACCGCCGGGTGGCGGGCGTCGACGCCGCTGTCGATGATCGCCACCTTCACGCCGCGCCCCGAGCCGTCGCCGAAGGCCCACTCCGAGGTGATCCGCTGCGGCAGCGGCAGCGGGTCGACGGTTCCGAGGCGGTCCGGGGCGAAGGCCTCAGCCCAGGCCGGGACGTCCACGCCGCTCCTGTGCGAGGTCGCGCAGTCCGAGCACGAGGGTGGCTGCCAGCCGCGCCTCGGAGGACTCGGGGCCGGCGACAGCGGACAGCTCCGCCAGCGCGGCGGCAGCGGGCGAGGCGGCCAGCTGCCGTTCGTCGTCCGCCGCCTGCTCGAGCTGCAGGCCCAGCGACAGCTGCCGCGCGAGCAGGGACAGCAGGCGCGCGTCATCACGGTCCGGTGAGCGGCGGCGGTCGAGCACCTCCACCACGCCGAGCGCCTCGTCGGTGCCGGCTGCCGCAGGCAGCGGAGCAGCCAGGATCGACGCCGGCACGTACCCGGTCTGTTCGGCGACATCGCGCGCGAAACGCGGATCAGCGCGGACGTCCTCGACGGCGATCCCCTGCCCCGACGACACCACCCAGCCCGCGACGCCACGCCCCACAGGCAGGCGCAAGCCCACGACTCCCTGGGTCTCGCGGCCACTGGCAGCCCGGAACACCAGGTGCTCCTCGTCGGGTTCCACGACGGCCACCAAACATGCCACCGCCCCGAACAGAGCGACGCCGAGGTCGGTGCAGGCCTGGAGGAAGTCGTCTCCGTGCCCTGGTCCGGGCCCATCCACCTGGGGCGAGATCACGCCCGATCCTGGCACGCGGTCCGCCACCGGCGTCTGTCAGCGAGCCGACACAGGCTCTGTCAGCTGGCTGACAGTCAGCCGCGCCGGACCGTTCCAGACTCCTCGCCGTACCGCTCCACCGCCCCGCTCACCGGAGCAGCGGCCGCACAGCCAGGAGGACACCATGTCGAACACCACGCAGCCCGGCGCCGAGCACCTCGCTCCCGAGGTGGACGACACCACCGGCCACGCCTTCCGCCCCGCCGCCATCGTCAACGACGACCAGGACGACGACGTCTCCGGCCACTCGTTCCCCGAGTGGCCGACCAGCGAGGTCGTGAGCCGCACGCGCCCCTGACCCGACTGCCGGCGCCGTGGCGCTGACAGCGCTGCTCGGCGCAGCCTGTCAGCGCCGACCGCTGGCCCAGCCCCCGCTCCGACCCCGAGAGGACACCGTGGCCAGCTCCACCCGTCGAGGCGGCACCTACCGGGCCGCGCTCACCCATCCCGGCTTCCGCTGGCTCACCCTCGGGAGCACCGTCTCGGAGCTTGGTGACCTGCTGTACGTGGTGGCGCTCGCCGCGGTGGTGTTCGACCGCACCGCCTCAGCGGCGTGGGTCACCGGCGCCGTGGTCGTTCGGATGCTGCCCCTCGTCATCCTCCCTCCGCTCGCGGGCGCGCTCGCCGAGCGGGTCGACCGCCGCCGGCTGCTCCTGGCGGCCAATGCGGTCATGGCGCTGCTCGCCGCCGGGATGGCCGTAGCGACCGCCGCGGGCTCGCCCGTGCTCGTGGTGATCCTCCTCGCGACCGCCGTCAACGCAGCGTCGACGGTGGTGGGGCCGGCCGTCGCGGGGCTGGTACCCACCGTGGTCCCCGAGCGCGACCTCGCGGCTGCGAACGCCGTCACGGGGTCTCTGTCGGCGATGGCCGTGGTCGTGGGGCCGGCTGCGGGCGCTGTCCTGCTGCTCCTGGGGTCACCGGCCACAGCCTTCGCCCTCAACGCGGCGACCTTCGTGGTGGCGTTCGTCTGCCTGCTGGCCCTCCGCTCCCACGCACCGGCGACGGGGACGACGGCTGCGCCCGCCGCGTCGTCGTCTCCCACCCCGGACGAGGAGGTCCAGGCTTCGGAGGCTCCCGAGGCGATGTCGACGACGGGGGTCGCCCGGCTGCTCCTGACCGACAGCACCCTCGCCGTGGCCGTCAGCTCTGTCATCGCCGCCTGTTTCACCTTCGGCGCCACCAGCGTCCTGTTCGTCGTCGTCTCCTTGGAGCTGCTGGGCACGGGGACGGCGGGCGCCGGCTACCTGCTGGCCGCCGCGGGTGCGGGAGGGCTGGTCGGTGCTCCGCTGGCCAGCCGCATCGCCGCCGGCACCGCCGTGGGCCGAGCGGTGGTGGCCTGCGTCGCGCTCTCCGCGCTCTGCCTGCTGCTCCTCGCGGTCGCCCCGGGGATCGTGGTGGGGTGTGCCTTGGCCCTGCTCCTGGGTGGCGCCTACCTCATCACCGAGGTCCTCATGGTGACGCTCCTGCAGCGCCACCTCCCCACCGGCCTGCTCGGGCGGGCCTCAGGGCTCATCGACTCGGCGGCCTTCGCCAGCATCCTGCTCGGCAGCCTGCTCAGCGGGGTCGTCGTGGAGCTGGCCGGAGTCCGGTGGGCGCTGGTGGTGGTGGCGGTGCTTCCGCTCCTGGCCGCTGTTGCAGCGACCCCGACGGCGGCTGCGCTCGACCGGGCTTCACGGGCACGGGTCGAGGCCCTGGCGCCCCGGACGCGCATCCTGGCCGGCGTCGACGCTCTCACCGGAGCGAGTCCGGCGGCGCTGGAACGGCTCGCTGAGGCGGCAGCGGAGGAGCGCGTCGCCGCCGGGGCTGTGGTGGTGCGGGAGGGTGACGCCGCCGTCGACGTGTTCGTGGTGGTCGAGGGTGCGCTGGCAGTGAGCACGACCGCGACGACCCCGGGCGAGCCCGACGTCCCGGAGCTAGGCCCGCAGAGCTGCTTCGGTGAGATCGGCCTCCTTCACGCCCGGCCACGGACCGCGACCGTGACCGCGCTGGTGCCGTGCACGCTGCTACGCCTCCCCGGGAACCTGTTGCTCGAGGTTGTCCGGGGCGACGACGCCCTCGAGACCGCCGTCGGCCTCCTGGCCACCACCAGGCTGCGACGCACCCACCCGACCGGCCCCCTCAAGACGCGGGTCGGCTGAGGCTCAGCTGTCGGGTCAGCTGCTGGGTCAGCGGCAGCGCTCGCGCAGACCCCGGATGTCGAGCAGCTCCACCCGCCCGCGCGCGAGCCGCAGCACGCCGTCGGCTTCAAGCGCCTTGAGCACCTGGTTGGCCGTCGGGCGGGTGGTCCCCGCGATGCTGGCGACGTCCTCCTGGGTCAGTGGCACCACCACCGGCGCAGACCCATCGGCGAAGAGCCTGCCCACCTCGAACAACCGCCGGGCGACCCGCTTCTCCACGGGCACGCGGTGCGCTTCGAGGAGCCGCCGGCTCAGGGTGTCGACCCGGTGCGCGAGCACCTTCAGGAGCAGGTCGCTCACCGCGGGGAAGCGGGCGCGCAGACGGTCGAGGTCTTCGCGGCGCAGCTCCCTGACAACCACGTCGCCGACGGCTCGCACCGACGCCGTCCGCACCTGCCCTTCGAGGACGACGCCGAGCTCACCGACCACGTCACCGGGGCCCGAGACGGACAGCGTCACCTCGTCGCCCGCGGCGGAGACCAGTCGCGCCATCACGCGCCCCGCCTCGACCACGAAAAGGCTGCTGGCCGGTTCGCCCTGGCGTACGACGAGCTCCCCGTCGCTGAAGGTGCGGCGTCGTGCGGCTGCCTCCACCTCGCTGCGCGCCGGGTCCGGGAGGCCGGCGAGCAGCTGCGTTCCCCCCAAACCGGCAGAGCGCGACCGCTGATCGTCCGCCACGGGGGCAGTGGACCACACTTCTCCGTGTGGCCCTGCCCTGTGCGATGACGCCCCGGTAGAGCGCGGGACGGCCACCGCCGTCCTCGTGATGACCGACGTCGAAGGCTGCACCCGCCGCTGGGCCGAGGTCCCGCAGCAGATGAACACCGCGATGCAGCGCCACCACCAGATCGTCCACACCGCGATCGCCGAGCACGGCGGCTGGCGCCCCGTCGACCAGGGCGAGGGCGACGCCGTCGAAGCCGAGCTGCGGGCCACCGCAGCTGAGCCCCTGCCCGCCGGCCCCGGGTGGCCCCGGCAGCACCGGCTGACGCGTCGAAGATGGGCAGCAGTGGTGCTATAGAGGCCAACCCGGCGACACGACGGCTAGAATCCTGTACATGACCACGCTGCCGCTCGCCGAGGTCCGCGCACAGCTGTCGAAGCTGGTCGACTCGGCGGTCGAGACGCACGAGCGCATCCACATCACGCGCAACGGCCGCCCCGCTGCGGTCCTGCTCTCCGCGGAGGACTTCGAGTCCCTCCTGGAGACGCTGGAGATCCTCAGCGACCCCGAGGCGATGGCTGAGATCAAGGCCTACCGGGAGAACCCCGACGACGTTGTACCCCTGGCTCAGGTCGAGGCCGAGATGCGAGCGGCCGGACGCCTGCCCTCGTGAGCTATGAGGTCGAGCTCTCCCCCTCCGCACGACGAGCCCTCACACGCGATCTTCCCGAGGCTGTCGCGGCGGCGGTACTGGAGTTCCTGCGAGGCCCCCTGGCCGAGAACCCGCACCGCGTGGGCAGGCCGCTGAGGGGCTCGGTGGAAGGCCTGCGCAGCGCCCGACGCGGCGACTACCGGGTCATCTACGAGATCCAGGAGCACCGCGTCGTGGTCCGCGTCATCCGGATGCAGCACCGCCGCGACGCCTACCGCCCCTGAGGGACCCGCAGGGATCCCCAACCCGCCGCCGTCATCGCGGCCGGCGCGCCGTCGCCGCCGGGAGCTCAGAAGCCGACCTTGTACACCTGGCCGGTCTGGGCACCGTCCACGGAGCGCACGTAGGCCCGACCGACCTCCGCCGCCGGAACCGGCACGTGCCCGGGGAAGAACGGCCCGTAGTCATCCCAGGACTCGACGAGCACCTCCGGGCTGACGGCATTGATCCGCAGCCCGCGCGGCAGCTCGATCGCGGCGGCCTTGACGAAGGACTCCAGCGCTCCGTTGACCGTGCTGGCCACAGCACCGGTCAGGATCGGGTCATCGGCCAGCACCCCGGCCATCAGCGTGAAGCTGCCGCCGTCGGCAAGGTGGTGGATGCCCTGGCGCACCAGCTCCACCTGCCCCAGCAACTTGTCGTCCAGCCCGGCACGGAAGTCGTCCAACGCCAGCTCCCCTAGCGCTTTGAAGGGAGTGACCCCGGCGACGAAGGCGACGGCGTGCACCGGCCCCTCGGCGGTGGCCCGCCGGTAGAGATCGGTGATGGAGACGGGGTCGGTGACGTCGACCCGGTACTGGCCGCTGCGTGAGGCTGACAGCACCTGGTGGCGCTCCCCCAGGGCTGCGGCGACCGCGGAGCCTGCAGCCCCGGACGCTCCGATCACGATGACGCGCTTGCTCATGGCGACAGCCTCCCGCAGCCGTGCTCCGACGATCGAGCCGGGAAGCGGACGGTCGTCCGAGGCACCCTCGGCGGCCTCACCCGCCCGGCTGACAGCGCAAGCGCCCCACCAGCTCCTCCACACACGCGACGACCGTCTCGGCGTGCGTGCCCACGGGACGGTACCCGGTGGCCAGCGACGCCGACGTGTCGAGAAAGAACGGCGGCCAGGTGCTCCACGGCGACACTTCACCGCGCTCGTCGTCGTCGACGACCTCTACCTGCACACCCATCGCGTCTGCGACAGCGGTGACCACCTCGGCGGCCGTGGGCGTTCCAGGATCGGCGCTGTTGAGCACGCGGTGAGCTGGCCGCTCGGCACATTGCAGCGCCAGGCTCGCGAGGTTGGCGGCGGCCGTCGGGTGGTTGCCGGCGGTGGCCGCGTGCGGCAGGCCCGCTGCCCCGCGAGCAGCCTGTCGAGCACCCAATGCTCCCGAGCGCCGCGGCGACGGCTCGTCCGGTCATGCCGCTGCCCCCAGGACCACTGCCTTCATCACACCTCCCGTGCTGTGAGTGCCGGCAGAGCATGACTCACAGCGATCTCTCGGCCTTGACGGTCACACTCTGCGACATGGCGGCGCCTGCAG
Organism: Quadrisphaera granulorum; assembly: GCF_003149145.1. GTDB lineage: Bacteria > Actinomycetota > Actinomycetes > Actinomycetales > Quadrisphaeraceae > Quadrisphaera > Quadrisphaera granulorum. The sequence goes on along the minus strand of NZ_QGDQ01000006.1, from coordinate 43,758 downwards.
TGATGTCCACGGCTCTGAAGACCCTGGACCGTGTCAACACTCGCCACCCGTGGTCTCACGGGGAGGTGTACGCACCGCTGGTGCTGCACCACGCCCGGCGCGTGGTCGCCGCGGGTGGCACCTGCGCGGTCGACGTCGGCTGCGGCACCGGCCGCCTGCTGGAACGGCTGGCGTCCGTGGTGCCGCAGGTCATCGGCATCGAGCCGCACGCGCAGAGCGCTGCCCTGGCCACCCACGCGACCGGTGACCTGCCCCACGTCACCGTCCGCCACGCTCCCTTCGGGCCTCTGCCCGAGGGCTCGGCCGACCTGGTCACCTTCATCTCGAGCCTGCACCACCTGCCACTGGAACCGACGCTGGAAGCGGTCCGCTCGGCGCTGCGTCCCGGCGGACGCCTCGTGGTCATCGGCTGCTACCGCGACACCCCTGCCGACAGGCTCCACTCGTGGGCGTCGGTCGTGCTCAACCCTGTGATCGGGCTGGTGAAGCAGCCGCGCGCCGCGAGTTCCCCTCCCCCGCACATGCGGGCGCCCACGCGCCAGCCGCAGGAGTCCTTCGAGGAGGTCGCGACGACGATGCGGCGGACGCTGCCGGGCGTGAGCATCCACCGCGGACTGTTCTGGCGCTACGTCGCGGTCTGGGTCGCTCCGCGCTGACGTTCAGAGGGCGATCACGTCGGCGCCGAGCCGTGACAGGTCTTCCGGGTCTGTCGTGACCACCGCGCATCCCCTGCGGGCAGCCGCGAGCGCAACGCTCGCGTCGACCACGTCCGAGGTACCTGCCCTTCCGCACAGCACCCCCGCTGCGCGGGCCGTCTGTCCGTCCAGGGGATCGACGACGACGGCGATGCTGCGCAGCAGCCTGCCCAGGCGTGCCTGGCGCGCGCCGTCCCTCCAGACCTGGGCGAGCGCGCCGGCCGGCACGACGACGGTGCCCTCACGGTGATGCACGGCGTCCAGGAGAGCGGCCATGCGACGCGATCCGCGATCGAGCGCGATGAGGGCGCCAGCATCGAGGACGACGTCAGGCACCGGCCACGGCCTGGCTTCGCGTTCCTCCGCGGAGGGCTTCAGCGGCCCAGGCGCGGTCGCTCGCGTCCGGCTCTCCGACCTCGGCCACCATCTCGGCGACGATGTCGGTGAGGGTGGGCCGCTCGAGGTGCTCACGCAGCGCCTGGGCCACCAGCGCGGACACGCTGGCTGCACGGCCGTCGGCTACAGCCTCACGGGCTGCGGCCACAAGCTCATCCGGCAGGCTGATGGCGATCTTGCTGGTCATACCGGAATCATACCGAGCTGCGCTCCCGGTGATCGTCACCACGGCACACGCTCGCCGGGAACCAGCACCTCCTCCGACGCCTATCTCGTCACCGAGCACGGCTGGGCGGCCTTCCTCGGCAGCCGGTACGGCGAGCACGGCCTGGCGCCCCGGCTACAGCTGCCAGGGACCGGCCGGGCTGTCGGTGGTGCAGGGCAGAGTGGTGCCCCGTGAGCACCGCCTCGACCTCCACCGCCGCTACCCCCGCTCTTCCTGCGGACCTGCGCGAGACCGCCGAGGCGCACCTGCGGGCCCTGGCCGGCGAGCACGCCCGCCTGCGTGACGACCAGTGGGCCGCCATCAGCACGCTCGTCGCCGAGCGCCGTCGCGTCGTCGTCGTCCAACGCACGGGGTGGGGCAAGTCGGCGGTGTACTGGGTGGCGACCGCGCTGCGGCGCCACCACGCCGAGGTGGGCGGGGCGGGCCCCACGCTCGTCATCTCTCCGCTGCTCGCGCTGATGCGCGACCAGGTGGCCGCGGCCACGCGCTCGGGCTTGCGGGCGGTGACGCTGAACTCCGCCAACGTCGACGACTGGCCCGCCATCGAGGAGCAGATCGCCGCCGACGCCGTCGACGTGCTGCTCGTCAGCCCCGAGCGCCTCAACTCCGTCGGCTTCCGCCAGCGCGTGCTCCCCCGCCTGGCGCCGCGGCTGGGCCTGCTCGTGGTCGACGAGGCGCACTGCATCTCCGACTGGGGCCACGACTTCCGCCCCGACTACCGCCGCCTCGCCTCGGTGCTCGCCGGGCTGCCCGAGGGAACCCCGGTCCTGGCGACGACGGCGACGGCCAACGCCCGCGTCTCCGCCGACGTCGCCGCGCAGCTCTCGGCCGACGGGACCCCGGCGCTGACGCTGCGCGGCCCCCTCGACCGGGAGGGCCTGGAGCTGGCGGTGGTGCCGACGCCGGACGTCGCGCACGCCTACGCGTGGACCGCCCAGTTCCTGCGCGACAGCAGCGGCAGCGGGATCATCTACACGCTCACGGTGGCCGAGACGGCGCGCCTCGCAGAGTTCCTCGCCTCGAACGAGGGCGGCGGCCACGCGGTCGCGGCGTACTCCTCGGCCACCGAGCCCGCTGAGCGTGAGCGCCTCGAGGCGGCGCTGCTGTCCGGCGAGCTGCGCGCACTGGTCGCCACCTCGAGCCTGGGCATGGGCTACGACCACCCACGCCTGGCCTTCGTCGTCCACCTCGGGGCACCGAGCTCACCCGTGGCGTATTACCAACAGGTCGGCCGCGCTGGCCGCGCCCTCGACGGCGCTGTCGGAGTGCTGCTGCCGACCGCCGCCGACGAGCGGATCTGGGCCTACTTCGACTCCACCGCCTTCCCGCCCGAGCCCGTGGTGCGCCGCGTGCTGGAGGTGCTGGAGCGGCTCAGCGGCGGTCAAGAAGGAGTCGGCCTGCCGAAGCTGGAGATCGAGGCGGGGCTGCGCCGCGGTCGGCTGGAGGCGCTGCTCAAGGTGCTCGACGTCGACGGCGCCGTCGAGCGCGTCGCCGGCGGCTACCGGACGATCACGCAGACCACGGGCCAGCCGTGGCACTACGACGCCGAGCGCATCGCCGGGGTCGCCGCCGCGCGCCGCGCCGAGCAGGCGGTGATGCGCCGCTACGCCGCCACTCCCGCCGAGCAGCCCCCCGGGTCGCAACCATGCCTCCTGCGGGTGCTGCGCTCGGAACTCGACGACGACGGCGCCGCGGACTGCGGCCGCTGCTCCGCCTGCACCGGCCGCCTGCCCGCGCCGGGGCTGGCCGTCGACGAGCAGCTGGCCGCCGCGGCGCTGCGCCACCTGCGCAGCCAGACCACCGTCCTGGAGCCGCGCAAGATGTGGCCGTCGGGTACCTCCGGGCGCCGCGGTCGGATCGCCGAGGGCGTGCGCGCCGAACCGGGCCGCGCCCTCGCCATCGGGGAAGACCCGGCCTGGGGTGAGGCGGTGGCCGCGGTGCTGCGCGAAGGACCATCGGCGGCGTCGTGGGCCGACGTGGTCGACGGGTGCGTGAGGACGCTGGGCCGCTGGCGCTGGCCCGCGGGCCGGCCGGCGTGGGTGACGTGGCTCCCCGACGGTTCTGGAGGCGCATCGCCGCGCGAGCAGGCAGCCCGCGCCCTCGCCGAGGCGCTCGGCGAGGTGGGCCGGCTGAGGGTGCTGCCCGCGCTTGAGGCCGTTGCGGGGGCGCCCCTGGAGGCTCCGCGGCGCGAAGGCGCCGGGCCCGCACCCGCGTCCGCAGCCGCGGGGGTCGCGCTGGCACGGCTGCGGCTGTCGGAGACCGGCCACGAGGTGCTGGCCGAGGCTGCGGGGGCGCCGGTGCTCGTGGTCGACGCCGAGACGCGCACCGGCTGGTCGCTCACCGTCGCGTCGGTGCTGCTGCGCGAAGCCGGCGCCGGGCCCGTCTATCCGCTGGCATTGCTCAAGCGCGCCTGAGTGCGGGCGCCACCAGCGCCTGCCGCGAGCGCGGTCATCGCCGGGGTCAATGACGCGGTTCAGTGATGCGTTCAGTGGTGGGTCTCGACGGCGACGCGCACCTCGTCGCCGAGTTCCAAGCCTTCCCGGACGCGGACAGCCTTCTTGAGCGGCAGCACGTACCGCACCCCCTCGCCGTCAGCACCCGGCTCCGGGAAAATCGACGTGGTCCAGCGCGACCCACCGATGGACGCCGTCACCTTCACCGCGCCGAAGCCAGCGCGCGGACGGGGCACGGCGGCGATCTCGTCCGAGGCGTCCTGCGGGAGCCGCACGAACACCCATTCGTCGGCGCGGGCCTCCCACCGCCACAGCTCGGCGGTGAACTCGTACCGCGTTTCCGCTCCCAGCGCACCCTCCGCTGACTCGCCCACGCCCCCACTCTGGGACACCGACGGCACGCCCGACACTCCCGGCTGCCCCTGGGCACCCTTCACTCCACCCCTCCGATACCAAGGACCTCCGCGCCACCTCTCACCGGGAGGCACCCGACCGTGGACGCTGTGTTCCGGTCTGAGCGGCCACACCGGAACACAGCGTCCACGGTCACGGAATGGCGGCCAGTCGCTGTTCGGGAAGTCCATGATCACGGAGTGAAGGTGGCGCGCAGGTGCATGAACGTGACCGGGGGAGGCCGGCGCGCTGCCCGAGGCGCGCACCGGTGCAGGAGATCGACACAAGGCTTCAGGCCACTGCGTGTCGGGCCCCGGGACGTCAGCGGGCGGCGAGATGCTGCCTGACCGAGTCAGCCACCTCACGCGCCTGCCCGGCCGCGTACCGGCGTCGGGGTCCGAGGAAGAACCGCAGCCCATCTCCGCGCCGCCGCGGGATCACGTGGAAGTGCACGTGCGGGACGCTCTGACTGACCACGTTGTTGGTGAGCAGCAGCGCACCCTCGGCGCCGGTGGCTGCCTCGACAGCACGCTGCAGCGCCTGACTGGCGGCAAGCCACTCGGCCGCGATCTCGACCGGCAGCTCGTCCCAGGTCTGCACATGCACGACCGGCACGAGCAGCACGTGCCCAGGGAAGACCGGGTGAGCGTCGAGGAAGGCCACCACCGCGTCAGTACGGAGCACCACCTCGGCCGCCACCTCGCCCCGCACGATCGCGCAGAACGCACACGGCCGGTCCGATCCCCGCGGGGTGAACTCCTGCGCCACGCCCGGTCTCCTGCCCGCACGAGCCCGCGGGAAACCTGCGACGCAGCAGGGCGACCCGCGCACCGCTGATCCGCTCCTTCTCGCTGAACAATGGGCCGAGTCCCCGATTCAGGTCGACGGTCCGCTGTGACGCGAGCGCCCGGAACTGCCGCCCCTGGACCGGAGCGTCTGTGAACCGAGCCGTGCTCGGTTCAACTCTTCAGGGTGACCACGCGCTCACGCGCAAGGGGCCACCGCTTCACAGCTCCACGCACCGACCCCCCATCCTCTCTTCGGATTGAGGTGAGACGGCTGGCGCATCGACAGTCATGGCGGGGTGAACACCGCGCTGACAGCATGGCTGATCACACAACTCACTCTCACCCTGATCTCACATCAAGGAGACTCTCGCCTCACAGTACAGATGTGAGATCCGTCAGCGCTTCACATCTGCGCAGGTCACGCACGTGTGAGAAGTGGGCCTGACCAGCAAACGGCCGGATGCAATCTCACATCCACACTTCTCACATCGACCGAACGTCCCGTCGGCGACACGCTCCAGCGCGGCATCGACCTCACGCAGCCGCGCCCGCTGACGGTCACGCACAGCCATCGCCTGGGCCCGCTCGAAGGCAATGGTGGCGCCCTCCGGGTCGTGCTCGTCGTCGGCGTTGGAGTCTCGCGACGCCTCCACCACCCCGGCGACCGCACGGTCGAGGTCGCGCACCTGGGCGGTGGCGTCCGCGCGCTCGGCCTCCAGGGCGGCCACCACGTCGGCCAGGGACAGCTGGCTCACGGGCGGATCATCGTGACGCCCACCGGTGCGGTGCCGGCGTCCATCGCGCGCACGAGCTCCTCGATGCCGGCGGCGTCGTCCAGGGGCAGCCAGCGCGCCACGAGATCCTGCGGGCGCAGCCGGCCGCTGGTGACCAGCTCCAGCAGCTCGGGGTAGCTGCGGGCGTCCATGCCGTGGCTGCCGAACAGCGCCAGCTCATGGCTGACGACCCGTGAGACCTCCACCACCGGCTCGGCGGCGACGAGCCCGATCTGCACGTGGCGCCCCCGACGTCCCAAGGACAGCAGCCCGGCGTCCAGGGCTCCGGGGCGCCCGACGGCGTCGACGCTGACCGCCACCGAACCCCCCGTCGCGAGGACGGCGTCGGCCACCTCCCGCGGCGTCAGCCCAGCGGTGGTCACCGTGCTCGCGGCACCCAGCTCCACGGCGCGGGCCACGGCCCGAGCATCGACGTCGGCGGCGACCACCTCGGCGCCGAGCGCCGCCGCCACCATCACCGCCGACAGGCCCACGCCCCCGCAGCCCACCACGAGCACCCGCTCGCCGGCCCTCAGCTGCGCGCGCTGCACGAGGCCGCGGTAGGCGGTCGCGAAGCGACAGCCGAGCAGGGCCGCGGCTCCGCCGTCGACGTCCTCGGAAACCTCCACGAGGTTGACTGTCGCGTGGCGCACCACCACCTGCTCGGCCCACGATCCTTGCGTGGTGAACCCGGGCTGCGTCTGGTCGCGGCAGACCTGGCCGTCACCGGCCAGGCACTCCGCGCAGCTACCGCAGGCGTGGACGAACGGGGTGGTGGCGCGCCGGCCCACCCACGCCGGGTCGACGCCCTCACCGACGGCCACCACCCGACCCACGAGCTCGTGGCCCGGCACGTGAGTGGCAGGGGTGCCGCCGGGACCGGCATGGGGACCGACGACGATGTCGCTGTCGTGCCCGGCCCAGGCGTGCACGTCGCTGCGGCACAGCCCGGTGGCCTCCACCGCCAGCACGGCGCCCTGCGCGGGCGGCTCGGCATCGGGCAGGTCGACGAGGGTCAGGGAACCGCCGGGCTCGGTGTACTGGAGGGCGCGCACGTCAGGGAGGGTAGGCGCAGGCTAGACGGCGCCTCCGACGAGACGGGGCTCGGCCATCGGCGCCCGCACCGGCCCCCGCGCCGGCACCTGCGCCGGCACTTGGCCCGCGGCGGCCAGCGCCGCTTCCACGTGCAGCCGGGCCGACGGCAGCAGCGGCACACCGGCGGGGACGTCGTCGGGGCCGAGCAGCAGCTCGAGCTCGGTGCAGCACAGACCCACCGCCTGCGCGCCGCGGTCGACGAGACCGGCCACCACGGCCGCCAGGTCAGCTCGGGTGGCCGGTGAGAAGACGCCGCGGCACAGCTCGCCGAACACGGCGTGGTCGACGCGGGCGACCCCGGCGGCGTCCGGCGCCACCACCTCGACCCCGGAGGCGGCTAGGCGCTCGACGTAGAACGGCTCGGTCATCGTGCCGCCGGCGCCCAGCAGCCCCACGCTGCGCACCCCGCGCGCCAGCGCTGCCGCGGCCACCACGTCGGCCAGGTGGAGGAACCTCACACCCCGCTCGGTGAGCGCCTCCTCCAGCGGACCGGCGGCCTTGTGCATGTAGTTCGTGGCGAGGACGACGACGCCAGCGCCCGCCCCGGCCAAAGCCAGGCCCTCGCGGCGCAGCTGGTCGGCGGCGACGTCCCAGCGGTCGGCCAGCTGGAGCTCGCGGACCCGCGCGAAGTCGAGGCTGCGAACCAGCAGGTCGGCGCTGGCCAGCGGCTCGCCGGGTTCGTTGCCGGCGCCGAGGGCACGGTGCTCGCGGACCAGCTCGTTGGCCAGCCGGTAGTACAGGGCCGTCGACTCCCAGCTCATGCCGCCGAGTACGCCAATCGTCGTCGTCCCCAGCGCAGGCGCAGCCGTCGTCGCAGCCGCAGCCGCAGCCGCCGTCGTCGTCGAGGTCTGGGGGCCGGGGGTCTGCTGCTCAGGGGTCGGCGCGTTCATCCCTCCACGGTGGCCGCGGGCCGCGGTCCGCGGTAGTCCGCCCAGCTCAGAGGCAGCCACAAGCGTCGCTTGTGGGATGGTGCGGGGCGTGGATCCCCGCCGCCTACTCGTGCTCCTCGCCGTGGAGGCCGAGGGATCCCTCACCGGCGCGGCGACCCGCCTGGGGATGACCCAGCAGGCCGTGAGCCAGCAGGTGTCCCGGCTGGAGGCGGAGGCCGGCACCACCCTCCTGGTACGTCAGGGTCGAGGCAGTGCGCTGACCGAAGCGGGCCGGGTGCTGGCCGAGCGGGCCGAGCAGCTGGCTGACGTCCTGCGCGCCGCCGAGGAGGACCTGGCCGCGCTGTCCGGCCTCGTGCGCGGCGACGTGGCGCTGGCCGCCTTCCCGACCGCCTCGGCGGTCCTGCTGCCGAGAGCGCTCGCGGCGCTCGCGGACCGCGCGCCGGGCCTGTCGGTGCGCCTCACCGAGGCCGAACCGCCGGAGGCGGAGGCCGCCGTGCGGGCGGGGCGGGTGTCGTTGGCGCTCGTCTTCCGCTACGAGGGAGACCCAGAGCCGGTGCCCGGAGACCTGCTGCGTCTGCCGTTGGGCCGCCACCCCGTCCACGCGGTGGTCCCGGCCGGTGAGCGAGCGCCGGGGCACCTGGCTGATCTCGCGGACCGGCCGTGGATCGCGGGATGCCCTCGCTGCCGGGCGCACCTCGTGCGGTGCGCGGCGGCGGCAGGCTTCACCCCCGACGTGCGCCTGGAGACCGACGACCACGTCGCCGTCCAGCACCTCGTGGCCGCGCGGCTGGGGGTAGCGCTGCTGCCCGTGTGGGCGCTGCGCGCCAGCTCGGCGCCCGGCGTCCTCCACGGTCCCGTGGGTGGTCTGGACGCTCGCGTAGTCGAGCTGCTGCTGCGGCCGGAGTCGCGCCGTGTGCCCGCCGTCCGCGCCCTCGCCGAGGAGCTGCGGCGCGGGGTGACTGAGCTCGACGGGGCCAGCTAGACGAGGGAATCCCCCCGGGGCTGTCAGGCCCACCGTGAGTCCACCATCCCTGACGCCCGCCCCGCGGAGGCCGTCGTCGTGTCGGGAGCTGTGGTGAGTTGGCCCCTTCGGCGTGACCGCGTGGTCACGCCGAAGGGGCCAACGCTGCACAGCTCCCGACACGGATCCGTCCCCGGCGAGGGTGTCCAGCTCGATGTCCACGACCAACTCCGGTTCGGCGTCCGAGAGAAGGGCACCGACCCTAGGAACCGACCATCCTCAGCCGGCCTGAGGACGAGCACGTCGACCTGCCCCGCGCGGGCGCGACGGACCACGTGCTTGTGGTTCACGCCAGCGCGACGCACGACGCCCGTGTGGTTCACGAGTAGCTGACGCGCCACGCGGTGGTGGTTCACGACGGCGCGACGCACAACGCCCCTGTCGTTCACGACGGGCCAACGCACGACGCGCCTGTCGTTCACGACGGTGCGACGCGCTGCGGTCGTGTCATTCACGGAGGTGCGACGCGTCACACGCGTGAGAGTCAAGTGCGAGTCGAACACGCCCGACCTGGGGTTTACTCGTCTCGACGTGATTCTGACGGCTTATCTCACTAGGGGTACTCGCGACACACTCGTTTCTGGCACAGCCGCACTCGCCCGAGGATGACTGGCAGGGTTTACTCGTGGGCGGTGCCTGCGGCCAGGGGCTTCCTCGCGGGGCGGGCACGGACGCCGACGGCCGCCGGCGTCACCTGACGCGGGGCAGCCCGCGGCGCCGTGGGCTTACAGCGCAGTCGGCCCGTCAGCAGGAGCCGTGCCGGCCGATCCGCCAGCTGGCGCGCAGGGAAGGGGCGGTGAGGCTCAGGCCTCGTCGAGGAGGGCCCGGGCGATGACGCGGGCCTCCTCGAGGCCGTCGTACCGCAGCTTGTACGTAGCGGTACGACCCGAGCCGGTGGTGGACAGCAGGTGCCGGCGTCCGGCGAGGTGCTTGGTGTAGTTGCCCGTGTCGAGCAGGCCCAAGCGCTCGACCTCGGCGCGGACGACGGCGTCGGGCACAGGCTCGCCACCGTCGCGCCCGCTCCAGCGCAGCGCGGCCAGGAGAAGGACGGCGGCCGTGCCGACGCGCTGCGCGCGGGTACGGCCGAGGCGGGCCGGGTCTCCGGCGAGCTGCAGCTTGCCGCCGCGCTCCTCCCAGACCCGGTCGAGCAGCTCGGGGCGCACGCCGAGGGCGTCGGCGATGGAGCCCCACGGCTCCTCGCTGGCGCCGGGCGCGGTCGCCCACGTGCGAGGCGTCACCGCCACCAGTCGCTCCGGGCCACGACGGGCGGCGGCCCACTCGGCAGCTCGATCGGCAGCCCGATCCCCCGCTCGGTCGGCGGCGCGGTTGGCGCGGCTGGAGTAGCCGTCGTCCTCGATGTCGGACCGGACCGCCAGCCGCGGGTTGGTCCGCGCCGACGGAGCGCTGTTCACCGGGCGCAGCACGCGCGGGCTCTGGGGCTGGGGCCAGCCGCGGTGCTCGGCGCTCTCGTCGAGGTCCCAGGCAGGGTCGCCGAGGTCTTCGGTGGGACCGAAGCCTGCAGCGGGGAACGGACCCGCCGTGGAGGGGTGGTCGAGGCCGGAGGCAGGTCGGTCTGCCGGCAACGCCGTGCGAGCGGCGGGTCCGACAGGCGGGAACGTTCCGGCCTCGCCGCCGTCCGACAGGACCGGGGCGTGCTCCCCGCCGGTGCGGAGCATGAGGTCGACGGCGGTGGTGAAGGCCACCGCCCGCAGGTCTCCTGAGACCCCGGAACGGTCGACGGCGGCCGCCGCGCGGCGGAGCACCTCGGCGACATCCACGTCCAGCAGCGTAGCGGCGGACGGGCGCCCGCCGCGCCTGGTGACGGAAACGCGTCACCCACCATGAGCGGTGCGTCACGACCGGCGTCACGCGTGCGTTCTTGGCAACTCGGCGACCTACGCGGCGGCCTGATCTCTTGGCATTCCAAGTGCGCGACGCGAGTCTTGACTCTCTTCGCGTGACTCGCACTGCCAGCAATAATGACTCGTGGAGTTGCACTACAAGTGCTGATTACTGGGACCGTGACGCTGCGACGACGCGATCGAAAATCTCGCGAGGCAGCGCCGCCCCCTCACGACGCACTGACGCAGCCGGGAGACGCAGCACCCTGTCGAGTCTGACTTCGCTGGGCCGGCGCTGCGAGTCCCACGCACCCGTGCCGACGTCCATCCAGCGGCGGCCGTCACTGTCGCGCTGACCCTGGGTACGCGGGCTGGCGTGGTCCTTGCTCGTGAGCATGAGCCCGACGACGTCGCCGTCGTCCAGCACGTCCAGCACCAGGACGGGGCGGTCCTTGCCGCGGGAGGCGTCCTCCTCGTACGGCACCCACGCCCAGACCACCTCGCCGGGGTCGGGCAGGCCGTCGGCCTCGGGGGCGTAGCGTGCGCCGCCGGTGCCGGTATCACGCTGGGGCGGAGTGGGCGCCGGAGCCGGCTCGCGGCGCAGGCGCGAGCGCTCCGACGGCCGCTCCGCCTTCGAGGACGACGACGGGCGCCTCGGCGGAGCCGCGGCGGGACGCTGCGCCTGCCGATCTGCCCGAGGCTCGGCGGGAGGGGTGGTGGACCGGGCCGCGGAGGCCACGGCCTTCGCGAGGTCGAGCAGCTGCGTCAGGATCCCCTTCGCCACGCGACCACCGTAGGCCTCGCCGTGTGGGGCGGTCGCCCCGGAACAGGTGGTGGCGAGCGCCCCTGACCCTCCACCTGCGGGGCCGCGACCGGGATGGGCAGGCTCCCCGCAGGCGGCGCGGGGATGTGGCGCAGAACCGCATGATCGTTGCGAAGGCGGTGCGCGACCATCCGCGCCGATTTTCGCCGTCCGTGACGACCCCCGGCTCGAGCCGTTCGCGGAGGGAGCCGATCGAGGCCGGATCAGCGAGGGGCGGGCACCAGTTCGACGACGGCCCACGACAGCGCCGGCAGGGTGATCCGCGCCGTCTGCGCGCCTCGCTCGCTCGCCTCCACAGCGACCGTCCCGCCCGCGGCGGCCAGCGGCCGCAGCCGCACGGCGTCGGGAGCAGCCTCGCGGTTGGAGGTGTACCGGTCCTGCCCGTCGGCGGCGGCCAGCACGAGGGCGTCACCCACCGAAAGGTCGGCGAAGCCCCCGAGGCTGACCGCAACGTCCGCAGACTCCTCCAGCGACCGGTTGGCCAGGAAGAGGGTGAGACGCGCGAGCCCGCCGCCGTCGTCGTGGTGGACCACCGCGGACGCGTCGACCAGGTCGACGTCCCCGTACCTGCCCGTCTCGTACCGGTCCGACGAGGTGCGCACGTCGAGCACGTGACCACCCAGGGAGCGACGGCGCACCTGCTCGAAGGGCAGGGCGATGGTCTGCTTCCACGCGGCGCCACCGGGCTCGCTGCGCAGCAGACCGATGACGTTGACCAGCTGCGCCTGGCAGCCGACGAGCACCCGGTCCCCGTGGCGCAGCAGGGAGTTGAGCAGGGTCCCGACGACGACGGCGTCCTGCACCGTGTACTCGTCTTCGATGATGCGCGGGGCGACGTCCCACGCGATGAGGCCGCGGGCTCGCTCGGAAGAGTGCCAGGCGGTCTGGTTCCAGACGTTCCACTCGTCGAAGCTGATGCCGATCTTCTTGCGGCTCTTGAGCTTCGCGCCGACGGCGTCGGCGGTGGCGGCCACCGAGTCGATGAAGAGGTCCATGTCGACGGCGGAGGCGAGGAAGTCGGCCAGCGGGGTGGTCTCCGACTCCTCGTAGTAGGCGTGCGCGGAGATCAGCTGGACGTCCTCGTAGGTCTCCTCCAGGACGATCCGCTCCCACTCGCCGAACGTCGGCATGGACCGTGAGGAGGAGCCGCAGGCGACGAGCTCGATGGTCGGGTCGATCTGGCGCATCGCGCGGGCGGTCTCCCCGGCGAGGCGGGCGTACTCGTGGGCGGTCTTGTGGCCGGTCTGCCACGGGCCGTCCATCTCGTTGCCCAGGCACCACAACTGGATGTTGTACGGGTCTTGCCGGCCGTGGGCGCTGCGGAGGTCGGAGAACAGGGTGCCGCCGGGGTGGTTGGCGTACTCGAGCAGGTCGCAGGCCTCCTGCAGACCGCGGGTGCCGAGGTTGACCGCGTACATCATCTCCGTGCCCGCCTTGTCGGCCCAGCGGGCGAACTCGTCAAGACCGAAGGCGTTGGTCTCCACCGTGCGCCATGCCCTGTCGATGCGGCGGGGGCGGGCGTCGAGCGGGCCGACGCCGTCCTCCCAGTCATACCCCGAGACGAAATTGCCGCCGGGGTAGCGCACCACGGTCGGGCCGACCTCGCGGACCAGGTCGAGCACGTCGGAACGCAGACCGTCGGCATCGGCCCTCGGGTGATCGGGCTCGAAGATGCCGGTGTAGACGCAGCGGCCCATGTGCTCGACGAACGAGCCGAACAGGCGGCGGGGCACCGGGGCGGTCGTGTAGGCGGCGTCGACGGCGATGCGGGCGCGGGGCACAGGGCGTCCTTTCCGACGAATCAGCGCAGGGGCGGCACGGGCGACGCTCACCGGTGATCGTCACCCGACGTCTGCTCGCAGGGTCATGCCTGACAACGTCGTAAGCCTTGTCGGGTGCCACCACACGTGTCAACGCGGACGCGTCCGCAGCCCCGCCACCACAGCCCAGGACTTCCCGGCGGGATCTCAGCCGCACGTCACCCAGACGCCGCAGGAGCTCGACCCACGGTCGACCGAGGACAGGGCACTGCGGCTAGTGTCGGCGCCGCGGCGGCCCCGTCGCACTGAGCCACACGAGGAGGGCCGGGCGTTGACCACCTGCACGTCTCCGGTCCCCCCACACCCCGACCAGCTCGACCGTTCTGCCTCAGCAGGCCAGGACAGCGAGCGGGCCGGGGGCCCCCTCGCACCCACCGCGGAGAGCTGCCGCTCCCACCTGCCTGGTCACCGCATGCCGCGGCTGCTGGCCGAGGTCGTGCAGCGCCGTCCCTGGGGATGGCGGCGCGGCACCGTGACCTCGGTGGGCACCGACGGGTGGATCCTCCTGGAGTGCGAGGACGGCCTCGCCGACGGCGCCCGTGGACGCCGCCGCACCGCCGTCCACGCCTGGCACCACCTCGACCTGTCCGACCGTCTGCTGCCGGGCACCGCCGTGCGGGTCCACCAGCGGGCCTCCCGCCACCCCGACGCACCGATCGGCGTCGGCCCGGCGGCCCTCGCCGGTCCCCCGGGGGTGCTGCCGGGGCTGGTCAGCCTGCACGTCGCCCAGGGGCCCCCACCGGTGCCCGACCCGGTGCAGCTCGAGCAGTGGGCGGACCTGGCCGGCGCCGTCGTCATCGACCTGCGCACCCGCGAACTGCTCAGCGGCCGGCTGTAGCTCTGCCTGCCGCAGACCGCTGATCGCGCGAACGCGCATGCGGCGCTAGCGTCGGAGCCGTGGCTGATGACGTCCACCAGGGCTCCCGTACCGACACCCACTTCCTGCCCGACGCGGCGACGGCGGTCGCCGACGCCGCCCGCGGGCTGGCGATGGCTCACCCCGCCGACGTCGGCGTGGTGCTCGACCCGCTGCACCTGTACGCGGTGCGCAAGGCGCCCGGGCGACGGGTCGCGCTGGTCTCCGGTGGCGGCGCCGGTCACGAGCCGATGCACGCCGGCTTCCTCGGGCCGGGTGGTCTCGACGCGGCCTGTCCCGGCCTGGTGTTCACCTCACCGCACCACCGGCAGGTGTACGAGGCCGCGCGGGGCGTGGCCGGGTCCGGCGGGGTGCTGCTGATCGTCAAGAACTACACCGGAGACGTCATCTGCTTCGCCATCGCCGCGGAGCGGCTGCGCGCGGAGGGCGTGCCGGTGGAGACGGTGCTGGTCGACGACGACCTCGCCACCGAGGGCACGGCAGGAGACGAGGACGACGGCGACGGCGACGGCGACGGCGACGGCGACGGTGCAAGCCAGCGCCGCGGCACCGCCGCCACCGTGCTCGTGGAGAAGGTGCTGGGAGCTGCGGCCGACCGCGGCGACGACCTCGCCACGCTGGCCGCCCTCGGACGTGACGTGGCGGCGCGGGCCCGGAGCCTGGCGGTCGCGTCGCGGGCGCAGACGTCGCTGGCCACCGGTGAGCCGGCGTTCACGCTCGGCCGTGACGAGCTGGAGCGCGGCGTGGGCATCCACGGCGAGCGCGCCGCCTCGACGATCGCCCGCCCGCCGACACGCGAGCTGGTGGCCGGGATGGTGTCCGAGCTGCTCGCGGGTCTGGAGGCCGCCGGTGCGCCGGTGGGCGAGGAGGGCGTCGCGCTGCTCGTCAACGGGCTGGGCGGGGCGACGTCCCTGGAGCTGCACGCGCTGCGGGCGCTGGTGGGAGACCTGCTCGCCGAGCGGGGCGTGCGCGTGGCGACCTCGCTCGTGGGCACGTTCACGGCGGCGCTCGACATGCGCGGGTTCTCCCTCACGCTGCTGGCGCTGCGCCCGGGGTGGGCGGAGCTGCTCGCCGCTCCGACGGCCACGCCGTCGCTGCCGGCGCTGCCCGGACCGGACGCCCCCCAGATCCGGGAGCACGCCGGATCTGGGAGCGCGGGCTCTGGAAGCACGGGCTCCGGAAGTGAGGACTCCGCACGGCGGGGAGCCTCCGACCCTGACGACGCTGGCGCCGCGGTGCTCGCGGCTTGGGCCGAGGCCGTGGCGAGCGCCCACGACGACCTCACCCGCCTCGACCAGCTCGCCGGCGACGGCGACTTCGGCGACAACCTCGCCTCCGGCCTGAGCCACGCGCGTCGGCGCGGGGGCACCCTCACCGACGCCGCGGGAGCGTTCCTCGACGAGGTCGGTGGCAGCAGCGGGCCGCTGCTCGGGCTGGTGCTCGGCGAGCTCGCGCCGGCGGTGCGCCGTGACGCCTCCCCCGGCGATGTCGCCGCGGCGCTGCGTGCGGGAGCCGAGGCGGTGACGCGCGTCGGTGGGGCGCACGTCGGAGATCGCACGTTCCTCGACGCGCTGGTGCCCGCTGCGGACGCGTTGGCCGCCGGCGCCTCGTTCGTCGACGGGGCGAGGGCCGCCGTCGACGGCGCGCTCGGCACGGCGCAGCTGGTCGGGCGCCGCGGTCGCTCCCGTTACCTGGGCGATCGAGCGCTCGGTGCTCCCGACCCGGGCGCGGTCGCGGTCGCGGCGCTCGTCGTCGTCCTCGCCCAGGTCATCGACGGTTCGGCCGAGGTGCAGGCACTGCCGTCGCCGTCCGAGATCGCATCCGGGACGATCGGGGGGTGAGCTCGTCCTTCCCGAAGCGCCCGTACCGGATCATGACCGTCTGCACCGGCAACATCTGCCGCTCCCCGATGGCGGAGGTGGTGCTGCGGCACCGGCTCGCGGAGGCGGGGCTCGACGGCCGGGTCGAGGTCGACTCCACCGGCATCTCCGACGAGGAGGAGGGCCGCCCGATGGACCGCCGCGCCCGCCGCGTGCTGGTCGACGCCGGGTACGACGTGCCCGCTGACGACTCCCCCGAGGCGCACCGCGCGCGGCAGGTGGAGGCGTGGCAGGTCGACGAGCGCGACCTCGTGCTCGCGATGACCGCCGCGCACCGGCGGGCCGTGCAGCGGCTGGCGCCCGGGGTGTCGCACCGGGTGGCGCTGTGGCGCTCGTTCGACCCGGCGGCATCGGGGCTGGTGGGCGCCGGGCTCGACGTCGCCGACCCCTGGTACGGCGACATGAGCGACTTCGAGGAGTGCCTCGCGCAGATGGAGGCGGCCGCCGACGGCGTGGTCGAGCACGTGCGGGAA
Organism: Quadrisphaera granulorum; assembly: GCF_003149145.1. Classification (GTDB taxonomy): domain Bacteria; phylum Actinomycetota; class Actinomycetes; order Actinomycetales; family Quadrisphaeraceae; genus Quadrisphaera; species Quadrisphaera granulorum. The sequence goes on along the minus strand of NZ_QGDQ01000006.1, from coordinate 27,314 downwards.
GCGCTGGCCCAGCACGCCTGATCCCCCACCCCCTCCGCGACGATCAAGGAAGTTCTGCACGCTCCGCTGTGCTGAACTTCCTTGATCGTGCCGGGGGTCAGCGGAGGGTGCTGGCCGCGGCGCGCAGGCGGGCGTGCACCCCGCCGAACGCGCCGCCGGCGGGAGCGGGCAGCAGCGCCTTCGGCACCTTGGCCAGCGCCGCGTAGGCCGGGTCGACGACGTTGGCCAGCGGCGCCAGGCCCACCTGGCTGAGCAGCTGGTAGGCGTCGAGGTCGTCTAGTCCGAACAGGTCGCGCAGCCAGCGGACCATCTCCACCTGGCTGGCGCGCCACGCGTCCTCCAGCGGACGGCCCGTGCCGACGGTGATCCAGTGGTCGTCGTCCTCCAGGCGCGGTGTCGCCGGGGCGGACGCGGGCGCTCCCGTCGTCGTCCTCATCGACGACGACGCCAGCTGCTCCGAGCTGACGAGGTCCACGACGAGCGTGGTGGTCATGGCGCCCTCGACGGCGGTGCCGCAGGTCTCGCCCTCGCCCTGGCGGTAGTGGCCGTCGCCGAGGCTGAACAGGGCGCCCTCGACGTTGACGCGCAGGTAGCAGGTGGTGCCGGCGCGCATCTGCGGGGTGTCGAGGTTGCCGCCGAACACGCCCGGTACCAGCGAGGTACGGACCTCACCGGCGGCGGGCGCCACGCCGACGGTGCCGAGCATCGGATCCAGCGGCAACTCGACGCTGAAGGCCTCGCGCGAGCCGCCCGCGGTCAGCTCGACGGCGAGCGTGCGGCGGGCGGAGTCGAGGTGGTAGATCCACGTCCGCTCCGGCAAGGACGGTGTGAGCAGCGCGGTGGTGTCGGTACCGGTGAGGCCGCCGAAGAACGGCACGAGGCTGGAGACACCCGTGTCACGGGCGGGCTCGAGATCGACGAGGTGGAGCGCGAGGACGTCGCCGGGTTTCGCGCCCTCGACGAAGAACGGACCGGTCTGCGGGTTGAGGCCGGGCGCCGGCGGGGTGTTGGAGGTGACGTCGGCGGTGGTGCGCAGGCTCCCCCCGAAGGCGTCCTCGCTCCACAGGCGCAGCGCCTGCCCGGGGCGCACGGAGCGCAGCGGCGCAGCGCCGCCGAACGTGTAGGCGTACTGCTCGACGCTCGGGTGGACCTCGACGACCTCCATGCCGCCACCCCACCACAGGCGTGTACCGCGTGCGAGCACGCTCTCCCGTTCTGAAGTGGCCGCCCCCCTCCTTGAATGGCACGGGGTGGCCCCGTGACACTGCGCCTAGGACTGGCACAGGGCCACCCCGTGCCAGTCAGGGAGTGGCATGGATCTCCCCAGGGCCGAGCGGGCCGATGACGTCGCCCGTGCTCGGGCAGGTCCAGAGCGGGCGCGGGTCGGCGTCGTCGCCGGGGGTCAGCTGCAGCGGGTGCGTGGTCGGGTGCTCCGGGCACGGAGGCCAGTTGGTCGGCCGGTGTGGCCACAGCGACTCGACCACCTCCCCATGAGCGGTGTCGGCGACACGCGCTGCTTCCTCGGCGACACGCGCTGCTTCCTCGGCGGCACTCTCGCTGCCGTCGCTGCCGAACAGGCCCGCGTCCCCTTCGCCGATGACGCGGAACCACGCCGGCGGCAGCGGCCAGGACGCCGGCCAGCCGCGCTCGCGGGTGGCCGGCATCTCCAGTTCGACAGCGATGCCGTCGGCTGCCGCCATCGCGACCAGCGCGTGGACGGCGGCGAGGGAGGCTGCGCGCAGCGGTGGTGAGTCAGGCTCGGCCTGCGGTCCGTGCGCGACGGCGGGACCGGCGTGCGTGTCGAAGACCACGTCCACGTGCTTGGAGAAGCCGCCGCCGTCGTCGTCCCACGCCTCGTTCACGTCCGGAGCGTCGCACGCCCACCACCCGGCCCGCCAAACATGCAGAACTCGGGCGCGACACCGTGGGAAGTGGCGCCGACAGCACTTCTGCATGCCCGGCGGGACGCCGGCACCCCGGAACGCGTCCAGCGGTGGTGACGACGAACGTGCAGAAGTAGGCGACACGCCGCTCAGCACCCTCGCCACGGGAGTTCTGCACGTCTGCCGTCACTGCTGCGACCACGGAGGAGCCCCGACGGGCGCGGGAACACCGCGGCACGCCGGGCGGTTGAGCCCCAAGTCCATGCACATGCATAGACTTGGCGGAGCGGTTCGTCCCAGCCGCCCAGCGAGAAGCCCAGGAGGCGCACCGTGCAGTTCGGCGTGTTCACCGTCGCGGACCAGACCCCCGACGTCCACACCGGTCATGTCCCGGACGACGTCGAGCGCCTGCGCTCCCTCGTCACCATCGCCCAGCACGCCGAGGCCGCCGGCCTGGACGTCTTCGCCCTCGGCGAGCACCACGAGACCGGGTTCGTCACGTCCAGCCCCACCACGGTGCTCGGTTACATCGCGGGCCGGACCTCGCGGCTGCGCCTCTCGACGTCCATCGCGCACATCACCACCAACGACCCGGTGAAGCTCGCCGAGGACTACGCCACCCTGCAGGTGCTCTCCGACGACCGCGCCGACGTCATGTTCGGCCGCGGCAACTCCATGGCCGGCTACTCCGCGTTCGGCAAGGACCCGCGCGCGTCGGTGCAGCTCACGGTGGAGAACTACCAGCTGCTGCGCCGCCTGTGGGACGAGGACTCCCCCGTCGACTGGCAGGGTCAGTTCCGCAGCCCGCTGCACCAGTTCACCGCCACCCCGCGGCCGATGGACGGCGTCGCGCCGTTCGTCTGGCACGGCTCGATCCGCACGCCGGAGGTTGCCGAGATCGCCGCGTACTTCGGTGACGGCTACTTCGCCAACAACATCTTCTGGCCGAAGGAGCACTACATCCGCCTCATCGACCTGTACCGCCAGCGGTGGGAGCACCACGGCAACGGTCCGGGCAGCACGGCGATCGTCGGGCTCGGCGGGCAGGCGTTCATGCGCAAGCGGTCCCAGGATGCGGTGCGGGACTTCCGCCCGTACTTCGACAAGGCACCGGTGTACGGCGGCGGCCCGAGCCTGGAGGAGTTCACGCGCCAGACGCCGCTCACGGTGGGCACGCCGGAGCAGGTGGTCGAGAAGACGCTGACGTTCCAGGAGTTCTTCGGTGACTACCAGCGTCAGCTGTTCCTCATCGACCACGCGGGCCTGCCCCTGAAGACGGTGCTGGAGCAGATCGACCTGCTCGCGGAGGAGGTCGTGCCAGCGCTGCGCGCGGAGATGGAGGCTCGGCGTCCCGCCGGGGTGCCGAGCGACCCGCCGAGCCACGCCAGCCGGGTGGCCGCCCGCGCGCAGAAGGCCGCGCAGCAGACGACGCAGCAGACCACGCAGGCTCAGCAGCAGCGGGCGTGACCAGCACCAAGCTCGCCGTCGAGGCCTGGGAGGCACTCTTCCGCACCCAAGCCTCGCTGGTGCGCCGCTTCGCCGAGCAGGACGTGTGGGCACCCGAGCACGGTGTCGGCCTGCGCGAGTACGACGTCCTCTACACCCTCACCACCAGCGTCGGCGGGCGCGCCCGGCTCGGCGCGCTCGCCGACGCGGTGCTGCTACCGCAGCCGTCGCTCAGTCGACTCGTCGACAGGCTCGTCGCGCAGGGGCTGCTGCAGCGCGAGCCGGACCCGGCCGATCGGCGCGGCGTCGTCCTCGTCCTCACCGACGCGGGGCGAGCGGTGCAGCGGGAGGTGGGGCGCCGGCACGCGGCCGCCATCGCCGACGCGCTCGGGGAGCACCTCGACGACGACGAACTCGCCGCGCTCCGTGAGCTGTGCCGGAAGGTCCTCCCTGCATCCAGCGCATGATCTCGGTCGGAGCGTCAGGACCAGATGGCGGCCGGCCAGCCATCGGGAGTGATCTCCGGCGGGTCCGGCCACGAGCGGGCCACGCCCTGCGCCACGCGCCGGGCGACCCACGCCACGGCGGCGGCGTCGAGCACGTCGTCCACAGCAGCACGTCCGGCCTCCCCGAGGTCATCGGGGACGACGACGTCGTGCGCCGCCAACAGCGACCTGCGCCGCGCGGCGCCCGCCCAGCTCTTCTTGCGGTCCGGCAGCGGCAGACACCCTCGCGCGTCTCCTGCCTCGACTCCCGCCTCCATCGCCGCCATCACACCGAACGCGACCTCCGGATGCACCTCGACGACGCGCGGCCGACCATCCGCACCTGCACCGGCGGTGTCGCGGACCCAGGCGTCGACCTCGAGGATCTTCGCCCGCAACCCGTAGGCCTGGATGCTCACTCCGGCGCCGGTCGCTCGGCGGGAGATGGCGACCGCTCCAGCGTGCGAGCCAGCCTCCAGCGCAGCGCGCACGGGTGTGAGGAACACCGACGACCGCCGCGCGCCCAGCGCCGCGCGAGCCGCCAGGTCGGCGAGGCGATGACCGCGCTCGGCCAAGCCGATGGGGATGTCGAGCCCGACGACGGCGAGGGGCCCGCCCCGCTGCGCGATCGTCACGAGCGTGCGGACGTCGGCGGCGGTGTGCGCCTGCACGGAGATGCCGCGTGTGCCGTTGTGGTGAGTGGTGTGAGTGTCGTCGAGGACGACGCCGACCCAGCGCCCGTCCCAGACGTCGGCGCCCAGCACTCTCACGTCACAACCCTCACACCAGCACCCTCACACGCGGCGATGGTGCCCGGCGATGTCAGCGGGAGCTGACCAGCCCTGCGGCCAGCGGCTCTGGCTGGAGTGCTGGCTGGGTTGTTGGCCGGGCTGTCGGTGGGGTCGTGCGCTGGGCCTCGTAGGCCTCGACGACGGCGCGCGGCAGCTTGCCGCGCGGGCTGATCTCCAGGCCACGCTCGCGTGCCCAGGCGCGGACAGCAGCGCGGACCGACGGCTCGTGCAGGTCGAGCGGGGTGGCGAGCGCGTCGTCAGCGGCCAGCTCACCGGCGGCCGGCTCACCGATGACCGACTCGGCCACGTCCTGCGGGGTGCGCTCGGTCCGCGGCACGGGCACGCGCACCGCCGCCAGCGCCTGCGTCATCGGGCCGGGCACACCGACGGCCACCCGCGGGATCGACCCGGTGGCCACGGCCGCGGCGGTGAGCGTCGCGAGGACGTCGTCGACGTCCACCCCGAGCACCCGCGCGGCGGTGAGCAGCTCCTCGCGCTCTGCGTCGCCGGCATCCGGCTCGCGGCCGACCGCCCCGGCCAGCGCGAGCACCACGCCGCGGGAGGCGGCGCGGACCTGGGCGCGGGTGAGGTTGGCGGCGTCGGCCAGCAGGGCGAGGGTGCGGGCGTCGTCGTCGTCGAGGGGACCTGCAGCGAGTGCTTCGGCGAGCAGCTCGACGTGCGCGGCGACGGCCGGAAGGGGCAGGTCGGGCCCGTCGAGCGCCAGCGACTCCAGCGCCACGGCGAGACGACCCGGCTGCGCGACCAGCGACGGCTGCGCGTCGGTGCGCGCGACGGCGCAGCTCATCGGCGGAACCTCGACCTGTGGCCACGGGGTGTTGGCCGCGCGGGCGACCACCGCAGCCTGCCCCTCGCAGCTCTCGCCGGCACGGGCGAGGTATCGCTGGAGCAGTCCAGCGGCGGCGCGGGCGTCGGTGAGGGCAGTCGGCACGCCGTCGAGGGCAACCCCGGCGGCACGGCAGCAGTCGACGAGACGGCGTCGGTGCAGACCGGGCAGGTGCCGCCAGCTCGCCTCGAGGGTGCACAGCACGGGAGCCATCGGCAGCGCCACACCCGTGGCGGCCAGCTCGGCGCGCAGGTGGGCCAGGTCGGCGGCGGCACCGTGGGCGACGAGCACGCGGCCCGCGAGCGCCTCGACGAGTTCCCCGGCGACGTCGGCGAACGTCGGAGCCGTCACCAGCTCCTCCCGCGAGACGCCGACGACGGCGGCGAGCTCACCCACGTCGAGGTTCGCCCGGAGGCTCGCGAGGGGGCCCGTGGCGTCGGATGCGGCGGTGTCAGATGCAGCGAGATCGGCCGCGGGGTCGGGCACGGGCACCACGGAGGGGCGCACCAGGGAGGTCCACTCACCGACGACGGCGCCGTCGGCGTCGAGCTGGACGACGGCGATCTCCAGCAACCGGTCACGCTCCGGGGAGGGGCCGCTGGTGACGATGTCGAGGACGGCGTAGCCCCAGTTTCGAGAGGCCTCGTCACCGGTGGCGGCGTCGAAGCCTGTCACGGGCGTCGCGCTGAGGGGCAGGACGTCGGGAACGACGCCCGCGGCGCGAGCCGCGACCTCGGCCACGACGGACAGCGGCTCGGTGATGGCGCGCCCGGCGACGTCGGCGGTGCGGAGGGCGTCCGGCTCACCGCCGCGCAGGGCGGTCGGCATGACCGCTACCCCCGCGGGAGCTGCGCCGCTCGCGCAGGAGCCAGCGGTGAGCGAGAAGCGGCGCGCACCGTCAGCGCGCCTCATCAGCCGGTCCAGCACGCCCATGCCACTGCCCTTCCGTCACGAAGAACCTCGTCCGCCACAGCGGCCCCAGACCTGAGTCTGGCCTGATGGGACTCGCCGCGGGCTGGAACGCCGAGACCCGTCGTCAGAGGCGTACGACGACGGGCCGTCACCGAATCCCCTCGAACCGTGACGATCACGGACGATCTGGCCGCAGAGCGGGGACTCTGGGGACCGGCGGGGACGGTCGCTGGCGCTGCCGACGGCTCCCGGGCCGTGTCCCCTGCGGTAGACGGCCCGCGTGTTCTGGCGTGTTCGGCCAACCGAGGGATGCGTTCAAGGGCACAGTGAGCGCCTGCCGATCCTCGATGGAGAGGATGTCCGGCTGAACGGGGAGGTGACCTGCCGTGACGTGCGATGCGTGCGGAGGCCAGGGCTTCGAGCTGGTGGGCGTGGACCCAGCGGGAGTCGTCGCGATGAGGTGCCTGCGGTGCTGGCACGTGGAGCGCGTCGTCGCCGACCCCCACCCCCCGGCCGGTTCACCGGAGTGCCCCTCCCGCTACCGCTCCCTGCGCGCGACCGTGCCGGCGCAGACCGAGCGCGAGCAGCCGGCTGCTGTCGCCGCTCCCCCTCGTTGATCATCTGCTGATCGCCCGCAGACAAAGCCAGTGACTCCGCCGTTGACCAGGCCGGTGATCTCGCGCTGACCGCCGGCTGATCGGCTGCTGACCCGCCTGTGACGCGCTTCTGACGGGCTCCCGGGGCCGGCGGCACCTGCGCCGGGCAGGATGGTGGCGTGACGAGGATCGCCGCGTGCCAGCTGGCCCCCGTCCCCGACGACCTCGCGGCCACCGCGGAGCTGACGGGTGACGCGGTCCGCGAGGCCATCTCCGAGGGCGCTGACCTGGTGGTCCTACCTGCGCTGGTGACCACCGGCGGTGTCCTGTCCGACCCCGAGGCAGCGCGCGCGGTGGCCATCGCCCCCGGGCACGGCGTCTTCGCGGCGTGGGCCGCTGCGTGCACCGCGCGGCACGGCGCGGTGGTGGTCGGCGGGTTCTGCGAGGCCGGCGACGACGGGCAGCTCTACAACAGTGCCGCCGTCGTCGACGCGACCGGCGTGCGGGCCGTGTACCGGTGCGCGCACCTATGGGACCGCGAGCGCCTTGTGTTCGCGGCGGGCTCCGCGGCGCCACCGGTGGTGGAGACGCTGCACGGGCGGGTCGGCGTCGTCATCAACTACGACCTGCGCTTCCCCGAGTGGACCCGCACCGCGGCGCTCGGCGGCGCTGACGTGCTGGCGGTGCCCGTGGCGTGGCCCGATGCCCAGCCCGGTGAGGGCGGTGGACCGGACGGCCAGCTCGTGGCGGCGGCCACGGCCCGTCTGGACCGGGTGGCGGTGGTCTGCGCCGACCGCAGCGGCCCGGGCTGGACGGGCGGCAGTTGCGTCCTGTCCGCCGGTGGGCAGCTGCTGGCGGCCGCGGGGCAGGGGCGGAGCGCGGCATGGGCCGACATCGACCCTGAGGCCTCTCGCGACAAGGTCGTCAGTGGCCTGTCCGATCTGTGGCTGGACCGGCGGCCCGAGCTCTACGACCGGGTGACCGCTCCGCGTTCTTGACGACGGCGCCACCACACGTGCGCCTCGGCTGCGCCGATCGCCGCGAGGCGGCCCGCGACGAGCATCACGACGAAGGCCACCACGATCGAGAGCCACCACGGCAGCCCGCGCGTCATCATGCGGGTCAGCACGAACGCCCCCAGCGACACCACGAAGGACACGACGCGGATCCACGTGGGAGTGTTCACCCTCACAGCATGCACCCCCCTCGCCCGCTCGACGTCGCCGCCGAGGAGGTGAGGGGGGTGCGTGCCATGGAGGCGGACGCTCAGAAGCGGCCGTACACCACGTTGCTGCCCCAGATGGAGCGCTCGGTGACGGACTTGCCCGAGCGCGGGGAGTCCATCATCTGACCGTCACCGGTGTAGATGCCCACGTGGTAGGCGCGGCCACCGCGGACGAAGAACACCAGGTCACCCGGACGCGCCTCGGAGGCGCTGATGCGAGTGCTGGCGTCCATCTGCGCGTCAGCGGTACGCGGGATGGAAATGCCGTTCTGGGCGAAGACATGCTGGGTGTACCCGGAGCAGTCGAAGCCGGACGGGGTGTTGCCACCGAAGCGGTACGGCGTGCCGATGTACTGGCTGGCCGTGGCGAGGACGGCGCCGCTGTCGAGCACCGGTGCGGCGTTGGCCGGCACCGCGGCCGCGGCCATGAGGCCACCGGTCAGGGCGAGACCCGCTGCAGCGCGAGCCAGAGCACGGCGGGGACGGGACGTGCCGGCAGCGGAGGCCGAGCAACGGTTGCAGGAGACATGACGCCCGCGATGGGCATGGGTCATCGACATAGGGGGGTGAGCCTCTCCGACGCCTGCGAGGTGAGCTGTCGGGTTCGGGAGGTGAGGTCCCCCGGCTCGCTAGGCGAGCTTCACCCCAAGGACGCCGCGCTTGATGAAGCACGACGCCCGGAAGTGGTTCCCCCGTCCCCTGCCATACGGGTTTGTGGCCTCGGTCGCGCTGGCAGGGGCTCGGCGTGCGCGATGAGGACCCTCGGGTCATCTCCGAGAGCGAGCAGAAAGTACCGGGAAGTGACGGAATCGCACAAACATCCCAGCTCGGAAGCATGATCGATGAGGTGTCAATGACCAGAACTCAAGTCCTGCGACCGGGCGTCACCCGTCCGGGCTATGCCCGAGCGTTCCTCCAGCAGCTCGACAAACCGTCGTCCGGCCCTTCGTCCGACCGGGTCTCGACGCGCCGAATGATCTCCGCTGGGTCACGATGAGCGCGTGGCCCACGGTCCCAAGCTCATCGATCGCATCGACGCGTTCCAACGGCGCCACCCGGCCAGCGCGTTCCCGCTCGCCGTCGTCTACAAGTTCGCCGAAGATCGCGGTCCGCACCTGGCGGCGCTCATGGCGTACTACGGCTTCGTCTCGGTGTTCCCGCTGCTGCTGCTCCTGGTGTCCGTGCTGGGCTTCGTGCTGCAGCCGTTCGCCGGGGCCGACCCGGACCTCTCGAACCGGGCCGTGACGACGACGATCGACGTCCTTGCCGGTGTGCCCGTGCTCGGCAGCGCGCTGCAGGGCAGCATCACCGGGCTGCGTGGCAGCGGCGTGGCGCTGACGATCGGCGCCCTCGGCACCCTCTACGGCGGGATGGGCGTCATGCAGGCCACCCAGGCCGCGCTGAACCGGATCTACGCCGTGCCGCGGTACAAGCAGCCCAACCCGATCCTGTCGCGCCTGCGCAGCATCGTGCTCATGGTGGCGCTGGGCCTGCTCGCCATCGTCGCCACGGCGATCTCCGTGGCGCTGCCGCAGGTAGCGCAGGCCGTGCCGGTGGGCGGTGGGCTGCTGCTGGCGGCGGGCACCCTGGTGCCGTTCGCGATCAACACGGGCATCTTCATCGTCATCTTCAGGGTCCTCACCGCGGTGCACCTGGGGTGGCGCAACGTCCTGATCGGCGCGCTGGTCGCCGCGGGGCTGTGGGAGGTGCTGCAGACGGTGTTCGCGCGCCTCGGCGGCGCGTACCTGCAGCACGCCGGGGACGTGTACGGGGTGTTCGGCGTCGTCCTCGGTCTGGTGGCGTGGTTGTACCTGCAGTCGATGGCGCTCGTGCTCGCCGCCGAGATCAACGTGGTCCGCCAGCGGCGGCTGTACCCGCGGGCACTCCTGACGCCGTTCACCGACGACGTCGACCTCACCCCGCAGGACGTGCGCACCTACACCGGCTACGCGCGCAGCGAGACGTACAAGGGCTTCGAGACGGTCACGGCCACGTTCGACAAGGACGCCCCGCCCGAGGAGCCGACCGTCCGCGCTGCCCCGGAGGCTGCCTCTGAGACTGCCCCAGAGATCGACGAGGACGACGTCGAGCGCGCCGGCGCGGGGTCCGGCGCGGCGCGCTGACCGACGCTGATCCGGGGTCTCAGCCGACGGAGGTCGAGACTCCGTCGGAGGGTCGAGCGTCGTTCCAGGGGCGCACCACCGTGCGGTTCCGGCCTTCCTGCTTGGCGCGGTAGAGGCACTCGTCGGCGGCGGCCACCGCCCCCAGCACGTCGCCGCGAGCGACTCCGTCCTCACCGGCGGTGGCACTGACGACTCCGACGCTCACCGTGACCGCCCACTCGGCCATCCACTCGGCGGCTCGGGCGCGCAGGGCCTCGGCGTAGTCGCTCACCTGGTCCGGGGCGGTGGTGGACAGCACGAGGAACTCCTCCCCGCCGAGGCGCACGGCGAGGTCTCCCGCACGTGTCTCGTGCGCCAGCCCCGCGGCGAAGCGGCGGAACACCTCGTCTCCCACCTCGTGGCCGAACCTGTCGTTGATGGCTTTGAAGTGGTCGATGTCGAGCATCAGCACGCAGCGGAACCCCGTGGGGGCGTCCGCGGCGCGCGGCAATCGGCTTTCGAGGCCCCGACGGTTCAGCAGCCCGGTCAGAGGGTCGGTGGCGACCTGCTCGACCAGCGACGCCAGGGCACCTTCCAGGTGCGTGCGCAGCCGCAGCACCACCTCGCTGGTGCCGAGAAAGGCCAGCACCGGGAGCGCCGTCAGCGAGATCCACTGCAGGACGCCGTCCGCCACCGCCCCCATGACGACGCCCACGCATGCCACCAGCGCCGCCATGACCACGCGGCACTGCCGGCGGGAGAGGTAGACGGCGGCGTACACGGCCAGCGGCAGGAGCAGGACGACGTTGAGTACACCACCGGCGCGCGACTGGTTGGCCAGCACCGACAGCACGACGATGCCCTGCAACCCGCACACCACTGCGGCCAGGGCGGCGCCGGACCAGCGACGCGCGACGGCAAGCAGCGCCGTGCCGACAGCGGTGCCCAGCACCAAGCTGGCGATGAAGGCGAGCGTCCACGCGCCGGGACGCAGCGTGGTCGGGTCGAGGGCCGCGACGCACCCCACGGCCACAGCGGCCAGCACCAGGCACGCCAGCACCCGGGCGCGGGGGCGCCCGTCGTCGGCGGTGCGGCCGGCTTCTGGCACGTGCACTCCGTCACTGTCGACCCGCACAGGGTGCGGGGTGTCCTCTTCCATCGGTGGCGCGTCGTCGCGCCTCGACCCGCGGGAAGATCATTCCCCCGCTCGGAGGCGAGGGAAGCCCCGTTCAGCTGAATGCGGGCGCCTCGGGGGTGGGAGCGCCGGACTCCGTACGCCCGAACTTGACCGGACGTGGACGGCGCGGCGTGAGCCGCACCGGCGGCAGCGGCGGAGACGGGATGCGCTCGGAGGCGGCGTGACCGGGCACCCGGCCGAAGCGCTCGGCGGCGTCGTCGGGGTCTTCCCAGGCGGCGCGTGCGGCGGCGACGTCCTCGTGGGTGCGGCCGATGAAGTTCCAGAACATCACGAGGTCGTCGGTGGTCGGCACCCCGCCGAGCAACAGTTGGCGGGCACCGTCGGCACGGCGCAGCCGCAGACTAGAGCGGCCTGGCGCCCAGTACCGCAGTGCCGGCCGCGTGCCGCCCCCGTCGTCCTCATCGCCCATGCCGTGTTCGTCGAGGGTGAGCAACGCGTGCTCGTGGGCCGGGTCGACCTCCACCTCGACGTCCGCGCCCTCGTCGAGCACGACGTCGGCACCGACCAGACCTGGCGCCACCCCCGCCGGCGACGTCGCCCCGCCGAGCGACCCCACCAGCACCGTGGCCCGCACGCCCCCGCGAGCGCCTCCTACCTCGAGCACGGGGAGCTCGCGCTGCTGCTCGAAGCGCGGCGGGTCGTCGTCCTGGTCGCGGGGCAGCACCACCCACAGCTGCACGGCGGACAGCACCGGCGCCCGACCCGACCCGTCCGGCAGCGAGAACTCGCTGTGCGAGACGCCGCGCCCGGCCGTCATGAGGTTGAGCTCACCGGGGCGCACCACGACGTCGCTACCGACGGAGTCGCGGTGGCGGATCTCGCCGGTGAGCGGCCAGGTGACGGTCTGCAGTGCCGTGTGCGGGTGCGGCTGGACGCGCATGTCGACGCGCTGGGGGCCGATCCGGTCGAGGAAGCACCACGCACCGACGGTCGGCACCTCGCGATGCGGCAGCCACCGTTGCACGCTCATGCCGCGCACGCCGCCCAGCGGCACCTCGCGACCCTCCAGCAGCCGTTCCGGCATTCCCGCGTCCACGCCCTGAGTCTGCCCCTGGTCGGCGGTCGGCACGCCTCGGCGAGGATGCCGGTGTGACCGCTGCGACCGACGCTCTGCTGCTGCGCCGCTGCCGCCTCGTCGATCCTGCTGGTTCGGGCAGCGGCCTGGTCGACGTGCTGCTGCGTGGCGGCGCGGTCTCCTCGATCACCCCCTCGATGAGCACGACGACGACGGCGAGCGCGGCCGGCGATGCTCTGCTGCCGCCTGGCGCTGGTGACGCTGCCGCCGTCGTCGTCGATCTCGACGGGCGCTGGCTGCTACCCGGTCTCTGGGACGAGCACGTGCACCTGGGGCAGTGGGCGCAGGTGCGCCGCCGGCTCGACGTGTCGACAGCGGCGAGCGCCGCGCAGGCAGCGGCCGCCGTGACGCAGCGCGCAGCGTCTGAGCACACAGCGTCTGAGCACACAGCGGCGGAGCGAGGCAGGTCCGTCAGCAACAGCGTGCTGGTCGGGTACGGCTTCCGCGACGGGCTGTGGCCTGACGCGCCCTCCGCGGCGCTCCTCGACGACGCGGTCGCCACGGCCGGGGATGCGCAGCGCCCCGTGGTGCTCGTCTCCGGCGACCTGCACTGCGCGTGGCTGTCGAGCGCCGCCGCCCGGCAGGTGGCCGCTCCACTGGGCGTCGTTCCGGACGAGCACGGCCTCGTACGCGAGGAGGGCGCGTTCGCGGTGCAGCGCGCACTGGGTCGCGTCGGTGAGGCGGAGCTCGATGCCGCCGTCGCCGAGGCGCTGGCGGAAGCGGCGACGCGCGGTGTGGTCGGCGTCGTCGACCTGGAGATGACGGACTCCCCCGGCGGCACCGCGGCGGTGTGGGCCCGGCGCGCTGCCGCCGGGGGTCGGGCGGCGTCAGCCGGGCTGCGGGTGGAGGCCGGCACCTACCCGCAGCACCTTGACGAGGCGCTCGCCGCGGGGCTGCGCGGCCGCGCTCCCCTGGTCGCCGGCAACCCCCTGGTGGTGGCTGGACCGTTGAAGGTCATCACCGACGGCTCGCTCAACACGCGCACCGCGTGCTGCCTGGAGCCCTACCCGGGGCGCACCGGACCCGGTGCGCACGGCGAGCTGACCTGGCCCCCGGACCAGCTGGCGGGACTGCTGCGCCGGGGCCGCGCAGGTGGGTTGGAGCCCGCTGTCCACGCCATCGGTGACGCCGCCGTCCGCGCTGCTCTCGACGCCCTGGAGGCCAGCCGACCGGTTGAAGGTGGGGGTGGCCGCATCGAGCACGCCCAGCTGGTGGCGCACGACGACGTCGCCCGCTTCGCCGCGCTCGGCGTGACCGCCAGCGTGCAGCCCGCCCACCTGCTCGACGACCGCGATGTCGCGGAGGTCCACTGGCCCGGCCGCACGCACCGCGCCTTCCCGCTGCGTGCGCTGCTCGACGCCGGTGCACGCCTGGCCATGGGGTCGGACGCTCCTGTGGCGGCGCTCGACCCGTGGCTGGCGATCGCCGCCGCCGTCGACAGGACCGACCCGCGCACGAACCCCTCCAGCGCCGCGCTCGACAGCCAGGGGCGCCCACGCCCGCCGTGGCATCCGGAGCAAGCGATCACGACCGCGGAGGCGCTCGCCGCGAGCGCCCGGGGCAGGTCCGGGGTGGCAGTCGGGGACGTCGCCGACGTCGTCGCCCTCGACGCCGACCCGCTGGCGCCCGGCACCGCCGCCGCCGTCGTGCGCAGTGAGGTGCGGGTGGCGCTGACAGTGGTCGACGGTCGGGTCGTCCACCGGGCGATGTGAACGGCCTACGCCGTCCTGGCGTCCATCGCCTCCGGTAGCGCGTGACGGCGGGAGGCCTTCCTCATCCGCAGGCCCCACCACACGTAAGTGAGGCTCCACACCGTGAGCGCCGCTACGCCCACGCCGTCGCTGGTGAAGAACTTCAGCGGTATCGCCACCAGCAACGCCAGTCCGTTGACCAGCACGGGCCACGCCAGTGGCAGGCGGGGCCTCGAGCGCAGCAGCACCACCGCGAGCACGAGTGTCCCGACCAGCACGGCCAGGGAGCTGACGCCGTAGGCGGCGTCGAGAGCGCCCAGCACCGGCGCGTGGAGCGGAGTGCGGGCCAGCGTGCCTGACCACACCTCGCACGCGACGAGCGCCGCTGTCCCGACCGCGCCGACCAGCGCGGCCGCCGACGCCACGCCGCTCGTCGACCGCCGTGCGGAGGTGTAGGCGAGCAGCACCAGCAGGTGGCTCACCGCCAGCCCGAGCGAGAGCGCCAGGAAAGCGCCCGGCGGCATCGGGGCCGCCCACGTATCCGCGCTCGCCGTCGTCGTCGCGCTCCCCAGGGCCGCACCGAGGAGCAGTGGGAGCGCCCCTCCTGCCACCACTGCCCACCCAGCACGCACCTGATCCTCCCCTCGCCGATGGATCGGTGGCCCGGACGGTAGTGACGGCGCCACTGGGGCGCGGCGTTGTTGCCGGGGAGGAAACGGAGAGTTCAGGCGCGCAGGGCCGCGAGCGTGAGGGTCTCGGTGAAGTCGGCCATGAGGTCGACGGCGGTGAGCAGCTCCGGTCGGTGGTCGACGGCGCGGCGGTGCGCGGTGTACCACGCGGGTGGGACCCCTCGCAGCGACACCCGACGCAGCTGCGGCGGCAGATTGGCCGTCAGCGCAAGTGGCACCACCGTCACCTCCCGGCCCAGGAGCACGCGCTGGGCGACGTGGGCCGTGTTCGTCGCGTCGAGCCCCACGAGGCGCGCCTCGGTCAGGGGCCGCACGTCAGCGAGCACGAAGGGGTGCATGTACTCGTCGGGCAGGCCGCGCCCGAAGATCATGGGCTGGCGGGCGAACTCCTCGACGTCGACGACGCCGCGATGCGCGAACGGGTGGGTGGCGGCCACGAGACCCACCCGCCGGACGTCCGACAGGCGCGTGACGTGCACTCCGACCTCCGGTGAACCGCCGAAGGTCAGGACGACGTCGACGACGCCGCCCAGCAGGTCGGGTGTGAGGGACGCGAAGGCGGTCGGCACCGAGGTGACGGCCACTCCGGGGTGGGCATGGCTGAGCGCCACCTCCAGCGTTGACAAGGCGGCCGGCAGCAGCGGCGCGGTCACGCCGACTCCGGCGGGGACAGCGATGCGCAGCGTGGTGAGGGACCCACCGACCGCAACCAGGCGGGCGTCGCGCTCGGCCCGCAGCAGCAGCGGCGCTACCTGCACGTAGCGCCGTCCGGCGGGGGTCAGGCCCGTGAAGCCGCCCGAGTCGCGCTCCACGAGCGGCACACCGAGCGCTGCTTCGAGGCGGTGCAGACGCTTGGTCACTGCCGAGACGGACACCCCCAGTTCGGTGGCAGCCCTCCCGAAGTGCTGGTGCTCGACGACGGCGAGGAAGGTCGCGACAGCGGTGAGATCGACCTCCACGGCCAGACCGTGCCACGCAGTCGCCCGACGCGCCCGACGGCGGTCGCCGTCGTCCCCTCCTGAGGGACGGATCGCCTGAGCAGGCTGAGCGGCGTTGGTGAACTGCACTTACCTCGCACGACAGGGGTCGGTGGCTCTCGTGGGTCCGAGGAATGCCCCAGCGATGGCCAAGACGGCCGCGGCCACGAAGGCCGGGAGCGCGCCGTACCGCGCGAGGAGTCCGCCGACGATCGGCGCCGCTGCTGCCTGCCCGAGAGCCATGACGAGGAAGGCCAGACCTACCCCGGCAGCCGGGCTGAGCGAGTACGTCTGCGTGCCCCAGATCAGCAGGAGCCCGGTGAGGGTCATGTAGCTCGCGCCGAACACGGCAGCGGCAGCCCACGCCACGACGTCGATGCCTGGTGCGGACGCCAGCAGGACGGTCGCGCACCCCATCAATGCCATCGTGCTCGACCAGGCCGCTCGAAGGCCCCACCGACGGGTGAGGTCACCAGCCGAAGCCCCCAGCACACCAGCGGCTCCCAGCAGGATCCACGCCGTGGTCGAGCTCGTCTCGCTCATGCGCCCGATGCTGGTCAGCACGTCGCGACCGAATGTTGCGACGGCGGCGCTGGCTGCGCCCATGAGCGCGGAGGCAGTGATCAGGCGCGCACTGCCCGAGGGCAGGAGCGGGCGGGGCAGCAGCGCCGGTCGCGGTGCTGCGTCATCCCGCTCACCTGTCGAGGCCGCCAGAGCGATGGCGACGTAGACCGTGACCGCAGCGCATGCGGCAGCGAAGACGAACCACGCGGCCCGCCAGTGCTCCTGGGTCAGGAACGCGACCGGACCAATGACGGCGATGCCCGCGCCGGCCGAGGCGTTGATCACTGTCTGGACCCGGTCTCGCGACCGTTCAGCGATGGCGTGAGCGACGGCCTGGGCCAGCGGGGGCGAGGAGGCACCGGTGCTGGACCCTGCGATGAGCACTCCGGCGGCCACGACGCCGGCGGTGGGGGCGAAGGTCACCATGGCCAGACCCAGCGTCGCCAGGCATCCGGCGCCCACGGCCACCGTCCGCGCCCCGAGGCGCGGAGTCAGCACGGTGCTGGCCACGATCGCCAGGCAGTAGGTGACGTAGGAGCCTGCGGCGATGATGCCGATGAGGTTGGTGTTCAGGTCGAACTCGACGCGGAAGACGGGGACGAAGAACCCGTAGGCGTAGCGCCCGAGCCCGTAGGTCGCAGCGATCAGCAAGGCTCCCGCCCACAGGATCTGCCGCTCCCGGCCCCGTTCGTGTGCTGTCGCGCTCGAGTTTGCGCCTGTCGGGTTGTCCTGCAGCACGACCGCTCCGATCTCACAGATCTGTGAACTTGGTCGCGACAGTAGAGTGCACAGGTCTGTGAAGTCAACGCACGTTTCCGGAGGGGTGGGGGCTGTGGAGCCGACTGAGGAACTCGCCGACCTGCTGAGCCCGCCCACGCTCACCCCCGGTGCCCGGCGCATCCTGGAGGTCGCTTCGGACCTGTTCTACCGAGGCGGCCTGCACGCAGTCGGGGTCGACACCATCGCGGCAGAGTCGGGCGTCACCAAGCGCACCCTGTACGACCGCTTCGGCTCCAAGGACGGACTGATCCGGGCCTACCTGCAGCTACGTCACCAGCGCTGGTGGGAGCGCATGCAACGACGCGTCAACCAGGCGCCAGGTTCGCCGATCCTCGCACTATGGGACTCATACACCCTGGACGCTGAGCCGTCCGATCGTGGCTGCGCCTTCATCAACGCCGCCGGCGAACTCCCCGAGGACCATCCCGCTCGGGACGTGATCCGGGCTCACAAGCGCGCAGTGCTGGACCTTTTGACCGAGCTCCTCCGACGGAGCCGTGGCCCCGTCGACGACGCAGAGTCCACCGCGCGCCAGATCTTCCTGCTGCTCGAGGGCGGCATGTCCCAGCGCGGCATCGACGGAGACGACCACATGCTCCGCAGCGGACGCGAGGTCGTGGAACACCTTCTTGACCTGACGCCCCCGGAAGCTGGTCCAGGGAGCCGAGCGGATTCATGATCAGTTGCTGTGTGACGCATCCGCTCTTCGCCTCACTTCAGACTGACAGGGAGGGGTGCACCCGGACCTGTGGAGTGTCGCTGCAGAGGTGGGGAGCTCCACGGTGGGCGTGAGACGGGTCAGACCCGGTGGCTGCGGGGCTCGCCTACATCCTCACCGTCAGGGGGAGACGGTGAGCTGCGACTGCAGGAGAGCGGCCGTGACGGACAGGGACCGCAGCTCACCCGTGGCGACATCGACCGTGCGGACCCCCGGATCAGCGCCCGCGACGTCGCACCCACCGTCATCGCCGCTGCTCCCGCCGTCCCCGTCACACGTCGGCTCGATGCGGGCACCGGCCACCACGAGCTGGGAACCGTCTCGCGACCAGACGAGGTCCTCGTCGTCGGTACCCGTCAGGGCAAGCACCCGTGCAAGACCGGAGTCGGCATCAGCCAGCACGATGGAGGCGCTCGCCAGCCCGCGTGCGCCGTCGTCGTGACGGAGGAACGCCAGGTGCCGTCCGTCCGGGGAGAAGACCGGGGAGGACTCGACGCTGCTGGCAGTCACGATGCGCCGGGCGGTCGCGCTGGGCACGTCAACGAGCACCACGTCACGAGTCTGACCCGTGGCGAAGTCGTCGCCGTCGAGCGCAAGGGTGTGCCCGTCCGGGCTCCAGTGCGGCACCCCGATGCGCTCGGTCAGGCCGGTAACGGCGCTCTGGGCGCCCGTCGCGACGTCGAACAGCACGAGGCGCGCGGTGCCGCCGTCGCAGGGCCCGGCGTTCTCGCCGAGGTCGACGACGGCGACAGTGCGCCCGTCCGGCGATGGCACGGCGAGGTTCGCGGTGGGGGCCAGGTCAGCGACGCGTCGCACGCCGGTGAGACCCGTACCGTCCGGGGTCTCGGTGTCGGCAACGTCCGCGACGTAGAGGCCGAGCGGTTCACGCGGGGGCGGGGCGTCGCAGAGCGGCGAGGCTGCTGCTGAGCGTCCGATCCACACGAGTCGCCGGCCGTTGGGCGTGCTTCTCGCATCGAGCACCTGCTACGTGGCGGCCACGAGTGCGCCGTCACCGCTGACGTCGTCGCCCTCCATGTCGTCGCGAAGGCTGGTCCGGACGGTGACCAGCTGGCCGACAGCGTCGGGGGTAGCGCGACGAATCATGGCAAGGCGGCGCCCGTCGCCGAGC
This sequence comes from Quadrisphaera granulorum, assembly GCF_003149145.1. Taxonomy (GTDB): domain Bacteria; phylum Actinomycetota; class Actinomycetes; order Actinomycetales; family Quadrisphaeraceae; genus Quadrisphaera; species Quadrisphaera granulorum. The sequence continues at coordinate 8,209 of NZ_QGDQ01000006.1, read as the reverse complement.
CACACCGGAGACCACGCCTCCTGGCCACCGCCAACACGTGCGGACGAGCCGGAGGAGAGGTCGACGACGATCACCCCGGTGACGAGATCGCCCGTGTGGAACCCGACGAGCGCCAACCTCCCCGGCCCCGCCGCAGCAGAGTCTTCGGCGGTGGGTCCACTGTCGGCCCGGCGCGCGGCTCCACCGGCGCAACCCGCCGAGCAGAGCATGAGGACACCCACCGCCAGCGCCACGGTGATCTTCCGCATCATCGACTCCTCCGCCGCCCCCTGCACCGCTCCCGTGAGGCGACGCTGCCAGTCGGCGATCCCCCACCATGACGCGGACCGGACCTTCACTGGTGCGCGCTGGCCGATCACACTGGCCCCTGTGAAGCAGCGATCGATCACGGTGGACGGGCTGCAGGTCTCGGTGTCCGCCCTGCCCGATGACGCCGTGACCTACGAGCTGCGCTGGGTGGTCAACGGACAGCAGCGCACCGTGACCGTGGCGAACGCCGACGGCAGCCCTCCCGGTAAGGATCAGCTGGTCAGCGCTGTGCGTGCGCTGTCGCCGGCCGAGGTGCCACAGCTTCCCGCCGGGAGAGCCAGCGGCGTGGTTCGCGTGTGGCACGACGAGGAGGGTTGGGGCGTCATCGATGCGCCCCAGACCCCAGGAGGGTGCTGGGCGCACTTCTCCGTCGTCCTCGTCGAGGGGTACGCCAGCCTCACCGCCGGTCAATGCGTGGAGCTGGAGTGGGAGGCAGCGCGCCAGGACGGCTACGACTTCCGGGCGACGTCCGCGTGGCCCGCCGGGCACAGTCCCGTCGAGAGGACGGCGGCGACGGACGCCCACGGCGGCGCGTACTCCACGTCGCTGATGCTGACCTTCGACACTCCGACGACGGCGGTCGAGCAGCCATGATGCTGACCCCACGCCTGGGACCCCGCCCGACCACGTCCGACGAGGGACCCCACCGCCAGCCGGTCCTCACCGGAGACCGACACTGGGCGCAGCTGCGCTCCGACGGCCTGAGGGCTTCTGTCTACGTGTACTGACAGGTCTCGCGAGGTCACAGGTCGCTGCGTCCGACCTCCGAGCCGTCGGCGGCGTAGCCGATCAGCTGTGGGAGTGCGGTCCCCTCACGCGGAGCGGGGATCCAGCCGTAGAGCGTGCCGTCGTACGACACCGCCGGCCACCGGCGTCCGTCCGCCGTGATCACCTCGGCGGTGGCGGCGTGTCCCGCGGCGGCGGTCCAGACGTAGAGGTCCTGGCTGGTCCACTCCGGTGCATCGTCGGCCCTCACGAGGCTCACGGACGCGACGCCGAACGGCTGCCCCTGCAGACCGGGGGCACACCCGGAGTCCAAGACGTCCAGGAACTCCGACGGTCCCGCGCTGCGCAGGCTCCCGGCTCGTTCGAGGACGACGACGGTGCACGCGGCGTCGGCGCCGTCGAGCGTGGTGCTCGGGGCGGCCATCACGGTGAAGGTGGTGCCGTCCGGACCGGGCGCGGTGGCAACGCGCTCGGCGGTGTCGGAGTCAACGCCGTGGACACCGTTCATGGACCAGTCCTCCGCCCACGACGCGAAGGCCGACGTGAACGCCAGCGGCAGGTGGCCGCCCGCTGCTGCGACACCTCCCCCGGTGAGCACCAGGGCTCCGGCGACGGCGACTGTCACGCCGCGGTGACGAGCCACCCTCCTCCGCGGAACGTTGGCACGAGGAGCGTTGATCAGTGAGGTGCGGCCAGCCTCGGGACGAGCTGCGGCAGAACGAGCTGCGGTCAGGACGCGCTGGCGCACCGCATCATGCGTCTCCGCATCCCAGCCCTGGTCAGTAGCCGAACCCGGGCGGAGGGAGGCCAAGACAGCGAGACGGTCAGCGCTGACGTTCTGCGAGTTGGCGGGGCGATTCATCGCGGGCTCCTAGCGGACGTCGTGACGGTTGCGGGGGCAGTGGCGGGAGTGCGGTTGGTCGCTCGTTGCTGCCTGGGCGGAGCGGTCACGGCTGGGCGGCCCTCGTCGTCGTCCCCAATCGGCTCAAGGGAGGAGGCCCGCAGGCGACGGCGGGCGCGGAAGAGACGGACGTGCATCGCCGAGGTCGAGCAGCCCGCGACGCGAGCGGCCTCGGGCACGCTGAGCCCGTCCCACGAGACGAGCAGCAGCGCCTCGCGCTCGCTGGGAGAGAGTGCGGCGAGAACGGCCAAGACGTCAGCTCGCTGACCGACGGTGACGTCGGCAGCGGCTGCGGGCGCCGCGGACGCGTGCAGGTGAGCGAGCTCGCTGTGCAGCGCGGTGCGGCGGTAAGCGGAACGGCGCTGGTTGGCCATCGTGTTGCGGGCGACAACGAGCAGCCACGGCAGCGGCTGCTCGGGCACGTCGGCGAGGCGACGCCACGCGACGAGGAAGGTCTCCGCGAGCGCCTCCTGCGCGTCATCACGGCCGACGTGCCGGGTGGCGTAGGCCAGCACCCGCGAGGAGCACGACGCCCACAGCTCGTTGAACCTGGCGATGTCGGGGTCGGCGCTGGCGTCAGCAGGAGGTCCGGCGCTCGATCCACGTGGTGGATCGGCGTCGTGGTGAGGAAGGCTCATGCCCTGTGATGTGCTGGCACGCCGCGATCCTTACGTCGGTCGTCCAACAGGTCACGAGATGCCGGCGATCCAGGTCTTCTCCGTTGCGCAGGCGGCGGGCAGGAGTCCCAGCGGCGCCATGCTGCCCGCTTCGCCACCGCCGATGAGCACGTCCTCACCGAGGCGGAACGTCTTCCCCTGGCGACCGGAACCCTCCGTGGCGGGCACGGACAGGGTCTGCGTCGCCGAATCCCACGTCGACCCGTAGGGCCACAGCACCAGCTGGAAGCCGCCCGCGTCGTCGTGAAGGCCAAGGCAGCCCTCCTCAGTCCGGGTCAGGACGCCACCATTGAGCGCCTGCATGACGTCCTGCGGCGGGGACGACGGCACGAGCAGCAACGTGCCGTCGTCGCTGTGCAGCACCTGCTTCCCGCCCTGGTTGGTGAAGCCGAGCGCCGCACGGACGGCCCGCACCGGTGCCGCAGCGACGGTCGCGCGGACCGCCAGGGCGGAGTAGCCGTCCGACGTGGAGCGGGCATACGGCTCGACCCACGAGATCTCTGTGCTGGACGGTCCGGTGCGACGCACTGACGCGAGCGCTGGGTCCCACGCTCCCCACCGCACGGTGGTCGTTCCGCCGATCTCGGCGGTCGGGCGGTCGTCGGGAGCAATCGGATCCGTGGGCTCGTTGACGAGCACTTCGGTCCACGAGACGCCGGCGTCGGTCGCGGACATGCTGTCGATGGCGTCGAGGTCCACTCCCGGCGGCAGGTAGAAGCGGTAGACGGTCTCCAGCTGGGTGAGAACCCCGTTGGTGCCGAGTGCGCCCCCAACGTTCTCCGTGACGGCGCACACCTGGCTCATCCCGCTCGCGTCGAGCCCGTCGAGCTCGGCCGGATGGACCTCGAGGTCCATCTCGATGCGACCGCAGTCCTCGGGCTGGGTGATGGCACCGAACGGACCCGGCGGAGACGGCATCGGCAGCGGCCCCGGCGCGTGCAGCGCCTCCAGCCGGGCGACCTCGTCAGCGGGCAGGTCAGGCACCCCGTCCCGCAGCGGCACCGGGCCGCTCTCGCGAGGGACCGGACTCGGGCTGGCGGTCCCCTGGACCTGCGGGCCGAGGGGACTCACCAGAGCAGGACCGCCCCCGACACCCGAGACAACGACGACGACGACGACGACGACGGCCGCCGCCGCAGCAGCTGCCGCACCGGTGAACACCCACGCCCTGCGGCGCCGCGCACGAGGCCGTGCCGCGTCGACCCGCCGCTTCGCGGCCTCCAGGTCCACCCGTGTGGGCGGCAGCTCCACGGCCAGAAGACGGTCGGTGACCAGGCGCGACAACTGGGCGTCCAGAGCGCGGTCGTGCTCGGTGGCGTCCGGGTCATCGACAAAGTCGAGGTCGACGGCGCCGCGCCCGCCGTCGTCGTCGTCCTCATGACCGAAGGAGGAGGACCTGTCGCGTGGGGTCACCGCGGTGCTCCTTGCTCGGAGGGGTCGGTCAGCAGCTCACGCAGGGCCTGCCGCGCGGCGTGGGTCTGGCTCTTGACGGTGCCCTCGCTGCACCCGAGCGTCCGGGCGGTCTCCGCCACGGAGAGGTGCTCGAAGTAGCGCAGGACGACGACGGCGCGCTGCCCCGGCGAGAGGTCCGCCAGCAGCGCGAACAGCTCCTGCTCGGTGGGGGGCGGATGGCCGGTGCTCGCCGGGGCGCTGCGGCGTGAGTGCTCGTGCGGGGTGAGATCGTCGGTGGTGACCTCGTGGCGACGCCACGGGCGGCGTCCCTCGGAGACGAGCAGCCGGACGAGCGTGGTGCGGGTGTAGCCGTAGGCGTCGCCGCTGCGCACCCGCGACCACGCGCTGTAGACCCGCTCCAAGGCGCCCTGCACGGCGTCGTCGCTGCGGTGCCAGTCCTGGCAGTAGGCGTAGGCGACCCGTCGCAGGCGGGGCAGCGCGAACGCAGCGAACTCGTCGAACGACTCCTCGGCCGATCGTGCGTCCGGGCCCATCCCCCACCTCCTCGGCCCCTCCATACGCACGAGCTGACCAGATGGTTGGGACGAGCCCGGGATCTTCTGAGAAGCCGAGGCTTCGGGGATTCGGGGCTTGCCTTCGAGCGCGCTCGAACTTCTAGCGTCCTCGACATGATCGAGACACCACACAAGGCATCGACGCGGACGTGGCTCATTACGGGGTCGAGCTCCGGGCTCGGCCTCGCCCTGGCGCGGGCGGCCCTCGAGGCCAGTGAGCACGTGATGGGCACCGCCCGTCGGCTCGAGCGGTTCGCGGATCTACAGGCGAAGTTCGGGGAGCGCTTGTCCGTGGTGCAGCACGACGTGCGCGACACGGCGGCGGCTGGCGGTGTCGTGGAGCACGCGATGCGGGTCTTCGGACGTGTCGATGTGCTCGTCAACAACGCCGGGGTCGGGCAGGTCGGCACGGCCGAGGAGGTCAGCGATGCCGCGCTGCGCGACATGCTCGACCAGCACCTCTTCGGGCCGGCGGCACTCGTCCGCGCAGTGCTGCCACACCTGCGGGCGGCCGGGTCTGGGGCGATCGTGCAGATGAGCAGCCAGGGCGGACGCCTGTCGTTCCCGGCGGTCGGCAGCTACTCGGCGGGCAAGTTCGCACTGGAAGGCTGGTCGGAGGCCCTGGCCGGGGAGGTAGCGCCGTTCGGGATCCGGGTGCTGATCGTGGAGCCAAGCAGGTTCCGGACCGAGTTCAACGCCGCTGACGTGCTGCGCGCAGCCGCCCCAAGCGCTGACTACGACGGGGTGGTCGGGGCGATCCGCGCGGACATGGCCGGCGCCGACGGCAGGCAGGAGGGCGACCCCGCGCGGGCGGCCGCTGCCATCCGCGCTGCGCTCGACGCTCCGCAGGCGCCGCTGCGGCTGCCGCTGGGCGCCGAGGCGGTGAGGAACCTCGAACGGACCTACACCCGGTCGCTGGAGGACGTGAGGGCCTGGGCCGATCTGAGCCGGTCCGCCGACTTCCCCGACGCTCCGACGGCCACGCGAGCGTTCAGCACGACGCTGGCGTCGCCATCGTCGTCCTCCTGCTCTTCGTAGGGTGCGGCCGTGTCCACCGATGCGTTGATCGAGCAGCTGCTCGCCGCTCCCCCGGAAGTCGGCAGGTCGGTGGTCGAGGCGCTGCACCAGCTGCTGGACGACTCGATGCTCGACGCCGATGACGATGCGCCGCGGAGCGTCGCCGAGGCGGCCGCGCTGGTCGGCTTGACCGCGCACACGCTGCGCTACTACGAGCAGCAGGGGCTCGTGCGGCCGGCGCGCAGCCCCTCGGGCCACCGCCTGTACCGCGCGGCCGACCTGCGGCGGCTGGTGTTCCTGACCCGCATGCGGCTGTCGGGGATGACCATGCACGACCTCACGCGCTACGTGCGACTGGTCGAGCAGGGCGAGCACACCGTCGACGAGCGGCGGCGCATCATGCTCGAGCAGCGGGAACGGATCCTGCGCAGGATGCGGGAGCTCTCGCTGGCGCTGGAGGTCACCGAGTACAAGATCGAGCTCTACGGAGGTAGTTCTGGCGCCTAAGCCGTGCCGAGCATGACGTTCCGTGAGGCCCCGATCACGCTCCTGAGCTGCTGAAACGAGTCCGACCGGACTGTCGGTGGTTGCCTCTACGGTGGGAACATGAGTTCGAGCGGGGCTCCAGAGTGGGCCGTCGGTGACTACGACGACGAGCCCACTCGCAATTCCGCCACGCCCGCCTTCGCGTTGGACGACGACGGCGAGCGCCTGGTCCCCTTCAGCATCCCCTGGTGGACGAAGGTCCTGGCAGCGGAGCCGTTGACGGGGTCGATCGCCGAACGACGGCGCCTCCGCGGCTGCGTGGTCGCTGCAGTGGAGCAGTCCCCGGGGTCGGCGCAGATGGCAGCGTTGGAGACGCTGCTGACCGTCGTCAACGCCAACCAGTCCTCTGCATCAGCAGCCCCCGAGGTCGACCCCGCCGGGTTGGGCCTGTCGAGTCGGGAGTGGACCGAGGTCATCGCCGCCAGCGACCGGTGCGCCTCCTACCTGTACGCGTTGCAGCTGAACTTCATCGCTGGCCTGGACACTGCGAAGTTGGCGGAGCAGTCCTCGCGGGCGACGTGGAAGGACTCCCGCCGCCCTGCCTCCGATGAACTCGCCCCGGTGCTGCGGATCTCCGGACGGTCAGCGACAGCCCTGGTCGGGCAGGCACGGCAGCTCTGCTTCCTTCCTGCTGCTGAAGAGGCCCTGGTCTGCGGGGTGATGACGCCGTCGCAGTGGCGGGAGCTGGTCACGGTGTGCCGGCGCCTGCCCGAAGGCGTCGAGGGTGAGCGGGCACGCCGGGTCGTGGAGGCCACGGCGGTGGCTGCTGCGGCGACGCTGAGCCGGGCTCGCCTGGCAGCAACGTTGGAGGAAGCGGCGTTGGCTGCTGATCCGGGGTATGCGGCGCGGGCGATGGCCGCGGGTATCAATGACCGTGACGTGGTGCTGCGTGCGTCTCCGCTGCCGGGGTGTGCGCGGATCGTGGCGGATATGGAGTTGGGGGACGCGACGCGGGTGTGGCAGGTGATCAACCAGATCGCGGCGAACGCGTTGGCGGGTGACACCGAGAACCCCGACGCCGGTGACGGCGATGCTGGTGAGGGCGAGCCGGAGACCCGCACCAAGGGGCAGCTGCGCGCGGACGCGTTGGCGAGTTTGGTGCTGGGTGACATCGAAGCGACCCCGGTGACGATCGCGCAGGCCCTGGGCGACCCCGTCCCCGGCGAGGCCGGCGAGCCCACCGAGCCGGCTGCTGACCGCTCTTCCCCGCTCGGGGAGGAGCTGTTCGCCGACGGCGGTCACGCTGACGACCTCGCTGACGACCTCGAGGACACCGACGACGACCGTGATGAGCACGATGTCGAGGACTTCGACGAGGACGACGAGGGCGACGAGGGCGACGAGTCCGGGTCGATGAACGCTTCCGCGGCGCGGGCTGCGGCGGATAACCGCGCTCCGGTGCGGATCCCCACCCCGGAGCAGCGAGCTCGCCTGTCGGAGATCCACATCGTCGTCCTGGCAGACGACCTCATCGACGATGACCTCGAAGACCCCGACGGCGACGAGGATTCCAACGGCCCCGAAGGTGACGAGGGTCCCGAGGATCCGGACAGCGGGCCAGACGACCCATACAACGGGCCTGATGAGGAGCCCGACGGCCCGCCAGACGACGGGCCGGACGGCCGCCCCGGAGACGGCGGCGAGGTTAACGGGCCCGGCGGATGGCCCGACGACCCCGAAGGCCCAGACGACTGGCCCGGCGATCTTGATGACTGGCCCGACACCGACCTCCCCGCCCCTGAACCCAGCAGCCAGCCCCACGGCCACCACGGCCACCACGACCGCGAACCCGAGGAGTCGTCGGGATCGTCAGCGACCCCACCACCAGCACCGACACCGACCTCCCCGCCGGGCTCATCGCCGCCCTCATCGACGGCGACAGCGACGAGTCCACCCGGTGGGCGAGATCGACCCCGCCCCACAAATGCACCCCCCACCTCCGAGCAGCCGGCCCAGTGCCCGGCCCATCGGAGCGACCCCACCCCGCCGCGCCCCAATGCCACCGGGACACCTCCACCTGCCCCGAACCGGCCCAGCTTCACCGGCAGCACCTCGAACAACGCCAA
>NZ_QGDQ01000005.1 GCF_003149145.1 Quadrisphaera granulorum | reverse complement strand
AACACCCCCCAGATCATCGGTGCACAGGGGGACTCAGTCATACCGGCGGCGGTGGCCTGCCACCCCATCGCTGGGGTGATCAAGAAGGTAACGGGGGGAGCGGAACAGTCCCCCGACAGGCCCAGCGCGGCGTCAAGGTCGCCACCCCTCCTGCCGATGGCACCTTCATGACCGCGACCCTCGCCGCGCACGTCGACCGTTGGGCTCACGAGATCCTGGCGTCACCGATCCCTGTCGAGGTCCAGCCCAGCCACGGCGCGAGCCTGGCCTCGGCGTGCCGCGGCGAGCAGGCGCACCAGCTGCCGCCGGCGCTCGTTGCGGTGGCCCGGCGCCTGTCGGAGGGCGACCTGGCCGCCCTCGAGGCGCGCCTCGTGCGCAGCCTCGCTCGCGCGTCCGCCTGACGCCGTCGTCCCCCTCCTCCTCGCTCCCTTCCCGCACTTTCCGCGGCAAGTGCGGGAAGCGGGCCCCCCTTGTCGCACTTTCCGCGGCAAGTGCGGCATGAGGAGGACGACGACGACGAACGCGAGCACGCCCTGACCCACCCTCCGGGCGCCGCGTGATCCAAAATCCGTTGCGCCGCCCTGCACGATGGAACGGTGGAGAAGATCAACGACAGGCTGCTGTCCTGGGCCTCGATCCTCGAGGAGGAGACCAGGGCGCAGGCCCTCGCGACGTCCCGGATGCCGTTCGTGTTCCCTCACGTGGCCCTCATGCCCGACGCGCACCTCGGCAAGGGCGCGACCGTCGGCTCCGTCATCCCGACCGAGCGCTCACTCATCCCCGCCGCGGTGGGAGTGGACATCGGGTGCGGCATGGATGCGGTACTCACGCCGCTGACGGCTGACGACCTGCGCGCCCGCGGCTCGCTCGCCCCGCTGCGCGAGGCGATCGCGCGCGCCGTCCCACTGTCGGCGGGCCGGTACAACGAGGACCTGACGACGACGGCGGCCGCGCGCATCACCGCGCTGGAAGCACTCGCCGAGCAGGCGCGCTTCGAGCCCGACGCGACGGCGGGCAACTGGCGACTGCAGCTCGGCTCGCTCGGATCCGGCAACCACTTCATCGAGGTATCCCTCGACGAGATCGAGCGGGTGTGGGTGTTCCTGCACTCGGGATCGCGCGGCGTCGGCAACAAGATCGCGCAGCGGCACATCGCCGTCGCGGCCGAGCTGTGCAAGCGCTGGTGGATCGACCTGCCGCACCCGGACCTCGCCTACCTCGTGGAGGGCACTGACGCGTTCTGGGCGTACGTACGCGAGCTGCGCTGGGCGCAGGAGTTCGCCCGGCTCAACCGCGCGGAGATGGTCGACCGGGTCATGACGTGCGTGGAGGAGTTCGTCGGGCGTGACCTCGAGCGCCTCGAGGAGGTCTCCTGCCACCACAACTACACCGAGCAGGAGCGCCACTTCGGCCGCAAGGTCTGGCTCTCCCGCAAGGGTGCGATCTCCGCGAAGCAGGGCGAGCCGGGGCTCATCCCGGGATCGATGGGCGACACGTCGTACGTCGTCGCCGGCTTGGGGAACCGGGTGGCGCTGAACAGCGCGCCGCACGGCGCGGGGCGCGCGCTCTCACGGGCGAAGGCGCGGCGAACCTTCACCCAGGAGGACCTCGTCGAGCGCATGGCCGGTGTCGAGTGGGACGCCTCCTCACCGGCGTTCCTCGACGAGCACCCGGGCGCCTACAAGCCCATCGACGTCGTCATGGCCGACGCGGCGGACCTCGTGGAAGTTCGGCACGAGCTGCGGCAGGTCGTCAACGTCAAGGGCGACTAACCCCGCGTGATCATGGACTTCCGCCACCCTGCCGAGGTGGCGGACGCCCATGATCACCGCGGGTGGAGAGGATGGGGTCGTGCTCCTGACGATCACCGCCACCGCGTCGCCGGCCATGCCGGTGGCACGCGACCTCGGCTTCCTGCTGCACAAGCACCCCGACCGGGCGCAGTCCAGCGAGGTCTTCGGCGGCACCGCGCACGTGCTCTGGCCCGAGGCCGGCGACGAGCGCGCCACCGCGGTGCTCCTCCTCGACGTCGACACCGCCGCCCTCCAGCGCAGCCGCGGCCGTCGCGAGACGCCGGAGGGGTTCGCGCTCGCCGACCACGTCAACGACCGGCCGTACGCCGCGAGCTCGCTGCTCGCCGTCGCGCTCGGCAAGGTGTTCAGGACGGCGCTGGCCGGTCGCTGCGACGCCCGTCCCGAGCTGCCGGCGCAGCCCCTGCCGCTGGAGGTGCACGTCCCGTCGCTCGTGAGCCGCGGCGGGGCCGCACTCGTGCGGCAGCTGTTCGAGCCCCTGGGGTGGGACGTCGACGCCGCAGCCCAGCCCCTCGACCCGCAGGTGCCGGAGTGGGGCGAGTCGCTCGTCGTCGACGTCCACCTGCGCGGCACCCTGCGCCTGGCCGACGCACTCAGCCAGCTGTACGTGCTGCTGCCCGTCCTCGACGACGCCAAGCACTACTGGGTGAGCACCGACGAGGTCGACAAGCTCGTCCGCGCCGGCGGTGACTGGCTGCCGGCCCACCCCGACCGCGAGCTGGTCATGACCCGCTACCTGCGCCACCAGCGGTCGCTGGTGCGCGACGCCGTCGCCCGCCTCGACGACGTCGAGGGCCTCCCCCTCGACGACCCCTCCTCGACGATCAAGGAAGCTCTGCACACCGACCCGTGCACAACTTCCTTGATCGTGGAGGGAGGGGTGGAGGGGGTGGGGGCGAACGAAGAGAAGGCGACGCCGCTGGCGGTGCTGCGCCGCGAGGCCGTGCTCGCCGTGCTCCGCGAGGCGGGCGCCACGAGCGTCGTCGACCTCGGCTGCGGCGAGGGAGCCCTCGTGCGCGAGCTGCTCCGCGACCCCCGCTTCACGCGCGTGGTCGGCGCGGACGTCTCCGCCCGCGAGCTGGAGAAGGCGGCCCGCCGCATCGGCGCCGGCTCGACCACCGGGAACCTGCCCGACTCCGTGGCCGCCCGGCTGGAGCTGCTGCAGACCTCCGCGACCTACCGCGACGACCGCCTCGCCGGCGTCGACGCCGTCACCCTCGTCGAGGTGGTCGAGCACCTCGACCCGCCGCGGCTGCCCGCGCTGGAGCGCAGCGTCTTCGCGCACGCACGCCCGCGCACCGTCGTCGTCACCACCCCCAACGCCGAGCACAACGTGCGCTACCCGGCCCTGGCCGCCGGCGCGTTCCGGCACCCGGACCACCGGTTCGAGTGGACGCGCGCCGAGTTCGCCGCCTGGGCCTCCGACGTGGCCGAGCGCCGCGGCTACGTCGTCGTCATCAAACCCGTGGGTCAGGACGACGACGAGGTGGGCCCACCCACGCAGATGGCCGTGTTCACCCGGCGCGACGCGAAGGAGGAAGCGGCATGAGCGAGAAGGTCCTCGAGGTCCCCGACCTCAGCCTCGTGGTACTCGTGGGGGCCAGCGGGTCGGGCAAGTCGACGTTCGCCGCGCGGCACTTCGGTCCGTTCGAGGTGGTCTCCTCCGACCACTGCCGCGGGCTCGTCGCCGACGACGTCAACGACCAGGCCGCCACCGCGGACGCCTTCGACGTCCTCCACCACATCGCCGGGGTCCGGCTGCGCCGCGGCAACCTCACGGTCGTCGACGCGACGAACGTCCAGTCCGAGCCGCGCCGCCAGCTCGTGGCACTGGCCCGCGAGCACGACGTGCTGCCGGTGGCGATCGTGCTCGACCTGCCCGAGCGCGTCTGCCTGGAGCGCAACGCCGCCCGGCCCGACCGCGACTTCGGCGCGCACGTGGTCAAGCGTCACCGCGACGCGCTGCGCCGGTCGCTGAAGTCGCTGCGGCGTGAGGGCTTCCGCACGGTGCACGTGCTGAGCTCGGTGGAGGACGTCGAGGCCGCGCGCATCGTGCGCGCCCCGCTGCGCTCCGACAAGCGCGACGACCACGGCCCGTTCGACGTCATCGGTGACATCCACGGCTGCCGCTCCGAGCTGGAGACGCTGCTCGAGACCCTCGGCTACGCCATCACGCTCGACGAGCACGGCCGCCCCGTCGACGCCGTGCACCCCGAGGGGCGCCGCGCGGTGTTCCTCGGAGACCTCGTCGACCGCGGCCCGGACACCCCCGGCGTCCTGCGCCTCGTGATGGGGATGGTCGAGGCGGGGCACGCGCTCGCCGTCCCCGGCAACCACGAGGCCAAGCTCGTCCGCGCCCTCGACGGGCGCGACGTCTCGGTGACGCACGGCCTGGAGACCACGCTCGCGCAGATCGAGGCGATCGAGGACGACGACGAGCGGCGTGCGTTCCGCGAGCGTGTCCGCAGCTTCGCCGATGGGCTGGTGAGCCACCTGGTGCTCGACGACGGGAAGCTCGTCGTGGCGCACGCGGGGCTCAAAGAGGCGTACCACAACCGGGCGTCGGGGCGGGTGCGCAGCTTCGCGCTGTACGGCGACACCACCGGCGAGTCCGACGAGTTCGGGCTGCCGGTGCGGCTCGACTGGGCGCGCGACTACCGCGGCCGGGCGACCGTGCTCTACGGGCACGTGCCCACGCCCGAGCTGGAGTGGGTCAACAACACGCTGTGCCTGGACACGGGCGTGGTGTTCGGGGGTGCGCTGTCGGCGCTGCGGTGGCCGGAGCGCGAGCCGGTGCAGGTGCCCGCGGAGGCCGTGCACTACGAGCCGGTGAAGCCGCTGGTCGCTGAGACACCGGTTCGGGACGACGACGACCTCGCGCTCACCGACGTCGTCTCGACCGACGGTGCAGGCCGCGGCGTGGAGACGCGCCTGGCGGGGCGGGTGGCGGTCGCTGCGGAGCAGGCAGCGGGCGCGCTGGAGGTGATGAGCCGGTTCGCGGTGGACCCGCACCTGCTCTGGTACCTCCCGCCGACGATGGCACCGGCGGGCGGCTGGGCGGAGGCGCCCGAGCTGCTGGAGCACCCGCAGGCGGCGTTCGAGGCGTACCGGAAGGTGGGCGTCACGGACCTGCTGTGCGAAGAGAAGCACATGGGCTCGCGGGCGGTGGTGCTCGTGGCGCGCTCGCGCAACGGGCTGGCACCGTGGTCGTCGACGGGCGGGGTGGTACACACGCGCACGGGCCGGTCCTTCTTCTCGGAGGAGCTGACGGTCGCGTTCCTCGACCGGGTGCGCGCGGCAGCGGAAGGCGCCGGCCTGTGGGACGAGCTGTGCGGTCCCGCCGTTGGGGACGGCGCGGGTGGCGGGGCTGGTGAGCAGTGGCTGCTGCTCGACGCCGAGCTGCTCCCCTGGTCGGCGAAGGCCGAGGAGCTGCTCCGCACGCAGTACGCCGCGGTCGGCGCGGCAGCGAGGGCGGCGCTGCCGGCCGCCGTCGTCGTCCTGGAGCAGTCAGCAGCCCGGGGACTCGACGTGGGAGCGCTGCTGGAGCGGACCCGCGAGCGCGAGACCGACGCGGCGGCGTTCACGGAGGCGTACCGCCGGTACGTGTGGCCGACGGGCGTCGGTGAGGGGCGGCTCGACGGGGTGCAGCTGGCGCCGTTCCAGCTTCTCGCCGCCTCCCCTCTCCCCGGTGATCATGGTCCCCCGCAAGCGGGAGGTGCCCCCAAGTCGGCCACCTCGGGTGCACAGACCTTCGGCGACCGCGACCACAGCTGGCACCTGTCGGTGGCAGACCGGCTGGTCGAGGCCGACGCCGAGCTCGGTGGGTCGCTGTTCCGCACCACACGGCGCTTCCGCGTGGACGCCGCGGACGCCGCCTCGTGCGAGGCCGGCACCGCCTGGTGGACCGAGCTGACCGGCGCGGGCGGTGAGGGGATGGTGGTGAAGCCGTTCGCGGGGGCTGCGCTGCGCGGGCAGAAGGGGCTCGTGCAGCCGGGCATGAAGGTGCGCGGTGCGGAGTACCTGCGGCTCATCTACGGGCCGGGCTACGTGCGTGACCTGGAGCGGCTGAAGCAGCGTCAGCTCGGCCGGAAGCGGAGCCTGGCGCTGCGTGAGCACGCACTGGGCATGGAGTCACTGGCGCGTCTGGCCGAGGGTGAGCCGCTGTGGCGCGTGCACGAGGCGGTGTTCGCCGTCCTCGCGCTGGAGTCGGAGCCCGTGGACCCCCGCCTGTAACCCCCGCCCCCTTCCTTCCCGCAGCCGAGCGCCTGGTTGCGGTTACCGAGGCCCTTGGAACCGCAACCGAGCGCCTGGTTGCGGTTCGGGCGGGACGGGGTCACTGGCCGAAGGAGTACCGCAGCTCGGCGTTGATGAGCTGGTTGAGGCGCTTACGCAGGTGCCCCACCAGCGCCGCGTCGGGCGCGGGCTCCTCGACGAGCAGCGTCCACCGCAGATCGGTGCCGCCCTTGGGTCCAGCGGGCAGGACGTCGAAGCGCACGCGTGCGTCAGGCCGTCGCTGCCACAGCGACGTCCAGACCACCAGGCGCGGGTGCTCCTCCTCGACGACGACGGGCGCGATCTCGTCGTCGAGGAGCGTCAGCCACGGGCGCGACGGGTCGCGGTGGGGGTCGACGAGCGCCTCGAACACCGCCCACGGCGGCGCCGGCTGGTTCTTGGTGCGGCTCCCGACCTCGATCACTGGCCCATCCAGGCACACCGAGTGGCGTCCCGTGAAGCGGCGCAGGCAGCGGACCTCCAGCAGTCCCCAGCCATCACCGTCGGTCAGGGAGAGCTCGCGCCGACATCGTCGTCATGTCTGTTCAGCGACGCCGCTGAGGAGGACGGCGCCGAGCTGGTCGTCACCCAACCCACCACCGAGGGCGACCCCATCCGGACGCACTATCGCCGTCTCCCGGGCCAGCCGGGCCTGGAGGTGCTGGTCGACTCCACCGACGACAAGTTCGGGAGCGGCACGTGGGAGCGTCAGTCCTGCCCCGAGGCGACGTCGCTGGCTGACCTGGGAACGTGCCACGGACCCTCGTGACCAGCCTGCCCCGCTCGGCGCCGCCTACGTCGGGCCACATCCCCTCCAGTGGCGCGGAGCCGGCACCACGGCTGACCAGACATCCGGTCGGAGCGAGCGGGCGTCCTGATCGGAATCGTGAGCGACAGGCGATGGCAGTCGAAGCGCCGAGCGGTTCTTGTCGCCCTCCATCGATGCGTGGCATGCCAGGGATGCGTGTGTCACGATCTACACATGGATGCCACGCTGGTGCTGGGGCAGCAAGGGCGGCTCGTCATTCCCGCCGACATCCGCTCCGCCCTTGGCCTGTCTCCGGGTGACCGACTGCACCTGCACGTAGCAGGTCGTCGCCTCGTCCTGGAGAGCTCCGCGGACGCTGCGGCAGAGCTTCGCGGTCTCGCCGCCTCCGTGCCCGCCTCGCGCTCGCTGGTCGACGAGCTTCTCGCCGAGCGCCGTCAGGCCGCAGCCGACGAATGACCGTCCTGGATGCTTCCGCGGTCCTCGCCCTCGTGCACGACGAGCCTGGTGCAGACGTTGTCGTGGAGACCCTGCCCGGATCCGTCCTGGGGGCCGCCAACCTCGCCGAGGTCATCGGCAAGCTGACCGACGAGGACGTCGACCCTTCCCGCCTACGCCAGCTGCTGGCCGCTGCAGGAGTGCGCATCGAACCGGTGACCGAGGCAGATGCTGAACTGGCCGGTGCTCTTCGCGGGCTGCCTGGCGGCCGGCAGCTCTCCCTGGGAGATCGCTGCTGTCTCGCGCTGACGGTGCGCAGCGATCCGCCGGCGGTCCTGACGGCTGACAGGGCCTGGGCGGATCTCGACCTGCCCATCGACGTGCAGCTGCTCCGGTAGCCGATCGGCAGCGGCCCACTCCCCGCGGCGGCCCGCTCCCGCACGGCAATCCCGTCTGGAGCGAGCTCGGCGATCGGCGGCCGCACCGGCCTCAAGAGCCATCGCCGTGCACGTGACCCGCCCCGCGCGGGCCGGTCACGCGCCCTGCGCCCGGGTCACCTCGCTCGTTTCGAGCTCGCTGATCCGGCATTGGAGGAAGTCGCGCTCGGCTCCGTTGGCCGTCAGGTCCAGCGCCTCGCGGTAGGCGGCGATCGCCTCATCGGTGCGGCCCAGTCGCCGCAGCAGGTCGGCTCGGACGGCGTGCGCGTACGGGTAGGAGCGCAACCGGGCGTCACCGGCGATCCGCTCGACGATCCCCAGCGCCGCCGCCGGCCCCTCGGCGAAGGCCAGTGCGGCGGCACGGTTGAGCTCGACGACCGGTGACGGCTCGACCGTGAGCAGTAGGTCGTACAGGTGCACGACGCGGGCCCAGTTGGTGGCTGTGAACGTCAGGGCGACGTCGTGAGCTCCGGCGATCGCGGCTTGCAGGGCGAAGCGGCCGGGTCGCGGGGCCTGCAGGGACTCCACCGTCCATCGCAGCCCCTCGACGATCATGACGTGGTCCCACTGCGCGCGGTCCTGGTGCTCGAGGAGCACGAGCTGGCCCTGAACATCCACGCGCGCGGCCCGGCGTGCATGGGTGAGCAGCAGCAGCCCGAGCAGGCCGCGGGCCTCGCGCTCGGCCGGCAGCAGCTGCACCAGCGTCCGGGCCAGGTCCAAGGCCCGCTCGCAGAGGTCCTCGCGCACGAGCTGGGCACCGGTCGGCGCGGTGTGGCCGGTACTGAAGAGCAGATGGACGGCGGCCAGCACGCTGTCCAGACGCTCGGGCAGGTCCGCGGCCGTCGGGGTGCGGTAGGGGATCCGCGCCTGGGTGATCTTCTTCTTCGCCCGGGTGATCCGTGCCGCCATCGTCGCCTCCGGGACCAGGAAGGCCCGGGCGACGTCGGGGGTGGCCACGCCGCAGACCAGCCGCAACGTCAGGGCGACTCGCGCGGCGGGGTCAAGCGCCGGGTGGCAGCACGTGAACAGCAGCCGGAGCCGGTCATCGGGCACCGCCGCATCCCCGTCGGCGTCGCCGTCGCCGTCGCCGTCGCCGTCGCTGCCGGCCGGTGAACCCGAGGCGTCGGCCTCGACGGGTTCGACGAGCAGGGGCAGCTTGCGGCGCAGCGTGACCTCTCGCCGCAGCCTGTCGATCGCGCGACGCCGCGCCGTCGTCGTGAGCCAAGCACCGGGTCGCTCCGGCACCCCGGAGCGCGTCCACGCGGTGATCGCGTCGGCGTAGGCCTCCTGGGCGCACTCTTCGGCGACGTCGAGGTCGCCGGTGACGCGCACCGTCGCGGCGAGCACGAAGGCCCACTCACGACGGTGCGCGTCCGCCAGCGCCTCCGCGACCCCGCCCGGGGCGGGACTCGCGGCAGGGCTCACTGGGCTGGGCCGGCGTTCACGTCCATCAGCGGGCGGACCTCGACGCCGCCGAACGGGGTGGGCGTGAGCTTGGCGATCTGCAGCGCGTGGTCGAGGTCACGGGCTTCGATGAGGTAAAAGCCACCGAAGGCCTCCTTGGACTCCACGAAGGGGCCGTCGGTGATCTCACCGCCGCGGATCGAGGTAGCCGTGGTGGTGGGCTGCAGGACGCCGCCGCCGGTGATCGTGCCGCCCAGGTCGGCGACGGCCTGGGCGAACGCGCCGTGCGCCTCGAGGACCGCGCCCCATGCTTCCGGCGTCATGGTGGCGTACTCGGCCTCGCGCTCGTAGAGGGAGATCATGTACTGCGTCATGCCGGTCTCCTGTCGCCTGGTGCGGGCCGGTCTCTCCGGCCCCGCACTCCTCCGTTGCACAGCCTGACCCCGGATCGACACCGGGGAACGAGAGAACTTCAGAGATCGCCGGGTGAGCTGCCGAGTCAGACGGTCAGCGGAGCGCTGGCGGCCGAAGGATCCAGGACCGGTCGAACCTCGACCGCGCCGAACGGTGCGGGCGTGACCTTGGCGATCTCGACGGCGTGGTCGAAGTCGCGAGCCTCGATGACGTAGTACCCCAGGAGCGCCTCGGTGGATTCGACGAGCGGCCCCTCGGTGACCTCACCCGACCTGATCGACGCGGCGGTGGTGGTCTGCTGCAGCGCCTCACCGCCGACCAGCGTGCCGCCAAGCTCGCCAACGGCCTTGGTGAACGCGCCGTGCGCATCAACGACCGACTGCCAGCCCTCGGGCGTCATCGTGGCGTAGTCGGCCTCGCGCTCGTGAATGAGGATCACGTACTTGCTCATGACGGAAACTCCTGTCCGCGTCCGGGTCGGCCTCTCCGGCCCTGCACTCTCCCGTCGCACGGCCCGGTCCCACATCGACAACCGAGGACCACGAAGTTTCCGACGGTCGCCAGTTCGCCTACCGGGTGAGCCTGGGCCCGAGCGCGCCTCACCTCGTGGTGACTGAGCGGGATCTCCGCTACTCCAACAGCGGCGTCAGGTCTGCATCCTTCGAGACATTCCCCGGTATGAGGCGCCGCCGATGAGTACCGACGCAGAGCTGTGGACCACACCGCCACCGGACGTTGACCACCACACCAGCTTCACCACCGTCTACGACCGTCACGCCACCGCGGTCTACCGCTACGCCTACAGCCTCACCGGTGATCCCGACACCGCGCAGGACCTGCTCCAGGAGACCTTCCTGACGACCTGGCGACGACGTGACCACCTCGACCTGGCCACCGACTCGCTCCTGGGCTGGCTGCTCGTGACCTGCCGCAACCTCGCCGCCAACCACCGCCGACACAGCGCCAGACGACGCACCGTTGCACTCCTCGACGACGACGCAGCGCACCTCGGCGACCGGCAGCAGGCAAGCCACCCGCAGGACCTCGCCGATCGCCTCGAGCGCGACGAAGAGCTGCGGTGGGTGCTGCAGGCCATCGGCCAGCTCACGCCCACCGATCGCCGCCTGGTCGAGCTCTGCCTGATCCAAGAACGCTCCTACGCCCAGGCCGCCGCCGAGCTCGGCTTGACCTTGGCCAGCGCCACCAAGCGGATCTCCCGCACCCGAGCCCACCTGCGCGCCCTGCGCACCACGAGAGAGCAGGAGTCCTGACATGCCCAGCGTTTCCACCCCAGGACGACCCGACGACGACGAGGTGGACCGCCGTGTCGCCGCCGCCAGGACCGCACTGCTCACCACCCTTGACGCGGAGATCGCCAGCACCAGTCCCCTGGACCGATCGGCGCGCTGGGGAAGGTCGAGGCGCCGCACCACCGTCGTCGTCGCGGGTGTCTCGGCCCTCGCGCTCACCGCAGGAGCCTGGGCGGTCCAGCGAGCCTCCCAGGAGGAGATCGACTACTCGGTGAACTGTTATGAGGGGACGACGACGGACTCCCGCCTCGCCGGTGCCGGCACGGCCGAGGCAGTCGACGCCAACGGTCAGAGCGCGGAACGCGACCTGGTAGATCCACTGGCGATGTGCAGCTCGGTCTGGCGATGGGGCGTCCTCGGCCAGGCCGCACCGCCGGAGGACCCCAACGCCGCGAACTTCCCGGTGCCTCCCCTGACGGCGTGCACCGCGGCGAACGGCGTCAACAACGTCTTCGTGCGAGACGACGAGGACCCGGAGCAGCAGTGCGCGTCCCAGTCGATGACACCGTGGGCAGGTAGCTGAACGACCTGCCCCGAGAAGACCCCTTCGTGCATCTGCCTGAGCCGCCCTGCGGTCGGTCGGCGGCGTCGAGAGGCTCAGGAGCGCCGGTCGGCTGTGGGGCTGCGGCACAGCTGGGCGACGCCTGCGGGCGACGACGTTCAGCCCGACGCTCCCGGCCTGCGGCGTTCTACGATCATGCGCATGAGGCTTCTGCCCCCTCCGGTCACGGTCTGACCGGAGTCCCCCGGCCGGCCGTGCTCCCGCGGTCGGCTCCTGAGGCCTGCTCCGGTCCCTTCGCACCCCGCCCCTGCGAACAGCACCGGAGCCTCCATGACGAACCGCAACACGCCCGCCACCCCTCACTCCCTGACCAACCGCCGACAACGCCGACTCGGTCTGGCGCAGGTCTGCGCGGCCGCTGTGCTGTGGGGCACCGCCCCCGTCGCCCTCGCAGCCACCCACTCCCTGCCGGTGGTCGCCGCCAGCGCCGGACGGCTCCTCCTCGGAGCAGCCGCGCTGTGGTGCCTCACCGCCGCCACTGGCACCGTGAGGCAGACCTGGCAGCTCCTTCGACGACGGCCTCTGGTCCTGCTCGCGATCGGCGCCGGGGTCGCCGCCTACCAGACCCTGTGGTTCGCAGCCATCGTCAACGCCGGCGCCGCGATCGCCACGGTGATCGCCCTCGGTGTGGCTCCGGTGCTGCTGACCGCCTGGGACGCGCTCCGGGCGCGCCGGAGGCCATCAGCGAGCCGACTCCTCGCCGTCGGCCTCGCCCTCGCAGGGCTGTGGCTGGTCGCGACCTCGCAGAGCCACGCGGCGACCGTCGCCGTCGCCGTCCCGGTCGGGATCGGGCTCGCCGTGCTGTCAGGGATGACGTTCGCCGCCACCACGGTCCTGGCACGAAGGACTGCGACGCAGTCATCCCCGCTACCGATGACCGCACTCACGACCACGGCCGCCGCACTCCTGCTGCTCCCGGCAGTGCCCTTGACGCTGTCGACGATCTCTGTGGACACCACCTCCGCAGCGGCGATCGCGTACATGGGCCTGTTGACCGTGGCGGTGGCGTTCCTGCTGCTGAACTCCGGACTGCGCAAGACCACGGCGAGCACGGCCGCCGTGGCCTCCCTGCTGGAACCTGCGACGACGGCGGTGCTCGCAGTGCTGCTCCTAGGAGAGGTGCTGTCGTGGACGGCGTGGCTCGGAACGGCCCTGACCATCAGCGCCGTCGCCATGCTGGCGGTGGAGGGCGACGCCGCCTCGGAGCTCGCCCCTCGGTGACCTGACGCGTTCCGAGGAGCTTCGAGCCGCTGCCCCTCGGAGCCCCGTGAGGCCAGAGCGCCACCGTCCGCCACCATGTCGCCGTGTTCCTCAAGGCGTGCCTGAACGGCGCCCGGGCCCTCGGTGAGCACCCTGCGCTGCCCGTCACACCTCGCCAGGTAGCGACTGACGTTGCCGCCGTCGTGAAGGCAGGAGCTGACGCGGTGCACGTGCACATCAAGGACGACGTCGGCCGCGACACCCTCGCGGACGCTCCGACCGCCGTGACGCTGCGCGCCTCGCGTGAGCACAGCCCCGGCGTCCCGGTCGGGGTGACCACCGGAGACTGGATCGACCCGGATCCCCGCGTGCGAGCAGCCGCCATCACCGCCTGGTCGGTGCTGCCGGACTTCGCCTCGGTGAACTGGCACGAGGACGGCGCCGAGCTGGTCGCCGAGGCGCTCCTGCAGCGCGGGGTTGGAGTCGAGGCAGGACTCTGGACCCTCACCGCGGCCCGAGCCTGGGCAACGTCACCGCTGCGGGGGCGGTGCACCCGGGTGCTGCTGGAACTTCCCGACGGCCTCTCGGCTCAGGAAGCGGCCGAGCACGCTGATGAGCTGCTGGGCGCGCTTCCTGCCTCACAGCGGAACATCCCGGTGCTGCTGCACGGAGAGGGCAGCTCCGCGTGGCCCTTGCTGGAGCTCGCGGCCCGGCGGGGCCTGCAAGCACGCATCGGCTTGGAGGACACTCTGCTGCTTCCGGACGGCTCGCTGGCTCCAGGCAACGCTGCGATGGTGGCCAACGCCCGAGGGCTCACGAAGAGCGCGTAGCACCGGCCGAGGCGCCTCGCTCCTCGCCTACGAACTCGGCACTCATCGTGTCGAAGGCAGACAGAGGGCAGCCTCAAGGCCCCAGCTGAGTCAGGTCCATGCCCCGCCCTCCGTGCGAGTGCTGCTTGCTCGCTGCAGCGAGCAACCGAACCCGTGATCAGTAGCCTCGCCCGGTGCCACCTCGCATCGACGGACACCCTCACGCCGCCTGGGCGGATCGCGCCGACCAGGAAGTCCTCCTCCCCGTCGAAGACGTCAGTCCCGACGAGATACTGGAGCTGCTGCCCGTGCGTGCGCTGCCAGGTGGGCTCTTCGAAGTCTGCGCCCTCAGCTGGTGGCAGTACGGCTTCGCCCTCGGCGACACCATCCGCGTCGTCGTCGACAGTGACGGAGTGGGGCAGGTGAGCGAAGTCGTCCACCACAGTGGACGCGACACCTACCGCGTCGTGCTCCACCAGCCCTCTGCCACCGCCATGCAGAGCGTTGCCTCCTCGTTCTCATCGATGGGGTGCCTCGTGGAGGTCTACAACGAAAAGATGCTGTCCATAGGCGTCGAGGACGACGACGCGGATCAGGCGCTGCAGTACGTGCTGGCGCAGGGACACCCCGCCTCTGCGTGGATATGGGAGTCCGCTCGCTTTGCACAAGACGCCGACGCCGACTGATGGCGTTCTCTTGGCCCGTTGCCTGGTCAGGCGGCGGGCAGACCTCATGAACCAGCGTTACGGCTGGAGGATCCGCAGCGGCACGCTCCCGCACGTGGACTCACCGCGGTCAGCGTCCGCTTAGGGCGTCCGCCAGTAGGTCAGCGGAGCCTGGCTGAGCGCGGTCGTCCCTCCCACCGGTACTGCTTGTGTGCCCGTCGCCACAGGGCACGCAGCGTGACGATCGCCATCGCCAGGTCCAGGTAGGCCTGCACCGCCAGCTCGGTGCGCTCGGTGCAGCGACGCAGCTTGGCGAAGTCGTTCATCCAGGAGTTGGCGGCTTCCACCACCCAGCGACGCCCGACCTGGATCGGGGTGCCCCGCTTCGAGATCGACGCCGCCAGGCCACGCGCGTCCAGCTCCTGGCGGCATGGGGCGTAGTCGTAGCCGGCATCCAAGTGCACGGTGACGTCACCACCCAGCGGCGCGAGGTCCTTGAGGTTGTCCAACGACGCTGCCAGGAGCTTGTGGTCGGGCACGTTGGCCGGCGCGGGTACCGCTGCCAGCGGTACCCCGGTCCCGTCGGTCACCTGAGACCGCTTCATCCCGCCCTTGCCGCGGTCCACGGGGCTTCGGCCAGCGCACTGGCCCCCGCAGGGGGCCTTGGTGATGCACCCGTCGATGCACACGTGGCCCAGCTCCAGACCGATCAAGCGTTCGTAGGCTGTCAGTACCGAGGTGTGCAGCTGGGCCATGATCCCGGCGCGGGCCCACTCATCGCGGCGGCGGCGCATCGTGGTCGCCGAGCACGCATCGGTGGCGATCTTCTCGTAGCCGACCCCGAGGACGAGGGCGCTGATCAGGTGGTCGAAGACGACGTCGTCGGGGATGCGGGGGCGGTGGCAGCCCAGGGGGTGGGTGTCCGGCACTGGGGGCAGGGCGGTGTGGAGCAGGTCCAGGAACTGGGTGCGCAGGGGGTTGAGGATGCATGCTGGGAGGGCAGGCACGGGGAAGCCTTCCGGTCACGGAGTGTCAGCAACCCCATGGTCGGTCGCTGCCCCGCGCCTGCCCTCACGTGGCCCCGCCGCTGCACCCTCAGCGCCTACTGGCGGACGCCCTTAGAGATACGTGGTCGCAAGAAGCATGGCCGGGTGTCGATCACTGTGGCGTACCCGCCCCCTTGTCCCCAACCCCAGGAGCGACCGTGTCGCGAGCACTCGCTGACCTCAAGATCGCTCACAAGCTCTCTGCGGGATTCGCCGTCGTCTGCGTGCTGCTGGCGGTGGTCTGCGGGGTGGGCGTGGTCAAGCTCGGCAAGGCTCAGAACACCCTGGAGTACGTCTCCACCTCGGCCGTTCCCTCACTGCTCACCTCCAGGGACACCGCGCAGGCCATGGTCCAGGTGCGCTACGACCTGGCGCACCTGGCGCTGGTCACCGAACCCAGCGACATCGCCGACGCCGGCAAGACCCTGACGGAGTCCACCGCGGCGCTGCAGGCAGCCTGGAAGGCTTACCTCGACTCCGACCCGTACACCACTGTCGCCCAGCGGCAGGCGTTCATCGACCCGTTCCAAGCGTTCACCGCCGACCTGCCGGCCTTGAGGTCCCTGGCCGAGGCCAACGACATGATCGGTTTCGTCAAGGCCGACGAGAAGGCACTACCGGCCGTCACAGCCGCCATGGCAGCACTGGTGACGATCACGCAGGTCGAGCAGGCCAACGTGGACGCCCTGACCGCCCGAGGCGAGTCCGACTACCGGACGGCGCTCGGTCTGCTCCTGGGGTGCGCGGTGCTGGCTGTGGCACTGGCCGTGCTCGTTGCCGTGGTGATCACCCGTTCCATCAACCGCCCCCTGGCCCGGATCGTGCAGGTCATGGCCGAGGTGGCAGAGGGTCGCCTGGGCACCCGGGTCGGCCTGGTCCGCAAGGACGAGATCGGTCAGCTGGCCGCCTCCACCGACGCGTCCCTGACGACCCTGTCGGCGACGATGAGCGACATCACCGCTGAGGCTCGTCAGCTGGCGACCTCCGCCGCGGGCCTCTCCAGCGTCTCCGCCCAGCTGTCCTCCGGCGCTGCCGAGTCCGCCGCCCAGACCCAGGTCGTCTCCGCTGCCGCTGAGGAGGTGACGGTGTCGATCTCCACCGTCGCCGCTGCGGGTGAGGAGATGACCGCGGCGATCGCCCAGATCGCCACCGCCACTGCCGACGCGTCGGCGATGGCTGCTTCGGCGGTGGCCACCGCGGGTGCTGCCGGTCAGGCGATCTCGCGCCTGGAGGTCTCCTCCCGTGAGATCGGCGACGTCGTCAAGCTCATCACCTCCATCGCCGAGCAGACCAACCTCCTCGCGCTGAACGCCACCATCGAGGCCGCCCGCGCCGGGGAGATGGGCAAGGGCTTCGCCGTCGTCGCCGGGGAGGTCAAGGAACTCGCCCGCCAGACGGCCCAGGCCACCGACGAGATCATCGCCAAGGTCTCCGCCACCCAGGGCGACGCCACCGCCGCCGCTTCGGTGATGGAGATCGGTGGGGTCATCGCGCGCATCGACGAGGTGCAGTCCACGATTGCGGCGGCGGTGGAAGAGCAGTCCGCCACCACCAGCGAGATGGTCCGCAACGTCACCGAGATCTCCTCTGGCTCGGGGCAGATCTCGGCGAACATCGCAAGCATCGCCGCCGGGACGGAGCAGAACCGTGGCAGTGCGGGGCACACGGCCTCCATGTCCACCGACCTGACATCTTCCGCGGCCCGCCTGGCCGAACTCACCGGTCGCTTCACCGTCTGACCGCCGCCGGTCGGGCCCTCCCCGTCAGGCTGAGGTCCTCGCCCGCCGGTCCGCCGTTCGCCCATGATCGACCTCCCCACAGGACAGCCTCGTGAGAACAAGCCCGCTGGTCGTGAACACAGCCCGCGCCGGTCTGGTGCTCCGCGAGTTGGTCGAGCAGGACGCCGGCGCTCTCCACGCTCTGCTGCAGGCCTCCAAGGCGCACCTGACTCGCCTCGGGAACTTCACCGCCATCGCCGCTGCAGACCTGGCCGCAGTCGCCGCGGAGCTAGCTGCCCAGCAGCCAGCTCCGCTGAGCTTCGCCGTCGTCGAAGGTGATGCGATGGTCGGGCGGGTAGACCTGGTCGCCGTCGACCCGCCTCGCTACGGCCTGGGGTACTGGCTCGCTCCTTGGGCCACCGGCCGCGGCCTGGCCACCCTCGCGGTACTCGCGCTGCTGGAGTACGCCCGTGACGACCTGCATGCCAGTGACGTGTACGCCGGAGTCACCCACAACAACCACGCGAGCGCCGCCGTCCTCCACCGCACAGGCTTCGACCGGGTGGCGGACATGGGGAGCTACAGCCGCTACCACCGGCGCCTGGCTCCGGAGGGCGCAACGATGTCCTGACGATCAGCAACACCGTGTGGAGCGCGCAGCCCGTGGGGCCTCAGCGCATGCCCGCACCCAGCGTCTCTGCGGCTACCCGTGCAGCGGCCTGCTCGATGCTCACAGCTGTCGTGTCCACCACCACGTCAGCGCGCATGGCTTGAGCGTCTGCATGACGACCCCGGTAGAAGTCGTCCACCGTGGGACGGTCCGGGTCGGCGTTGAAACGGGCTTCCCAGACACCTTGATCAGCCACCAGCTGCACCGTTCGGACGCCCGTGCCCTCGGGGGCGGCGTCGACGACGACCCGGCGCAGCTGGTTGTTGTGAAACGTCCACGTCACCAGGACGACGTCTACCCCGGCCGCGGCGGCGTTGCCGAGAAGTGCCCGCAGGTTGGCTCCGACGAGGTCTCGCATCGCCTGGTCCACCCGCCACGGCTGGTGCAGCCACAGCCCGTCGACGTCGATCCACTGCAGCAGCGGAGTGGCCTGCCGGAGGTCGCCCTGCGGATCTGGCCCGTCGGAGGTGCTGTGGTGGTGGGTCAGCACGGCTCGCGCCACGCTGTTCTTGCCGATCCCCGGAGCGCCGCCGAGGAGGACCAGTCGCATGGCGCCACCCTGTCGCGCGGGATGCCGATGATCCACTGGATATCGTCGGCTGCTCCGAGCAGAGCCCCAACCGCCGCGCTCAGCTCCGTCCGGCCGGCGGCAGCGCGCAGCCAAGGAGTCTGCAGCAGGTGTCGTCTCGGTTCACGTCCCGGGTCCGAATTCCTCACCTGTTGTCACACCGGCACCTGACGAGAGGGACCCGGCCTGCATGCGACGACGGCGCCGGACTGGCTCACCGCAGGGAGGTAGCGCTGACGAAAGCCACGTGGGCACCGGGGCACCCCGCTGCGCGTCCGGTGAACGTGACGGCACCGAAGCTGCCCCCGGCGTCTAGCTGGTCACCGACACGCACGACAGCACCGCCGGGGAGCTGGACCCCCGAACCGTCCGGCAGGGCGATCGTCCCCTCCGGCCAGACCACAGGGGTCTCGGGAACGATGCCGAAGCAACCACCGGCGAGGATACCGACGTCGCCGGTGATCTTGGCCCCACCGCTGCCGCGCAACCCTCCCGCGTCGGGCACGTGGGGCGACACGACGGCGTAGGAACCCTCGGCGAGGGACACGGCAGTGAGCTGCTGGGACGTGGCGCCGAAGGGCCCCACCTCATCCGAGGACGCCGACGGCGGCGCCTCGGCCTGGAAGTCGACGGAGTGAACCGCACCGCCGCTGACCCAGACCTTCCCTGAGGTGCAGCCAGCAGGTACGAGCGCATTCGCGTACTGGCTGTCACCCTCACCACCGCCGAGGACCACATCGTCGCCGAGGCTGTAGTCGATCCTCTCGTCATGATCAGCGGGAACTCGCAGCACCTGCTCGCCGGCGTCCCACATGGTGCCGTAGGGCCACAGCACCAGCTGGAACCCACCGTCCCCGTGTCCAAGGACCAGGCAACCCTCTGGCGTGCGCGTCAGCCTCCCGCCACCCAGAGCCTGCATCTCGCCCCTCGGGTCGGAGTCCGGCACCAGCAGCAGCGAGCCGTCGTCTCCGCGCACCACGCGGATCCCGCCCTGGTTGAGGAAGCCGACGGCCGCGCGCACGGCAAGCACGGGATCAGCCGCCACGGTGGCGCGGACGGTGACGGGATGAGCGCCGCTGGCATCGGACCACCCGTGGGGCTCGACCCAGGTGAGATCGGTCCGCCCCGGCCCCCAACGGTGCACCGACGCGAAGGCGTCCTGCCACCGAACCGTCGTCACCCCGCCACCCGATTCGCTGGGCCAGTCACCCGGCTGGATCGCCTGGGCCGACTCGTCGAGGTCGATCACGGTCCAGGAGACCCCGTGGTCGGGGGCGTTCCCCAGACCCACGTCGTCCAGGTCGACACCAGCCGGCAGGTAGAATCGGTACAGGAACTTCACGTCATCGGCGCTGTTGTCACCGTTGAAGCCCGCGATACCCGCCGCCGTGGCGCACACCTGACGCAGGCCGCTGGTCTCCAGGCCGTCGAGCACGGCGGGTGCGACGTCGGGCCCGACGACCGGCTCGTTGGTGGTGCATTCGACCGGGGTGGTCCACGTGCTGAACGGCTCGGCGAAGTACGTGGGAGGGGCGAGCGGCATCCGATCCTGTAGCGCCTCCAGCCGTGTGACCTCCTCGGCCGGCAGCTCGGGCACCCCGGCGCGCAGCGGCACGGCTGCGGTCCCACCGCCATCCTCGGTGGCCACGGCGCCGCGGCGCTCGGCCGGCTCGGTCGGCCCGAGGTGACGCCCGCCAATCACCACAGCGGCAAAGACGGCCGCCGCCGCTGCTGCCGCCCCCACGACCACCCAGACCACGCGCCGACGACCCCCACCCCAGCAACCAGCCGGACGCGCACCCGGGGCAGCGCCGCCGGTGATCGCCGCGACGTCGACCCGTGACGGCGGCGCCTCCAGCGTCAGCACGCGGCCGCGCAGCAGACGGGCCAGGTCGGCGTCGTCGGCTCGGTCCTGCTCCGAAGCGGAGGGGTCCTCGACAAAGTCGAGGTCGACGGGGGTCTGCTCGGGCTCGTTCACCGCTGGGCTCCTCGCGTGGACGGGTCGCCCAGCAGCGCCCGCAGGCGCCGTCGGGCGGCGTGGGCCTGGCTCTTGACGTTCCCCTCGCCGCACCCGAGCACCCCAGCGGTCTCGGCCACGGAAAGGTTCTCCACATAGCGCAGGACGACGACGGCGCGCTGCCCGTCCGACAGGCCCGCGAGCACAGCGAAGAGCTCTTGCTCGCCGTGCGCGGGGTCGCCGTCGTCGTCGCCATGGCGACGGGTGGGCTCGTGCAGGGCCACGTCGTCAGTGGTGACCTCGTGGCGGCGCCAAGCGCGCCGACCCTCGGAGACCAGCAGCCGGATGAGGGTGGTGCGGGTGTAGCCGTAGGCGTCGCCAGGCCGCACGCGTGACCACGCCGCGAAGACTCGCTCGAGGGCGCCCTGGACGGCGTCGTCGGCGTGGTGCCAGTCCTGGCAGTAGGCGAAGGCGACCCGCCGCAGCCGGGGGATGGCAAAGGAGGCGAACTCCTCGAACGACTCCACACCTGGCGGGCTCATGCCTCACCTCCTCGGCCACTCCATACGCCTCAGGCGATCAGGAGGTTGGCACCAGCTCACGAAAATCCCCGCCGATGATGAAGAGGAAAACGGGCCGACCGGTCGATCCAGCCGCGCCCCGCTCCCGCACCAGGATCGTCACGGCACGCTGACCGACACCCGATCCGCAGCGGCACGGCACCAGACTGGGGCTCCGGCCCCTTCCGTCTGCCTCATCGGTGCTTTCAGCGGAGGCATCGCAGGTCGCGCCCCTGCAGCACGGGGACAACGAGGCGGGGCTGCTCGGCGTCCAAGCACAGGGCCACGGACGTGCCGAAGTCATCGACGTCGATGAAGGAACCCGCCGCGGCGACCTCGTTGGGCGTCCTGGTAGACGCGCTACCAGTGCTGGCGACGCGCCTGGACGTACTTCACCTCGCCAGGGTCCCGCGGGCGCCGGTAGCGATCCGCATCGGCACGCTCCCGCAACGTGCCTAGTGACGCTCACCTGCCCCGGGTGCCAGGCTGGATCATGGCTCCGTCGTCGTTCTTCCCCGACTTCACCCCCGCTCCCGACGACCAGGACGAGGAGCTGCCCGACGAGCTGTACGGCGTCTGGGACGGGCCGCCCCAGCGCGTCCGACCCGGCGTAGCGGACCTCGTGGTGGAGCTCGGCCGCTCGGAGTACACCGTGGTCGCTGCCCAGGGCGCCGAGGTGTACGCCACGGGCGTGGTCTTCGACCTCGTGGTGCATCCCCGCGAGCGCGGGCGGGAGGCGCTCCGCCGGGTTCTGGGCCTCGCTCGACCTCAATCACGGACGCGGTCAGCTGAACCTGGACCTCAAGCGGGGAGGACTGCGGTGGGGCGTCGAGCTGGCTGACGGGAGCCGGGTCACGACGCTGGACGAGGACGCGTGGAACGAGCTCCCCGAGGGCGCCGCGCCCAGCGAGTGGACGCCCTCGCACCCCGTCATGTCCAGGCAGGGCAGAGCGGCGTCGTCGTGGTGGTGCTGGCGGCGCGGGATCTGGCTGTGGCCGCTGCCGCCCCTGCCGACGATGCGCTTCGTGTGCGCCTGGCCGGACCGGGGCATCGACGAGACCTCCGTGGTGGTCGACACCGACGTGCTCCAACGGGCGGCCGGGCGAGCCGAGCCGCTGTGGTGACGCCGGACGTGCAGAAGTGCGCCGGAGGGCGCTGCTGGCGGCGTGTCGCGGAGTTCTGCACGTTCGACGTCACGCTGCTGGGCCGGCGCGGTCGAGTCAGAGGAGGCGGAGCGCCGAGGGGTAGGTGTTCAGGTCGCGCAGGCGCTCCAGCCGTAGGTCGTTGGGAACCTCGCCCGTCCCGCGAACCTCGACGTGGATGCCGGCGGTGCGCACGAGCACCACCCAGCGGCCGTCGCCGCGCAGCGAGGGCGCCTCCACGGCCGTCCCGTCGAGAACGACGACGACGGCGCGGCGCTCCACCGGCGCAGCCACCGCGGAACGGAGGTAGTCAGCCGCCGCGCCATCCGCTGCGTTCCCTCGGCGCCGCACTGTGGGCACGGCACGCCCTCGCCCCGGGCGATCACCCAGTCCCACCCCGGCTCGCGCACGCCGACGTTCATGTCAGCGCCGTTCAGGTCAGCCGCACGGCTGGGGGAACTCGTCGGCAGGGACGCGCTGGAAACGCTCCGTGTGGCCGCGCTCGTCCTGGAAGGTCGCGACATCGCCGTCGACGCTCACCCAGCCGCGTTGGGCCGGGGTGTTCCAGCCGGGCGGTGGGCCGCCGGCGCCGTCGTCGAGCACTCCCCCGACGCGCTCGTAGTCGACACCCGTGCCGTCGGGCTGGCTGAGAGTCAGCCAGCGCACACCGCAGGCGGTCCAGACGATGTCGGAGGTGCGGCCCTGCTCGTCACGGGGCGGCTGCCACCGTGCGTTGTTGTCGAGCTGCCGGAGGTCGCCGTCCCGGTCGGCGACAAGTCGGATCGCGTAGTTCTCCCCGTCGCAGGCTGCGCCGTTGGGTTGGTGCAGCTGCGGCGTAGCGACGACGCTGCGCTGGTAGACGACGTCACCGCGCTCGGTGGCAACGCTGACGTCGACCTCCACCGGGGTTGACGTCAGGTTGGCTTCGGTACCTCCGCCGAGCCCGTATCCGTCGTTCCCGGCGAACCCCGTCGTGGCGCTCGCACCGAGCGACGGGACGCTGACGGTGGCGTAGTAGTCGCCACCTTCCAGCGGCAGCGCCAAGGTCAGGTCAACGCTGACCCCCTCCGCGTTGCCGATCAGGGTGCACACGAGGCCTTCCGGCCAGTCATGCGGGTCGTCAGAGAGCGCAGGAGGTTCGCTGGGGGCGACGGCTGGGGTGCTGACGGACCTGTCAGTCCCAGGGAGGGCGTTGACCGCGGCCAGCACGAGGGCAGTCCCCGCGGCGACGGCCACGAGACCAGCACTCACGACGACGACGGTCCGCCGACGGGTGCCCAGCAGCGGCCGTGGCGCGATGGACCGACGACGCAGCACAGCGGAGGCCGGGTCGGCCTCGACCGGCTGCACATTCGACGCGGCGCACAGCAGGTCGCGGATGTCGGGCAACGCGTCAGCGTCCGAACGAGAGCTGCTGGCCATCACGGGGTTCCCATCCAGGAGGTGAGATCGGTGGGCGCGGAGCGAGAGCCGTCGTCGTCCTGCCCCTGAGGAGCACGGGCTCGCAGCGTCGCCAGGGCGCGCGCGGTACGGCTCTTCACGGTGCCAACGGAGCAGCCGAGCTCGGCAGCGGTCTGCCCCTCGGTGAGGTCGGCCCAGAAGCGCAGCACTAGCACCGCCCGCTGGTGGGCGGGCAGGGTGGCGAGCAGGCGCTGGGCGTCGACGGCGCTGTGCACCGCGTCGGTGAAAGGGACACCGCCGTCGGGCAGCGCACTGTGCTCGGTGGGGTGCTCTCCGCGCCAACGTCGACGTCCCGCCTTTGTCGCCAGGTGAGTCATCACGCGGCGCGTGTAGGCGGCCGGATCGCCGTCCGGGTGGAGCCGGCTCCACGCCCGCAGGGTCTGCACCAACGCGGTCTGGGCCAGGTCTTCGCCGTGGTGGGCGTCAGCGGCGAGCAACGCGCCCAGCCGCACGAGGTGGGGATAGGCGGTGGTGACGAAGGCGTCGAAGCCCTCGGGCGCGCCCCCGGAACCAGGGGGTGAGGAGCCGCTGTGCACGATCACACCCTGCAAAGGGCCTGGGTCCCGCAGAAGGTTCCCTCGTCCACACGCAACGCCGCGCGTCGTCACGGCGTCCGAGAGGTGACTGCCCACACTGAGGGACCGCCGCCCGCGGCGCCCCCAGCCTGAGACGAGGACCCCGGTGCACTCACGTCATCTCTGGACGGCCGCGGCCACGGCCACGCTCGTCGTCGTCCTGACGGGTTGCGGTGAAGGCGCCACCCCAATGAACGACGCTGCGCCGGGATCGACCTCATCGGCCACGGGACGGCTGGCCTACTTCGGCGCCCTACCGAATGACCGCAGCTCCGGCGCGCTGGTCTTGGACCTGGCCACCGGTCGGCAGGTGCGGATGGGCGACCAGCAGGAGGCGTGGTCGGTCGCGTGGGCCGGCGCTGACCGGCTCGCCGTCGTCCGAGGTCACGCCCGCATCAGCGGTGACGGCCCCGGGGAGCTGGTGCTCGTGGCCGCCGACGGCAGCGACGAGGGCACCCCCATCGGCGGCGTCGCCGACGTGAGGGAGGTCGCGAGCAGCGCCGACGGTCAGCACCTGGCGTTCTTGGGACGGACCGAGACGTCGTCCAACGCCTGCTCGGACCCGGCAGCGACCGAGCGGATGGGCCTGTACGTGGCCGCCGTCGACGGCAGCGGCGCGCGGAGGGTCGTCGACGTGCCGACGGCCTCGCGCTTCCTGGCGCTGTCGCCGGACGGACGCACTGCCGCCGTCGTCGACATGGGCGACGACACCGTCATCCCGCAGGGCAGGGACTGGTGCAACCCCGGCGAGTCCCGGCTGGTGCTCATCGACACCGCCACGGGTGTCACGCGCGTGGTGGCGGGCGCGACGGCGATGCCGGGGGCTCCGCGCTTCTCCCCCGACGGGAACACCGTCGTGCTGGACGGCAGCGACTCTGGCTACCCCGACCGCGACGTCGTCCTGGTCGATGTCGCCTCCGCGCAGGCCACGCGGCTGAGCACGCCCGACGTGGTGGAGGCGAACCCTGTCTTCTCGCCCGATGGGCGGTCCTTGGCGGTGCTGCGGCACCGCGCCGGTCAGGATCCCGGGGCGACGGCGACCATCGCGGTGGGCGCTGCCGACGGCAGTGGTCTGCGTGACGTGGCGACGACGGGCACCGAGGACTACGGCCTGGCGTGGATGTCGGACGGCTCGCACCTGGTGGTGGCGGGGGCCGTCGTGACGATGGCGTGCGACGACGACGACGGCCGCGACGGCGGCGTCGTCGGTCTCGCTGCGCCCGCAGGCGGCTGCGACGTCGCGACAGCGACCACAGACCTTCGCGTGGTCCCCGCCAGCGGTGGAGAGCTACGCCAGGTCTCGGACACCGTCACCGGCTTCGACGCAGGTCTGGCGGCAGCACCTCTGGTCTGAGCAGCGAGGTCGCCCCCGACGGGCGCCATCAGCAACACACACTCCCCGTAAGGGTTGATGGGCATAAGGGCCTTACTGCAACGTGATCGCATGCCCACCACGACCCGGATGCCGCCACCCACGAACGCCCTCCGCCTGGTGCCGCTCGGCTGGGCAGCACAGTGATCGGCGCGGCAGCAGCAGCGGGCGTGGCGCTCGTCGCGCTCGGCGTCGTTCTGAGCCCCGGACCCAACATGGTCTTCCTGCTCTCGCGCACCCTCACCCAGGGACGGCGCGCCGGCATGTGGGGACTGCTCGGCGTTGCCCTGGGCTTCGCCGCCTACCTCGTCGCCACCGTGGCGGGACTCGCGGGACTGTTCCGAGCCGTGCCGTTGACCTTCGAGGTGGTCAAGGCCGCCGGGGCTGCCTACCTGGGATGGCTGGCATACAAGGCGCTGCGCTCAGGCGGAGGGTTGGCGGCTCTGCCGCAGGGCACGACGATCGACCAACGCCGAGACTCGGCCGTACGTCTGGTGACGACAGGCCTGGTGACCAACCTTCTCAACCCAAAGATCGCGCTGATGTACGCCGCGCTGCTGCCGCAGTTCGTGCGTGCTGACGCAGGAGCAGCTTCGGCGCAGCTGCTGCAGCTCGGTGCAGTGCAGATCGCCGTCGCCCTGACCGTCAACGGCCTGATCGTCGTCACGGCCGCGCGAGTCGCCGTCGTCCTGCAGCGCCGTCCCCGGCTGCTGCTGACCCAACGGCTCACCGCCGCAGGCTTGCTGACCTTCTTCGCTGTCAAGACCCTGCTGACCAGTGCACCGCGCGCGTCGGCGTAAGCAGTGCGATGACGATCGCTCCCGCTCCCCCGGCGAACAGCTCTCCGCAGGAGCTGCACGCAGAACGAGAAGAGTGCGGGCAGGCACGCGCAAACGTGATGGGCCGTGGAGCGAGAGCTGGGGCGGCCGGGCTGCTCGCGGTCGCTCACGAGCGATGGGTGCGAGCGGCCAGCCAGTTCGTGATCTCGTACGTGACCGCGACCGGCGCGTCGAGCATCAGCAGGTGGCCAGCCCCCTCGACCTCCCGCCACTGCGCACCCGGGATGAGACCGGCGAGGGGGCGCCCCACCTCCACCGGCAGCCACGCGTCGTGCCCGCCCCACAGGACCCGCACCGGCATCGAGAGGCGCTCGAGCGCCGCCTCGTTCTCCGCCAGGTACCCCTCGTCGTAGTCCGCGATCTGCCGGTAGAACGCCTGCTGTCCCACCGGCCCGGTCCACGGGCCGGCTAGCTCGTCCAGCACCTCAGCAGGCAGCCCTCGCTGGCTGGCGCCGGAGATGTAGGCGCGCAGCAGCGCCTCGTGGGCGTTGGCCGGGAGCTCCGTGAGCACGGACGGGTGCTGCTGGACGAACCGGAAGAACGGTGATCCGCTGGGCGGGATCGCCACCGCGTCGGCCAGCAGCAGCGACGCGAAGGGCACCTGCTCGACCAGGTGGGTGCGCAGGGCGACACCGCCGCCGATGTCGTGAGCCACCACGTGTGGCGCGTCGAGGCCCCAGTGCGCGAGCAGCGCCGCGAACGCCCTGGCGTGCACGCCCAGGTCCACGGTGTGCTCAGAGTGCTTGGACGACTCCCCGTAGCCGGGCAGGTCCCACGTGTAGACGGTGTAGGAGGTACTCAGCTCCGCCGCGTAGGCGGCCCACACCCGGGAGGAGAACGGTGTGCCGTGCACGAAGACGACGGCGGGTCCCGTTCCCCTGCGGCTCCACGCGATCGATCTGCCCTCCCACGCGAACTCCTGGTCGTGCATCGCGGCCGCCTCTCGTCGCCATCGCCGGCCCTCCGCCAGCGCCTCCGAGCGAGGATGAACCTTCAGGCCGACCTGAAGGCAAGGGCTACCGTTCTTCCCGTGCAGATCCGGGAGGCAGCTGCGTTGCTCGGGGTGGCGCCCCACGTGCTGCGCCACTGGGAAGACGAGGGTGTGCTCGTCCCCGCTAGATCGCCTAACGGTTATCGGGACTACGACGACGAGGCGCTGACCCGGGCACGAGTCGTACTGGGCTGCCGCGGCGCGGGCCTGAGCCTGGCGCAGACGCGGCTGGTGCTCCACCGAGACCAGGCCGGCCGTGACGAGGTCGTCCGCGAACAGCACCGGCGCGTCGAACAGCAGCTGACTGACCTCGAACGCACCCGCGCCTTCCTCGAGCACGTCCTGGACTGCCGCCACTCACTGATGAGCCGCTGCCCGGAGTGCGCCCGCTACGCGGCCACCCGGCAGCGATGAGCTCGCACACCCACCGCGGCTGGATCGCCAGTCAGACAGCGAGTCCGCTGCCGGGGAGGACCAGCCCGTGGACAGTGAATTCCTCAGGCACGGGGAGCGTGGGCACCGCGCCGCCGTCGTCCTGCCGTGCGTGAGCTGGGGCGACGAACTCGCTGTTGGCGCGCTCCCAGGCGTCGCGGTCGGACCAGACCTCGGTCACCTCGAAGCCGGTGCTGGTCTCGTGGCACAGGTGGACGACGAGGCCCTCGACTGCGCCGGCGGTTCGGCCAAGGAGCTCGGTGTGCATGGCGTCGTACACGGCTATGGGCGCAGGGACGTCAAGAGTGAACGCGAAGTAGGTCATGACGGCTCTCCTCAGGACGTGAACGTGGCGGCCAGGGCGGGAGCGCCGGGGCCGGAGAGCTCGGCCAGCGCAGCCGACCGACCGGAGACGAGCAGCAGCAAGGCCGACATCGGGCCTTCGACGTGGCGGCCGGCTCCCACGCGCCAGGCGGTGTCCGTGGCGACGAGCTCGAAGCCCGTTAGTCGTCGACGAGCCCAGAACGGGAAGGGCTGGTCCCAGATGCGCAAGGCGGCAGCCGCCGCCGCATCCACCGGCATCGCGTACGCGCGGCCGAGAGGGCGGGCGATGTCCTGGCCGTGACAGAGCACGTCGATCAGCGGCTCGTAGACGGTGATGACGGGCGCGGTCTTGCGGGAGCCGATCATCGCGCGCAGGTCCTGGGGGAAGTGCTGCACCGGCAGGCGGGCCTTCCGCACTGCGGTGTCGTGGATCATTCGGTTGAAGCTGCCCCGGGCCCGCAGCATCGCCACGGCCGCGACGCCCGGCCCCATGTGGGCCAGCGTGAGGTGGGCGGCGACGTCGCGGATCGTCCAGTCCGTGCACAGCGAGGGACGACCCCACTCATCGGCCGTGAGATCGTCGAGCAGGTCGGCCAGTCGACTGCGTTCAGCGTCGACGATGCGCCACACCTCGTCGGTGTCCATCGCGCCCCCCGGCTGACACTCGTTCGATTCTCGAACGATAATGGTTCGGAAGACGTACCACCGTCAAGAGGTGACCGTGACAGATTCACCGCCGGCCGGAGACGGCCCACTCGGCATCGGACTGCTCTGCTTCATCGTCCAGCGGACCATGGAAGACCGCGTGCTCGCTGACCTGGCAGCGGCAGGCTTCGACGACCTCACCATGGCTCAGTCCCGGGTCATGGCCCGCATCGGCCCTCAGGGAACCCGGGTAACCGACCTGGCCGAGCAGGCCCGGGTCACCAAGCAGACCGTCGTCACCACCATCCATCAGCTGGCCGGCGCCGGCTACGTGCGCCGCATCCCGGACCCCAGCGACGCACGTGCCCGACTGGTCGTGTTCGACCAGCGCGGACTGGCGGCGCTGGAGATCGCCCGCAAGACCGAAGCTGCGGTCCACGAAGAGTGGACACGCCACCTCGGGCGACGCGAGACCGAGCGCCTGCACGAGCTGCTCACCAAGCTGCGGGAGATCACCGACCCCTACCGCTGACCGGAGGCTCCGGACTCGATGGGAGCCGTAGTGGCCGCATCAACATCGACGAATGGCGGCATCACCCGGACCAACCCGGTGATGGTCAGCAGCCTCCGTACCTGCTCCGACCCACCGGCAAGGCGCACCGTGACGCCATCGGTGCGGGCCCTGCGATGGGTCCCCACCAGCACCCCGAGACCGGAGGAGTCGATGAAGGTGACTCCTGAAAGGTCCAGCACCAGCCCGTCAATCATCGGGCTGACGGCATCGCTGTCGTCGTGGTGCTCGATCGGCGCCGGGAGCCCATCGAGGGCCTCCAGCAGGGTGCACTTCAGCGACGGAACGCTGTAGATGTCGATGTCACCGCTGACGGCGACGACGCGGAAGTGGCCTCGGTCGTATTGCTCTGCTGCGATCTGCATGTCGCATCCCCTGCCACTGCGGCCGCCTCCAGTGGAGCGCCGTACTGCTCGACGCTCGCGCTCCCGGACTACGAGCCGCACCGATCATGTCACGAGGTCACCGCCACACGGGCGACGATTGCCCGCGCTGCCTGCGACTTTGCCCTTCTCGCCAGGCTCAGCGGATCCGCCTCAGGAAGTCGAGCAGAACGCCGTTCAGTTCTCGGGGACGCTCGACCGTAGGCAGGTGCGCTGTGCCCTCCAGATCGAGACGGCAAGCGCCGGGGATCTCAGCCGCGAGCACGTCGGCAAGGCTCTGGATCCACGGGAGGTCCTCCAGCCCGTTGACCACGAGGGCGGGTGGAACGATTTCGGCGAGTCGGCCGACAGCCGGCGGCTCGAGTCGGCGCTCCACCACCAGC
Source organism: Quadrisphaera granulorum (assembly GCF_003149145.1). Classification (GTDB taxonomy): domain Bacteria; phylum Actinomycetota; class Actinomycetes; order Actinomycetales; family Quadrisphaeraceae; genus Quadrisphaera; species Quadrisphaera granulorum. The sequence goes on along the minus strand of NZ_QGDQ01000005.1, from coordinate 148,385 downwards.
GGTGAGTGCCATTCACGAGCGAACACGTCGCGCAACATCCGCGTCGCCGAGTCCCACACGGCCGGATCCATGTCCTCGCGCCGCCGACCCGGACCGACGACCATAAGCTCCGCCTGGGCCTCGGCCATGGCCGCGACGTCGTCACCCCGAACCTCAACAGCGGTCCGGGAGAGGTAGGCGCGCAACCGCTCGGTCGGAACCGCTTCCGCGATGCGCTCGCGCGCATGCTCGGCCATGGCAGGCGGCCACGCGTAGCCGGACAGCGCGGAGCCGATGAGCACCAACCCCGAAACCCGGTGCGGCGCCGTCAAGGCAGCATCCAGTGCAAAGGCACCTCCCATAGAGGCACCGATGAGGACGGCGACGTCGATGTCGAGCGCGTCCATGAGACCGAGCACGTCCTCGTGATGAGCGACCCGATCGGCCGGGGAATCCGGCTGGCCGACGCCACGCCAGTCGTACCGGATCACGCGGTGATGCTGCGCGAGCGCTGGCACCTGGGCGTCCCACATGCGCCGGTCTCCCAGCCCGCCATGGACGAGCACGACAGCAAGACCGTTTCCGTCGTCGTCGTAGGCGATGTCACCGTCTCCGATGCGGACCCGCGGCACGGCAGCGACCGTAAACCCGACCTCGATCGGCAGGAAGCTGAGTTCACTTTCGAGGAACGAGGGCTCCCCCGGGGGTGGGGTCAGGCCGAGGCGCGCCGGGCCCGCTCGGCCTCGACGATGAAGGGGCACTTGTCGCCGAAGGTGGCCTGCATGAGCGCGGCGGCGTCGGTGTCGGCGTCGAACAGCGTCGGCATCTCGATCCCCAGCAGGACGCTGAACAGCATTCCCCCGCCGAGGAACGAGCTGACCTGGGGATCATCGAAGCCGGCCTCGTGGACGAGAAAGCGGTAGATGTCCAGGAAGCCGGCTCGGGCAGCGGCCCCGATGGCCGGCTCCGCTCCAGAGACAAAGCCCTGCAGCAGCATTGTGTGGAAGCCGCGAGTCTCCGACAGCTCCAGGTAGGCCACTCCGATCGCCTGTGCGCGCCGGTCCGCGTCGTCTCCGCGCGCGACCGACTGCGCATGGGCAGCACGGAAAGCCCCCAGCAGCGTCGTCAACGTGTCATGGAGCACCTCGATGAAGAGCTGCTCCTTGGTGCCGAACATCCGCACCACGTACGGCTGACTGATCCCTGCAGCCTTGGCCACCTGGTCCGTGGTGGAGCCGTGGTAACCACGGCGACCGAAGACGGCGCGGGCTGCGTCGAGGATCTGCGCCCGGCGTTCAGCAGCGGTCATGCGGGGCGTCGACGTCGTCGTCTCGCCGAGTTCTGAAGGCACGGTTGACAGGTTAGCAGCGGATTACTACCTTGCCGGTAATCATTCGATAACTACCTCGGGAGCACCAGCGTGGGCACCCTGCACCGATCGCCGAACGTCACACGGCACGTCCCGGTCTGGCTCGCCGTCGTCGCGGCCTCCCTGCCGATGTTCATGGCCACTCTCGACAACCTCGTCGTGACCAGCGCGCTGCCGGTCATCCACGCCGAGCTCGGCGCGAGCATGGAAGACCTCCAGTGGATCACCAACGCCTACACGTTGGCCTTCGCGGCGCTCATGCTGCTGGCCGTCGGCCTGGGCGACCGCTACGGCCGACGGCACGTGTTCATCGCCGGCATCACCACCTTCACGGTGGCGTCCGCACTCTGCGCTGTCAGCACCGACTCGACGGCGCTCATCGCCGCGCGGGCCCTCGAAGGGATCGGTGCTGCGGCGATCATGCCGCTGTCCCTGACCCTGCTCGTGGGCAGCGTCGCCGACAGGTTCCGCTCCCTCGCGATCGGCATCTGGGGCGGCGTCTCGGGGCTGGGCGTGGCGCTCGGCCCGCTCATCGGGGGTGCCGTCGTCGAGGGGTGGAACTGGCAGGCCATCTTCTGGATCAACGTGCCCGTCGGCGTCGTCGCCATCCCCCTCGCGCTGTTCGCGCTGCCCAACAGCCTCGGCGCACGGGTGCGGGCCGACGTCCTCGGCGTGCTGCTCGCCAGCCTGGGCGTGCTGGCGCTGGTGTTCGGGATCGTCCGCGGCAACGAGGCCGGCTGGTCGAGCGTGCAGGTGGTCACCGCTCTTGTCGCAGCCGCCGTGCTGCTCGCGGGTTTCCTGGTCCGCGAGTCCCTGACGGACCACCCGCTCCTGCCGCTGCGGCTCTTCCGTGACCGCAGCTTCTCCCTCGCCAACGCCGTCGGGGCCACCTTCAGCTTCGGGGCGTTCGGCGCGGTGTTCGTCCTCATCCAGTTCCTGCAGGTCGTTCAGGGCAAGTCGCCACTGGAGGCCGGCGTCGCGACCATGCCGTGGACGCTCGCGCCGATGGTGATCGCACCCCTCGCCGGACTGCTGGCGCCGCGCGTGGGCACCCGCACGCTCATCGTGGCGGGGATGCTGTTCCTGTCCGCGGGGCTCTTCGAGATCGCGCTGACCATGGACGCCGGAGTCTCCTACCTCACGATGCTGCCCGGCTTCATCGCTGCGGGCCTCGGGATGGGCCTGGCGTTCGCGCCGCTGTCCACCGCCGTCCTCTCGGCGATGAACCCGGACGATCACGCCAAGGCCTCCGGCACCAACTCCACGCTGCGCGAGATCGGCGTGGCCCTCGGCATCGCCGTCCTCACCGCTGTCTTCACCGGCGCGGGCGGCGAGCTCACCCCGACCGGCTACGTCTCGGCGGCGGTACCGGCCATCCTCGTGGGAGCGGGCGCTGTGCTCCTCGCCGCCGTGCTCGCAGCCTTCCTGCCCTCCGGCCGGACGAGCGCAACCCCTGCCGGAGACGCCCACGTTCCGCTGCAGCGGAAGCAGCCCAGCACGGTTCCGCTCACCCCCGCCTGACGGTCACGTCGAGGGGCGTGGCCGTGATCGACCGCGCCCCTCTCCCGCGCGTCCGACCGCCAAGCTCTCGACAACGAGCAGGGGCCTTGCAGATGAGGACGGCGCGAAGCGGAGTGCCTCTGCACGGCCTGCATCCCTAGCGTCAAAGCATGATCACTGACCGCGTCGCGCCCGCAGCGACACCGAGGACAACGACGAGGGCCCAGAGCTGGATCCCCGCCTTCGCGCTGCTGGCACTGCTGTGGGGATGCTCGTTCGCCTTCATCCACATCGGCCTGGATGCCCTGACCCCGGTGCAGGTCGCCTTCTGGCGCCTGGCCCTGGGAGCCGCGAGCCTACTGATCATCGTCGTCGCCACCCGCACGCGCCTACCGCGCAGCCCGCGTACCTGGGCTCACCTGCTGGTCCTGGCGACGCTGCTGAATGCCGTCCCGTTCACGCTGTTCGCCATCGGCCAGCAGAGCGTCTCCTCGGTGCTGGCCGGCATCATCAACGCGACCACCCCGCTGGCCACTCTCGTGGTCATCCTGGCTGCCTTCCGCGAGGAGCGACCCACGCGCCAGCGCGCTGCCGGGCTGCTCATCGGCTTCCTCGGCGTCGCCGTCGTCCTCGGGGTCTGGCGAGGGTTCGCCGGGAGCGAGTTGGCCGGCGTCCTGGCATGCCTGGGGGCGGTGGCCTGCTACGGAGTCGCCTTTCCCTACTCGCGGCGTTACCTGACCGGCACCGGCGACGGGCCGCTGGCACTGGCCAGCGCGCAGGTGCTGCTGGCGGCCTGCCTGATGGCCCCGGTGCTGCTCATCACCGGGGCGACGCCGACGGCGCCCGTCACCGCCGACGTCGTCGCCGCGATGCTGGCGCTGGGAGCGCTGTGCTCGGGCGTGGCCTACGTCCTGAACTTCCGCATCGTGGCTGTCGCGGGGGCCAGTACCGCCAGCAGCGTCACGTACGTGACCCCGGTCGTCGCGGCGGTGGTCGGGGTCACGGTGCTCGGTGAGCACGTGCAGTGGAACCAGCCACTGGGGGCCGTCGTCGTACTAACTGGCATCGCGGTGTCGCAGGGACTGCACCGCACGGTGACATCGCGGCGGAGGGCAGCCAGGATTTGATGGTCGGCCGCTCCGCGTCGGACGACGACGGCGAGGTGGTCTCCCGGGGCGGTGGTCGCTCAGCTGACGGGATACAGCGAGAGCAGCACCTGCGAGCCGATGCTCGTGTCCTTAATCCTGACGCCCGTCGTCGCGAGGGCATCGGGCTCGGGCAGGTCCGCGCGATCGACGACGACCAGTACGCGGTAGGAGTTGTAGTCCGCGGTGCATGCGCCGCCGATGTCGCTGTCGTCGTCCTCGGTGACGACGAGGTAGCCGCTGTCCAGCTCCACATCGGACACTCTTGCCGGGCAGCTGCCCGACTCCCCGCTCGACCACACGGCCACCGCCTCCCGGCTGAAGTCGACATCCGAGAGGTCGCCGTAGCGGCCAGCGTCACGAGGCTCGCCGTCCTGCGTCGGGAGGTCAGCGGGGACGTTGTCCTGCCACATGCGCTGGGCGGTGTCGGCGTCGTACGCCACCTCGAGCACGGCGAACGTGTTGGGCGGCATGGCCATCTCTGCCCGATGGCCGTCGACCTTGGCCAGTGTCTGCACGCCACCCGCCGCCCCTCCGGGCGACCCGCCGCACCCGGTCACGGCGAGCAGGCCCGCCAGGGCCGTCACCACTGCCGCCAGGGGCCTCCGGTTCGCGATCACAGATCAGAGACGCGCCAGGCTCAGCTCGCGTTGCACCTCCGATAGCGCAACCAGCAGCCAGCTACACCGAGAGGAGCTCTTCCAGCTCGGAGGTCGTGACGAGGTTGACGCCGATGAGGCGGAGGTCGGCGAGCCGCTCCTCGGTGACCTGCGAGACCGCATCCGTCACCACGGCGGTGCGGTAGTCGCGAGCGGCAGCGTCGAACAGCGTCGCCCGGGGGCAGTTGGGCAGATTGCAGCCGGCGACCACCACCGAGTCGACCGCGTGCTGCTCCAGCCAGGTCTGCAGGGCCGTGCGGTGGAAGGCGCTCCAGCGCGGCTTGAACATGACCACCTCCTGGGGACCGAGGTGCTGCAGGCCACCGGCGACCAGGGTGCGATGGTCCAGCTCGACGTCATGCCCATCCGTGAGCCGAGCGGGAATCCGAGAACCCGCGGTCCCGGGTGCCGCGACCACCGCCCCCGCCTCAATGGAGGCCCGCCGCACGGTGTCCACGTCGGAACCGCCGGGCTCGTAGAAACGGATCACGTGAGCGATGGGCCGCTCGGCGGCCCGAAATGCCTGGACGAGCCGCTCGAAGACCGGGAGAAGCTCTGCCGTGCCGGGTACCGGCATCGCGCCGTCCACGAAGTCGGCCTGCACGTCGATGACGACGAGCGCGCAGCGCGCGAGGTTCAGGCTCGTGTAGTCGGTCATGGCGCTGCTGGCTCCGTTTCGACGTGGGCGCTCCTTCATGGCGGCGCACTCATCAACCCCGCTGAACACCGAGCACAAGCTATCGCTGCGATCTCTTGCGCCTTCCCAGTTCATCGAACTAGTGTCCACGACTGCGATGCGTCGGGCTGATCACGAGGGGGCGGCAGTCATGGCCGAGGTTCTGCTCTTCCACCACGTCCAGGGGCTCACCGAGGGGGTCCTTGCGTTCGCGGACACCCTGCGCGAGACAGGCCACACCGTGCACACGCCCGACCTCTTCGACGGCCGCACCTTCGCGACCATCGAGCAGGGCCTGGCGCACGTCCAAGAGACGGGCTTCGACGCGGTGAGGCTGCGGGGAGTAGCCGCTGCTGACGGCCTGGCGCCAGGACTTGTCTACGCGGGCTTCTCCCTGGGAGTGATCCCCGCGCAGCAGCTCGCGCAGACGAGGCCGGGCGCCCGCGGGGCGCTGCTCCTGCACTCCTGCCTACCGGTCTCGGAGTTCGGCGGGGCCTGGCCCGAGGGCCTGCCGGTGCAGGTCCACGCCAAGGAGAGCGACGAGTTCTTCCTCGAAGACCTCCCCGCGGCGCAGCAGCTGGCCGCCTCGACGCCGTCGGCAGAGCTCTTCCTCTACCCCGGTGACGAGCACCTGTTCACCGACAGCTCTCTGCCCGCGTACGACCCGGCGGCCGCCGCCCTCCTGCTGGACCGCGTCTGCGCCTTCCTCGCCGCCGTCTGACCGGCCCACTCCCCCACCCGGTTCGCACCTGCTGGTCGACGACGATGGGCGCGTGGCTCCCTCTCCTGCCGACGTCGAGCTGAACATCCGGCCGCTGCTGCCTGACGACGTCGACTTCCTCCGCGGTCTGGCGAGTGACCCGCGCGTCGTTCGCTTCATCGGTGACGGGCAGCCGTGGACCGAGCTGTACCTGCAGCAGCGGTTGCGCGAGGCCTTGGCCGGCAGCCAGGTGCGGTGGTTCATCGCCTGCGACCAGACGGGCGCGCGCGTCGGCCTCCTGTCACTGCGGCTGCGGGCTCCCGGGCGCGTGGAGGTCGGCTACTGGGTGGCCCCGGACCACTGGGGCCACGGCTACGCCGGACGCCTGCTCCAGCACGGGGTGGAGCTGTGTCGGGTCGAGGGCCAGGCCGCGGTGGTCGCGCGGGTGCGCGCAGGCAACGGGGCGTCGCAGCGAGTGCTGCTGCGGGGCGGCTTCGTCGAGGCGGAGCGCCAGGACGACCCATCGCTGGTCCTCTACGAGCACAACCTCTGAAACTGTGCCGGGTGGCCGTCTCGGCTCCCCCACTCGGGGACGTCGAGAGGTCGACCGAGGTCTCGCAGACAGCAGAAGACGGTGCAGAGGTCCTCGCGGGCCGCTGTGCAGACTTGGCCCCTTGGCGGTGACCACGTGGTCACACTGAAGGGGCCAAGTCTGCACAGCTCCCTCAACCGCTCACCGGGCGTAGCGGTGGGCCTGAGGTGGGGACTGCGGAGGCGGCAGATCGACGGCAGGTCGGCCGTGCGCGAGCACCCCGACGAGACCGCCCAACACCTTCTGACGCGGACCTCCCAGCCGCCCCGTCGATGATGCGGCCCATGACCACCACCATCGTCACCGGCACCTCCAGCGGCATCGGCCTCCATACGGCGGTGCAGCTCGCCGCCGCTGGGCACCACGTCATCGCCACCGTCCGCGACACCTCGCGCGCTGACGCCCTGCGCGCGACCGCAGACGCCGCCGGGGTGAGCCTGGACATCCGCGCCCTCGACGTCACCGACGCGGCCGGCGCAGCGGCGTTCGTGGAGGCCGCCGGCGACGTCGACGTCCTGGTCAACAACGCCGGCCGCGGCGCCGTCGGCACCTTGGAGCAGCTGAGCGACGCCGACCTGCAAGCCCAGCTCGAGACCAACTACCTCTCGGTCGCGCGCCTGACGCGGTTGGTGCTGCCGGGCATGCGGGAGCGTGGCCGTGGGCGGATCGTCACGGTGACCAGCGTCGGCGGGGCGGTCGGCCAGCCGTTCGCGGACGCGTACTGCGCGGCGAAGTTCGCCGTCGAGGGGCTCATGCAGTCGCTCGCGCCGGTGGTCGCGCCGTTCGGCGTTCAGGTGAGCATCGTCGAGCCGGCCGCGGTCGCGTCGCACTTCGTGGAGTCGGTCGACGTCAGCCACGCCGGTCCGTACGAAGAGCAGCTGCAGGCCTACCTCGCCCGGACCCAGGCGGCGTTCGCCTCCGCGCAGGCCCCGGAGGACGCCGCCCGCACCGTCGTCGAGGCCGCCACCACGGTCTCCCCGACGTTCCGCTGGCAGACCTCCGAGGCCGCCGTCCGTTTCGCGGGGCTGTCCTTGGCAGACCTCGACGGCTCCCGCGTGCTCGCCGCCACCTCCACCTGGATCCAGCCGCAGCAGGGCTGACCGGCGCGTCTGGTCACTGCGCGGCGGCGGCCCGATCTACCGTCGCGAGGGTGATCTCCGTGCGCTCCGGTGATGGATCAGGACGACGACGGCGACGGTGGGCGGTCAGCCTCGTGGCCGCTGGCGCCGCGGTGGCCGCACTCGGGGTCGCAATGCCACTGCTGCCCGGTGCGCCGCAGGCGACGCCGACGCCGTCCCCATCGGTTCTGTCGCCCGAGGCGCCGCCATCGGGCGACGACTTCTGGGCGCCCTCGAAGGCCGACCGAGGCAAGGTGGAGGGGCAGCCATGGTCGAGCGACCTGCCGAGCGCGACGCTCGGTAGAGGCTGATCAGTCGGACGCCAGCGGTCAAGGCTCCGGCGTTTTCGCAGACTGAGGCGCAATCCTGGGTCGATGAGCGGCTTTGAGGTGCTCCCCATCGGTTGGGTCCAGTCGACGCGGAAGGAGCCTCTCGACGACGACTGGGACACGGTGCAGGCGAGCGTCACCCTCGACGCCGCTCGCTTCTCGCCCGATGCTTTGGCTGGGCTCAGCGAGTTCAGCCACGTCGACGTCGTCTACCTCTTCGACCGCGTCGATTCAGCCAGCGTGCAGACCCGAGCCCGCCACCCCCGCGGCAACACCGCGTGGCCCGAGGTCGGCATCTTCGCCCAGCGCGCCAAGGGCCGGCCTAACCGCATCGGGGTCACCACGTGCCGTCTCCTGGAGGTCGACGGCCTGACGCTCAGGCTGGAGGGACTGGACGCGATCGACAACACTCCCGTGCTCGACATCAAGCCGTACATGGTGGAGTTCGCGCCTCGAGGGCCGCTGCTCCAGCCCGCGTGGTCCCACGAGCTGATGGCGGGCTACTGGAGCCAGTAGCGCACCGTTTCCCTCCGACCGCCTGGCGACGGCTGATCAGTCGGCCGCCACGCGAGTCGCGACGCCGCCGGTCACGGCGAGCAGCTGCTCGAACGTGAGCGGGACCACGGTGTGCGGCGTTCCACCGGCGGCCCACAGCAGCGGGTGGGCGGCGAGCGCCTCGTCGACCAGCGTGCGCAGCGGGGCCGGGTGCCCCACTGGCGCGACACCGCCGATGGCCTGGCCTGTGACGTCGCGAACCTCGGCAGGCTTGGCCATCCGCACGTCGGTGGCGCCGATCGCTGCCGCTACGACGCCGAGATCGAGGCGGTGCGCACCGCTGGTCATGACAAGCAGCGGCGCGCCGTCGGCGATGAGCACGAGGCTGTTCGCGATGGCGCCGACCTCGCAGCCAAGCGCGGCGGCTGCCTGCGCGGCGGTTCGGGCGGAGTCGTCAAGGACCTTGACGGCCGCGTCGATGCCGGCCGTCGCGAGGGCCTCCTGAACGGCGACGCTGCGGGCGGGAAGGTCAGCGGACTGGCTCACGGCGGCGATGCTCGCGCACGTGCACAGTCCAGGGGCGTCACACCCCGGTTCTCGCCCCTGATGTGCGCACGCGCGGCGGGAGAGCCGAGGCTCGGCGGGCGATCCAGGCCCCCGGCACGGCCGCGAGCACGCCGCCGAGGCTGTTGAGGATGACGTCGTCGATGTCGGCACTGCGCCCGGTGAGCAGCTGCAGCAGCTCGATGGCGACGACGAGCACCACCACCGCGACAGCACTCCGGCTCCAGCGCCACCCGGTCGCGGTGGGGAGCAGCAGCCCCACGGGCACGAACAGCAGGGCGTTGCCCAGGATGTTCGCGACGGCGAGCCGCGGGTTGGCGTTGCCAAGCTCGCTAGCGATGCTCGCGAACGGGACGAGGTTGACCCGGCCTCCGCCGTAGGACGTCACCTGCGTCAACGCGAGCACCCCGAGGAGGGCACCCGCGAGCAGCACGCGGCAGCTGGCCACCGCAGCCGCCCGTCGGTCTCCGCGGCGCATGCCGGGGACCGCCGCAGTCGCCGCCGCGACCAGCCCCACGGTGAGCACCAGCAGGAGCAGCGGCACGGGCAGGTACCGGAAGACGTCCACCCAGCGATCATGGGGTGTCACAGGGCCGCCGCGGCGGAGATCGGGGCCAGGATCGGGCTCGACCTGACCCTGTTCTCCGCCAGTGCGGAAACGGAGATCGGGGAGCGGAGGGCGGACAGCGGGGAGCCGGGAGCCGGGAGGGCGAGGAGCGGAGAGTCAGCCGCGCAGCGCTGCGACGGCCTGACGCAGGTGCTCCACTCCGGCGACAGGGCTACCGATCTTCACCAGTCCGCGGTCGGTGCGGGCGAGCAGCGTGGGGTAGCTGTCCACGCCGAGGGCGCGCGCCCGCTGGCGCTCGGCGGCAGCCGCGGCGTCGGTGGCCGGATCTTCGAAGGCCGCGACCAGCGCGTCGGCATCCAACCCCTCGCGCTCGGCGATGACCCGGTAGGTCTGCGGCGAGGACAGGCTGAGCCCGTCGACGTAGAACGCGCGCTGCAGGGCCCCGGCGAGCTCCACCTGGCGGCGCTGCGGGGCGACGGTCTTCAGCGCGACGAGGCCGCGGCCGGCGTCGTCGGAATCCATGTGGAGCGTGCCGTCGGCCACCGCACGCTGGTAGCCCGGGCCGAACTGCGCACCGGTCAGCGCCGAGATGCGGGCATTCGCCTCGGGGATGTACGGGTGGGCGGACAGGGAGCTGGCGCGAGGGCCGCTGAAGAGGCCGCCGCTGATCACCTCGATGTCCACGTCGGCGGTCTGCGCCAGCTCGCGGACGGAGGCGCCGAAGCCGTAGCACCAGCCGCAGTAGGCGTCGAAGACGTAGGTCAGGGGCAGCGATGCCGCGGAGGTCGTCGTCGTCGTGGTCGTGCTGGTTGTGTCGCTCATGAGCGGTCTCCTCCGGGGGTCGTCGGCGGTCGTCACCGTCAAGGTAGTTAAAGACTCAACTATTCCCGGTGGGCCGTCGCCAACATCCGTGTCGGCTTGACGCTGACACGGTGCCAGGGCGTTGACTGCCAACCGGAGGTGGTCGTGGTGGACATGGAGGCGGTGGCAGCCGCGCTGGCGTCGACGCACGTGTCGGTGAGGCTGCGCGCGGCGATGGCGCTGGGCACGCACCCGATGCCGGAGCTGCTGGAGGTGCTCATGGAGCGGTGCGCCGCCGAGCCCGACCCCTTCGTGCGCGACACGCTCACGTGGGCACTGACGCGGCTTCCCGCCGACCTCACCCTGCCGCGCCTGCGCCGCGAGCTCTTCAGCGCGTATCCGCAAGCACGCGCCCAGGCGCTGCACACGCTGTCGAAGGTCGGGGCGGCCGAGGCGTATCCGTGGATCACCCTGGATCTGGTCTCCGATGACGACGACGACGTCGCGCGCGCCGCCTGGCGCGCCGTCGCAGCGCTGGCGCCGGAGGCCGAGCGTGGTGCTGCGGCGGAGCTGCTCGCGCAGCAGCTGGGCCGCGGCGACGACGACGTGAAGCGCAGCCTGAGTCGCACCATGCTGCGGCTCGCCCCGGAGGTCGAGCCGGTGCTGGAGCGCTCGGCCACCTCCCCGCGGCCGGAGGTGGCCGAGCACGCGACCGCCGCGCTGCTCCTGCTGCGCCGTCCCGAGGTCGCCTTTGCCGCGGACATCGCAGTGGCCGACCGCGCGACCGCACTCGGGCGCGAGAAGACCGCAGCCCTGCACGCCTCCGCCGATCCCGACGGCGAGGAGCCCGCGGACAACGGCGAATCTTGATCGGCCCACCGCGCATCCCCGCGGCCGACCCGTCGGCACCCGATGATTGCCCCCTTCGACGATCAAGCGAGTGAGCGTCAGGTAGGCGGAGGCGCCTGACCGACCGTGGTCGCTGGGTTCCGGTCTGAGGCTTCACACCGGAACTCAGCGACCACGGTCGGGTTCGCGTGCGTCTGCCCACACCGACTGGGGACATACAGGCTCACCGAGAGCCCTCGCGGGCCTGCCGGGAAGTCCCCAGACGAACCCGCCACCGTCGGCCGACGTCTCGTCAAGAGGCGAAGCACCGCGGCGCACTCCGGTCGGGGACTGTGGAGCCCGTTGATGGCCCCCAGCGCGGTCTTCAGCGTCCCCAGCCTGCGATCGCTCGCGAGACACGGTCAGGGGCCGACGCCCGCCGGGCCACCGCCTCCTGCGGGCCGTCCAGCGCCTGGGCCGGCCCCAGCGCCTGGTCCGGCAGCAGGTCCAGCGCCAGGATCAACTCCCGGTCCGCCGCCGGATGCGCCGCGGGGGCCGGCCACCCCCGGTCCGCGCGCAGGCTCAGCTCCTGGCACAGCGGGCGCTGCTGGTCCTGCTGGCGCGTCCGCCGGAGCGTCGTCGCCCACCGTCGTCCCCGGCTTTCCCGTCCCGGCCTCCGCAGTTCCCTGCTGCGACGTTCCCGTGTCCATCGTCACGGTCTGCCGTTCGGACGTCTGCGGCGACGTCCCCGAGCCGCCGCCCTCGAGGGCGGCGCTGGTCGCGCCCGCGCCGAGCAGCAGCACCAGTCCAGCGACCAGTCCGGTGGGCACGCGGATCCGTCGCACGACGCGCCACGCGCCGCCGTGGGTGCGCGACCTCAGGACCGTGCCACCCACCACGCGCGACGGCTCCGCCCCGGTAGGAGCGGTAGAGGCGGCAGAGGCGGCGCGCACGTCGTCGAGGTCAAGGTCGAGGGTGTCGTGGCGCCAGTCACGCGGCGGGGCGGCGTCCTCGCGCTCTTCGGCGCGGTGGCGCTCCCGGTCGGCACGCAGCTGGGCGAGCGGGTCGTGGGGGTCGGACAGGTCGCGCGGGTCAGACCGGCCTTGGTCAGCAGCCACTGCTCGCTCCTCCGATGGTCGTCGTCGTCATCGACCCTGCACTCGCCGCGGCCGTGGCGAGGTCGGTGCGCAGCGGCCCGAGCGTGAGGGCGTAACCGGTGCCCTGGCCGGTCAGCCCGGCGGCGTTGACCACGCCGATGACCGTGCCGGAGGTGTCGAGCAGCGGGCTGCCGCTGTTGCCGTGCTGGACGTCGGCGTCGAGCCGGAAGGCCTCGCGGCTGCCGGGCAGGACGTCGGTGCCGTCGGCCTCGACCACCTCGGGCAGCCGCTGCACCACCACGGCCGACGTCGCCGTCAGCGGGCCGCCGAGGGGGTGGCCGAGCACCACCGCGGGGGTCCCGTTGGCGGCGGTGCCGCTGGCCAGCGACAACGCAGGACCGGAGCGCCCGGAGACCGCGAGGACGGCGATGTCGGCGTCGCGATCGTCGACGACGACGCGAGCGTCCTCCCGCCCTCGCTCCCCCTCGACAACGACGCGCGTGGCCGACCCGACGACGTGCGCGTTCGTCACCACGAAGGGTTGCTCGGAGCTCGCCGCCACCCAGAAGCCCGTGCCCTCCGCGAGCTGGTCGGCCCGGCAGGTGGGCGCGACCACCTTCACCACGCTGGCCGCCGCCCCCTCACCGACCCGGCGCACCACCGCTTCGCTGGGCGCCACCGCAGCGCTGGACGTTGCGGGGACGACTGCGAACAGGTCGTCGCCGGCGCCGGCCGGCAGCACGCCGCGGACGTCGTCCAGCACGCTGCGAGCCGGCGGCACGACTCCCGACAGCGAGCGAGCCTGCGGCACGACGTCGGCGAGGTCAGCGACGACGCTGCTGCGGGCCACCGCACTGGACGGCGGCGCGAACGCTGTGACCAGCCCCGCCATCAGCGAGCAGACCACCACCGCGACCACGGCGCGCACGCCCGCCCCCGCGGTCCTGTCGAGCAGCCCGAGGTGCAGGCGCGCCAGGCCGCGGCCGAGCAGGTCGCCCGCGGCGCCGCCGAGGGCCGACCCGACCAGCGCGCCCCCGACCACGCACGCGGCGACGAGCACCAGGTGCACCAGCGGTGACAGCTGCTCGCTCACCCACCACGCCGACAGCGCGAGGCCGACCACAGCTCCCGCCACGAGGCCGGCCAGCGACAGCACCGAGCGGCTGGCACCGCTGCGCCAGCCTGCTCGCGCCCCGAGGATCACCGCAGCCACGACGAGGACGACGACGGCGACGTCGAGCAGCACCTGCCAGGCCCACGGAGTCACCGCGACCGCCCGCACGGCCGGGGAATCGTGACGATGTCCATGCGCCGAGCCTGCGCGTCGGCTCTGAAGCGGACCTGAAGCAGAACCTGAAGATGGACCCGAACCCGTCCCCCTCCCCCTCCCCCCTTGACGATCAAGGAAGTTGTGCACGCTCACCGTCCTCCGCACTCGGGAGCGTCCAGAACTTCCTTGATCGTGGAGGAGGGGAGAGCCTGCGGGGAAGTTCTCGAGTCGGGCACGGGCACGGCGACGAGCGGCAACCATGGTCGGGTGGCCTCAGACCTCGACCTCACCGACAGCCACTCGGGTTCCGAGAAACACCTCGGTCACGGACACGTCCGCCCCGACGGGTCCCGGCCGGGCGACGATGTCCGGGTCGGCGCGACCGCGCGGCGCGTCGTCGTCGTCCTCGCCCTGCTGTGCGCGCTCGGTTCGGCCGTAGGAGTCGCCCTGCTGTGGCCACCCGCCGGCACGCTGACGACGTTGCGCGAGCAGGTGGCCTCAGGTGGATCGGTGGTCACCGACGTGGAGGCGCGGGCGGAGTCGCTGCAGCAGCAGACGTGCCCGGGCACGTCGCTGGACCGTCTGCCCGACGGCACCATCCCCGCGAGCGCCAGCTGCCCGATCCTCACGGCGACCGTGCTGCAGGGTCCGTCGAAGGGTCAGCAGGTGCAGGTCCCGGTGCCGGCGCAGGTGGCCGAGGGCGGCATCACCCCGGGTGACCGCGTGGACCTCGGGTACTTCCCGCCGACCCCCGGCTACGACGCGACGTGGCAGTGGGTGGACTTCTCCCGGACGCGCCCGCTGGGGCTGGCGGTAGGGGCGTTTGCGCTGCTCACGGTGCTGGTCGCTCGGAAGCGCGGGCTCGCGGCGCTCGGCGGCATGGTGCTGGCGGGCGCCGTCCTGGCCTTCTTCATGATCCCGGCGCTGCTCGCGGGCAAGCCGCCGCTGCTCGTCTCGGTGACAGGCTGCACGGCGATCATGTCCGTGGTCCTGTACCTCACCCACGGCTTCAGCCTGCGGACGGCGGCGGCACACCTCGGCACGGTGAGCGGGCTGGTGCTGGTCGGCGTCGCGGCGCACGTGGCGGTGGGCGCGACGCACCTGCAGGGCCTGTCCGACGAAGACTCCGCCTACCTCGGCCAGCTCACGTCGATGGCGACGCTGCGGGGGCTCGTGGTCGCCGGGATCGTGCTCGCGGGGGTCGGGGTGCTCAACGACGTCACCATCACCCAGGCCTCCGCGGTGTGGGAGGTCCGCGAGCACGCGCCCGGCGCCTCGTTCACCACGCTCGTGCGCTCCGGGATGCGCGTGGGCCGTGACCACCTGGCCTCCACCGTCTACACGGTGGCGTTCGCCTACGCGGGTGCGGCGCTGCCGGTGCTCGTCATCCTCGCGGTGACCGACCCACGGTGGATCGACGCGGTGAGCTCCTCGGCGCTGGCCGAGGAGATCGTCAGGACGGCGATCGGCGGCGCGTGCGTGGCGCTGTCGGTACCGATCACGACGGCGGTGGCGGCGGCTGCCGTGGCGAGCGCGTCGGTGCAGCGCCCCGCTGCCGGCGGCGCTCCGGAGTCCCATGATCACGCCGCACACCCCGTCCGTGATCATGGGACTCCGCCACCCTCGCCCCTCGGACGGCGAGCACAGCGGGCCGCAGAGCAGCGGGCACGTCGTCGGCATCCGTGAGGGCCGCCGGCGCTGCGCCGGAGCCCGAGGGCGCGCCGAGCGCGGCGACCCACGCCGCGAGGTGCTCGCGGCGGCCCGCGTCCAGCGACCCCAGCCACACGACGACGTCGGGGCGCTCGTCCCCCTCGGCGCGCTGCCCGACCGCGGCCACGGGCGCCTGGGCGCAGCCGCCGACGCAGGGGCTCGACACCAGCACGCCGCCGCGCGAGCCGCGGACGGCCTCCCGCAGCGAGGCGCCGACGTCGTCGTCCTCGCCGTCCAGGCGCCGCAGCGCGGCGCACCGGTGCCCGGTGCACACCGCCACGAGCGGACCGGCCGGCGCGGCCGAGGAGGGCGAGGACGACGACGAGGGCGTGATCACTGCGACCGCTGTCCGTAGCGGCGGCGGAACCGCTCCACGCGTCCCTCGGAGTCGAGCACGCGGGACTTGCCCGTCCAGAACGGGTGGCTCGCGGAGGACACGTCGACGTCGATGACGGGGTAGGTCTGGCCGTCCTCCCACTCCACGGTGCCGCGGGCGCGTGACAGCGCCGTCGAGCGGGTGAGGAAGGCGGTGCCCGCGGTGTTGTCGCGGAACACGACGGGGCCGTACTCGGGATGCAGGTCGTTCTTCACGGGGCGGTCCCTCCTACCAGCTGGACTTGGTCACGCCGGGCAGCTCGCCCGCGAGCGCCATCTGACGCAGCCGCACGCGGGACAGGCCGAAGGCCCGGTAGTACGCGCGGGGGCGGCCGTCGACGACGTCGCGGTTGCGCAGCCGGGTGGGGCTGGCGTCGCGCGGGAGGCGCTGGAGCGCCGCTCGCGCCGCGGAGCGCTGCTCCTCGGTGGCACTCGCCGCCGTCGAGAGGCGCTTGAGCTCGGCGCGGCGCTCGGCCCAGCGGGCCACGACCTCTCGCCGCTGCAGGTCCCTGGCGATCTTGCTCTTCTTGGCCATCTCAGCGCTCCTCGCGGAAGTCGACGTGGCGGCGCACGACGGGGTCGAACTTGCGCAGCACCATGCGCTCGGGGTCGTTGCGGCGGTTCTTGCGGGTGACGTACGTGTAGCCGGTGCCCGCGGTGGAGCGGAGCTTGATGATCGGGCGGACGTCCTGGACCTTGGCCACGGTCAGTCCACCTCTCCGCGGGCTCGCAGGTCGGCGACGACCGCATCAATCCCGCGACGGTCGATGACGCGCATGCCGGCAGGGGTCAGATCGAGACGGACGTGCTTGCCGAGGGAGGGCACCCAGTAGCGCTTGGACTGGGTGTTGGGCTCGAAGCGGCGCTTGGTGCGCCGGTGGGAGTGGGAGATGGTGTTGCCGGAGCGCCCGCGGCGTCCGGTCACCTGGCAGGGGCGGGTCATGGCTGCTCGACCGTCCCTCAGCCCTGGCGCGCCTTGAAGCGCGGGTTGAGCTTGTTGATGACGTAGAGGTGGCCGCGGCGGCGGACGACCTTGGAGCCGGGCTGGCGCGCGAGCGAGCGCAGCGACGAGCGGACCTTCACTGGTGGCCTCCTGATGTCGTGACAGGGCGAGGTGTGGCGAGAATCGTTCTCGTCATGTGCCACTCTAGGCGAGAACTGTTCTCGCTTCGACACCCGGAGGGCCCCTGTGACCGCCTCCCGCCTGCCCGTCACCGCCGTCACCGCCGTCGACGCCGCCTCCCGCGACGCCGCCGTGCTCAGCGTCCAGCTGGACGCTCCCGACGTCGTCGTCGTCCGTCACGACCTCACCGGCGCCGGCCAGGGTCTGCTGCGCCGCGTGGTCAGCGACGGGACGGGCGCGCTGGAGGACGTCGTCGTCCCCCTGGAGCACGCCTGCCTGGCCTGCGCGGTGCGCGAGGACCTCCTGCCCACGCTCGTGCGCGTGGCGGAGCTCGACAGGTGGAGCGCCGCGCTGCTCGCGCTGCCGCTCGCGAGCGAACCGGTGCCGGTGGTGCGGGGCCTGCTGGGCATGCTCGACGGGGCTGCGGCGCACCGCAGCGTGCGCCAGCTGCTGAGCCTGGCCGGGGTGGTCGCCGTCGTCGACGGTGCCACCGCCGAGCACGACCTCTTCTGCGACGACCTCCTCGACGAGCGCGACCTCGCCCACGGCGACGGCGACGCGCGCAGCGTCGGGGAGGTGCTCGCCCGCCAGCTGCGCAGCGCCGACCTCGTGCTGGCCCCCGGCGCCGACGCGCGCACGCTCACCCTCCTGGAGCACCTCGCCCTGCCCGGCACGGTGCAGGTGGACGGCGCCAGCGACCTCGCCGCCGACCACCTGCTGCGCAGCCGCCACGACCCTCGCGCCTCCCGGGGCTGGGACGACCCGCGCGCCGTGGCGCCCAGCGGCGCCCCCGACGCCCACGGCGTCTGGACGCTCGACCTGCACGACTGGCGCCCGGCGCACCCCGAGCGGCTCCGCGAGAACCTCGAGGCCCTGGCCGACGGCCGGCTCGTGGGCCGCGGCCGCTTCTGGCTGCCCACGCGACCCGACGCTGTGGGGATGTGGGACGGCGCGGGCGGCCAGCTCAGCATCGGCGACGCAGGGCCGTGGGACGCCACGGGGGTGCCCGTGGAGCGCAGCACCCGCCTGGTCGTGACCGGCGTCGAGGAGGACCCCGCTCTCGTGCGCGACGCCTTCGCCGCGAGCCTGCTCACCGACGCCGAGCTGGCGCGCGGCCTGGCCCGGTGGGCCGGGCGCAGCGACGGCTTCGAGCCCTGGCTGGGAGACGTCCAGGTGGGCGGCGCCGCCTGACGGGAGCGCCCCCTGTCAGTTATGCCGCTGATGCATCCCGGCCCCGCGAGCCCCGCTACCGATCAGCGACGGCCAGCGCACCACCGCCGAGTCGCCACCGTTCGCTCTTGTCAACGCGCCAGTGCACCTCTCAGGAGTCGTCGTCGTCGGAAGGCTGAGGTGGGAGGGACGACGACGCACCTGCGAGGTCGCGGATCCCCATGATCGATGCGCCCTGACGTCTGCCCACATCACCCACATTCCCCTATCCGTGGGCAGTGCGTCGCGCCACCCACCTCACGTAGGCTCGCCCCGTAACCACTCCGCTGACGGCAGTCGTGAAGCTGGACTCCCGGCGCCGCCCCACCATCCCCGCGGCACTGCTCGACGCCGCCGGGGTCGAAGCTGGTGAGGGCATGGTCGCCCGCGTGGAAGGCCCTGGCCGGATCGTGCTCGAGTCCACCGGCTCGGTGCTGTCCAAGCTCCAGCGAGCCGTCACCGAAGGCATGGCCGCCGTCGCCGCCACTGAGGGACGCGACCCTGCCGCCGCGGTGACCACCACCGCCCTGGAGGAGGTCGCTGCCGACCGCGCCGCTGACGAGGCCCGCGTCCTGGCCCGCTACCCCAACCCCGCCACCCCGAGGTGATCGACGACCCCGTCTCCTCTGAGGGGTCCTTACCGCAGGCCGACGGCCAGGACGCGCCGCTGCCGCTCGGACCGATCGTGGTGGATGCTTCCCTCATCGTCGGGGTGCTGCGCAGCGACGCGGCAGCCGTGGCCCGAGTCGCCGATGGCGTCCTGGAGCGCAGCGTGCTGACGTCCGTCACCTGCGCCGAGGTCGTTCGCGTCATGTATCGCCTGGCCGCCCTGCCGCCAACGTCGTGACCGACGGGCTCAGCACGACGGCACCCGTCGAGGCCAGCTCTCCCTGGGCGACCTGTGCGTGCTGGGCTATGCCACGCACGCCGGTCTGCCGGTGCTCGGCTGCGACCGGCGCTGGGCGAACTTGCGCCCTTACGGGCTCACCGTCTCCTTGTACTTCTCCTGAAGCATCGAGGTGTTCTGGCTTCACTGGCGATCCTCGTCCGGGAGCGCGCCGCAGCGGATGGCTCCCCGATTGGCAGCTCACTGACGATGGCGACAGCCGCCTCGACCGTGCAGCCTTCGCCGTCGGCGTCGCGGTCACTGTCTGGTCACCGAGCCGTCCGCACCCCCTGCGGAGTAGTCGCGCATCAGGGTGGCCGCCACCGTCAAGAAGCTGATCACCGCGTCAGCGTGGTCTTCGGTGAGGTCGGCGGCTGCGCGGTCCAGCGCGGTCGTCAGCGGTTGGAGCGCCTCGAGGACGAGGCCCCGCGACCTGTCGGTGAGAACGACGATCTTGCGGCGGCCGTCCCGGGGATGCGGCTCCCGCCAGATGTGCCCGACGTCCTCGAGACGGTCGAGTAGGAGCGATGTGGATGCGGTCGTCAGACCCAGCCTGTCGGCGAGGTCCGTCGGCCCGAGGGGGCCCTCGGTCAGGTGCTGCAGTGCGGTGATGTCGTTGACACCGAGCCCAAGGCGAGCGGCTAGTTCGCGGACCGCGAAGCGGTCGGCCTTGAGCACCTCGCGCAGCGCCAACGCCACATCGTGGTGGTTCGACCGGCGTTGATCGCTGCGCGCCATGAGGACCAGTTTAGCTATTGCTAGTTAAACTAGCCATTTATGGCTATGTTCCCTAGCAATCGCTCCGACCGGGAGGATCCCCATGACCGACGCGACACCAGACACAGCGCCACCTGCCTTCACGCCACCGCTGACGGACCGGCCGATCGGCGGCGTCGACGCAGCGCAGAGCAACGCCGCCATGGCAGACAAGATCCTGACGATGCCGGTGCAGCCGCTGATCGACGGCCGCTACGCCGTTCGCGTGCTCGAGGTCCGCGGCCGGCGCACGGGAACCTGGCACCGCGTACCGATCGCCGTCGTGCAGGTGCACGGTCGGCGGTACGTGCTGTCCCCCCGAGCAGACAGGCCCTGGGCGCTGAATCTCGCGGCGAACCCTGCGTGCGCACTGCTGTCGGCGGATGGCAGGCAGGACGCAGTCGCGCATCGGGCCGAGCCGGAGGAGGCGGTCGCCGCTCTCCGTCTGTACCTCAGCCAGCTGCGGTGGGCGCAAGACCAGTTTCCGTTCAGTGCACGCGCCACCGACGACGAGATCCGAGCACGGCTGACCGATGTTGCGGTGTACCGCCTGGAGCCGGCGCCTTGGGGCGACTGGTCGCGGCCGTGACCGCTCCGTCCGCTCGGCGGCGACACATCCCGGGCAGGATCGTGGCGGTGAGCCCGGTCGGGTCCGTACGGCAGGAGCCGGAGGCGCCTGGGCTCACACGGTGGTGGCCTTCGCCACGTGCCGGGCGATCGCCTCGTAGGTCTGCAGGCCCCGCACGTCGTCGCCCATGTCGTAGGCGTGGTCGGCGTCGGGCACCTCGATGAGCTCCGCCAGCGCACCTGCCCGCTCCAGTCGCGTGGCGTAGCGCACGTCCTCGTCGTGCAGCACGTCGTGGGCGCACGCGATGACCACCGCCGGCGCGATGCCGGTGAGGTCCTCGATGTCACCCGCCGAGGCCGGGGAGACGAGCGGGTCGCTGCGGCGAGAGGCGTCGGGGACGTACGCGGTGTCGAAGACCTCCCCCATCCACGGGGTCAGCGCCGGCTTGGCCAGCGGGCTGTGCTTGGTGGTCACCGGGACGGTCAGGTCCAGGGGCGGGTAGTGGAGCACCTGCAGCAGCGGCCGTGGGCCGCCCTCGCGCAGCAGGGTCCGGGCGACGGCAGCCGCGATGGCGCCGCCGGCGCTCTGCCCACCCACCGTCAGCCGCGAGCCGTCCCAGCCGTGCTCGGCGCCGTGCTCGGCCACCCAGCGCACCACCTCGACGGCCTGGAGCACCGGCACGGGGAACGGGTGCTGGGGGGCGACGGCGTAGTCGACGTCCACCACCACGACCCCGGCCTGGTTGGCGACCACGCGGCACAGGGCGTCATCGCCGTGGTCCTGCCCAAGGATGTAGCCGCCGCCGTGGAAGTTGACGTGCACGGGCGCGTCGCGCGGGGTCCCTGCCGCGCGGTGCACGACGAGGGGCGCCGGCGGGGAGCTCGGGACCACCAGCTCGGTGCGGGAGGTGGCGAACTGCGGCAGGCGGTGGCGTGGGTCGGCCCCACCGCTCTGCCTGGCCAGCAGCTTCGGCAGCACGGTCTGTAGGCGCTTAGCGACGAAGCGGGCGACGGGCGGGTGGGAGAGCAGGGTCATGGGGACCTCCTGGGTCAGGGGTGGTGGTGGCAGCCGGTGCAGCGGCAGCGGCGCCCTGGTGCAGGTGCAGCGCCCGGTAGCGGCGCGGGGGTATCCCGAACTGCTGGGTGAAGGCGCGGCTGAAGACGGACGGGTCGCGGAACCCCCAGCGGGCGGCGATGGCACCGATCGCCGTCCCTTGCTCCCTCGGGTCGAGGAGCGCGTTGCGGATGCGCTCGAGGCGCCGCTGGCGCACCAGCGCCGACACCGTGGTGCCGTTCAGGGCGAACACCCGCCGCACCGTGCGCGCCGAGACGAAGCTGCCAACGGCGACCCGTTCGGTGGAGAGGTCGTCGTCGGCGAGGTGGGCGTCGATCCAGACGACGATGCGGTGGAACTGCGACATCGCCTCCGCCGTCCCCGGCTCCCGGGCGTCGGCGATGACGGCGTGCGCCGCAGCCACCAGCGCATCGGCAGCATGCGCCCGGGCGGGCAGGCTCGGCAGGTACGCGGGGTCGGCCAGCACCGCCAGCAGGCTGCGCAGCAGCGGCGCCGAGGGCAGGTCGTTGAGGTCGGTGGCCAGCACGTCGGTGAACAGGCCGTGCCGCAGCACCAGCGCGGAGGTGGGGATGCGCACCACGAGGAAGCGATGCGCCGCTGCCGAGCGGATCCGGTAGCGCTGCGCGGCGGTGTAGAAGACGAAGTCGCCGCGCTCTAGGTCGACCCGGCGCCCCTCCTGGTCGACGGACAGCTCCCCGGCGTCCAGGTAGCCGAGCAGCACGCCGCGCCAGGCCCGGGCGGTGGGGAACGGCTCGACGTCCACCTCCTCACCCTCGATCACGGCGCACTCGACGGTGTCGAGCTCGAGGCGCCGGGAGATTCGCGGCGCCGGCCCGGTGGACCGCACGACGATCGCGTCGGAGGTGTCCTGGGGTCGAGTGGCGTCGTCGTCGGCGCGCAGCCACGCGAAGAGCAGGGTCTCGTGCGTGTCAGGGGTGTCAGGCACGGCGCGCCCGTCCGCTGCGTCCGGGGCCGCTGCGAGTCCGCGCCAGTCGGGCGAACCCGACGGCGAGCAGCAGCGCCGCACCGTTGAACACCGGGCTCACCCAGGCCGGTGCGCCCACCAGCGCCAATCCGCTCACGATCACCGCCACGAAGAGGATCCCGACCACCGTCCCCGGCACCGACGGGCGGCCCAGGTCCACCACGATGGTGCCGAGCAGCACCGCTGTCAGCGCGGGGAACAGCATGGACATGCCGCTGTCGGAGGTCGCGGCGCCCTGCCGGGCGAGCAGCAGCACCCCGCCGATCCCCGCGACCGTGCCCGACCCCACGAAGGCCAGTAGCTGCGTGCGCCGCACGTCCACGCCCAGCAGCTGGGTGGCGCGGGCGTTGGAGCCCACCGCGTACAGGCGCCGCCCGAAGGCGGTGCGGGCGGTGAGCAGCCACACCGCCACCGCCACCGCCGCGGCGACGACGGCGATGACCGGCACGCCCAGCACCTGCGAGGACCCCACCGCGGTCAGCTGCGGCGGGATGCCGTTGGTGATCTGCAACCCGCCGGTGTAGGCGAAGATCGCGCCGCCCAGCAGCGTGGCCGCTCCGAGCGTGGAGATGAAGGGGTTGATCTCGAGGTAGGCCACCAGCCATCCGAGCAGTGCACCGACCAGCGCCCCGAAGCCCTCCGCCGCGACCACAGCCACCATCAGCGGCAGGCCGTGCTGGGCGCTGAGCGCTGCGGTGACGAGCGACGACGACGCCGCGACGGCTCCCACCGAGAAGTCGAAGTGGCCGGCGGCCAGCGGCAGCAGCAGCGCGAGCGCTACGACGAGGCCGACGCCCTGGTTGGCGGCGATCGCGCGGGCGTTGGCGACGCTGCGGAAGGCCTCCCCCGACTCCGGCAGCACGCTGAAGACCACCGCCATGAGCACGACGAGCAGCAGCAGCCCGTACCGCTCCCCCAGCCCAGACAGCGCCCTGCGGGCGTGCCGGTCAGCGGTCACCTGCTCGGCAGCGGCCCGACGGGGCTGCGACCGGGGTTCGGTGCGCGGCGAGGGGTCGGTGGTGGTCATGCTGCTGCCCCGTTCCGGTGGGTGGTTCCCTGCATGTGGACGGTGATGGCGTGCCGGGTGACGGCCTCGCCGGTGAGCTCGGCGGCCACGCGCCCGTCGGCCAGCACGACCACGCGGTCGCTGAGTGCCTCGAGCTCCTCGAGGTCGCTGGAGACGACGACGACGGCGGCTCCCCCGTCGGCCGCCTCCCGCACGAGTCGGTGGATCTCCTCGCGGGCCACCGCGTCGACGCCCTGGGAGGGTTCGTCCAGCAGCAGCACGCGCGGCTCGGTGGACAGCCAGCGGGCCATGACCACCTTCTGCTGGTTGCCCCCCGACAGCGCACCCAGGGGCGCGACCGTCGACGGCGCGCGGACGGTGAAACGGCGCACCAGCCCGGGGGCGGCGCGGCGCTCGGCGGCCCCGGAGCTCACCAGCCGGCTGCCCGCACCGCCGAACAGCAGCCGGTGGGCGCCGAGGTTCTCCCAGATCGGCCGGTCCAGGAACGCCGCCTCACGCAGCCGGTCCTCGGGGACCAGGGCGATCCCCGCCCGCACGGCGTCGCGCGGGGAGCGCAGCACCAGAGGCCTGCCGTCGAGCTCGACCGCGCCGGTGGCGGGCAGGTCGCCGAACAGTGCGCGCAGCAGCGAGGTGCGCCCGGAGCCGGCGAGCCCGCCGATCCCGACGACCTCCCCGGCACGCACCTCCAGGTCGACCCCGCGCAGCGCTCCGCCGGTCAGGCCGGTGGCTCGCAGGCGCGGCGCGCCGGTCGCACCGGTGGGTGCGGGCCGCCTGACGTGGTGGACGGCTGCGCGGGCGTGGCCGGTCATGGCCTCCACCACCCGCGCCTCGTCGAAGTCGGCGGCCGGGCCCTCGTCGGCCACGCGGCCGTCGCGGAGCACCGTCACGTGGTCGGCCACGGCGGTGACCTCGCTGAGACGGTGGCTGACGAAGACCAGCGCGTGTCCTTCGTCGCGCAGCGCGGCCATGGACGCCAGCAGCCGGTCGACCTCGTCGACGGGCAGGCTCGCGGTCGGCTCGTCCAGCACGAGCGCGAGCGGACCGTCGTCGTCCTGAGCACCCTGCAGACCGCGCGACCCGTGGAGCGCTCGGGCGATCGCCACGAGGGCCCGCTCACTGGGGCGCAGCGCCCCCGCGGGGGTGTCGGGATGCAGGTCCAGGCCGGACGCCGCCAACGCCTGCGCGGTCCGCTCGCGCAGCCGGCGCGCGCTGACCAGCCCGGTGCGGCCGCGCGGGAACCCGGAGGCCAGACCGACGTTCTCGGCGATGGACAGCTGGTCGACCAGGGCGAGGTCCTGGTGGACGAAGCGCAGGCCGCCGGCCGCGGCGAGCGCCGGGGAGTGCGCCTCGCTGGGGTGCTCGGCGCCGCCGACGGTGATGGTGCCGCCGGGGTCGGGGACGACGACGCCCGCGACCATCTTCAGCAGCGTCGACTTGCCGGACCCGTTGCCGCCGAGCAGGGCGTGCACCTGACCGGGGAGCACCTGGAGGTGGACGTCGTCGACGACGCGGGTGGCGTACGTCTTGGACAGGTGCGAGACGCTGACCAGCGGAGGCTGCGCAGCGACAGCGCCAGCGGCCATCAGGCCGCCGCCTTCCACAGCTGGGTGTAGGTGGCGCGGTAGTCGAGGGCGCCCTCGTAGGGGCTGCCGGCGGCGGGCAGGTTCTTCTCGGCGTCGATGATCTGCGAGCCGACGCCGTCCACCACGCCCGGCTGACCGGCGAAGGCGCGGTTCAGCTGGTCGACGGCGGCCCAGGCGGCCCGCCCGTTGGAGAAGCCGACGCAGGCCTGGGCCCCTCCGCCGGCGCGGATGTAGTCGAGCGTCTCCTGGACGCACTCACCACCGAGCACCACGCGGCCGCTGGAGGGGTTCTGCTGCAGCGACTGCTGCACGCCGGCGGAGAGCATGAAGTCGAGGTCGGTGACCACGACGTTCGCCTGGGGGTTCTTCAGCAGCGCGGAGTCGAACTTCTGGCGCAGCTGCCCGATCTCCGAGGGGGTGATGGCCACGGTGTCGACAACGCTGCAGCCGGGGCACTGCGCGGCGAGCTCATCGGTGAAGCCCTTCGAGAGGTACTCGCCGATGGAGACGCCCTTGAAGGCGACGTGGAGCACCTTCGCGGAGCCGCCGGTCTGGGCGATGACCCAGTCGGCGCGGAGCCTGCCAGCCTTCTCGTAGAAGTCACCGGTGCCGGTGACGCCCTCGGTGTACCCGAGCTTCGCGTCGAACTGGGAGGCACCGCCGCCCTGCGTGGGGTCGTCACAGTCGAAGGAGGCGACGCCGGTCACCTTCACGCCGCCGCGGCGGGCCTCCGCGAGCGCTTCGGAGACGGGCGCGCAGTCGACGCCCGCGAGGAGGATTGCATCGGCTCCGGCCGCGGTGGCCTGGCGGACGCACGTCGACCACTGGGCGGGGTTGTTCTGGCCGTCGCAGACCGTCGCCTTCCAGCCGATGGCGGCGGCAGCCGCCTGCGCCTCGGACGCGATCTTCGCCAGACCGCTGACCTGCTGGAACGCGGAGACCACCCACAGGTCGTGGCCGGGCGACACCGCCGGTGAGCTGGTGGGCGGCGCGGTGGACAGGCCCTGGTAACCGGCGGCCACGGCGTCGCTCACGGCCGCCGGGACGGCTGCGGCACTCCCGTCGGAGCCCTGCTCGGACGGGGCCGCCCCCGAGGCGGAGGTGCAGGCGGCCAGCAGCACGGCGGCGGCGCTGGCCGCGGCCGCCGCGAGGAGCCCGCGGGCGGGGCGAGCCCGGCGGGCGGGGCGGGTGGGGTGACTGGTCATCACACGACTCCTTCGTCGACGAGGCTCAGAAGATGACCTGCCGCGATGCGGCCGACTTGACCACAGCGGTCACCATCTGTGCCTAGGCGGCCATCGTGTCCGTCTCGACCTGTCGCAGACAGACGCCCGTCGGGTGGGATCTGAGTCCCGCTCCACCGTCGGAGCGGCGTGAGGAGCACCCGTGCACGACATCGCCCTGAGCCACCGGTTCACCATCACCGCTCTCATCGCAGCGCCCGAGCCGCTCGTCGACCGCGGCGACCGGCTCGACTTCATCCCCATCACCGGAGGCACCGTCAGCGGCGACCTCACCGGCGAGGTGGTCCCGGGAGGCGGCGACTGGTGCTGCACCCGCAGCGACGGCGTGGTGGCCGTCGAGGCGCGCTACCTCGTGCGGACCGCGTCGGGTGCCCTCGTCGACGTCCACAACACCGGCGTGCTGCGCCCCTCCGACGTCGGCGACGACGGCGCGGCGCCGTACTTCCTCACCACGCCGCGGTTCCGCACCGTCGACCCGGCGCTGCACTGGCTCACGGCCGCGGTCTTCGTCGGGGAGGCGCACGTGGAGGGAGACCGGGTGGTCATCGAGGTGGCGGAACTCGTGGTGCAGGGCTGAGAGACACCCCCGGGGGGTATCCTGCGGGAGTGGACCACCCCGAGGACGCCGCCGCAGGCGCCGAGGCACCCCACCACGGGTACTCGCACGCCAAGGAGGCCCACCTCAAGCGCCTGCGCCGCATCGAGGGCCAGGTCCGCGGCCTGCAGCGCATGGTCGACGAAGACCAGTACTGCATCGACATCCTCACCCAGGTCTCGGCGGCCACCAAGGCGCTGCAGCAGGTGGCGCTCGGTCTGCTGGAAGAGCACCTCTCGCACTGCGTGGTCGATGCCGCCCGCCGCGGCGGCCCCGACGCTGACGAGAAGGTCCGCGAGGCCTCGGCCGCCATCGCCCGCCTCGTGAAGTCCTGACCGGACATCACTCGGGGGCTGGGATGACGACGACGACGGCGAGCGCCACCGGCCAGCAGCTGCTGCGCCGTCTGCTCCTGCTCGCCGTGGTCGCGGGCGTCCTGGCGATGCACGTGGTGGCAGCCGCGCCCACCGCCAACGCCAGTACCCGGCACCACAGCGCCCACACCGCCCACACCGCCCACACCGCCCACACCGCCCACACCGCCCACGATCAAGCCACTGAGCGTCACCACGCGCCGCCCAGCCCTGACGGCCCTTCACCAGACGGCCCTTCGCACCACGGCGGCGCCACCACCTGCGACCTCATGCCCGGCGGCGCCGCCGGCAGCATCGCTCCGCTGGTCACCGCCCTCGCCGGCGTCGTTGCCCTGCCCGCGCTGGAGACCACTCCCCCACTGCTGGCCACCTGGGGCTTGCCGCCCACCACCGGCCCTCCGGGACACGCCTCCTCCTGCGTCCTGCGGACGTAGGAGCGCCCAGCACCGGCTGCGCCATCTGGCGCCGGCCGGTGCTGACGCGCGCCCTCGCACCATCCGCAGCACGTGCCACACCTGGAGGACCCATGCCCAGCTCCACCCGCCCCGCCACGAACCGCACGGACCGCTCGACCCGCCGCACGACAGCCCGCTCGGCAGCGCTGCTCCTCGCTTCGGCAGCCACCGCCCTGCTCCTCGCCGGATGCGGCGCCTCGTCGTCCGGCGCCCACCACGACGCCGACGACATGCAGCACGGCAGCTCCCCCGCGGCCAGCGCGGCGTCGCCGTCGTCGTCCTCGATCTCAGCGGGCGCCTCGGCGCACAGCGACGCCGACGTCAGCTTCGCGCGCGACATGGTGGTCCACCACGAGGGCGCGCTCACCATGGCGGAGTTGGCCACGCAGCGCGCCTCGACACCCGAGGTGAAGGCGCTGGCGGAGCGGATCATGGCCGCGCAGCAGCCGGAGATCGACCTCATGCAGGGTTGGCTGACCGCGTGGGGGGCAGACCCCTCCAGCCAGCACAGTGGCCACAGCGGCATGGACATGGACTCCATGGGCATGTCCGCCGATGACACCGCCGCCCTCCAGGCGGCGACGGGCACCGCCTTCGACAGGCTGTTCCTGCAGCAGATGACCGTGCACCACGAGGGCGCGGTGACGATGGCGCGCCAGGAACTGGCCGAGGGCACCGACGCGGAGGCGAAGGCCCTGGCACAGCGCATCGAGGCCGACCAGACCGCCGAGATCGCGGAGATGGCCGCCCTCCTGGCGCAGCTCCCCGCCTGACAGCCCCACCTGATAGCCCGCGCCCCCGCCCCCTTTGCCGCACTTTCCTCGGCAAGTGCGGCAAGGGGCTCCTCCTTCCCGCACTTGCCGAGGAAAGTGCGGGAAGGAGAGCGGGGGTTAGCGTCGACGTCGTGGCGGACACCGACACCTCCCGCAGCGTCCCGGGCACCCGTGCAGGCCGAACGGCGAGCGCGTGGTGACCCGGCGCCGTCTGCTCGCCGCGGCCGCGGCCGCCGGGTCTGCCGCCCTGGCGGCCTGCGGCTCGAGCGGCTCCGGCCCCTCGCCCTCCCCGACGGCGACGACGACGCCCCCGCAGCAGCCGCCCACGAGCAGCGCCCCACCCACCGCGCCACCGACGTCCGGGCCGCAGGTCCTCATCGACCAGGCGTACGCCGAGGCCGTCGAGCGTGCCCACCTGCTCGACCTGTACCTGCCGGACCCCGCCGCCGCGCCCGGCCCGTGGCCCGTGGTGCTGTTCTTCCCCGGGTCGGCCTGGCGCAGCGGTGACGCCAAGGGCGGGCCCACCGAGCTCAGCGGTGGCACGACGGCGGCGCTGCTGGCGCAGCGGTGGGGGCCGCTCGGCGTCGCGGTCGCGGGTGTGAACGTGCGCAGCAGCGCCCAGGCCGTCTTCCCCGCCCAGGTGCACGACGCGAAGACCGCGGTGCGCTACCTGCGCTCGCGCGCCGCCGAGCTGGGCCTCGACGCGGGGCGCGTCGCCACGATGGGCACGAGCAGCGGCGGGTGGTGCGCCTCCATGACCGGCGTGGTCACCGGGGTGCCCGAGCTGGAGGGTGCCGAGCTGGGCTATGCCGACCAGAGCAGTGCGGTGCAGGCCGTGGTCGACCTGTACGGCCCCACGGACTTCACCGCGATGGACTCCCAGAACCTGCCCGGGAGCGCGAGCCACGACGCCCCAGACTCCCCCGAGTCCGCACTCATGGGGTTCCCGATCCAGTCCGACCCCGTGGCCACGCAGCGGGCCGACCCGAGCCGGTACGTGACGGCGGGCAGCCCGCCGCTGTGGATCGCCCACGGCACCGCCGACACCACCGTGCCACCGGGCCAGTCGCAGCTGCTCTTCGCGGCATGCGAACGTGCCGGGGCCACCGCCACGCTGACGCTGGTGGACGGCGTCAGCCACGACGACTCCTACCTCGCGCAGGGGGCTGCACAGCGCCAGGTGAGCACCACCCGCGGGGGCACCACGACGACGAGCAGCGACCCCGACCCGACGTACGACGCCGTGCTCACCTTCCTGCGGGAGGCACTGGGATGAGCTTTCCGGGCTCGCCAGAACACCGGAACAGCAGAAACGACGAAGGACCCACCCCTAGAGAGGGATGGGTCCTTCGTCGTGCGGTGCGCCCCCTGGGACTTGAACCCAGAACCCGCGGATTAAGAGTCCGCTGCTCTGCCAATTGAGCTAGAAGCGCGAGTGCGGTGTAAACACTACCAGCCCCGCGGCAGTGCCTCCTCGCGGTGGTGGGCCGCCCACTCGACCAGCGCATCGGCCGGCATCGGCACGGCGTGCCAGTAGCCCTGGCTCTCGTCGCATCCCAGGCTGGCAAGCCGCGCGAGCGTCTCGGCATCCTCGACGCCCTCGGCGACCACCCGCAGCCCGAGGGCGTGGGCGAGATCGACGGTGCTCGCGGTGATGGCGGCGGCCCGCTCGTGGGTGAGCAGGTCGCGGGTGAAGGACCTGTCGAGCTTCAGCTCGCTGAACCGCATCCGGTGCAGCTGCGCCAGCGAGGACCAGCCGGTGCCGAAGTCGTCGATGCTCGTGGCCACCCCGAGGTCGGCCAGCTCCGCGAGCACCTGGGAGGCGCGGTCCTGGTCGCGCACGAGGGTCGTCTCGGTCACCTCGAGCACCAGACGGGCCGGAGGCACCCGGTGCTGCAACAGGAGGGCGCCCAGCGCTCGCGGCAGGTCGGGGTCGAGCAGGTCGGTGGCGGAGACGTTGACGGAGACCCGCAGGTCCAGACCGGCCCGGCGCCACTCGGCGGACTGCCGGACGGCGCCCTGCAGCACCGTCCACGTCACCTGACCGATGAGCCCGTGGTCTTCGGCCACCGGCAGGAATCGCCCGGGCAGCAGCAAGCCCAGCCCGGGGTGCTGCCAGCGCACCAGCGCCTCGACACCGGCCAGCTCCCCGTCGGCCACGGTGATCTGCGGCTGGTAGTGCAGTACGAGCTCACCCTGCGAGATCGCCCGCCGCAGGTCTTCCGCGGTGCGCAGGGCGTGCTCGCCGTCGCCGTGGACCTCGGCGTCGTAGATGGCCCACCCACCGCCGGCACGCTTGGCGGAGTACATCGCGGCGTCGGCGCGCCGCAGGACCTCCGAGCGCACCTGCGCGATGTCGGCACCGAACGGCACGGCTCCCGTGTGCACGGCGAGGCCCGTGCTCCCGCCGACGTGCACGACGGCCTGGCCGACGTGGTAAGCGGGCAGCAGCGACGTCACGATGCGCTCGCCCCACGCCCGGGCTCCCTCCGCAGCCGCCTCCTCAGGGGTGAGGGACGACGACGCGAGGTTCGACAGCGGCAGCAGCAGGGCGAACTCGTCGCCGCCCAGCCTTCCGACCTCCGCGCCTCGTCCGGCTGCCTCGCGCAGGCGCGCGGCGGCCGCGATGAGCAGCGCATCCCCGGCGGCGTGGCCGAGCCCGTCGTTGACCTCCTTGAACCGGTCCAGGTCGACCAACGCCAGCACGAAGGGCGTGCCCCGCTCGAGCACCGCGTCAGCGTGCCCGAGCAGACCGCGGCGGTTGGCCAGTCCGGTCAGCTCGTCGGTGCGTGCCTGGCGGTGGGTGTCGGCGAGCTGGTCGAGCTCCCCGAGGTTGAACAGCAGCCGCGTGGCCGCGCCGGCGGCGCCGAGCCCCGCCGTCACCACCGCCCACTCCAGCGGGGCGCTGGCGTCTGCGCCCGTGTGCAGGAGCCCCGCGACGGCCATCACCACCACCGCGAGCACCACCACGCCGTAGGCCCCCCACGTGGCCGGGGCGCCCTGCACCACCTGCGGCACGGCGAGCGCCGCGCGCTGCACACTCGCCACGACGAGCAGGAGCAGCGCCGCGGCCAGCGCCGCGAGGGTGCCCGGGTAGGACGTGCCGCTCGGCGCCACCACCAGGCCGAGGAGCCCCAGGAGCGCAGGGAACCCGGAGGCGGTGACCAGCCAGGTGCTGCGGTCGCGCCCGCCGCGCGCGAGCATCGCCGTCGACAGCACCGTCCCACCCAGCACGATCGCGGCGGCGGTGGCCGCCAGGAGCAGCTGCGACTGCCACCACGGGAGCCGCGTGAGCGGCCCGCCCAGCAGTTCCGCGAGCACGCCGAACAAGGCCTGGCCGGTGAGGACGGCGCTGACGGCGTTCAGGCGGTCGTCGGGGTCGGCGGAGTGGGTGCGGGTGAGGTTCCACCGCACGAAGGCGCCGTACACCGGCAGGAAGCAGACGAGCACGGCCACCGCAGCCGGTACCCACGGCAGCGCAGTCGGCGGGTGGTCGACCAGGGCTCGCGCCAGGAGGGGCTGCGCGGTCAGGGCGGCACCGAGGGTGCCCACGAGCAGTGCCACCGCGCGCCACAGACGCCGGTCGGACGCCACCCGGCGTGCTCGGTCGAGCACGGCGGCGGTCCCCACAAGCCACAGCGCGGCGAGTCCCGACACCGTCACCGCAAGATCCGTGGTGCCGCCGACGCCGGAGGGCGCGGACCGAGATGCCGGCAGGTGGCCGATCAGGTCACCGATGAGGACGACGACGAGCGCAACGACCCCCACGGCGACCACCGAACGGCGCGGCGCCACCGGAGGCGGACTGAGCTTCAGCGCGCGTCGCGACATGGGTCCCCCGGACTCGTGGCAGCCCCGCGCTCTGAGGCCGCACGGAGACATCGGCGCCAGCGCAGAAAGAGTTGAGCACGGCGGTGGCCTAGACGTCCGTTCGTGTGGCTGCTCCCCCGTACGGCTCGCCTCGGGTCAGCGTCAAGACGACGTCGCGCCGCCGTCATCGCTCCGTCGGGGAGCGAGGGACCAGCCGCAGCGGCAACCCGTGCCGAGGGCGGAGCGTCACGAGCGCCTCGACCACCGGGGCGGGGCCAGGTGCGGGGCGGACCTCCCGGTCGCGCAGGAGCGCCGCGAGCACGAGCACCGCTTCGGTGAGGGCGAAGTCGCGTCCGATGCACAGCCGGGCCCCGGCACCGAACGGCAGGTACGCCCCCCGGGGCACCGCGGGGCCCTCCCCGGTGAAGCGCGCCGGGTCGAACGTCTCCGGGTCAGGATGGGCGTCGGCGCGGCGCTGCAACAGCCACGGGCTGACGATGACCAGGGTGCCCGCGGGCACCACGACACCGTCGACGACGTCGTCGGCGTCCGCTCTCCGGGTCACCACCCACGCCGGCGGGTACAGCCGCAACGACTCATCGACCACCGCCCGCGTCCACGTGAGGGCGCGCAGGTCTTCCCACGAGGGTGCCCGCAGGGCGCCGTCGTCGTCCTCATGGGTTTCCAGGACGGCGTCGAGCTCGGCGTGCAGCCGCCGCTGCGCCTCCGGGTGCTCGGCCAGCAGGTGCAGCGTCCAGGTCAGGCACGACGCGACGGTCTCGTGACCGGCGATGACCATCGTCACGAGCTCACCGCGGACGGCCTCCGGGGGCAGACGCCCTTCGTCGACGGCGGCGAGGAGCAGCCCGAGCAGGTCGTCGCCGAGCTCATCACTGGCCCGCCGACGCGCGACCACACGCTCGACCACCTCGTCCATGACGCGGTTCGCCCGGCGCAGCCGCGCGCGCGACGGCGTGGGGAGCCACCCCGGCACGGGGGTGCG
Source organism: Quadrisphaera granulorum (assembly GCF_003149145.1). GTDB lineage: Bacteria > Actinomycetota > Actinomycetes > Actinomycetales > Quadrisphaeraceae > Quadrisphaera > Quadrisphaera granulorum. The sequence goes on along the minus strand of NZ_QGDQ01000005.1, from coordinate 115,145 downwards.
GGCGCGGGAGATCACCACGCCCAGCGCCTCCAGCACCGCCGCGACCACGCGTTCGCCGTCGCCGGCACTCTCGGCGGTGACGTCACCGCCGAACAGCGTGCGTCCGACGACCTCGAGGGTGGCCTGGAGCGCGGCGGCGTCGACATCGACGACGCCTTCACTCGCCGTGGCGTCCCAGCGGGCGCGCAGGCGCTCGGCCGCCGCGACGGACTGCTCGGCGACGGCGACGAGCCCGGAGCGGTGGAACGCCGGCTGCGCCACGCGCCGTGCCTCGCGCCAGGCGCTCCCGTCGCTGGTGAGCAGACCGCTGCCGGTCACCAGCGAGAGCGCGCCGTACTGGACGGTGCGCTTGGACCAGGCGCCGGCGTTCTCCACGAGCACGCGCCGCGCTCCGGCCACCGTGTTGACGAAGAGCACCGGGCTGCGCGGCAGGGGAAAGGCGATGTGGTCGCCCCAGCGCCCCGCCGCGCTCCGCAGGTACTCCAGGGGGTCGCGGCGGATGGCCAGCAGGTCGCGCAGCATGTCGCGCGGGAGCGGCCCGGGGGCGTCCAGCACGGTGTAGCGCGCATTGGGACGCGGGGTGCGCGCCTGCTGCGCCTCATCCTTCGGCAGGTCCGGCGGCACCGGCGGAGGCACGGGAGTGCTCCGTCTCAGAGGTACAGCCCGGTGGAACCCGACTCGACACGCGGCGCGGCGACGGCGTGCAGGTCGCGCTCGCGCAGCAGCACGTAGTCGCGCCCGGACAGCTCCACCTCGGCACGGTCTTCCGGGTCGAACAGCACGCGGTCTCCGAGCTGGACCTGCCGCACGTGCTGCCCGACCGCTGACACCTCACCCCAGGACAGGCGCTTGCCGACTGCGGCGGTGGCGGGGATGACGATGCCCGCGCCGGAGCGTCGCTCCCCCGCCTCGCGGTCGAGGGCGACGAGCACGCGGTCGTGCAGCATGCGGATAGGAAGGCGGCCACCGTCGCCGGGGGTCGCAGGGGGGATCGACGGGGCGGTGCTCACCCAGTCGACGCTACCGCCGACCCTTGACGGAACCGCTGACGACGCCTCCGACGCTGACGACGCACATCACCGATGGCGATGCACAGTGGCAGCGGCAGGTGTCAGCCGCGTCGCTTGACGGCCAGACCCGCGAGCAGACCGACCGCCGCGACCACGGCACCACCGACGGCGGCGATGCGCTCGACGCGCAGGGCGCCGTCCTCGTCGAGCACCAGCTCCTTGGCCTTGCCCTTTGCGCTCTCTACGCCCTGCTGCGCGAGCGCCTTCGGGGCGACACGTGCGGCGAGCTCGTCGACGGTGGCGGCGAGGTGCTGCTGGTGGAGGCTGATCTCGCGCTCGAGGCGCGCCGGCTCGTCGGGCGGGACGCTCATGCTCCCGGACGCTAGTGCCAACCGGGGCCCGCGGCAGCCCCGACCCACCTGCTCGGGCGCCCGTGGTCGCCCTTCTGCGCGGTTCCGCTACCCTTCGGCCCGTGGGTGACCGCCTCGAGCCGGGTGACCTCGCCCCGGACTTCACACTTCCCGCGACGCACGGCGGCAGCTGGCAGCTCTCCGAGCACCGCGGCCGTTCCGTCGTCGTCTACTTCTACCCCGCCGCGGGCACGCCCGGCTGCACCACGCAGGCGTGCGACTTCCGCGACAACCTCGCGTCCCTGTCCGCCGCCGGGTACGACGTCGTGGGCATCTCCCCCGACCCGCTGCCCAAGCTCGAGGCGTGGGTCGCCGAGGAGCACCTGCCGTTCCCGCTCGCCAGCGACACCGAGCGCGGTGTCATCCAGCGGTGGGGCGCCTGGGGCGAGAAGACCATGTACGGACGCACCACCACCGGGCTGTTGCGCTCGACCATCGTGGTCGACCCGGAGGGCGTCGTCACGCATGCCTCCTACAACGTCAAGGCCACCGGCCACGTCGCGCGACTGCGCAAGGAGCTCGGGGTCGACTGACGCGCTCAACCACCTGAAGATCACTGGCCGGGAGCGCCCGGCCGGACCAGCGCGAGTGGTGAAATTGGCAGCCACGCAGGATTTAGGTTCCTGTGCCTTCGGGCGTGCGGGTTCAAGTCCCGCCTCGCGCACCAGACAACGCACTATCGGACGGCCCCTCACTGCACCTCGGGGGGAGCCGTCCGACGGGCGTGACGTGTCAGCTCGGCAGGCGCATCACGCTGTCCACATAGCACTCCATCTCTTCGGGAAGGTTGCTGCCACGGAGGTAGGTCGGGTGTCAGTGCCTCCCGGGCCCGGCTGGGGATTAGGAAAGCTGGGCTGCTGGAGATCGGCGGACATGATCCCTCTCTGGGTGAGGCCGAGGCAGCGGTGCTTGCGGCTCAGGGGTGGGCGAGCACGCGCAGCGTGAGCACGGCGATGTCGTCCTCAGGCTCCTCGGGGAGCATCCGGTCGAGCACGGTGTCGCACAGCTGCTCCAGCGGCAGGTGGCCCACCGCCTCCACGGTGGCGCGGAGACGCTCGATGCCGGCGTCGAGCGACAAACCACGCCGCTCGACGAGCCCGTCGGTGTAGAGCAGCACGGTGCTGCCAGCCGCCAGCACCGTGCTGTGTTCGCGCCGTGTCGTCGCAGGGTCGATGCCCAGCAGCAGGTCGGTCTCGTCGTCCTCGAGCACGACGACGGTGCCGTCCGGGTGGCGCAGGAGCGGCGGCGGGTGTCCCGCGTTCGACCAGACCAGGCGCCGCTGCGCGGGGATCAGCGCAGTGACGTGGCCGTGACGGTCGCCGTCGCCGTCCTGCTCGAGCCGCGCCACCACGGCCGTGGCCGTTGTCGCGAGCTCCAGGTCCTCGACGGCCTCGTCCACGGCCGTGAGCACCCCGGCCGGGCGGTGCCCTGTGGCGTGGGCGATGCCCCGCAGCAGACCTCGGACCTGCCCCATCGCGGCAGCCGCGCGGGAGTCGTGACCGATGACGTCGCCGATGACGAGCGCCGTGCTGCCGTCTCGCTGGCGGAACGCGTCGTACCAGTCGCCGCCGATGCGCGCCTCGACGGCGGCGCTGACGTAGCGGACGGCCAGCTCAGCGCCCGGCAGGTTCGGGGGCGCCGTGAGCAGGCTGCGCTGCAGAGCCGAGCTGAGCTCCGCCTGCTCGCCGTAGAGACGGGCGTTGTCGAGCGCCAGCCCGGCACGCCGCGCGACCTCGCGAGCGGTCTCCACCTCCGCGGGCGAGCGTTCTACCCCGGGCGTGGTGCGCACAAGCGCCATCGCACCGAGGGTGCGGCCACCGGAGCTGAGGGGCACCACCAGCACGGACGCTGGGGCAAGCACCTCGAGGAGCGCACGCGCCTCGGAGTCACCCACCCAGTCGCCCAGGGGAGGCAGAGCGGGCACGAAGACCTCGCGCCCCGTACGCAGGCACACGGCGATCGCGGCCTCGCGACTCATGGTGGCGGCCTGGTAGCCGGCGTACCGCTCGAGCACGGGGTCGAGCTCCGGGTCACGGTGGGCCCAGCCCAGCGTCCGACGCAGGCGGCCTGTCTGCACGAGGGTGACCGTGCACCAGTCGGCCAGCTCCGGCACGACGAGGCGGGCCAGCTCGCCGACGGCGATCCCCTGATCGGACCTGCGTGTGAGCAGCTCGCTGACGGTGCCCAGGAGCTCCAGCCGGCGGACGGTCGCCTGCAGGGCGTCCTCGGCGCGGCGGCGGTCCGTGACGTCGAGCAGGTGGACGTGCAGCAGCTCCCCGTCCGGCACCACGTGCACCGAGAGCCATCGCTCGACGGTGGTGCCCCACGCCTCGAAGGCGAGGGGCGCACCGGTCCGCCGGGCCTCGGCGTAGCGGGGGCCGAAGTCGTGGTCGCGCGAGTACGGGAAGATCTCCCACAGCGACCTGCCGACCACCTCCTCGTGCCGCAGGCCGAACAGCGCCTCCGCAGGCCGATTCATGGCGACGACGCGGTCGTCCCTGTCGAGCGACACCCACGAGGGAGCTGCCGCGAGGGGAAGTCCGTGCTGGTCCGGCACCTGGCCCCCTCCGACGGCGCCCCGTGGCGCGCCAGTCGCGGCGGATGAGGCCGCGCCATCCTGCCAGCCGACCGGTGCCCGATGCGCCCACCGGCACCCGTCAGGGCAGGCCGTGCCCCCGGACGCGGGCGACGAGGTGCGGCGCGAGCGCCCGGAACGCCTGACCGCGGTGGCTGACCGCGTCCTTCTCCTGCGGCGTCAACTCCGCGCAGCTGACCTGCGAGCCCTGCGGCACGAGCACCGGGTCGTATCCGAAGCCACCTTCGCCGCGGGGCTCGCGCGCCAGGGTGCCGCGCAGCTCGCCCAGCTCCACGTGCTCGTGGCCGTCGGGGGTGACCAGCGCGGCGGCGCACACGAAGGCGGCTCCGCGGTGCTCGTCGGGGACGTCGGCCACCTGCGCCAGGAGCAGGGCCAGGTTGGCGGCGTCGTCGCCGTGACGGCCCGACCAGCGCGCCGAGAAGATCCCTGGGGCCCCACCGAGGACGTCGACGGCGATGCCCGAGTCGTCGGCAATAGCGAGCAGGCCGGTGGCAGCGGCGACCGCGCGGGCCTTGAGGAGGGCGTTGCCGGCGAAGGTCACCTCCGTCTCGGCGACCTCGGGCACGTCCGGCAGCGACGGGTCTCCCACGGCCAGGAACTCGACGACGACGTCGTCGGGCAGGTGAGGGGCGAGGATGGCGCGCAGCTCCCCCACCTTGTGGGCGTTGCGGGTGGCGAGCACCACTCGGACCGGCTGGTTCACCTGGCCACTCCCAAGGTCGCTCACAGGCCGAGGGACTCGCGCTGAAGCCGGGTCAGCTCGGCGCAGCCGCTGGCGGCCAGCTCGAGCAGGGCGTCGAGCTCCGCCCTGTCGAACGGCTGGCCCTCGGCGGTGCCCTGCACCTCCACGAACCTGCCGTCACCGGTCATGACGACGTTCATGTCGGTCTCGGCGCGGACGTCCTCGACGTACTCCAAATCGAGCACCGGGACACCCCTGTCGATGCCCACGCTGACAGCGGCCACGGAGCCGCGCAGGGGGTCCTTCTTGACGATGCCCTTCTCGCGGGCCCACGTCACGGCGTCGTGGAGGGCCACGTAGGCCCCGGTGATGGCGGCGGTGCGGGTGCCGCCGTCGGCCTGGAGCACGTCGCAGTCGAGGACGACGGTGTTCTCGCCCAGCTTGGTGACGTCGACGGCGGCGCGCAGCGAGCGGCCGACGAGGCGGCTGATCTCCTGGGTGCGGCCGCCGACCTTGCCCTTGACCGACTCGCGGTCGCTGCGGGTGTTGGTGGCGCGCGGCAGCATCGCGTACTCGGCGGTGACCCAGCCGGAGCCGCTGCCCTTCTTCCAGCGCGGCACGCCCTCGGTGAGCGAGGCGACGCAGAGGACCTTCGTGCGGCCGAACTCCACGAGGACGCTGCCTTCGCCCGCCTCGAGGTAGCGGCGCGTGATTGTCACGTCGCGGAGCTGGTCGGGACGCCGTCCACCGGGCCTGCTGGTGCTCTCAGCCATGCCGCCGAGCCTAGGACCCGCCTCCGACGCCCCCTCCCCCTCCTGCACTTGCCGCGGAAAGTGCGACAGAGGCGGGGGCCGTGTCAGCGACTGACGGCAGGACGGCGGGCTGCCAGGAGGATCGCGAGCAGGGCCGCCGTGATGAGCAGCGACGCCAGCGGCGGCCCGGCAGCCACCCCGAAGATGAGCCCACCCATCCGCACCGGCGCCGACAGGATCAGCGCCCACCCGGCCCACCGGGGCAGCGGGCCGCGGCTGCCCGCCTGCCTCAGCACCGCGACGCCCAGGACGACGAATCCGAACAGCCCTCCCAGCCCGAAGAGCGTGTAGACGCCGATCATGGCCACGGGCGCGTACTGGTCGACACCGGCGACGTACGCGGCGGGGTCGGCGCCGTCCTCCAACACAGCCCGCGCCACGCCGAGCGCGGCGGCAGACTCCAGCGACAGCACCGTCGAGAGCAGGTAGCCGGTGGCCCCGAGCCACGCCCCGATCCCCGCCAGGACAGGGGTGCGGACGGCCAGGACGGCACCCACCGCCCAGATCCCCGGCACGAGCAGGACCACCGAAACGAGTCCGACGGCGATGGTCACCTCGTAGAGCCCCTGGTGCTCCCCCATGGAGGTGATGACGTCGGCGGTGGTCGTCGCCCGGGAGTACGCGCCGAAGTTCACGAGGGCGTTGGTGACCGTGAGCAGCACCGCCCCCGCGACGGCGACGAGCAGCCCCCCGGGGATGGGCGAGCGTGCTCGCGGCGCCAGGGCAGGTGGGGTGGTGCCGGTCTGTGCCGAGTCTGTGGTCATGGCCGGACGCTAGGGACCCCGGTGCCGCCCCGGCATCGGTGCGATCGCCTATTCCCGCAGGCCACGGGCTGCGCCAGCATGGACGGATGGGTCCTGCGGTCCGTGGATGGCGGTGGGGGTGGCCCATCGTCGCCGGGGTCGGTGCAGCGGCCGCCGGCATCGCCATGGCGCTGCCGTGGCGCCAGGACGAGCTGCACGTCGGCCTCGTCGCGCGGGCTGCGATGGTGGCCAGCGGTGTCGCGGTGCTGCTGGTCGCCGCCTGGAGGCCACTGCGCGACCCACCGGTGCCGCGGACCACGGCACAGCTCACCGGGGTGCTCGGTGCGGCGGTCCTGCTCTACCCCACGTCGCTGTCGCTGTGGGGGGCCGGCCTCGGAGGTCCCGGTGCAGCAGGCGTGCTCGAGGTGCTGGCGATGGGCGGCCACGTCGTGCCGCTGGTGCTCTTCCAGCTGCTGCCCGTCGTCGCCAGCGGCGCCGTGACCAACACTCCGGCGATCGGCACACGCTCGCCCCGGCGTGGGACGCGGACCGGGACGGGCGTGCTCCTCGTGCTCGCCCTCGTCGTGGCCAGCAACGGGCTCTCGGGGTACGGCTTGCGCGGAGGGCCGGGCGCTGCCGCGGCAGGCGTCGCCGGGTCACTGCTGTGGGTGTCGTCCTTCGCCGTCCCGTCGGTGGTGACGTGGGCGGCGGTGCGCGGCACCGCCGGGGAGGTCCGGCGGCGCGCCGTCGTCGCTGCGGTCGCGGCGCTGGCGCCCGTGCTGGTGATCACCGCCTGCTGGGTGCTCGGGGCGGTGGGGGCCGCGCTCGGTGCGGACGACACGACGATCACCCTTCTCTACCTCGGCTTCAGTGGCGGCGTCCTCGCCTCGGCGGTGCTCTCGGTCGGGGCGGTGCAGGCCCGTGACGCGCTGGTGCGGACGCGGGTGGTCGTCGGGGTGCTGGACCTGCTGTTGGGGCTGGTCGGCGCTGTGGTGTTCGCTTGGCTGGCCCTGGCGGTGTCGAGGGACCTGCCCACAGGGTGGGCCGTCGTCGTCGGAGGAGCAGCGGTCGCGGCCCTCGGCCTCCCGTGGCTGCGCTGGCACGGGTGGGTGGCGCGGGTGGTGGACCCGGCAGCAGAGCTGCGCCACGAGCTGGCGGCCGACACCGGCGGAGAGCAGCGGCGCTCGCTGGAGCGGGTTCTGCGTCGGGTGGTGGGCGACCCCAACCTCGCCGTGCGCTACCCCACCGCTGACGCTCCGCACACCGCAGAGGACGAGGACGACGACGGCGACGGCGTGGTGCTGGCGCACAGCGCGGGCGCCCCCGCCGTCGTCGTGCTCAGCAGCTCACCGGCAGCGCGGGCGCGGCTGCGGCGTCTCGGCGACTGCAGCGACCTCCTGCGGCCAGCGGTGCTCGAGGCGCAGCTGGACCAGGCCGACCAGCTGGCGCGGCTGGCAGCGAGCCTGGAGCGGCGCCGGCTCAGCCAGGACCTCCACGACGGCCTCCAGGGCCGGCTGCTCGGGCTGGCGCTGCACCTGCAGCTGTCGAGCCGCGACGTGGACGACCCGACGTCCCGGCTGCTGCTCGAGCAGGCGGTGGACGTGCTGCGCCGCGCGGTGGACGACGTCCGCGCCGTCGCCGACGACAGGCTGCCGCAGCTGCTGGTGGAGCAAGGCCTCGGCCCGGCGCTGACGTCGTTGTTCGGGCAGCTGCGCACGCGGGTCGAGGAGCGACCGGCCGTCGTCCTCGACGTGCCCGCCACCCGCCTGGCCGCGCCGGCGGAGGCGACCGCCTACTTCGTGGTGAGCGAGGCCGTCGCCAACGCGCTCAAGCACGCGCAGGCCTCCAGGGTGGTGGTGCGCGTGAGCGAGCCGAGCGGCGGACGGGTCGTGGTGACCGTCGACGACGACGGCACGGGCGGCGCCGACCCGCGCACCGGCTCGGGGCTGCGGGGGCTGGCCGAACGGGTGCGCTCCGCGGACGGGCTGCTCGTCGTCAGGGACGGCAGCGGGCCCGAGCGGGCACGCGGGACGGTCGTGGAGGCGGTGCTGCCGTGCGGGTCGTGATCGCGGAAGACCAGGTGCTCCTGCGCGACGGGCTCGTGAGGCTGCTCACCGAGGGCGGTCACCGGGTGACGGCGGCCGTCGGTGACGCGGTGGCGCTCGTGGAGGCAGTCAACAGCACCCGGCCCGACCTCGTGCTCGCGGACGTGCGGATGCCCCCGCGGATGGTCGACGACGGCGCGCGGGCGGTGGCCTTCCTGCGGGAGCGCCTGCCGGAGCTAGCCACCGTCGTCCTCACCCAGCAGGTCGACCCGGGCGTCGTGGCGCTGCTCACCGCGGGCCACCCGCGCGCGCTCGGCTTCGTGCTGAAGGACTCGGTGATGGAGACCGAGGCGTTCCTGGCCCAGGTGGAGGCAGTCGGCGCGGGCGCGACGGTGCTGGACCCGGCGGTCCTCGAGCGCTCGACCGCGCCTGCGGCAGGGGTGCTCACCGAGCGCGAGGCGGAAGTACTGGCGCGCGTGGCGGCGGGGCGGAGCAACGCCGGAGTGGCCGCCGATCTGTGCATCGCCGTGAGGACCGTCGACGCCCACCTGCGCTCGGTGTTCAGCAAGCTCGGGCTGGAGCCGGGCAGCGACGACAACGTGCGCGTGCTGGCTGTCCTGACATGGCTGGCCTCCCAGCACTGACCGTCCCTCCGGCCCCCAGCGCACTTGCCGCGGAAAGTGCGACATAGAGGCGCCGGGAACCGCACTTGCCCCGGAAAGTGCGAGAAGGGGCGGGGCGGGGCAGGGCGATCAGAGGGTGTGCGTGGTGCCCGGGCGCGCGAGCTCGGCGGGGCCGTCGTAGCGGGAGCGGACCTCCGCGAGCACCGCGGGCGCGTCGGCCCACGGCGGCAGGTGCGTCACCAGCACCGACCGAGCACCGGCCCGCGCCGCAGCGACCCCGGCGCGCACGCCCGACAGGTGCACCCCCGGCTCGACGACGACGTCGTCGGTGAAGGTCGCCTCCGTGAGGAACAGGTCGACGTCGGCCGCGAGGTGGTCCAGGGCGGGGCACTCGTCGGTGTCGCCGGTGTAGGCGAGTACGGCCGTGCCGCCGCCGTCGGAGGGACCGGTGATGCGCAGGCCGTACGCCTCCACCGGATGCGCCACGAGCGAGGGCTCCACGGTGAACGGACCCACACGGACCGGCACCCCGTCGGTCCAGGCACCGAAGGTGAACTGCTCCGTCATCCCCGGGCCGTCGGCGGGAAGGTCGTACGCACGGGCCAGGCGCCCCGGCGCGTCCGCCGGCGCCCACAGCGGCACGGGAGGCACAGGCTGCCCGCGGTAGGCGGCCGGTCCGTACTTCAGCGCCACGTACAGCGCCGTCGTATCGAGGCAGTGGTCGGCGTGCAGGTGCGAGAGGAGCACCCCGTCGAGCGTGGTGAGGTCACCGCCGGGCAGGTAACGCTGCAGCGGACCCGAGGCACCGCTGCCGAGGTCCAGCACCACGCGCCAGGTCCTGCCTGTGGGGTCGGCCGGGTCCTCCGCCTCCAGCAGGTAGCACGACGACGGCGAGTCCGGCCCCGGCACGGACCCCGAGCACCCGATGACCGTCAGCCTCACGCCACGCCTCCCTCTCCCGTCACGACCGCGCTACCGCCCACGCGCCAGCGGCGCTCTAGCTCCTCCGCGCCAGAGGCGCGGTGATCTTGGGCAGCAGCCCCGTGTGCAGCACCGTGGGGTGGCGCTCGGCGTGCAGCTGCGCCGGAGCCGCCGTCCCCAGGAACCGCCGCGCCAGCACCGCGAACCGCTCCGGGTCACCCGTGGCGAGCCAGCGGTGCTCCGGTTCCGGCAGGCCCCGGGGGCGCAACGCGTCACGCGCCGTCAGCTCGCGGTACACCGCCTGGGCCGTCTCCTCCGCGCTGGAGACCAGCGTGACGCCATCACCCATGACGTAGGAGATGACGCCGGTGAGCAGCGGGTAGTGGGTGCAGCCCAGCACCAGCGTGTCCACGCCGGCGGCCACGACGGGCGCGAGCTGCTCGCGCGCAGCCTCCACCACCTCCGGGCCCGACGTCACGCCCGCCTCGACGAAGTCCACGAAGCGCGGGCAGGCCGTCGTCGTCGTCGTGATCCCCGGGGCAGCGGCGAACGCGTCGGCGTACGCGCCGGACGTCGCCGTCGCGGCGGTGCAGATCACCCCGACGCGCCCCGTGCGCGTGCTCGCCACCGCACGGCGCACCGCGGGGCGGATCACCTCGATGACGGGGACGCTGTACCGCTCGCGCGCGTCGTGCAGCATGGCCGCGCTGGCGGTGTTGCAGGCGATGACCAGCAGCTTCACCCCGGAGGAGACCAGCTCGTCGAGGCACTCCAGCGCGTAGGCCCGTACGTGCGCCAGCGGTCGGGGGCCGTACGGGGCGCGGGCCGTGTCACCGAGGTAGACCACCGCCTCACCAGGCAGCTGGTCGAGGACAGCGCGCGCCACGGTGAGCCCGCCGACGCCGGAGTCGAAGATCCCGATCGGGGCGTCAGCCACGAGCGCCAGGCTAGGCCCTGTTGAGAGGCGGCGTCGTCCGGGGACGGCATCCGTGAAGGGACAACGTCAGCGCCGCCCCTGCCGCTCCATCAGCGCGGCGACGAGCGACTCCTGGAGCCAGGTGAGGAAGTCGTACACCGACGCCATCCACACGCGCGGGTCTTCCGGGGTGCTGGTCGCCGCTTCGGCGAGGACGGCGTCGGCGTCTTCGTCGGTGCGCAGCCCGAGCCGCTCCGCCAGCACGAGGCGCACGTCGGTGAGGGAGACCAGCCAGGCGTGGGCCTCCTCGGCGTCCAGCACGAGGGCGCCGGGGCGCTCCAGCGTGGCGCGGGCCCGCTCGAGGGTCTCGCGCTTGCGTGCCCGCAGCCCCTTCTCGGTGAGGCGGCGGAACTCCCGTGCGGCGTCGGGATCGTCCTTGGCGCCCTGCGGCAGCAGCCGCGCCACCGCCGGGTCAGCCGGGGGTGTGGTCGGCCCGCCCGCGCCCACCAGGGCCTCCAGCGGGTCGGTGGAGGGGACGGACCCGTCGTCCAGGAGCTCGGAGACCTCTGCGAGCAGGCCTCCGAGGAGGGCGCGCTCGTCGTCGTCGAGGGTGGCGGTCACCCCGCGGCGGGCGCTCTCGAAGCGGCGGGCCACGTCAGTTGTCCTTTGCGAACGTCGCCCACAGGCCGTACCCGTGCATGGCCTCGGTGTCGCGCTCCATCTCCTCGCGGGTGCCGGAGGAGACGACGGCGCGCCCCGCCTCGTGCACGTCCCGCATGAGCTTCTCCGCCTTCTCCTTCGAATGCCCGAAATACGTCTGGAACACGTAGGTGACGTAGGACATCAGGTTCACCGGGTCGTTCCAGACGATGGTGACCCACGGCTTGGCGACCTCACCGTCGAGCGCCTCGACGCGCTCCTCGGCCTCCGCGGGGGCCGAATCCACGACGGCAGCTCCGCGGACCGCCGCGACCGGTACGGCTCGTAGTTTGGTCATCACCGTGCGTCCGTCCGGTGGGTGCTCACGCGGGCTCATCCTACGGTGAGCCTGTGGAGTCGACCCTGCTGCAGTCGTCGGTGTCCTCCGAGACGCCGAGCCCCCACCCGAGTTTCAACCCGAGCCTGGACCCGAGCACTGCGCTGCTCACCGACGCCTACGAGCTGACCATGCTGGAGTCGGCGCTGCGCAGCGGCGCAGCCGATCGCCACTGCACCTTCGAGGTGTTCGCCCGGCGGCTGCCGGACGGACGCCGCTACGGGGTGGTCGCCGGGACGGCGCGCGTGCTCGATGCGCTGGAGCGGTTCCGCTTCGACGAGCCGGTGCTGGAGGCGCTGCGTGTGACGGGTCGCCTGTCGGAGCAGACGCTGGCCCACCTGGCGCAGTGGCGGTTCACCGGCGACGTCGACGGCTACGCCGAGGGCGAGATCTACTTCCCCGGCTCCCCCGTGCTCACGGTCACCGGATCCTTCGGCGAGGCCGTGGTGCTGGAGACGCTCGTCCTCGCGATCCTCAACCACGACTCCGCCGTCGCGTCGGCGGCCGCGCGCATGGCGAAGGCCGCCGGCGACCGTCCGATCATCGAGATGGGCAGCCGGCGCACCCACGAGGAGGCTGCGGTGGCCTCGGCGCGGGCGGCCTACCTGGCGGGGTTCGCCTCGACGTCCAACCTCGAGGCGGGGCGTCGTTACGGCGTGCCGACCTCCGGCACCTCGGCGCACGCCTTCACGCTGCTGCACGACTCCGAGGAGGAGGCCTTCCGCGCGCAGGTAGCCGCGCTCGGCACCGGCACGACGCTGCTGGTGGACACCTACGACATCCACGCCGGCGTCGAGACGGCGGTGCGCGTGGCCGGTCCGGAGCTGGGTGCGGTGCGCATCGACTCCGGCGACCTCGCCGTCCTCGCGGTGCAGGTGCGCCAGCAGCTCGACTCCCTGGGAGCCATCGGCACGCGCATCGTGCTGTCCGGTGACCTGGACGAGTTCGGCATCGCCGCCCTGGCTGCCGCACCGGTCGACGCGTACGGCGTCGGCACCTCCGTGGTGCAGGGCTCCGGGTCACCGACGGCGGGGATGGTCTACAAGCTCGTCGAGGTCGATGGGCGTCCGGTGGCCAAGCGGTCGGAGTCCAAGGCAAGCCACGGTGGTCGCAAGATCGCCGTACGGCGTCACCGCAGCTCCGGCACCGCGACCGAGGAGGTCGTCAGCGCGGGCGGGCCTCCGCCCGCCGAGCCGGGCGACCGGCCGCTGCAGGTGCCGCTGGTCCGCGCCGGCGAGCGTGTCGGGCCGCCATCGAGCGGTGCCGGCCTGCGCGCAGCCCGCGAGCACCTCGCGGGTGTGCTGGTCACCCTGCCCTGGGAGGGGTTGGCCCTCTCCAAGGGAGACCCGGCCGTGCCCACCCGCGTCCTGCCGCCGGTCTGAAGGTCGTCTGCCTCAGACCGTCGGAAGGACATGGACGACGGCGGGGGCGCCCAACTGGGCTCAGTAGTGGGCGCCGCCCTCACGCCCGAGCGGCTCGGACTGCGGCAGGCCGGCCTGGATGCGCACCAGACGAGCGTCCTGACGACGCTTGGCCGCGGTGCGCGCCGACGCCAGAATGCCGATCGCGACCAGCACGATGCCGCCGAACTTGGAGATGTCGTGCGCCGTCGTGATGTCGCCGTTGAGCAGCCCGAGGAAGATCATCAGGGAGCCGACGGCCATGAGGAAGAAGGGGATCGCCACGGAGGTGATCCTGCCAGGTACGCCCGCCTCAACGCTCGCGCGGCGCGGCCTTCGGCCCGGCGCCGTTGGCACCACTGGTGGGCCGCTTGGGGAAGTTGCGCGGGAGGGGCCGTAGAGCCACCTTGCCCGAGCCCCCTGCGGGATAGCCCCCACGTGTCTCGACTCCGCTGGGGGCATTGGTCCGTCGATCAGGGTTCGCGCTGCTCACGGCTCTCCCTCTGTCGACACTTGGAGGAAACCAGCGTAGACGACCTGCTCCCAGCGAACCAGCACCGCGACTCCCGTCAGCTTCGGATGGCCAGAGTCGTCAGTGATCACTGCTCCATCGCCATCGATGACACAGGTGTCCACCAGGTACAGGTCCTGCGGGTGGGGGAAGCCCGCGGCGTAGCTCCCAGGAAGACCGTTGAGGGGACTGGCTCGGTCCCAGAGCCCGACCAGCCACTGCCCATCGGTGAGCTTCAGTTGCAGGAGCCCCGAGAGCCCAGGGGTGCGAAAGAGCTGGTCCCAGCCGCGTGGCGCCGGAGTAGCCCCCACCAGGGGACGAACCCACCGTCATCCACGGCGCGCCGATCGCCCCACGAGGACCCCCACGGCCGCGGGCACCACGAAGAGGAGGGGAGGCAAGGCCCACACGCGAGGGTCGGGGCCGTTGATGTCGCGGAGCCCATCCAGGAGAACGAGCTCTCGGTACCCGAGCCAGACAAGCGGCAGCGTGATCGGGGAGAGGAGACCCGAGGCACCCACGAAACGCAGGGTCCGATCGGCGAGACCGACCGACCAGGGGCCGTCCTCTCGTTCGAAGCCCCAGAGGTACATCGCTCCCGGAAGCACGGCGATGAGAGCGATGACCAGGGCCTCGGCTGTCGTGGGCTCTCGGTCAGCATGATCGGCACCACCGACAGTCCGAGCTGTCCGTCAGCCGACGTCGAGAGCCAGCAGATCGTCCTCGGTCTCGCGGCGCACGAGCACCCGGCTCACGCCGTCCTTGACGGCCACCACGGGCGGGCGCGGCACGTGGTTGTACTGGCTGGCCATGCTGTGGCAGTACGCGCCGGTGGCGGGCACCACGAGCAGGTCACCGGCGGCGAGGTCGTCAGGGAGGAACTCGTCCTTGACCACGACGTCGCCGCTTTCGCAGTGCTTGCCGACCACGCGGCTCAGCACGGGGCTGGCTGTCGAGCGCCGGCCCCCGAGCGTGGCGGAGTAGTCGGCGTCGTAGAGGGCGGTGCGGATGTTGTCGCTCATGCCGCCGTCGACAGCCACGTAGCGGCGCTGCAACCCGCCATCCAGCGCGACGTCCTTGGTCGATCCCACGCGGTACAGGGTCACGCCAGCCGGGCCGGCGATGGCACGGCCGGGCTCGATGGAGACCTTGGGGACGGCGACGCCGAGCTGCGCGCACGCCGCCGTGACCACCTCGGCCATGCCGCGTGCCAGGTCGGCGGGGCTCAGCGGGGCGTCCTGCGTGGTGTAGGCGATGCCGAAGCCACCGCCCAGGTCGATCTCGGGCATCTCCACCCCGTGCTCGGCGAGCACCTGGGCGTGCAGGCCCAGCAGGCGGCGCGCGGCCACCTCGAAGCCGGAGACGTCGAAGATCTGGCTGCCGATGTGGCTGTGCAGCCCGCGGAGCTCCAGCTCGGGGCGTGCGAGCACCCGGCGGACCGCCTCGGCGGCCTGCCCGGAGGCCAGCGAGAGACCGAACTTCTGGTCCTCGTGGGCGGTGGCGATGTAGTCGTGCGTGTGCGCCTCGACGCCCACCGTCGTCCTGATGAGCACGCCCTGGCGCACGCCCGCCTCGCGGGCGGCGTCGGCTGTCCTGTCGATGTCGTGGAAGCCGTCGACGACGACCTTGCCCACGCCCGCCCGCACCGCGCGGACGATCTCCTCGTCGGACTTGTTGTTGCCGTGCAGCAGCACGTGCGCCGGGTCGGTGCCGCCGCGCAGCGCCACCGCCAGCTCACCGCCGGTGCACGCGTCGTAGCGCAGGCCGTCCTCGGCGAGCCAGCGGGCCACCGCCGTGCACGTGAAGGCCTTGGCGGCGTAGTAGACGTCGGCGCCGCCGCACGCGTCGGCGAAGGCCTCGGCGAACGCGTCGCGGAAGGCCGTGGCGCGGGCGCGGAAGTCGGCCTCGTCCACGATGTACGCCGGGGTTCCGTGCTCGGCCGCCAGCTCCGTGACGGGGACACCCCCGACGCTGACCACACCGTCGGCGCTGCCGCCGGACAGCCGGCGCGCGGTGCTCGGCCACAGCGCAGGCAGGAGGTCATTGGGGTCGTCCGGCTCGCTCAGCCAGCCGGGACCACCCAGTCCGGCAGCATGCTGCGGGCCTGCCGGGTGCGCTCTCACATCCGCTCCGGAGCAGAGACACCCAGCAGCGCCAGGCCGTTGGCCAGCACCGTGCGGGTGGCGTCGTTGAGCCACAGGCGGGTGCGGTGCACGTCGGTGACGGCCTCCTCGCCCATGGGCGTGACGCGGCGCTCGTCGTACCACTTGTGGTAGCTGCCGGCGAGGGACTCCAGGTAGCGGGCCACACGGTGCGGTTCGCGCAGCTCAGCAGCCTGGGCGACCACGCGGGGGAAGTCGCCGATGGCGGCGAGCAGCGTCGACTCGGTGGCGTGGTCGAGCACGGCCGGGTCGAAGCCGTCCTCGGTCCGCACCCCCAGGTCGCG
Organism: Quadrisphaera granulorum; assembly: GCF_003149145.1. GTDB lineage: Bacteria > Actinomycetota > Actinomycetes > Actinomycetales > Quadrisphaeraceae > Quadrisphaera > Quadrisphaera granulorum. The sequence continues at coordinate 98,994 of NZ_QGDQ01000005.1, read as the reverse complement.
GGCGTTGCGGCTCACCCCGGAGGTCCGCGCGTGGGCGTACTGCACGTAGAAGACGGGGTTGTCGTTGGTGCGCTTGGTCAGCAGGTCGAGGTCGACGTCGATCTGGGAGTCGACGCTGGAGCGCACCAGGGCGTAGCGGGCGGCGTCGACACCGACGGCCTCGACGAGGTCCTCCATGGTCACCACGGTGCCCGCGCGCTTGCTCATACGGACAGGCACGCCGTCCTTGACGAGGTTGACCATCTGGCCGATGAGCACCTCGACGACGGCGGGGTCGTCGCCGAACGCCGCGGCAGCGGCCTTGAGGCGGGCCACGTAGCCGTGGTGGTCGGCACCCAGCAGGTAGATGCACAGGTCGAAGCCGCGGGCGCGCTTGTCACGCAGGTAGGCCAGGTCACCGGCGACGTAGGCTGGGTTGCCGTCGGACTTGATGACCACGCGGTCCTTGTCGTCGCCGAACTCCGTGGAGCGCAGCCACCAGGCGCCGTCGGACTCGAAGAGGCGCCCGGAGTCCTTGAGCTGCTGGACCACCGTGCCCACAGCACCGGAGGAGTGCAGGGAGTCCTCGTGGAAGTAGACGTCGAAGTCGACCCGGAAGTCGTGGAGGCTCTGCTTGACCTCGTCGAACATCAGCGCCACGCCGCGGCTGCGGAACGCCTCCAGCGCCTCCGCCTCGGGCAGGCCGGCGGGGTCAGGCTCGCCCGCGGCGCGCGCGTCCGCGGTGATCCGGGTGGCGATCTCCTCGATGTAGGCGCCGCCGTAGCCGTCCTCGGGGGCGTCCTGGCCGAGGGCACGGGCCAACAACGAACGAGCGAACCTGTCGATCTGGGCGCCGTGGTCGTTGAAGTAGTACTCGCGGGTGACGTCGGCGCCGACGGCCTCGAGGACGCGGGCCAGGGAGTCTCCGACGGCGGCCCACCGCGTGCCACCCAGGTGCACCGGTCCGGTGGGGTTGGCGGAGACGAACTCGAGGTTGACCTTGCGCCCGGCCAGGGCTTCGGTGCGGCCGAAGGCGGCGCCCGCCTCCACCACGGTGCGGGCGAGCTCACCGGCGGCGGCGGCGTCGAGGACGACGTTGACGAAGCCCGGGCCCGCCACGTCGACGCTCTTGACACCGGCGACGTCGGACAGGCGGGCGGCCAGCACCTCGGCGACCTTCCGGGGCGGCACGCCGGCAGGCTTGGACAGCTGCAGCGCCACCGAGGTGGCCCAGTCTCCGTGGTCGCGGTTGCGCGGCCTCTCGACCTTGACGGCCTGCGGGACGGCGCCCGTCGGGAGGCTCAGCTCACCGGCGTCGACGGCGCCGGTGAGGCAGGCGCGAATGGCTGCCGACAGCTCCTCGGGGGTCACTCCCCCAGGTTACTGGCGCGCCGGTGAGGCGCTGGCGCCGCGCGGGGGGCGGCCCGCAGCGGCGAGGTCTTCGACGACGTCGACGAGAGCGGTCGGCTCGAACGGCTTGGCCACCAGCGCGTCGACGCCCACCTGCACGGCACGGGCACGCTGGTGGGCCTGCACGCTCGCGGTGACCATGACCACGGGGATGTCGGACAGGGCCGGGTCGCGTCGGATCTCGGCGACGGCGCTCCACCCGTCGCGGGGCTCCATGACGGCGTCCATGGTGACGACGTTGGGGCGCGGCGCATCGGGATCGCGCAGGCGAGCGAGGCACTCGTCGCCGTCAGCGGCCTCGTCTACCTCGTGTCCTTCGAGCTCGAGGTTGAGGCGGATGAGCATGCGGATCTGCGAGGTGTCGTCGACGACCAGCACCAGAGCCACCCCTCCAGGATAGGAGTGGCCCTCGGCGCGCGCCCGTGCACCGCTTGCCCTCCGCGGCGACCAGCTCGGCAGGGCAGGTGCGCCGCGGTCGCCACACCGTCGGACTACTGGGCCATACCGTCCAATGCCAGTCACCTTGATCACTGATGCCCTCGAGGCATACCTTCGGCCGGTGGAGCTCAGGACCCTCGCCTACTTCGTGGCCACGGCAGACTGTGGGACGGTCAGTGCTGCCGCCGAGCGGGTACACGTCACCCAGCCATCCCTGTCCCGGCAGCTGCGCGGACTGGAGGAGCAGCTGGGCGTGGAACTCTTCGACAGAAGCGGTCGTCGCCTGGAGATCACGCCGGTGGGGCGCACCCTCCTGCCGAGGGCGCGCGCCCTCCTGACCGATGCCGAGGCGCTGCGCGCAGCTGCCCAGCTCCACGCCTGTGGAGCACTGGAGCAGGTGACCCTGGCCGCGCCCGCCACCACCCTGACGGACATCGTGTCGCCGTTCCTCGCCACGCTGGCCCCTGAGGATCCCGTGCCCTCGGTGGTCGAGTCGGGCGGCGCCACCGCCGAGGAGTCCCTGCGACGCGGGGCTGACCTGGCCATCGTCGCCGGTCGCCCCCCGCGGACGGTGGCCTCGCGGGCCATGCCCCCCCTGCCGATCTGGGCCTACCTACCCCCCGGCCATGCATGGTCGGGACGCGAGGAGGTCACGGTGGAGGAGTTGCTCACGGAGTCGCTCATCTCACTGCCGCCCAGCCACTCGGCACGCCGCGCACTGGACGCGGCGGTGGTGACCACCGGGTTGGCGGCACCGCCGCTGCTGGAGACCGCCAACGGCACGGTGGCCCAGGCGCTGTGCGCAGCAGGGCGCGGCGTAGCCGTCCTGTCCGACGACGCCCGCTTCGGACTGGATCGAGTAGGCCTCCTCCTGGGGTCGGAACACCTCAGCGTGCGCCTGCACTGCGCCTGGGACCCCACGCACCCCGCCGCTCCCGTCCTGGCGGATCTCGCAGCCCGCATCAGCGCCTGGGTCGTGGAGCGATACGTGACGGCACCGGACCCCGCGTGACGACCTCACCGAGACAGGCCTGAAATCCCCAGACTTTCATGCATTGCAGACATGATGACCATGCCCTTCAACTGCTTGTGGAGCATGATCCCAACCTGATCCACTACGGGCATGTCGAAGCCGAGCACCGCCACCAGCAGCGCCGCCGCCTCCGCGGCAGCCGCTGAGACCACCGCCACCCCGCCGAAGGCCCCGCGTCGCAAGACGACGCGCACGGCGACCGTGCCGGCCGCGCGGACGAAGCCCACCACGTCCGACTCCCAGGCCGCGACGACGACTGCCGCACAGGGCGGCGCCGCTCCCCTGCGCAGCATGTCGGAGGTGCGCCACTTCCTGCGCATGAACACCGTGCCCGTCTTCTTCGTCGGGGCGACGCCGTTCAACCTGCTCGGACTGGACCGCTTCGTCCGCAACTTCTCCTACATCACGTACTACGACGCCTGGGACGGCGCGCACCCCCGCGTCTTCACGCCGCGCCACAAGCCCTACATCGAGTTCCAGAGCGGCGAGGAGATCAACAACTGGCTGCTGGTCAACCCCGAGGTGCGAGCGCATATCGCCGCGGCCACCGCGCCCGGGGTGCGACCCAAGATCGCCATGGTCTTCTTCAACGAGCAGACCGAGAGCATCTGCGCCGAGCTCGGATACGACGTCATCCTTCCCCCCGCCGCACTGCGCGACAGGCTCGACTCCAAGCTCGTCACCACGCGCCTGGCTGCGGAGGTCGGCGTAGCCAGCGTCCCCAACACGCTGACCACCGTCGCCGACTACACCGAACTGCTGGCCGCAGCCGAGGCCGCTGGGCTGGGAGCCGACCTCGTCGTCCAGACCGCCTATGGCGACTCCGGCAAGACCACCTTCTTCATCGACGAGGAGGCGGACTGGAAGCAGCACGCCCACCAGATCAGCGGCGTCGAGGTGAAGGTCATGAAGCGCATCGACGCTCAGCCCGTCGCCGTCGAAGCCGTCATCACCCGCCGGGGCACCGTGGTCGGTCCGTTCATGTCAGAGCTCACCGGCCACCCCGAGCTGACCCCCTACCGCGGTGGCTGGTGCGGCAACGAGACCTTCCCCGGAGTCCTCGAGGGCGAGGTGCGCGAGCGCGCTGCCGACATGGTCAGCAAGCTCGGCGACCGGCTGGGCCAGGAGGGCTACCGCGGCTTCTTCGAGGTCGACGTCCTGGTCGACCGCGCCACCGGAGACCCCTACCTGGGTGAGCTCAACCCCCGCATCAGCGGCGCGACGTCCATCACCAACGTCACCGCCGGCGCCTACGCCGACGTCCCCCTGTTCGCCTTCCACCTCCTCGAGCACCTCGACGTGGAGCTGGAGCTGGACATCGCCGAGATCAACGAGCGCTGGCGCCGCCTGGCCGCCGACGACCTGTGGAGCCAGATGGTCATCAAGGAGACCTCCCCCGCTGTCGAGCTGATCACCACCGCCCCGCGCACCGGTCTGTACTCCATCGATGCCGCCGGGTCGCTCGTCCACCGCGACGACGCCTGGGACTGGCACCCGCTGCAGGATGAAAACGAGGTGTACTTCCTGCGAATCAGCGGTGTCGGTGAGTATCGTTGGAAGGGCGCCGACCTCGGCGTCGTGCTGACCAAGGGCAGGCTCCAGCGGCAGGCCTCGGACGGTTCGGAGAAGCTGACCATCCGCGCCAAGCACCTCGTCGACGCCGTGCGGCAGCAGTACGCGGGAGTCCCGCTGGCTGCGGTCGGCGTCACTGAGGGGGCATGAGCACGCTGCACGGAGGTGACCGGGTGATCGGGGAGCGCACAGATCGCCCCGACGTCCCGGTCACGCTGTCAAACTGGCAGGCGCCCGACCAGGTCTCCTGGACGTTCCGGCACATGTCGCAGCTGTTCCCCAGCGCAGTCATCGCCCGCGGAGAGGGACCGGCGCCGCAGGTGCCCGCCCACCCGCAGCCACTCGGAGACGTGAGGCTGCCCGACGGGCGGACCGTCAGTGACGTCCTGTCGAGCACCGAGACAGCCGGCTGGATGGTCCTTCACGGGGGCCGCGTGCTCGCCGAGCACTACGACACCGGGATGGGGCCCGCCTCCCCGCACCTACTCATGTCCGTGAGCAAGACGGTGGTCGGCCTGCTCGTCGGCGCCCTCGTCGACAGAGGCGTTCTGCACCCGCAGACCCTCGTGGCTGATGTGGTGCCGGAGTTGAGGCTGTCGGGGTACAGCGGCGCCACCGTGCGCCACCTCCTCGACATGCGCTCGGGCATCCGGTTCTCGGAGGACTACCTCGACCCGACCGCCGAGGTCAGGGTGCTCGAGCAGGCCTTCGGCTGGGCCCCACGACTGTCCGACGACGTCCCCTACACCCTGCGCGGCTTCCTGGCGGGTCTGACCGCCAAGAGCGCACACGGCGGGCCGTTCGAGTACCGCAGCTGCGAGACCGACATCCTGGGCTGGGTGTGCGAGGCCGTGACCGGCCAGCGCTTCCCGGAGCTGGTCTCGCAGCTGGTCTGGGCCCCGATGGGCGCCCAGTTCGACGCCTCCGTCGGCGTGGACATCGAGGGCAGCTCGATGTTCGACGGCGGCATCTCGGCCACCCTCGGCGACCTGGCCCGGATGGGCCTGGTGCTACTGCAGGACGGCGTGTCGGTGAGCGGGCAGCAGGTGGTCAGCGCCAGCTGGGTCCACGACACCGTCATCGGCGACCCGGACTCCCGCGACGCATTCGCGGCGAGCCCGGGCGACAACCGCATGCCCGGCGGGGCCTACCGCAACCAGGTGTGGGTCCCCCGCCCCGGGTTGCTGCTGTGCCTGGGCATCCACGGGCAGATGGTCTACGTCAACCGCAGCACGGGCCTGGTGGCCGCCAAGCTTTCCGCATGGCCCTACCCGCAGGACGCCTGGCGGCTGTTCAGCACCGTCGACGCCTTCGACGCGATCGGCGCGCACCTGCAACCGTGAGCACCCTCCCGACGTGATCATGGGCGTCCGCCACCCTCGACGGGTGGCGGACGCCCATGATCACGTCCGGGGTGGATCAGCCGGCGATGCGGATGAGCTTCTTGTTGACGAACTCGTCAGCGGCCAGCGTGCCCATCTCACGGGAGGTACCGCTGCGCTTCACGCCGCCGAACGGCAGCTCCGGGGAGTCGGCGAGCACGCAGTTGACGAACACCATGCCGGCTTCGATCTTGTCCGCCACCCGCGCGGCCTGCGCCTCGTCGGTGGTGAAGACGTACGAGCCCAGGCCGTAGGCGGTGTCGTTGGCCAGCTCCACGGCGTCGTCCTCGTCCGCGACGCGGTACACCACCGCCACCGGGCCGAACAGCTCCTCGGAGTAGGCCGGGTTGCCCGGCACCACGTCGGTGAGGACGGTCGGCGCGTAGAAGGCGCCGTCGCGGGTGCCCCCCGTGACGAGCGTGGCGCCTGCGGCGACGGCGCGCTCGACCTGGTCGGCCAGGCGCTCGGCCGCGGCCAGAGAGCTCAGCGGCCCCAGGTCGGTGCCGTCGGCGAACGGGTCTCCCGTCGTGGCGGCGGCCATCTTGGCGGTGAACTTCTCCACGAACGGCTCGTAGAGGTCGTCCACCACGATGAACCGCTTGGCGGCGTTGCACGACTGCCCGGTGTTGTCCAGGCGCGCGGCGACGGCGGACTCGACCACGGAGTCGAGGTCGTCGGTGGACAGCAGCACGAACGGGTCGGAGCCGCCCAGCTCCAGGGCCACCTTCTTGAGGTGGCGCCCGGCGATCTCAGCGACGGCAGCACCGGCGCGCTCCGAACCGGTCAGGGAGACGCCGGCAACGCGCGGATCGCCGATGACGGCGGCGGCCTGGTCGTTGGTCAGGCGCACGTTGACGTAGGTGCCCGCCGGGGCCCCGAGCTCGGCCGCGGCGTCGTCGAAGGTCTTCTGGATCAGCTCGGCCGAGAGCGGGCACTGCGGGGCGTGCTTGAGGAGGATCGTGTTGCCCACCACGAGGTTGGGGCCAGCGAACCGGGCCACCTGGTAGTACGGGAAGTTCCACGGCATGATCCCCAGCAGCGGGCCCAGCGACACCCGACGGATGACCGCGCTGCCCTCGCCGCCCAGCAGCTCGATCGGCTGGTCCGCCGTGAGCTGCTCGGCGCGGTCGGCATAGAACTCGTAGATGTCCGCGGAGAAGTCGACCTCGCCGAGCGCGGCCTCCTTGGGCTTGCCCATCTCCCGCACGATCGCGTCGGCCAGCTCCTCGCGGCGCTCACGGTGCAGCGCCGCCACGCGGCGCACGAGCTCGCCGCGCTGCGCGGCGGTGCTGCTGCGCGACCAGCCGCTGTGCGCGGCGGCGGCAGCGGCGATGGCGGCCTCGACCTCGGCGTCGGTGGCGGTCGGGTAGGAGGTCAGCTCCTCACCGGTGGCGGGGTTGACGATCCGGTACTCGCTGGTGCTGCTCATGCATGCTCCTTCTCGGTGGGGCAGGACGGAGTTCACGGCGGAGGATCGGGAGTGCTGTCGCTGCGGCGCAGCGTCTCAGAACGGGAGGACGCCGGGGAAACCAGGCGCCGGATGATCGTCAGGACGGCTCACCCGGCGGCACCGGCTGCCACGACGACGACAACAACGTCTCGCTCGATGGTCTGGTCGCTACCCGGCAGCGTGCGGGGGCAGCGGCGCCCAAGCAATGATCGACGACGACGCCACCGATGCCCCCAGGGCATGGGCGACCCACCGCCGGTGTCCCGGCGCTCACCGCGACGACGTCAGGTGAGCTGCTCGAGGACCGTCGGGTCCTGGATGCGGTGGTCCCGCGCCAGCAGCACCACCTTGCTGACCACCTCCGCCGTCCGCGGGTCGTCGTCGGCAAAGGGAAGGAACACCCGGCCCCGGTGCTGGGCCCCCACCGGGACGAGCAGCAGCGCGCCACCCGGCTGGCGGTGCACCACCCCCGAGCCCAGCTGGACGGAGTACGTGCCCAGCCGGCCGTGCACGCGCGCGTGGTGCTCCGTGGTCTCGACGTTGGGCAGCCCCAGCGCCTGGGCCGTCTCCTCCACGAGGCGTCGTCGCACCTGCACCGACGACTCGCTGGTCTCGGGGTCGACCCCGCTGGAGTGCGCCACCGACACCACGAGGTCCAGGTCTCGCATCACCTCGCTGAAGATCCGCGGCGGCACCTCCCCCACGGGCACCGCGTCCCAGGTGCCCGTGCGCACGAAGTGCACCTCACCAAGCGCGGGGTCCTCCACCTCCGCAGCAGACAGCCACCCGCCGTCGAGCGTGCACCACGCCGTGATCCTCTGGGCGTGGAAGGTCCGCGCCCAGCCGGCCTCGTGGTCCGCCACCCAGCCCCGAGCGGACAGGAGCGCCCCGGCGCGACGCCGCTCCACCTGGTGCCCCGCGTACCGGCGCGAGAGCAGCCCGTCGCCAGTCTCCGTGGCCGTGAGCACGTAGAGCTCCCGGAACAGCTGCCGAAAGGGCTGCCGCTGGCCCGAGGTGAACAGGGCGTGCTGCAGCTGGGGCCACTCGCCCCCGGCGAGCAGGTCGACGGGGTGGGCGATGCAGAGCCCCGACCCGTCCACGGGCCTGTCCTGCCCCTCGGGACCGCGCAGCACGCGCGGGTCGTCGGTGGCTAAACCTGCCACCCCTTCGGCGGAGACGAGCACCAGGGTGCGCAGCGCGACCGCCAGCACCGGGTGGCGCAGCAGCTCGGCCACCTCGTCCGGGGCGAAGACCTCCCCCACCACGCACGAGGCCTCCAGCGAGCGGCGCATCCGCGAAGCCTGCTGGCGCAGCGCGGCCGCCCGGTGCTTCAGAGCGGCCACCGCCGGGACCTTGGCCGCTGCTGCCGGAACGGCCTTCAGCGCGCGGCCGCCTCGGTCCACCGCGAGCTGGGGCGACCCGTCGGCCTCGAGCGAGAGCGTCACGGTGAGGTCCCCGTGGGTGGCGGTGAGCTGGCCGTCGACCACGTCTCGCACCGCCTCGGCCTCCACCGCCCACGTGAGCCTGGCCGGGTCTCGGTAACCCGCCGAGCGCGCCAGGTTCTCCAGGGCGACCTCCACAGCGGTGCTCTCCGACGCCCGCCGCTGCGAGCCCGACGTGCGGTCGGAGGCCACGAAGCCGACCAGCACCTCGTAGCGCCCCAGCACCGCCGGATCACGCGGGCCGCTGACGGGGAGGAGCCCGAGCGCCCGCACGGCGTCCTGGTGCCGCTTGGAGCGGATCCGCTCGAGCAGCGCCCCCTCCTCCACCCGCCCCAGCAGCGCGTCGGCGAACAGCTGGGCGCGCTTGTGCCCGCCAGAGGACGCGGCGTACCTGGCCGCCGCCAGCACCGCGTCGAAGCGCTCCTCCCCCAGCTCGTGGAGCACGCGCTGGAACCAGGAGACGTCCGCAGCACCACGCACGAGGTCGGCGGCGTCCAGCGGGGTGCGCTGGGCGACGGCGGAGGTCCACGCCTCGCGCAGGTCGCGGTCCAGCGACCATTCGTCGTCCTTGGTGTGGGCGTGCACCCACCAGACGGCGGACTCGAACCCCGGCCAGCCGAGGTGGGACTCCACGAACCCCGCCCACTGCGGGGCGTAGAAGCCCAGCTCCAGCACGCGGGGCTGCGGGACGTCAGCAGCGCGCAGCGCGGCGGTGAGCTGCTCCGCCGACTCCCCGGGCGCCGGGGAGCAGGCCCGCACGAGCCTCGAGAGCGACCCCTCCCGGCTGTCGCCCACACGTACCCGCGGGCGAAGGGCCGCTGGCCCAGCGCCACCAGGAGCGACACCACGAGGTCGACGCCCGTCACCGAGCGCACGCGCCTCGCCACGTCGGAGAGCGGCCCGGCAGGTCACCGCGCGAGAGCTCCCCGCCAATCGCGGCGGCCCGCACCTCGTCGACCACCGCGGTGACAGCAGCGGTGCGTGCCCAGGCCGGCGGCCGCTGCGACGTCAGCTCCTCGAGGGCGCCGGTGGTGGCGCCGAGGCCCTCCAGTGGCTGCCCCCGGCCGTCGACGAGGAGCAGGGCGTCCAGGAGGTCGGCGCGCGTGGCCGCCCCCCGCCTCGACGGCCCGGCACAGCAGCTCCTCACCGGGGCGGTGGCGCCAGGGCTGGTCGGGCACGAGCCGCCCCTCACCGGAGCCCAGCTCGTAGAGCTCGTGATGGCGGACCCGCGGCCCGTCGAGCACGTCCAGCGCGCCCTCCGGCTCGTCGAGGAAGCGGGCCAGGCGCCATAGCCGGGCCACCTGCCCCGGGGTCAGGGTCTCCAGCGGCAGCACGGACTCCGGTGGCGCGAAAGCCTCGCGGCCGTCGCACCAGACCTCGTACCCGGGCTCGACGAGCACCCGCCGCGACCCCAGCCGCTCCGCCGTGGCCGTCGGACCGGCCAGCGTGGAGAGAGGCAGCTCGGCGAAGAGGACCTCGAAGGCGTCCAGCACGACGTCGGCCCACGAGCTGCGCCACCGCGAGCCCGCGAGGCTGTCGATGACCGGCAGCACCAGGGCCGACGCGTGCGGGTCTTCGGGGACGGGGCCGACGACCCGGGCGGAGACGCTCGCCGCCCACGGCGCGTCCTGTCGCGGCAGCGCTGCCCGCAGCAGCGCCAGCTCGAGCCCGCCGTCGGTGAACTCGGGCGCGGTGCGCTCCCACCACGGCCCCAGCACCTCCTCCAGCGGCAGCGGCGCGCCGGGCGCCGCGTCAGGCAGCCACCGCAGGTCCGCCAGGAGGGCCACCTCCCCGTACCAGGTGCGCAACTCCACGTCGCGGTGCTCCGACAACCACGCCCGCAGCGACGTGACCACGCGCAGACAGGTGGCGTGGAACCGGGCGAACCCGTCCCCGGGCGGCGCCACGGGCCGCTCGGCCGGGGTGCGCTTCTCGGGACGGTGGCGCAGGTGCTGCGGGAGCTGCGTCGGCGGGGGCGCTCCCGCGGCCTCAGCACCTCCCAGGCCGGCGCGCTGCTCGAGCTCGCCCGCAGCAGCCGACTGCTCCGGTGTGCCCGCCGCCAGCGCGGCGACCGATGCGGCCACCGCCTCCGGTGACTGGCGCTGCAGCAGCGTCAGAGCGGTCCGTCGCACGTCGCCGGCCTTGCGCCGCAGCGCGTCCTGGAGCAGCGCGGCCTCGGCCGGAGTGATCTCAGGCAGCGCCTCCAGCGCCCGGTGCGCCTGGGACCGCACCCAGGAGGACGGGTCGGTGACATAGCCGAACAGCGCCGCGCGGTGGGCGACCGGGTCTTCGGCGAGCCCCTGCACCGCACCCGAGCGACCGTCGGCGGAGGCCGCGGCGAGGGCCTCCGGCGGAGCAGCGGCCACCGGCCGGTGGGCGAGGACGACGTCGGCGGCGTGGGCCGAGCCGACCTGGAGCAACCGGCTCCCCACGACCCCCGTCTCGACCTTGGTGGGCGCGCCCAGCGTCCGCACCCGCTCCAGCAGCACCTCGACGTCGTCGTCGTCGAGCTGGGCGTGCCGGTCACGGGCGTACGGACCGGTCGGCCACGCGGAGACGGCGGTGGCGTACACCGCGAGGTCGGGGTCTGCCAGGCACGGGCGCAGCGCCGCCCTGGCCTGCGGCAGCCCCAGCTCCGCGAGGAGGCGGACAGCGGCACGGCGCACACCCGGGCCGGCGTCCCCGCCGGAAGGACCTGCGAGCAGATCCGCCGCGGCCGCGACCGCCGCGTGGGCGTCGCGCTGGGCGAGGGCGAAGAGGCGGACGAAGGTCTCCTCCGGTGCGCCCGGCTGCACGCGCTCCCGGGCGAGCGGCGCAGGGTCCACGAGGGCGCGGGCCAGCTCCGCGAGCAGTCCGGGCAGCTGCCCGGTGCGCCTGGCGGCCAGCTCCTCACCGAACCACACCCCCACAGCACGGACCGTGCCCGCGAACCTCACGAGGTCTTCGCTGACCACCACGTCCAGGAGCGCGGCGAAGGCACTCGGGTGGGCCAGGTCGACCGCTTCGAGGATCACCGACCGCAGACCTTCCTGCCGTCCGGCGGCCCGCAGCAGCACCACGACCTGCTCCCACAGGTCCGGCCGGTCGCTGCCCAGCAGGGCGGCCAGCCCGTCGCGCGTGGTGCCACTGACCGGGTGGCGCCCGAAGGCGCTGGCGAGGAGGGCTTCCGTGACAGCGTCGTTCCCGGCGGTGACCTCCGAGGCGAGCAGCCCGGCGAGGGCACCCCCAGGGACCGGGAGGTGGGACAGCCATGTGGCGAACCACGCGGCGTCGCAGGGCCAGTTCCCGGCCAGCACGAGCAGCTGGCGGAGGGTCTCGCTGCGCGCCAGCAGCGTGTCGCTCGGACAACTGCTGCGGAAGCCCCGGCGCTCCCAGCCCACCTGGTAGGGCGCCGAGCGCGCCCACGACCACCACCGGGCCAGCGCCTCACCGAGCTCCGGACGCACCTCGCAGAAGGTCTGCCGCAGCTGCTCGGCGTCGAGGGCGTCGAGCAGCTCGGCGACGTCGACGCCGTCGTCAGCGCAGACGTCGTCGGCCCAGCGCTGCAGCCGCTGGGCCAGCGGTCCGCCGGTCGGAGGCCGCAGTGCTCCACCCCCCCCCCAGAGGGCTCTCCGTGCTCGCGGCGAAGGCCTTGAGGTGTTCCTGCGCCTGCTCCCGCGTCAGCACCGCTCAGCCGCCCGTCAGCGCGACCAGGCGCACCAGACGCAGCCGCGTCCGAACGTCCACGTGCACGTCGGCGTCGAGGTCGTCCACGGGCTCCCCGTCGAGGAGGGCGAGCACGAGGCCGTCCTCGAAGGCCTCCAGCGCCCGCGCGACCGCCGTCGCGAGGGCGGGCGCCGCCGGGACCGACCTCCCACCGCCGCGGAACCGGCCGTCTGCGTGCCCCAGGGCGAGGTCCGCCGGAGTCAGCACGCGCAGCACGAGCTGCTCGCTCCGGCGCGCCTCGTACGCCTCCACCTCGGACTGCACGAGCGCCGTCAGCAGGCGTCGCAGGGTGGTCGTCCCGATCGGCGCCGGGACCTCTCTGTCGACGACCTCACCGGGACGTCCCGCCGCTCGCACCTCGACGATCACGAGGGAAGTCTTCACGAAGGGTCTGACACACGCGCGAGGCCCGGCCTGACCTCGCGGTCTGACCGGGCCTCGCACTGGTGCCCCCGGCAGGATTCGAACCTGCGCCCCCGCCTCCGGAGGGCGGTGCTCTATCCCCTGAGCTACGGGGGCAGCTGCCACGCTGGACGCGGCCCGATGAGACTACCAGCGCGCCTGCCGGCCGCTGACGGGGCTCACTCCCCGGCGACGTACTCCCAGTGCCACGGCTCGTAGGGACCGCCGCCGCCCTTGCGGGCCCAAGCCGGGTGGTCCCAGCCGAACTTCGGGGCGTTCTCGATGAGCCAGTCGTAGTGCTCGTCGCTGGTCTGGACACCGTCGCCGAGGTCGACGGCGAGACCCCACCCGTGCTCGCTGGTGCCCGGCACCGCGGCGAGGCCCGGCTTCTTGCGGCGCACCTGCACCTGCGCCTGGTAGGAGCGGTAGGAGTCGGTGATGACGATGTCCTTGCCGAAGTGGTCGCGGTAGGCGAGGTTCAGCTCCGCGAAAGCGACGGCTGCGTCGGCGCGGAGCCGGTGCTTGTCCTGCCACAGTCCGCACATCTGGTCGTCGTCGAGGCGACCGTTCTTGTTGCCGGAGATGTCGGGGCGGGCGCCGCTGCAGTCACCCACGAGGGACTGGAGCGCGGCCTGGTGTGCCGCGGCAGCCCGCTCCGCAGCCTCCTTCTCGGCCTGAACCCGCGCGGCTTCCTCGGCGGCGGCCTGTGCGGCGGCGTCCGCGGCGACCTGGGCGGCGGCGGCGCGCTGCGTGGTGGCCTGCAGCGCGCTCTCACGAGCGGCGGCGCGGGAGACGGTCAGAGCCTGCGCAGCACGCTCGGCCACGAGGTCGGCGACGTCGGCCACCCCGGAGGCTGCGGCGGCGCGCGCGGTGCTGGCCCCGGCGTCGGCGGTGGTGCCCGTGGTGGTGTCCGCCTCGGCGCGCAGGTGGGTGCCCACGAGAGGGGCGACGAGGGTGGCGACCCCGAGGGCCCCCACGACGGCGAAGTGGGGCAGCGCGACCCGCGCCCGGCGGGGCAGACGGTGGGCGGCCGGTCCACGGCGCGGGGCGAAGACGGGCTGCGCGACGTCGTCCTCGGAGAGGAGAGCCTCGTGGACTGCCGCTGCCGTCGGCGCGGGCGCCAGCACCACGGGGGTCGTCTCCACGACCCAGCCGGCGGCGGGGGTGGTCGGCGCCTCGACCGCAGGGGCCGACTGTGCGTGCTCGACGTCGCGACGCGACCAGCCCACGCCGGGGAACAGGGGATCCGTGCGCAGGTCGAGGTCGTCCTCGGCGAACGGACGGGCGTCAGGCGCAGCCGGGGTGACGGGCGACGGGGCCGGCGACGGCGCCGGCGCGGTCTCGGCGAGCAGCGCCTCGAGCTGGGCCAGCACATCGGTGTCCGAGCGCGAGGGCAGCATCGGCGCGTACCCGGAGGCAGCCGGAGTGGCCGCGTGACCGGCCGCGCGGGCCGCCTGCTCGCGCAGCGCCCGGCGGCTGCCGGGGCGGGCTGGCTCGACAGGTCGGGCGGGTGCGTCGACCGGGCCGGTGGCGGCGCGCCGGGAACGACGGGTCGGCAGCTCGGGAACGACCGTCGGAACCGGAACGGGAGCGGGAGCGACCACCGGCGCGGCGACGGCGGCTGACGGCTGCGCGACACGCCGGCGGCGGCGCAGCGGCGCCTCGACGGCGGTGAGCTCGTCAGTAGTAGGCCACCCGGCGTCCCAGGTCGGCTCCGACGGCGCCGGCGGCGCGGACGACCTGCGGCCGGCGAGCCCGTCCGGCACGGGGAGCGGCACGGGGGCCGAAGGGTGCGCGACCGGCAGCCCCGCGGCCCAGGCCGGCGGCGCGGTGCGTTGCTCGGGAACACCGAGCAACGCCGCAAGCTCACGGAATCCGTCCGGCGGGGTGGCTACCGCGGTGGCGCGGCGTCCGCCGCGAGCAGCCGGCACGGCTGCCTCGGGGGTGCCACCCCGGCCGGCCCTGTCAGCGCGGCTGTTGGGCCAGGACGCCGGACGCGGCCCTGCCTCGGTGCGCTCGCGCACGTCCACCGCGACCCCGGAGGAGTCACCGAAGCCTTGCTCGGCTCCGCGGTGTGACGGCACAGCGGGACCTCCAGGGAGTTCGGGCGGCGGTGGGCGCACGGGCGATGCCCTGCCCCTGACGTGCGGCGGAGCATCTGAGCCGAGGCTTCGACGTGAGCGAGACTAGGTGAAGGGCGCCGCGCGGTCTGGGACTTGCGCGGTTCTGTGGAAAAGGAGTTGCACGGCTGTCGTTCTTTCGCAGGTCACAGGCTCATCACGGCGCGACACGCCACGCCGACGCGCCGCGACACCGAGCCAGACCTAGGTCAGAGCCCGGTCAGATCGGGCTCTGACCGAGGTCAGCGTCGAATAGCGCGGCGTCTCGACACCCCGCGGGGAAGCTCACCAGCCGGTCGGGAGCGGACGGCCCTCCTGGTACCCGGCGTCGGACTGCACGCCCACCACGGCCCGCTCGCGCAGCTCCGCGAGGTCGCGCGCACCGGCGTAGGTGCAGGCGCTGCGCACGCCCGAGGTGATCTGGTCCAGCAGGTCCTCCACGCCCGGACGGCGCGGGTCCAGGTGCATGCGGGAGCTGGAGATGCCCTCCTCGAAGAGCGCCTTGCGCGCCCGCTCGAAGGGGCTGTCGGTGCGCGTGCGGGCGGCGACGGCGCGGGCCGACGCCATCCCGAAGCTCTCCTTGTAGGCGCGGCCGTCCGCACCGACCATGAGGTCGCCGGGGCTCTCGTGGGTCCCGGCGAACCAGGAGCCGACCATGACCTGGCTGGCCCCGGCGGCGAGTGCGAGCGCGACGTCGCGCGGGTGGCGCACGCCGCCGTCGGCCCAGACCCGGGCTCCCAGCTCGCGCGCGGCGGCGGAGCACTCCAGGACGGCGGAGAACTGCGGCCTCCCGACGCCGGTCATCATGCGCGTGGTGCACATGGCGCCCGGTCCCACGCCGACCTTGATGACGTCGGCGCCGGCCTCCACCAGGTCGCGCACGCCGTCGGCGGTGACGATGTTCCCGGCGACCACGGGGACGTCGGGGAACGCGCCCCGCACGGAGGAGACGGCGCGCAGCGCCGAGATCATCCGCTCCTGGTGGCCGTGGGCGGTGTCGACGACGAGCACGTCGGCGCCCGCCTCGAGGACCGCGGCTGCGGTGGCCGCGACGTCTCCACCCAGACCGATCGCCACGCCGATGCGCAGCCGCCCGGAGGCGTCCAGAGCCGGCGCGTAGATGCGCGAGCGCAGGCAGCCCGTGCGGGTGAGCACGCCCCGCAGCGCGCCGTCGTCGTCGACGACCGGGGCGAAGGTGCGCCGGGCCGAGTCGAGCGCGGTGAAGGCCACCTCGAGGCCGCCCTCGCCGAGGACGTCGTCAGCGCGCAGCACGAACGGCTCGCGTGTCATGACCTCGCCGACCTGGGTGAACCTGTCGACACCGGTGCAGTCCGACGCGGTGACCACGCCGACCACCACGCGCTGCGGGTCAAGGACGACGGCGGCGCCGTGGGACCGCTTCGGCAGCAGGTGCAGCGCGTCGGTGACGGTGTCCGTCGGAGTCAGTTCGACGGGGGTCTCCAGCACGGGGTGGCGGCCCTTGACCCAGGTGATGACGTCGCTGACGACGTCGAGGGGCAGGTCCTGCGGGAGCACCGCCACCGCTCCGCGGCGCGCCACCGTCTCGGCCATGCGCCGCCCGGAGACGGCGGTCATGTTGGCCACGACCACCGGGACGGTGGTGCCTGTCGCGTCGTCAGCGGTGAGGTCGACGTCGAGCCGTGAAGTCACCCCCGACCGGGACGGCACCAGGAACACGTCGTTGTAGGTCAGGTCCGTTGTGGGCTGCTGGCCGGGGAGGAATCGCACGTGAACCCAGGGTAGCCCAGAAGAGGACACGCCCTCCGAGGCGTGCTGAGGAGTGGACGCTGAGTGCGGGTAGGGTTGGTCTACGAACCGCGCCAGCGCCGAAACGTGGAAGTGGGCGATCCTCGCCGTGACGCAGACACCGACTACCGGTGGACGCCAGGACGGGCCGGGGTTCGACCCCGCGGCCGCGTTCGGCGCCAACGAATGGCTGGTTGAAGACCTCTACCAGCAGTACCTCCGCGACCGCACCGCGGTCGACCCGGCCTGGTGGGATTTCTTCGCCGGCTACGCCGACAACGGCGCGGGCAACGGGTCCGGCACCGGCAACGGCTCGAGCAGCCCGAGCAACGGGACGTCGAGCAACGGCTCCGGGAACGGCTCGAGCAGTAGCTCCGCCGCCGCACCCGCCGCGAAGGCCGCTCCCGCGGCTCCCGCGGCACCGGTGAAGCCGCCGCAGCCTGCCGCCGCCGCGAAGACCGCGCCGGCCAAGGCACCCGCCTCCAGCACCGACGCGCCCGCCGTCCCCGGCGCCCCGGGTCCGTCGCGCCCCGCCGAGCGCCCGGCGCCGCGCAGTGGCACGCCGACACCGGCCCAGGCGGCACCGAAGACGCCCGCCCCGGCGCCGACGTCCGCGGACGAGCAGCCCACCTCGGTGCGCCTGCGTGGTCCCGCAGCGCGCGTGGTCACCAACATGGAGGCCTCCCTCTCCGTCCCCACCGCCACCAGCGTGCGGACGGTCCCGGCGAAGCTGCTTATCGACAATCGCATCGTCATCAACAACCACCTCAAGCGGGCCCGCGGCGGGAAGGTCTCCTTTACGCACCTCATCGGGTACGCCGTGGTCGAGGCGCTGCGCGAGATGCCCGAGATGAACTGGGCGTACACCGAGGTCGACGGCAAGCCCGGCATCCTCCAGCCGCCGCACGTGAACTTCGGCCTGGCGATCGACCTTCCCGCCAAGGACGGCTCGCGCCAGCTGCTCGTGCCGTCCATCAAGAAGGCGGAGACGCTCGACTTCGCGCACTTCTGGGCCGCCTATGAAGACCTGGTGCGCCGCGCCCGCTCCGGTGGGCTGGGCGTACCCGACTTCGCCGGTACCACCATCAGCCTCACCAACCCGGGCACCATCGGCACGGTCCACTCGGTGCCGCGCCTGGTGCAGGGTCAGGGGACGATCATCGGCGTCGGCGCCATGGACTACCCGGCCGAGTACTCCGGTGCCTCCGCCGAGACGCTGGCGCGGCTGGCGGTCAGCAAGACGCTGACGCTGACCAGCACGTACGACCACCGCATCATCCAGGGCGCGCAGTCCGGTGAGTTCCTGCGGCTGATCCACGGCAAGCTCCTCGGCGACGACTTCTGGGACGGGATCTTCACCGCGCTGCGGATCCCCTACGAGCCGGTCCGCTGGGTGCAGGACATCTCGATCTCCCACGACGACGAGATCGGCAAGACCGCGCGCGTGGTCGAGCTCGTGCACGCCTACCGGGTCCGCGGCCACCTCATGGCCGACACCGACCCGCTGGAGTACCGCCAGCGCCGCCACTACGACCTCGACATCCGCAACCACGGCCTGACGCTGTGGGACCTGGACCGCGAGTTCCCCACCGGTGGCTTCGGCGGCAAGCCGCTCATGAAGCTGCGCGACATCCTCGGCGTGCTGCGTGACTCCTACTGCCGCACCGTCGGCCTGGAGTACATGCACATCCAGGACCCGGCCCAGCGTCGCTGGATCCAGGACCGCGTGGAGCGTCCCTACACGCCGCTGAGCCGTGAGGGCCACCTGCGGGTGCTCAAGCGCCTCAACGACGCCGAGGCCTTCGAGACCTTCCTGCAGACCAAGTACGTCGGGCAGAAGCGGTTCAGCCTCGAGGGCGCGGAGTCCGTCATCCCGCTGCTCGACGCCGTGCTCTCCGAGGCCGCGCACGCGGGCATCGAGGAGGTCGGGATCGGGATGGCCCACCGCGGCCGCCTCAACGTCCTGGCCAACATCGCCGGCAAGAGCTACTCGCAGATCTTCCGCGAGTTCGAGGGTGTGCAGGATCCGCGCTCCGTGCAGGGTTCCGGTGACGTGAAGTACCACCTCGGCACCGAGGGCGTCTTCACCTCCCAGGACGGCACGCAGACCAAGGTCTACCTGGCGGCCAACCCCTCCCACCTGGAAGCTGTCGACCCGGTGCTCGAGGGCATCGTGCGTGCCAAGCAGGACCGCATCAACCTCGGCGGTTCCCGCTTCCCGGTGCTGCCGGTGCTCGTCCACGGTGACGCCGCCTTCGCGGGTCAGGGCGTGGTCGCGGAGACGCTGAACCTGTCCCAGCTGCGTGGTTACCGCACCGGCGGCACGGTGCACGTGGTCATCAACAACCAGGTCGGGTTCACGACGGCGCCGGCCAGCTCGCGGTCGTCGTTCTACTGCACCGACGTGGCGCGGATGGTCCAGGCGCCGATCTTCCACGTCAACGGAGACGACCCCGAGGCCTGCGTGCGCGTGGCCAAGCTGGCGTTCGCGTTCCGCGAGGAGTTCGCCAAGGACGTCGTCATCGACATGGTGTGCTACCGCCGCCGCGGTCACAACGAGGGGGACGACCCGTCGATGACGCAGCCGCTCATGTACGGCCTCATCGAGGCCAAGCGGAGCACCCGCAAGCTCTACACCGAGGCGCTCATCGGCCGCGGCGACATCACCGTCGAAGAGGCCGAGAAGGTCCTGGACGACTACCGCCAGCAGCTCGAGCGCGCCTTCGAGGAGACCAAGGACGGCGCCGAGCCGCGTGCAGTCACCTCGGGCGAGGCCAGCGACAGCTCCTCCACCACCGCCGGTCTCGACAGGCCCGCGTCCCAGCGCGACGAGTCGGTGGCGGACCCCTCCCGCACCGAGATCGACGAGCAGCTGTTCCGCGCCATCGGGGAGGCGCACGTCGAGATGCCGGACGGCTTCACGGTGCACCCGAAGCTCAAGCCGATGCTCGACAAGCGCGCCCAGATGACCCGCGAAGGTGGGGTCGACTGGGCGATGGGCGAGCTGCTCGCCATCGGCTCCCTGCTGTCCGAGGGCACCGGCGTGCGCCTGGCCGGTCAGGACAGCCGCCGCGGCACGTTCGCGCAGCGTCACGCCGTGCTCATCGACAGGGTGACCGGCGAGGAGTGGACCCCGCTGCAGAAGTTCGCCACCGGCGACGCACGCTTCTGGGTGTACGACTCGCTCCTGTCCGAGTACGCCGCGATGGGCTTCGAGTACGGCTACTCCGTCGAGCGGCCCGACGCGCTGGTCATGTGGGAGGCCCAGTTCGGCGACTTCGCCGGCGGCGCCCAGACGATCATCGACGAGTTCATCTCCTCCTCCCAGCAGAAGTGGTCGCAGCGCTCCTCCGTGGTGCTGCTGCTGCCGCACGGCTACGAGGGCCAGGGGCCCGACCACTCCTCGGCGCGCATCGAGAGGTTCCTCCAGCTGTGCGCGGAGGAGAACATGACCGTCGCGATGCCGTCGACGCCCGCGTCGCACTTCCACCTGCTGCGCCGCCAGGCATACCAGCGGCCGCGCCGCCCGCTCGTGGTCTTCACACCGAAGTCCATGCTGCGGCTCAAGGCCGCCAGCTCGCCGGTGTCGGCGTTCACCGAGGGCGGCTTCCAGACGGTGCTCGGTGACGACCCGCGCGCCATCGACGCGGCCTCGGTCGACAGGGTGCTGCTGTGCTCGGGCAAGGTCACCTACGACCTGCTGGCCGAGCGCGAGCGCCGCGGAGACCGCCGTACCGCCGTCGTCCGCCTGGAGCAGCTGTACCCGCTCGACGGGCGCGTGCTGCGCGAGGTGCTGTCGGCGTTCCCGGCCTCCGCGGAGCTGGTCTGGGTCCAGGAGGAGCCGGCCAACCAGGGTGCGTGGCCGTTCCTCGGCTACGCGTTCGCCGAGGCGCTGGCCGACAGGGCGGTGCGCCGCGTGAGCCGGCCCGCGTCGGCCTCGCCGGCCACGGGTCGCTCGAAGGCGCACGCCGTCGAGCAGAAGGCCCTGGTCGCGGAAGCCCTCGACCGTTGAGGGCGCCGGCCACGCGGGTCTGCGTGGTCGGTGACGACCTCGTCGCCGGGGTGGGCGACCCGCGCGCGCTGGGGTGGGCCGGGCGGGTCGCCGCCCGCACCCGCACCGAGCACGACGCGGTCGCCGCCACGGTGATGGCCCTCGGGGTGCCCGGGGAGTCCACAACCGCGCTGCGGGAACGGTGGCAGGGCGAGGCGGCGCGGCGTTGGGGCGGCAGTGACGACCGGCTGGTCGTCGGGCTCGGCCACGTCGATGCGGCGCTCGGCTCGTCGCTGGCCCGCAGCCGTCTCAACCTCGCCGACGTGCTCGACTCCGCGGCGGCTGACGACGTCCCGGCGTTCGTCGTCGGGCCGCCGCCACCGCTGGACCCGTCGCTGCGGGCTGCGGTGGCGGAGCTCGCCGGTGGTTGGGCCGAGGTGGCGAGCCGTCGCGGCGTGCCCTACGTCGATTGCTTCGGCCCGCTCGTCGCGCACGAGCAGTGGATCGCCGATCTGGAAGCCGGCGACGGCGTACACCCGGGTCAGGTCGGGTACGGCTTGCTCGCGTGGCTGGTGCTGCACGGTGGCTGGCACGCCTGGCTGGGTCTGCCCCTCACCCCCTGACGCCCCCCATTCCGCACTTTCCTCGGCAAGTGCGGCACCCACGCCCCGGGATGCGCACTTGCCGCGGAAAGTGCGAGAAGGGTGGGAAGGGTGGGTAGCGGATCAGGGACGGACGACGATCTTGCCGAACGCCTCGCCGGCCTCGAGCCGCAGCAGGCCGTCAGCCGCGTCGGCCAGCGGCAGCACGTCGTCGATGAGAGGGCGCACGCCCGTCGTCGCGCAGAGGCGTGCGAGCCGGCCCAGCTCCTCGCGGCTGCCCATCGTCGAGCCGACCACCCGCAGCTGTGTGAAGAACACCCGGTTCAGCTCGGCCGGGGCGTCACCGGTGGTCGCGCCACAGACCACCACGGTCCCGCCGGGCTTGAGCGAACGCAGCGAGTGCCCCCAGGTGGCCTTCCCCACGCTCTCCAACACCGCGTCGACCCGTTCGGGCAGCCGCTCCCCCGGCGCGAACGCGGCATGCGCCCCGAGGTCAAGCGCGCGGGCCCGACGTTCCTCCGAGCGGCTCGTCACCCACACCCGCAACCCCGCTGACGCGGCCAGCGCCACGAGGGCGGTCGAGACGCCGCCGCCGGCGCCCTGCACGAGCACGGTGTCGCCGGGCGCCGTCCCCGAGTTGGTGAAGAGCATCCGGTAGGCGGTCAGCCATGCCGTCGGCAGGCAGGCGGCCTCCTCGAAGGTCAGCTCGGCGGGCTTGTCGACGAGGTTGCGCGCCGGCACCCGCACCACGGGCGCGAGGGTGCCGGGCCACCGCTCGGACAGGAGCGTGCGGCGCGGGTCGAGCGTCTCCTCCCCGGCCCAGTCGGGATCGGACAGGACGGCGTGCACCACCACCTCCCGGCCGTCCTCGGTGGTCCCGGAGGCATCGCAGCCGAGCACCACAGGCAGCGCGTCGGGGTGGACGCCGACACCGCGCAGGGTCCACAGGTCGTGCCGGTTGAGGGCCGCGGCGCGCACGGTCACCGGCACCCACCCGTCGGGCACCGGTGACGGGTCACGCTCGGCGACCTCGAGGAACGCCAACGGATCGGCATCGAGCCCCGAGGGGTCCTGCGGGGTGCGGACGGCGCGGGCTGCCAGCATCCGCTCACGCTAACCGTCAGGTGGCGAGCTCGAGCCCGGCTATCTCGCGGCGGGTGGCGAGCAGCCTGCCCGCCTGCTGGGTAGCCACGTACCCGAGGAGCGCCACGAGGTGCAGCAACCACACCCAGAGCAGGACGGCGGTCCACCCACCGACGGCCTGGTTGCCGCCGAACGGCGCGCCCAGGTCGATGGGCAGCCACAGGAACAACGTGAAGCCCTGCAGGAAGCCGGAGATGAACGCCCCGGTAGTGAAGCCACCGACGATCGCCAGGCGCCAGGACGGCGGGTCGGGCGCCACCACGCGGAACGACCACGCCAGCGGCACCGACACGGCGATCCAGTCGACGTTGAGCGCCACGTACACCCCGAGGGCGGTGGCGGCGGGGCGGCCCTCGGAGAACAGCGTCGCCAGCAGCGGGGTGATCCCGAGCACCGCCAGCAGCAGCAGGGGGGCCGCGGCGAGCACCGGCAGGACGGCGATGCGTCCGCGCCACCCGGTGCGGCTCTCGGTGACCCGGTCCAGCGAGCCGTACGCACGCCGCAACCCCTCGCCGTACAGGCTCGCGGCAAACGCCGCGAACAGCGCGACGAACCAACTGGTGGACGCGGCCTGCTCGATGACGGTGCGCGCCACCGCGCCGGCTCCGGTGCCACGTGGCAGGGCGGCCTCGAGCGTCGTCGCCAGGTAACGGAGCCGCTCCTCCCCCACCACCAGAGTCGCCAGTCTCACGGCGAGCATGAGCATGGGGACCCCGGCGATGGCGGCGTAGAACGTCACGGCCGCGCCGTGCAGCAGCAGGTCCTGCCGGCTCAGCTGCGAGCGAACGGCCCATGGCAGCGCCCTCAGCACGAGGCGCCAGGCGGGGGTCGCCGCGGTGAGCTCCGACCGGCGCTGAGACCGGCTAGCCCCCTGGCGCTCCACCCTGCTCACGCAGGTCATGCTGCCGCGTCCGGCGGTCGGGCGCGGCGGGGGAACGCCGATCGTCAGCTGGCGAGCTTCAGGCGCCGATCGTCAGGCGCCGATGCCGGCCCGGCGCAGCTCGACGGACAGGTCGTGCGGGTGGGTGGCCGCCGCGAGCGCGTGCTCCTCGGAGACGACGCCGTCGCGCACCAGGCCGAACAGGGCCTGGTCGAAGGTCTGCATGCCGTAGAAGGCGCCGTCGGCGATGACGTCGTGCATGCCCGCCGTGAGGGCGGGGTCTGCCACGGCCTGGACGACGCGCGGGGTGGCGACGGCCAGTTCGAGGACGGCGACCCGCCCGACCTGGTCGGCGCGAGGCACCAACCGCTGGCAGATGATGCCGCGCAGCGACCCGGCCAGCCCCAGCCGCACCTGCTGCTGCTCGTGCGGGGGGAAGAAGTCGACGATGCGGGCCACGGTCTCGGCGGCGTCGGAGGTGTGCAGGGTGGAGAGCACCAGGTGGCCGGTCTCGGCGGCGGACAGCGCCGCCCGCACCGTCTCGGCGTCGCGCATCTCGCCGACGAGGATGACGTCGGGATCCTGACGCATGGCGGCGCGCAGCGCCGCGGCGAAGTCGCGGGTGTCGACGCGGACCTCGCGCTGGTTGACCATGCCGAGCTTGTCGGGGTGAAGGACCTCGATGGGGTCTTCCAGGGTCACGATGTGGCATTCACGGGTGCTGTTGATGTGGTCGATCATGCTCGAGAGCGTCGTGGTCTTGCCCGAGCCGGTGGGGCCGGTGACGAGCACCAGTCCGCGGGGCTCCAGCGCGAGCGATGCGACCACCGGCGGCAGTCCCAGGTGCTCCAGCGGCACCGGCTGCGTGGAGACCCTGCGGAACACCAGGCCCGCGCTGCCGCGCTGGCGGTAGGCGTTGACGCGGAAGCGGCCCACTCCGGGCAGCGAGTGCGCGAAGTCCGCCTCGTTGGTCTTCGCGAACTCCTCCGCGAGGTCGGCCCGCAGCACCGCGGCGACCATCTGCTCGGTGTCGGCGGAGGTGAGCTCGGGGACGTCGAGCCTGATCAGACGCCCGTTCACGCGGACCCGTGGCGGCGACCCCACCTTGCAGTGCAGGTCCGACCCCGACAGCTCGACGAGGGCGCGCAGGTACTGCTGCAGGTCGTTGGATGCGGGCGCCGTCGCGCCGTCGCTCACCGGGGTCACCCTCGCCCATCGGCTCGGCTCGGGCCGTACCTGAGCCTGTGGGACCATCGAGGCAAGCGTGACGACATGTGTTCCGTCAGCTGAGTCTCGAGAGGAGGTCCCCCATGAGCAAGCGAGCCCGCAAGCGCCGCGACCGCAAGAAGGGCGGCGCCAACCACGGCAAGCGCCCCAACTCCTGAGGGAGCCGGCAGCGATGTGCTGCTGGATGCACGAAGGCTAGATCGACGAAGGCCGCGACCTGTCCGGGTCGCGGCCTTCGTCGTGCGCACGGGGTGCGGCGAGAGGCGATGAGAGGTCAGGCCTCGCGCGTGGTCGTCGTCGTCGTCCTCGTGACACGGGCGACCACGGTGCTGCCGTCGTGGCTGAGCCCGGTCACCGTCGAGACGGAGGAGGACCGTGACGTCGTCGATGTCGTGACCGTCTCCACGTGCGTGATGGATGCGAGGATCTTGGCGCGGAGGTCGGCCGGGGCCCGTTCGCTGCAGCAACGGCGCACGAGCGCCTTGAGGGCCGCCTCCACCTCGTACTCCTCCAAGCACGGAGGGCACGCTTCGAGGTGGCGATGGATCTCGGCAAGCTCGGCGACCGTCGTTTCGCCGTCGAGGGCGTCGTAGATGCGCGCGAGGACGCCGTCGCACTCCGCGCTCATGACGGGTTACCCGCACCCGAGCCGCCGGATGCAGCGGTGGCGGTGGCCGCGGGGATGAGCCCGCGCTCTCGGGCGTAGTCCTCGAGTTGAGTGCGCAGGATGCGGCGCCCTCGGTGGAGGCGCGACATCACGGTGCCGATCGGCGTCCCCATGATCTCTGCGATCTCCTTGTACGCGAAGCCCTCGACGTCCGCGTAGTAGACCGCCATCCGGAAATCTTCCGGAACGGCCTGCAGGGCACGCTTGACGTCGGTGTCGGGCAGGTGGTCCAGCGCTTCCGTCTCCGCCGAACGCAGGCCGGTGGAGCTGTGCGCCTCAGCGCGCGCGAGCTGCCAGTCCTCGATCTCGTCGGTGCCCGCCTGCTGCGGCTGGCGCTGCTTCTTGCGGTAGGTGTTGATGTAGGTGTTGGTGAGGATCCGGTACAGCCAGGCCTTGAGGTTGGTGCCCGGCCGGTACTGGTGGAAGCTCGCGAATGCCTTGGCGAACGCCTCCTGGACCAGGTCCTCGGCGTCGGCCGGGTTGCGCGTCATGCGCAGCGCGGCGGAGTACAGCTGGTCGAGGTGCTGCAGCGCCTCAGCCTCGAAGCGGGCGGTGCGCTCTGCGGTGGTCTCCTGCGGGGCGCGCACCGTCTCATCAGCCTCATCGGGCTCGACGGCCACGTCAGCTGCGTCACCCGCGACGCTCTGGGCGTCGCTGATCCCCTCGCTGTGGTCAGCACGGGAGTCCGGGTGGTCGCTCATCGCCCCCCACAGTAGTGGCGGGGGCGGCACGAGGGTCTCTCCACGCGGTTCGGCGACGAGCACGCCTTCCTCCAGCTCCGGCGGGTCAGGTGTCCGCCACGGCGTGCAACGCCACGCGCCGGGGCCTTGTTCCGCACGGTGACCCACCGGCTCTGGCACCCGTGGTGGCGCGCCGTAGTCGGGTGCGGTAGACCGATCTCCATGAGTCTCGTCCGTCGTTTCGCCCGACCGCTCCTCGCGGCCCCGTTCGTCTACGGCGGCGTCGACCAGCTGCGCAAGCCTGACCGCAAGACCGACGGCGGCGGCCCGATCATCCCCGCCCTCAAGGGCCTGTCGGTCGGTCCGGTCACGCTCCCCAGCGACGACGCCGGCCTGGTGCGCCTCAACGGTGCCCTCATGACCACCGCCGGGCTGGCGCTGGCCGTCGGCAAGGCGCCCCGGGTGTCCTCGGCGGTGCTGGCGGCGTCCCTCGTGCCCACCACGCTGACCGGGCACCGCTTCTGGGAGGCGCCCGACGCCAAGACCCGCCAGCAGCAGCTGGTGCAGGCGCTGAAGAACGCGGCGCTGTTCGGCGGGCTGCTCATCGCCACTGTCGACACGCAGGGCAAGCCCGGCCTGGCCTGGCGCGCGGAGCACGCTGCCAAGCAGACCCAGCGCACCGCCAAGGTCGCGTCCGTGGCCGGCTCCGCCGTGGCGAAGCGGGCCGCGAGGAAGGCCCGCAAGAGCGCCAAGCGTGCCCAGAAGAAGCTGGAGAAGGCGCTCGACTGAGTTCCGTTTCCCGCTCCACGACGGTCTCCGCAAGGTTCTCCACAGGGTTTCAGCACGGCCGCCGGGCCGGTCGCCCAGCCGGGTGCCCGGCCCGTCGTCGTGCCTGCCCGCGCGCCGTAGGCTCGTCCTCGATGAGCGCCTCGACGAGCACGGCCACCGCTTCCCCCCTCGACTGGGCGGCTCCCCTCGGTGAAGCACCCGTCGACGCCGAGGTGCGTCTGCCGGGCTCGAAGTCGCTGACCAACCGCTACCTCGTGCTCGCGGCCCTCGCGGACGGTCCTTCGGAGCTGCGCGCACCGCTGCGCTCGCGCGACACGCTGCTCATGGCTGCCGCCGTCGCCTCCCTGGGCGCCCGCGTCACCGATGTCCCGGTCGATGGGACGGGCACCGGCAGCGAGGTCGCGAGCTGGCGCGTGGAGCCGGGCGCGCTGCGCGGCGCCGGTCAGCTCGACTGCGGCCTGGCCGGCACGGTCATGCGCTTCCTGCCGCCGGTGGCCGCGCTGGCCAGCGGCACCACGACCTTCGACGGTGACGCGCACGCCCGCACCCGCCCCATGGCACCGCTGCTGGGGGCGCTGCGGGAGCTGGGGGCCGCTGTCGACGACGGCGGCCGCGGCCTCATGCCCTTCACCGTGCACGGCGCGGGCCGCCTGCCGGGCGGTCGCACCGTCATGGACGCCAGCGCCTCCAGCCAGTTCGTCTCGGCGCTGCTCCTGGCGGGCGCTCGCAGCGACGCCGGCATCGAGGTGGTCCACGAGGGGGCACCGGTGCCCAGCGCTCCGCACCTCGTGATGACCCAGCAGGTACTGCGCGACGCCGGGGTGGAGGTTGAGTCAGACCTTGCTGCCACCGGTGGCGCCTCGGGCACGCACTGGCGGGTGGCGCCCGGCCGGGTGGGCGCCCTCGACGTCGACGTCGAGCCCGACCTGTCCAACGCCGCGCCGTTCCTCGCCGCCGCCCTGGTCACCGGCGGACGGGTCACCGTGCCGGGCTGGCCGCAGCGCACCACCCAGGCCGGTGACGCGCTGCGCTACCTGCTGGACGAGATGGGCGCCGACGTCGACCTCACCCCCGAGGGCCTCACGGTGCGCGGCGGCGACGGCGTCTCCGGCATCGACGCCGACCTCCACGACGTCGGCGAGCTCACCCCCGTCATCGCGGCGGTCGCGGCGCTGGCAGACACCCCCACCCGGCTGCGGGGCATCGCGCACCTGCGTGGCCACGAGACCGACCGCCTCGCGGCGCTGGCCACCGAACTGAACGCCCTCGGCGGAGAGGTGTCCGAGACCGAGGACGGCCTGCTCATCAGGCCGCGGCCGCTGCACGGCGGCAGGTTCGCCACCTATGGAGACCACAGGATGGCGACGGCGGCCGCCGTGCTCGGGCTGGCCGTGCCCGGCGTCGTCGTCGTCGACGTCGGCACCACCGCCAAGACCATGCCCGACTTCACCGGGCTGTGGACGGGGATGCTCGCGCGCTGATGAGCGGACCGTCGGATCGTCGGATGGAAGACCAGCGCCGCCGCACCACCGGTTACGACGAGCGCGACGTCCGCGTCAGGCCCAACCGCCGCGGCTCACGGCCCCGCACCAAGGACCGCCCCGACCACGCCGACGCCGTGCCCGGGCGTGTGCTCACCATCGACAGGGGTCGCCTCACGACGCTGGTCCACGAGGGCCAGGACGACGAGCGCGAGGTGGTCGCCATGCGCGCCCGTGAGCTGGGCCGAGCGGGCATCGCCGTCGGAGACCGGGTGGGCCTGGTCGGTGACACGAGCGGCGCCGTCGACACCCTCGCGCGCATCGTGAGGATCGAGGAGCGCAGCTCGGTGCTGCGGCGCACCGCCGACGACACCGACCCCGTCGAGCGCGTGCTCGTCGGCAACGCCGACCAGCTGCTCGTGGTGACGGCCGTGGCTGACCCCGCGCCGGTGCAGCGCATGGTCGACAGGTGCCTGGCGGCCGCCTACGACGGTGGCCTGCAGCCGGTGCTCGTGCTCACCAAGGCCGACCTCGGCGATCCGGCCGAGGCACTCGCGGCATGGGCGGCGCTGGATGTGCCGGTGCTCGTGGTGCGACGCCGGGTGCTGGACGACGGCACACGCGTGCTCGACGGTGTGGACGCCGTCCGCGAACGGCTCACCGGCCACGAGAGCGTGCTCGTGGGGCCGTCGGGCGTGGGCAAGTCGACGCTGGTCAACGCACTCGTGCCGGGGGCCGGCCGAGCCACCGGCACCGTGAACGAGAACACCGGGCGTGGTCGGCACACCTCCAGCTCGGCAGTGGCGCTGTCGTTGCGCGATGCCGACGGTGCTCGGATCGGCTGGGTGGTGGACACCCCGGGCGTGCGCAGCTTCGGCCTGGCGCACCTGACGCCCGAGCGGCTGCTGCGCGCCTTCAGTGACCTCGAGCCGGGCACGGAGGGCTGCCCACGCGGCTGCACCCACGACGACGCCGAGACGACCGAGTGCGCCCTGGACGCGTTCGTCGCCTCGGGTGGCGCCGGCGACGCCGGTCCGGCGCGCCTCGACTCGCTGCGGCGGCTGCTGCGCAGCCGTTCCGGGGAGGCCGACTCCCACTGACCCCTCCGTGATCATGGGCCTCCGCCACCTCCCGGGGTGGCGGAGGCCCATGATCACGGCCGGGGGTACGGGGGCAGTCCCAGGGAGCGGCGTTCGAGTGCGGCCAGCGCCGCCGTGATCCGAGGATCACCGCCGCGCAGGTCGGCCAGCGGGTCGGAGCTGACGGACGCCAGCGTGCCGAGGGGCTGGTTCACCAGGGCGCGCCAAGCCAGCAGCTCGGTGCGACTGCGCGCGGTGGGGCCGGGGGTCGCAGTGGCGTCGTCCAGCCAGGCTCTCGCCGCACCGGCACGCCGGGCGAAGCGCCACCGCGCCGGCAGCCAGAGGGCCACCACGAGCAGGACCGGCAGCACTGCCACGGCGAGCCCGAGCACGGCGGCGAGGTGGCCGATCGTCGTCGCCAGGTCCAGTCCGGCGGTGGCGAGGTCGTCCGCGGAGCCGCTGGCGCCGTCGAGCGGGGCGGACAGACGGTCTCCGACCAGCGGCACCTTGCCGGCGGCATCGGCCGCGCCGCCGAGCTGGTCGCGCAACCCGCCGGCGCCCTGCGCGAGCGAACGAGCCGGGTCGGCGAGGGCCACGACGGCGCCGTGCACCACCACTCCGGTCACCGCGCAGGCCACCGCCCAGAGCAGGACGGCGACGTCAGCAGTCAGCTGGCGAGCCCGACGGGCGGGGCTGGCGGCGTAGGGCTGCAGCGGCACCGTCCGATCCTGTTCCGGAAGTCCATGATCACGGCCTGAAACTGCTCGGGAAGTCCATGATCGCCGCAGGGGTTGACCCCAGGGTTGCCAGCGGGATGTCAGAGGTCGACGGAACCGCCGGTGCGCCAGTAGACGCCCTCGGCCCTGTCGAGGAAGCCCTCGTCGACGAGGTAGCGGCGCAGCGCGGCGACGTCGTTGTGGAAGGCCCGCAGCAGCGCGTTGACCTCGAGCTCCGGGTACCGCTCCCCCGGCTCGAAGACCCTGGCGATGAGGTCGAGCACCACGAGGCGCTTCGCGCGCTTGGCGGGGATCGCGGTGAGGCGCCCGTCGTCGCCGAGGAAGGCCCGCAGCACCTTGTCGCGCCGCTCCAGCGCCTGCTGCAACGGCTCGCCAATAGCGCCGTCGGTGCTGCCGCTGCTGCTCCCGCTCTCACTGCCGCGAGGTGCCCAGACCACGCCTCCCAGGGTAGGAGCGACCGCTACGGTGCGAGATGTGCCCGGTTATGACGACGACCTGAGGCTCGCGCACGTCATCGCCGACGCCGTGGACAACCTCACCTCCACCCGCTTCAAGGCCCGCGACCTCGTGGTCGACACGAAGCCCGACCTGACGCCCGTGACCGACGCGGACCGTGCCGCGGAGGAGATCGTCAGGTCTCAGCTGAGCCGCACACGCAGCCGCGACGGCTTCGTCGGGGAGGAGAGCGGCACCAACCGCGGCTCCTCGGGGCGGCAGTGGGTGGTCGACCCGATCGACGGGACGAAGAACTTCGTGCGCGGCGTTCCGGTGTGGGCCACCCTCATCGCCCTCCTGGACGACGGCGTGCCCGTGCTCGGCGTGGTCTCCGCGCCGGCGCTGAACCGCCGCTGGTGGGCGGCGCAGGGCACCGGGGCCTACACGGGCCCGCGACTGTCCTCCGCGAAGCGACTGCAGGTCTCCCAGGTCTCCGCCCTCGGCGACGCCAGCCTGAGCCACTCCGAGATCTGGGAGTGGGAGGAGGCGGGGCGCCTGGAGGGCTTCCTCGACCTCACGAAGAAGGTGTGGCGCACCCGCGGCTACGGCGACTTCTGGAGCTACGTGCTGGTCGCCGAGGGCGCCGCCGACATCGCGTGCGAGCCCGAGCTGGAGCTCTACGACATGGCCGCCCTCGTGCCGGTGGTCACCGAGGCGGGCGGCCGGTTCACCTCGTTGGACGGCGTGGACGGCCCGCACGGGGGCAACGCGGTGGCCACGAACGGCCTGCTGCACGACGAGGTGCTGGGACTGCTGCAGCGCCGCTGACGTCCTCCGCGCGCGCCGCGGCGGGCAGGCTCGGTACGAGCCCGCCCGCCGCGGATCCGCCAGATCGGCGCCCGATGCCCTCAGCTGATCACGTGTACCAGGTGGGCTCGGGCACCTCGTCGAGCAGCGCGAAGCTGCCGACCTCCCGCTTCTTGTACGGCAGCGGGTCGTGGAGGCTGTGGGTGCGCAGGTTGCGCCAGTGGACGTCCAGGCCGACGTGGTTGGCGCTGGCCCGGGCACCCGTCAGCTCGAACACCTTCGTGGCGACGTCCAGCCCGTCCTCGACGGCGCGGACCTTGGCCGCCGCGATCCGTACTGCGAGTTCCCCGCGCCGGCGCTCGGTGAGCTCGTCGCGCGGTGCGTGGAGCACCGCGCTGGCCTCGGCGCCGACGGCGTCCAGCAGCGCCTCGTCGGCCCACAGCTTGGTGGCGAGCTCGCCGTAGCCCTCGAGCACGTACCACTCCTCGGTGGCGTGGTCCTTGTTGTCACCGCCGTAGGGCCACGCGCGGGTGGTGGTGCGGGTGTACTCCGCGGCGCGGTCGAGCGCCCCCTGGGCGATGCCCAGGTAGAAGTTGGCGAAGACGATCTGGATGGTCGGCACGTTCAGGGTGTTGTAGGTGAGCGGCTGGAACGCCCGGTTCACGAAGCCCGCCGCCGCGGCCCAGGGCACGCGCACCCCGTCGATGCGCACCGAGCCGCTCTCGGTGAGCCGCTGGCCGAGGTTGTCCCAGTCGTCGGCGAAGGCGATGCCGGGCTGGTCGGTGGGGACGATGGCGAAGACGTGGGTGTCCGTGCCGTCGATGACGCCCTCCAGCACGGTGAGGTCGGAGACGACCCCGCCCGTGGAGAACGACTTGCGGCCGTGGAAGACCAGCTCGTCGCCGTCCTCGGTGATGACGAGGTCGCCGTCGCGGGGGTTGACCGCGCCGCCGAAGAACAGCTCGCCGCGGGTGTAGAGCTCTTCGACGGCGGCGATCTGCTCTTCTGTGCCGACCAGGCGCGCGGCCCACGCCCACAGGTAGTGGTAGCCGAGGAGCTGGCCGATCGAGCCGTCGCCGCGGGCCACGGTCCGTACGACGCGCAGCGCGGTGTCCCAGGTCTGACCGGCGCCACCGTGCTCTTGGGGTCCGAGCAGGGTCACCAGGCCGGAAGCCTTGAGCAGATCGACCTCCTCGCGGGGGTGACCGCCGGCGCGGTCCCTCTCGACGGCGCCGCGGCGCAACTGGGCCGCGACGTCCTCGGCACGCAGCAGCCAGCCGGCGGCGTCGCGGGGACGGCCGGTCTTCCGCCAGTGCTCGGCACCGGCGAGCAGGTGGCCGATGGCGGGCCGGGGGCCGCCGGCACCGTCGCGGCGGCTGCCGTCGGCGAGGTCCGACCGGGCGGCAGGCCGGGCGGCCGGACCGGTGTCAGAACGGGTGTCAGGGGTGGTCGTGGGGTCGCTGAGGAGGGTCATCTCGTGCTCCGGGGTCGTCAAGGGCGCAGGCGTGCGCCACGGGGTGGTCGACGGTGAACGTGCGGCTGGCTCCGCGAGAGCGGAATCACCAGCGGGCTACCAGCGGGGCTGCCCGCTGGAGTGCGTCAGGCGCGACAGCGCGCCGACGCCGTCCGGGCGAGGTCGACCACGAGACGCCGGGTGAAGGCCTCGTGCGTGCACTGCGGAAGGCTCATGAGAGCTCCTGTCCGACCCCTGTGGGGTCTCGCGCTGACAGGATCACGGCTGCGTCCTGCCCGGTCTTCACCTGGAGCACCCCGCCGCGAATGGGGGGTTGCTGGACAGCGAGCCAGGGCTTGTCGCTGCCACTCATGACCGACGAGGATCACCGTAGGGACAACGCCCCGCGCGGGTCAAGCCCTGCGGCGACGCGTGAGGAGCACCACGAGCGCGGCCACGGCGAGCACGCTCACCAGCCCCGCCAGGGCGAGGACGGCGGTGCGCAGGCCCGCGGTGTCGGCGAGCGCACCGACGCCGACGACGGGCAGGGAGATCGCCACGTAGAAGACGACGAAGAGCGTGGAGACCACCTCGGCTCGCCGCTGCGGCGGGGCGGAGGCGCCGACCTCGGCCACCCCGGCACGGAAGCACGCCCCCTGCGCGGCGCCCAGCACGACCGTGGCGAGCAGCAGCAGCGGCAGGGACGCGAGCTCGAGGCTCGCGGCGAGCAGTCCGGTGCCCACGAGCAGTGCCGCACACCCAGCGGGCAGCACGCGCGCCGGCGGCAGGGAGGCCGTGACCACCTGACCAGAGACCGAGGCCGCGAAGATCAGTGCGGCGACCGCCCCGGCGGCCAGCGGCGCCGAGACGCCCAGCAGCTGGCTCAGCACGCGCGGTTCGGCGGCGGAGTACAGCCCCAGGCAGGCGAACCCCGCGAAGCCGCTCACGGCCGCGGGCACGAAGGCAGCACGGGTCTGCGGCGGCACCGCCGGACGCAGCGGCCGCCACGGGGGTCGCTGCGCCCGCGGGGTGGTCACGGTTTCGGGGACGACGGCGAGGGCCGCTCCGGCCAGCGCCAGCAGCACCAGGTGCAGCACGTAGGGCACCACCAGGGGCGCCCACCCGAGCTGCGCGACAGCGCCCGCGAGCAACGGCCCCGAGCCGAGTCCGCCGATGTTCGCAGCGGTGGCCACGAGCGACGCCGTCCGCGTCGAACGCCCCGCTGGATTCCCCGCCGCACTGTGGGGCACCAGTTCGGCGACGAGGGCGGTGGCCGCACCGGTGAACAGGCCCGCGGACAGCCCCGACAGCACCCGCCCCGTGAGCAGGCCGGGCACCGAGACCGGCAGGAGGAAGACGACGGCGGACGCCGCGGCGGCCCCCAGGCCGACGGCCAGCACCGGGCGCCGGCCGAACCTGTCGCTGGCCTGCCCTGCGCTGATCAGCGCGACGATGACGCCGACGGCGTAGGTGGCGAACACGGTGGTCTGCAGCAGGGCCGTCAGGCCCAGGCGCTGCGTGTAGAGCCCGTACAGGGGCGTCGGCAACGTGGTGCCGAGCATCGTGGCCCAGAAGGCGAAAGCCGCCGCGGCGGTCCGCCGCCGCCAGCCCTGGTCAGCGACCACGACACCTCCCGAACAGCACGAAGGCCGCCGATCCGTGAGGATCGACGGCCTTCGTCAGTGGTAGCGGGGGCAGGATTTGAACCTGCGGCCTCTGGGTTATGAGCCCAGCGAGCTACCGAGCTGCTCCACCCCGCGTCGGTGAACAGAACATTACCCGACCTGCGCCGTGGCACCAAAACGGGGTCCCCACCGCGTGCGGTGGGGACCCCGTTCGGGTGCACGCCCGGAACTCCGGGCGCTGTCGGTGAGCCGGTCAGCCGGTGGGCGTCGGCGACGCCGTGGTGGCCTGCTCGGCCTTCACCGCCTGGTCCAGCGCCTGCTTGAGCCGGTCCTGCGCCTGGCCGTACGCGGCGAAGTCGCCCTGCTGGAGCGCACGCTGGGCGTCGGCCTCGGCCGCCACCGCCTGCTCGAGGGCCTGCCGGACGGACTCCGGCAGCGGCGCCGTCGTCGCGCCACCCGTCGGCGGCGACGAGGACGACGACGAGGGCGACTGCCCCGACGACGCACTGGGGCTCTGCGACGGCGTCTGGCCCGGTGTGCCGCCTGCGCCGGGTGTGCCTGGCACGCTCTCTCCGCCCGTCCCGGCGTCCGGGGCCTCCACGCCGGAGTCACCGCCGAACACCTGGTCGAGCGCCTGGTCGAGGGTGTCAGCGAAGCCGATGTTGTCGCCGAAGGCTACGAGAACCTTCCGCAGCGTCGGGTAGGCCGTCTCACCGGTGCTCTGGACGTAGACCGGTTCGACGTACAGCAGACCGCCGCCGACGGGCAGCGTGAGGAGGTTGCCGTAGCGGACCGAGGACCCGCCCTGGCGGAGCAGGTTGAGGAAGGAGCCGACCTCCGGGTTCGTGTTGAACTCGTTCTGGATCTGGCCGGGGCCGTTGACCGTGCCCTCCGTCGGCAGCTGCAGCAGGCGCAGCTGCCCGTAGCCGTCGCGCTTCTGTCCCGCGGCGCTCCCGGCGTCGGCGTCCACCGCGAGGAAGCCTGTGAGGATGTTCCGCGCCGCTTCACCCTGCCTGTTGCTGGGGATGAACGTCGAGGTCAGCGAGAACGAAGCCTGAGGCTGGTTCGGCATCTGCAGCGTCAGGTAGTACGGCGGCTGCGCCGGGCTCTGCGGGGAGGCTGCCGCCGCCGTCGCCGTCGCTGTCCCCGCGGCGGCCTGGGGGCCGGACGTCGGGTCGGCCGGGACACGCCAGAAGTCGTTCTGGGAGTAGAAAGCGCCCGGGTCGGTCACGTGGTAGCTGGCCATCACGGTGCGCTGGACCTTGAAGAGGTCCTCCGGGTAGCGCACGTGCGACATCAGCTCGCCGCTCATGTCGGCCAAGGGCTTCACCGCACCGGGGAAGGCTCCGTCCCAGGCGCGCAGCACCGGGTCGCTCTCGTCCCAGGCGTACAGCACCACCTCACCGCTGTAGGCATCGACGGTGGCCTTGACCGAGTTCCGCAGGTAGTTCACCTGGTTCGGCGGCAGCGCCGCCACGGTGCCGGCGGGCGTGGTCAGCGTGTCGGCCGTGGCCTCCTGCAGCACCTGCGGCTGCGAGTACGGGTACTCCGCCGAGGTGGTGTACCCGTCGACGACCCACAGCACGCGCCCGTTGACGATGGTCGGGAACGGGTCTCCGTCGAGGGTGAGGAAGGGAGCCACCTTCTGCACACGCTCGCGGGGGGACCGGTCGTAGAGGATCTGGCTCTGCGGGTTGACCGCGGAGGACAGCAGGATGTTCGCGTCGCGGAACTTGATGGCGTACAGCGCCCGCTCGACGATGTTGCCGACGCTCGGGCCGCCGTCACCGGTGTAGGTGTACCGGGCCACGCCGTTCGGCTGGGTGTCGTCGGGGTAGTCGATCTCCTGGTTCGAGCCGGGAGGCCCGCCCACGATGGAGTACTCCGGGCTCTTCTCGCCGAAGTAGATCCGCGGCTCGTAGTCGGGCAGCGACCCGGACGCCGGGATGCCACCCTCGAGGTAGACGGGCTCGCCGTTGGACTGCTTGTCGTTGCCGGCGGCGGCCACCAGGCCGTAGCCGTGGGTGTACGCGGTGCGCGTGTTGACCCACGAGGTGTTGCTGATGCCGGAGGCCCGCAGCTCGCGGACGGCGACGACGACGTCCTGGCTCTGCCCGTTGATGGTGTACCTGTCGACGTCGAGCGGGGCAGGGAACTGGTAGAAGCCACGGACCTGCTGGTTCTGCGCGAAGGTCGGGCTGACGACGGCCGGGTCGAGGATGCGCGTGCTCGCCGTGGTGACGGCGTCGGAGCGCAGGGCGCCCGCCTCGCCCTCGGTGTTCGGCGTGTAGGGCTCGACGAGGGTCTTGTCCAGCCCGAAGGCTGCACGCGTCGCCGCGATGTTGTGCTGGATGTAGGGGGCCTCGGCCTGAGGCTCGTTCGGGGCGACCTGCAGGCGCTGCACGACGGCCGGCACGATGCCCGCGGCCACCACGGCGACGACGACGAGCAGACCGACGCCCACCGCCGGGAACCGCCATCCGCCGCGGACGGCGGTGACGATGAAGAGCACGGCGCAGATGAGCGCTGCGATGGCGAGGATGCCGCGGGCAGGGACGATGACGGCGACGTCGGTGTAGCTGGCCCCCGCGAACTTGTCGTGGACGTTGGTGAGGGTGGAGTACCTGTCCAGCCAGTAGCTCACCGCTTGCAGCGCCACGAGCACCGCGGCCGTGACGGCCAGCTGGACGCGCGCGGCGACCGTGGTGCGGGCGCCCGGACCAGAGACCCGCAGCGCTCCGTAGAGGTAGAGCGTCACTGCTCCGGCGATGCCCGCCAGCAGGACGACGGCGGTCAGCAAGCCCGCCAGGAAGCGCAGGAACGGGATGGTGAAGACGTACAGGCCGATGTCGTGATTGAAGATCGGGTCGACCTGGCCGAAGCTCGTGCGGTGCAGCCACAGCAGCACGGTTTCCCATCGGCTGGACGCCGCGGACCCGGCGAACAGGCCCAGGAGCAGCGGCAGCACCACGGTGAGCACACGGCGCAGCGGCTCCAGGCCCTCGCGGTACCTGTCGAGGCTGGCCGCGGAGCCCGGCACGGGCGCGTAGATGGGCCGGTTGCGGTAGGCCAGGACCATGCTGACGGCCACGGCAGCCGCCATGAGCGCCCCCGCGACGATGAACAGGCCCGACCTCATCGCGAGCTGGGTGAAGTAGACCCGACCGAAGCCGAGCTGGCGGTACCAGAGCACCTCGGTGGCCACCGAGGCGACCAGGCTGACCAGAAGCACCAGCACGGCGGCACCGACGAGCACCGGCACGAGCGGGCGCCGACGCTGGGGACCTCCCCGGACGGGGCCGGGCGCACCCGGGCGCGGGGGGCGGGGCGGTGGCGACGTCACCGGACTCTTCCTCCATCACGACCGCCGACGTACGGCGGTGGGGTCGGTCTGAGCTCGAATCGTCGCACGGCCTTCCCGTGCCCGACCTCCCCGGGAGGGCCTGACCCAATCACGAGAGGGTCACGGCTCGCTGGGACACCACTGAATGTTCCATGACTTTCCCTTGGTGAACTCTTGACCTGCGCTTGACCCGAACGAGCCTTCGGCTCCGGGATCAGACACAGCCGGGAAGGCCCCCGGCCTCCCCCCGGCCCGCCGCCTCCACAGCGTCACGCGCCTGCGCCAGCGTCGACACGGCCACCACGCGCAAGCCCTCCGGCACATGACCGACCACCTCGTCGCAGTTGGCCTGCGGCGCGAGGAACACCTCCGCCCCCGCAGCCCGGGCGCCGAGCATCTTCTGGCGGATCCCCCCGATGGGGCCGACCTCCCCGGCCGAGTCGATGGTGCCCGTGCCCGCGAACCGCTTGCCCCCGGTCATCTCCCCCGGGGTCATGAGGTCGACGACGCCGAGCGCGAACATCAAACCGGCGCTGGGTCCCCCGATCTGGTCGACGGCGATCGTCACGTCCACGGGCGGATCGGCGCGCTCGCGCACGAGCACGCCGAGCACGGGCGCGCCGCCGTCGCCGGCCCGGACCGGCACGGTGAGGTCCTGGCGCTGCCCGTTGCGCTCCACCTGAACGCGGACATCCGCGCCCACCCCGGCCGCACGGACCGCTTCGCGCAGGGCGGAGGCGTCGGCGACGGCAGCGCCGCCGACGGCGACGACCACGTCACCGTCGCGCAGCACCCCCGCGGCACCGGCCCCGTCGACGACGTCGGACACCACCACCTGGACCGGCACGTCGTAGCCGAGCTCGGTCAGCGCGGCGACCGTGGCCGCCTGCTGGGAGTCGGTCAGGGCCGCGGCGTTGCTGTCGTCCACCTGCTTCTCGGTGGCGCCGGGCGGGAACACCGCGGCCTCGGGGAGCACGGCGCTGTCGTCGTCCAGCCAGGCCGCCACCTGCCCGCCGAGGTCGAGGGAACGGCCCGGGCCACCGCTGACGCGGACCGTGGTGAGGTCCAGCGAGCCCGACGTCGGGTAGGTCGGCGCGCCCGAGATCGTGATGAGGCGCTGGTCTCCCTCGCCGGAGAGGACGTCGCGCACGGGCCCCGGTCCCTCGACCGCGAACGGCACGGGCAGCAGTGCCACCACGGACACGAGCGCCACGGAGACGGCACCGCACACCAGCGCCGCCACGGCTCGGTCGGATGCCCGCACCCGCGCCGGGGAGGGCTCCCCGGCATCGTCGCGGGGGTCGTCCTCGAGCGTGTCGGGCCGGGGCTCGTCGTCAGGAGGCAGCTCGTTCACCGGCCCCGCCGCGCCCGGGCCTGCCGGAGCACCGCCGCGGTCGCGACGACGGCCACCGCCGCACCGGCGGCGCCTGCCGCGCCCAGCGCCGCCTCACGCCCCAGCCGACCGGTAGGACTGCGCCGGAAGGCGCGGCGGGCCTGCACGTCGGCGAGCAGCACGGCCAGGCAGTCCTCGTTGGTGTGCTGCGGCTCCCAGCCCGCGGCGCGCAGCCGCGCAGAAGAGACCGCCCAGGGGTGGACGACGTAGGCCAGGTCTCCGGCGGGCGTCGGCAGCAGGCCCAGCCGGGCGAGGCGCTCCGCCGTCGCCTGCGCCAGGCGCGCGGGCAGCTCGACCGAACGCAACCCGGAAGACTTCTCCAGCGCCTCGTGGACGAGCACGCCGTCCGCGCCCGCCCCCATGGCTCCGGTCAGCCCTTCCCGCAGGACGACGGCGACGGCGGCGGCCAGGTCGTCGACGTGGCAGAACTGCCACACCGGCGCCCGCTCGCGCAGGGCCAGCAGGCGCGGTACCTCGAAGGAGCGAGTGACAACGGTGTCGACGTCGGATCCCACCACCGCGGCCGGGCGCAGCACCGCCGTGCGGACGCCGGGCAGGGCCTGCGCCGCGTGCGCCCACACCTCCTCCACCGCGAGCAGGTCACCGACCAGGCCGTCGTCGGGGGCGGCCAGCAGCGGGGCGTCGTCGGGCAGCGGCACGGGAGCGTCGGGCAGGGCCCCGTGGACCATGGCGCTGCTCACGAGCACGAGCTGTTGCGCCCCCGCGGCGGCCGCGGCGGTCACCACCGCACGCACCGACGCCTCGGCGCGCTCGCGCCGACGGGCCGGGGTCTGGGCGAGCGCGGCGCGCAGGTCGCTGTCGAGGGCGACGTGCACGACCGCGGCGGGCGCACCACCACCGGGAGCACGGCCACCAGGCGCACCTGAGCCGAACCGCGAGCCACTGACCATGGCCGCGAGCACGTCCGGAGAGGTCAGGTCGACCCTGACGATGTCGACGTGGTGCCACGCGGCCCCGGCGTCGGGAGCGTCGCCGTCGTCCTGATCCGTCTCCTGAGCTGTCTCCTTGCCGGCAGTGGCCGAGTCCGACCGAGCCGTCGCGGACGCGGTCGGCGCGGCGGGGGCGTCCTCGAGGGCCACCACCTCCACGCCGGCGGCCGCCAGCCACTGCGCGACAGCGCGCCCCGCGGGCGAGCCGGCGCCCGTGACCACGACGTGGCCGTCCAGGGGCAGCACGGCCGTCCCACCGTCGGCCAGGTCCGCCACACGTCCTCTTCTCGTCAGCTCGTCAGTCCGGCAACCAGCCGCTCCCCTGCGGATGACGCCCCGCCCCCGCCGGCGTCGGTCCCGTGCGGATTGGCCGGGTGTTCGCTGCGAGCGCCACTCCGGGGCGGTCGCCACCCGCCGCTGCTGGGTACCGTGGACACCGAGGGCAGGAGGTACATCCTGCCGCCTCGCCCCGGCGGCGGCCGCCGCACCGCCTCGGCACCTCACGATGCGCGGCTGGAGGAACGGTGCCCGACACACCGACGCCCCCCCGTCCCGACGAGGACCCGGAGGACGCAGACCGCTCCGCCCGAGACGGCGGTACCCCCCAGGACCCGCTGTCCCAGCTGTTCTCCGCGCTCGGCGGCGCAGCACCCGGTGGTCCGCCCGGCGCCCTCGGAGGCCTGGGCGGTCTGGGAGGCCTGCCCGGCGGCCTGGGAGGCCTCGGCGGCCCCGGAGGCGTTGACCCGGCGCAGCTCTTCGAGCAGCTCCAGAAGGACCCGCAGGCCATGGCCCAGGTGATGGCCGCCGTGCAGCAGCTCATGGCCACCTCCGGAGACGGCCCGGTGAACTGGCAGCTCGCGCACGACGTCGCCCGCCAGGGCGCGCTGGCCGAGCCGGACCCGGCGCCCAGCTCCTCCGAGGAGCGCGAGGTCGCCGAGGCGCTGCGGCTGGCCGACCTGTGGCTCGACCCGGTCACCGACCTGCCGTCGGCCTCCGCCGCAGGCCGGGCCTGGTCGCGCGCGGAGTGGGTCGAAGCGACCCTGCCCACGTGGAAGCGACTGGCCGAGCCAGTGGCGAGCAGCGTGGCGGACGCCGTCGCCTCGGCGATGGCCGAGCAGATCCCCGAGGAGGCCCGCGGCATGGTCGCGGGCGCGAACACGATGATGCGCTCGATCGGCGGCACGGTCTTCGGTGCGCAGCTGGGGCAGGCGGTCGGCGGTCTGAGCCGCGAGGTGGTCTCGGCCACCGACGTCGGCATCCCGCTCGTGGCGGGCAGCACCACGGCGCTGCTGCCGGGCGGTGTCGCGGCCTTCGCCGACGGCCTGGGCGTGCCGGCCGGTGAGGTGCGGCTGTTCCTCGCCGCCCGCGAGGCAGCGCACGCCCGCCTGTTCGCCGGGGTGCCGTGGCTACGCGGGCACCTGCTCGGCACCGTGGAGAGCTACGCCCGCGGCATCACGCTCGACATGAGCCGCATCGAGGAGGCTGTCCGCGGACTGGACCCCTCCGACCCGTCGGCGCTGCAGGGCGCCCTGGCCTCGGGGATGTTCGAGCCGGAGAAGACCCCCGCGCAGCAGGCTGCGCTGGAGCGGCTGGAGACGGCGCTGGCGCTGGTGGAGGGCTGGGTCGACCATGTCGTCGACGCCGCCACCCGCTCGACCCTGCCCAGCGCCGCCGCGCTGCGCGAGGCGGTCCGCCGGCGCCGGGCCGTGGGTGGGCCTGCCGAGCACGTCATGGCGGGTCTGGTGGGCCTGGAGCTGCGCCCGCGGCGGCTGCGCGAGGCCTCGCGGCTGTGGGAGGCCGTCGAGGCCTCGCGCGGCACCGACGGCCGCGACGCCGTGTGGGCCCACCCCGACCTGCTGCCGACAGCTGCCGACCTGGACGACCCCGACGGCTTCGCCGCGCGTCGCCGTGACGCGGAGGCGGCGGACGCGGACGTCGACGCGGCCCTCGAGGCGCTGCTGCGCGGCGAGGAGCGCCGGGGAACGAACGACGACGACGGCGACGGCGAGGCCCAGTGATGCTGGAGTGACGCTGCTCGTGACGCTGAGGTGACTCCTGCGCAGGCGGATGCCGAGCTCGCGGCGCTGCACCCGCGCGACGCCGGCCAGGCACAACTGCGGGACCTGTTCCGCGAGCGCCTGGCGCTCTCGTCGGGGGCGTTCGAGGGCAGTGCCCTGGACCGCGACGGGACACCGGAGCACCTGACGACGACGGCGTTCGTGGTCGACGAGTCGGGACGGCGCACGGTGCTCGTGGCGCACCGAAAGCT
Organism: Quadrisphaera granulorum; assembly: GCF_003149145.1. Lineage (GTDB taxonomy): Bacteria > Actinomycetota > Actinomycetes > Actinomycetales > Quadrisphaeraceae > Quadrisphaera > Quadrisphaera granulorum. The sequence continues at coordinate 56,743 of NZ_QGDQ01000005.1, read as the reverse complement.
GGGGATGTGGCTGCAGCCGGGCGGTCACCTCGAGGTCGGCGACGCCTCCTTCACCGAGGCCGCCCTGCGTGAGGCGGCCGAGGAGACCGGGCTGGGCCCGCTGCTGCGGCTGGCGCTGGACGGTGCTCCGCTGGACCTGCAGCGGCACGAGCTGGCGACGACGTACGGGCGGTGCACGGCGCACCTCGACGTCGCCCACCTCTTCGTGGTGCCGGACGGTGCGCCGCTGGTCGGGTCGGCCGAGAGCGACCGACTGGCGTGGTTCGACGTGGACGACCTGCCCCCCGGCGCAGCACCCGACCTGCCGCCGCGACTCGCGCTGGCGTCGTCGCTGCTGCGCGGCTGACGCTCGGGACCTGGCCGGTCAGGTCACGCGGCGGTGCGTGATGCCGCCGGAGGCGCGCACGGACGCGGCGCGCCCGTCGTCGTCGAAGAAGTACCGCAGCTGCTCCCCCGGGGCGGCGTAGCCGGGTGCGGCGGTCGCGAGCAGCGCGTCGTCGGAGGCCACCCGCAGCTCGGCGCTGGGACCGGGGACGTCGGCGACGGGGTCGAGCGCCACGAGCCGGTCGCCGAGACGGACGACGTCGAGCACGCCCCACATCGAGGCGAACCGCCCGGTGAACCGCTCCAGCGCGCCAGGCCGGTCGGCGGCCGGGTCGGGGATTCCGGTGGTGGCCAGCTCCACCAGCCGCAGCACGCCGCGCGCCAGGGCGAGCGCCGGTCCGTCGACGGCGTTGGTGCAGACGGCCACCGCCAGGCCGGTGGTCGGGTCGAAGGCGGTGCGCGTCGCGTGCCCGGGGAAGCCCCCGCCGTGACCGACGGTGCGCAGACCGCCGGCGGTGAGCCGCTGCCAGCCCAGGCCGTACTCGTCGCCGCTGGGGGCGGGGCCGGTGCCGCTGGGGTCGTCGGAGGACCACGCGCCGTGCCGGGCGAGGCGCCGCAGGTGCGCCGGCAGGAGCCGGCGCTCGTCGTCGTCCTGCTTCAGCTGTTCTCCTCCGCTGCCGAGGGCCGGGGCGTCGCAGTGGGCGCCTGCCCAGCGCACGAGGTCCTCGGCGGTGCTCGAGACACCGGTGGCGGCGTCCATCGCGCGGGTATCGGCGGTGAGCGCGTCCCACACCACGGGGCGGCGGGGGCCGCCCATGGCCAGGGACGTGTGGCCGTTGGCGTGCTCGGCGGCACGCTCCGGCACCCACGACGGCTCCGTGCCGTGCAGCTCCAGCGGCTCCAGGAGCTCGGCGCGCACCAGCTCCGCCCACGAGCGGCCGCTGGCCGCCTCGAGCACCAGGCCGAGCGCGGCGTAGCCGAGGTTGGAATACTTGAACCGCTCGGACACCCCCAGGACGGCGACGCCCGGCGCGGACAGCACCGCCAGCAGCTCCGCACGGTCGGGGAAGGGCCGCTCGCCCTGCCAGAAGTCGGCGTCGCCGCCGCCCGCGCCCTCCACGCTGTCACGGGCCAGCCCCGCGGTGTGCTCCAGCAGCGCCCGCAGCGGCACGCCCGCCACGGGGCTGCCCGCGGCGGCGAGCTCGGGCACCCACCGGCCGGGGTGGTCCTCCAGGGACAGCACCCCGGCGTGCACCAGCCGCAGCACGAGGGTCGCGGCGAAGGTCTTGGAGTGCGAGGCGACCCGGAAGAGGTGGTCCGTGCGCAGCGGCTCACCCGTGCCCTCGTCGGCGACGCCGACGGCGGTGCTCATCAGCAGCTCACCGCGCAGAGAGAGCGCCGCCTGGACGCCAGGCACGCGCAGGTACTCCCTGCGGAAGGCCAACCAGTCCGCTGCGGCCGTGGCCGCAGTGCGCACGGAGGTCACCGGGAGATGATCGGAGGGCGCCACCGGCCCACCCTGCCACTCGACCGGCGACTCCTGGACGGCTCCTGGACTGCTGCCGGCAGCTACCGGCAGCGGCAGCTCCTAGCTGGAGAGGCGTTCGGCGGGATCGGTTCCCTCGTCGACCTCATCGACCTCATCGACCTCGTCGACGTCATCGATGTCGTCGACGTCGATGGGGAGGTCGCGCGCGGTAGCGAAGCCCTCCAGGTAGCCGCGGGCCCGCTCGGTGCGCGGGTAGGCCTCGACGAGCTCCCAGAAAGCCTCGCCGTGGCCGTGCTCGAGCAGGTGCGCCAGCTCGTGGACGAGGACGTAGTCGACCACCCACGAGGGCATGACCTGCAGCCTGTCCGACAGGCGGATGGTGCCGTCGCCGGTGGTGGTGGAGCCCCACCGGGTGGTCTGGTTGGCGACCCACCGCACGCTGGAGGGGCGGGCCCGGCCGCCGAGGTAGCGGGCACTCAGCTCTGCCGCGCGGCGGGCGAGGGCGTCATCGCTGGGGCGGCGGCGCTGCTCCTGCGCGGCGAGCCGGGTGACCATCCTGTCGACCCAGAGACGCTCCTGGTCGCGGGTGAACCCGGCGGGGATGCAGACGACGACGGTTCCCGCCTCGCGGAAGGCGGTGACGGTGCGGCGGCGTCGCGCGCTACGCCTCACCTCGACCGGCGGAACGCTCGAGATGCTGGACATGCCGGACCTCGCTCGGGGCGGAAGATCTCCCCCGACCGCTCGCGCCCCCTGCGCCGCCATGGAGGAACGCTACTGCCACCAGGGCATCTGCACCGGTCACAACACCCACCCGGGCGCCCCTGAGGTCCGCCGCAGCGCCGCCGAGGGGGGCTCCGGGCGGGCGGACGGACCACGCGAGCACCCGGCGCGACGAGTCGCGCACCCAGGGCGACATTGGGCCGAGGGGGCGACGAAGGGGCCAGTCGGGCCGCTACGCGTTGACGGTGCCCGGCGACGGGCCTACCTTCGTGTCCAGTCCTCCGGTCGGTGGGCCACCGCAGGGGAAGGCGGTACGGCTCACCGATCGGGGGACGATCTGCGTTCGGCTCCAGTGTCGGGGCCAGACGCTACGGTGGCGCGGATCGACCCACCAGTCCGGGGTTCGCCCCGGTCAAGACCTGAGGAGGCCCCCGTGGCCGAGACCTACTCCGGATCCTTCTACTGCGTGAAGTGCAAGGAGAAGCGCGACGCGGAGGGCGGCGTCGTCGAGACCAACGGCCGCCGCATGGCCAAGGCCAAGTGCCCTGTCTGCGGCACCAACCTCAACCGCATCCTCGGCAAGGCCTGATCCGCCGCTCGCCACCTCTCGCGAAGCAGCTCGCCGCGACGCCCCGGCATCCCCGGGGCGTCCGCGGCGCTCCCGCCGCGAACACCCCGGGGCTGCGGGCCGTCGCTGACCCTGTGGACAGCGCCAGCGCGGGTCGGGCCCGCGGTGCCAGGCTCAGCCCATGACCGCACCACTCGCCGTGAGGCTGCGCCCGGGGCTGCTGACCGCCTGGCGCTCCCCCGGCCGCCTCCAGCTCGGGGTGGGCGCGAGCGCGCATGTGCTCGAGGGGCTGACCAGCGCCGACGAACTTGTCGTCGATGCGCTGGGTACGGGTGCCGACGTGCCCTCGCTGGAGCACCTGGCCTCGCTCCACGGCAGTCCGCCCGGGCGGACGGTGGCCCTGGTGGAGGCGCTGGCGGCCATCGGCGCGCTCGAGGAGGTGCCGCCCTCCCCAGCACCGGCGGGCCAGCCCGGTGGGGGGTCGCTGCGTGGTGCCTGCGTCGCGGTGCTCGGTGCCTCCCCCACAGGCCGGGCGGTCGCGCTGGGGCTTGCGGCCGCGGGTACCGGCACCGTGCTCGTCGAGGATGAGGCGCCCGTGACGCGGGCCGACGTCGGCCCAGGCGCCTTCGGCCTGACCGACCTGGGGCTACCCCGCGGCGTCGCTGCGGCGCGCGCCGTTGCCCGGCACCACCCGTCGACGACGACGCAGGCGCGTGAGCTGGTCCGGCCCGACGTCGTCGTCCTGCTCGCCTCGGGCGCTCACGACGCGCGCACCTCCGAACCCCTCGTGCGCGAGGAGGTGGTGCACCTGGGGGTGCTGCAGCTCGGCGCGTCCGCGGTGGTGGGACCACTCGTGCGGCCGGGCGCCACCGCGTGCCTGCGCTGCCTGGACCTTCACCGCACCGACCGCGACCCGGAGTGGCCCCGCCTGCTGCCGCAGCTCAGCGCTCCCGCCGGTGGGCCGCGGCGCCCGGAGCCACCCGTCCTCGTCGGCCTGACCGCCGCGGTGGCGGTCCAGCAGGTGGTGGCGCACCTGCTCGGCCACGAGCCGGCGGCCCTCGACGCCACCGTCGAGATCGACACGGCAGGCGGGTTCGGGGTGCGCCCATGGTCGGCCCACCCCGGGTGCGGGTGCAGCTGGGCCGGACTGGAGGCAGCGTGATCGATCCCCCGCTGCGGCGGAGCGCGAGCCGTCGCAGGATGGCGGGGTGGACGCGCCGGCCGAGCACCCCCTGAGTGCACAGGATGCACAGACCGACGGACCCCTCCGCGAGGACCCAGTGGGAACGGAGGACCTGGACGAGCTGGAAGCACTCGAGGACGACGAGCGCGCCGCACGGCGCGGCGGCGCCATCCCGCGGGGTTCCCTGAGCCGAGGGCTACGCCTGGCCGGGCTGCCGGCGGCGTTCGCGGGCCGGCAGGCGGTGGGCCTGGGGCGCAGGCTCGGCGGCCGTTCGCAGGCGGAGGTGGCCGCCTCGGTGCAGCAGGCGACGGCCGAGCAGATCTTCAAGGTGCTCGGCCAGCTCAAGGGCGGGGCCATGAAGGTCGGGCAGGCGCTGTCGGTGCTCGAGGCGGCATTGCCGGAGGAGCAGGCAGGCCCCTACCGCGCAGCCCTGACCAAGCTGCAGGACGCCGCTCCCCCGATGCCGGCTGCCACGGTCCGCGCCGTGCTCGCCGCCGAGCTGGGGCCACGCTGGCGTTCGCTGTTCGCGAGCTTCGAGGAGAAGCCCTCGGCCGCGGCCTCCGTGGGCCAGGTGCACCGGGCCGTCTGGTCCGACGGGCGCCCGGTGGCCGTGAAGGTGCAGTACCCGGGCGCCGGCGACGCGCTCCTGGGCGACCTGGACCAGGTGGGCCGCCTCGTGCGGATCGCGGCGGGGTGGATCCCCGGTATGGAGGTCGGGCCGATCATCGCCGAGCTGCGCGAGCGGGTGGCCGAGGAGCTCGACTACCGCGCCGAAGGCGCCGCTCAGCAGGCCTTCGCCGATGCGTTCGCCGGGGACGACGAGGTGGTCGTGCCGCAGGTGGTCATGGCCACCGGCCGGGTGCTCGTCAGCGAGTGGCTGGACGGTGTGCCGCTGTCGAAGGTCATCGCCGAGGGCACGCAGGAGCAGCGTGACCTCGCCGCGCGGCGCTACCTGGAGGTGCTGCTGCTGGGACCGGCTCGCGCGGGGCTCCTGCACGCCGACCCCCACCCGGGGAACTTCCGCCTCACCCCCGACGGCCGCTTCGGCATCCTCGACTTCGGTGCGGTGAACCGCCTACCACACGGAATGCCGCTCGCCATCGGAAGACTCCTCGGCGCGGCCCTCGACGGAGATTCCCAGACCGTGGCCGAAGGTCTTCGGGAAGAGGGTTTCATCCGCGAGCGCATCCAGGTGGATCCTGACCAGCTCCTCGACTACCTCAATCCTTTCCTGGAACCGCTGCGGCACGAGGAGTTCAGGTTCGACAGGGCGTGGCTGCAGTCGCTGTTCCGTCATGTGAACGACCGGGAGCGCCCGGAGTGGACCATCAACCTCAAGGTGAACCTGCCGCCGGAGTACGTGCTGATCCACCGCGTGTGGTTCGGGGGGATCGGGGTGCTGTGCCAGCTCGGCGGTGTGGTGCCGGCAGTTCAGGTGCTATCCGACTTCCTCCCGGAGTTCGCCGAGGAGTAAATCAGCCCAGAATGGCCGTTGGCTGAGAAAACACGTGGGCCGATCCGGTGCAGCGCGCCGGCCGCATTGCAGAAGATATCGAGAGTGTGCGATAAATGGGGTGCGCGTGCGCTTCCGGGCGTCAGCGCAGTTCCCCCTTCATCGTGAGAGAGACGGCATGGCCACCAAGACCATCACCCACATCACCGACGACCTCGACGGAGTTTCCGACGCCGAGACCGTGAAGTTCGGTCTGTGGGGCGCCACCTACGAGATCGACCTTTCCGACGAGAACCAGAAGAAGCTCGAGGCCGCCCTGGAGCCCTTCCTGGCCGTGGCGCGCAAGTCGACAGCTCCCGCAGCTGCGCGCCGAACCAGCGCTGCCCGCAGCACCTCGTCTGACTACGACGCCAAGGCCGTCCGCGCCTGGGCTGCCTCGAACGGTGTCACGGTGCCGGCTCGTGGCCGCATCCCCGGCAAGGTTCTCGAGCAGTACCAGGCCGCCCACTGACCAGCTGACGACCTCACGCAGCGCCCGCCCCCGGTTCCGGGAGACGGGCGCTGCGTCGTCTCACGGGAGGAGTCGTCTCACGGGAGGACGAGGCCCTCACGAGCACGCGAGGTCACTTCGAGCGGAATGGTGACGCCGTCTCCAATCCACGCAGGCAGCAACGCGGGGCGCACTGCGGCGGCCAGGGTCACCTCGGCGGTCATCCCATCGGAGCTGCCCGTCGGTGCGACGACGCCCAGGCCGATGAGGTCAGCAGGTTGCGGCGTGCGCGCGAGCAGGGCGGTGGCGCTGCGGCGGACACCGTCGTCGTCCAGGGGCACCCCCTGGCCGGGCAGCACGCCGTCGCGGTAGTAGGCGGCCTCGTCGAGGGCGTCGGCGGCGTCGAGCGCTGCGGAGTCGGCCACCGAGCGCAGGTGCGTGCGCGCCAGGTGCAGCTCGGTGGCCGCAGCCCCCACGAGGACCAGGGCGATGGCGACGACAGCGTCGATGATGATGAGCGGGGTCACGGACCCGTCGTCGCGTCCTGGACCGTTCACAGGACAGCTCCCCACATGGTTCATCGGGTGGATCGCAGCGTGGCGAACCTGTCGATGACAGCGGAGCCTGATGCCTCCACCGGCACCCGCGTGGGCACCGCGTCGCGCAGCAGCGGCGGCACGAACGGCAGCGGGACGTCTACCCGGACCGTCATGACGACGACGGCGTCGGGCGCGAAGCACCCAGCAGCTTCGCAGCGCGTGGCCGCGGTGGCGTCCTCAGGGGTGAAGCCCTGGTCGTCCAGTGCAAGCGCGAGCGCCGCCTCGGCGCGACTGGGCGCATCGGCGGCCTGCGCGGACGTGACGTAGGCGCGGGCCGCGGCGCGCGCACCGGCAGACGCGGCGTACGCGCCCGCCTGTAGCCGGGAGAGCGTGACCACGAGGTAGACCACGGGGACGAGCAGCAGAACCGCCAGCACGATGAACTCCACCGACGCGCTGCCGGCATCGCCGGCGCGACCCCGCTCGGTCAGCCGCAGCCGTGACGTCAGCGACCGCAACGACCGCAACGACCTCAGCGACATCAGCGACGTCACGGGAGCACCTCGACCAGCCCGTGCCCCCGCACCGTCATCTCCCCTCCTCCGAAGTACCCCACGAGCGGCAGCGGCACCGAGGCCGTGACCTCGACGACGTCCAGCCCGTCACGGCGCACCTCAGCGGCGGTGATGTGGTCGGCATAGGTCGCGGGCAGGGACGCTCGTACCAGCTCCCGGGCCCGCTCGGCGCCGTCCTCGGGGGTCCTGTCGGCCAGGGCACCGAAGCGCGCGCCCTCACCGACACAGTCGACGAGGGTTCCGCGCAGGTGCAGCGCGAGCCCCAGCTGCAGCAGGCTCGCGAACAGCACCGAGACGAGCGCCATGACCATGACGCTCTCCGCGACGGCGGCACCGGCGTCACTGCCCGCTGCGCGCGCCGTCGCGGGGGCTGTCACGGGGCGGCCACCTTCACGGCCTTGATGGACTGCTCGAACATGGTGGTGAGAGTGGGGGCGGCGATCGCAGCCAGACCGACCACGATGCCCGCCGACATGACCGTCACGAGCACCCATCCCGGCACGTCACCGCGCTCGCGGTCCGACCGCTCCGCCGGGGAGGTGAGGTCGCTGAGCGCGGTGAGAGTGGTGAGCAGGAGAGCGTGGAGCTGGTGCATCGGATCCTCCGGGGTTCCTCGTGGTGGCGAAGCGGGCTAGTGCTGGTGTGGAAGGTCGGACTCAGGGGGTGAGGCTGAGAACAGCCAGCCCGGGGTAGACGGCGAAGACGACGGTCACCGGCAGGATCAGGAACACCACCGGCACGAGCATCGCCAGCTCCTTGCGGCCTCCCGCCTCGACGAGGCGGCGGCGGGCCAGCTGACGCACGTCCTGGGCCTGGGCGGTGAGCACGTCGGCGAGCGGTGAGCCCATGTCGACGGCCACGGCCACGCCGTCGACGAACCGCGCCAGCGGGGCCGCGGAGGTTCGCTGACCCATCCGGGCCAGGGCGGTGACGAGGGGCGTGCCGGCGCGGGCGTCGGCGAGGGTGGTGCGCAGCTCTCCGGCCAGTTCGCCGCGGCAGGTCCGCGAGACCCTGTCGAGGGCTCCGACGGCCCCTTCACCGGCGCCGACCGCCAGGGCCAGCAGCTCGGCGACGGTGGGCAGCTCCGCAAGGAGGCGCTCCTCGCGCAGGCGCACCGCCCGACCGAGAACCTGGTCGCGCGCCAGCACGCCTGCCGCGGCGCCGGCGGGCACGAGGAGCACCGCGGCGAGCAGCGGTCCGCCCCGGGCGACGACGACGAGCGCCAGCAGCAGCGCCGCGGCGGCGCCCAGCGCTCCCCACACCACCTGCTCGGCGCGGTAGTGCTCGACCGTGGTCGCGCTGCCCGCCTGCTGCAGGCGCAGGGCGACCGCGGTCGTGCTGGGAGAGCGGCGCGCCGCGGCGCGGGCCAGCGGCGCCAGCAGTCCACCGGGGGCGGTGCCGAGCACCCTGGCCACCACACCTGCAGGCGCCCGGCCAGGGGCGAGGAGCCGCGACCCGCGGGGCCGGTCGGCCAGGTGGGGAGCGAGGCGAGCGTCCAGCGAAGGACGCGCGAAGGTCGGCACGCCCCGGAGGGCCAGCCATGTACCGGTGCCCGCGAGCAGGCCCAGTCCGGCACCCAGCGGGCTCAGCCCGGCGTCGACGAGGTTCACCGCAGCACCCGCTGGTCCTCGGGGAGCCGCCCGACGCGACGCATGATCGCGTACGCGAGCACGCAGCAGACCGCGCCGCCGCCGAGGACGAGAGCGCCGGCGGGTTCACGGAAGGCGCTCACGGTGCCGGGCCGAGTGCACAGGAGGAGCAGCACCACCCAGGGCGCGGCGACGGCGAGGCGGGCCGTGGCCACGGTCCAGCTCTGCCGCGCGAGCAGCTCCCCGCGGGTGCGGGCGTCGTCGCGCAGGAACGAGGACAGCGCGCGCAGCACTCGGCCGAGATCGCTGCCGCCGACCTCGCGGGTCAGCCGCAGGGCCTCGACCACCCGGTCCGCCACGGGGTCGGCCAGGGAGTCCTTGAGCCGGTCGAGCGCCGGGAGGAAGCGGCCGGTGGCGCGGTGGTCGTCGGCGAAGTCCGCGAACGCCAGGCGCAGCGGCTCCGGCCCGTGCACGGCGAGGGCCGCGAGGGCCTCGGGCAGCGACAGTCCCGCGCGCACACCGGAGGCGAGGTGGTCGACGGCGTCGGGCCACAGCTCCCGCACGGCGGCAGCGCGGCTACGGGCACGGCCCTTGAGGAACGCGACCGGTCCCCAGGAGGCCCCACCGCCCAGCAGGAGAGCAAGCACCGGGGACCCAGAGACGAGCAGCGCCAGCAGCCCGACAACCAGGACACAGGCTCCACACGCAGCACCCAGCGCTGCCACGGGGACACCCGCGAGTCCGGCGTTCGCCAGGAGGTCTTCCGCGCGGGCGCGTAGCGAGGGACGGGCGTCGACACGAGCGCCGCCGTCCTGCGTCTCACCGGCCCAGCAGGCCCACCACCAGCAGAAGAGACCCGCTCCGAGGAGCAGACCCACGAGGGCACCCACTCACGCCTCCGCGCGCAGCAGCGCCGCGAGGTCGAAGCCGGCGCGGGCGAAGCGCTCCTCGTGCGGCGCGGTGCCACTGCCGCGCACCAGGCGTGGGGCCCCGCCGTCCAGAACGGTGCCGAACACCGTGCCCGTCTCGATGACCCCGGCCTCGACGCGCCCGGGCACCGCGAGCACCTCACGGACGCGGCGCCTGCCGTCGGCCTCCAGCGCCACGTGCACCACGAGGTCGACGGCGGAGGCCACGGTCGGGACGACGAAGTCCGCGGTGACGTTCGGGCCGGCGAGCAGCGGCAGCGTGCACAGCTTGGTGACCGCCTCGCGGGCGCTGTTGGCGTGCACTGTCGCCATGCCCGGCAAGCCGGAGTTCAGCGCGATGAGCAGGTCAAGGCTCTCCGCCTGACGCACCTCGCCGACGACGAGCCGGTCGGGCCTCATGCGCAGCGCCTCCTTGACGAGGCGGCGCATGGTGATCTCCCCGGTGCCCTCCAGGCTCGGCTGGCGGCACTGCAGGCCCACGACGTCCCGGCCCGCGAAAGCCAACTCGAAGACTTCCTCGACGGTGATGACGCGCTCGCGGGAGGGGATGGCGGCCGAGAGGCAGTTGAGCAGGGTCGTCTTGCCCGCCTGGGTTCCCCCGGCTACAAGGACGTTGAGCCCGGAGGCCACCGCGGCGTCGAGGAACGCCGCGCACGCGGCGGTCATGGCGCCCAGTTGTACGAGGTGCTCGGTGCGGGAGGCCTTGACGACGAACTTGCGGATGTTCACCGCCCAGTGGCGGCGGGTGACGTCGGGGATGGCGACGTGCAGGCGTGCCCCGGAGGGCAGGGCCGCGTCGACGAACGGCGAGCTGAGGTCGAGCCGGCGACCACTGGTCCGCAGCATCCGCTCGACGAGGTCGTGGACATCACTCTCGGTGAGAATGGTGGTCGTCAGTTCGGAGCGGCCGCCGCGCGCGACGAACACCTTTCCGGGCTCATTGATCCAAATTTCTTCGATCTCAGGGTCGTCGAGGTGCACCTGAAGGGCGCCGAAACCGGCGACGGCGTCGACGACGGCGCGCACGGTGGCCGGACGGTCGGACAGGGCCGGCAGCACTCCGAGCAGGGACCGCTCGTCGTAGTCGGCGACGACCTCCTCGACGAGGCGGCGGACCACCTCCGCGTCGGCCGTAGGGTCGAGCGAGCGGCGTCGCACCAGCTCACGGACCTCGTCCTCGACGATCGCGGTGGCCTCCACGCTCATCCCCCTCCTCGCTCCGAGCGTCATGGCGGGCACCCCGCCGTTCAGCGGGACTCCAGCCGGTGTCATGGCGCGCGATCGCCGGGGCGGCGCGGCTGTCCCCCTCCGCGCTGTCAGGCGCGGCGGGGTGTTCTCGAAGCTAGGCCTCAGGTTCCGGACCCCGCTGGCGAGCGGGTGAGCGGGTGATCCGAGCCGGTCGAAGCCCGACGCTACGGTGACAGACGGTTACTGACGGTGACTACGCAGAGTGTTGTGATCGCGACAGAACGCATCAGATCCCGACATCGCGGCACGAGATGGGTCACGTCCGGCGAAGCAGCCCGCGCTATCCACAGGCGCGTCCGCGGGCCAGCGCGGCAAGGCCCCGCCCGGGCAGTCTCGGGGGGTGCGTCTGGAGCTCACCGTGGTCGGTGCCGGGAACCGTGGTCCCGGCACCGACGTCGTCGTCACCGCGCCGTCCGCTACCCCGCTGGCGGACGTCCTGCCCGACCTCGCGCGCCTCGCCGAGACCGGGCCGCCCGATGTCGGATCGGCCACCGTGCTCGTCCGGGTCGACGGGCGCCCGGTGCCGCTCACCACGGCGCTCGGCACCCCACCGCTGCTGCGCGGCGCGGTGCTCGAGATCGGTGAGCCGGAGCCCGACGGCGGCCACGGCCCCACGCTCTGCGGTGGGACCGCCGAGCTCCGCGTGCTGTCCGGACCGGACGCCGGGGCACGGGGCACCGTGCCCCTCGGCAGGTCGGTCCTGGGCCGCGGGACGTCGTCGGTGGTGCCCCTCAGCGACCCGTCGGCGTCCCGACGCCACATCGAACTGGACACCGCCCCGGCGGGCACGCGCGTGCGGGACGCCGGGTCGGCCAACGGGGCTCTCCTGGACGGGCGCCCCCTCACCGACGCGTGGACCCCGCTCCTGCCCGGCGCCCGGTTGCGCGTAGGCGCCGGCGAACTCGAGCTTGCGGATCTTCGTGCGACGACGGGCGTACCGGTAGCCGGGCGGGACTGCTGGACGACCACCGCCGACAAGCGAGGCGGGGTGGTGCTCGACGGAGCGCCGCCCACGCCACCCCCGGCCCCCGAGTGCGTGGAGCTCGAGCTGCCGGCACGTCCCGACGTGCCTGCCGCCGCACCCATGGCCTGGGCAGCTGTGCTGGCTCCGGCGCTCGTGGCGGTGCCCCTGGCACTGCTGTGGTCTCCGGTGGCCCTGCTGCTGGCGGCGACCGGTCCGCTCGTGGCGCTGCTCACGGCCTTCGGAGACCGCCGCCGACGCGCCCGCAGCCACGCGGCAGCCCTGCTGGAGCACGACGCCGAGACCCAACGCGTCCGGGGTCGGGCACGGGCCGCACTGACTCGCGAGCGCGCAGCGCTGGAGGCGCTACACCCGGGACCGGCGGTGCTGCGGGAACTGGTGGAGCAGCGGGGCGCGCTGCTGTGGGCGTCGTCGTACGGCGCGGACCCGTCGCCACCGGACCTGTCGCCAGGGGACGGGTGGGTGGTGCGGCTCGGGATGGGCCCGGCGCGCTCCGCCGTCGTCGTCCGCGACTCCGGTCAGGAGGCGGACGGCGGCGAGGAGTCGCAGCCGCTGGAGCACGACGCGGCCCCGGTGGTGACGGACCTCGCCCGGTGGCCCCGGGTCGCGGTGAGCGGCGACCCGTCGGCGGCGCGCGCCGCTCTCCGCGCCCTGGTGTGCCAGCTGGCGGTGCTCCAACCGCCGGAGCAGCTGGAACTGCGCGTGGTCACCGACCGCCCGGACCAGTGGAGCTGGGTGCGGTGGCTGCCGCACACCGGTCGACGGTCGTCGGATGCTGCGCGTCGGGTCGTCGTCGTGGTCGATCTCGACGACGACGACCGCGTGGCTACCGGCGGCGCTGACCTGGTGCTGCACCGGACGGAGCACAGCGAGGGAGAACCCGCGGTGCTGCGTGTGGCGGTCGGGGGTACCGCGTCATGGTCGGGCGATGGTCGGGCGCGGCTCGGAGGAGGCCTGGGGCACCGCGCGCTCGTGGCCGACCTCGTCACGGTCGCCTGGGCGGAAGATGTCGCCCGCCGCCTGGCGCCGCTGCGACGCGGTGACACCGGCTCCGCCGGCAGCGCGTTCACCGAAGCCCCCGCCCTCGGTGAGCTCCTGGCGCGCTGCGCCGGCGCGGCCGTCGGGACAGAGGACCGTCTCGACGCTGACGCCGTCGCCGCGGGGTGGGACACGCCGCACGGTCCCGGCCTCGTCGTGCCGCTGGGGGTCCACACCGACGGCCGTCCCTGGCGGGTGGACCTCGACGCCGACGGCCCGCACGCGCTGGTCGCCGGGACCACCGGCGCGGGCAAGTCATCACTGCTCGTGGCGTGGGTGCTGTCGCTCGCGGTGGCGGCGCCACCGGAGGAGCTGGCGGTCGTACTGGTCGACTACAAGGGCGGCGCGACGGCGGGGCGACTGCGCGACCTGCCGCACCTCGTGGGTTCCGTCACCGACCTCGACGAGCACCTGGCCCACCGCGCGCTGACGTCGCTGACCGCCGAGGTCCGTCGCCGCGAGCGGGTACTCGCCGCGCGTGGCGCCAGTGACCGCGCGGAGCTGCTGCGGCACCGCCCCGACAGTGCCCGGTTGCTGCCGCGACTGCTCGTCGTCGTCGACGAGGTGCGCGTCCTGGCCGACGAGGTGCCCGACCTCGTGCCAGGGCTGGTGCGCCTGGCCGCAGTGGGACGCTCGCTGGGGATCCACCTGGTGCTCGCGACCCAGCGGCCAGCGGGCGCGGTCAGCGCCGACGCGCGCGCCAACACCAACCTGCGGATCGCGCTGCGGGTGCGTGACGCCCCCGACTCCCTGGATGTCCTCGACGACGTGCGCGCCGCCGCCCTCCCCCCGGACCGGCCGGGAGCGGCGCTGGTGCGGCGGGGCGGGCGGGAACTGGAGCCGGTGCAGGTGGCGTCACTGGTGCGACGACGACGGTCAGCGCCGCGCCTGGACATCGCGCAGCCGTGGGAGCCAGCGCAGCCGTGGGAGCCATCGCAGCCATGGGAGCCAGCGCAGCCGTGGGAGCCAGCGGCGCCCGGCGGGGTCGCGTCGCTGCAGGGCACCGCCGCCCCGGTGGACGCAGATGCGGACACTGTTGCGTTCGACGGCGAGGACGAAGCGCGGCTGCTGGTGGCAGCGCTGCGGGAGGCCGCCGCTCACCGGGAGCTGCCGCGCACCCCATGGCTGCCGCCGTTGCCCGATCTCCTGCCGTGGCGCCACCCCCGCGACGTTCCGTCCGCGGCTGCCCCGCCGGACGAGCCATCCGACGCCTGGACGCACGGCGGGCTGCTGCCGCTGGGGCTTCTCGACGAGCCGGCCGTTCCGGCGCAGCGACCGGTGCACTGGGCCGCGGAGGGACCGCTGGCGGTGTGCGGCGGACCAGGATCGGGACGGACGGCCCTGCTGCGCTGGCTGGCCGCCGCGGCCGAGCACCGGGAGGTGCACGTCGTGGGCGACCCCGCCGAGCTGGCGACTGTCAGAGGCTGGCCGCAGGTCGCCAGCACCGTGGACCCCGATGACGGTGAGCACCTCGTGCGCGTGCTCCGGCACGTCACCGACAGCCTCTGCGCGAGGCGTGGCGACCCGCCGCTGCTGCTCGTGGACGGCGCCGACCGGGTGCTGGCGGGCCGCGCGGCCCGCGGGCAGCGGCACGAGGCCGAGGCTGCCGCCGACCTGCTCGCCGACCTCGTCGCCGCGGGCGCACCGGTGGTGCTCGCGGGTGACCCCGTGGCGCTGTCCACCCGGGCCCTCGCCGGAGTGCGCGACGCGCTGCTGCTCGCCCCTGCCGACCGCACGGCCGCGGTGCTCGCGGGGGTTCCCGCCACCGCGATCCCCGTTCACTGGCCACCGGGCCGGGCGCTGCGGCTGCGCCCGGGGCCGGTCCGGGAGTGCCAGCTCCCCTTCCTCGACGTCAGCACAGAGCTCACCGGCGCCCCACGGGAGCGCGGCGCGTGCGCTGCGACCCGGACGCCCGCACTGCCGCACCACCTCCCGCTGGCTCAGCTGGACGTCGTCGCCGCCAGCCGGGAGCACCACGCCTCGTCCGCCCCGCCGACGGAGCTGGTCCTGGGTGTCGGCGGCGTGCACGCCGCGCCGACGGGGCTCGAGCTACCCGCCGGGACCGGAGCTCTGGTGGTCGGCCCCGCAGGATCCGGCCGGAGCACGGCTCTGGCGGTCCTGGCCGAGCAGGCTCGACGGCGCGGGCGTGCCGTGGTGCTGCTGAGGCCGCGAGCGCCGCTGCGCTCGTCGGCGCAGCGGCCGGTGGCTCACGAGGGTGGTGTTGGACGGCTGGTTCTGGAGGGCACCGACACCGCGACCGCGCAGGCGCTGCTCGCAGCGGTCAGCGGCAGCACGGAGGACGCGGAGGCGCCGCTGGTGCTCGTCGACGACGTCGAGCTGCTGCTCGGCACGCCCGTCGAGGCGCTGCTGCTCGACCTCGTCGAGGGCAGCGGACCGGCGTGCACGGTGGTCGCGGCGGGCACCAGCGGCTCGCTGCCGACCCATCGGGGTCTCGCGGTGGCGCTGCGCCGCCACCGCACGGGGCTGCTGCTGCACCCGTTGACCCCTGGTGACGCCGAGCTGCTCGGCGCGCGCACCCCCGCGGTGCGGGGCGGGCCGCCGGGGCGGGCGAGCCTCGTGCGAGCGGGGGCGCTCGTCGTCGTCCAGCTCGCCGAGGTGTGCTCCACGGGCGGACGGCCCGCTGAAGACCGGGTCAGCGCCGCCTGAGGTGAACGACGAGGCCGCGGTGGTCGCTGTCCCCCACGACCACCACGCGGGTGGACAGCACCCTCCAGGTGCGGTCGTCAACGAGCACGTGGTCGATCGGGGCCGCCAGCAGCGCAGGCGCGATCGACGGCCAGGTACCCAGCCCGCCGGCGCCGCTGCTCGCGGCGGCGTCGACGCACGGTCCCAGGTCGCGCAGGCCCGGGTGGTCGAGAGTGGTGTTGAAGTCACCGGCGACGATCGCCCCGGGAGCATCCGCACAGGCAGCGACGGCGCGCGGCACCTCGACGCGCCACTGCTCGACGGCGCCCCCGACGGGGACGGGGGCGAGCGGATGCACGGCCACGACCGGTCCGGGCAGGGACGGCACCGTGGCCGCCACCGCGGCGAGGGTGACGCGCGGGGCCGCCGCCGGCGCAGCGGTACCGAGGTCGGCGGCCACCAGCAGGCTCGTCGCGTGGTTCGGTTGCGGTGAGGTGGTGGCCGTGAAGACCTGGTAGGACCGCGGCAGCGCGTCGGCCGCCCGCTGCGCCAGCATCTGCGGGGTCTCCGGGAGGACGACGACGTCGGCGTCCGCGGCGGACACGGCCGCCGCGATCTGCGCCCCGCTCGATCCACCGAACTCGGTGTTGAGGCTCACGACGACGACGTCGCCTGCGACCCGCGGAACGTCTGCAGCGGGTGCCACCCCGCGTGCCACCAGGACAGCTCCGTGGAGCGCCGCGGCGAGGGCCAGCCCACCCGCCAGGACGGCTGCGGGCCCGTTCCTTGCACGCGACCTCGACGGGCTCGTGGACTGGGCCCTGGACCGGCGCAGCAGAGCAGCGACCTCAGCCACGCAGAGCACACCCACGGCGGTGAGCAGGAGCGCGACCACCAGGACGCCACGGAAGGGAATCACCTGCACCACAGGGCCCCACCCCGCGAGTCCCCCCGCGCCGGGCAAGGCTGTGACCACCGCAGGCAACGCCACCAGCGCCGCGATCACGCGGCCGGCTCGACGCCGGGGCGAGGCGACCGGGTCCGCCTGCTGCTGGTGCACGCCCCTACGGTGGCACCCGCGGTCCCAGCAGTGGTCGAGCGGCAGTCATCTCCGCGCGGGCCGCCGGTCAGGTTCGAGCAGATGGAGGAGCGCGCGTGGCCCCCGGCACCAGCATGAGCACCAGGATCCGCTGGGCGTCCCCGGACGACGTGGAGGCGATCGACGCGCTGGTGCGCGAGCTGGCCGTCTACGAGCGCGAGCCCGACGCCGTCGAGGCCACACCGGAGGACCTGCGCGCGGCGCTGTTCGCGCCGGGGTCTCGGGTGCGGGCGCTCGTCGCGGAGGTGCGCACCGACGCCGGCGACGCAGACAACGACGCAGCGGAGGCTGGGTGGGTGGTGGCTGGCACCGCCATCTCCTTCACGACCTACTCCACGTGGACCGGCCGCCACGGCACCTGGCTGGAAGACCTGTTCGTCAGGCCCGAGCACCGCGGGCTGGGTCTGGGGCGCGCGCTGCTCGCAGCGCTGGCCGCGGACGCCGTCGCGAAGGGACACCGCCGCCTGGAGTGGTCCGTGCTCGACTGGAACACGCCCGCTCAGGCGGTGTACCGCGCCATCGGCGCCCACCCCCTCGACGAGTGGACCCGGTGGCGCCTGGCCGACGAGGAGCTGCGCGCCCTCGCGGCCACCGGCGCCGTACCTCCCGAGGACCCTGCTGGTGATGCTGCTGCTGACGCTGCCGGTAACGCCGGGAACCACTGATCCGCTCCCAGGTCCACCGCGGTCGGCCCCGGGTGGCGATGGGCCCGCGCCTGCGTCGGTGTCCGGCAGGAGTGGGACGATGGCCGTCACGACGTCCGGCACGGCCGGCAGAGCACGAGGAGGCGACGGCGTGAGCGCAGCGGTCGACGAGCCCGCCGGCGCCTCAGCGGCTCCCCCCGCGGTCCCGTCGGCGGCCCTCGCAGCGGAGGGACCGGCGGACGGCTCGGGTGACCGGGTGGAGCTCGTGGTGCCGGCCGCGCCGGAGTACCTGTCCGTGCTGCGAACGGCGACCGCCGGGCTGGCCGCGCGGCTGGACCTCACGATCGACGAGATCGAAGACCTGCGGATCGCCGTCGACGAGGCCTGCGCTCTCGTGCTCGGCCCGCAGGCCCTGGACGGCTCCCCGGAGCTGCACGCCGTCGAGCCCGGAACGCCGGCAGTGCCGGCCCGATCGGCAGTGCCGGCGCAGCCGGTGCTGCACGCCCGCTTCGAGCTGGTCGGCGCCGGCCTGCTCGTCCGCGTCAGCGGCCCCTCCCAGACGTTGCCGAGTCGCGACAGCTTCGCGTGGGCCGTGCTGGAGGCCCTGGTCGACGGCCTGGAGACGGGGCGCGACGAGGAGGGCCGGCACTGGATCCGGCTGCGTCACGACGGTCCCGGGCGCGGATAGCGTGACCGCGCAGGGGCCGGAGGGCTCGCCGTCGTCGCTGGTCCGGACTGGCGTGCCCGAGCAGGGTTCGGGTCCGCACGCCGACGTTCCCCCTGACCTGCTCGAGCTGGCGCAGCTGCCCGAGGGCGATCCGCGGCGCACTGCGCTGCGCCACCGCGTCGTGGAGGCCCACCTGCCGCTGGTGCGGCACCTGGCCCGGCGCTACGCCGACCGCGGCGAGCCTATGGACGACCTGGTGCAGGTCGGCACGATCGGGCTGCTCAAAGCTGTCGACAGGTACGACGCCGACCGCGGCGTCCCGTTCTCGGCGTTCGCCGTCCCGACGGTGCTCGGGGAGATTCGCCGCCACTTCCGCGACCGCGGCTGGGCGGTGCGGGTGCCGCGGCGGCTCCAGGAGCTCTCGCGCACTCTCGCGGACGCCCGCACCGAACTCACTCAGGAGCTGGGGCGCTCCCCCACGGTCGCGGAGCTGGCCGAGCGCGCCCAGGTCGACGAGGACGCCGTCCTGGAGGGCATGGAGTCCGCGGGGGCGTACACCACCGTGCCCCTCGACGTCGGCGACATCGACGCGCCCGGCGCGTGGCTGGCCACCGACGACGAAGCGCTGCGCATCGTGGAAGACCGAGAGGCGCTGCGCCCCTTGCTGGCGCGCCTGCCCGCGCGGGAGCGGCGCATCATCGCGCTGCGCTTCGTGCGGGGGATGTCGCAGTCGCAGATCGCCGAGGAGGTGGGTATCTCGCAGATGCACGTCTCCCGCCTGCTCTCGCGGACGCTGGCTTCCCTGCGCGCGGAACTGGGAGACAACGTCAGCTGAGTCAGCTGAGTCAGCTGACCGGCGGACCCGCCGCCTCGTCGTCGCCGACCCACACCGACACGGGCCGGGACGCCAGGCAGACGCCCGCGGCGACGGCCAGCAGCACGAAGACCACAGCCAGCGGCCACAGGGGTCCGGTGACGAGCGGCGCGGTGAGCACCACCTGGAACAGCTGCCAGGTGAGCAGCGGCGCGCGCGCCCAGCGCCTCCCGGTCAGGAGAGCGCGGGCGCACAGCGTCAGTCCCGTCGCGAGGGCGGCGGCGAGGGCTGCGGTGGCCGTGGCGCCCACCGCGTCGGCTGCGGCGCCTCGGAGCAGCTCCACGCCGTAGAGCGCCAGTACCCCGAGCAGCGCGAGGACCTCCACGACGACCACCGAGACGGCCGCTACCAGCGCGGGCGGGCGGCTCCTGCTCATCACGCGCTTCCGCTCCTCTGCGATCTCCGGGCCGGCTCCGGGCTGTGTCCACGCTGCGTCTGACGGTCGCGGGACACTGCCTGGCGGGATTCGTTCCCGATTGGCGGAACACCCTGACCTGTTCCACCGTTGGTCAGATCAGAGCACGTCAAGACCTGCAGGAGGACTCCCTGCACCCCCGACACCCCGCGAGTGACTCGCCGCAGTTGACCCTTGTGCAACGCAACGGACTCTGTGACGATACCTGCGGAGGGGGCGCCACTGAGCGCCCCATATACGTGTTCGGACTCGTGAATCGCTTCACAAGGAGCGGGACGACCGGACGGACCCCGATGCACCGAGGAGCTCACTGATGGACTGGCGGCACCGCTCAGCGTGCCTCGAGGAAGACCCCGAGCTGTTCTTCCCGATCGGCAACACGGGCCCTGCCCTGCTGCAGATCGAGGAGGCGAAGGCGATCTGCCGGCGTTGCGACGTCGTGGAGACCTGCTTGAAGTGGGCGCTGGAGAACGGACAGGACTCCGGCGTCTGGGGCGGCCTCTCCGAAGACGAGCGCCGCGCGCTGAAGCGTCGCACCGCTCGCGCTCGTCGCGCCGGCTGACACCACACCGACCGCACTCTGCTCCGACAGCGAGAGCTGAGCGCCAGGTCTCCGACAGGGCCGTCCCGCACGCCGGGGCGGCCCTGCGGCGTATCCAGCCTCAAACGCGAGATCATCGAGCAGATCACGACGACGAGGAGCGGTCTCCTCGAGGCTCGCGCAGCTGCGCACGCACCACGGCCTCCGCGCCGCCGCCGGGCCGGTCGCGCCACTCGATGCTGCCGCGCAGCTCCCCCTGCACCAGCGCCTGCACGATCTGGCTGCCGAGGCCGCCGGTGTTCGGGGAGAAGTCGTCAGGAAGGCCCCTGCCGTCGTCGGCAACCGTGGCCGTGAGGCTCGTCCCGTCGCGCTCGGCACGCACCTCCACCCGACCGTCACCACCGCGCAGGCCGTGCTCGACGGCGTTGGTGACCAGCTCCGTGAGCACGAGCGCCAGGGCGGTGGCATCTTCGGCGCCGACCTGCCCGAAGGTGCCGATGCGCTTGGCGCTGGCCGCACCGGAGCTCGCCGCGAGGCTGGCGATGAGGCGCAGGCCACGGTCCATGACGTCGTCGAACTCAACGACCTCCTCGAAGCCCGCCGAGAGCGTCTCGTGCACGAGGGCGATGGTGCTGACGCGTCGCATCGCCTCCTCCAGCGCCGCGCGCCCCTCCTCGGACCCGATCCGGCGCGTCTGCAGGCGCAGCAGCGCCGACACCGTCTGGAGGTTGTTCTTCACCCGGTGGTGGATCTCCCGGATGGTGGCGTCCTTGGTGAGCAGCTCCTGCTCGCGCCGGTGGAGCTCGGTGACGTCGCGGCACAGCACCAGCGCGCCGTTACGGACCCCCTCCTCCACGAGCGGCACCGCGCGCAGCGACAGCGCCGCCTGCCGCGACTCCACGTCACAGCGCCACGGTGCCCGGCCGGTGACCACCAGCGGCAGCGTCTCGTCGACCTGGTGGGCGCTGTCCAGGCAGCTCGCGGTGACCTCCGCGAGGGAACGCCCCACGAGGTCACCGGTGAAGCCGAGACGCCGGTAGTCGGAACGGGCGTTGGGGCTGGCGTAGACGACGACACCCTCGACGTCGAGCCGCACCAGCCCGTCACCCACGCGCGGAGCGCCGCGGCGGGCGCCGGTGGGCGCGCCCTGGTGCGGGAAGGTGCCCTCGGAGACCATCCGGGCCAGCGCGTCGGCGCACTGCAGGTAGTTGCGCTCCAACCGGGAGGGTGCGCGCGGCACCGACAGGCTCGTGTCGCGGGACATCACGGCGATGACGCGGCCCTGCCGGACCACCGGCACCGTCTCCTCGCGCACCGGGGAGCCGTCGAGCCATTCCGGGTCGTGGTCGCGGCAGATGCGCGCCTCGGCGTAGGCCCTGTCGACCTGCTCGCGCTGGCCGGGGGCGATGTGCGTACCGACGACGTCCTCGTCGTGGACGGTCACGCCCGTGCTGGGACGGCAGTGGGCGACGACGACGAAGCCGCCCTCGCGGACGGGCACCCACAGCAGCAGGTCGGCGAAGGAGAGGTCGGAGAGCATCTGCCAGTCACCGACCAGCAGGTGCAGCCACTCTTCATCCGCAGGGTCGAGAACGCCCAGCCTGCGCACGAGGGAGCTCAGCGTCGGCACGCCGCCACCCTAGGGGTAGCCCTGGCGGAGGCAGGGAGCCGGGAGCTGTCCTCCGGAGGGGCTGCGCCGGGAGCGGTCCTACGGTGGGTCCGTGCGCCTCGACGTCCTGCTCCGCTACCCCGGCGACCCGCACCGGGTGGCGCAGCTCCTGGCAGACCCCGCCGTGCTGGACCGGCTCCTGGACGCCAGTGACTCCCTGTCCCACGAGGTGGCCGTCGAGGGCGACCCCGCGGGTCGCTTCCTCGTGAGGATCGAACGGGTGCTGCCCACCGACGAACTGCCCGACATCGCCCGCCGCTTCGTGGGGAGCTCGATGCGACTGTCGCAGGTCGACACGTGGGAGGCCCCTGCCCCCGACGGATCACGCACCGGCACCACGGAGCTGAAGGTGCCCGGGGCCCCCGTCACCGCCACCGCGAGGACGGCGCTGCGTCCCGTCCGCACCGGGGTGCTGCCCGGCAGCCGCGTGCACACCGAGCACTCCGTGAGCGGCACCCTCACAGCGTCGGTACCGCTGGTCGGCGGCAAGATCGAGCGCGCCGCCGAGGAGCCCCTCGTGCGGGCGCTGCGCGACCAGGAGCGCGACCTCGCCCAGCTGCTCAGCTGAGCCGATGAGCCGATCAGCCCAGTTCGTCGGCGAGCTGCGCGAGCTCGGAGGAGTCGTACCAGAGCAGGTCGTGGCCCTGCGCTCCGTCGACGGTGAACGTCGCGTCGTCGTCGCCGGAGTCCGCGGCGGGAAGCGCCGCGGCGGCCGCGGCGACGTCGGCCGCCGCCTCCGGTTCGTCGACGTGGGCGCTGACGACGGCGGCCAGGGGCAGCGGGGCGCCGAGCTCCACGAGGGACAGCGCCTCGGGTGGGTCGTCGTCGCGGACGGTGCGCACGCGCACCTGCGCGGCCGGGACGTCGGCCGCCAGCACCAGACGCCGCGCCACCCCCACCCCAGTCCCAGTCCCAGTCCCAGTCCCAGCAGCGAGGAGGCGAAGGCAGGAGTCCGCGGCGTCGAGCATGGCGGCCAGCTCGAGCTCCTCGGCGTCGCCCTCGGTGTAGTGCTCCCGCAGTGCGGGCGTCACGGCGTGCACGGGGGCCGTGGCCGGCAGATGACCGTCGCGCAGGCTCGTCGCGAGCTCGTGCGGCAGGAGGGCCGCGTAGACGCGCTCGGAGGCGCCACGGGAGGGGCTCACCCGCGCATCCTCACCCACCGCCGACGCCGGGTGCGCACGGGGGCTGGTGTGCCCTCGCCGTCGGCCTCCAACGCCCGGGTAGCCAGCTCACGCGCCAGGCCCGCGAGGGCCGTCCTCGCCGCAGAACCGGGGGCACATTCACGCAGGGTCCGGCCGGTGAGCAGGGCAAGGTCGCACGCGGCCCGGTCGTCGGGCACGAGCACCGCGTCGCGCACACCGGCATAGCGCGCCAGCGCCTCGGCCACCCGCGCCGACGGGCCCTGCCCCACCGCCGACGAGCGCACCTTGGTGACCACGGCACGCGGCGGACCGGCGAGCTCGGGCAGCGCCTCGGCGAGGTCCGCGAGCGCCCGGACCAGGCGCTGCAGCCCGACCGGGTCCGCCTGGCCCACGACGAGCATCTCGTCGGCGCAGGTCAGCGCGGTCGTCGTGGCGGCGTTGCGGCGGGGTGCCGCCGTGTCGAGCACCAGCTCCTCGTCCTGCTCGAGCGGTGCTGCGCAGTCGATGACGGTCCAGGTGGCCGCGGTGCGGCAGGTCGACCACAGCTCCTCCAGGGCGGCCGCGCCGAGTTCGTGCCACCGGTCGGCGCGTGGCAGACCCGTGAGGACGGACAGCCGGGGTGAGGCAGCGGGCGCGAGCTGCAGCAGGCGGCCCGGGGTCAGGGTTCCGGCGGCCGCGGCGCGGCAGGCGGCGGCGATGCCCGCGGACTCGTCGAGCAGCCCCAGCGCCTGCGCGGTGCTGGCGGCCCACGTGTCGGCGTCAACGAGGAGCACGTGCTCGCCGAGGGCGGCGAGCTCGGCAGCGACCGACACCGCGACGGTCGTGCGTCCGGGAGCGCCGGGAGCGCCCCAGACGGCGAGGAGGCGGCCCGCGCGGCGCGCCGGGTCGAGCGGGACGGTCCCGCCGTCGTCGTCCTCATCGTCGTCGTCACGGTCCAGACGCGGGTCCTGGGGGCTGGCGCTCGGCGCGGAGAGCGGCGCGCGCTCCACGGAGGGCACGGGCGTCGGGGACGGGACGCGACCGCCTGCGGCGCTGCCGTCGTCGTGGACCCCACTGGCCGCCTCAGTGACGGCGGCGGTGACCACCGCGGCGACCTCGACCCCTGTCGCCCCCGCGGAGACGACGTGAGAGACGCCCATCGCCTGCAGGCGTGCGGCGGCGCTCGCGGCCCCGACGGCAGGGAGCACGCCGACCACCGCGGTGCCCGAGACTGCCAGCCGCGCGAGGGCGTCACGGTCGAGCCGGTGCAGGTCGGCGGACAGCAGTGCCGCCCGGCCGTGGCCGGCGGCGCTGGCCGAGAGGAGCTCGCCGAGGTCGGCGCACCGGCGGACGACGACGACGCCGGGCACGCGCCCGAGGGCAGCGACGAGCTGCGCTTCCTCAGGGCCGGGCACCGCCGTGAGCAGGGGCAGTGGGGAGACGCCGGAGCGACGCGGAGCGGCGGACATCTCAGCTACCCGCCGGGGTCGAGCCGGGCACCAGCACCAGCGAGACCGTGGCGTCGGAGGCCAGCGCCACGAGCGCCTCCTGGAGCTGGGCGGGTGGGAGTTCCACCTGGACGAGGCCGCCGCGGCCCGCGGCGAAGGAGCCACCGTCGGTGACGACCTCCTGCACGACGGCGGAGGCGGCGAGCTGGCGGGGCGCGGTGGGGTCCTGACCGGCGGACGCCGTGGCCGTCGTCGCGCTGGCCACGGCACCGGTGCGGGAGGGCACGGGGGTGACCCAGACATCCACCAGCGACCCCGCGACCAGGCCCGACGGGAACGGTCCGTCGACGGGAAGGCCCACGGGCCGGGTGCTCAGCGCGGCGGCGCTGCCGACGGCGCTGCGGGGCAGCAGGTCTCCCGCGGCCACCGGACGCAGCGCGACGGCACCGGTGGGAGGCGCGGACCCCGCGGCGAGGTAACCGGCGGTGCCTCCCTCGAGCCGCACCCGCACCGCGCGCACGTCGTCGGCGGTGATGGCCTCTCCGGGGACGAGCGTGTGCGCCGCGACCCACACCGGTGTCGTCTCGTCCGCCGCCGAGACGACACGGGCCCCGACCAGCACCGAGGCAAGCACGAGGAGCAGGCCGATCACCAGCCGGGGGTCGCGCCAGGACGGCGCGCGCAGGCGAGCGGCAGGGGGTGACGAGGGCACGACGGCGACGGCGACCAAGGGGGGCTCCTGGGGACGGGATTGGTCGGGGCGTCACGGAGCGTCGCAGCCGGTGGCGGCGACGCGATGCCCCCGCGCGCTGGATCTCCCCGTCCGGGTGGTGGAGAGCTGGGTCGGTCGGGGCGGCGCGCGCACGGGCGTCAGCACCTGGTCACAGTGGGTGATCGTCGGTGGACAAGCGAGGACCATCCGCCGTCCGCGTGGGAGCATCCGGACGTGGCCGCGCGCTTCATGACCCTCGCCGACGTGGCCGAGACCCTCCAGGTGTCGGCCGCGCAGGCCTACGCCCTCGTGCGCAGCGGCGAGCTGCCCGCCATCAAGGTCGGCGGTCGCGGGCAGTGGCGGGTGGAGATCTCCGTCCTGGAGGACTACATCCAGGGCAAGTACGCCGAGACGCGCGCCCTCGTCGCCTCGAACTCCGAGTTCGAGGCCGAGCTCGCCGACTGAGCTCTCAGGCCGTCAGCCCGAACGGCGCACGCAGCCCAGCGCCCCCACGGGGACGACG
Source organism: Quadrisphaera granulorum (assembly GCF_003149145.1). GTDB lineage: Bacteria > Actinomycetota > Actinomycetes > Actinomycetales > Quadrisphaeraceae > Quadrisphaera > Quadrisphaera granulorum. Next base: position 31,254 of record NZ_QGDQ01000005.1, on the reverse strand, counting down.
ACCACCCCGCGCACCGCACCCTGGCGGCGCGGTTCGTCCACCGGGTGCTGAGCGAGGTCGAGGTGGTCTGCTCCCACCCTGTCGACCGTGCCGGTGAGCACCAGGGGCGGGTGACCCCGCAGCCACACCGTCACCGGTGACCTGTCGCGGGCGAGGCCCCGCAGCGCGGACGCCAGACCGAGGCGGCCCTCGACGACCCCCGGCGGAGCTGCCAGCGACCGCGTGAGGCCTTGCAGCAACGCCACGGCAGCCAGCGGGACCAGCGCCTCCCCTGTCGCCTCGCGCACGAGCAGCCAGTCCGGCCCGGCGGCGCTCAGGACACCCTCCACCGAGCTTCCGCCGTCGAGACGCACCACCAACCGCTGGCCCGGGGCTGCGCGCAGCCGGTCGCGCAGCTCAACACCCGCGACCTCCGCGCGCACCCGCTCGGCGTGCATGGCGGCGACGTCGTCGGCGGCGGCGTCGAGCTGCGCCTCGAGGTCGGCGAACAGAGCGTCCCAGCGCATGGACCCACGGTAAGCGCGCTGATCCGGACGGCGTCCTCTGTCCACACGCCACCCACCGAGATCGCAGCGTCGGACGGCGGCGACGGCATCATCCGCACATGCCATCTAGCGACAGCAAACACCATCAAACGAAGGCAATGAGCACCAACGGCTGGCGGTCGGCCCTCGCGACGGTCGCCGTCGGATCGCTCGGCACCGCCGGGGTGGCGCTCGCCGTGGATGCCGTGCGCGGCCTCGGCCAGGCGCCCCTGGACGTCGACTCGGCCGTCGCCGGCATCGCCGGCTTCGCCCTGGGCGCCGTGCTGCTCGTGTGGTGCGCCGGTGCCGCGGCCGCAGTGGTGGCGAGCGCCTGCGGCATCGGTGGCCGCGCCGGAGCGGCATTGCGTGCCGTTGCCGCCGCGACGACGCCCCTGCTCCTGCGCCGGCTGCTCGCGGGTCTGCTGGGCGCCGCGGTCCTCGGTGGGGTGGCAGCCCCCGCGATGGCAGCCGAGCGGACGACGGCGACGACGATGACGAAGGCGACGACGACGGCCAGCACCGCCCCGAGCCTGTCCTGGCCGTCGAGCGCGCACTCCACGCCCGCCGCTCCTGCGGCCACCCCAACCCCCACGACCGCACCCGCACCCGCACCCGCGCCCCTGTCAGCACCCCCGACCACACGGGCTTCGACGACGACGGCCGGCCCGACAACGGTGGTGGTGCAGCCGGGCGACACCCTGTGGACGATCACCGCACGGCACCTGCCCGCAGGCAGCACGCGAGCGGCTGTCGCCGCTGCCTGGCCCCGCTGGTACGCCGCCAACCGCGCTGTCATTGGGTCCGACCCCGACCGGCTCCGTCCCGGTCAGCGGCTGGTCGCCCCGTGAGCACCGCAGCGTCGACTCGCTCAGCTCCCCCGTCCCTCTCGCCGCCACCGGCGCCGCCAGCTCCGCCGGTAATCCGTGTGGTGCCCGCACCGCGCTCGGAGCCCAAGGCGCTGGGCGCTCCCGTCGAGCGGCGCCGCCCACCCGTCATCGCCCTTCAGGGGGTGCTGCCGCTCGTCCTCGAGGGACGCGCCCCGCAGGGTGTCGACCCGGCCGTCGCCCCGCGGGTGACAGCGACCACCTCGCTGCCCGATCCGGAGCCACTGTGCGGGGGCCTCGTCGTCGCCGCCGTCGAGGTCCTCGCGGGCACGCGGCCCGCCGCGCAGCTCCTGCGGTGGCTGACCGCCGAGGTCTACGCCGGCCTCCAGCAGCGCGCCGCGCTCGCGCAGCGCGTGCGCGGCCGCCGCCGCGCCACCCGCGCCGTCGTCCGCCGGGTTCTCGCCACCTCGCCCCGCGACGGTGTGGTCGAAGCCGCGGTGGTCGTCTGGGACGGCGAGCGGGTGCGCGCCGCCGCCGTGAGACTCGAAGGCCTCGACGGTCGGTGGCGCGTCACCGCACTGCAGGTCGGCTGAGCCCGCCGCGAATGATCGGCGGGTTCTGGACTCAGGCCTTCTTGCGGGCCCGGCGCTCGCGGCGGCTGCCGCCGTCCGCGGTGGGACCACCGGTGACCTCGACGTCGCCGTCAGCGGACGGCGCCGTGTACTGCAGCTGCTGGGGGGCGCCACCGCCCTCAAGGCCCGGGGCCACGAGCGTCGGGGCCTGCTCCCCCGCGACAGCGGCGTCGTCGTCGCGGACCGGTTCGGTGGGTACCTGCACCTCGAGGTTGAAGACGTACCCGACCGACTCCTCCTTGATGCCCTCGAGCATCGCCTGGAAGAGCTGGTAGCCCTCGCGCTGGTACTCCACCAGCGGGTCGCGCTGGGCCATCGCCCGCAGCGAGATGCCCTCCTGGAGGTAGTCCATCTCGTAGAGGTGCTCGCGCCACTTCCGGTCGAGCACGCTGAGCACCACGCGACGCTCCAGCTCGCGGATGACGGGGCCACCCAGGGCGCGCTCGCGCTCGAGGAACTGCTGCTCGGCGTCGGAGACGAGCTCCTCCAGCAGCATCTGCTGGGTGATGGCAGAGCGGCCGCCGGCCTCCTCCTCCACCTCGGCCACGGTGATCGACACCGGGTAGAGCGTCTTGAGAGCCAGCCACAGCTGGTCGAGGTCCCAGTCCTCGGCGAAGCCGTTGGCGGTCGCTGCGGTGACGTACCCGGTGACGACGTCGCGCACGAAGTGCCCGACCTGCTCGTGCAGGTCCTCCCCCTCGAGCACGCGGCGGCGCTCGGCGTAGATGACCTCGCGCTGACGGTTCAGGACGTCGTCGTACTTGAGGACGTTCTTGCGGATCTCGAAGTTGCGGCTCTCCACCTGGCTCTGCGCGCTCTGGATGGCGCGGCTCACCAGCTTGGACTCCAGCGGCACGTCGTCGGGGATGCCCGCGCGGGTCAGCATCGACTCGGCCAGGCCGGAGTTGAACAGGCGCATGAGGTCGTCGGCCATGGACAGGTAGAACCGCGACTCGCCCGGGTCTCCCTGGCGACCGGAGCGACCGCGCAGCTGGTTGTCGATGCGGCGCGACTCGTGCCGCTCGGTGCCCAGCACGTACAGGCCGCCCAGCTCGGTGACCTTCGCGGCGTCGGCGGCGACGGCGTCCTTCGCGCGCTGCAGCGCCTCGGGCCAGGCGGCGTCGTACGCCTCGGCGTCCTCGGCGGGGTCGAGGCCGCGCTCGGACAGCTCCGCCACGGCCAGGAACTCCGCGTTGCCGCCGAGCATGATGTCCGTACCACGGCCCGCCATGTTGGTGGCCACGGTGACAGCTCCTGCGCGGCCCGCCATCGCGATGATTGCCGCTTCCCTGGCGTGCTGCTTGGCGTTGAGCACCTCGTGGGTGATGCCCTTCTTCACCAGCTGCTGGGAGAGGTACTCGCTCTTGGCCACGCTCGTGGTGCCCACGAGGATCGGCTGGCCGTTCGCGTGACGGTCGGCGATGTCCTCGACGACGGCGTTGAACTTCGCGACCTCCGTCTTGTAGACGAGGTCGGGCTGGTCGGTGCGCGCGACCGGCTTGTTCGTGGGGATCGGCACCACGCCCAGCTTGTAGATCTGGTGGAACTCGGCGGCCTCCGTCGTGGCCGTGCCGGTCATCCCCGAGAGCTTGTCGTAGAGGCGGAAGTAGTTCTGCAGCGTGATCGTGGCGAGCGTCTGGTTCTCGGCCTTGACCTCCACACCCTCCTTGGCCTCGATGGCCTGGTGCATGCCCTCGTTGTAGCGGCGGCCGGCGAGGATGCGACCGGTGTGCTCATCGACGATCATGACCTCGCCGTCGACGACGACGTAGTCCTTGTCGCGCGTGAAGAGCTCCTTCGCCTTCACCGCGTTGTTGATGTAGCCGACGTAGGGCGTGTTCACCGAGTCGTAGAGGTTGTCGATGCCGAGCTGGTCCTCGACCTTCTCGATACCCGGCTCGAGGATGCCGACGGTGCGCTTCTTCTCGTCGACCTCGTAGTCGATGTCGCGCTGGAGCCGGCGCACGATACGGGCGAACTCGCCGTACCACTTCGAGGCGTCGCCCTGGGCAGGCCCGGAGATGATCAGCGGGGTACGAGCCTCGTCGATGAGGATCGAGTCGACCTCGTCGACGATGCAGAAGTGGTGACCGCGCTGCACAAGGTCACCGGAGTTCCACGCCATGTTGTCGCGCAGGTAGTCGAAGCCGAACTGCGTGTTGGTGCCGTAGGTGATGTCCGAGGCGTACTGGGCGCGGCGCTCGGCCGGGGCCATCCCGTCGAGGACACAACCGCTGGTGAGGCCCAGGTGGCGGTAGACGCGGCCCATGAGGTCGCTCTGGTAGCTGGCGAGGAAGTCGTTGACGGTGATGACGTGCGTGCCCTTACCGGGGATCGCGTTGAGGTAGGCGGCGAAGACGCCGGTCAGGGTCTTGCCCTCACCGGTCTTCATCTCGGCGATGTTCCCCTGGTGCAGGGCGGCGCCGCCCATGAGCTGCACGTCGTACGGGCGCTGCCCCAGCACCCGGCGGGCGCCCTCGCGGACCACCGCGAACGCCTCCGGCAGCAGGTCGTCGAGGGTCTCGCCGTCCGCGTAGCGAGAGCGGAACCTGTCCGTCTCCTCTGCCAGCTCGGCGTCGGACAGGGGGGTGAAATCGTCCTCGAGGGCGTTCACCTGCTTCACGAGCCCCTGCAGGCGGCGCAGCGTGCGACCCTCGCCGGCGCGCAGCACCTTCTCCAGCAGACCAGGCACGGTCCCTCCCCGATTCTTCTTGCTCACACTCGCAGAACAGCTCGAAAGGCCACTCGAAAGGCCCTTGCCATCGTAGGCGCGGGCCGGACCGCTCAGGCCCACTTGCCTCGGAGGGCCACAGGCACCACTGTGCGGCGGTGACCGGGAACGATCGCGAGGACCCGGCACCCGCGACCCTGCGGCTGGGTGATCGCGAAGTGCTGGTTCGGCCGATCGGGCCCGCCGACGCTGCTTTGGTGCAGGAGCTCTTGGACGACCGCGACGTCCAACGGTGGCTGCCCGACCTGCCGTCCGGGCTGACATCCGGGCTGACATCCGGGCTGACATCCGGGCTGACATCCGGGTTGGGAGTGCCGGGGCATCGACCGTCCGGGCCCGTGCACCGCCTCGCCATCGAGAGGGCAGGGGTGTTCGCCGGGGTGGTGGTGCTCGCCGAGGACGGCGAGGGCGGCGGGTGGCTGACGGCCGCAGCGCTTCCCGAGGCGCGCGGGCGCGGGACGACGGCGAGCGCCGTCAGGCTTGTGCTGACCTGGGCGTTCGTGGAGCTGGGACTGCAGACCGTGCACTGGTGCGTCGAAGCGGGGGCGTGGCCGGCGCGACGGCTCGCGTGGGCCTGCGGCAGCGACGTCGACGGAACGGTCCGAACGCTGGTGCCCGTCCGGGGAGACCTCCGCGACGCCTGGATCGGCACCTGGCGCTGGGACTCCCCCCTGCAGCGCGAGAGCCGCTGGCTTGTTCCCGTCGAGCTCGCCGGAGGCGGCGTCAGGCTGGGGCCGCACCGCGCCGGTGACGTGCAGCGGGTGGCCGAGGCGTGCGCCGCCGCCTCGACCCAGGCGTGGCTGCCGTCGCTCCCGAACCCCTACACGGTGCTCGACGCCGCGAGCTGGGTGGCCGGTCGCGAGGAGGAGCAGGCCCGGGGGGCCGGGGTGTTCTGGGCCGTGCGGTCCGATCAGCCCCAGATCTCCGGGGACGACGACGGCGAGCGCCCCGACCCCGCACCGCTCGTCGCGGAGGTAGGGCTCTTCCCGCTCGGAGGGGGTGTCCGCGCCGGGGAGATCGGCTACTGGTGCCACCCCGACGCACGCGGGCGGGGCGTCACCACCGCCGCGGTCCGCCTCGTCGTCGCGCACGCCTTCGCGCCCGTGGAGTCCGGTGGGCTGGGCATGGAGCGGCTGGTGATGCGGATCGCCAGCCGGAACGAGCCGAGCCGGCGGCTCGCCATGAGGGTGGGTTTCCAGGAGGTCGGCGTCGACCGGGGAGCCGAGAAGCTGCGCGACGGCACCGTCGACGACTTCGTTCGCTACGACTTGCTCGTCGGCGAGGCATAGGACGAGGACTCGTGCGGGGTGCCCCCGGCGAAATTTCCGGAGGTGAGGCGGGCGGGAGAGCTCCACACTGGCTCGGTGACCGTGCCGACCAGCGGACCTACGCCCACTCCGGCCCCCGGCGACCCGTCGCTGCGACGTGTTCACGTCGTCGTCGAGTTGCAGGCTCCCGCCGATGGAGCCACCGGGGGCGTCCAGGGCGCAGCTGACGCCGTAGCGGAGAAGCTGCCGTGGAACCGGCTGCCCGCGATGGTGGACAGCGCGTCCCGCGAGGCTGCGGTGGTGGCTGCGGACGACAGCCGCTCCCTGGAGGTGGTGCTCCTGCTCGAGGCGCACACGGAGGATGAAGCTGACGCTGACGCTGTCTCCGTCGTCACCGAAGCCCTCGATGCAGCCGGGCTGTCGCCGGACGCCGCCACCCCCCGCCAGGTCGTCGTGCGAGACGCCTACCTGCCCTGACACGCAGGATCGCGGCCCGGCACAGCAAGGGGGCGGCTCGCGTCAGTCGAACCCGCGGACAAGATCCGGCAGCACGGGTGTTGCTCGGCGGTGGTAGACGAGGCCGGTCGTTGAGGTCCACACGAAGGTGCCCGGACTGGGCTGTTCCAGGGTCCAGTCTCCGTGGGTCTTGGCTTGGTGCCAGGGCACGCAGATGCTGCCGAGGTTGCCGGCTTCGGTGAGCCCTCCGCGTAGCCGGGTGGGGGTGTGCGGTCCGTAGGCGATGGTGTGGTCCAACTGGGTGGCGCCGGCGCGTGCGGGGTGGTGGCAGACCGGGGAGATGCAGGTCGCGTCGCGGGAGCGCACGAACGCGGCCAACAGGGTGGAGGGCCGGTAGGCAACCTCCACCCGGGTGCGGGGGTCGTGCAGATCTGGGGCTGCCGGCTGGGCGAGCAGCAGGTCGAGCTGGTCGGCGGTGCTGACGGCGTTGGCCGGGTGGCCTGCGCGGTCGGTCTGGTCTGTGCGGTTGGGGGCGGGCAGGGTCCAGCGGGAGCGGTGCAGCAGCACCCCGCTGGCCGGGTCGGCGACCAGGCGTCGCCAGCGGGCAGCGCGGATCGCCGCGCGGGTGATCTCCGGTGAGAGGCGTCCGGCGCCGGGGATGTACCCGAACGGTCCGAATCCTGCAAGGGGCCGGCGGGCACGGCGAGCGGCGCGGGCAGCTTTCAGCCGAGCCGATCCTCGCGTTTCCATCGAAGGGCTAGCGCTGCCGCTGTCGGTCTTTGCGGTGCTGCGACTGGCTGTCGTGGAGTCGTTCGGGTTCGGGTTCGGGGCAGGTCGGGGTGTCCCGGTAGCGTCGCGGCGCCACGGGGTGGGGTCGCTTCGGTGGGCCGGGGACGGGCCCGGCTGGTCGGTGGCGGGGTGTGTCGTTGTGGGGCGGGGTCGTTCTCGGCCACCGGGTGGTCTCGTCGCCCTCGCCGCCGGCGAGGGTGGCGATGAGCCCGGCCGGGAGGCCGGTGGTGGGGTCGCTGACGAGCCCGACGACCCGTCGGGATCGCTGTCGCGCTGGTCGCGGGCCTGGCTGCTGGACTCAGGGGCGGGGCTGCCGGTGTCGGCGTCGAGCCAGGCATCTGGTGCGCCTAGGTCGTCGGGCCAGTCGTCGGCTTCGACGGGCCATCCGTCAGGTCCGTCGCCGTCAGGTCCGTCGCCGTCGCCGTCGCCGTCGCCGTCGCCGTCGCCGTCGCCGAGATCGTTACCCCCGGGCCAGCCGCTCGGCCCGTCCTCTGGGTCATCCGGTCCGTCTTCGGGGTCGCTTTCGTCATCGATGAGGTCGTCAGCGAGGACCACGATGTGGATCTCGGACAGACGAGCTCGCTGCTCCGGCGTGGGGATACGCACCGGTGCGCGAGTGTCCGGCTGCAGACCCGCCACCGGCTCACCCTGTTCACTGTCGTCGGTGTCGTCGCTCAGGTCGGAGTCGGGCTCGGGAGCCGACTCGCTGCTCGGCTCACTGGGTTCGGGCGATGCCGTGGCGGCCTCGGACGGGCCGCAGCGCACGCAGTGAGCACACCCACCGGAGGAACCCGCCTCCTCGGTCGAAGCCGAGGCAGGCGGCGTGGGCGCGGAAGTCGCGCTCAGCCCTGCCTGTGCCAACGCCTCAGCCCACTGCGAGGGCGTCGGGGTGAAGTCACCCAGCAGGATCGAGACCAAGGCATCGGCGCGAAACGCCGCCAGCCCCCGCGGGTCACGCTCCACCGACCCGCCATCAGGGTCGGTCTCCTCAGCGGGCGGACCGTCCTTGGCTGCCACCGCGATCTGCTGCAGCAGCTGCCACACCCGCTGGGCGTCCCCGGTCTCCAGGTCGGCCACCAGCCGGGTACACCCCGCCTTGGACGACCGCGACAGCACCACATCACGCTGCTCGATCCCGGCTGCCATCGACCGCGCCGCGTACCCGGGGTCAGCAGCCAACGCTGCCTGCTCCACCTGCGCCGCCAACCGCGCCCGCGACATCGTCACCGCCGCGCGCACGCCGGCCTCTTCCACCGCCGTCCGTGCAGCAGCCCCCGGCAGCTTGGCTACCGCCGCTGCCACCACCTGCCACTGCTCCACGGTGATCGCTCCGCACTCCAGTGCCTGCGCCGCCCGCGGCATCTGGGCATGCTGACGAGCCCACCCGACCAGGCGTGACGCCGAGCGCACCGAGGTCCGCAACGCTGCCGCCAACTCATCAGCCGCCGGACGGTGAGAATCCTTGGCGAGGGCACGGCCGGGACGCTCGGCCAGCTTCACCCGGTCCAGATGACCGATTGCGGTCAGGGTCGCCGCGAACACGAAACTCTGGGTGCGCTGCAGGGCGGTGGTGACCTCCGCCCACTCCCGTCCACTGAGGTCCAGCACCGGCGCCACCCCAACAGCGCCGGCGCGGAACTCGCCGTCGTCGATGTCACTGAGGAGGTCGTCGGCGTCAGCGAGATCGGCGGCGCGGGCCTGGGACAGGCCCACCGCGGCCAACAGGCCATCCAGGTCCGCCAACTGGCCCGGCTCGGGAACTCCCGCCAGCGCGGCCTCCACCACCGGGCGCATGCGACGCCGCTCGGCGACCACCCCGCGAAGCGGGTCATCGGCCAGCTGCTCAGACCACCACGCCGTCGATCGCGACCCCGACACGCCAGAGCCACGAGCCGCGTCACCGTTGAACTCCTGGGCGCGCTCGTCGTCGCCGAGGTCGTCCTCGAGATCGAAAGCATCGCCCCGGGAACCGGGCGCGCGCCAGGGGGCGGGCTCGTCGTCGGGATCACCGACGGCCCACTCCGGCGGCGCACTCGAACTCATGTTCCACAAGCTAGAGGGCACCACTGACAGTCCGGTCGGAGTCGTTTCAGCAGCTCAGGAGCGCGATCGGAGCCTCGCGGAGCGTGACAACTACCCCGCCGTGGCGCCCACAGTGCGGGCGAGGTCGTCGGCGAGGTCACCGCGCGGCATGACCTCGACGTCGTCCAGACCCAACCAGGCCGCCATCGACGAGAGCTCGGCAGCGAGTTCCGCCGCCGTCTCCGGCGGCGCCCACGGCTCGCGGTGCGCCGCCAGCACCACGAGGACCCCGCGGGCACGGTCGGCCTTGAGGTCGACGCGGGCGACCAGCGAGTCACCCAGGAGGAAGGGCAGCACGTAGTAGCCGTGCACGCGCTGCGCGGCGGGCGTGTAAACCTCCAGCCGCAACCGCACCCCGAACAGCTCCTCGGTGCGCGGCCTGAAGAAGACGAGGGAGTCGAACGGCGAGAGCAGCGCCCGCGCCGCAACACGACGCGGCCGCGGCGCGTCGATCCAGCGGTACGCGGGGCGGTTCCAGCCCTGGACGGTGACCGGTACCAGCGACCCGCCCTCCACGAGCTCCGCGATCGCACGGCGGCTGGGCTCCGGTTTGAGGCGGAAGTAGTCGCGCAGCGCCGGCTCGTCGGCCACGCCGAGCGCCCGTGCGGAGATCTCGACGAGCCCGCGCACGGCATCCGCCTCGTCGGGGTCCGGCGCTGACGCCACCTCGGGCGGGAGCACGCGCTCGGTAAGGTCGTAACGGCGCTCGAACGCCGTCGTCCGCCCGGCAGCGGTCAACTCACCGGTGAAGAAGAGATGTTCGCAAGCGCGCTTCACGGCGCTCCAGTTCCAGCCCCAGTGGTCGCGGGCACGCGGCGCGTCGTGAGCGAGGGCCACCTCGAGTTCCCGCGCCGTCATGGGGCCGGCCGCGGCCACCTCGGCGCGCACCGCGTCGACGATCCCAGGGTGCTCGACGACGACGCTCCGCACACTCCCCCAGGCGTCGGAGGCTGCTCGCGCCATCCGCCACCGCAGCAGACGGTGCGTGGCCGGGGGCACGAAACTCGCCTCGTGCGCCCAGTACTCCACGAGGCGGCGGGGTCGCTGCTCGGCGGCACGGCGCAAGAGGTCGACGTCGTACGGGCCGAGCCTGCTGAACAGCGGCAACGTGTGACTGCGGGCGAGCACCTGGATGCTGTCGATCTGGAGCAGTCCGACGGCGTCGACCACGCGCTGTAGGTGGCGCACAGTGAGCACGGACACCGGGCGCGGCGCCGCAAGCCCCTGCGCGGCGATCGCGGTGCGACGCGCCTGGGCCGCCGTCCATCGCTCCGCGGGGGCAGGGAGGAGGTGCACGGGTGTCTCGACCGCCATCCGCGCAGCCTGTCAGCCACCACCGACAGGCGGCGCTGACCGAGCCGCTGCCTCGTCAGACTGCGGCTCCAGACCGGTGGCGGTCAGGCGACTTAGATCATCCGCTGATTGACCGCATACAGGGCAGCTTCGACCCGCGAGTGCAACTGCAGCTTCTCGAGGATGTTGCGCACGTGGTTCTTGACGGTGTTCTCGCTGATGAAGAGCTCAGTGGCGATCTCACGGTTGCCCATGCCGCGCGCGACAAGACCGAGCACCTGCACCTCGCGGTCGGTCAGGCGCGGCACCGGAAGCGACGGGCGAGCCTCGCTGGCGCGCGACAGCGCGGCGAACTCCGACAGCAGGGCACCCGCCATCGAGGGACTGATGAGGGACTGCCCACCCATGACGGCACGCAGGCCGTCGGCGATGTCCTCACCGGGGACGTCCTTGAGCAGGTACCCGTTGGCACCGGCGCGAACCGCCTCGAACAGGTCGGCCTCTTCGTCACTCACCGTCAACATGATGATCTTGGTGGTGGGGGCTACGGCCTTGATGGCCGTGCACGCCTCCGTGCCCGACCGGCGCGGCATGCGCAGGTCCATGAGCACGATGTCGGGCAGCAGCGCGCGGGCCTTGGTGATGGCCTCCATGCCGTCACCGGCTTCCCCCACGATGTCGATGTCGTCCTCGATGTCGAGGACCATCTCCAGGCCGCGTCGGTACAGGGCGTGGTCGTCTGCCATGAGGACCCGGATCGTGTCACCCGGCACATAGGCGGAGCGGACGTCGACAACCTCTCCCGTCCTGCCGCCGCCACTGTCAACGTCCTTGCCCGACCCCGTCACCCGTCGTCCCCCGCTCACGACCGACCGCTACCGTCGACACGCCCACCGCCGGGGTCACCGACCTTCAGGCCGCCACCGCACCCCCCAGCACGGCGCACTGCCCCCAGCATCGTGCCAGCCGCAGCCGCACCACCTGAACGACTCGCCGACATCCGGGGCAGAACTAGCCGAAACCCGTCGGATCCGGGCGTACGAGGCGCGGGCGCCGCAGGCACGACCGGCAGCCAGCAGGCCCGGCGGGGGCGTGCGCCCTCGCCGGGCCTGCCGGTGGCTGAGACTCAACAGCTCAACGGCTCAACGACTGCCGGCCCCCACGGGCTCACGGCGCTCGGCGGACGTGCCGTCCTGCTGGGCGTCCGAGACCGTGCCGTCGTCAGCCGCTTCCCCCTCGCCGGCCAGACGCAGGACGCCGTAGCTCCACCCGCGGCGCCGGTAGACGACGCTCGGGCGGCCGGTGTCGGCGTCGACGAACAGGTAGAAGTCGTGCCCGACCAGCTCCATCTGCTCCAGGGCGGCCTCGAGCGTCATCGGCGTGGCCGGGTGCACCTTGTCGCGGATGACGACGGGCGACTCCCCCAGCACCCACTCGCCGTCCCCGACCTGCTGTGCGTCGCCGCGGTGCACGTGGTCGTCCGGGGTCGGTGGCGGCTCCTCGGTGACCACCGGGGCTGCGGGGGCAGCGGCGGTCAGGGGAGCGAGCACGGCCTCGGGCACGGGCAGCGCGGGCTCGGCGCTCCCCCGTGCGTGGTTACCCCCGTGCGCCTGCTTGTGGACCTTCTTGCGGTCGCTGGCTCGTCGGAGGCGTTCCATGAGCTTCGTGGTGGCCATGTCGAGCGCCGCGTAGGCGTCGGAGGCGCACGCCTCGGCCCGGACGACCGGCCCGGGCCCTCGCAGCGTCAGTTCGATGCGCTCGCATCGTTCCGACTGCCGCTTGTTCGCCTCGTGGCTGACGGCGACCTCGATGCGCTGCACCTTGGGTGCGAGCTGCTCGACCTTCGCCAGCTTCTCGTCCAGGTGACGGCGGAACCGTCCGGGCACCTCCGTGTGCCGAGCGGTGACCACGATCTCCACGATGTCTCTCCTCCGATGCTGCAGGGGGACGGATGGCGGAACCCCGGGCGCGGCACCCCTCGCAGGGGTGCGCGGCGAACGTCGGGGCACCGGCGGTGCTCACGCCGCGCTGGCGCGAACGCATCAGGCGCTCGGCACGGCGCTCAGGACGACGGCGACCACCCCCTCACGATCTCGGCGGGGGCACCCAGCGCTCGTCTCCACACCGGCGTGGAGGGCGATCGGGCTGCCATGGATCGACGTTAGTCGGCGCCTCCACCCATGACCAGACCCGGGTCCCCTTCGTCACTCGCAACGCCGCCGCCACGCCGTTGCGCGGCCGCCACGACGGCCGCGGCGACCGCCGGGCAGGCGTGCTCGCGCAGCACGCGGGCGGCCTCGGCGAGGGTGGCGCCGGTGGTGACAACGTCGTCGACGAGGACGACGACTCGCCCCTCCAGGCGCGGGCCGGCAGGGCCGACCTCGAGGGCGCGCCGGAGGTTTCCGGCCCGGCCCGAGGCGTCCAGGCCCGACTGGTCACGCACACGCCGCGCCGGGCGCAGCACCGGTGCGGCGACCACCGGGAGTCCCTGGAGCCGAAGCCCCCGTGCGGCAGCCGCGGCGAGATCGGCGACAGCGTCCCGGCCGCGCCGCGCCACGGCGGCGCGCCGCGAGGGCACCGGTACCAGCAGTACCGATGCCGGACGCCCGGGCCCGCTCGCCTCCCGCGACAGGGACGACGCGGGAGCCAGCAGCTCCGGCACGAGGTGCTCGGTCTGCTCCAGCGCCGCCAGCACGGAGGAGGCGAGAGCGGGCCCCAGCCAGCGGCTCAGGTCGGTCCGGTCGCGGTCCTTCCACGCCACCACCGCCCGCTGCACCGCCCCCTCGTAGGCGGTGGCCGCCCAGGTGGGCGGCGCGCCCCGAACCGTGGTGCCCGCGAGCGCCGCAGGCAGGCCGCCACCTCGGACGGCGGTGGCGCAGGTGCGGCAGAGCACCTCGTCGAGGGCACCGCAGCCGCCGCAGGCCACTGGCCACACCGCTCCGGCGAGGGCTCTCAGGGGTCCTGGTGGGCGGCGCGGCCGCCCGGATGGCTCGAGGGGGCCCACGCAGCGCATGTCCGGCAGCGTGCCCGCGGGCGCACGCGACGGGCGCCGTCGTCCTGCGCCTGTGGACGGCGGGCAACGTCACCGCGGTGGCCCACAGGTCTGTGGATCGAGTTGTGGATGGAGCTGTGGATGGTGTGCTGGACCGGCCGCGGGGACGTGGCCATCAGCTGGCCATCAGCTGGGGTAGGCGGGGTCGAAGGCCGGTGCCTGCAGAATCAGCTCCAGCCACCGCGAGCCCTCCCGCGGCCAGATGCTCCCGTTAGCGCCGCCGACCACGATGGACTGACGTCCCGCACCGCCGGCGATGGTCGCGGCGCCGGCCTCGGCGGGCGGCCCACCGAGGTAAGTCGCGCGCCCTCCCTCGAGGAGCCACACCGTAGGAACGGCACCGCTGACGGCCTCGCCGGCCGTCTGGCTGGCGCTGGCGGCCTGGGCGCTGTCCGCTGCGACGGTGCCGAGCACCGCCACGCTCGTCGGCCCGACCCAGACGGCGCCCGCGACGCCGACGAGCCAGGGCGTGGGCGGGGCGGTGTCGGCGGAGAGCGCCACGGGGGTCCCGTCTCCGGCGCGGGCGATGCCCGCGACGTCGACACGGACGGCGTCGGGCTGTCCCCCCTGGCCCGTGGACGTCACGAGCATCCGGGCCCCGTCGGGCGCGGCGCGCATCGCGATCACCCGCCGCCCGGCGAGCCACGGGGCGCTCACCTCGGTGGGCGCCCCGGCGGCGGAGACGGCCAGCACGGTGCCTCCCGAGGCGGCGGGAGTGGTCCAGACCCATCCCAGGGGATCGATCGACGGCGGGGTGAGGTCGGCCCCCAGCGGCACGGCGGCGGGCTGCTGGGCCACCTGCCCGTCGAGGGGTGCCGGCTCGAGGCGTTGCAGAGCGGTACGCCCCCCGACGAGGACGACGACGACGTCGCCCCGTACCGCGGGCGAACTGGCCCCGGGCACCACGGGCAGGCCCTCGAGGGGCATGAGCTGCGCTCCGACGAGGCGGCACACCCTGTCCTGCGAGACGACGACGGGCATCTCGTCGTCCGCGACGGCCGGGAGGGACTGGGGCGCGACGTCCGTCAGCTCACCGCCGTCGAGGGTGAGGTCGACCTGGGTGATCCCCAGCCCGGCGGCCAGCAGCGTGGCGCTGGTCTGCTGCTGGAGCTGGCGCAGCAGCGCCGACCGTTGCCGCTGCAGGCTGCTGGGCAGGTCGACGGTCGCGACGCCGCGGCTGACGCTGACGCTGTTGTCCGGCAGCGCGGTGCCGGTGGGGGCCCCGCTGACCACCGCACGCGCGAGCCACTCGGGCGGCCCGTCGAGCACCTGCTCCACCAGCGCGGTGGCGGTGGCGGGGCGGTCGAGGAGCCAGCGCGGGTCGGGCACGAGCACGTCGGCAGCGCGGGCGACGAACATCACCGACCGCTCCGTGAAGACACGCGAGAAGCGGGACTCGTCGAGCATGAGCAGGTCGGGAGCGTCGTCGATGCGCCACTGCCCCTGCTCCCTGACCAGGGTCATGACGACGTCGCGGCGCTGTCCGACGGCGGCGGGGCGGTAACGGCCGGTGTCGTCCACCTCGGCGGTGACCGGCGTCCCGACCGCCACGGTCACCTGCTCCTCCTGCTCGCCGGGCTGCGCCGACGGCTGACCCTGCTGAACCACCTGCAGGGCCCCCGCAGGGTGGACGACCGTGAGCGCCGTGGGACGCCAGCTGGCCCGGCGTGGGTCGCTGAGGAAGGCACGGGCGGCCCCGAACTCGTCGTCGACCCCCACCCCCGCGAGGAGGAATCCGCGCACCACGTCCTCGGGGGTCGCGCCGGGGACTGGCCCCACCGGGTCGACGCGGTATCCCGGTTCCTCGTCCGGCTCGACCACACCGCCGCTGCGGACGGGCCCCGAGGTCGGGATGCGCGCGCACCCGGAGAGCGCCGCTCCCAGCCCACCTGCGAGTGCCACGAGGACGACCCGGCGGCGGGGACCCGCGGCCCGCGGACCCTCAGGCACCGTTCACCTCAAACACCGTTCACCTCAAACACCGTTCACCGCGGTGATCTGCAGCAGGGGCCGCAGGGCGAGCGGTGATCCGGCACCCAGCTGGGCCTCGCGGTCGCGGGGCAGCGTCAGGAGGAAGGTCGCCCCCTGGCCGGGGCGCCCGGAGACCTCCAACCGCCCACCGTGCAGCAGCGCGTCCTCGCGGGAGATCGCCAGTCCCAACCCCGTACCGCCGGTGGTGCGCGCACGGGCCAGGTCGGCTCGCCAGAACCTGTCGAAGACGCGGGCGGCGTCTGTAGGGCTCAGCCCGACGCCGTGGTCACGCACCCGGACGGCGACGGCGACGGCGTCGACGGCGACGTCGATCTCCACGGGTTGCCCCTCGCCGTGCTCGATGGCGTTGACGACGAGGTTGCGGAGGATCCTCTCGACGCGGCGACGGTCGACCTCGGCCGTGCACCCGCCCGCGCCGTCGTCGTCAGCGGTCAGGGCGGGGTGCACCCTGACGACCAGGTCGCTGCCGCGCCGCTCCGCCAGGGGCGCTGCGGCCTCGACGACGCGGCGCACGAGCAGGGCGACGTCGACGCGCTCCGCGTCGAGCGCGGCAGCACCGGCGTCGTACCTGCTGATCTCCAGGAGGTCGGCCAGCAGGTCCTCGAACCGGTCCAGCTGGGTGTACAGCAGCTCCGCGGAGCGCGACACCGCCGGGGGGAAGTCCTCGCGGGCATCGTGGATCACCTCCCCCGCCATGCGGATGGTGGTGAGCGGCGTCCGCAGCTCGTGAGAGACGTCGGAGACGAAGCGCTGTTGCAGCGTGCCGAGCTGCTCCAGCTCGGTGATCTGCTGCTCCAGGCTCGCCGCCATCGCGTTGAAGGACGCCGCGAGGCGGGCGAGGTCGTCCTCGCCCTTGACCTCCATCCGGTCGCCCAGGTGCCCATCCCCCATCCGCGAAGCGACCGCAGCCGCGGCGCGCACCGGCTGCACCACCTGGTGGACGACGGCGGCGGTGACCCCCCCGACGAGCATGACCAGGACGAACGCCCCGACGAGCAGGGTGCGCTGCACCGCGTCGAGGGTTGCTTGCTCGCGCGAGAGGTCGAAGAGGAAGTACAGCTCGTAGTCGCCCGAGATGGGCACCTTGACGAGCGAGCCGACAGCGAGCCAGGGCCGCACGCGGCCTTCGGCGTCGATGACGCTGATCGACTGGTACTGCTGCGTCGTCCCGTTCCTGCGGACCGCCGCCCTGAGGGCGTCGGGCACGGTGGACGGCCCGTCGGTCGCGCTGGACAGCGCCGTGCCGATCGACACGCTCGGATCCGTGCGCGGCAGTTGCAGCAGCAGCACCGTGCGGTCTCGGTCGAGGCCGACGCCCTCCAGCTGGCCCAGCAGTGTCTGCGCCTGCAGCTGCACCTCGTAGGTGTTGGAAGCCGTGAACTGGTCGAAGCGGGTCTGCGCGTCGAGCGCGCCCCGACGGGCCTCGGTCAGCGCCTGGTCGCGGCGGCTGTCGAAGAGCTGGTCGCTGATGCGGCCGGCGAGGTAGGCCCCCGCGACCGCGACCGCCAGCAGCGACAGCAACGTGGTGGTGGCGACCACCCGCAGCTGCAGCGAGCGGCGCCACCGCTGACGCGGGCCCGGCCCCGACGTCAGCCTCGCCAGACGGACCCTCAGCCGAGTGGTCAGCCGGGACGGCCACCGCCGCGTCGGCTCAGCGGGGGGAAGCACCTGGAGCCCCGTCAGGGCGGGCCGGCCTTGTAGCCGACGCCGCGCACGGTGAGCACCACCTCGGGGTGCTCGGGGTCTGCCTCGACCTTGGAGCGAAGCCGCTGCACGTGGACGTTGACCAGGCGGGTGTCGGCGGCGTGCCGGTAGCCCCAGACCTGCTCCAGCAGCGTCTCGCGGCTGAACACCTGCCAGGGGCGCCGCGCGAGCGCGAGCAGGAGGTCGAACTCCAGCGGGGTGAGGTTGACCGGCTCCTCGCCGCGGTGCACGGCGTGCCCGGCGACGTCGATGGTCACCGGACCGATCCGCAGCACCTCCTGCTCGGGGGTGTCGTTGCGGCGCAGCCGGGCGCGCACCCGCGCCACGAGCTCCTTCGGCTTGAACGGCTTGGCGACGTAGTCGTCAGCACCGGACTCCAGCCCCGCCACGACGTCGAGGCTGTCCGTGCGCGCCGTGAGCATGACGATCGGCACTCCCGACTCCGCGCGGATGCGCCGGCACACTTCGATGCCGTCGATGCCTGGGAGCATGAGGTCGAGCAGCACGAGGTCGGGTCGGGACTCCCGGAACGCCGCGACGGCGCCGCCGCCGGTGGCGCAGAACGAGACCTCCAGCCCCTCGGCCCCGAGCACGATGCCGATCATCTCCGCGAGCGCGGTGTCGTCGTCCACGACGAGGACGCGTCCCTTCACCCCACCAGTCTGCCCGACCACCCCGCGTGCACCCGGGTGGCTGCGGCGTCACCGCACCCGGACGGCGTCAGCGGGATGCCACGATGGGACGCATGAGTGAGTCCCCCGGCTGGACGGCGCCCGGTGCCGGGGGTCAGCAGCCCCCGCCGCCTCCGCCGCCACTGCCGTCGGCGCCCCAGCAGCCCGTCAGCGGTTGGGGACAGCCCGCGCCGGTGCCCGGCGGTGGCTCGTGGGCGGCTCCGGCTCCACGACCGGGGATCATCCCGCTGCGTCCGCTGTCGCTCGGTGAGCTGTGGGACGGCGCCTTCCGCGCGGTGAGGTCGAACCCGAAGCCGCTGCTGGGCGGCTCGGCCGCCGTCGTCGTCACCATCGTGCTCGTGCAGTCGGTGGTGCAGGGGCTGACAGCGGGAGAGCTGTTCTCCTCCTTGGCGGACCCCACGGCGCCCACGGACCAGGTGCTCGACTCCTTCGGCTCCTCGCTTCCGGGATTTCTCGGTGGCCTGCTGCTCAGCGTGGTGCTGTCGCTTGTGGCCACGGCCGCCCTCAGCGGCCTGGTCACCGTCTCGGTGAGCACAGCCGTGCTGGGACGCCGCACCCCCGGCGGTGAGCTGTGGCGCCGCGTGCGCGAGCGCTTCTGGTCCCTCGTCGGCGTCTCCCTGGTCTTCTCCCTGGTGCCGGGGCTCGCTGTCGCCGCACTGGTGGCGCCAGGCCTCGTGCTGCTTACCGTCAGTCTGATCAACGGCGACGGCGCGACCGTCGGCGTCCTCCTGACACTGCTGGGTTCGCTCGGCGCCGTCGTGCTGGGGCTGTGGCTGACCGTTCGCCTGCTGCTGGCTCCCTGCGCGCTCGTGCTCGAGGGCCAGGGCGTCGGCGGGGCGATCAAGCGCTCCTGGGCCCTGTCGCGGCGGGGTTTCTGGCGGCTCCTCGGCATCTGGTTGCTCACCGCCGTCTGCATCGGCGTCGTCGCCAGCATCGTGCTGGCGCCGTTCAACCTCATCGCCACCGTGGTCGGCGCCGTCGTCGGGATCGGCAGCCCGCTGTACTTTCCCATCACCCTGGCGATCACGGGCGTCGGCAGCGCGCTCGTCTACACGGTGGTCTACCCGCTGCAGTCGGCGGTGACGGCGCTGCTCTACGTCGACCAGAGGATGCGCCAGGAGGGCCTGGACGTCGAGCTCGCCCGCTCCGCGGCGCAGTGATCCCGCTGCTCGCCGGGGCACCGCTGGCGCCCAGCGCCGACGAGGCGCGCCGCGCCGCCGAGCGCGAGCTCGCCAAGCAGGTGTACCGCGACGCCGAGCCCGGCCTGCTCCAGCGCGCGTGGGATGCCCTCCTCGACGCCCTCTCCCGCATCCAGGGGCCCTCCGGCGGCGGGGTGCTGCAGGCGGTCGTGGTGGCGCTGCTCGTGCTGGCCGTCGTCGTGGTCGTGGCCCTGCTCGTGCGCCGCACCGGCGCAGCCGCCCGTCGCGCCACCTCCGACGACGGAGCCGGTCTCACCGGCCCCGTCGATGCGGCCTCCCTGCGCCGCGACGCGCAGCGCGCCGCCCAGGAGGAGCGGTGGGACGACGCCGTCGTCATCGGCTTCCGGGCGCTCGTGCGCGCCCTGCAGGAGCGAGACCTCGTGGGCGCCGCCCCCGGCCTGACCGCCGCCGAAGCGGCCCGGGAAGCCGGGCGGTCGCTCCCGGGACTGGCGGACCGGCTCACCGGAGCCGCCGTCCTGTTCGACGGGGTGCTCTACGGAGGGCGGCGGGCGGACCGCGAGGACGCCGCCACGATCGCCTCCCTCGACGCCACCGCGACCTCGACCCGCCCGGCGCCCCGTGACGCCGCGACGACCGCCCCGTGACCCCTGCCGTCAGCATGACCGCCCCCGAGATGTCCACCGCCCGCCGGCGGTTGCTCGTCGCCGTGCTCGTCGTGCTGCTCGTCGGGGTGCCCGTGGTGGCGGGCCTGTTCGGCACCCGCTCCAGCGGACGCGCGCTCGATCCCGACAACCCCGCGCCGGACGGAGCCCGCGCGCTGGCGGCGCTGCTCACAGAGGACGGCGTGCCGGTGGAGCGCGTCACCACCGCCGCGCGGGCCGCCGACGCACTCGACTCCGGCAGCGGCTCCAACAGCGGGTCCGGCGGACGGGCGACGCTCGTGGTCACCGACCCGCAGCTGCTGGACCCGACGCTGCTGTCCGACCTCGTCGGACGCGCGGGAGCCGTCGTGCTGCTGGGGGCTTCGCCCGAGGCGCTGGAGGCCACCGGCGCCGGGCTGAAGGTGGACGACGACGGCAGCGGGAACGCCACCGCGACCACGAGCACCACCACCATCACGACGACGGCGGCGACGACGACGACGAGCGCGCGGGTGCGGTCTGCCGCGTCCGAGGACGCCTCCCCCTCTGGCGACGAGCCGGTGCCCGCCCGCTGTGACGACGCCGCGGCGGCCGCGGCGGGCACCGTCGCCAGCCCGGACGACATCAGCGGCGCCGCCGCCTACGACCCCGGCGCTGAACCGCTGGCCGCCTCCGGCTCTGGCTCTGGCTCTGGCTCTGGCTCTGGCTCTGGCTCTGGCTCTGGCTCTGGTACAGCTGGCGGGGCGGTGTGCTTCGGCGGCCTCTACGGCGTCGGCGAGTCGCCGAGCGGAGTGCCCGTGCGGGTGCTCGCACAGCCGGCGCTGGTCTCCAACGAACTGCTCGACGTCGAAGGCGACGCCGCCCTCGGGTTGCGCGCGGCCGGCTCCCAGCCCCGCGTGGTGTGGCTGATGGCCTCCTACCTCGACGCGGCACCGGACACCGCGCCCTCCCCCGCGCAGCTGCTGCCCGGGTGGGTGGTGCCCCTAGCGATACAGCTCGGCCTCGTCGCCGTGGCCGCGGTGGTGTGGCGGGCGCGGCGGTTCGGGGCGCTCGTCGTCGAGCCGCTGCCCGTGGTGGTGCGCTCGGTGGAGACCGCCCGCGGACGCGCCGCCCTGTACCGCGCCTCCCGCGACCCGGCCGCCGCCGGCGATGCCCTGCGCGCCGGCCTCCGCTGGCGTCTGCAGCAGCGCCTGGGGCTCCCGCCGGGCACGGAGGCGTCGGTGCTTGCCGCGGGAACGGCCCACGCCCTGCGCGCCAGCGGATCGCACGCCACCGCCGACCGCTGGACCGCCCCCGCCGTGGAGCGACTGCTGGCCGGTCCCCCACCCACTGACGACGCGCAGCTGGCCACGCTGCTGCGCGCCCTCGACGACCTCGACGCCGCACTCGGCGACCACCGCGGCGCACCGCTCCGCCCGGCAGCGAGCCCGCCGTTGAGCCAGCAGACCAGCCAGCAGACACTGGAGGCCCACCCGTGACCGACTCCCCCGCCGAGCAGACGCCCCAGGGCTCGGACGAGCGCGCCCGAGCGGCGCTCGCCGCCGTCCGCGCCGAGGTCGGCAAGGCCGTCGTGGGCCAGGAGGGCGTGGTGACCGGCGTCGTCGTCGCCCTGCTGTGCGGCGGCCACGTGCTCCTGGAGGGCGTGCCCGGCACTGCCAAGACCCTGCTGGTCAGGGCGCTGTCGGCGTCGCTGTCGATGAACAGCAAGCGCGTGCAGTTCACGCCCGACCTCATGCCCGGTGACGTCACCGGGTCCCTCGTCTTCGACGCGCGCGCCGGGGAGTTCACCTTCCGCCCCGGGCCGGTGTTCACTCAGCTGCTGCTGGCTGACGAGATCAACCGCACGCCGCCGAAGACACAGGCGTCGCTGCTGGAGGCGATGGAGGAGCGTCAGGTCACCGTCGACGGCGTCGCGCACCGGCTGCCGGAGCCGTTCCTCGTGGCCGCCACGCAGAACCCCGTCGAGCAGGAGGGCACCTACCCGCTGCCGGAGGCGCAGCTCGACAGGTTCCTGCTGAAGCTCGTGGTGCCATTGCCGCCGCGCGACACCGAGGTGGAGGTGCTGGCCCGGCACGCCGCGGGGTTCGACCCGCGCGACCTGGCCGCCGCGGGCGTGCGGGCCGTCGCCGGTCCCGACGACCTGGCCGCGGCGCGTGCGGCCGTCGCGCGGGTGCATGTGGCTCGCGAGGTGGTGGAGTACGTCGTCGACGTGGCCCGGGCCACCCGCACGGCGCCGTCGCTGCGCCTGGGTGCCTCGCCCCGCGGGGCCACCGCGCTGCTGGCCGCCGCGCGTGCCTGGGCGTGGCTCACGGGTCGCGACTACGTGGTGCCGGACGACGTCAAGGCGTTCAGCCTGCCCGTGCTGCGCCACCGCGTGCAGCTGCGCCCGGAGGCCGAGCTGGACGGCGCCAGCGTCGACGCGGTGCTCGAGAGCGTGCTGGCCGGCGTCCCGGTCCCCCGGTGATCGGCGCGGTGAGGGCCCTGCCGTGGTGCTGACCGGCCGGTGGGTGCTGCTGGTGGCGCTGGGTGTGCTGCCGGCGGCGCTCGTGCCCGCCCTGGTGGATCCGGCCGCTGCCCCGGACGGTGCGGGCGGCTGGCTGCGCTGGGCGGGCGTGCTGGGCTGGGCCGCTGTCGTCGTCCTGCTCACCGTGCTCGACCTGCTGCTGGCGGGCTCGCCGCGGTCGCTGACCGTGCGGCGCGAGGAACCTGGCTCGGTGCGCCTCGGGGAGCGGACCGCCGTGCCGCTCGTGGTGGAGAGCACCGGAGGGCGCCGGGTGCGCGGAGCGCTGCGTGACGCGTGGGGGCCGTCGGCGGGCGTCGTCGTCCCCGATCGAGGCAGGCACCGGCTCGACGTGCCCCCCGGGGAGCGGCGCCAGCTGGTGACCGAGCTGGAGCCGCGACGTCGCGGAGACCGTGAGGTGGCGTCCGTGGTGGTGAGGTCGCTCGGGCCGCTGGGGATCGCGGGGCGGCAGCGGACGCTGCCCGCGCCGGGGCGGGTGCGGGTGCTGCCGCCGTTCACCTCGCGGCGGCACCTGCCCGCGGCGCTGGAGCGGCTGCGGCAGCTGGACGGATCGGCCAGCGTGCAGGTGCGCGGACAGGGCACGGAGTTCGACAGCCTGCGGGAGTGGGTGGACGGCGACGACGCCCGCTCGCTCGACTGGCGCGCCACCGCGCGCCGCGGCTCGCTGGTGGTGCGGACGTGGCGGCCCGAGCGCGACCGGCGGGTGCTCGTGGTGCTCGACACCTCCCGGACGGCGGCGGCGCGCATCGGTGACGCCCCGCGGCTGGACGCCGCCATGGACGCGGCGCTGCTGCTGGCGGCGGTCGCGGCGACGGCGGGTGACCGGGTGGACCTACTCGCCGCCGACAGGGTGGTGCGCGCCTCCGTGTCCGGGCAGCGGCCGCCGGCGCTCATGCCGGCGCTCGTGCAGGCCATGGCGCCGCTGGAGCCGGCGCTGGTGGAGTCGGACTGGCCGGCGCTGGTCGCCCAGGTGCGACGACGGATGCCGCACCGCGGGCTGCTCGTGCTGCTCACGCCGCTGGAGCCCGCCGCGGAGGCGGGGCTGCTGCCGGTGCTCGCCACGCTCACGGAGCTGCACACCGTGGTGGTGGCGTCGGTGGCCGACCCGGCGCTGGATGCGATGGCCGCCGAGCGTGGCGTTTCCGGTGTCAGCGCCACCGACGCGTACACGGCGGCCGCCGCGGAGCGGACCCGCCTGGAGCGCGCGGCGCTGACGGCGCTCGTACGGCGCACCGGCGCAGTGGTGGTCGACGCCGACCCCGAACGGCTACCGCCTGCGCTCACCGATGCGTATCTCTCGCTCAAGGCCGCCGGACGCCTGTGAGCCGGTCCGCGGAGTAGCTCAGCCGGCGATGGGCTGCACGGCTTCGCGCTGCTCCTCGCGGATGTCGCCGGTCTCACCGCGACGGGTGGCGCGGCGCCCGAGCACCCCGCCGTAGACGAGGAAGGCCGCCAGCGCGAGAGCGCCAATGCCGATGCGCGCCCACGTCGGCAGACCGCTGGGTGTGACGAAGCCCTCGACGAGGCCCGACAGCGCCAGCACCACCACCAAGCCCAGCGCCACCGTCACGAGGGCGCGGCCCTCCTCGGCGAGTGCTTGTGACCGGGGCCGGGGGCCGGGGTCGACCAGCGCCCAGAACAGCTTCAGCCCCGCGCCGGCGGCCACGAACACCGAGGTCAGCTCCAGCAGGCCGTGCGGGATGATCAGCCCGAAGAACAGCGGCCCCTGCCCGTAGCTGATCATGAGGCCGGCGGCCTGGCCGATGCCCACGGCGTTCTGGAACAGCACGATCGGCACCCAGATGCCACTGACACCGAAGATCACGCACTGCGCCGCGATCCACGCGTTGTTGGTCCATACGCGCGCCGAGAACGCCGCCGCCGGGTCAGCCGAGTAGTACCCGGCGAAGTCGGACTCGACGTACTGGCGCAGCTGCTCGTCGGTGCCGAGGGACGCGAGGACGGCGGGGTCGCGCACGATCCACACCGCCGTCGCGGTGCCCACGAGCACCGTGAAGGCCGCCGCGCCCGCCGTCCACCAGCGCACCCGCCACAGCGCGGCGGGGAAGGACGTCGTGACGAAGCGGGCCAGGTCGCGCCAGGCGGGCTCGCGCGCCCCCGCGAGGCGGGTGCGGGCGCGGGCCACGAGGCGGGACAGGTGCGCGACGACGGCGGGGTCGGCACCGGAGGACCGCACCTGCGACAGGTGCGTCGCAGCGCGCTGGTACAGCAGCACCAACCGGTCGGCCTGGGCACCGGTCAGGTGCCGGCGCCGCAGCAGCTGCTCCAGCTCGTCCCACTCGTCGGAGTGCACGGCCGCGAAGGCCTCGGCGTCCACCCGCCCAGTGTGCCGTGCCGGCGACCCGTCAGACTGCCGGTGGGATCGCACTCGGGAGGGGCCTCACGTGGCGGAGCACGACGACGACCTGCTCGCGCTGCCCCCGGCGCTCGTCACGGGCGAAGCGGTGGAGCTGGAGGTCCGCACCGCCGGTCTGCTCTCGCGGGTGCTCGCACTCGCGCTCGACGTCGCCATCCAACTGGCAGCGTTCGTCGGCGGGATCATCGTCGTGACGGTCGCGACCGACGGCGCCGACGAGGCGACCCTGGCCGCCACCGCCGTGGCCCTCTCGGTGCTCGTGCTCGTCGTCCTGCCACTGACGTGGGAGACCCTCAGCCGCGGCCGCTCCCCCGGCAAGGCCGCCGCAGGGTTGCGCGTGGTCCGTGACGACGGCGGCCCCATCCGAGCCCGCCAGGCGCTGGTGCGCGCGCTGGCGGGGGTGGGCGAGCTGTGGATCGCGGGCGGGTCGGTGGCCGCGATCGCGTCGCTGGCGTCCCCTCGCGGCAAGCGCGTCGGTGACCACCTCGCTGGCACCGTGGTGGTGCGCGACAGGGTCGCGCGCCCCCGACCGACACCGCTGCCGCAGGCGCCCGAGCTGGCGGCCTGGGCGCGCAGCGCAGACGTCGGCATGCTGCCGGGGCGCCTCGCGGTGGCGGCGCGCACCGCCCTGTCGCGCGCCGAGAGCCTGCACCCGTCCTCGCGGGAGCGGGTGCTGGGGGCGCTCGCGGCGGAGGTCTCCGCGCTGGTCGCTCCCCCGCCGCCGCCCGGCACACCGCCCGAGCGGCTGCTGGCTGCGGTGCTCGCGGAACGGCGCGACCGCGACACGGCCCGTGCGCTGCGCGAGCGCGCCCGCCGGGACGCCCTGCACGACCAGGCGCGCCGTCTCACCGGCCTCTGAGAGACCCCCTCGGCAGGACCCACCTCCGCCGTCGTCGTCCCCCTCTCTTCCCGCACTTTCCGCGGAAAGTGCGGGAAGAGAGGGGGCGGGGACGACGACGGGCCGCCCCCTCGAGGTGAGGGGACGGCCCGCCGGGAGCGCGTCAGCCGGCCAGCGGCTGATCAGCGGCTCAGTACTTGTAGTGGTCCGGCTTGTACGGGCCGGCCACGTCGACGCCGAGGTACTCGGCCTGCGACTTCGTCAGCTCGGTGAGCTTCGCGCCAAGAGCGTCGAGGTGCAGACGTGCGACCTCCTCGTCCAGGTGCTTGGGCAGCAGGTGCACGGCCGTCGGGTACTCCTCGGGCTTGGTGAACAGCTCGATCTGGGCGATCGTCTGGTCCGAGAACGAGTTCGACATGACGAACGACGGGTGCCCGGTCGCGTTGCCGAGGTTCAGCAGACGACCCTCGGACAGGATGATGATCGAGTGGCCGTCGGGGAAGGTCCACTCGTGCACCTGCGGCTTGATCTCGGTGCGCTTCACGCCCGGGATGCGTGCGAGGCCAGCCATGTCGATCTCGTTGTCGAAGTGGCCGATATTCCCGACGATCGCCTTGTCACGCAGCCCCGCGAGGTGCTCGGCGGTCACCACGTCCTTGCAGCCCGTCGTCGTGATGACGATGTGGGCGTCGGCGAGGACGTCCTCCAGGCGCACCACCTGGTAGCCGTCCATGGCGGCCTGCAGCGCGCAGATCGGGTCAACCTCGGTGACGAGCACGCGGGCCCCCTGCCCGCGCAGCGCCTCCGCGGAGCCCTTGCCGACGTCGCCATAGCCGCAGACGACAGCGGTCTTGCCGCCGATGAGCACGTCGGTGGCGCGGTTGATGCCGTCGATGAGCGAGTGACGGCAGCCGTAGGTGTTGTCGAACTTGCTCTTGGTGACGGCGTCGTTGACGTTCATCGCCGGGAAGAGCAGCGTGCCGGCGCGCTGCATCTCGTAGAGGCGGTGCACGCCGGTGGTGGTCTCCTCGGTGACGCCGCGGATGCCGGGCGCCATGCGCGTGAAGCGCGAGCCGTCAGCAGCCAGGGAGCGGCGCAGCACCTCGAGGATGATGCGGTACTCCTCGTTGTCGTCCTCGGTGGGCTGCGGCACCGCGCCAGCCGCCTCGAACTCGACACCCTTGTGGACGAGCAGGGTGGCGTCGCCGCCGTCGTCGAGGATCATGTTGGGGCCGTCGTGACCCTCCCACTGGAAGATCGCGTCGGTGCAGTCCCAGTACTCCTCGAGGGTCTCGCCCTTCCAAGCGAACACCGGCACGCCCTTCGGGTCGGCCGGCGTTCCCTCGACACCGACGACGACGGCGGCCGCGGCCTCGTCCTGCGTCGAGAAGATGTTGCAGCTGGCCCAGCGGACCTCGGCGCCGAGCGCCACGAGGGTCTCGATGAGGACGGCCGTCTGGACGGTCATGTGGATGGAGCCGGCGATCCGGGCGCCGGCCAGCGGCTGAGACGCGGTGTAGCGCTCGCGGAGGGCCATGAGGCCCGGCATCTCGTGCTCGGCGAGGCGGATCTGGTGGCGGCCGGACTCTGCCAGGGAGAGGTCGCGGACGCGGTGCTGCACTGCCATCAGGGGGTCTCCAGAGGGTAGGCGAGGAACGGACGCTGCAGCGCCGCAAAGGGGGCAGCATCCGTCGATGACCTGCCGGCGCAGCCCCTCTGGGCCTCGGTCAGCACCGACGCCGAGCACACCCATCGTAACCGCGCCCACCCGGACGGCCGATCCCGAACACGAGAGCCGGGACAGGCGAGCGCAGGTCGTCCCTCTCCTCAGGGACGGCGCTCACGCTCAAGCCGGGGCGCTGGTGGCCGATGACGACGGGACGGTTCAGCAGAGAGCCGACAGGCAGCAGAGCAGCAGCCGCAGAGCAGGAGCACCGATGCCCTCCGCCCTCCGCTTCTTCACCGACAGGTCCCTCACGGTCAAGATGGGCACCTCCCTGGCGCTGCTGGGTGTGGTGAGCACGGGCCTGACGGTGCTCGCCGTCGCAAAGCTGCACTCCTTGGCCGAGGGCGAGCAGCATCTGTACGCCGAGGCCGTGGTGCCGATGAGCAAGCTCAACGACCTGCAGCGCTCCTACCAGGGCGACCGCGCCCGCTACGCCTCGTATGACTCCCTGGACGCGGCCGCTCGCGCCGATCTGGTCACGGAGCTCGCCGAGCGGAAGGACAAGATCGACGGGCAGCTGAAGGGGTTCGAGACGTACGCCTCGAGCCCGGCTGCCTATACGAAGCTGTCCAAGGACCTGGGCACCTACTACGTCGTGGCCACCCAGCAGCTGGTGCCCGCTGCCACGAACGGCCAACCCGGTGCCGCGTCAGCAGTGATCACCGGTCCGCTCCAGGCCGCCGTCGACGCCGTCATGGACGACATCCAGGCGGAGGCCGACCACAACCGTGACGTCGCCGGCACCATCGCCGGTGCCGGCTCCGCCGATGCCATGGCCGCGGAGCGGACGCTGTGGGCGGCACTGGTCGCGGGCATCCTCGTCGCGGGGGCCATCGCGCTGCTCGTGGTGCGACGCATGGTGCGGGCGCTCGCGTCCGTGCGCACCGCCACCGACGCGCTCGCCGCCGGTGACCTCACCGTGGTGCCTCGAGTGCACGACCGTGACGAGCTCGGCGACGTGTCGCGCTCGCTGGCCTCCGCCCTGGAGTCGCTGCGGGGTGTCATGGCGTCTGTCGTGAGTTCGGCCGACCAGGTCGCCGCAGCCTCCTCGGAACTGGCCTCGAGCACGTCGCGCATCACCGACGCCGCCGGGCAGACGAGCACTCAGTCGGGTCAGGTTGCCCGTACCGCCCACGAGGTCTCCGCGAGCGTGCAGACCGTCGCCGCAGGCGCCGACGAGATGGGCTCGGCGATCCGCGAGATCGCTCGCTCCACGTCGGAGGCGACGCGGGTGGCCTCCGACGCGGTCAGCGCCGCCGAGGCTGCCTCTGGCACGGTGACCCAGCTGGCGGCGTCCAGCCGGGAGATTGGGGACGTCGTCAAGGTCATCACCTCCATCGCCGAGCAGACCAACCTGCTGGCGTTGAACGCCACCATCGAAGCGGCTCGTGCCGGGGAGCTCGGCAAGGGCTTCGCGGTGGTCGCCGGGGAGGTCAAGGACCTGGCCCGCGAGACCGCCCGCGCCACCGAGGACATCGCCCGGCGTGTGGAGACCATCCAGACCGACTCCGCCGGCGCGGCCACCGCGATCTCTCAGATCACCGACGTCATCTCGCAGATCTCCACCTTCCAGACCACCATCGCCTCGGCGGTGGAGGAACAGTCGGCGACGACGCAGGAGATGTCCCGCTCGGTGGGCGAGGCCGCGGACGGCGCGCAGCAGATCGCGGCCACCATCGGCGGGGTCACCTCTGCGGCGGACACCACGAGCACGTCGGTGTCTGCGGCGAGCAGCTCCATCGAGGGCCTTGCGGCGATGGCGACGGCGCTGCGCGCCCAGGTGGCACTGTTCCGCTACTGACGCCCGGAATCGCCTAGTCAACCTCGACGGCGTGGACCTCGAGACCATCGATTCCTCGGAAGTCGTCCGGATGTGCGGTGTACACCGGGACGTCATTCGCCAACGCGACGGCGGCAATGAGCGCATCGAAGCTACGTGCGGACACCTTGCGACCGCTGCGCCGCAATGAACCGGCGACTCGACCGAACGCCCTAGCTGCCGCCGCGTCGAAGGGCACCGCGTCGAACATCGACTCAGCGAGCTGAACGTGGGCCAGCCTGGCCTCGCGCTCCCGGTCAGTGCGGGCAACGAGCGGACCCACGGACAGTTCGGCGAGCGTGATCGTGCTGATCAGCGACTCGTCAGGCAGCACTTCCGCAGACAGCTTGCCGAGGTCGACTACCGCGGAGGTGTCCAGCAGTCCCCGCGGCGAGGTCACCACGACGGGTCGACGACAGCGTCGAGGTCACGCCGCAGCTCGTCGGCGTCCACCGACGGCAGGAGGCGCCATGCAGCGACGAGCTCGGCGGCGGGCACGGCACGCTTGCGCAGCGGACGCAGCTCAGCGACCTCCGCGCCGTCGCGGGTGATCGTCATGCTGGCGCCGCGAGCGACGCGGTCGAGCACGTCACCTTCTCCACGCCCTCACGGCATCACCGGTGAGACGCTGGATCCAGGATCAGCGCAGGGAGTCGCGCAGGTCAGCGACGTGCGGGCTGGAACCCGGGTCGGTGCCCGACCCCAGCGCCAGGTAGGTGGCGGCAAAGTCGGTCCTGGCGATGAGCAGCCCCAACCGCTGCAGCGGCGTCTCGCCGTCCACGGACACCTGCGAGACGCGCACCCCGGCGCGCTCGGCAATGCTGACGACGGCGGAGCTGGCCGGGGCCTCGTGCTCGCGCAGCAGCATGAGCCGCAGCTTGGGCCCGCCGGGTCCGTCGAGGAACGGGTCTGCAAACACGTCGTCCGGGGTGGTCGCGAACGGACCGCCGAAGGTGGCGACGACGTCGCCGGCGTCGTCCGGGAGCGTCCCGGCGAGGGCCGGCACGCGCGCTGAGCGAGCCAGCACGGTGGCGGCGCGGCGCGCGGCCACGGCAGAGACGGGACCGTCGCCGAGCACCACGGGCACGGAGCCGTCGAGCTCGACCGCGAGGGTCTTGGCGGGGTTGACGAAGGTGTCGGAGGAGGGGCGGTTCTCGCGGGCCTCCTCGTCGAGAGCGTCAGCGAGCGCTGTCAGCTCGGACGGGCCCGCGCTGAGCAGCCCGAGCCGGTCGAAGGCCAGCAGCACCGGCGTCAGCAACGACCACAGCGCGGTGCGGGTGGTGGGGACTGCGACGGCGTCACGCCCCGGCGACGGGGTCTCCACGTGCAGGCCACGCACCTGCTGGCTCACGCGGGCCAGGGCGGAGCCCTCGCGGGAGACAGTGAGCACGCGCGCCCCTCGTCGTCCTGCTTCGGCAACGACGGGGATCGCCGGGCTCTGGGAGCCGGACAGAGACACCGACACGACCATGTCCAGCGGGCCGACCCATCCGGGCAGCACGTCGCCGGTGCGGGAGATGATCGGCACCGGCGAGGCTGCCCCGGCGAGCGCCGTCACCGCGTCGGCCACGACCTCCGAGCCGCCACGGGCAGCGACGAGCACCGCGCGAGGCCGGTCGGACGGGTCGAGCTTGGCAATGCCCGATTCGAGGGCGTGGTCGGTCGCGCGGCGCACCTGAGCACCGGCGCCAGCCAGTGCGCGGAGCACACCGAGCGGGTCACCGGCCTCGAGGCCGGCCGGGTCGTCGAGGAGGGCTTCGTCGATCATCGCGCCATCACGCCCCCATCATGCTGCGCGCCGTCCCCTCGGGTCCGCCTGGACACCACTGCGCACCGACATACCTTCGACCCATGAGGACGACGATCGATCTGCCGGACGACGTCCACCGCGCAGCAAGAGCAGTGGCACGGGACGCGGGGACGACGCTGAGCGAAGCGGTGATCCAGCTGCTGCGCAGTGCACTCGGCGCCCCCGGCCCCGTGAGCATCAGCACCGACCGCCGCACAGGCCTGCCCCTGATCTCCGCGGGGCGCTCAATGAGCCTTTGCCACTAGCGCGTCTGCGGTGACGCTGCGTGACCTCGGGTTGCGGGTCGAGGATGGAACTCCGGAGGATGGATCGGTCCGCTCAAA